>PNAH01000004.1:0-254742 GCA_003170315.1 Acidimicrobiaceae bacterium
GCCGTCGCGATGGTCGTCATCGCGGCGCTGATCATCGCCGGCGGGGTGATGGGCTTTGACCTGATCATGCGGATGCAGGCCGTCATCACGGTGGTGACCGGAGTCCTTACCGTCTTCTTCATCGTGCTCACCTTCAAGCACGTCAGTTGGCACGTCGTGTCGCACGTGCACAGCGGATCGTTCCAAAGCCTCATCGGCGCCCTCGTCTTCGTGATGACCGGCTTCGGACTCGGCTGGGTCAACGCCGCGGCCGACTACTCGCGCTACCTGCCGCGCAAGGCGTCGACCAGCGGCGTCGTGTGGTGGACGACGTTCGGTTCGTCGATCGCGCCCGTCATCCTCGTCTTCTTCGGCCTCCTCTTGGCGGGCTCGTCGTCAACGCTCAGTTCGGCGATCGGCAGCGACCCCGTCGGAGCGCTGGCCACCCTCTTGCCCACGTGGTTCCTCGTCCCCTTTGTGATCGTGGCGGTCCTCGGTCTCGTCGGCGGCGCGGTGCTCGACATCTATTCCTCGGGACTCTCGCTGCTGTCGGCCGGTCTCAAGATTCCGCGATACGCGGCGGCCGGGGTCGACGGCGCGGTGATGGTGATCGGCACGATCTACATCGTCTTCTTCAAGAACAACTTCCTCTTTCAGTTCGAAGGATTCTTGATCACCGTGGGCGTACTGATCGCGGCGTGGTGCGGTGTCTTCCTCGGTGACATGGTCCTGCGAAAGAAGGACTACGTCGACGCCGACCTCTTCCGTAACTCCGGTCGCTACGGCGACATCCGACTCATTCCGGTCGTCACGACGATTGTCGCGAGTTTCATCGGCTGGGGTCTGGTGACCAACACCGGCGCCAACTGGCTGAAGTGGCAGGGGTACCTGCTCGGACCACTCCACCTCGGGGGCAAGAGCGGCGACTGGGCTTTCGCGAACCTCGGCGTCTTCGCCGCGTTGGTGCTGAGCTTCCTCGCCACCGTCCTCTTGACGGGCGGCCAGGTTCGCCAGCAAGAAGACGTCGCCGCGACTCCCGTTCCGGTGTCCTGACCTCCCACTACGGGCCTCGGTCGGCGCACGAACAATCGACCTTGCGGCGACAGAATCCTCGGGAACGATGCATCGGCGACCGAGGGAAATTCGCGCCTTCAATGCGATGAAGGACCACAAAGTCACTGCGTAGACTTAATGGCGGTTGGGTTCAGAGGAGTTGCAATGCGTATCGGTGTTCTCACGGCGGGTGGCGACGCGCCCGGCCTCAACGCGGCGATTCGAGCCATTGGTCAGATGGCGCTGCGCGACGGACACGAAGTAATCGGCATCGCCAACGGCTGGGCCGGACTGGCCAGCGAATACGCCGGGCGTCCGCTCGTCGCCAGCGATCTTCAAGGCGTCATCGCCCAGGGCGGGACGTTACTTGGCACGGCGCGCTACAACCTCGATGACCCCGCGGGCGGTCGAGAACGAGTGCTGGCCGCGATCGATGAGCACCTCGACGGATTGATCTCCATCGGCGGCGACGGCACGCACCGAATTTCCACCTGGCTGGCCGATCACGGTGCGCCCATCGTCGGCGTGCCCAAGACCCTCGACAACGACCTGCTCGGCACCGACTATTGCATCGGCTTCGACACCGCCATCAGCATCGTGGCCGAATCGATCGACCGGCTCTACACGACGGCCGCGTCGCACCATCGCGTCATGGTGGTCGAGACGATGGGACGACTGACCGGCTGGGTCGCCGCGATGGGCGGACTGGCCGGCGGCGCCGACATGATCGTGATACCGGAGTTTCCGGTCACGATGGACGACATCATGAAGCACCTCGAACGCCGCGTCGAGGCCGGCTTGGCCTTTTCCATCGTCGTGGTCGCCGAGGGTATAAATCTCTCGACGCTCGGCGGCACCGAAGAGGGCGAACTTTCCACCGAGGGCGTCGGCGGCGTGCGCCTGGCGACGCGGGGCGTGGGTCAGTTCGTCGCGTCGAAAATTGAAGAGCACACGGACATCGAAGTTCGCACCACGGTCCTCGGTCACCTGCAGCGTGGCGGCAGCCCGACGGCGCACGATCGCATCTGGGCCACGCGCGTCGGCGCCGGCGCCTACGACGCCGTGACGTCGGGCAAGTTCGGAACGATCCCGGTGGTGCGCGACAACACCGTCGTCCTCAGTCCCCTGTCGTCGGTGATCGGCGGCCAGCGCCAGGTGCCGCGCGAGATTTACGAGCTCTGCTCGGTCTTCTTCTAACGCAGGAACTCTGCCAGTTCGGGCATCGTGGGACCAGTCGCGGGACCGCGCTTCGTGACTGACATCGCCGCGGCCGCGTTGGCCCAGCGCGCCGCCTCCAACGCGGGGCGACCGAGCGCCAACTGAGCGGCGAACGCTCCGACGTGGCAATCCCCCGCGCCATTGGAGTCGACACTCTCCACGCGAAAGCCCGCCACCACTTCGCTGGAACGCTCCGATTCGGCGACGACGCATCCTTCGGCCCCCACTCGCACGATGGCGCCTCCGTGCTTCATGCGTCCGCGCAGGAGGCGCGCCGCTGCTTCGGCGTCCGAGGAGTGCGTCAGCAGGCGCGCCTCGCGCGCGTTACACGAGAACCAATCGACGCGGTCGAAGACCGCCTCGAGCAGGGCGTCGGGGATTTCATCGACGATCGGACCGGGATCGAAGAGAAAGCACGTCGCGGCGGGAATCCGCTTCAGAAACGAAAGCAGCGCTCGAGCGTTGCTCTCGTGCAAGAGCGCGTAGCCCGAGAAGTAGACGAAGTCGCGTTCGGTCACGTCCAGTTCGTCGAGTTGAGCGGTGGAAAGCGTGGCTTCAGCGCCGGTGCTCGTCAGGAACGTCCGTTCACCGTTATCTTCGACGATGGCGACCACGAAGCCGGTGTCGACGTCATGGTTCGGGGCCGTCGCGACCACGATGTTCTCCTCGCGCATCGCCTCTTGGGCGATCGTGGCGAACGGTCCGAGTCCGACGACGCCGCCGTAGACCGACGCGAGTCCCAGTCGCGACGCGGCCGCCATGACGTTGAATCCCCCGCCGGCGAAGGAGTCACTTCGTTCGACCAACGTGTCCGAGCCACGTTCCGGCAACGCGTCGACGTTCAAGACGACGTCCACCACGACGCTGTCGACGAGGATCAGACGTGGCGCGTCGCTCACGCGGCGCTTTGTGCGGGACCGTTTCGCAGTTCGAGTAGTCGTCGCGCCATCTCGTCCAACTCCAGACCGTTCACTCGCGACACGGTCTCTCGCGCCGCGAGCGGAAAGACGTTGATGCCGCATCGCGATCCGACGATCGCTCCGGTCATGGCGGCAATGGTGTCACTGTCGCCACCGAGCGACGCGGCCACCCGACAGGCCAACCACGGTTCCTCGCTGAAGGCACTGGCGACGGCGAAGGCCGCGGGGACCGACTCCCAGGTCGCCAAGCTAGTGCCGACCAATATCGGCAGCAGGTCGACGACGCCCTCGGCATCGAGTCCGTGGACCAGATCGATGGCCCACCGGATTCGCACTGCGACGTCGGCTCCGGCAATCCAGTGACCCCGTCGAGATCCGCGCACCGCCGCTTCGCAGGCGGTGTCGATCATCACCTCGAACGTGAGGCCTTCGACGCCGGCGCTCACGGCGCCGGCGACGGCGGCCGCGCCGGCGAGCGCCACGCTCGTATTGTGCGTGAGTCGACTCGCTTGCGCGACGCTGGTGACGAGTTCATCGAGATCAAGCGATCGAACCGCGATGGCCACCGGGGTGATGCGCATCGCCGCGCCGTTGGTGTCACCTCGGCGCCCGACCTCTTCGGGATCACCACCGGCCATGAGCGCGTTGATGGCCCGCTTGGTCGAAGGTCCGAGCAGGTCGAGTGATCCCTTCGCCTTCATCGACTCTTCCCAGTTGATGAGCGTGTCGGCCCAGCTCTGAATATTGACTTCACCGTGACCCGCGATGAGTTCGGTAGCTAACAGCACCGCCTGTTCGGTGTCGTCGGTGATACGACCGGCGGTCATGCCTTCGGCGACGGGGTGATCGGTCGGCGCCGGTTCAAAATCGACGAGCAGGGTGCCAAAAACGCTCACGACTTCGTCTCTCGACATCATCTGCGTCGGCATGCCGAGCGCGTCACCGATGGCGAGGCCGTAGAGGGCACCGGCGGCACGATCGAACTGGGTCACGGACTCCACCCCCTCAGCCTAGGAACGCGGGCCCGCGATTTCCTACCATTGCCCGGCTCGACCACGAAGAAATCGATTCGTTTAAGGTTGTCTGCGCATGGGACCGTGGCCGTCACTTCTTCGAGGATCAATCGAGACCGACGCGTGATCCCGATACTCTCCGCGTCGAAGATGCGCGAGGCCGACGCCCTCGCGGTGCAGGCGCGCGGGAGCGACGCCCTGGTCGAGGCGGCCGGCACCGCCGTAGCGCTCGAAGCCCAATCGATACTGGGCTCGTGCTACGGAGCGCGCGTCGCGGTGCTCGTCGGACCGGGCCTCAACGGCGCCGACGGTCGCGTCGCGGCCGTGTGGCTCCGCTCCCGAGGCGCCAAGGTTGACGTCATCGAAACTGCAAGGCCGCCCAAGGAACTGAAGGGCTTCCACCTGGTTATCGATGCGGCCTACGGTCTCGGTTGCTCGCGTCCCTACGGTGCGCCCACTGTCTCCGGCGAGACGCTGGTGCTCGCGGTCGACCTGCCCTCGGGCGTCGACGCCGACAGCGGCGAGCTACTCGGTCACCCGATGCCGGCAGACGTGACGGTCGCTCTGGGTGCGTTGAAGCCAGCCCACGTCATCGGACCGGCGGCCGCGCTCTGCGGTCAGCTTCGATTCGCCGGACTCGGCATCGTGCGGCACTTCGAGGACGGGCTGGTCGAGGACCGTGACCTCGACGCATTGATTCAACGCGACGCGAGTGACCATAAATGGACGCACGCGATTCAGGTGCTCGCGGGTTCATCCTTGATGCCCGGCGCCGCCGACCTCGTCGTGCGCGGGGCGTTGGCGGCCGGCGCGTCCATGATCCGCCTGACGAGTCGCGGCGAAGTGGCCGAATTGATCGACCTGCCGGCCGAGGTCGTGCGCAGCGATGATCCGGTCGTCGAGAAGCGCAGCCGCTGCGTAGTGGCCGGTCCTGGTCTCGGGACCGACAGCATTGACTGGCTTCGCGAACGACTGGCCGACGTGTCGGTGCCGGTCGTCCTCGACGCCGACGGACTGGATCGTTCGTTAATTCGCCACGACCCTGAAAGTGAGCGACGTTGGGTCCTCACGCCCCACGAAGGCGAGTTCGTGCGACTCACGGGTGAGCCGCTGCCCGCCAATCGCCTCGAAGCCGTGCGTTCGCTCGCGCGCGCCACTGGCTGCGTCGTACTGCTGAAGGGCGCGACAACACTCATCGCCGATCGCGACGGTCGGGTCCGCGTAGTTCGATCGGGCACGCCCACCCTCGCCACGGCGGGCAGCGGCGACGTACTTTCCGGGGTCATCGGCGCCACCATCGCCCGGGGTCACGACCCGCTCGACGCCGCCGCGCTCGGCGCCCACCTGCACGGCCGGGCCGGCGCGGCGTTGCCGGTCTACGCCAGTGCCTCCGATATCCCGGCGGCCATTGGCGACGTCATCGCCGCGCTGTAACTGCCGCACACCAATTGCGAGCGAATACGTGCCCTTCTTCGTGGACCATTGCGACGGTCAGCCAATGAGATGACGAGAGTACGGTGGTTAAGGAGGTAGTGATGAAGAAGTCGCCGGAGGCGCTGCTCGAGCACGAAGAAGAGGGCCGGGGACTCCTCGCACCGATGACGGTGTCCATCGACGACGACGGACTCGACGAGAACGACCCGCGTCGCGTCGCGATTCGCCAATGGCTCAGCGCGCACCCCGACCCCACGCCCGTTCAACTCGCCGAGGCCGGACTGGTCGCGCCCCACTTGCCGAGGCCCTGGGGTCTCGGCGCCGACGCCAACCACCAACTCCTTATCGACGACGAACTCAAACGCGCCAACGTGCGACTGCCCATCAATCCCATTGGCATCGGGTGGGCCGGCCCGACGATTCTTTACGCCGGCACCGAAGAGCAACAGCAACGCTGGCTGCCGAAACTGCTGAGCGGTGAGGAGTTCTGGTGCCAGCTCTTCAGCGAGCCCAACGCCGGCAGCGACCTCGCCTCGCTGACGACGAGTGCCCAGCGCGACGGTGACGAGTGGATCATCTCCGGTCAAAAGGTGTGGACCAGCTACGCCCACCTGGCCACCTGGGGCATCCTGCTCGCGCGCACGTCCAGCGAAGGTGCTGCGCAAAAGGGCATCAGCTACTTCATCTGTCCGATGAACGCGCCCGGCGTCACCATTCGCCCGATCATCGACATCATCGGCGACCACGCCTTCAACGAGGTCTTCCTCGACGAGGTTCGGCTCCCGGCCGACTATCTCATCGGCGAAGTGAACGACGGATGGCGACTGGCCAAAGTCACCCTGGGCAACGAACGAGTTTCTCTTTCGGGCGAGGGCGTGCTCTGGGGCCGCGGACCAACGGCCGCGGACTTGGTCAAGCTGGTGCGCACCTCGTCCATTCCCCACGACGCCCTCGAACGCGACGAACTCGTCAAGTGTTGGTCGCACGGGGAGATTCTTCGGCTGCTGCGACTACGACTCGTCGCCGCGGCGCAGGCCGGACGAGAACCCGGTGCCGAAGCCAGCGTGCGCAAGGCGCTCGCCGACGACCACGGCCAAGAAGTCATGACGCTCGCCCATCGCCTCGCCGGTTCGGCGGGGATGCTCGAAGGCCGCGGGCCGGGAGGCCTGGACGGCGCCGACGGGAGTGCGTGGGCCTTCGGTTTTCTTTACTCCCAGGCGCTCACGATCGGCGGGGGCACCTCGGCGGTGCAGCGCAACATCATCGGCGAACGCGTACTCGGCCTGCCCAAGGATCCGGCGAGCTAATCGTCTGCGACGCGTCATTACCGCGTCGCATTTTGCGCATCAGTGGCGCTGCGGCTCCCACGTGAAGTTCGACTGGGCGATCACGAAGCTCACGACGCCCCAGATGCCGAGGACGATGAACGGTCGCAGCTGGAGCCCGGAACCTCCGGGCAGCGCGATGGCGTGCTGCATCCCGCTCACGATCGGCTCGAGCGGCAGGTACGACGAGAAGGTGAGGAGCCACTGCGGCAGCAGATTGGGCGCCAGAAAGACGCCGCTGACAAAGCTCAAGATGACGACCGTGAAAGGGCCGACCGAACCGGCCATCTCGGACGTCGTGATCAATCTGGTCAGCGCGAGGCCCATCGCCGAGAAGGCGAAGACGCCCAGCACGGTGTAGCAAAAGATCGCGAGGTACGCGTGGGCCGGCAACGACAGGCTGTAGCCGAAGTGCGAGACGGCCAGCATCACGATGATCAAGCCCAGTGACGTCACGAAGAGGTACAGGATCTCGCCCGCGAGAAAGACCCCCGCCGGCATCGGCGTGCCGCGAAAGCGCTTCAGCCAGCCCGCTTCGCGAGCGCCGACGATCGCCACCAGGATCCCGGTGAAGGTACCGAGCATCACGCCGTAGGTCGTGAGACCACCGGTGTAGAAGGCGATGGTGGAGATGTCGTGACCCCCGACCGGAATGGTCTTGAACTTGCCGCCGAAGACCGAATTGAACAGCGCCAGGAAGCCGACCGGCATCAAGACCCCGAAGATGACCGTTCGCGCGCTGCGCGTGTACGCCACCAGGTTGTACTGCGCCTGTCGCAGTGACAGTCGAACGAATCTCACGTTCGCTCCCCCGTCACGTCGAGGAAGACGTCATCGAGCGTCGGTCGCACGACCTCGAGACCGTCCAACTCGATTCCAACGCCCTCTACGAACTGCAACAGTCGCAGCAACTCCGACTGAGCGTTGACCAGCGCCGCCGAGACCACGTCGCCCGCGACGTGAAAGTCAATCCCGGCCCCGTTCGAAAGTGACGCGACGTCGAGACCGTCGACGACGTTGAAGCGCACGGTCGTCGTTCCGGCCAATGCGATCAGTGACGTCGAGGTGCCTTCGGCCACGATGCGACCGGCGGCCAGTATCGCGATGCGATCACAGAGGTGCTGAGCCTCTTCCATGTAGTGCGTGGTCAACAGGATGGAGGTCCCGGCGGATCGCAGACCTTCGAGCATGGTCCAGAACTCTCGTCGGGCCGACGGGTCGAAGCCGGTCGTCGGTTCGTCGAGGAAGAGCAGTTCCGGTGAACCCACGATGCCCAGCGCCACGTCGACTCGACGCCGTTGGCCGCCAGAGAGTCGTCCGATTCGCACGTCCGCTTTGTCCGTGAGGCCGACGAGGTCGAGCGTCTCAGCCACGCTCTTGGGATGCGAGAAGAAGCCAGCGAAGAGCTTGACGGTCTCGGTCACGGTGTGGCTGGGATCGAAGTCCGAATCTTGCAGAACCAGTCCGATGCGGTCCTTCCACGCGCCGCCACCCTTTTTCGGATCGACGCCGAGCACCGACACTCGTCCCTCGTCGGGTGACTGGTAGCCCTCGAGGATCTCCACCGTGGTCGTCTTGCCGGCACCGTTCTTGCCCAAGAGTCCGAAGATCTCGCCCCGCTCGACGCTGAAGGACACGTCGTTCACCGCGGTGAGAGATCCGAAGCGTTTGGTGAGCCCCGCCACCTCTATAACGTTCGACATTCTTCCTCCGCGACGTGCACAGTTCTAGCATCGGCGACAGCACTCTACGAATCGGCGTCGCCGGTGAGACGAAGGCGAATCCGCGGCATGCACCACGCGTTGCACGTGATTGACAAGAATCGTTACGAGAAGAGTTCGAAATCGCTCGGGCACGTCAAAGGAGTCACGATGAAGGGTTTCAAGAGTTTCCTGATGCAAGGTGAGTTGATTGTGATCGCCGTGGGCCTGGTGGTCGCGCTGGCCTTCAGCACGCTCATCAAGGCGTTTTCGGACAACATCATCACGCCACTGATCAACTCGTTCGCCGGCGGCGGCGCCTCGGGCAAGGGTCTCGGGTGGACGCTGAACGGACAACGCGTCAACATGGGCGCCTTCATCTCGGCGATCGTCTACTTCGTGGTCTTCATGGCCGTCGTCTATTTCATCATCGTGGTGCCGTATCGCAACTACATGAAGCGCCGGGGCACGACCGTCTTCGGCGCACCGGTAGCAACGAAAGAATGCCCGAGTTGCCTGTCGGGTGGGCTGCCCTTGGCCGCCACCAAGTGCAAGTTCTGCTCGAGCGACGTCCCCGTCGACTGATCGACGTCAGTCGATTCGTCTAGTTGTCCCGGGCGAGTTTCTCCAAGGCCGGCAACGCCAATTCCACGCGGGACCTTTCGGCGGCGCTGAGTCGTTCGAGACGAGAGCTGAGTCCCATGGTGCGTTCGCGCCAGAGAGATTCCAGCACGCGATGTCCGTGCTCGGAGAGTTCGACCAGCGAGGCCCGCTTGTCCTCGGGGTCATCGGTTCGCTTCAGCAGGTCCAGTTCTTCGAGACTCGCCACGACGCGCGTCGCGACCGGGGCGCCGACCGATTCGAGCGCCGCCAAGGCACTGATGCGAAGTGGTCCGAACTCATCGACACTGGCCAGCGCCGATACCTGCGAGGGCGACAACGCCGCACTGGCCTGGTGACGGAGAGCTCGGGCCAAGCGCAGCATCACCAGTCGCAACCTCGCGGCCGTTTCCAACGACCGTTCAGAATCAATGATCACCGATTTCATTGCACCACCTCGCTCTCGAGGGCGATCTCGCCCGGCACCGCACTCGACGTCGCCGCGGCGTCACCGAGGTGATCGAGTATCGACTGGTCTTCGTGGACGTAGCGCTGGCCGCGCAGTGCCGAGGCGAGCGCGCCCACGACCGACATCGCTACGGCGGCGCCGAAGACGATCACCAATCCGTGGTGGAACGAGCTCTCGATGAGGTCGGGGAAGAAGTGCTTGCCCGTGAGCACCAGCCAGTTGGCGTGATTGACGTGCGCAGTCGCCTGTGATCCCAACAGGTTCTTGAGGGGATTCTTCCCGAGGAACGCGGAGAAGAGGCTGCCCACCGGCGGCAGATTCGAGATTGCATGCGCTTGGGCCGCGCCCACCCCGTGCGCGCTCAGTCCCTTGAACATCGCCTTGGGCAGCGTGTTCGTGAGACCCACGATCATCAACGAGAAGAAGACACCGATAGAGAGGACGAAGCCGGTGTTCAAAAAGGCTGCCTGGATACCGGCCGCTCCCCCGCGTTCTTCGGCGGGCACGCTGTTCATGATCGCCGCGGCGTTGGGCGCGGAGAACATCCCGCCGCCGACACCGTTCAGAAAGACCATGATCGCGAAGACCCAGTAACTGAAGTTCGTGGGCACCAGCAGTAGTCCAATGAAGCTCGCGCCGAAGAGCAAGAGGCCCGACGTCGAGAGGATTCGCGCGCCGTGGCGATCGGACAGGTAGCCCGAGAGTGGTCCGGCGAACAAGAACCCGGTAGTGAGCGGCAACAGGTAGATGCCGGCCCACAGCGGCGTCGCGGAGTACGCGTAACCGTGCAACGGCAACCAGATCCCCTGGAGCCAGATGATCAGCATGAACTGCAGGCCACCCCGCGAGATCGACGCCAAGAATCCGGCCGCGCTGCCGGTCGAGAAGGCGCGTACCTTAAAGAGTCGCAGGTTGAACATCGGAGACTCGACGCGGTTCTCGATGACGAAGAACGCAATCAAGAAGACGAGGCCGATGAGAAAGGCGGCGAGCACGCGCGGCGACGTCCATCCCATGGCGTGATGCAGGTACGGCTGGATGCCGTAGACGATGCCGACGAGAATCGACGTGAGTCCCACCGCGAAGGTGAGGTTGCCCCACCAGTCGATGGTGGCCGAGGCGCGCTTGCCGTTGTCGCGCAGGCTGTGATAGCCCCAGACCGTGCCGATGATGCCGAAGGGTACCGAGACCCAGAACACCAGTCGCCAGTCGACGACCGAAAGGAGTCCTCCGGCGATCAGACCGATGAACGAACCCCCGATCGCCGCGACCTGATTGATGCCCATGGCCATACCGCGCTGGTCCGACGGGAACGCGTCGACCAGAATGGCGCTCGAGTTCGCGAAGAGCATGGCGCCGCCCACTCCCTGCACGAGGCGCCACAGGACGAGCCACAATGCGCCCGAGCCGCCGCGGTAAGGATCGAGTGCGAGCAGTATTGAGGCGAAGGAGAAGACGGCGAAGCCGAGGTTGTAGATACGTACCCGGCCCATGATGTCGCCGAGACGACCGAGGCTGATCACCAGCACCGCGGTGACGAGGAGATAGCCCTGCAAGAGCCACAACAGGTAGCCGACGTTGCCGGCCGAGAGCGGATTGATCCCGATGCCCCGGAAGATCGCCGGCAAGGAGATCAGGATGATCGACGAGTTGATGGTCGCCATGAAGACGCCCAAGGTGGTGTTGGTGAGGGCGATCCATTTGTAGCGATCGCCGTGATCCGCGTTCAATAGTTTGGGGGCCATACATCCACTTCTGCGCTATTTAGTTGCTTGACTGCAAGCAAGTATAACGGGCACTCCCCGACCGCGACACCCCCGACGAGCGTCACGACGCTCTCGATCGGGCACGCCGAGCGGGCGGGCGTCGTAAGTTGGCTACGAGAACTTGACGAAGAAGGGCACCGCATGGCACACGCGAAACTCACCGGACATCACCTGGTAACGGCGGAGAAAATTCTGAGCCACCCCACCAGTCACAACATCGAGTGGCACGACGCGGCCGCCCTCATAGTAGAAGTCGGATCCATCACCGAGGGCAGCAACGGTCGCTACACCGTGACGCTCGGCGACGAGACCCAGGTCTTCGACCGGCCCCGCGGGAAGGACCTCAATACCCAGCAGGTGGTCGACCTTCGAAAAATGCTGCACGCCTCGGGCTTCACCCTCGAGAGCATCCACGACTAGTCGCTGCCCCCGCGTCCCGGCTGCGTCTTACGAATCATTATCGCCGCACAGTTGGGCGATGGCGTCGCGAACCCGATCGCGCATCACTACGCGGTCACTGAACTCATTGCCCGCGGGCAGCACCGGTTCACCAACGGTGATGCGCACTGCTCCACGGTGGGGCCGAAAGCTTCCCGGACGCAACACTTCGCGCGATCCACGGATGCCCACCGGCACGACCGGACAGTTCGACGAGGCGGCCGCTTCGAAGGCTCCGAGACGAAAGACGCGCAGTCCCGGTTGCGCGCTGATCGAACCTTCCGGGAAGATGAGCAGATGGAGTCCGCCACGGATGGTATCCACTAGTTGTTCTACCGAAGCGGCGCTGCGCTCGGCTCGTCCCCGTTCGACGAACACGCAACCGAAGCCCCTCATGATGCGACCCACCAGGAATTGGTGTTCCATGTCCGTGCTCGCGACGAAGGTGAGTGATTGGTCTAAGTACACGTAGAGCATCAGGCCGTCGATGAAGCTCGAATGGTTGGCGGCAATCACGGACGGTCGTTTTGACGTCGGCAACTCTCCGTCGACGCTTACCGAGAGACCCAAGGCGCGACACGTGCCGCGAGCGATCGCCCGACCGGCACTTCGGCGTTGAGGCAGCGTCATCGGCAAGACCGCCAGCGACCAAATCGCGAGGGCGAACGGGATGAGGAGCGCCCAGGCGTAGAGCGCATAGAGGAACGATCCGGCACCCGACGATGGACTGTTCGAAACGGCCCGACCGGCACGAGCATCACGAGCGACCCGGCCCGCCACCAAGGACCACAACCGCTTTGAAATGGCGAAGAACCGCTCGGACGCCGGTGATGCGTCCGATGATGCGTCGACGTCGCGAACTGACGAAGCACCTCCACGAGCCACGGTGACTGCCTCCAACCAATGTTGGGGTGTCGTCGCGGTGAGAAAGACTTCGTCCGGGAGCGACACTTCGAAGGTTCGTTCCAACTGGTCACAGAGTTCGACTAGCGCGAGACTGTCGATGCCGAGATCTTCGGTGAGATTACTCCGCATCGTGAGCGAGTGGTCCTGATCCAATAGCAACTGATCGAGCAGCGCCCGAATGTCGCGAAGGACGAGTTCCTCGTCGCGGGACGCATTCGCGCCGCTCGTCATGATGGCGTGACCCTCGGGCACGGTGTCCGTTGGTGCGTTCTACGGGTATCGACGTTGTCGCGCCCTTGTCGTGGAGTCATCATGATCCTCTCGGACGACCTCGTTATCTCCATGATGCAGCACGATCCCCACCGGTGTCGAGCGGCGCGTCAAAGTGTCGATCGCGGTTGAAAACTATGGCCCCCGTCTCCGATACGGCGGACAACACTGCTAGACACGAATGAGATGGGAGAGTTCAACGCCACGATTTCCGCCGGGCCTTACTGGTTGAGCGTCGCCGTCCTGGCAATGGGCTGCGTGATCCTCTGCACGTGGGCCCGACTTCGTCCGGGGCGCTGGAGTCCGCGAGCGGCGAAAGTCATCGGAGTGGTCTTGATATCGGACGCCGTCGTCGATACGGTGCGCCAACTCGTGGACGGCACGTGGATGCTCCGATCATCGTTGCCCCTCGCGCTCTGCAACTTCGCATTGATCGTCGCCGCCGCGGCGTGTTGGTGGCGGAGCCGCCCGTTGGTCGAGCTCACGTACTTCTGGGCGCTCGCCGGAACCGTGCAGGGACTGCTCACCCCTGATCTGAACGTACCTTTCCCCCACCTCGAGTTCTTTGAGTACGTGATCGGTCATACGCTCATCATCGTGGCGGCGCTCTTCCTCGTCGTGGGTATGCGAATCGAACCACGGCAAGGTTCCGTCGCACGGGCGTCGATCATCACGTATATATACGTCGCCCTCGTCAGTCTGGTCGACGCCCTGATCGGCGCCAATTACATGTTCCTTCGCCACGCGCCCCATCAGTGGACGCTTCTACGTCTCATGGGGCCGTATCCCTGGTACCTAGTGACCGGCGTCATCATCGTTCCTCTGTTCTTTGCCCTGCTTTACAGCCCGTTCTGGTTCGTTCGTCGCCGAAACGACTCCGGCGTTCGCCCAATGAGTGCGTCACTGCGAACGCGCTGATGTCCCAGTCGCCCGATCCCACGTCTTTGCGCACTCCGCGACTCCACAGGTGGAACGACCGCGTGGTCCTGGGCGCCGTCCTCGCGTCCTTCGCCTCGGGTTTCGGACAGTTCGGCGTGGTCACGGCCCTGGGCAGCGTGGCGCGAACCTTCGGCCACCTGGTGAACGGGGCCACGCTGGCCGACCAGGCCGGACTCTCGGGAACCAAGCTCGGCGTCGGCCTCGCCATCATTCGACTGGCGTCGCTGGGCGGGCTGCCCCTCACGGCGATGGCCGACCGATTCGGTCGCCACCGCATGCTGATCACGACGGTGGGGCTCGGACTCGTCGCCACGGTGCTCGCGGCAGCGAGTCCCGGTTACTGGTGGTTCGTGGTGATCTTCGCCTGTGGTCGACCGCTCCTCAGTGCTACGAATGCACTCTCCGAAGTGATCGCCGCCGAACAGACCGACTCGGCGAGCCGGGCCAAGGCCCTCGCGCTCGTGGCCGCCGGTTACGGGATCGGCGCCGGGTTCACCGCGATCATCCACAGTCTGGCCTCGAAGTCCCTGGGGTTTCGAGGACTGTTGCTAATGGCCGTCGTTCCCCTGGCGCTGTTGCCACTCATCAGTCGCTGGGCCACCGAACCGGACCGCTTCGCCATCGCCGGTGCGGCACCCGACCACGTCGTACCCGTGCTCGGAGCCGTGGGACCAGCGTTTCGCCGCCGACTGATCCTGCTCTCGACGATGGCCTTCGCCCTTTCGTTCATCACCGGACCGGCGAACAGTTTCATTTTCCTCTTCGCTCAGAACATCGACCATCTCTCGGGCGCCACGACGGCGCTGATGGTCGTGGGCGCCGGGGCGACGGGTCTCTCCGGATTGTTGATGGGCCGTTGGATGGCCGATCGATTCGGACGCCGCATCACCGGGGCGCTCGGCATGGTCGGCCTCGCGCTCTCCGGGGTGCTCTCCTACACCGGCCCGCGCGTCGACTTGATCGCCGGCTACGTGATGGGCGTCATGTTCGGCTCGATTTTCGCGCCGGCGGTCGGCTCGCTGGTGAACGAACTTTTCCCGACGTCCGTTCGGGCGTCGGCGTCGGGCTGGTTCCTCGCCGCCGGTGTTCTCGGCGCGGTCGTCGGGCTGGTCGTGTTCGGCGCCATTGCCGACATTGGCAATCGATTCGCATTGGCCGCCCAACTGACGTTCCTGCCCGCCATGACCGTCGCCGCGCTCTTCTGGACGTTGCCGGAAACGAAGGGCCGCGAACTGGAAGACCTCTGGGTGAGCTGAACGGCGACCCGTCAGTTCAGCGGCGTGGTGACGCTCGTTCCGCTGACGATCTGTTCGCGGCCGTCATCGCTGAGTCGCCACGCCGACGAGCGACCCTTCACTGTCCAGGAGCTCGGACCACCGACGATGGCGGTCTCCTCGTCGATTCCCAACACCGTGATCGACGGGTCGTGGGGCAAAAGGAATCGCGTGACCATGTCGGGGATCCGCGACGCGAACGCGTCGAAGTGCGGGATGACCCGAAGGTGCGGCAGTAATCCAAGTCCTTCGGTGCCGCCCTCGCGGGGGTGTCGAAGAGAGGGCACCCACGACGAGAACGCCATGGCGCCCGCGCTACATCCGGCCAAGGCCGAACCGGCGCGCCAGGCGGCGACGATCGCGTCCCACACCAAGGTGCCGCGCAGGGTCTCGGCCAAATAGGCGGGGTGGCCACCGGAGAGATAGACCAAGCCGGCGCCCTCCACCTGCGCGGCAATAGATGCGTCCTCGGCGTCGTGGCGATCGTTGACGTCCAACGTCACGGCCTCCAAGCCGAGTCGTTCGGCTTGCGCTCGGCCCAAGTTGTGCCACCGCTCAACCACGGGCGGTCCGTCGGGCACCGACGCCGTCGCCAGTTGCACGTACCGTGGCGAGCGACCGGCGATGAGCCCGCCTTCAATCTCGGCCATTTGGGGCAGGTACTCACCCGAACCGACCAGGGCCAAGGGGCCCGGTCCCTCATTTTCGCTCATTGCATCCCCAGTAGTTACGATTCGCGGACTTCACCACGACGAACCGACAGGAAGTTCGCCCATTGCTTGATTCGATTCACAATAATGGCGAGCTCCTCGAACTTCGCGCATCCGAATCACGTCGGCCGTCCCCGAGCCTCTGGCGTCGCTTATACGGCGCGCCACATCAACGCCAAAGGGTCAGGATCCGAAGACGGGCACGATCTGGGCTCGAGCGATCGCGTGGAAGCGCAGGTTGAACCCGGCAATGGCGGCCGACGAGTCGGCCTCCACGTCAAGTCGTTCGACGTCGAGTGCGTGCACCGTGTGCACATAGCGATGCGCGAGGTCACCGGGCGGCGGAGCCGAACCCACGTATCCCTTGGTCCCGGCGTCGTTGCGCAGCTGCACGACACCGTCGGGCAGATTGTCAGAACCCTCCGAACCAGCACCGCTCGAGAGGTCGTTGACCTCGGCCGGGACGTTCACCGCGAGCCAGTGCCAGAAGCCGCTCCCGGTGGGCGCGTCGGGGTCGTGCACGGTGATCGTGAAGCTCTTCGTCTCGGCGGGAAAGCCGCGCCACGACAGTTGCGGTGAAAGGTTCTCTCCGCCGTAGCCCATGATGTTCGCGACCTGTGCGTTGGGCAACATTTCACCGTCGACGATGTCATCACTCGTCACTTCGAAGGTGGCGACGTCCGGGAAAAAGGCAAAGGTGAGGGGCGGTCGATTGGGATCAGTCATGATGACCTCCTATTGATTGGATCAGTGTCCCTCGACTGTAGCCACGTTCGTCGAACACGAGATTGTCGATGACGGTACCGAATCAAAGGTGCCTTCTGCCGGCATTCATGCGCTTTCGAGACGCGAACCGATAGGTTGTGTCGTGTGGCCCAAGATGATTGATCACGGGACGGTCCGAACCGTGTACCCCTTGCGCACCGCCGAGCATTTCTCGCGGATTCGCCCAGCACTGGCGTCGTCGAATGTCGGTTGAATCCCAGCCCAGTCCCGATCTCAGTGAGTACTTTAGGAACTCCGCCGACCTGCTTTCGGTCTACAAGATCGGTGGCAAATTCGGACTCCTGAACCCTTCGTGGCAGAGGGTGCTCGGTTGGAGCCCGGAGGAACTCGAGGACCGGGACTTCATCGACTTCGTCCACCCCGACGACGTCGAACGGACCATCGCCGAAAACGCCTCGGAGTGGCACGAGGAATCAAACACTCGCGCCGGATTCGAGAATCGACTCCGCTGTCACGACGGAACCTACCGCTGGTTCGAATGGACGTCGCAGCGCCGCGGTGACCTGATTTACGCTACCGGTCGAAACGTGACCGAGCGCAACGCGCGGTTGGCCGAATTGGCCACCAACGTTGAAATGACCAAGGCCATTTTCGCCGCCGCGGCCGACCTCATCGTTATCGTTGACCGCGACTTGGTGATAGCGCGCAACAGCCCTCGCGGGCAGAATTTCTTCGGCTACGGCGACGACGTCGCCATGGGAGCAAGTGTCTTTCAAATCATGCATCCGGACGACCAGCCGGCCGTCAAATCAGCTCTCGAGCGAATGTTCAAGGAGAGTTCCGATGAGACCGTGACAGTCCGGTACCGTTCACAGCACGCGGACGGACATTGGATGGTGATTGAGGCACGGGGTCACACGCTGAGCGTCGACGGCGGCCCGGCGGCTCAGGCCGTCTTCATCGCTCGTGACCTCACCGAAAGCATTGCGGTCGAAGCACAGTTGGCCGAAAGTCGTGAAACCACGCGGGCCATTCTCGACGCCGCGATTGACTCGATCATCGTCATCGACCGAGACCTCACGATCCTCGAAGCCAATCCCGGAACGCAGAGCCTCCACGGCGTGGCCGCCCAAGACCGCATCGGTCACAACGTGACCGAACTGGTGTACGCCGATGATCGCGAATTGGTCAACGACGCGTTCCGCGAGGCGTTCGACACTGATGGTTCGGTCGAATTTCGCACCCGGATGAACCACGTCGATGGACGCATCGTGACGATCGAAGTACGTGGGAGAACGATCCGCGATTCAGAAGGCGCGCCGACGCGATTGGTGTTCATCTCTCGCGACGTCACGGAATCCGTCGAGTGGGAGATGGCCCTCGCCCGAAGTTTCGCCAAGACGCAAGCGATCCTCGACGCGGCGCCGGACTCGATTGTCGTCATCGACCAAGACCTCATGATCAGCGAGGCGAGTCCGGGGACCGAGCGAATCTACGGGTACCTGAAGAGTGATCGGATTGGCCATAGCGCGATGACCATCATGCACCCGGACGACCAACCCTTCGTCGCGGCGGCACTCGAGGGCATGTTTGCCAAAGAAAGCGACGAGTTGGTGAGTTATCGCTTTCGGGCCCATCACGCCGATGGGCACTGGCTGATCATTGAGACCCGCGGCCGTTTACTGGACGACGAAGACGGACAGCCCCGTCGCGCGGTGCTCGTTTCTCGCGACGTCACCGAGGCCGTGGCCTTCGAAGAGGCGTTGGCGGCCGCCAAGGAAGAGGCCGAGCGCGCCAACGCCGCGAAGAGTGAGTTCATGTCGCGCATGAGCCACGAGCTGCGCACTCCTCTGAACTCGGTGCTCGGTTTCGCACAAATTCTTCAAATGGAGCTCGAGTCCAAAGAGGACCTCGAACTCGTCGATCACGTGTTCAAGTCCGGTCAACATCTACTGACCTTGATCAACGAAGTACTCGACATCTCGCGCGTGGAATCGGGGAACATCGGCCTGACGCCGGAACCGGTACACCTCCAGGCACTGGTGCTCGAATGCCTCGACATCATCGGCCCGCAGGCCAAGGAACGAGTGGTCGGCATCACTTGCGACGATTCATTCGACTACGTGGTAATGGCCGACCACCTTCGCCTGAAGCAGGTGATCTTGAATCTCCTGTCCAACGCCATCAAGTACAACCGAAGCCACGGCAGTGTGACGCTCCACTGCGAGATACGATCACTTTGCGTTCGATTCTCAGTTGCCGACACCGGTTTTGGAATCGCGCCGGAGTTGCGAGAGCGGCTCTTCACCGCGTTCGATCGACTTGACGCTGAATCGCGCGGGATCGAGGGGACCGGGCTCGGACTGACATTGTCTAAGACGCTCATCGAAGCCATGGGGGGCAACTTGGGATTCGAGACCGTCGTCGACGAAGGCTCGATGTTCTGGTTCGAATTGCCACTGTCCGATAGCGCGCCAAGAGCCTCACTAGTATGACGCGAGACGGCTGAGACGAGGACGGGCGACCCATCATGGCAACGATCCTCTATATCGAAGACAATCTCTACAACGTGCAGCTGGTTGAACGACTCTTGTTGCAACGGCCCGATATCCAGCTCCTCACCTCGGTTCAGGGAAGCCCGGGAATCAGTATCGCCCAGGTCCGTCATCCGGATCTCATACTGCTCGACGTGCACCTACCCGACATCAACGGCTTCGACGTCCTGGAACGTCTTCGCCTCGACACCGCGACCGCCCACATACCGATCGTCGTCCTGTCGGCCGACGCGACGCCGGGTCAGGTTCGACGATTCCGCGACGCCGGGGCGAACGAATACCTCACCAAACCGCTGGACCTGAAGCTGCTCCTCACCCTCATTGACCACTACCTGGGTGAGAACGACTCGCCCGAGGAGCCCGCCGTCGAGAGTTGACGCTTTCGGCGTGTCCCATCTCGCTCCTTGGCACTGACGCCCGCAAGAGTGATTCGTACTGCTCGGCGTCGAACGACGAGCGAGTCGATCTCGCACGAAGAATGAGACAGCCGAATTAGGCTCGGGCGTGATGGGCCGAAGGGATTCAGCGTGCCGCAGTCATTCCAATTCATCCTCAGCGAGCGTCAGCGCGACACCATCACGATTTGGTTGAATCACCCCGAGCGTCTCAACGTCCTCTCACTTGCGCTCATGGAAGAACTCACGCAGGCGTTCCTTGACGCCGGTGAAAGTGACGCGACCGGCGTCATTCTGGCCGCCAAGGGACGACTCTTCAGCGCCGGACACGACTTCGCCGAGATGGCCCATCAGGATCTCGACTCCGTTCGACACCTCTTCGGCGTGTGCACCGCGATGATGCAGACCATCCAATCGATTCCCCAGCCGGTCGTGGCCCGCGTTCACGCCTTGGCGACGGGCGGCGGATGTCAGTTGGTGGCGACCGCCGACCTCGCGGTCGCTTCGGAGGAGGCGACCTTCTGCACCCCCGGTGGCAAGGGCGGCCTCTTTTGCACGACGCCCATGGTCGCCGTGGGCCGCACGATCGGACGAAAGCGCGCGCTGGAGATGGCCATGAGTGGAGACGCCATCGATGCCCGAACGGCCGAAGCGTGGGGACTCGTCAACCTCGTCGTGCCGATGCACGAACTCGACGACGCGAGTGCTCGACTGCTGCGTCGCGCCACGCGGGGTAGCGCGGTTTCCAAGGGGATTGGCAAGCGCGCCTTTTACGAGCAGATCGAAATGAGTCAGAGTGACGCCTACGCCCACGCCACCGAGGTGATGGCCGCCGCGAGTCTGCTTCCCGACGCTCAAGAGTCGATCGCCGCCTTCATCGAGAAGCGCCAACCGAAGTTCAAATCTCCGTCGACGACAATTTAGAATCCATCGACCTCGATGACGTCAACCGGCTGCGGGACGAAGAAGCCGTCGCTGTAGAGCGAATCGAGAACGGGCGTCGGGTCACTGCCCCACCCGAGCGCTTCGGCTTGGCGGCGGCTCATTCGACCGGTGGTCATGCGCATAAGAGAATAACGAGACGTCTCGAGTTCGACCGGGGACGCTCCCCCTTCGGCGAGGTTGGTGCCGTCTTCGGTGGTGACGCGCACGCCCGGAGCGCCTCCTTCGGTGAGCATTGAACTCATTCGACTGAGGGCCCGATCGGCGCCGACGCGTACGGATTCGGTCGAACGGTCGCCGGCGACGCCCAGTGCCTGATAAAGGTCGAACTCGTGGGTCACCGCGTCGAAAGAGAGCGACGCCATCGACGGCGGCGCGTCGACGTTCGCCGCCGCCACGGCACTCCAGGTCTCCAGAATTGAGCCGATCGGTTCACCTCGGTGACGCACGACCTGGGCGGCGGTCCAGTCGCTGAACGATCCCGTGGGCATGTTGCCGTCTCGTCGGTCTTCGAGGACGCCGGTGAGGTGACTGACGAGGTCCCGGACGCTCCACAGAGGGCAGCACGTCACCACGGTGGCCAACTGATCGCTGGTGAGGGTTCGAACGAGCGTGTCGATGCGATCGTGAGACGCTCTATAGGCGTCGGTCTGTTCTTCGATGGTGGCCATGGCGACAATGTACATGCCACACCCGAGCTTTTCAACGGCTCACGTTCTGGCGCCAGCGCGAGCGGAAGACTGCCAGCGTTCGACAGTGCGAGAATACATCCGGTGAACGGCATCCCTCAATCCAGTGAACGCTCTTCACTTCGTGGACCTGAGGCTCAACGCATTGGAGGCCGGTTTTGGTTCGGCACCGGCGCAATCCTGCTCATCGTATTCGCCGTGGCCATCACCGTGAGTTTTATCTCCGCGGCGCACGACAACTCGCGGATCGAACGACTAAAGACCAATGGCGTACCCGTCGTGGTCACGGTGACCAGCTGCGTCGGGAATATTGGCGGCAGTGGCAGTAACGCGTCGGGGTACACGTGCCGCGGTGCGTACCGGGTCAAGGGCGTGAGCTATCAAGAAATCATTGGATCCAAATCGACGCTCTCATCGGTTGGGAGCACGGTTCAGGGCATCGCCGATCCGGAGCGTCCCAGCACGATCGAACTGGCCTCAGCGGTCGCACGGTCCTCGACATCGCCCTCGGCCTACGTCGTCGCGAGCGTTCTGGCGATTCTCTTCGTCGCTCTGACTCTCCTCTTTCTTCGTCGCCTTCGCACATCTCGAGGGCTACCACCGAAGTCGAGAGTACCCGCGGATATTCCGTCAACCTCGTAACCGCTGCGGCGCCAACCCCCACATTCGACGGTGGTGTAGCCACCACAGCCGCTTCGGATAACGACCTTGTGAACACCATTGAGCGGCCGGCGCAGATTGTCGACTATCGCTCCCTCGGCAGCACGCCGATTGAACTCGGCGCGGTCCTTTCCGGTGGTGCGCTCGTCGCCCTCGGTCTCGTATTGCTGTCCTCGGTGCGTCGACGTCGCCGCGACATCGCTCTACTGAAAGCACTCGGGTTTTCGCGTCGTCAAGTGATCGCGACCGTCGCCGTCCAGTACACCATCGCGGTCGGGTTGGGAGCCGCCGTGGGTCTACCGCTAGGAATCTTGGTCGGTCGAACTCTGTGGGACCTGTTCGCCAACTCCATTCACGCCGTCCCGCACGCGGTCTTTCCGACGGCGACGTTGCTGATCATTGCGGGCGTGGCGCTCGCAATGGCCAATTTGATCGCTGCGCTTCCGGCTCGTCTCGCGGCGCAAACCTCACCGGCGATACTCTTGCGCGCCGAGTGAATGCTGACCCCACTAGGCCAACTGGTACTACCACCCTTGGGCCGAACGACCGATCTGGGTATCTTGCACTCAGACAAACGGCCACGGGGAGAAAACTTATGAGACGTTGGAGTAAATTGGGTGCAATTTTTGCATCTCTCTCACTCGTCGCCACGGGCTTCGCCAGTGTTGCGGGCGCCGGGGGCGATCCCACCTTTCCGTGTGCGGTGGTGAATGCGGACACCTGCACCGTGACCATTCCGCTGACCTCCAACATGAACGAACAGGTGGGCTCGACGATGCCCGACAACAAGCCCTGGTTCGAAAACGTGGATGCCGGCCAGGGACCCTACGGAATTACCGGTCCGGGTAATCCCGAGACCACGTGGGATGGCGTTCCGGGCGCGTTGCAAGGGTCCGTGTGGACCGCGATACTGACGACGGGAGCCGGCGAACCGGCCGGCTCACAAGCCGTCCTTACGTTCGCTCACGTGAACTCGTCGACCACTACGACCGGGCCGGCCCAGCCCTACACGTCGCTCTACGAGACCTTTCCCTACCGAGTCGCCGTCGGCGCCCTCGCCAAGATCTCCGCCGTCGTGAGTCCCGTCCCTCCGAGAGGACACTTGGTCTTGGTGCGTAAGAGCGGTTCACACTGGGTCTCCGTGGGTGCCTTCGCCTATTCCGCGCGTACCAAGAAGTGGACGATCACATTCAAATGGCGCTTCCCGAAGCACGCGACCGAGACCTTCCGACTCTTGGCCACCGCGGCCCCCGGACTCTCGGCGACGTACGGAGGCAACTTCAAGGTCGCGACGCTTGCGTAGCACCAAAGGTGGGCTACCCGTTAACGATGAAGTGGAGACCGGTTCGAGACGGCAATCAAGGTTCGTTTGTGACTTCGGCGAATTGGTCAGAGAACAGACCCAGGAAATAGTTCCAGCCGTTCTCATGAGTCTTGGCCACGTCAGCATCGGGTAGATCGGAGTGTACGAGTGTCATGACGGTGTCGTCGCCCTTCTTCTTGAAGGTCACGGTAACCACCGATTCCTCTCCCCGGGTGTTGGGTGATACCCAGGTGTGCTGGATTAGCGCCCCTCGCTCAGTCTTTGTGAAGCGTCCGTAATGGGAAGTCCCCCCGGGATGGAGCCAGTAGAAGAGCCCGTCCACTGTTGCGTTCAAGATCAGTTTGTCGGACTCGTGCCAAGGGTTGCCCGGAATTGTGGGATCCAGCCATGCGTCATAAACCTCTTCAGGTCTGGCTGGGATTACCCGCTCAAACGCGAACTCGATTTTGTCAGTTGATCTCACCGTCATTTCTTCTCCTACCTTTTCTTGTCTTGGAAATGCTGTTCAAACTCATCCAGATGCTCGTTCCAGAAGCGCTCATAGTCGTGAAGCCACGCGGCAGCGCCGCCGAGCGGCTCTGCTCTGAGTGAGATGTAGACCTCGCGTCCCTGTCGCCTGCGTTCAATCAATCCGGCTCGCTCGAGCAGCTTGAGGTGCTTGGTGACAGCGTTCAGAGTCGTGTCGAAGGTTCTGGCGATGTCTGTGAAACGCGCAGGCCCTTTCGCCAGTTGACTAATCATCCTCCTCCTGGAGGGGTGGGAGATGGCCGTCAACACATCACTCAGCGGGTCCATGCAGATATTATACCATAGGGTGTAGCATCTTGTGACCACAAGTAGAAGGAGTCCGGAGATGGCCAAATACGTATTTATGTACAGCGGCGGCAAGGGTGTGTCCGCCGACGAGGTCGAGCGCGAGGCGCAGTATGCCAAGTGGGGTCAGTGGTTCGGAGATCTCGGTTCGGCCGTCGTCGACGGTGGGGCCGCGATGGGAGCTGCGAAGACGGTCGGTCCAGGTGACTCGGTAAGCGATGGCGGCTCGCGCGGCGTGACCGGCTATTCAATCGTGTCGGCCGACAGTCTCGATTTTGCGGTTGAGCTCGCTAAGGGTTGCCCGGTTCTCGAGATTGGCGGCGCGGTCGACGTATACGAAGTGATAGCGATGTAGGAATTGCATCGGCGCCAGGTAAGCGAGGGCGCCGATCACCGGCGTAACGGGTCTATGCCCAAGAGTGCCCCCGGCAGGATTCGAACCTGCGCTCACGGTTTAGGAAACCGATGCTCTATCCCCTGAGCTACGGGAGCGGGACTCACGCGTGGAGCTCCTTGTAAGCCTCCGCGCGTAAATCGTCCCCAATCCTACGCCGAGTGCTTGAGGCGCGGGCACTTTGGCACCGTAGAAGCGTGCTCAACAGGAAGAGATTTCATGGTTCTTCATCTATCTTTTGGAGTCTCATTGGTCGTTCTCACAGTCTCTCCAACACGTTGACCGATGCAAAGTGTGGTGCTTAGGATGACGTCATGGTCGACAGCGAACAGAGGCAGAAGAACCCTTTTCGCATTGAACGAGACGTAGTTCCTCTCGCCTATCAGCTCCGTATCGAACCCGACTTAGCGGAATCGACCTTTAGCGGGGCGGTGAACATCGACATTGAGTTGGCGAACCATACTTCGAAAGTCATCCTGAACGCAGTGGAACTTGTTTTTGACGAAGTGGTGATCCATCTCGGTGACCTCTCGATGTCTTCAAAAACCGTGGCCTTTGATGAGACATTTGAAACGGCCACAATTGAGTTCGCCGAGGATCTCGCACCCGGTCACGCAATACTCTCCATAAAGTTCCACGGCGCACTCAACGAACAACTCCGTGGCTTCTACCGCTCAACGTACGAGGACGCGAACGGCCAACGTCGCACAATAGCCACGACACAGTTCGCACCGACGGATGCACGCAGAGCGTTCCCGTGCTGGGACGATCCAGCGAGCAAGGCCACTTTCCAGGTGACCCTGGTGATCCCCGGCGACCTCGCGGCCTTTTCCAATACTTCCGAGACTTCGTCGACTCTCCTTGATGATGGTCGGCGAGAGATCGCTTTCGCTTCCACCATTGTCATGTCGACCTACTTGGTGGCGTTCGTAATCGGACCCTTTGCGGCTTCGGCACCAATAGTGGTGTCCGGCGTGCCGATTCGCGTTGTCTCACCACTCGGAAAGGGCCATCTCACTGGATGGGCACTGGAGATCGCCGCTCACGCGATTGAGTTCTTCACGGACTACTTCGCGATTCCCTACCCGGGCGACAAGATCGACCTGATTGCCATTCCCGACTTCGCTTTCGGTGCAATGGAAAATCTCGGGTGCGTGACGTTTCGCGAAGAGTACCTATTGATAGACGTCAACGCGGCGTCGCATTCTGAGCAATCGCTGGTAGCGATTGGAGTAGACCACGAACTCGCGCACATGTGGTTCGGGGACCTCGTCACGATGGATTGGTGGGAAGGCATATGGCTCAACGAGGCGTTCGCCACATTCATGGAAGCGATCTGCACTGACCACTTTCGCCCGGAGTGGAGGAGGTGGTCAAGTCACCTCGTCTCACGAGACATCGCCTTCACGGCGGACGGCCAGCATTCAACGCGGCCAATCGAGTACCAAGTGGTCTCGCCAGATGACTCCCGCGGAATGTTCGACGTCTTGACCTACATAAAGGGATGCGCCGTGCTGCGCATGCTCGAGCAGTATCTCGGCGAAGACGTCTTTCGCGAGGGCGTACGGAATTATCTCCGCGAGCACGCCTACGCCAATGCCGTGACCTCTGATTTGTGGTCCGCCCTCGAGTCAGCATCGGAGAAACCCGTCGGCAAGATCATGGACTCCTGGATCCGGCAGGGTGGTTTTCCATTGATCTCCGTGCGAGACAACGTGATTGCTCAGGAGCCATTCTTCTTCACGCCGACCGACGCAGAAACGAATATCGGGGAACGGTGGTACGTTCCTCTTCTTGTTCGATCCCTCGATGGTGGACCCACGAGCAGCCACCTCCTCGACGGACCGACAATGGAACTCCCTTTGGATTCTTCGTCGTTAGTCAACGCCGGCGGATGGGGATTCTTCCGCACGACCTACGATTCGAAGCATCTCACCGGTATCGTGGGCCGAATCGGCCATCTCGACGACCTGGAGAGGGCGGTCCTGTTCTCCGACACGTGGGCGTCCATACTCGTAGGACAAAGTTCCTTCACCGACCTCTTCCGTCTCGCCAGCGGACTCGCCCCGATGGACGAGCCGACGACGTGGAAAGTGGTGATTCGCGCCATCGATATGGCGAGCCGCATTGTCGACGATGCGGACCGCGCCCAACTCGCGAGAACGGCGCGAACCCTTTTCTGGCCGGCCTTCGACCGCCTGGGCTGGGAGCCACGACCGGAGGAGTCGACCCAGGCTGGCGAGCTTCGCGCGCTGGTGATCGGCGCCCTTGGCACCTACGGCCAGGTGAACGAGATCATCGACGAAGCCGTTGCCCGCTTCGATGCGAAGCGCGTCAATGGCGATCTTGCGGACGCCATTGTAAGTATCACCATGCATCAGGGGCGCCCAGGAGATCCGGCGGAATGTGGCGCTCGCCGCGCGACGGCCGCCACTCCACAGGAGGAGCAGCGCTACCTTTTCGCTCCCGCCCACTCCGATGACGTCGAGGTCGCTTCAGGAGCCGTGCGTGCCGCCTTCGACACGGTTCGAAATCAGGACGCCCCGTACTTGCTTGGGTCGATGATGACGAACCGCCTAACCGGCCCGGGTGTCTGGCGGAGCGTGCGAGACAGGTGGGACGAGACGATCGCGCGCTTTCCGTCAACTTCGTGGGCACCGATGTTGAGCGGTGTCACGACCTTCGCGGCGGACGCGCAACTCGCCGAGGAAGTGCGCACCTTCCACGAACAGCACCCGCTGGAGGTAGGTCAGCGGGAAGTCGCCCAGTCCCTCGACGCGATGGACGTGAACGTCGCCCTCGCCCGGCGTAATCAATCAACGTTGGCGGACGAACTGAGCGATTTCAGCAGTTGAAGACTGAGCCTCGCCGCCGCGCGAATGCGTCGTCGTCGGCACCAATCAGTTAGAGCGTCCCTCCCGACGTCGAACTCCACTGACACCACTCCGCCGAGCATTGAGACAGAACAAAGACCCCGCTGCCATGTCTTTGGCGGGACTGCTAGGGCGCGTCGACGTCAGGAATGGCAACCTCTTTCGGCGAGGCAACCAAGACGTCGCGCGCAACGATGCTCGGCTCGACGCGGGTGCCGAGTTCGATGTCCGAGCCGACGTCGCTTCGCACGTCGACGCGCACCGACAGATCACCCACTTGGACAATGAGGCGCGTCATGGCTCCCAGGAAGCTCTTTCGCGTAACGAAACCTTTCCCGTCCGCTCTGACCTCGATAGCGATATCCTCAGGGCGCAGCAACGCGTCCGCCGCGCCCGTTACCGAACGCGACTCACCACTGCGCACCGGACAGCGTTGGTCAAAGATGACGACTTCTTGATCTGACACTTGCACCGGGACGCGACTGGAAATGCCCACGAACTGCGCCACAAAGGCGGTCGACGGTCGTGCGTAGATCTCGGCGGGCGTGGCAACCTGTTCAATGTGCCCGCGCGACATTACGCAGACCCGGTCGGCCATGGAGAGCACCTCTTCCTGGTCGTGGGTGACGAAGACGGTCGTAATGGCGAGGCGCTGTTGCAGCTGACGAATCTGGTCACGCAGTTCAGCGCGTACCATCGCGTCGAGGGCGGAAAGTGGCTCGTCGAGCAACAACACTCGAGGTTCAATCGCGAGGGCTCGCGCGAGGGCAACTCGCTGTTGTTGGCCACCGGACATCTGGTGCGGGTACTTGGCTGCCTGGTCGGCGAGACCGACCATCTCCAAGAGCTCCCTCGCCTTCTTTTGTCGAACTGAATGAGACTGCTTTCGCATGCGAAGTCCGAAGGCCACGTTGTTGAGCGCGTTCATGTTGGGAAAGAGCGAGTAGCTCTGAAACACCATCCCCATATCGCGTTTGCGCGCGTTCACGTCGGAAAGATCGACGCCATCGACTACTACACGGCCACTGTCAAGGATCTCGAAGCCAGCGAGCACGCGCAGTGCCGTGGTCTTTCCGCAGCCTGACGGCCCGAGCAACGCCATGAACTCGCCGGGCTCAATCTTGAGCGAGAAGCCGTCAAGGGCGCGCACGGAGCCGAACGCGCGCACCAAATTCTCGAGACTTACTGCAGCACCTGCGCCGGGCGACGCTTTTGGAAGCAAACTGGACATGGTGGTCTCTTTCATTTGCGTCACGACGAGCGCAATTTCTTACGGTTGCGGCGAGATTCTGATCGATCAATCGATACCACGAGCAGGAGCAGGACCCACGTGCCCATGAGTCCGATCATCGACGCCGCCACTTGAACGGGACCATCGCTGGACACTTGGAACTGGGCAATCCACACGGGAATCGTTTGCCAGATGTCGAGTTGCGCCATCGTGTACTCGCCAAAGACGAGCGCCAAAGTGAGTACCGTGGCCGAAAGCAACGCGGGACGGATGTTCGGCAGTATTACCCGCCACATCGTTTTGCTCCAACTGCCGCCGAGCGAACGTGACGCCTCGGTCAACGTCTTCAAGTCAATTGCCCCGATACCAGCGTCCAGCGATCGGTACACGAACGGCATAGCGAGGATCACGTACATGAAGCTCAACAGATACGGTGACGACTTGGCCCATAACGGATACACGCCCAAAACCCCGACGATGAGCACGATGGGCGGAATCACGATTGGGAGCACGGTAACGACGTCGAGTAATCGACGAAGTCGAGGCAACCTGACGTGGACGTAGATTGCGGTCGGCACCATCAAGAGCGTCGAAACCACCATTGTGACAAGAGCGATTTTCAAAGAAAGTGTGAGTGCCGCGGTGAAACCTGGAGCCGAGGCGAGGCTCTCGTAGGCCTGGAACGAAAAGTGGTGTTCGTTATTTTGCAGAGAAAACTTGACGCCCGCGTAGACGGGAATCAGAAAGAACGCGCCGGCGAGCACGAGCACGACTCCGCGCCACCACCGCACTCGCCGTCGCCGTTTCGACGACCCCGTGGAGAAGGAGGGAACGACTTCATTCTCGGCCTCTGCCACTTCGCCAACTAACGGAGCCACTTCGACGCCCTTCTTCGAACGAGGCTGTAGAGGATCATGGTGATCGAGAGGATGACGAGCATTCCGAAGGCAATCGCGTAACCAACGTGAGTCTGTCCCGCGATGACGTTACCGTTCAGGTAGTTGCCAATTTGGATTGGCGAGAGCGAGATAAGACCGAGTGTGAGTGTCTCGGCGGTCGCGTACGCAGCGAAGGCACTGCCAAAGAGCAGGAGCATGCCGCCGAGAATCGACGGCAGCAACACGGGAATGCCGACGCGGAGCCAGTACTGCCAACTTGACGCGCCCATATTCTCCGCCGCCTCGCGCCAGGACGCGCGAAGGCCACCGAGGGCCGGTGTCACGACGAGCACCATCAGCGGGAGTTGGAAGTACATGTATACGACGAGTACCCCGGAGAACGTGTAGAGGTTGAATCCGATATTTGAGAGTTTGATGCCAATGTCCGCGAGCCAGTAGGTCAGAATTCCGGTCGAACCCAAGGTCGCGATGAACATGAAAGTGAGGTTGATGCCACCGAAGTTGGCAAGGACGCCGGCCGCCGTCGACGTGAGGCGCCGCAGGATATTACTGTTCGACGTTTGAATCGCGTACGCGATGAAGACACCAAGAATCCCCGGGATCACTGCCGAGAGCAGCCCTAGTTTGATGCTGTTCTCAAAGCCGGTGAGAAAGACGTGCTTCTCGCCGGTCAACATGAAGTTGATGTTGGAAAATGTCCATCCGCCTTTTTCCTTCTGAAAGGCGTAGTACGTGACCGCGATCGCGGGAATGCCGAGACCGAGAAAGGAGTAGATAATGAACGGCGCGATGCCAAGCGCCGGTGCGATATGACGAAATAGTCTGCGCAGCCTGGAGATTCGATGGTACGTCACGGCGTCGGACCCGGGTATCAACGTACCCGAGTCCGACGCCGTGACCTCACTATGAGACATGAGCGCACTCAGCCAGCGCTAGGTTACTTACCCACCTGAGCGGCCCACGAAGTGTTAACCACAGTCGCCGCAGCGGAAATCTGAGCCGTCGTGGGGAATAGTGGAGTTTGACCCGCTGGCAAGGTGGGCAACTTCGCCACCAAGGTCTTGTTCGCCGTAGCGTGCGCCTGCATGAATGCCAGTTCCGCGGGGCGAGCCCCCCCAGCGAGCCACAAGTTCTGACCGGTCACCGAGTACAAGTACTCCTCCCAGAGGCGCGCGGCGGCAGGGTTCGGAGCGCCGGAGTTAATGCCCTGGGTGTAGTACTCACCCAACAGCACGTCGCTCGGAAGGACAACCTTCCAGCCCGGCACCTTGATGCCCCCGTTCGACTGGAGGTAGTCCCACCAGATGATGACGTTCGTCGCTCCGCTTAGCGCCGTCGTGGCGTCGGCGATCGTGTTCACGAAGGCACCGTTCTTATTCATCGTCGCGAAGAACTTCACGCCCGGGGCGACGTTACTGAGCGATCCACCGTTCACAACGGCGGCAGCTTCCACAGCGGCCAACGCCGAGTTCGACGTCAGTGGGCTGTTGTTGAGGCCGATCTTGTACCCTTGGGCACCGGTCTCAGTCAACATGGCTTTCAACGACGTGGGACAGACCTTCACGGTCTTCGTGTTGCAGCCAATCGCGACGTAGCCGCCGTAGTCATCGAACCAATACCCTCCCGACTGCTTCAGGCCGGCGGGAATTTCACTCCACGTCGATACCTTGTATGGAGCAAGCAGTCCTTGGGTCTTAGCCGTTACCGCGTAACTCGTACCTACGTCAATGACATCGGGATCCGAGGAACGTCCCTTGTCCGACGTCAGAGCTTGGATCTCTTCAGCGCTCGAACCCGCAGGGTTCTCGGAGGTGATCTTGATGCCGTACTTCTTCTCGAAACCCTTGATGATGTTGCCGTAGTTCGCCCAGTTATTCGGCAACGCAACTACGTTCAACTTCCCTTCCTTCTTTGCGGCCGTCACCAGCGCTGCCATCGAAGTCGAACCTGTCTTGGTAAGGTGCGTCACCTTTGCCCAGTTCACACTCGTCGCCCCGCTGGCGGCCATGGAATTAGCGGAGATACCAACGGCTACCAAACTGGCAACTGTTGCCCCGGCTAAAAGTGCCGCCTTGATCTTCTTCAGTGCCATACGCACTTCCTCCCTGAATTCGAAGCCACCGCTTTAGCAGCTCGGCGAAAGACTATCCGCTCACGCTCCGGCTTGCCCTCAACTTTCGATGACAGCACTTCACGGTTGAAGGGCCTTGCGGAGATAAAAGACGCTTCGTGAAGACTGTTCGGGAAACCGTTTCCTTATCGTCACCAAATCGACGTTCCGAGATGATCAGTTTTGCGTTCCAGAAGTAGAGGGTCTACGCGAAAGTGAGACGTTCAGTAGTCCTGGTCGCATCTAAATCGAGGAAATCCCACGGGAGCTGCGCCGGCTTGTTCCAATGTGGCACGAATCCTACGAGAGCGCCACGTTCCGGCAACAAGACGATCCCATGGTATCGGTTCACTCGTTGAGCTCGATGTAAGTATTGGCAAGTTGGCGGTTGCGCTGATTTGTTTCGGGCCTTCTAATCGCCGCTAAAGCGAACCGTCGAGCAATCCGACGCGATGGAAGAAGAACACGCGAAAGACGTGCTCGATATCTTGGACGGCTTCAGGCAGTCGGCCGGATCTTGAGTCCGAAGCGGTCGTGAAAGAGCGAAGGATTCTCGAAGTGATTACGCTTTATTCGTCACCTCCAGACACCGGGCGACCGTTGCAACGCGACCTAGCAGGTAGGTGATGATGTTACGAGCACAGTCAGCATTCAAGGAGTTCGTCCGAACGGATGGCGACAACCTTCCCTTGCCCGGTTCGGGTCACACGTGGCGTCGCTTTGAAACGCTCGCGAAGTGGTCATCCAAGGATCTTTCTGTGGGGAGATTGGTCGAGGGACACGCCGACGCTGTGGCAATTTTGTCCGAGGCCGGAATGAAGCCCATTGACGAAGGATTGACCTACGGGGTGTGGGCTGCGCGTTCCCCTCACAGCGGCACCATGGCCGAACGAGTGTCGGGTGGTTGGCAATTGACCGGCAACAAAGAGTTCTGTTCGGGTAGTGGGATCCTCGATCGAGCTCTCGTCACGGCGGACACCGAGGATGGCTACCGGATCTTCGATATCGCTCTCGAAAGAAATGTCGCTGTGGTTCATGAAGATTCGTGGCCGGCCGTTGGGATGTCGGACTCGATGAGCGAAACACTTGGGTTCGCTGGTCCCGTCATCCCTGACGCGCAGGTCGTGGGACCTCCCGATTTCTACACTTCGCGCCAAGGATTCTGGTTTGGAGCGTCGGGAGTCGCCGCGTGTTGGTTTGGTGGTGCCGACGGTCTCGTCCGAAATCTTGTCAACTCGTTGCCCAACAATCCAAACGAACACGTCCTCGCGGATCTGGGATTGGCGGTGACTGCCCTCGAGGCAATGCGAGACGTGTTGAAAGGTACGGCCGACGCGATCGATGCCGATCCCACCGATGCGACTGGTCTGTCCCGCTATCGATCTCTGGTCACGCGTCAGGTCGTTCACGACGCGGCCTTGGAGGTCCTGGCACGAGTGGGCTCCGCTGGCGGCGCCAGACCGCTCTGTCACGACGAGGCGCAGTCACGTCGGGCCGCGGATCTCTTCGTCTATCTGTCGCAACACCATGGAGGGAAGGACGCGAGCGAACTCGGACGACTCGCGATAGAGGCGAGCATGTGGAACTGACTGTCGACGAAGAACACCTCGGGCAGCCCGAGAGCGTTTGGAAGGCTTCCGGTCGCCACCTCGAACTCGAGCCCTTGACGTGGCTACCGTCTCGACGGGTCATCGTCGTCGCGCCGCACCCCGACGACGAAGTCCTCGGCGTTGGCGGTCTCATTCAAGCGGCCTTGATTCGACGGATACCCGTCAAGATCGTCGCGGTCACCGATGGCGAGGGATCGCACCCTCAATCGCACGCGCCGATGAGATTCGACCTCGCCAGTGTGCGTTTTCTCGAATCACACCTCGCGCTTCGTCGCCTGGGGTGGGAGGAACCCGAGATCACTCAACTTCATCTTCCCGATAGCAAGGTGGCTCAACAACGAGTGCGCTTGGACGAAGCCCTCGAGGCGATTCTGAAGCCCGGTGATCTATGCGTCGCCCCTTGGCGTCGCGACGGTCATCCGGATCACGATGCCTGTGGTGAAGCCGCAATGCTGGCCAGCCATCGCGTCGGGGCACGATCTATTGCGTACCTGGTGTGGGCGTGGCACTGGGCAGATCCCGAGGGTTCGGATATACCCTGGGACCACTGTCGCCGACTCGATCTCACTCGTCGCGAACGTGCTCGAAAGCGATGGTCGACGGAGGCTTTTCGATCACAGACGCAGCCACTGGGGCCCGAAGTCGAGGACGCGCCGGTGCTGCCTTCGCCGCTGATGCGTCGATTTTGGCGAACCTACGAGGTCTACGTCGACGAGGCGGCGAGGACATGAAGATTTCCACCGATCGTCAGTACTTTCACAAGTTGTACGCCGTTGCCGACGACCCGTGGAGTTTCGCGTCGAGTGCGTATGAGCGACGCAAGTACGCGTTGACGGTCGACACGTTACCGAGGGTGCGTTACCTGAGCGCGTTCGAGCCTGGTTGCTCCATAGGCGTGTTGACCGAACTATTGGCGCCGCGTTGTGACAGTCTGCTCGCTACCGACATCGTCCCGTCTGCTCTCGACCAAGCGACCAAGCGCCTTGAGGACTACAAGAACGTGCTTGTGGAGTATCGAGCAATCCCTGAGTCGTGGCCGGACGAGACTTTTGATTTGATCGTGCTGAGCGAAGTCGCTTACTATTTCGACACCAGTTCACTGCGCGACGTCCTCGAGCACGTGGAGCGCTCCACCAGTCAAGGGGCTCACGTCATCGCGGTCCATTGGCGAGGCGAGACGGACTATCCCCTCACGGGCGATGACGCGCACGCGTTGATCGATGAAATTAGGAGTTTGAGGAACGTGGTCCACCACGTGGAGGATGCGTTCGTACTGGATCTTTGGGAGCGCGTCACGTGACGATTGAATCGCCCGTCCTTCGAACGGCAGCCGTTGGCGTCGTGGTACCGGCGCACAACGAGCATGAGTTACTCGTCGGCTCACTACGTTCGGTGGTCGACGCGTTCGAAGAGGTGAGTCCGTGGGGCGCGACGTCGAAGTTGATGGTGGTCCTTGACGCTTGTAGCGACGACAGCGAGGATATAGCACGCGAGTTGCAAACCGTTCTCGTTCGTGACGAAAGCCTCGTTGAAATGTGCGTCGTCAAATGTAGGGCCAGAAACGTTGGCTATGCTCGCGGGCTTGGATGTTCGGCACTGTTGGCACAGTGGTCGCGACTGCCGCCCTCGAAGATCTGGATCGCTACGACGGATGCTGACTCACGGGTTCCACTGAATTGGCTCGCGGCTCAAGTACTGCAGCATGAAGCCGGAGCCGAGCACTGGTTCGGACGCGTGGAGGTGACTGACTGGTCAGAACATCGCCACGAGGCACGGCTGCGATGGCAAACCGACTACGAGCAAGAGAGTCGACCGATCCACGGGGCGAGTCTGGGATTTAATGCAGCCGCGTATCTTGCCGCCGGCGGATTCAAAGCATTGAAAACGGGAGAGGACCGCGCCCTGCATCGCGCCTTGATTAATCAAGGTGGAAGAGCGCACTACGACTCTGCAACTCGCGTCGTCACGAGCGCTCGACGTCGAGCAAGAGCTCCGTACGGTTTTGCGCACGCGTTGGACCTCGTCAATTCTTCATTACGCCTGGACGCAACGAGCTAAAGGCCCGACCTCGTCTTTGCGTCGGTCACGGTCCTCCTTGTGACGCTTCATCTGCAGCCAACGCAGGCTGTCCACGTCTCCGCCAAATTGCTCGTTTACGTATCTGTCCGCCGCTCGTCTGGAGCCCGACGTTCAATCCCCGGCGACGAATTGTCACCTTGATAACCGCGCTCGCGATATTCATCTTGAGTCATCGGTCTTCCCCGGAATCGGGTAATGACCTCTTGTTCGGGACGCCGCTGATTCTGGGTGACTTGAAAAGCGAGCGAACGTTGATCGGCATCGGTTAGCGGAGGCTGCACCATACCCCTTGGCCACAATCGATGGTGAAGAACAGTGTTGATCTCTGCCGCATAGAGCGTGATCTCTGCTCCGAGATAGATCCAGGCGATCAGCCCCAGCACGAGACCGAAGAGCCCATAAAGAGCGCTCGCTCCCTTTAGGTCATGTCCGACCACGTAGGCGCCAGCCGCTTGAAGGATGGTCCATGCCACTCCCCCAATGATCACGCCTGGAATCAGGGAACGCGTGGCCACTTGTCGCGGCGTGAGCGTACGAAATGCGGCGAAGTAGAGCGCCACATTAACGATGACGGCGAGTATCTCTCCTAAAGCCCCGAGCCAGAAGTTGTGCGTACCGAACGTGCCAAATCCAGCGAGCGTCGTAGTGAGGATCAGGCCGACTGCCAGCACGACAAGGAAAATACCAGCGCGAATCATTCGAGTGAAGTAATTGGGCCTCACCGCCGCCGGAATGTTCCAAATCTGCTCCATAGAATAAAGCCCGGCTTGTGCAAGTCCCGTTGAACCGTAGACCAGACCGACGATCCCAATTACGAGACCGAATGCCGAACTTCGTTTTATGGCGTGAATGTTGTGACCGAGTTGTTGGCCAATAATAGGAAACTGCCCGAGGGCCGAGTGCAACACTCGCGCGCGATCCGAAGGGCTACCGGCGAGCACGATGGCCAAAATCGTCACCAGAAGGAGGAGCAGCGGAAACACAGTAACGAAAAACGTGTAAGTAATTTGCACGGCGAGATTCCCAGCGTTGTCGTCGCCGTACTTCTTGATGACGCCGAAGACAAATGATGGAACCAGGTGGCGCTGTTGTAACGCATCGGCACGCCGAATCGTTCGTTCAACGACATTCACATCAACTCACCCTCTTTACACCTCTGGGCAAACAATCACCGTCGATGAAATGCTCCTCACGACAGTTTGAACTTGCGACCGACGCTCGACGACATCCCTCGTCAGGCGGCACGGTGTCTCCGCGTTCCGGGTGGACCGTGCGGTGGAAATTGGCCCCGACCGGCCACGATATGGAATTGATTGCACGGACGTCCTTGGCTCCAACGACCCATTGGTCATTCGGTGTTGCGTCGGCGAATAACGAGACGATCTCGGCCGCTACCGCATCGATGATGCATTTGTCGTGGGCCATACGACATCGTAACGGCGTCCTTTTGATTAGGACTAACACTCGCCTCGACCTATCTTCTTAGCCGTGAAACCAGTCGTGGCTATGGTTCGGCACTTTAAGCGTTCAAGTCGTTTGATGCGCCAAAGGACGCGGCGTCACTCATGAATCGACGCCGACGTCATTCAGTCGGTCGTGCCGGCCGAGGCATCGCATCGCATCGAATAACGTTGCCGTTCGCCGCTCAATGCAAATGGCGATTCTTGATCTAGTAGTAGTGGTGTCGACCGCCAACTGCGTGGCCCAGTGATCCGAGGAGCCAGAGTGCAAGTCCGACCAAGAGCACAATCACGCCGATTGTCCACACGATCGGAACGCCCGTGACGAACCCAATGAGCAGAAGAATCAATCCGAAAATAATCACAATGCCTCCAGTGCTAATACCTAAATGTTCATAATGTCGACCGCCGCGAGTTCGCCGCCCCCAACGGACGCTCGCAGACATCGATAATTACTTGTGACGCGCAGCGTCCTTCCCTTCGGCAGTTGCGGTGGCGCCGAGCGCCATTCCGGAGAGACCCACACCACACCGCCTCGTATCGTCCCTGACGAAGTGTCAGCTGAGAGGGATGCGGGGTCTTGACGTCCTAATTCGGAGTATAACGACCGAGCTCGTACGTTTCGCAGAAACTCATCGCGACTCCATGCAGCGCCGCCCATGTCCGATTTGCTTTACCATCGCAGAATCTCGATTGTGGAATCTTGAGTTCAGATTTGAAACCTGACTGCATGCGCATTGGTGCGTCAGTCGTTCGAAATCGACCAATGTTCCGGCCAGGGCGACGATGACATGGTGGACGGCCTGCCAAGTAGGAAGCCCTGTCCCCATTCGCATCCGAGCTCCGTTAAGGTCTCAAGTTCGTCAATTCTCTCGATCCCCTCTCCGATAACAGTGGCTCCAATGTCTCGCGCGAACAGAACTAGTGCTGCGGCCATCGCTCGCTTCGCGGGATCGCTATCTATGCCGGCGACCAACGTGCGATCCAGTTTGATCACATCAGGACGCAGGCGGACCAGAAACTCGAGCCCAGCGAATCCCGCACCGGCGTCGTCGACCGCAACCCTTATTCCCAGACTCCTGAATCTCTTCAGGTTTTCAATGATGGTGGGGAAATCGTCCACCGGAGTGTGTTCAGTCAATTCGACGACGACCCGCCGAGGGTCGACAGAACAAAGCGAGATGAACTTTGGTTCCATCGTCACGACCGGGGAAGCGTTAACTGACATGAAGTGCTTCATTGGCAAAAATTGTAGGAAATCGAGGGCTTTGCTTACCGCTAAAAGTTCCAGTTCCGCGCCCAATCCCACCTCGGCAGCGTCCGCAAACCACCTAGCAGGAGATCGTTGAGTTTCTTCAGTGAATCGGGACAGCGATTCAAAGCCCACTATCCGATTCGTTCCGAGTTCACAAATCGGTTGAAACACGATGGACAGCGCGTCGTTGATAAGGACTTGTTCAATTCTTTCGTGCTGCTCCCTTGTTCGCGCTCCTTGCTCTCGCTCAGAGATAGTCCTGTCTTCAATGAATCCCTGCAGGAAGGAATTGCGTTCGCTAACCGCCTTGCAGAACTGCGCGGTCTCCAGTGTGTTGCGGACGCGAAAGACGACCTCGAACCGATCGAGGGGCTTGGTGAGGAAGTCCTTCGCACCCGCGGCCAGGACTCGACGTTTCGTCTTCGTTGTGACGTCACCCGATATGACAATTATGGGGAGAAAGACATCGGGAGCAAGCCGATCATGGAGTTGCTCGAGAAAGGAGAATCCGTCCATATGAGGCATGTGAAGGTCTAGTAACAACAGATCCGGAGGCGACACGAGGCAACTCTCCAGCGCCGCCTTCGGGTCCGTGAATGTATCGACTCTCTTCCAACCAGCGCTCACAAGGATCCGTCGTAAAAGTGTGAGGTTCAATTCGACGTCGTCGACGATCACAATTCTCGAGGTTGCGAGGGTTAAGTTGACCTTCCCGCTGTCAGCGGTTTTGTGCACGCAACCAGCCTACTTTTTGGCTCAAGGACTTTTGCATTTCTTGTACAAGTTCCTTAAAGTTCGATCATGGAAATTTCAAAACTCATGAGGGACGCTGCGGGTGCATCGTCAGCAGCAACGTTGTTCGCTTAGTACGAACACCGAGACCGACTTTCATTCTTCGGATCCAGTCGATGCCGGAGCGTTCGCTAAAGCTCGGTGTGGTCCGGTTGTTCCTCACGAAGCCATCGTGCGGCGTGGCGCTCGGCCCAGCTTCGGCTCACCCAGCCCTTAAAGATTGAGCGCAACATATCGCGGTGCGTGAGGGCCATGACAATATGACCCACGACCACGAAGAAGATCGCGTACGCGAAGAGGTCGTGCACGAAGGTCGCTCCGGATCGCCACGGCACGGGAAAGAACCTGAACCACTGCAACATCGCTCCCGTGACGAGCATCACGAATATTGAGGCACCCACGAAGATGGCGTTGAGCTTTTGCCCGGGGTTGAACTTGTCGGCCTCGAGCCTCGACCTGCCGAGCGTGCGCATCCAGCGAATCTCGTCACGGGTCCAATAGTTGATTCGTCGAACGTCGCGACGCATCGCTTTGCCCCACGGTCCGATCAACGAAATGATGATCGGCAACGGCAGAGCCAGACCGCTCCAAAGATGAATCATTTCGATCAAATGCCGCGGCAGCACGATGCCAAAGAATGAACCAAAGTAGAGCGGAATCGCGGTGAAAATCAGTGAGAAGAACAGCAGCGCGTTCGCCCAGTGGGCGCCGCGCTGAACTCGGTCAAAACGCAACACTCGAAGAGACGTGGCCGGGGCTTGGGTGACCGACATCTCAGGTCAGACCGGGATCGGGATTGTTCGGACCGGTCGTGCCGTCCAGCCAACCATTCACCGGGTAGCCATTTTGCTCCCAAAAGCCGGGTTCAATCGCGTCGACCACTCGAATTCCCGAGAGCCACTTCAGTGACTTGTAACCGAACATCGGTGCCACGTAGAGGCGGACCGGTCCGCCGTGTTCGGTCGTGACGGGGGCACCAAGCATCGAATAGGCCACGATCACGTCCGGCAGATGAGCCTGTTCCAGGGTGAGGCTCTCGGTGTCGGCATTATCGTACGAATCGAAACTCACCGCGACCGCACCCGACTTAACCCCCACGCGATCCAAGAGGTCCGACAGCTTGACTCCCTCCCAGTGCACGTCAGGCACTCGCCATCCCGTCACGCACTGAAAGGCCTTCGTGAACGAAGTCTTCGGCATTGACTGAAGTTCGGCCAAGGTGAACGTCGTCGGATGATCGACGAGTCCACTCACTTTCAAGCGATACTTATCCCTACTGATCTTCGGATAGGCGCCGGTGATCGAGTAAATGCGGAAGCGATCGCCGCCGGGCAACAGCCCTCCCAGACCCGAGCCGACCGCATCACCGATGAATTTTTGGACGCCATTGCCAAACGCCACACCCAACGCACCAAGTGCCGCGAGGCCCAGGAACACCCGTCGTCCAACGTTCACTCCGTTCTGAGGTTCTTTGGGGGTTCCGCGATGGGACTCAACCGACATCGATGTCGCTCGATTCCGATCTGCCTTGTTCCTTAGGAAGCAACTCCGGTGGACGGCACGTACGAGGCATCATCTCAAGTCTGACGAGTCCGGTGAACGAAGACACGTCAGATACGACGCCCGGAACCAGCGCCCAGTCGGACTCGGTCATTAGCTTCCTCTCTGAGTCATCTTCATCGATGGAATTCGCTTGACGCGTGCGTCCTATCCGTCACGAACCCCGCGCCACGGAGTTACACGTCGAGCTTGGGACCCGTGATGATCATTCCCTTTAAGGTACCGGTCACCGACACCAACGCACCCACTTTGATGTTCTTCGCCGTACCCATGGTGAAGTGGGTCATGGCGTCCCAGTGTGCGACGTAGGTCCTTGAACCTGACGCAAAGCTGAACGAATTAGTGGTACCCATCCTGGCGTCGATCTTCGAAATCTTCCCATGCCACGTGTGCTGCAGGGTCGTGTGTTCATGCACAGCAGCCCCGGCAGGGACGCCCGCGAGGGTGACTCCGAATCCCAAGGACCCCATGGCGAGTGCGACGGGTAAAGCGAGTGCGAGCAACATTCTCTTCATCGGTCTCTTCCTTCTCGCGCGCGCAGTGATGTCGGCACTTCGGACGAACCCGTCCACCACTACCGTCTTACGCAGGGAGAAAGCGTTACAGGTGATTTGGCAAATCTTTGAACGTCGTCAATTGTCTTGGTTCCACGCCGACGACGGCTGTCGGAGTCGAATTGTGGAATCGGCGAACCAAGGTCGCCAAGTACACTTCCTGACAATACGAGCGACGCGCACATGCCTTGTGAATCGGGCGTCTGTCGGAAACCCAGAATGGCGTTTGCCGTTCAGCTTGGCGGAGGGAGATGAACATCATGGAACGTGAGTTCTCCCACCTCAACGCCATGGGAAAACTGCGTATGGTCGACGTCACGAGCAAACGCATCACGCGACGTTCAGCCATGGCTCGGTGTCTGGTTGTTACCTCGGCGGACATTGGCGCTCTCGAGCCACGAGAGGACGAAATCGATCCCGTAATTTGTGCGCGCATAGCGGGCGTCTCAGCCGCCAAGAGGACGTCAGAACTTATCCCCTTGTGCCACACACTTAACTTGAACGACGTCAACGTCGAGTTGACTCCCCATGACCGAGGCATCGAAGTGACAACAACGGTCACCGCCACCCAACGCACGGGCGTGGAGATGGAAGCCCTCATCGCCTGCGCGTTCGCGGCACTCAGTATCTTGGACACCCTTCAAATAGCGGATCCCATCGCGTTGATCGATGAACTCGAGGTGTTGAAGAAAGAAGGCGGTAAGTCGGGCGATTGGGGACGCCTCATAGAAAATTCCGACAAGGAGCCCCCCACGAGCGCCTAAGACTTGTCGTCATTCGCAAAGTGACGTCGAAAGCGCCCCCAATGTTCCAACGAGTGGCCATTAAGGTGATGTTCCGTGGAGCACGTAGAGATTCAATGCCTTTTCTTCGGGTACCGACCCGGGGCGTGCGCGTGACGACCTTGAACGGGGACGCTGCAAAACCCGTCTTCGTCTCGGTGCGGCCACACCTCCGAGGATCTGGGAGCGGCGATTCGCGCCAGAACAGCGAACCACTTGTCATGCCCGAGAGCGGCCCGTTGGTCGATCGTTACGGTCGCATCCACAACGACCTTCGCATTTCAGTTACCGACCGATGCAACCTGCGCTGCGTCTACTGCATGCCCGAAGTGGGCATGACCTTCCAGCCCCGTGACGCTCTATTGACCTTCGAAGAAATGGTGCGGGTGGCGCGCGTCGCTCGCGAATTGGGCGTCACTGCTCTTCGCCTTACGGGCGGCGAACCACTCGTTCGAAAGAATCTGCCGACGTTGGTCCAACAACTGTCGGCGCTGAGCTTCGATGATCTGGCCCTTACGACCAACGCCATGTTGCTGGCGCCAATGGTGCGGTCGCTCAAAAACGCCGGACTGAAGAGAGTCAACATCAGTTGCGACTCGTTGAAAACGGAGCGATTCAACTCAATTCGCCGTCGGGGCAACCTCACAACGGTCCTCGAGGCCATGGACGCCGCCGAAGCCGAAGGACTCACCCCGCTTAAGTTGAACGTGGTCATCCTGCGGGGGCAAAACGACGACGAGATCTTGGACTTCGCCGCTTTCGCCCGTGACACGGGCCGCGTCGTTCGATTCATTGAATTCATGCCCCTTGACGCGCAAGGAAAATGGGACCACTCCCAACTCGTGCCGGGGCGAGAGATCTTCGAACTTATTTCGGCGCGTTGGCCGCTCGAAGCGGTCGACAACCACAGCTCGGCGCCCGCCGAACGCTTTAGGTTCGTCGACGGCCAAGGGGAGATCGGTCTCATCTCCAGCGTCACGCAACCTTTCTGTGGCACGTGTAATCGGCTTCGCCTCACGGCCGATGGCGCAATTAGAAACTGTCTGTTCTCAGATGACGAACATTCGTTACGAGACTTGATGCGCGCCGGAGCCGACGACGACGTGATCGCGCTCGCGCTTCGAAGCGCCGTATGGGATAAGTACCCCGGCCACGCGATCAACGAACCCGGGTTCCTAAAGCCCACTCGCTCGATGTCCATGATCGGCGGGTGAGTCGTCGATTCGAAGAGGGCCTTTCGAACGCGCACTTCATCGTCGTCGTACCCTTTCAACTCCCCGGCTCTCGATCGAGCTCATGGCTAGTCTTTGACCATGGCGACGTACCGCACCGCGCAGGCGGCTGAGTTGCTCGGCGTGAGCCCTGACACGATGCGTCGCTGGGCCGAATCGGGACGCCTGGCCTCAACCGTCGGAAAGGACGGCCGACGCTATTTCGACGGTGAAGACCTAGCCGAGGTCGCGGTCGCCACTTCGGCCAGCGCGAAGCCCAAGAGTCCGCGCGCGCAGTCCACTCGAAATCGTTTCGTCGGCATCGTCACCAAGGTCGTCAAGGACAAAGTTGTCGCGCAGATCGAGATCCAAGCTGGTCCCCACCGATTCGTCTCGCTCATCACCCGTGAAGCGGCCGACGAACTCGAGCTCGCCCCCGGTGTCGTAGTTGACGCCGTCATTAAGGCCACGAGTGTCAGCGTGGAGATTCCCGACCGGTTCTAGCGTGTCTTGCCCAGTGACCTCGGGCACGGGCGACTAGTGCGTGGCGGCGGCGATGACTGAGCGTCCGGTGAGATCACTCGGCGCTTCCCAAAGGGAGATGGCGGATCGGTCCAATTCGATACGGCATTGTGAGCCGACCTCGACCTCGAGTGCCCCCCTCGTGCGCGCCAGCACCTCCACGCCGTCGACGACATGGACGAAGATGTCGTAGGTGGATCCCATGTCCGCCACGTCGACGACGGTGCCCAGCAGCGCATCGGTCGTATCACTTGACGGATCATCGACCGCCGATGACACTCGAACGCGCTCGGGCGCGATGCTCCACCACACCGCCGTACCCACGGCGATCTCGGTGACGGGAACTGACAACAGTCCCCCACCCACGTCGATCGTGCTCGACGTGCTCATGGTTCCGACGTTCATATTCTCTACTCCGAGGAGCCGTGCGACTTCCGCCGACGCCGGTCGAGAAAAGAGCGATCGGCTGGATCCTGATTGCAATACGGCGCCATCGGCGAGCACAATCAGCTCGTCGGACAAGAACGCGGCCTCTTGGGGATCATGCGTTACCAGAACGGTCGCGAGTCCGGTCTCTTTTTGGAGACGACGAAGTTCGCGACGCAATTCGAGTCGTACCGGCATGTCCAGGGCGGAGAACGGCTCGTCGAGCAACAGCACTTTGGGCGAGGAGCAGAGCACTTGTGCCAGACCGACTCGTTGGCGCTGTCCCCCGGACAGATCGGCGGGGAGTCGGTCTTCGAGTCCCTGTAGTCGGAGGTGTTCGATCCAGTAGGCACACAGCTCGGGCGTGGCGCCGGCAAACGTCATGTGTCGCCACACCGACATTCGCGGGTACAGCGAAAAACCCTGGGCCACGTAGCCGACGCCTCGGCGCTCGACGGGCACGTGTTGCATCATCTCGTCGCCGTACCAAACGGGTCCCGGGCTGGCTCCATTCAGTCCGGCGAGGCAACGCAGCAACGCGGTCTTTCCGGAACCCGAGGGTCCGAGAATCCCCAGGTGCGTCGTGGCCGACTCGTGCGCGAGAGCGAGATGGAACGTTCCCAGGTGATGGTCGATGTCGAAGCGAACGGGCCTTGGGGTCACCGTCTCGGGCGCACGGGGCTCGGGCGCACTCGGGCGACGAGACGCGGGCCGGACGACCCGGACCCGGCTGAGGAGTACGACGATGACGGCGACCCCCAGCGCCAGCGCCGTGGGTGCCAACGTCGTGGGTAGTCCTCGGCCACTGAACTGGTTTTCGGTGTAGATCGGCAACGACGCGGGGTTGTACGCCAAGATTACGACGGCCCCGTACTCCCCAAAGGCGCGAAGCCACGTCAGCAGCATGCCCGCTCGTATTCCGTGTCCCGCCGTCGGTATTGCCACGCGCACGAAGCGGGACGCGTCGGAGTGGCCCAGGGTCGTGGCGACGTCGAGCATTCCCGTATCGAGCGAGGCGAAGGCCGCTCGTGACGCGACGATTAAGAACGGCGAAGATACGAAGGACATGGCGATGATGACGCCCACGAATGAATCCGTGAGATGCTCGCCGAAGAGCTGTCCCAAGAACGTGTACGGGCCAATGAGATAGACCAGCACGATGCCACTCATCAACGGGGGCAACGCTAAGGGGATCTGCACGATCGTACCCACGATCGTCGCAATCGGTCCCGACGAGCGAGCCAATAGGTACGCCAGTGGCACGCCGAGGACCGTCACGATGGCCAGAGAAATGGTGGCGCCGCTCACCGAAATCCAAAGGGCCGGAAAAAGTCCCGGCACGTGAAAGCCCCGTTGAGGCGACGTGATGAATCGAACAACGAAGGCGACCAGGGGATAGCCCAGATAGACCACCAGCAATCCGCCCAACCAGAGGAGAGGGCTTTTGGGGGCCCTCGAGAATGTCACGACGTGGTCGTAGTCACGGAAGAGGTGGTCGTTGAGCTCGTAGTACTCGAGGCCTTCGTCACGACCGGCGGAACCACCGGCGTGACGCCGTACTTCTTCAGAATCGATCGCCCGGCCGAACTGAGCAAGAACTGTACGAACGCTTTCGCTGCGGCATGGTGCGGGGCACGATTAAGGATCGCCACCGTGTACTGAGCGAACAGGTCGGTTCCCGTCAGGGACACCGTCTTGAGGTGAGCCGCCGCGGCTTCCACGCCGTAGAAGAATCCGGCGTCGAGTTGGCCCGCTTGGAGGTCGCCTACGAGCGCGGTCTCAGGAAAGACGCTCGACGTCGACGTGGCGAGGGCATTGAGCGCCGGGATGTTGTGCGTCAACGCAGTGCCCTCCAGGGCGTCAACCGCCAGCACGCCCTTGGGATCCGTGGCGGGGTCCGTCCGTCCGAGCAAGAATCCCGGAAGGTCCACGACGTTGAACCACGATTTCGTTTGGAGATCTTTCGCGAACTTCGACTTTGCGTAGTAGCCGAGCACGAGTGGAGATATTCCAAATTCGCGGTACGACGAAACCCAGTTGCCATTGCTCGCGCCCTCGAGCGAAGCGTTGACCGTCGGCGAGGCGCTGATAAAGACGTCGCCCACTAGCGTCTTTCCGGAAACCTCGCTCGCCAGTGCCGAAGAGCCCGCCGAATAGCCACTCACCGTGTAGCCCGTTGCCTGGTGGAAGGCCGGGCTCAGATGTTGCGCCATCAGATCGAGCAAGGAACCGGCGTAAAGAACGTTGACGGTGCCCGACGCCTTCTTCGTGTTCGCGGCGCCCGACACGCCCGCGAGCGGGACCACGAGACCGGCCCCCACCATCGACGCCACAAGAAGGCGCCCGACGACGTTGTGACCACGATGGACTCTGGAATGAACAGAATTGCTTGTCAATTATCGCTCCTCCGGTACGTTGCGAATACAGTACTAGTGCGCACTATTCGACGTGAATATTGCCATGCGAGGCCAGTTTCCCTGTGAATGCGCTCTGAGGTGTCTTGCGAATTGGTGCCGACACGACGTTCGCCAAACGCAGAGCCGTCTACGCGACGAGAACGACTCGGTTGATTCTCGACTCGACAATAGGATGTGGCGAATGTCGTCGGCTCCAACTTCTGACTGGATTTCGATCACGGAGCACCCGCTGTCGCCCGACGAACTCTCCAATTGGGTCGTTCGTCCCAACTGCGGAGCCGTCGTGACCTTCTCCGGCATCGTCCGAGATCACTCAAGTTCCAGGGAGAACGTGATCGCGCTCGAATACGAAACCAACGCCGCCATGGCGGAGCAGCGCCTCCATGACGTCGTCGATGAGGTACGGAAACGTTGGCCCGCACTCGAACGAGTCGCCGTCCACCACCGAATCGGCCGAGTTCAACTCTCAGTGTCGACGGTCGTGGTGGCCGTATCGGCGCCGCACCGTGACGTGGCGTTCGAGGCCGCTCGCTTTTGCATCGATGCCTTGAAAGCCAGCGTGCCGATGTGGAAACGAGAACTGTGGGAGGGCGGATCGGCCTGGAGTGACGAGACGTCCCCCATCGTCAATGCCCGAGACCAATGACAAGGCAACCGTGGACGACAATCCGAACGAGGGCCGGTCAATGATCTCGTACGAAGAAGCCCGTGAGTTTGTCCTCAAGGACTTGCGGCCGCTCGCGCCAAAGGAAATCGATCTCAAAGACGCGCTCGGATTGGTGACCGCGGGCGTCGTACGCGCGCGCGAGCCCTCGCCGCGCTTCGCGAACTCCTCGATGGACGGCTACGCCCTGCGCGCCGAAGACACCGCCAAGGGAGCGGTCCGTCTCGAGATTGTGGACACTATCTTCGCCGGTGACGTAGCCACTACGGCGGTAAAAACGGGCGAAGCGGCGCGCATCATGACGGGCGCACCCCTGCCCGACGGCGCCGACAGTGTCTGCATGAGAGAAGAGGCCCCGGTCGATACCGAGGGAAAAACCGTACTAATTCAAAGGACGGTACAACGCGGCGAGTACGTGCGTCTCGTGGGCGACGACGTGAGCGTTGGTCAAGAACTCGTCGGAATCGGGACCGTCATTGGACCGGCGTTGTTAGGCGTGCTCGCCAGTCAGGGCATCGCGTCGGTCTTCGCGCGCCCGCGACCGCAGGTGGGCGTCCTATCCACTGGCAACGAACTCTCGGATTCCTATGGCGACCTCGGAGCCGGGATGATCCGAGACGCCAATCGCCCTTCTCTTCTCGCCTCGCTCGCGCGGTCCGGATTCACGCCCGTGGACCTGGGCATCGCCGGGGACACGCCCGGCGACATTACCGAGGCCCTCGAGCGCGGTCTGCGCACCTGTAACGCGATCGTGTCCACTGGGGGCGTGAGTGTCGGCGACGCCGACTTCGTCAAGTCGGTGCTCGCGGACCTCGTCGGCGACAGTGCTCGATCGATGCAAGTGGCGATCAGACCCGGGAAACCCTTCGCGTTCGCCGTGGACCCGTCTTCGGGCACGCCATTTTTTGGCCTCGCCGGCAATCCGGTCTCGACCCTCGTGGGTTTCGAACTGTTCGTGCGACCGGCACTTCGCCGGCTCGCCGGGCAGAGTGAGTTGGACCGTCCGACCGCATCGATGATTCTCGACTGTCCGTTGCCCCGGCGTCGCGACGGCAAACTGAATCTCGTTCACGTGACCGCCCAATTGGAAGGTGACGGACGACTGCACGTGAAGAGCGTCTGTCGCCTAGGGTCTCACCTTCTTAACGCCATCGCCGACGCCAACGCCATCGCCGTGGTTCCCGACGGCGACGGTCTCGAATCGGGACAAGAGGTTTCCGCGATGATCATCGACACCGAACGCCTGAACGGAGTGTGACATGGCCAAGCTCATTCTGCTCGGCCCCGCTCACGAAGCGGCCGGAAGACGCGAAGACAACTTCGATGGTCCGACGCTGGACGATGTTCTTCAAGAGGCCGTCACTCGATACGGAGCGGAATTCAGGGCACTTCTGGAAATCAGTCAGGTCTGGCTCAACGGCGAGTCCGCTGCACCAACCACCCTGGTCGATTCTCACGACGAAATTATGGTGCTCCCACCGGTCTCCGGAGGGTGAGGCGAGACCTCACCTTGGAGTAGTTCGAGAGCGTGGGGCAAGACGTCCAGTATCGATTCCAGGCACTCGATCGCCCCCTTTGGTGAACCAGGGCAGTTCACGATCACGCTTCGACCTGCGGTGCCGGCTCGCGCGCGAGAGAGTCGACCGAGCGGATTGACCAGTCGCATGGCCTCGCTGAATCCAGGCGCTTCGCGGTCGATGACTCGCAACGTCGCCTCGGGAGTGAGATCTCGCGGTGAGAAGCCCGTTCCCCCTGACGTCACGACGACGCCGCAGAAATCTTGAACCATTGATCGAAGAGCGCTTTCCACGGACGGCACTCCGTCGCCCACGATGGTTACTTCGGCCACGTCGAATCCAGCCTCGACGAGTCGCGTCCGCAGTAGCGGCCCCGCCAAATCGGCACGTGTTCCGGCCGCCGCCGAGTCCGAGACGATAAGGATCTTGGCCGCGAGCTCCATTCCATCGAGCGTAGGGGATTGAAATTTGACGCGTCGTCTCTCATTGGGAGCCGCACTATGAAGATTGGCCTTTTCGCCGACGGATACGACGCCACTACCCGCCCGCCATCGCCCCAATCACGAAAAACGGTTCGTCTCCTGAGACCACGGCCGCCGGGAGCGGTGCTTCGGGATCGTCGTGAGAAATGTCTTCTTCACAGGCGTAGAAACGAACGAAGGGGCGACGCCTCTTGGTGGTGGGGTCTCGAATCGTTCCCAGCAATACCGGGTAGCGACCTTCCAGAGCGTCGACCACCGAACGTTGGCTGGCGATGCCCTCAACCTCGAGCTGGATCTCGCTTCGTACATTCACGAGGGTCTTCAGATGTGCGGGTAAGACGACGCGAATCATGCCAACGTCTGGACCTCGACCGACAAGACCGCAGGCAGGTCACGAACGATCGCTTCCCAGCTGTCGCCTTCGTCGTTCGATGCGTAGACCTGACCACCGGTCGTGCCGAAGTAGAGGCCGCAGCGATCCAGCGAGTCCACGCTCATCGCGTCGCGCAACACGTCGACGTAACAGTTGCTTTGTGGGAGACCCTTGGTAAGGGGCTCCCACTCGTTGCCACCGCTTCGACTTCGGTACACGCGGAGCTGCCCGTCGAGTGGATAGTGCTCGGAGTCGCTCTTGATCGGTACGACGTACACCGTCTCGGGTTCGTGGGCGTGGACGTCGATCGCGAATCCAAAGTCCGTCGGCAGATTGCCACTGATCTCCACCCACGAATCGCCCGCGTTGTCGGTTCGCATCACGTCCCAGTGCTTTTGCATGAACAACGTGTCGGGCTTTAAGGGGTGCATCGTGATGTGGTGAACGCAGTGTCCGACCTCGGCGTCCTCGTCGGGAAGGCCCTCGGAGTGCAAACCCTTGTTGATCGGACGCCAACTCTTGCCACCGTCATCGGTGCGAAAGGCCCCGGCGGAAGAGATCGCCACGAAGATTCGATCCGGGTCCTTCGGACTCACGATGATCGAGTGCAGACACATCCCGCCGGCTCCGGGCTGCCACGACGAACCGGAGTCTTGATTGCGTAAGCCGGACAGTTCGCTCCAGATCTGTCCCCCGTCAGTTGATTGAAAGAGTGCGGCGTCCTCGACACCGGCCAACACGGTGTCGGGATCGCTCAATGACGGTTCGAGATGCCAGACCCTCGCGAACTCCCACGGGTGAGGTGTGCCGTCGTACCACTGATGCGTGCCGGGCACGCCGTCGTAGTTGAACTGATTGCCGACCGGCTCCCACGTCACCCCTCCATCGTTCGAACGTTGAATGAGTTGACCGAACCAGCCCGTCGTCTGGGACGCGTAGATCCGATTCGGATCGACGGGCGAACCCTTGATGTGATACATCTCCCAGCCGCCAAAGAATGGGCCGCTGACGTCCCAATCCTTGCGTCGACCATCCGACCGCAATACGAAGGCACCTTTTCTGGTTCCTACCAGTACTCGCACGCCACTCATGTCCCCACCCTTCCGCGCTGCGCGAACGTCCATCTCTTTGTCAAAGAGTAGTGCTCGCGTCGCGATCCAGCGTTGAATTCTTTCGACACGGCTCTACCGAAAATACCGTTCCTCTCCACCAATGCCGCTTCATTATCGGACCGAATTCGGATGTCATATTTTGAGCCGCATTAAAGAAGAGCGAGGGAACCGATGATGTACTCCCGCATTAAAGAAACGCCTCGCTGCCTTAAGGATCATTTTCATTCCTTTGAAAGGGATCCGAATGACAGCGAGACGTACTCAGAGTACAACCAGACTCGTCACACGCAACCGGGAAAATAGCGTCGCCCACAACGCAACGACCCCTCGCGACTGAGGCGCAAACGAACTTGCTCATACGAAGGTCCTTCAGCCGGCGGTAAGTATTGCCATCGCAATGTCAAGGCCGACTCGAAATCCATGACGCAAATCGAACGTTCGATCTTTGATCTCATTTGATCGCGTAGTCGAAAGCGCAGTTCTCCTGGAGGGCTCTCCAGGACCCACTAGTAGCGTTAACGGTCGTGACAACTTCTCTCCCGCAGAAGCGTCGATCGCTGCGAGCGCTCGTGTCCGCAATGCGGCCCACCCAGTGGGTAAAAAACGGTCTCATCGCCGTCGCCCCGGCGGCGGCACATAGTTTGACGCACGCCGACGTGTTCTGGCGTACGACGACCGCTTTCGCCGCCTTTTGCTTCATGGCGTCCGGAATTTATCTCATCAATGACGTTCTTGACGCTCCATCGGATCGCCTCCATCCCACCAAGAGCCTTCGCGCCATTGCATCGAATGAACTGTCGACGAGAGTGGCCCTGACCAGTGCCGTCGTGCTCATCGTCGTCGCCTTCGCCATTCCCTTGGCGCTAACGCGTCCTCAGGGATTACTTCTCATTCTGGGGCTGTATTTCGTCATCTCCATTAGCTATTCGCTTTGGTTGAAGAATATGGCGATCATTGAAATGGGCGTCGTGGCCAGCGGATTTTTCCTGCGCGCCTACGGCGGGGCCGTCACGTCACACATCACCGTCTCGACGTGGTTCCTCGTCGTCATCTCCTTCGGAGCGCTCTTCTTGGTGGTGGGAAAACGAACCAGCGAATTGAAGTACGTCGGCGTGAACGGCACTCGACCGGTGCTCGCCGAGTACACCCCGGAGTTCCTACGCTCCGCGCTTACTTTGAGCGCCACCGTGGTCGTCACCGGTTACTGCTTGTGGGCGTTCGACACCTCGACGACCGGTCTCTCGGCCAACCTCAATGACTTCATACCCATTCGTCTGTCGGTCGTCCCGGTCGTCTTCGCCGTACTCTTCATCATGCGCTCCGCGGAGGCCGGCGACGGCGCCGCCCCGGAGGAACTGCTCCTGCACAATCGCACCGTCCAGGCGCTTGCCCTGATCTGGGTGCTGTTGCTCGCCTGGGGAGTCTACGGATGAGCCGCGTCACCCTCCGCGGATGGGGTCGCACCACGCCGGGTGTCGCCACCGTGCGGCACGCGTCGAACGAGTCGGAGATCACCGCGACGCTCGAGTCCTCACGCGCTCTCATCGCTCGAGGACTAGGGCGCAGCTACGGTGACGCCGCCCAGGTGAGCGGTGGCACCGTGCTCGTAAGTGACATCAGTGACGTGGGACCCGTCGACGGCGAGGGCGTGCTCGAAGTTGGAGCGGGCGCCTCCCTTGACCAACTCCTCACCCAGTGCATCCCCCAAGGCTGGTTCCTACCCGTCACGCCCGGTACCCGCCAGGTCACGATCGGCGGCGCGATCGCGGCTGACGTGCACGGAAAGAACCATCACGTCGACGGCTCATTCGCGCGCCACGTCCTCGAAATGCGCATCGTGACCCCTCGCGGCCCGGCCACGATATCCCCGGATCTCGACGGTGAACTGTTCTGGGCGACCATGGGCGGCATGGGACTGACGGGCGTCGTCAGCAGTGTGACGCTCAAGATGCTCAAGATCGAAACTGATCAGGTGCTGGTCGATACGCAGCGGTTCGCCAATCTCGACGAGGTGATGAGCGAGATGACGAGCGGCGACGAGAACTTTCGCTACTCGGTCGCCTGGGTCGACTGCATGACTCGCGGCGCGAACATGGGACGTGCGGTACTCACTCGGGGTGACCACGCCCGAGCGAGCGACGTCAGTCCGGCGTCGTTACGCGCACCGACCCCGGCGAGGCTCACCGTTCCCTTCGACGCTCCGAGTGGTCTGCTCAACCGGTTCACCGTGGGGGCCTTCAACGAGGCCTGGTTCCGATCGTCGCCGCGACGCCAGCTCGCTAAGCCCGAATCGATCGCGTCGTTCTTCCATCCGCTCGACGGGATCCGAAACTGGAACCGCCTGTACGGTCGACGCGGATTTGTGCAGTACCAGTTCTGCGTGCCCGAAGGATCCAGCGACGCCGTGCGCCGCGCGATCGAACACCTCTCCTCTGCTGGCGTCGCCAGCTTTCTGGCCGTGCTGAAACGATTCGGTCCGGCGAACCCCGGCCCGCTCTCGTTCCCCATGCCGGGCTGGACCCTGGCGCTCGACCTGCCGGTCGGTCCCGCGTCCTTGCCGCAGATCCTCGACGACCTCGACGAGATGGTCGCGTCGGCGGGTGGAAGAATCTATCTCGCGAAGGATGCGCGACTGAGCCCCGAAAAGTTACGGGCCATGTATCCCCAGCTCGACGCCTTTCTCCAGGTCAAGAACCGAGTGGATCCCGAGCACCAATTGACGAGCGACCTCGCGCGCCGACTCGATCTCGTGGGTGCGTGACGTGGAGAACGCCTTCGGACAACCCCAGCGCGTCGTCGTGCTGGCCGGGAGTTCCGACATCGCGCGCGCCATCACCAAGAAGCTCTGCGCGGCGCGCGTTCACACCGTCGTGCTCACCGGACGAGATCAGCAACTGCTCGAGGGGGCGAGCACCGAAGCGCTCGCCTTCGGCGCGAGTCACGTCGAGACAGTGATTTTCGACGCCCGCGACCCCGCGAACGCCGAGCGCACCGTGACCACGTCATTCGAGAAAGCGGGCGGTTCGGTGGACTTGGTGGTGCTGGCGGTGGGAATGCTCGGTGATCAAGAGCGGTTCCAGGACGACCCGGACCTGGCGGCGGAGATGGCCACAGTGAACTTCACGTGGCCCGTCGCCGCACTCGCGCGAGTGCGCAGTCTCTTAGTGGCCCAGGGCAGCGGGCGAATCCTGGTCATCTCGTCGGTCGCTGGCGTTCGGGTACGGCGCGCCAAGTATCTCTACGGCGGCGCCAAAGCCGGCCTCGACCGTCTCTGCGTCGGACTCGCCGATTCCCTCGAGGGCACCGGCGTCTCGATGCACATCGTGCGACCGGGCCATGTTCGCTCGCGGATGACGATCGGGGAGAAGGAACCGCCGTTCGCCACCGGTGTCGACGACGTGGCCAACGACGTCATGAGGGGACTGGCCGATCGAAGTCCGATCATCTGGAGTCCCCCGATCTTGCGCTACGTCTTTTTCGTGTTACGACACTTGCCGTCTCCGCTGTGGCGCGCGGTGACCGATTCGATGGGCCGTTAGTGGACTTGGTGCTGCGTCCGAGGGCACGCAACGACGGTGGCACGAAGTGAGAATTCTCGTCGCGGAAGATGACCGCACGCTCCGAGAGGTCCTCCAGCGTGGACTTCGAGAGGCCGGCTACGTGGTCGACGCGGTGGCTGACGGTGAAGCGGCGACCACGATGCTCAAGGACAACGAGTACGAAGTAGCGATCTTGGACTGGCGAATGCCCAAGCGCAGTGGCATCGAGACCTTGGCGTTGGTTCGAAAGCTGGGCGTCGCGACGCCGATCCTCATCTTGACCGCCCGTGACGCGCCGCTCGATCGCGTCGAGGGGCTCAACACCGGCGCGGACGACTACCTGGTGAAACCTTTCGATTTCGGCGAGCTCGTCGCTCGACTCCAGGCCCTGCAGCGACGACCGGCACTGAGATTCAACGAGGAGATCCGTTGCGGAGATCTTTCGTTCGATGCGGCGACTCGCGAATTACGCGCCAGTGGGAAGGACGTTGATCTCACGTCGACCGAGCGCCTCCTCATCGAACTACTGCTGCGTAGGAGTCCGGCCGCCGTCTCTCGGCGCACCATTGCCAATCAGGTGTGGAGCGATCAAGCCGACGTCGTGAGTTCCAACACCATCGAGGTGCACGTCGCTCGGATCCGCTCCAAGATCGCCGGGTGCGAGGCGAAGATCGAGACCATCCGGGGGTTCGGCTATCGAGTGGTCGCGTCGTGAAGACCGAGCGATCCGAACGCGTACGAGCGGCCAAGGTCGCGGTGGTGGCCACCGCGATTGGCATGGGCGTCTACGTGCTGGTCGCTTTCATATTCAACTTCTCCTTGACCAGCCACTTGACGTCCCAGGTCGACGTTCGACTCAGCCAACGATTGGCCCTCGCGGTGAAGGACGGCGGCCAACGAGAAGCGTCAATTGACGGGGCGGCCAAGGAGAAGACCGGAGTGCTCGACAACGATGACGCGCCAATCTTCGTGTGGAAAGTTGCGTCAGGGGGCGCCGCCACCTCGTTAACGGTCGGCGCACCGCGACTTCCCTCGAAGAAGTGGGTCGGGGGCGACGGCTCGTTACACATCGATGGCTCTACGTTCGGCGTGCGCGCGGAGTCGTTTGGGGCGGGTTGGTTGGTGGCGGGAGAAAGCCTGGCCGACGTCGAGCGGGTTCGAGATTCGCTGATCAACGCCGAACTGATCTTCGCCGCCGGGTTGCTCGTCTTGATGTATGGCGCCTCGTTCGTCGTGGGCATCCGCGCCCTGACGCCCATAGCTCGCGCGCAACGTCGTCAGAGAGAGTTCACCGCTGACGCCTCGCACGAATTGAGGACGCCGCTCAGCGTCATCGAAGCCGAAGTATCGATCGCGCTCAGCAAAGATAGAGACGCGTCGTCGTACCGGTCGGCGCTCGAACGCATTGGCGGGGAAGGCCTTCGATTGCAACGTATCGTCGACGACCTATTGTGGCTCGCCCGTTTTGACGAAGAGCGCACGCAACAGATTGAAGAGACCGCTGACCTTGAAGCCATTGCCTTGGCGTGCACGCAGCGATTCCAGATCGTGGCCGAGACTTCGCAGCTTCGTCTCACCTTCAGAAAGTTCGGTGATGAAGAAGCAATCGTACGGGCGCCGCGCGACTCCCTCGACCGCTTAGTCGGCGTCCTCATCGACAACGCGTGCAAGTTCTCCGGCCCGGGAGGTCGGGTGGAGGTGATCGTTGCTACCCAGGTCAACACGGTCACCCTCGAAGTCGACGACAGCGGGCCGGGAATCGACCCTCAAGAACGCGACCTCATCTTCGACCGATTTCATCGCTCGTCTACGCCGGCGGGCGGGACTGGTCTCGGGCTCGCGATCGCCGATTCGATCATTCGCGCGACGCAGGCGCACTGCACGATCAGTACGGCGTCAATTGGCGGCGCAAAGTTCGAAATCACTTGGCGCCTCGCCGCCGCCAAGTCGAGCAGTGAACGCTTCACCGACGACGGTAATGACGCGTGAGCGGGTGCTGACGCCCCATTTCGAAGGATTGAAGCAGATACTGGGTTCGACGGCGCTCACGAGCGAATGTAAGAATTGCTGAAGAGTCGAAAGCCCTTAATGAGGCCGTAAGGTTCGCTCTTTAGCATTGAATGCATGACGAGCACTGGCTCCAGCCGCCGCGCGTTCAAAAACTCCATCGCAAAAGTCGCCGGGAGCGGTGCTTCGCTGTCGCTCGAGAAATGGGCGGCACGATGACGATGGATGGCCAGACGGTCTTCGAGCGTCGTCCGAGCCCATCGCGCGCGCGAGGGGTACAACGCGCGCGCCATTTAGGGACCTATGCGAACGCGCGACTCACCAGTTCCACCGCACTCGTCCTCTTGGTGCTGCTCGCCATCGAGGGCGTCACCGTAGTGCGAGTCGGGTCGATGCTCACATTGCACGTCTTCATCGGAATGCTGTTGGTACCACCGGTACTCGTGAAACTGGCCAGTACCTTCTGGCGTTTCGCCAAGTACTACACCGGCTCGCGCGAGTACCGAGAAAAAGGTCCGCCGACGGTGGTGCTTCGATTGCTCGGACCGTTCGTCGCGATCACGACGATCATTCTCTTCGCGTCGGGGATCGTGCTCTTACTGGGACCGACGGCCTGGCGCGGCGACATGTCGTTGTTGCACAAGGCGAGTTTCGTCGTGTGGTTCGNNCGTCGCCGGTTCGCGCTCGCGCCGCCTCGTGATAACCACGAGCCTGGCGAGCGGTGTGCTGCTCGCCTTCGCGACAATTCCGTCCGTGGGCCATTGGTTGGGAACCCGGTGATTATCCATGGTTGAATCAACTGTCAATCGGCACAGGCCGCCGATCCAACAAGCGCGCGGCCCTCGCCACGCCTTAAAGCGAAGCCGGCGCCAATTCTTCCGGCGACACCGACGCGATGTTGCGGTCATTGGGCTCGCCTTCGCCGTGGTCTTCACGTGGTTGGCGTTCTCCCTCGGCGGCGCCCTTTTGAATCCCGCGCTGGGCAGCTCCTTCAGTTCGCGATTCGCTGAGTGGGCCCGCAGCCATGGCGGTGCCAGCGTCGTCAATTGGGCCGAGAACGAGTGGTACAAACACCACCCGCCTCCGATCGGCGGCACGGTGCCAGCCGGTTCGATCCAAAATCCCCCATCGAACTCGCAGACCATCTCGACGTCGGTGCAGTACCTGCCCACGCCCAAGCCCATGGTTCCCTTCGCGTCGCCGGTACTTCCCGGTGAAGGCGCTTGGCGTCCCGTCGGTCGCCGCGTCGATGGCATTCCGGCGATTTACGAAACCACACTTCGCCCCGACAGCGTGCACACGAGTTACGTGGCCGGCGTCGCGTGGATCGACACGAAACTCCTACACGCGTCGCTCTACTCGGGCAGCTCGATACCCGGCGGCGGCCCCTTTCCCCAGACGGCTCCGATCAAGACCTCGGCGGCGCGAACCCTCGTAGCGGCCTTCAACGCGGGGTTCCTGATGTCGAACGCGAACGGTGGCTACTACACGGCCGGGAGGACTGAAGTACCCCTTCGCAAGGGCGCGGCGTCCTTCGTCGTGTATCGCAATGGCTCGAGCAACATCGTGGCGTGGGGTAACAGCGTCACGCTCAACCACTCCATCGCGTCGGTTCGCCAGAACCTCGACCTGCTCGTTAGCGATGGTCGTCCGGTGCCGGGGCTCGAGGCGAGCGATACGAGGAAATGGGGCTTCACCTTGGGTAACGCCGTCTACGTCTGGCGTTCGGGATTGGGGATCACGGCCAACGGCGCGCTCATCTACGTGGGCGGGCCGGGGCTCAACATTACGGATCTCGCCAATCTTCTCGTTCGCGCCGGTGCGGTGCGCGCAATGGAACTCGACATCAACACTGATTGGGTCAACTTCTCTAGTTATAAGCCGTCGACGCCTCACGGCGTCGCGGCGGCGTTGAACGGCACGGAGCTGCTGTCGGCGATGACCGGTACACCCGCGCGATACTTCGAGTCGTGGTGGGCGCGCGACTTCATCACGATGTCCGCCATCAAGCCCAAGAACGGCACGTCGTAGGCGATGTTACGAACAATGATTCCCTTTCACAACACTCGACGTAAGCCGTTGCATTCTGAACAAACTCCTACGTGCCTCTTACGGTGCCCCTTATGGTGACCCCGTATCGTCCCACCATGAGCGAAGTCACCACGCGACCGAAGCCAGAGAATGCGACCTTCGAAACGGGTCGCCGTCCGCAACGTGCTCCCCGTCGTGCGCAGCGACCGCCGCGGCCCCAAATCGCCAACAGGCTCGCGATGATCGCCGGCGTCGGCCTAGTTCTCTCCTTCGGCCTCTCGTTCTTGGGCCAGTCACTCGCGTCGTACGAATCGGCCGGAGGATGGTTCACTCTGGCCGGACGGATCACGGGACTGACCGGCACGTACGCGCTGGTGATCATGGTCCTCCTCGTAACTCGGCTGCCGTGGCTCGAAGAGACCGTGGGTCAAGTTCGTCTCGTGCACTGGCACCGCACCGTGGGGGGATGGCCGATCGCCCTCATCGCCCTGCACGTCGTCTTCATCACCCTGGGTTACGCCGAGGCGTCGCACGTGAGTGTCGTGAGCGAGTTTTGGACGTTCATCGTTCACTACCCCGACGTGCTCGCGGCGACCGTCGCCTTCGCACTTCTCATCGTGGCCGGCGTGAGCTCGATACCGGCCGTGCGTCGCACCATGAAGTATCAGACGTGGTGGGCGGTGCACCTCTACCTCTACCTCGCCCTCGTCCTGGCGTTCGCTCACGAAATCAAGACCGGCGTGATGTTCATTGGACACCCCCTGGCGACTGACTTTTGGATCGCGGTCTCGGCCGGGGCACTCGCGGCCGTACTGGGCCTACGGATCGTGCGTCCCCTCGCGCGAAACCTTCGCCACCAACTGCGCATCTCGAGCGTTCGAGAAGAGGCCCCCGGGGTGTATTCGATCATCGTCAAGGGTCGCAATCTTTCCCGGCTCGAAGTCTCGGGAGGGCAGTTCTTCCAGTGGCGTTTCATGGCCCGGGGCCTCTGGTGGCACTCGCACCCGTATTCCTTGTCGGCGATGCCCCGACCTCCCTTCATGCGAGTGACGATCAAACAACTCGGCATGCAGAGCCTGGCCGCGACGCGCCTCAAGCCCGGCACGCGCGTCTTCGTCGAAGGTCCCTACGGCATCTTCACCCGACACGCCCGTCGCGGCGACCGGGTCGTGCTCATCGGTGCGGGCGTAGGGATCGCTCCCATCCGGGCCCTTCTGGAAGACCTGCCACCAACCACCAAGGTCACGGTGATACTTCGGGCCTCGAGCGTCGAGGACCTCGTGCATCGCGAGGAGATGACGCAGCTGGTGAGCGAACGCGGCGGCCAACTCCACGAGGTCGTGGGTCCGCGCAAGAAAGTCCGTCTCGACGGCCAGATGCTCCGCAAGCTCCTGGGGAAAATGAATAACACCGACGTCTACGTCTGTGGTCCCCCGGCCTTCAGTGCGGGCGTCACCGAGAATCTCTTGCGACTCGGCGCTCGTCGCGAGCGAATTCATCAAGAGGCGTTCGCCTTCTAGGACTGAGGAGTAAGAACTATGACCCGAAAACCGAAGAGGAGACTATGAAACCGGCACCGATGGTCATCGCGGGAACCGTCATGGGCCTCGCGGGGCTGCTCAGCTTTAATTCCTCCGCCGTCAAGCTCTCACTCGGTGCGTTGCCGGCCGCCACGACGCCGCCCGGTTCGACGGCGCCCGCCACGACCACGACCACCGCGCCACGTGCCGGTGGCTCGACGCCTCCGCCCACGACGGCCGGCGTACCCACCACGACCACGACCGCCGTGCCGTCGGCCGCTCGCAGCGCCACCGGCACGGCCTCCAACTACAGCTACGGCATCCTCTCGGTCAAAGTCTCAGTGTCGGGAACCAAACTCACGAACATCTCCATCGCCTCGATCGATGACGGCGGCAACCCTCGGTCGGCCTACATCGACCAAGCGTCCCTCCCCCTACTGGAACAGCAGGCCTTGAGCGCTCAAAGCGCCAACATTCAGGGCGTCTCCGGAGCGAGCTATACCACCGCCGGATTCGAACAATCCCTCCAGTCGGCGCTCTCGAAGTTGGGACTATGAGTCGAGAGACCACCACCGGTCTCGCTTCGCGCCGGATCCTTCACCATGACGAGAAAGTCATGGGCACCGTCGTCACGTTCGACCTCTACGACAGTGACGCGGGGCCCAATGACCTTCAGGCATTCCTCGGCGAAGCGATTGAGGTACTGCATGACGCCGATGACGTATTCAGCTTGTACAAGACCGACAGTCCGATCTCTCGGCTCCGGCGAGGCGAGATCACGCTCGGCGAGTGCCCTTCGTTAGTCCCAGAGGTTTTGGAACGTTGCCGAGAAGCGCGGACCATCTCCGACGGATGGTTCGACCCTTGGTCCCTGCCGGGCGGCGTGGACCCGACCGGGTACGTGAAGGGCTGGGCCGCTCAACGCTCACTCGAGGTGCTTCGCCGAAGCGGGATTTGCGGCGCACTGGTCAACGCCGCGGGCGACACCGTGAGTTTCGGCTGTCCGCAACCCGGAGCCGCGTTTCGAATCGGCATCGTCGATCCGGCGGCGACACAAACGCTCGCGTGCATCGTGAACAGTCCGGGCGCAGTGGCCACGTCAGGCGTGTACGAACGCGGCGGGCACCTGATTGACCCACATACGGGGCGACCCGCGTCGCGAGCGGCGTCGGCGACCGTGACGGGTGCGGACCTCGGCCTCGCCGACGCCTTGGCGACGGCACTGGCCGTCGCCGGCGCGCAGGCGCTCCCCCTCATTGAGGCACTCGATGACTACGAAGCCCTCATCATTGGTTACGACGGCACCGCTGCGATGACCTCGGGCTTTCCCGTCGCTCGTGATCCATCGCCCAGTCCTCGATCTTCGAGAAGCGCACCGCCGGACTAGGTCTCGTGCTCGCGCAAGTAGGCGTCGAGTTGAGAGAGGAAGTTCTGGAGGTCGAGGGGTTTCGTCAAATAGTCCCGCGCCCCGGCGTCTCGGAATCGGTGAATCTGCTCGTGGGAGGCGTCGGCCGAGAGCATGACTACCGGTATCGACGCTGTTCGCGGATCGGCCCGTAGCCGTTGCAACACTTCGTAGCCCGAGAGATCAGGCATGTGCACGTCGAGCAATATCAAATCGGGATGGTGTTGCTGCGCCAATTCGAATCCCAGGCCTCCCTGCAAGGACGTGATCAACCGAACGTTGGGTCGATGGACCATGAGACGCTCCAACAGGCGCACGTTGCCGACGTTGTCCTCGACGTACAACACGGTCGCCGATCGCGGCGCGTTCGAACCCGGCGTCGTCGTAGCCTCCGATTCGACGTCAATGAATTTCGTCGAAGTCGTCGCCAGGGGCAGCTCAAGCCAAAAGGTGGAACCCACGCCCGGTTCACTCTCCACGCCGAGCGAGCCGCCGATGGCCTCCATCAATCCCTTCGAGAGTGCCAGTCCCAGACCCGTGCCCTCGATGCCTCTCGCTTCGGCGTCGAGACGATCAAAGGGGGCGAAGAGCCGTTCGTGCAGTTCGGGTGCGACCCCCGCTCCGGTATCGGTGACGCGAAGTCGCACGCGGCCGGCGTGATCATCGCAGGTGAGAGTGACCGTCCCTCCGGGGTGGTTGTACTTGATGGCGTTCGAGAGCAGATTCACCAGGACTTGGGTCAAATGCTCCCGGTCGCCACGAACCATGCCCATAGCCCCGCACTCGTCGATAATCGCAATGCCGGCGAGCGCGGCGTCACTCGACACCATTGCCAGACACTCGGCCACCAGCGCGTCGAGCGCCACCAATTCGAGCGAAACGCCGATAGCGCCCGATTCCACCCGCGAGATGTCGAGCACTTCATTGATCAACTCCAGCAAATAGCCACCCGATTTGACGATGTAGCCGATCATCTCGAGTTCCGAAGGCGACTCCATCTCCATTTGGAGGATCTGGGCGAAACCGAGTACCGAGTTCAACGGTGTGCGCAGTTCGTGGCTCATGCGCGACAGGAAATCGCTCTTGGCAACGTTCGCCTGTACGGCCTCAGTCTTCGCCAGCTGCAACGCCTGCTCCGCTTCCACTGATTCAGAGATGTCGCGAGAGATGATGACGGCGCCCGTCGGCTTGCCATGGCCGTCTCGAAGAGCCCGGCCCCGCGACTCGATCATCACCCAACGCCCGTCGCTATGCAGGCCGCGGAATCGCACGTTCATTATTTCGTCGTTGGCGAAGCCGCGTTCGAGCGCTTCGAGGATCATGCCTTGGTCTTCCGGGTGAACGAAATCGAGGGCCATGCGACCTTCGGTCTCTTCGCGAGTGAAGGCGAAGGTCGAATCGTTAGAGGGGCTCGCTTCGACGACCCGTAGGTTCTCGTCGATCACGATGATCGAATCGACGGCGGCGTCAAAAATGGCCCGCGACTTCTCCAGGCTTTTGGCCAGGGCGTTCAGTGTCTCACGGCTTTGGGTGATGTCGCTACCGACCGCGTAGTACACATTGGCGTCCTTGCGGATCGTCCACTTAATCCATCGATAGGTGGCGTCACGACAGAGCTCGCGGAGATCCAGTTCAATGACGCTCGGCGTGACCCCGTCGACGGGGTCAAAGGCGGTCGTCACGCGCTCAAAGTCGTCGGGATGGATGAGGCCCCGGTAGGACAGTCCGATCAACTCCTTCGGCTCCCAACCAAGAATGTGACGAAACGCCTCGTTGACCAGCACGAAATTGCCGGCGATATCGACCACCGACATCAAGTCCGATGAGTTCCAAAAAAACTGCTCGAAACTGACGTTACTCACGTCGCGGTTATTCATTCGTCATTGACCTTCGCCCGTGACCCGCCCACGCGACGAGAAGGGAGAAGGCCATTCACGAGAGTCTTGCACTCTTTGTACGGGACGGAAGAACGATTCGAACGGCGTTCGGGACTGCGAACCGGAGCGCCATTCGATGGTTGGGTAGTTCACGGCTTGGGACTTCAGGTCGTCGGCGCCACGGCGTCGACGTTGCGGGGATGATGACAGGCCACGAATCGACCGGGACGCAGCTCGACGAACGCCGGCTTGTCGGTCGTGCAGATTTCGGTCGCCGCCGGGCAGCGCGGGTGGAACGAACAGCCCGTCGGTCGATCTGACGGATCGGGCACGTCGCCGCTGATGATGATCCGCTCACGACGGGGAGCGTCGGTGTCGTTCAGTTCGGGCACCACCGATAACAACGCTTCGGTGTAGGGGTGCAGGGGTCTTTCGTACAGCGCTTCGGCGTCGCCCAGTTCCACGATCTCGCCGAGGTACATGACGCCGACGCGGTCCGACACGTGGCGGACGACGCCGAGGTCGTGGGCGATGAAGAGATAGGTCAGTTTGAACTCGTCCTGTAGGTCGGTCATGAGGTTCAACACCTGGGCCTGGACCGAGACGTCCAGCGCCGAGACCGGCTCGTCGGCAACGACCAGCGACGGGTTCAGCGAGAGCGATCGCGCGATACCGATGCGCTGGCGTTGTCCGCCCGAGAACTCGTGGGGATAGCGCCGCAGCGCAGAGGGGTCAAGTCCGACCGTCTCGAAGAGACCGCGCACGCGCAAATTGATCTCGGCGTCGCTACCGATCTTGTTGATCCGCATCGGATCGGCCACGATGTCCCCCACCGTTCGGCGAGGGTTCAGCGACGCGTACGGGTCCTGGAAAACGAGTTGCATCTGACGGCGGTGCGGTCGCAGTTGGCGACGCGACAGCGTCGTCAGCTCCACTCCGTTGAACTGGATGCTGCCCGAGGTGACGGGTAGCAGTTGCACCAGACAACGAGCCAACGTCGATTTCCCGCACCCTGATTCGCCGACGATGCCGAGCGTCTCGCCGCGCTTCACCTCGAGCGAGACGCCGTTCACCGCGGTGTTCAGCGTGCGAAGTCCCTTGACCCGACGTCTCGACGCGTAGTTCTTGACGACATCGGTGGCCCTTAGGAGTACGTCGTCGCTCACGACTCTCCTCGCACGGTCGCCGTCGAACGAATGGCGAGGCGCTGTTCGTCGCTCAGCCAGCAGGCGTCGAGGCTCCCCTATTCGACGCTGCTCAGTTGATTGATACCTCTTTACTACAAGTTCACCGGTCGTGGTTCGCCAGGAAACTCCCCACGACCTCGAGATAGTGCTCGGGCTCTTCGACGAAGGGCATGTGGCTGGAGTTTTCGAAGATCTCCCAGCGAACGTCGGGAATATTGTCGAAGAACGGCTGGACCGTGGCGGGCGTGGCCTCGTCGAAGCGGCCCGAGGCGAGCAGCGTCGGCGCGGTGATTTTGTGTACATCCTCGACCACGCTCCAGTCACGCAACGTCCCGATGCAAAAGAATTCGTTGGGTCCGTTCATGACGTTGTAGACCGTCGGGTCCTCCGTCAACATCTCAAAGGTCCGCACCACCTCCGGTGGATTCGGCACCACCCGACAGACGTGAAGGTCGTAGTACACCTTCTGGGCCGCCAGGTACTCCGGGGCGTCGGTCGTGCCGGCCGCTTCGTGGCGATCGAGGGCCGCTTCCACGTCGGGCTCGAGCTGGCCTCGCAGGACCTTCGCTTCACTCGCCCAGAGCGCCATCGAGGCCGGTGAGTTACTGATGACGAGCGCCTTCAAGCCCGCGGGCTGGCGGATGCCGTGCTCGGCCCCGAGCATTCCGCCCCAGGACTGTCCGAGCAAGAAGTAGCGATCGTCGATGCCCAGGTGGACGAGCAGATTCTCCAGCTCGCGCAAGAAGAGGTCGACGGTCCAGAAGTCGCCACCCCTTTCGGGCATATGTGTCGATCGCCCGCCGCCCAACTGGTCGTAGTGCACGACGGGGCGACCGCGCTCGGCGAGTTTCGCCAGGGCGAGTACGTAATCGTGCGAGCAGCCCGGTCCCCCGTGAGCGACGACCAGTGGCGTCGGACCTGACTGCAGATCACCGGTGACTCGGTACCACGTCTGCCACTCTTCGAATGGCGCGAAGCCTTCAACCACGTTCGTCGTTTCCATGGCTTGAGAGTAGAGGACGGCCGAGAGCAGCGCAAAGGATATTGTCACGTTCGGCTCAAGGAAACTTGCCGTCAACCATTGACTCGTTGTTGACCGGCTGTCCAGTGATCTCTCAGTCGAGGCCCGGATAAAAGCATTTCGAAACTCCACGCTCGATCGGGCGCGTCAAGGCAGCGAGCGACCGATTTCCACGTGACGCACGACGAGCAGAATGTCCGGCGAGCCGATCGTCCGCTCAAGCCCGACGGCGGGTTCCTCAAAGAGATTGCCAAACGTCACCCGACTAGCGTTGAATGTCCATGGCACTCTCGATCGGCATCGTCGGACTTCCGAATGTCGGCAAATCAACGGTCTTCAACGCTCTCACCCACAACCACGTATTGGCCGCGAACTATCCCTTCGCCACGATCGAGCCCAACGTTGGCGTCGTATCGGTGCCCGATCCTCGATTGCAGCGGCTCGCGGCGATGTTCACGTCGGAGAAGATCCTGTCGGCGACGGTGACCTTCGTCGATATCGCCGGGATCGTGAAGGGCGCGTCCGAAGGTGAGGGACTCGGTAACCAGTTCCTCGCCGCAATCCGAGAGTGCGACGCGATCTGTGAGGTCGTGCGAGTCTTCGTCGACGACGACGTCATTCACGTGGACGGTCGCATCGACCCGGCGAGTGACGTCGCCACCATCGAAACGGAGCTGATTCTCGCTGACCTACAAACGGTTGAGAAGGTCATCACTCGCTTGGAACGCGAAGCCAAGCGCGGTGGCGGCGACGCGCAGTCCCGCCTGACGCAGGTCAAAAAAGCGCAATCCGCGCTCGATCAGGGTCTGGTGATCTCCAATATGAAGGACCTCGACCGCGACGTGCTCGCCGACCTGCATCTTCTGACCGACAAGCCGTTCATCTACGTCTTCAACGTCGACGAAGAGACGCTGGGTGATGAATCGCGACGTGCGGCGCTCGCGGCGTCGGTGGCACCGTCGCCCTCGGTCATCCTCTGTGCCAAAGTCGAGGCCGAACTGTCCGACCTCGACGAGGACGAGGCGCTCGAGCTCCTCCAATCCTACGGACAAGAGGAATCGGGCCTGGCGCTGTTATCACGCGTCGGGTTCGCGACGTTGGGACTGCAGACCTTCCTCACCGCCGGACCGAAAGAGAGCCGGGCCTGGACGATCCACCAGGGAGCCACCGCGCCCGAGGCCGCCGGCGAGATTCACACCGACTTCCAGAAGCACTTCATCAAGGCCGAAGTCGTCTCCTTCGATGACCTCATGGCGCTCGGTTCGATGGCGCAGGTGAAAGCCGCCGGGAAGGCGCGCGTCGAGGGCAAGGAGTACGTCATGCGAGACGGCGACGTCGTGGAGTTTCGCGTCGGCGTCTGACGCGATACGATATTGCCAGGCGTGAACGACAGAGGTCGGCGCCTGGAAATCGCTAACTCCTAGGAGAACCATGACCTCTGACACCTTTAACTTCAAAGTTGCTGACCTCGCACTGTCGGATTTCGGTCGCGCCGAGATCACGCTCGCCGAACACGAAATGCCCGGCCTCATGGCCATGCGTACCGAGTTCGGTGCGTCCAAGCCCTTATCGGGATCGCGCATCGCGGGATCGCTTCACATGACAATCCAGACCGCGGTGCTTATCGAAACCCTCGTGGCCCTGGGCGCCAACGTTCGCTGGGTCAGCTGCAACATATTTTCCACTCAGGACCACGCGGCCGCGGCCGCGGTCGTCGGACCGCACGGTACGATCGAGGACCCGAAGGGCGTGCCGGTCTTCGCCTGGAAGGGCGAGTCGCTCGAAGAGTACTGGTGGTGCACCGAGCAGATGTTGCGTTGGCCCGGACACGCCGGTCCCACGATGATCCTCGACGACGGCGGCGACGCCACACTGCTCGTACACAAGGGCCTGGAATTCGAGCGCGCCGGGTTCGTGCCGGCCCCCGAGAGCGCGGACTCCGAGGAGTACCGCGTGATCTTGGCGTTGCTCGACCGGATCGTGTCGAGTGGCGAGAAGCTGTTCGGACCGATGTCCGAAGGACTCATCGGGGTCTCGGAGGAGACCACCACCGGCGTGCACCGCCTTTATGAGATGGAGCGCGACGGCACGTTGTTGTTCCCCGCGATCAACGTGAACGACGCCGTCACGAAATCGAAGTTCGACAACAAGTACGGCTGTCGCCACTCACTCATCGACGGCATCAACCGCGCCACCGACACGCTGATCGGCGGCAAGGTCGCCGTCGTCTGCGGCTACGGCGACGTCGGCAAAGGTTCGGCCGAATCGCTACGCGGCCAAGGCGCGCGCGTCATCATCACCGAAGTCGATCCGATCTGTGCGCTGCAAGCGGCGATGGACGGCTTCCAGGTGACGACGCTTGAAGAGGCCCTCCCCTACGCCGACATCATCATCACGGCGACCGGCAACCGCGACATTGTGTCGGTCGACCACATGCTCATGATGAAGCATCAGGCGATCCTCGGCAACATCGGTCACTTCGACAACGAGATCGACATTGCGGGATTGACGAATCTCCGCGGCGTGCGTCGAGAGAACATCAAGCCCCAGGTTGACAAGTGGATCCTGCCCAACGGTCGCGCCATTATCTTGTTGTCCGAGGGACGCCTATTGAACCTCGGCAACGCGACCGGACACCCGAGCTTCGTGATGAGCAACTCCTTCACCAACCAGACGATGGCCCAGATCGAGCTGTACGTGAACAACGAGAACTACGAGAAGAAGGTCTACGTGTTGCCCAAGCACCTCGACGAGAAGGTGGCCCGACTGCACCTCGACGCGCTCGGTGTGAAGCTCACGACACTCTCGAAGAAACAGGCCGATTACATCGGCGTGCCGGTCGAGGGTCCCTTCAAGCCGGACTCCTATCGCTACTAGGGCTCTCCGACTTCACGTTGTACCGTGAATCCGTGACGTCGCTGTCACCCTGCGCAAAAGGTTGTCGCCATGGCCGGTAGTGACATCATCGTGTGCGCGCAGTGTGGGGAAGACCAGGACGCCAAGAACATTCGCTGCGCGCGCTGCGGCGCGTCCCTTGAGACCACCGAACAGCGTCAGCGGCGGCTCGCGGACCTAGAAGAGTCTCGGCGCGAAGCCGAGCGCAGCGATGTAACCATCCAGCGACTCCCGGGTTTCGGGCACAATGGCACCCCGCGCGCGATGTTCGGGACGAAAGAGTTCTTCTCCGAGATGTCGAATCAGATGCGACGGCGCTACTACGTCGTTGTCGCGGTCGTCGTCATCACCATCGTCTTCTTGTTACGGGTGAAGTAGGTGGATCTACAACCAGCCATTGAGCCACCTTCCGAACGGGCTCTGAATTGGGTCGCGCGATCGATCGCCCCAGGCGCGACCGTGACGTCCGTTCGGCGATTGACTGGAGGCATCACGTCGGCCATGCACGGTGTCTCAGTCGTCGATGCCAAAGGCCATCCCCATCGTTGCGTGCTGCGTCGTTGGGTCCATGATCCGGCTCACGATGGTCCCGAGCGCGTACTAGGTGAAGCGCGCATCCTGGAATCGTTGGAGCGAACGGACATCCCTTCGCCACGGTTGGTCGCCATCGATACCAACGGCGACGAGTGTGACGATTCCGCGCTGCTCATGTCGTACCTCGACGGTCACGTCGAACTGACGCCCAGAAATCCCGAGGACTGGTTACACCAAATCGCGTCGATGTTGGTTCGCATTCACGACACGGAGATTGACGCACCGGTGGCCGAGTCGTGGCTCGACCGGACACGTCTCACTGTGCCGGAGTGGTCGGCGCGACCGGATCTTTGGCGAGCAGCGTTCTCGGTGATCGAGACGAGTCCCCCCGTCTCCACACCGCGTTTCATTCACCACGACTATCAGCAGTTCAATCTGTTGTGGCGACGGGGTCAACTCACCAGCGTCGTCGATTGGGTCTGGGGATCGTCAGGTTCTCCCGGAATCGACGTCGCGCACATTCGATTGAACTTCAGCGTGCTCTATTCAAGTGAACTGGCAGAAAAGTTCCTCGATCTCTATGAATCAATCTCGGGAACTACCGTCGAGCGCTGGTGGGACGTCGAGGGCTTACTGAAATACCTCCCGGGATGGGGCGGATTTCTGCAGCAACAAGCCGGTCGACGATTCAGTGTGGACTTCGGTGGAATGCACGAGAGAGTCGAAGCGACGCTCCTGTCAGCGTTACGACGCGACTGACATTCCCCCGACGAACCGCCGTAATGTAACGACGTGTCCCTTCGAATTCAAAACATCAGTATCGATTGCCTCGACCCGACTCGACTGGCCGCCTTCTGGGCTGAAGCACTCGGATGGCGCCTCACGTCGGTGGAACCCGAAGAGGTGGTGCTCGAACCTCCGGCCGGTTCGCGCGAGGAAGGAACCGTGCCTGACGTCATCTTTCTGCCGGTCCCCGAGGACCGCGTCTCTAAGAACCGATTGCACCTCGACCTTCGACCGAGCGATCAGTCCGCTGAAGTCCAACGACTCATCGAACTCGGTGCCGGGCGCGTGGACGTCGGTCAATCCTCCGAATGCACGTGGGTCGTCCTCGCCGACCCCGAGGGCAACGAGTTCTGCGTCCTTCGTGCCTTCACCGATGAAGAGTTGGCGTCCCTCGCGTAGCCGAAATACTGCAGCGAGTTAGTCGCTACCGGTAACCGGCGAATATGTCGTCGACGTTGCCGTCGAGGTCCTTCGGGTTGGTTACCCGAACGAACCATTCGGTACGCATGGTCTCCATGAAACGCTCGCGACCCATCTTCATCCAGAAGGAGTCGGCGATCTGAGAGACGTGGGCCTCGAGGGCGTCGAACTTCGCTCCGGTCACCTCGCCGATGTCGATCGTCGCCGAGATCTGATCATCGGGTGTGCCCATCTCGAACGCCTCTTCGTCGGGGTCGGGCAATTCTGGTTCGCGCACGATGCCCTTGGCGGCGTCGGCTTCGGCGCGCTCGCGGTCTTCTTGCTCCCAACGTGCGCGCCAGTGCACGAAGACCGAAGCGGGGATCGCGTTGAAGTACAACGTCGGTTCATAGTCGATCATCTCGAGCGCGGCGAGCGTGATGCGGTGTGCCTGGATGTGATCGGGATGACCGTAGAAACCGTGTTCGTTGTAAGTCATGATGACCTGCGGTCGCTCTTCCATCAAGATGCCGGCCAGTTTCGCCGCGGCGACTTCGACCGGCGTCGCCCAGAACGACTCAGGGTCGTCGTTCTGCGGCCAACCCTTCATGCCCGAGTCCCGATAGCCGAGACGAATCAGTCGGCTGATGCCGAGGATCTTCACCGCGTTGTCGAGTTCGAGCGCGCGGATCGCTGCGACCTCATCCCCGTCGTGGTGACTGGCGTCGGGCTTGGCGCCGTCGGGACCGTCGCCGCACTCACCATTAGTGCACGTGACGAGCACCGTGCGCACGCGTTGGTCGGCGAGCAGACGGTAGAGACCGCCCGAGGAGCTGGCCTCGTCGTCCGGGTGCGCGTGCACCGCAAGAAATGTCAGCTGTTCCATTTATAGTCCTCCAAAGAGATCAGTTTCGTCGCCGGTTGTCACATCGCGGCTCCACGCCCGTTGGTAGTACTCGATGCCAAAGAGCAGCGTAAAGAGCTCCTCGTCCATCGTGACCAGGTCGGCGTTGTCCACCTGCGAGGCGTGCGTGGCAATCGCCTGGTGTTTGCGCTTGGCGAAGGCGCGAACGTCCATGGTCGAAGCGACCATGTCATCGGACACGGTGTGCGCGGCGTTGAGGATCCACGCCGGGAGGAACACGCCCTGGGCTGTCGCCCCGGCCACGAACTCCTCCAGGACGCCCTTCGGGGCGACCGGGTAGTAGAGGCGCTTCGGACTCGCGGCCAGTTCCAGGGCGGCGCGCGTGACGACGTTGGCCATGATGTGATCGGGGTGTCCGTAGAAGCCGTTCTCGTCGTAGGTGAGCACGACCGAGGCGTGCTCTTCATCCAAGACGGCGGCAATCGTGGGCGCCACGCTCGCTACGTCGGCGTTCATGAACGCCTCACGCCGCTCGTTCTGGGGCCAGCCGGTCATGCCCGAGTCGTCGTAACCCAGCGTCACGACCCGGGAGAATCCGGCCACTACCGCCGCGTGCTGCAATTCGGCGGCTCGAGTGGCGCGCGTAACTTCAATGTCGTGGAGCGGGTCCGAACCCGGTCGAGCGTGGTCGTCGAGTCCCAATTGGCCGTTCGTGCAGGTGATCAGCACGACACGGTATCCGAGATCGGCGTAGTGCGACGTGACGCCGGCGGTGAAGAGCGCTTCGTCGTCGGGGTGCGCGTGCACGCAGACGAGAGCGGGGGCGAACGTCATCATGAGAGACTACGAGGTTGCCAATTGAATGATGCGCACGGCTAGCAACGTGCCCGCGACGGCCAGATAGGTTCCGATGGCCATCAAGAGCCAGCGGCGGGCCCGTGAACGCTTTGGTCGCTCCAACAATGCCAGTCGAGGCATTCGCCAGTCGAGGCGATCGACGTCGTCGGCGGGGCGTGCGCCTTGTCGACGTAGTCCAATGGGCAGACCAATGGCGACGCCCACGCCCACAATGACCCCCGTCCATTCCAGCATCCCCACGACGTTGACCGATGTGAACAGCGTCGAGACCATCATCGTCACCGACAGCACGACGAGTATGGCGATGATCACCACCGCGACAGCGTTCAGCCAGCGCGCGTTGACCCACGGACCGAGTGCCTCACGGTCATTCGCCATCAGTAAGACAAAGATCGATGTACTCGGCAACATCAATCCACACATCGCCTGCACCGCCAACGTGATCAGTCCGAGTGGCGCGTGGGGCAACAACACCACGATCCCGGCGACGACCAACAGTCCCCCGAAGACGCTGTAGAAGCCCTTGGCGTCGCGCAGTGGGACGTTCAACCCCTGATTGAAGCGATTGGAGAGGTCGCCCACGGCGTAACTGCTCGCCAGCGTGACCGCGGCGGCGCCAATGACCGAGGCGTTCAACAAGACGATGGCGAAGAGGTCGCCAGTGTCGTGCCCTACGAACTTCGTGAGACTGTGAGCGACGCTGAGGGCGTTGACGTAGCCGTTCGTGCCGCCGTGCGGTGACAGGCCGGCCGCGGTGAGGCCCATCAACAAGGCCGCGGTGACCACCACGATGAAAGAACCGAGGATCGTGTCGATGCGCTCGTAGTTCAACCAGCGCGGTGAGATCTTCTTGTCGACGATGTTGCTCTGCTGGAAGTACAACTGCCACGGCGCGACGGTGGTGCCGATGATTGAGATGATGAGCAAGACGGCGGCCGAGGACGTGCCACCGCGAATACCCGGAACCGCGAGATCGCGAAAGAGCGAGTGCGAGGAAATGTGAGCGCGTATCACCAGAGGGATCATCACGAGATTGACGGCGACGAAGAGCATCATGAAGCGCTCCCAGCGCTGGAACGATCCGGTCGCGGTGACGCCGAAGAGGGCCACCACGGCGATAGGCACCGAAATGTACGGCGACACGCCGAAGTACTCCATCGAAAGAGAGATTCCGATGAACTCGGTGACGATGATTAAGAAGTTAAGTAGCAGGATCGAACTGATCGAGACGTTGCCCCAACGACGTCCGATGCGCTCTCGAATCAGTCGGCCGTGACCAATACCGGTGACCGCGCCGAGGCGAACGACCATCTCCTGGTTCACGATCAACACCGGGATCAGCAACGGCAAGGTCCACAGGAGCGTGTAGCCAAAGTTCTGACCGGCCTGCGCGTAGGTCGAGACACCGCCGGCGTCGTTGTCGCCCACCATGACGATGAGGCCCGGGCCGATGATGGCCAGCAGCGTGAGGAAGCGTGCGCGGGCGCCACGCCGCGTGCCCGGTTCGTACTCCTTGACGGTGCCGAAGGCACCCTTGATCTGATCCTTCGTTGCTTCGCTCACGCTTCCTCCTTTCTTTTCTCGTAGTGGTGCGACACGCCCACGACGAGATTCGAAGGAGGGCTAAGGGCCTACCGAAGAGTTCGTGTGCGATCGTGCCGGGACGCAATGAATGAAGGTGGTACTAGGGGGTTTCAGTGAGCCCCCTTTGAACGTGACCCCACGGGGTACGGCGCGTCACTCTTCGACCGCCGTCATACCGAACTCGCGACGCCAGCCGTGCGGCAGGATCTCCTCGAGTAGGTCATCCACTGTTACGACACCGATCATCGTCGAATGGTCTTCGTCGAGTACCGGCAAAACCGTCAAGTTGAAGTCGCTCATCTTGCGCGAGGTCTGGTGCAGGTCCCAGTGCGCGTGGACGTGGGCCAGGTGCGTGCGCGAGACGCTCAACGCGAGCTCGTGTCCCTGGGCGCGCACCAGCGGCGCGATCGAGGCCGCGCCGATCGGTTGGCCGTTCTCGTCCAACACGAAGACCGCGTGCAACGCTTCGGCCGGCACCCGCGAGGTGCGGATGGCTTGCAAGGCGTCGGCGACGGTCGCCGTGGCCGGCACGGACACGAAGTCGGGGTTCATGAGTCCGCCCGCGGTGTCCCCGCTGTAAGAGAGCAATTGACGGACCTTCGTCTTTTGGATGTCGGGCAATCGCTCGAGAATCGGGAGTCGTCGGTCCTGATCGATCTCGCTGATCAAGTCGGCCGCGTTGTCGGGCTCCATGTGCGCGAGCAAGCGCGCCGCGTCGGCGTCGCTGCGCGACTCGAGGAACTCGAGCTGGTGCGTCGTGTCGAGTTCTTCAAAGACGTCGGCCTCGAGTTCGCGGTCGGCCGCGACGGCCTCGATGATCTCCTCGCCCTCTTCGTGACTGGCCTGCTCGACCAGGTCGGCGATCTGCGCGGGGTGCAGTTTGGAGAGCTTGCGATAGGGAATGCGCAGGCGCGCCGTCGGCACGTGCGCCACGAACGGTTCGATCGACGCGAAGTCCACGATGGCTTCGGACTTGACGCGCGCGCCCACGTTCTTGCCGAGGATCCGACGCAGGAGCGGACGCTTGCCCGGGTCCACGCCGACGACCTCCCACTTGTTGTCGATCTGGGCGATCTCAATTTCGTTGGCGGTGATCAGGCGACCGCGCACCAAGTTGATCAGGTGTCGCGCGAGGAGGTCCTCGGCGAGCAAGAGCTCACCGGGACGACGTTCAAATCGACGAAGGTCCACTCGCTTGCCCTCGAACGTCATGCGTCCCTCGCTGAGGCCGCCGATCTTTCGAATGGGCACGAAGAGGTCCCGGCCCTCGATCCGAATGACCGCCCCGACGACCGGCGGGTGCGAACTGTCCCCGAGCCGCGCGACCAGGTCCTGGACGCGACCGATCCGGCCGCCGTCCGAATCGAAGATCGGTCGGTGCAAGAACGTGGAGAGGTGGAGAATTTCAGTCATGTGTTGCCTTTACGGGTCCTCCAAGGCTACCGCCTTAGCGCTGACACTCCCCCGGAGAACATCGGTGACGTCTCGGCGAACGTCGCGCGAGCGGAACCGTCGTTTCAGCGCAGCGTGGGCTTGAAGCGCGCCAGTACTTCGGCCACGAACGTGACGTCGTCGTCGCTGACACCGGCGTGCGTGACGAAGCGCGCCCGACGCGGACCGACAGTGCCGCCGTCGACACCGAGGACCGCAAGTTCTTCGACCAATTGGCGCGCCTGGGGATGATTGAAGGCGACGATGTTGGTTCGACACGACGCTGGGTCGTAGTCGACCTCGGGAAACGCCGTCGCGAAGAGCCCGGCGAGGATGCGCGCGCGGGCGTGGTCTTCGGCCAACCGATCGACCATCTCGTCGAGCGCCACCAGTCCGGCCGCGGCGAGGAAACCGGCTTGGCGCATCGCACCACCGAGTCGCTTGCGCTCCACGCGTCCGCGTTCGATCAAGCCGGCCGGACCGGCGAGGAGCGATCCGGCCGGCGCGCAGAGACCTTTCGAAAGACAGGTCATGACCGTGGTAGCCGGCGCCGCGTACGCAGCGGCGCTCGTGCCGGTCGCCACCACCGCGTTGAAGAGTCGAGCGCCGTCGAGGTGGAGGGGCCGTTCGCCGATCGCGCGCGCCAACGCCGTGATGTCGGCGACGTCCAACGGCGTACCGCCCGAGGGCATGTGGGTGTTTTCGATGGAGACCATCGCGACGTGGGGTTGGTGATCGTCCTCGGCGTCGATGATGTCGAGGACGTCGCGCAAGTCCAACGCGCCGCTGGTGTCATCGACGGTGGCGAATTGAATCGAAGAGTTGCGCGCCGCCGCGCCCATCTCGAAGCTGACCACGTGCTGGCCCCGTCCGGCGATGACGAGATCGCCGGGATTGGTAAGAATCCGCACGGCGATCTGATTGCCCATCACTCCCGTGGGCACGAAGACCGCCGCTTCCTTGCCCACAAGCGCCGCGAATCGGTCCTCCAGCGCACGGATGGTCGGATCCTCGTTGTAGCCGTCGTCGCCGACGACGGCTACGGCCATGGCGTCGCGCATCGCCTGGGTCGGTTGCGTCACCGTGTCGCTGCGCAGATCCACTCGTCGAGTCATCGACAAAGGATACCGGCCGACTTCTACACTGTCGAAATGCACGAAGACACGCTGAGGCGAATGAACGAGCTCCCGAACGTCCACAAGGAGCTCGGCATCGAAGTTGTGCTGGCCACTCCCGAAAAGGTCGTTATGCAGGTGGAGGTAGGCCCGAAAGTTCATCAGGCCTTCGGCATCTTGCACGGCGGAGTGTCGGCACTGATGGCCGAAGGCGCCGCGTCGATCGGCGGGGCGGTGAGCGTCGGTGAGGACGAGATCGTGGTCGGGACCGAACTGAACTGCTCCCACCTTCGTTCGATGAGCAGCGGCACGCTGACCGCGACGGCGACGCCAGTGCGCAAGGGTCGCAACGTCCACGTTTGGGCCGTCGACCTCACGGACGAAACGGGGCGCATGATTTGTATTGCGCGCTGCACCCTGCAGGTGCTGAAGGCACCCCCGGCGCCGAGTGCGTAGACCTAGACTTGCCGAAGGCAATCCAGCGAAGGAGCTGACCGATGGGCGTTCGCTTTAGGGGTTGGGGCATCGCCCTGCCGGACCGCATTGTCACCAACGACGAGCTCTCCCAGACGCTCGACACCTCCGACGAGTGGATCACCGAGCGAACGGGCATCCGGGAACGACGGGTGGGCGGCTCGGCCGTCTCCCTCGGCGTCATCGCCGGTCGCAACGCTATCGAGGACGCCGGGCTGCTGGTCGGCGACATCGATTTCTTGATCCTCGCCACGACCACGCCGGACCGACTCTGTCCAGCGTCGGCACCCATGATCGCCAACGAACTCGGTTTGAACTGCGCGGCCATGGACGTGAACGCGGCCTGCAGTGGCTTCATGTACGGCGTTCGCACGGCCCAGGGACTCCTCGAGACCGGCAGCCGACGAATACTGGTCATAGGTTCGGAGAACCTGTCGCGCTGGGTCGACTGGAGTGACCGCAACATGGCCGTCTTGCTCGGCGACGGTGCGGGTGCCACGGTGCTGGAGTACGACGCCAACGACAGCGACGTCTTGTCCTTCGTCCTCGGGGCCGACGGATCGGCGGCCGATCTTCTCACCTGCGAGCACGGTGGCTACTTCCAGATGGACGGCAAAGAGGTCTTCCGTCGCGCCGTGCGCGTGGTCGTCGACTCGGCCGAGCAGGCCATGAAGATCGCCGACGTCAGCCCCGACGACATCGCGCTGGTGATCCCCCACCAGGCCAACGTGCGCATCATCAAGGCCGCGACCCAGCGTCTCGGCATTCCGATGGAACGCACCGTGGTCACGCTGGACCGCTACGGGAATACGTCGAGCTCGTCCATTCCGCTCGCTTTCTTCGACGCGCGCGAGAACGGTCGCATCAAGTCCGGCGAGTACGCGCTCATGACCGGCTTCGGCGCCGGGATGACGTGGGCCTCGGCGGTCGTCCGGTGGTCGCGTTGAGCGGACCGTCACTCATCATCCTCGCGGCCGGCCGCGCTCGGCGCTACGGCGGCGTGAAGCAGCTAGCACCCATCGGCAAGCACGGCGAGGGCGTTATCGACCTCCTGGCCTCGGACGCGTGGGCCTCGGGATTCGAGGACATCGTCATCGTGGTCAATCCCGATACTGGTCCGCAGATCGAGGAGCACGTGGCCGCGCGCTGGCCCAAAGAACACAAGGTCAGCTTCGCCATCCAAAGCCGTTTGCGCGGCACGGTGGACGCGGTACTCGCGGCCGAGAGCAACTTGGACCTCTCGAAGCCCTTCGGCGTCTCCAACGCCGACGACCTCTACGGTCGNNCTACCCGTGTCGCGGGGAACCTGCATGGTCGAAGACGGCCGACTGACCGAAATCGTTGAAAGACGAAACGTCCACTCCACGCTCGAGGGCTACGACGCTGACGACGGCCTCGAACCGGTGTCGCTCTCACCGCTGGCCACGGTGTCGATGAATCTCTGGGGCTTCCAGCCTTCGATCATCCCGCTCATGCGCGAGTCAATCTCGCAGCACGATTTCGAGACGGACTCCGAGATCCAGCTCTCAACCTTCGTTGGTCAGGTGCTAGAAAGCTCGTCGCACGTCTTCGAAGTCCTGCCGACGCGCTCGCGCTGCATTGGCATCACGCACGCTAAGGACTTGCCGGTCGCGCAACTGCTCGTACGCCTGGAGATCGAATCGGGTCACCGTCCCGAGTACGCCTTCGTCTAACCGTCAACGACCGAGCGGTAAGCGGATTGCTCTTATCAATGACCGACGTGCCATTTGTCGCACGTGCCACATTTATACGAACTCATGGGCGCACCGTCTCGCATAGTCATCGACCGAGCTTGGGCCTCGGCCGCGTCGCGATTCGCGTAGGCCTTCTTGGCACGACCGTTCCGTGTGGTGTGCGCACTGGCTCCGCGGTGCAGTGAAGTCCCGGCGCTTCGATTCGGATCTCCGTGGCGGCCCGACCAATAGAAGACAAAGATCAGCACCGCCGCTACGACTACGAGCACAACTGCGGTTACCATCGCTGCGCATCCTACTGCCGGACTCGGTCATTTGATTGGAACTCATGTCAAGGCTCGAACTGACGACGCCGTAACCCTCCGCTCCTAGTGACCCGACTGTTGTGTATCCGAAGCGATGGATCCGTCACGGATGCGAACTCGGCGCCGAGTGTGCGCAGCGACGTCCTCGTCGTGCGTGGCGATGATGATGGTCACACCGAACTGCTGTTGGAGGTCTTCGAGTAGCGCCGTGAACTCGCTGGCGTTCGTGGAGTCCAGATTGCCCGTCGGCTCGTCGGCGATGATGACTTCGGGCGAATTGACCAAGGCTCGCGCAATGGCCACCCTCTGCTGCTCACCTCCGGAGAGTCGCGACGGCAGATGACCGAGCCGATGCGCGAGTCCGACCTGTCCGAGCAGATCGCTGGCGCGAGCTATCCGTTTCTCGTGAGAGGACTCTCGAGGCACCATGGCAATTGCCACGTTCTCTTCGGCGCTCAAGGTCGGAATCAAGTTGAACTGCTGGAACACGAAGCCAATTTCCCGAGAGCGAATGTCGGTGAGCACACTGTCCGATTCGTCTTCGAGAGAACGTCCGGCGAAGCGAATCTGGCCCGAAGTGGGTGAGTCGAGAGCACCGAGGAGCTGCAGCAGCGTAGTCTTACCCGAGCCACTCGGACCCTCCAGCGAGACCGTCTCGCCGCGCGCGATCTCCAAATCAATCCCGCGAAGCGCGTTGACGGTTACACCTCCCTTTGTGAAGGAGCGGGTCACTCCTTTCAATTCATAGAGGGGGGATCCGGCGGCGGAATCTCGATTGTCGTCAATCTGAATCTGAGTCATAGTCAGTGCCTTTCGATGGAAGTGATGTTCATCCGAGGTCTCGGAGTGCAGATGCCGGGGAGAGTCGCGCCGCTCGCCAACCGCCTAGGGCGCCGGCGATCAGACCACCGAGGAGCGCTCCGGCGAACGCGATCACGATAGTGAGTGGGTGAATCGGTGCAGTGAGGTGCACGGTCCTGGCGACCGTGGCCGACGTCGTTTGACCCAGGAGACCACTCACCTTGGAAGCGCCCACGGCGAGACCCGTGCTCGACACGCTGAGTGCTGGACCAACCGCCCCGATGATGAGACAGATCACAGCTCCGACGGCCACGCCAATGACTCCGCCAACGACGCTAATTCCCAGCGTCTCGGCCATGATCTGGCGCACGACGCGCCCACGCGACCAGCCGATGGCTCGCAGTGACCCAATCTCTCGCACTCGTTTGGAGACGCTCGAAAGCGTCAACAGACCGGCGATGAGAAACGCGGCCAACAGGACCACCAGGGCCAGTGCCCCGCCGAGGTCGTTGGCGAGTTTGCGAGCGTTCGAGAGACTTCCCGTCACTTGGTCGGCCAACGACGCCGACGTGAGGACGGTCGCTCCCGGAAGGGCCGTCTTGATGGCCTTGGCGACGGCGTTGACGTCCTTAGAGTTAGCGACTGACACGAGCACCTCATTAATGCGACCCGTGTTGGTGGTCAACGACTGCAAGTTGGAGATGCTGAAGTAGATGTCCGAGACATCACCGGTCAACGTGGGATTGACCAAGCCCACGATCTTGTAACCGACTTTGTTGATCGTGATGGTGTCGCCGACCTTCAGCCCTCTTTCTGATGCGTAGGCGGTCGTGACCAGAACCTGGGATTTCGCCACCAACGGAGTCGTCGAGAGCCACGTGCCCTTCACCAATTGGGCCTTGGTGACCAGTCCCGACGTCGTGTCCGCCGGGTTCACTCCGGCGACGGTGTACGTCGAGGTGCTGGTGTTGGTGGTCGGCGGATTAAGGACCTGGTTGACCGTCTGCTCGGGGATGACCACGTTCTGCTGGTAGGCCTTCTGGGCGGGCGTGAGACACTTGGCAAACGCGCTGCTCGAACCGGCGGCGAAGCGGAAGCCCCCGCCGCCACCGAATCCGCCGCCTCCACTGCCGCCCGTCCCGGAACCGGGAATCGTCGTGGGAGTGGTGCCCAATTGTTTGGTGATGATTCCTTGAATACACGTCCGTTCAGCCGTTTGCTCGGCCGCCGTCAGGACGGGCGCCTTGACCGACGTCGAGATCGTCTGCCCGCCGGTCTTGATCGACGCGGTGATTTTTGGCACTGTGCCGGTCTCATGAAGAGCGTCGAGCGAGAGAGCTCCGACTGCACTCGTCACGCCCTTGACGTTCGCGACAGTGCTTACCGCCTGGGAGGGGAAGGTGATCAAAGTTCCGGGAACGAAGAAGTCGTGCGTGAATTTGGTACCCGCTGGGCCGAGCTTCGCCAAGTCGGTGATCACCGAAGAGTTGGCCGAAGCGAGCGCCGCAGCGTCAGAGGAGTTGAGGGATCCACCCCGCCCGGCGAAGAAGCCGCCTGCGCCCGCGCCTGCGCCTGCGCCTCCGCCACCGCCGCCTCCACCAAACCGGTTGGCGGGAGTCGTCGTGGTTGTCGTTGCCGTAGAGAGAGTAGGTGCAACGGTTCGGGTCACGATGATGTCGGTGCCGACTGAGTTGAGCGGCGACAGTGCCTTGTTCTGGGCGTCGCTCAGTCCCTGCGACACACCGATGATGCCCATAACCAAGCCGACGCCGGCCGCGAGACCGATCGCCGTGACTACCGTTCGACCGAGTCGTCGTCGCAACTCATTCCACGCGTAATTGAGAGAAAACAAGGGAACCTACCAAGGATGAATGCGGTCAAATTTTTTGACCACATCGCGACAGTACTCATGCGATTTCACGTTCATAGATGTTTCTTAGAGCTACCACCGCATTATTACGACTGACTTAACTGCGTCTTACTCTCGGCGGACCGACGAATCTTCCGCGCGCCGGGATCGACGGTAACTCGATGTGCGTAACTCAGTCGAGTTTCTTCAAGTCCCGAGTCTGGCGGACATTCCTGTTGACAGACATTGGGTCACCTTCGTCGTGAAGATAAATCTTCCTACGGCTTGCCGGGACCAAGCTTGAGACTGTCGAGATTCACGTTGGGGATTATCGAGCAGGTGAAGATCGGGTGGGAGCCCAGAGAGAGTAAGAAACTCGAAGGGGATCCAAAATTGAATCGAAAGGCGACGGCTCCTTTGGCCTGGCAGGTCGACGCGGGCTTGAAACTTGATGCCGGATTGACGAACACCGACAGGTTGGCGACGCCACCAAACGGCTTGAGTACCACGAAATTGCCACCGTCGGTGATGAGTTCGGAACCCACGGGCGATCCGATCGGCACGGAGCCGACGGCCAGTGGTTGCATGTTCGGCGCGCCGTCGAGATAACACGACCTGGGACCGTCGTTGGTGAAATCCACGTAGATCTAGCCCAAGCCGCCGGCCTTCACACGACGCAAACTAACGGCGGTGTCCTTACTCGTACAGATTGGGAACCCCTTGTAGGGTCCCGCAGGCAGTAGCGGAAGCAGGCGCCAGGTCCGGTTGTTGCGGGTCACGTACATCGGCCCCTGCCACACCTGGTAGATCGACGACGTCGGTCCGAAATCCGACAGCGAGCCCGGCGACCCGCCGGTGTTACCGAGGGCGGCATCCGCAGACCAATGAGATCCTCCGTCGAAACTCACGGCGAGCCCGCCCGCCGGATTCATCAGTGCGGCGTAGAGCACGCGGTCATTGCCACTAAAGAAAAAGTACGCCGGCGTGCCACCGAGATCGCCCACCATATCGCGTTGGGCGGTGTCATCGACGATCGTCGACCACGTCGCACCATCATCCTTTGATCGAAAGATCTTCGCGGTGCCGTGGTAACTCCCCTCATCCAAGAAACACGAAAGGAGCCACTGGCCATTGTTCGCGACGACCAATTGTTCAATCAACGAGCCGCTGCAAGGGTTCAGAAGTTGTGACCAGGTGCGTCCGTCATCATGTGTGACGATTAACGACGAGCGAGTGGTCCAATTGTCAGTGCGCAAGTTGACGACCTGGGTGGAATCGGGTGCGACCGCCAGGAGGGCCACCCCATCCTGATAGCTCAGATCGGAGTTCGGTATCGATCTCGAATATTCCGGAACGACCGATCCGATTTTGTACCCGGTCAATTCACTCGCGCATTTCGGTGTCGACGACGTCCTCGGCGTGTCACACTTCGTCGTCACGATGGTGGTCGTTAATCCACTAACGCCGTAGCTGGAGTTGCTGTTATTGGAGACGACCTTCTGCCATGACAAACCGCCGTTGTCGGTGACATAGATAGAACTATCTGGGCCGAGAACGTAACCGACGTTGCGGTTTACGAAGTCAATCATTGGATCGCTGTCGACGGTACCGAAGTCGGTGAAGATCGGATAACGCTGGTCGTCGCTCGGAATCTCACTCCGTACAGTCCACGTTCGAGCGAGGTCGGTGGTTCGAACGAGGTAATACCGGTATCGACTGTTTCCTATATATCGAGTCGCCAACGCGTAACCGAGCGTTGACGAGAGCATGTCCACCTGATCAACCTGACTGAAGCCGCCGAGCAACGTGTTCGTGAGGACTGCACCGGTCAGAATTGCGTGAGTATCCGCGGTACTCGCCGGCGCTGACGTCGGCCGCGTGATCTGAACGACCGGTCCGACCATGGCGGCAGCGACAATCAAAACCAAGACAGCAAAACTTCGCTTCATTGCGTAAGCGTACCGACGCGACTCATTGCGAGACTGTGACAATCACATCAGTTCAAGGTCGACCCTCAAGGTGCATTGCAGCTGCACGAAATGTCGAACGAATCAACCCCTCATGTCCGCGGCGTTGATCTTTCGTGGGACGATGCGAACCACAACGCGCTCGTCGCCCGGTTGGTCATACGCCCGCAGGTCGGTCTCGTATTTCTTTCCAACCTTCGCCACGAAGGAACCGTCGTCGGGCGTCACTTCGGCGTCGCCCCGTAACTCTAAATAACGCTGTGGAACAGCGAGGTCGAGGATCAAGAGAGAACACTGCGGACGCGCCAGCAAGTTCTTGGTCTTCTGTCGACTGGAATTGAGAGAAAGCGCGACTGAGCCGTTGTCGTAGAGGAACCACACTTCAGTGAGTTGCGGTCGTCCGTCCGGACCGATCGTGGCGAACGTCGCGACGGAACTCTGTAGAAGGTCATGATGGGAATCGGGTATGTCAATCATTCGAACTACCTCTCTATCAATTAGTCCCCTACGAGAGGAAGATAATGGCTCGGTCAGTGAATCCGACCATGCGTCGAACTGCGTGGTGGGAACGAGCGGAATGACGAACGGCGTCCACATTCATCTTGCAATTTCAAGAGTCCGGGTACTTACGACGTTGACCCGTTAATGAACCTTCGCAATATCCAGCGCATTCGCCGTTGCAGCATCGTTGACGAAGAGCAGTTCCTTGCCGTTTGGTGAAATCGTCGCGCCAAAGAGGTCGCCGGAGCCATTAGGCACAAGGGTCTTCTTCGCGACCTGGTGACCGCTGGGACTGATCTCCACGGCGTTCCCGTCGCTGGCGTTCATCGCCAACACGTCGCCATTCGGAGCGATCGTCAATCCGAGAGGGGCGTTCAGCCAACCACCTGCTGACAACGTGATGGCGCCGTCGGCGACCGCGGTCGTCCGTGTCAATGCCTTCGGGATGACGCTGATGTGGTTGCGCACCGTCCCGGCAACGTAGAGGTCGCCATTTCTGCCGAGCGCCACTCCGGTCGGCCCCTGCACGAAGGCGGCCTTGTTGGCCTTCGAAAGGAAGCCGGTTCCAATCACCGTTAATCCGGACATTTGTGGCACATGATTTGCGTTGAAGGTGACCGAGATACGGATGATCGTCGACAGATCACCACTCTTCGGCGTGGCCGTGGCTCCCTTCGGTCGAGTGAGGACGTTCGAGACAAACAGATCGACGCCCGAACTGGTCGCAACCTCGGTCATGTCCCAGGGGCCGTTGATGTTCTGATTCACCCACGTCGCGCCCACCGCACCGGTGTCGGTGAGTACGAGGAGACAGCCGGCAGGATTGACGAGGGGCAACGCGCCGCCCACTCCGGCGGGCAGGCTCCCGACGACCACCCATCCCCCGGGCAGTATGGACAGTGCGGTCGTCAGTCCGATTCCTCCTGGGCACGTACTCGAAGCCGGCAGAGATCCGATCGTCGCGAACGTGCTCACCGTACCGGCCGGTGACACCTCCACGATCGTCCGGCCAGTTCCTTGCACATTCGCTTTGTCGTTGAAGTTGCTGACGAGCGTGTCGCCCTTAACGAGTTTTCCGACGGTAGTCGGCACCACGACGATGCCGTAGGGATTGACGTCACCATTCGCGGGCACGGTTGAAGCCACCTGACTCGGCTTGCCGAGAGTTGATAAGAAAGTTGTTCGACTGGACGCTCCGGCAGAAGCCGTGACACTGCCAACTCCTATTGACGCGAATCCCGACACCAACAGGATCGCCAGGGAACTTCTCATTGCTGCGTGGAGTGATTTCACGGTTTCGCCCTCTTATCTCTTCGCCAACGAGATTCACCCGCGAGCTACCCGTTCGGGTATACGTCGAGACCCTGGTCGCGGATCACTCCAGAAAGAAATCCACAGGCAACGTCGCAATCTCTTTGTGACCTGCGACTCTTCGGACGGCTCCTAATACTGAACCGAAATACGTTGCGCCGGTCCGTTGATCGTCCATTGACCTCCGAAAGGAAGGACGTACTGAGGATCGGTGTGACCGAAGTCGGGACCGTACACGAATAACGCCTCGCGGTTGTAAGAATCGAGCGCGCGCAGTACGGCTGCTTCTTGGTCTTCGCGAAATTTGATTCGCTCAGACTCGCTCAGTGGTGCGTGCGTGTGCCACGCCTTCGCCTTGGCGAAGACCACCGCAGGGAACTGTTCGAGTAACCCCCGCTCGCCAAAATTGCGCAACATCCGGAACACCTCATCGGCGGATGGCATCTCTTCCGAAGTTTCAAGCATCAGCACGCAGCCCTCGTACGAATCGTTTGGAAGAATCCAGCGGTTCGCCGCCAGATTCCAGTGAACGATCTCGAGATTCCCGCCCCAGGCCGGTCCAGTGACCACCTTCGTCGCCCGATGCCAGTGCCAGCCCGGCTCGCTCATCGTGGGCAACGCTTTCTCGAGTGTCGACAGGTCTTCCCACTTTGCTTGGAGGTCCGTGAACTCCGTCACCGGAACGATCTCGACTGTTTCGTGGTCGAACAACGCGTGGCGAAGCGACGTCAGGAACACCGGATGAACACCACCGGGACGCGCGAGATGCACCAGGGTTGACCCACCGTGATAGCTCACGATGTCGAGATTCCATAGGTAATTGAGGAGATTGGTGTTGTCCGAGTAGCCGAAGTAGGCCTTGGGAGTTGCGGCAATGGCTTCGGCGTCGAGGTACGGCAGAACAGTGATCTGATCCGAGCCTCCGATGACCGCCATCACCGCCTTGATGTCCGGATCGGCAAAGGCGGTGTTCAGGTCATGGGCGCGTTCCTTGGCACTGGCTCCAATTTGACGCGTGGTTGGATATTCGACCGGCATGAGACTTAGTTTGTCGCGAAGCACTCGCAATGCGATTTCTTGAACCTCCGGGAAGACGCCGGCGCCCGCCCACGACGGCGAGACAATCGCGACGTGGTCTCCGGGATGGAGCTTTGGTGGCGTTCTCATTCGAGGAGACCGATTCATTCGGACACGGTACTCCGAGGAGTATTTCAAGGGCACCCTATGGTCTGGGTTGACACTTGGGCCATCGACGACATATACGGCACAATTGTCGTGTGAATATCATCGAGCTCGCTGCTGAAGACGACGAATTAGTTCTTGCCGCTTCTCATTTATTCGACGGTCCGGCCCTTCGAACAGCTACGGCACGATTTCTACACGACGCCGATCATCATTTGCTGGTGGCCTACGAAGGAGATCACGCCGCAGGTTTCATCAGCGGCGTGGAAGTCACCCATCCCGATAAGGGCACCGAGATGTTCATCTACGAATTGGCGGTCGACGAGGGATATCGGCGACGTGGTATCGCGAGCGCACTCATCGAGCGTCTGAAGTCTTTGGCTCTCGAGCGCGGATGCTACGGAATGTGGGTGCTCACCGACGAGGACAAGGAGGCGGCACTGGCGACCTACGTCGGCGCGGCCGGTTCTCCCGAGCCGGGCCAGGTTGTGGTGGTATGGCACTTCACACAATCAGCTCCGAACGACTCTGTGTAGACAGAGCGCCGGGTCCGTTCTACGGCGTCAGGCAACGTTGCGAAGTTCCTGGCGGCTTCGGTGGCACTGATCTCGGTCATGAAAACATGATTATCGGATTCCGAGTTTGGTGGATAGTCATTTGCCGTGCACCGAGGTCTTGGTTTCAATGCCAGTCACGTGACGGCGTGGTCGCACCGAGGCTGAGGGCCTCGACGAACTCGGCCGTGAGGGCCAGCGTCCCCTGACCGCGCTGCAGCGTGCCACGAATCATCAGGGCCGGCGACTTTCGCGCGACGAGTGACCAGCGGGCCCAGGCACCCTTGGAGAAGATCACGTTGACGTGGCCCGTTTCGTCTTCCAAGTTGATGAAGACTGCGCCGTTCGCGGTCTCGGGGTGCTGACGGTGCGTCACAACGCCGGCAACGAGCACCCGCGAACCCTCGGCGCCGATCAACGCGTCGGCGCGCGTGACGCCACGCTCGTTGAGGTAGTCACGCACCAACGCGATCGCCGTGGCCTCGGGCGTCAGACCCATCGACCACATGTCGTCGGCCACCCGTTCCATCTCGCTGGTCGCCGGAAGGACTGGCGCCTCGAGGCCGGTCACCACGCCGGGTAGTCGATCGAGCGTGCCCTGGGCGGCCGCGCCGGCCGACCACGCCAGCGCGCGGCGCGTGGCGCCGAAGGAGTCCAGCGCGCCGGCCGCGGCGAGCACTTCGAGGTGGTGTTGCTGCGCGCCGGCGCGACGCACCAGGTCCGAGGAGTCGCACCACGGAGCGCCTTTAACGATGCACGTCGCGAGCTCTTCGCCGATGGTGCGTAGGTCCTCGAGACCGAGTCGCACGTCGGGATCGTCGGGGTCCCCCTCGAGCGTGGCCCCGACGCCCGAGCGGTTCACGTCGGGCCGTTGTACGCGCACGCCGTGGCGCTGCGCGTCGGCGACCAGGCTCTGCGTGGACCAGAAGCCGAGCGGCTGGGCGTTCAGCATCGACACGAGGAACGCCGCCGGGTAGTGGAACTTCAGCCACGCCGAGCAGTAGACGAGGTGCGCGAAGGAGACCGCGTGGCTCTCGGGGAAACCGAAGTTGGAGAACGCCGCCAACGCGTCGAAGAGCTGATCGGCCGCCGCGCCGGTGATGCCGTTCTCGGCCATGCCGGAGTAGAAGCGACTCTTCAGTTTCATCATGCGCAACTCCGAGCGCTTGGCGGCCATGGCCTGGCGCAGTTCGTCGGCCTCGGCCGGTGAGAAACCGGCCACCGCCACCGCCATCTCCATCAGCTGCTCCTGGAAGAGCGGGACGCCGAGCGTGCGACGAAGGATCGGCTCGAGTCGCGGGTGCAGGTAGGTGACCGGTTCGTCGCCGCGCCGGCGTCGGATGTAGGGGTTGACGGCGTTGCCCTGGATCGGACCGGGGCGAATGATCGCCACCTCGATCACCAGGTCGTAGAACGTGCGCGGCTTGATGCGCGGCAGCGTCGCCATCTGCGCGCGCGACTCCACCTGGAAGACGCCGACGGTGTCGGCTTCGCACAACAGGTCGTAGACCGCGTCCTCCTGGGGCAGCGCCCCGAGGTCGATNNCAGGTCGAACTTCACCAGACCGATCGCGGCGCAGTCGTCCTTGTCCCACTGCAGGACCGTGCGCCCGGGCATGCGACCCCACTCGACCGGGCAGACCTCGATCACCGGTCGATCGCACAGCACCATGCCGGCCGAGTGGATGCCGAGGTGTCGGGGACGATTGAGCATCTGGCTCGCCATGGTCGTGACGAGCTCGGGCACGTCGGCATTCGCGGTCATGGTTTGGCGGTCGACGCTGTCGCGCAGCGCGTTGGCCTCTTCTTCGTTGAAGCCGAAGGCGCGCGCCACGTCGCGCAGCGCCGAGCGCGGTCGGTAGGTGATGACGGCGGCCACCTGGGCCGCGTGGCGTCGGTCGTAGCGCTCGTAGACGTACTGGATCACCTCTTCGCGCCGGCCGGACTCGATGTCGACGTCGATGTCCGGGGGGCCGTCGCGCGCCGGTGACAAGAAGCGCTCGAAGAATAGGTTCAACTTCACCGCGTCGGCGTTGGTGATGCCCAACGAGAAGCAGACCGCCGAGTTCGCGGCCGAGCCGCGGCCCTGGCAGTAGATGTCGTGGCGACGACAGAACTCGGTGATGTCCCAGACGGTAAGGAAGTAGCCGGCGAAGCCGAGGGTCTTGATGACGCCGAGCTCGTGATCAATCTGTCGCCAGGCGCCCACTACGCGCTCCGCCTCGCGGGTGCCGTAGCGCTGGGTCGCGCCCTGGGCGACCAGCTCTTCGAGATAGGACTGTTCGTCCATTCCCGCCGGCGTCGAAAAGGGTGGCAGGTTAGGCGCCACGAGGCGAAGGTCGAAGGCCAGCGCGCAGGCCAGTTCGCCGGCCGCATCGACGACCCCGGGCCAGCGCGCGAAACGTCGGCGCTGTTCGGCGTCGCTGCGCAGGTGCGCGAGCGGGCTGGCGTTGAGCCACCCCTCCATCTCCTCGAGGCTCTGGCGCGCGCGCAGGGCCGAGAGCACATTGGCGCGCGCGAAGGCGTCGGGGGTGGCGTAGTGCACGTTGTTCGTCGCCACCAGCGACACGTCGTGGTGAACGGCGAGTTCGGCCAAGACGTCGTTGCGCGCGACGTCGTCGGGTGCGCCGTGGTCCCAGATCTCGACTGCGACGTTGGCGCGACCGAAGGCCGCACTCAGTCGCTCGAGCTCGCGCCGGGCGGCGCGCGGACCGTGGTCCACCAGCGCGCGCGTCAGCGCTCCTTTGCGACAGCCGCTCAGCACCAGCCACTCGCGCGCCGCCTTCGCGACCTCCTCCAGGCTGAAGCGCGGCGCCCCTTTTTCGCCGCGTCGCAAGTGCGCCTCGCCGAGCATCGTCGAGAGCGCGCGGTAGCCCTCGGGCGAGCGCGCCAGCACGACGAGGTGCGCGCCGGACGGGTCGTGGACCCCGACGCGGTCGTCGTCGGCGTCGATCGAGATCTCGGTCCCGAAGACCGTGGGCAGACCGAAGGCCCGGGCCGCTTCGGCGAAGCGCACGACCCCGTAGAACCCGTGGTGGTCGGTGAGCGCCAGTCCCGAGAGGCCGAGACGAGCACCCTCGGCGGCGAGCTCTTCGGGGTCGCTCGCCCCGTCGAGGAAGCTGAAACCCGAGTGGGCGTGGAGCTCTCCGTAAAGCGCCATCAGTCGTAGATTCCCGCGAGCCACCACTTGTTCGACTCGGCCGTCAGCAACAGCGCCTCGCCCGACACGAGCAGGATCTGCACGTGAGCGCGGCGGCGATTGAGCGTCCACCAGCGCTCGACCAGCGGCCACGGCCCCGCGTACCAGATGACCTCGCGACGCAGCTGGCGCGAGAACAACAGCGTCGCGGGTGCCTCACTGAGAAACCCCCGCGCGCCCATGACGACCGGATGGTCGCTGGCGTCGCGCAGCTGCACCGCCACCGGACGAGCCAGCGTCGTGGCCGGCGACGGAGCGCGCATCTGACCCGGCCACGGCGCGACGTCGCGAGTGACACTCTTCGGCGAACCCCACGGCACCAGCGTGGCGCGGTCCTCGGGGACCCGACCGCCGCGCAGTGACGCCACGACCACGGCGTCGGCCCCGAGACGTCGCCGTACGCGGTGCGCGGCCGCGTCGGCGCGGTCGTCCCCGGCCCCGCGCTGACCGAAGAAACCCAGCTGCTCGTCGTGCTGGTCGTCCTCACCGCGCAGTTGGGCGAGGCGCTTGGCGAGTTTGAGGTCGCGCTGGCCGTCGAGTTCAAAGATCTCGCCGCGCGCGACGCGCTGCAGTACCAACGCGTGCTTGTTGAAGCGTTCGGCGACGCGCGCGATGTCGAGGTCGGCGAAGGAGCCGACCGTGTGCAGACCGAGTCGCTGACAGGTCGTCGCGACGTCTTTTCGACCGAGCGCCGCGAGTGGGAGCGAGCGCCGGAACGACTCGGTCGCACCGGGCTCGAGCACGAGGCCCCGTCGCGCGCACGCTTCAGCGCAGAACAGCCCGTCGGCGATGCCGAGCGATGGCGCGTGACCCGTGAGTTCCGCGACCGTGGAGCGAACGTTCTCCATCACCGCGGCCTCGCCGCCGAAGAACCGGCTCGGTCCTCGAATGGGCAGTACGAACAGACCGAGACGCACCGACTCGGTGAAGGGGCACAACACCGTCAGCGCGTCGAGCAACGCCAGGTGATCACGCAGCGACGAGCCGTCGGGCGCCTCGTCGCCCAGAGCCTCGATCCATATAGCGAGGAGGCGTTCCATTAGCTGGCCTCGCAGCGCCCTCGTCGATTCGGTAGGACGACCACGTGCTCACCCGCGCGAACGGCCTCGCCGCGTCCGCCGATGCGCACAGTGAGATAGCGCGCGTCGAGTCGCGACGACGTCGCCCACTGCGCGTTGGTGATGTCGAAGGAGAGGTCGGCCGGCAACGGCCACAGCGAGGCCGGCTCGGCGAGCACGATCAACACCGTCCCTCGTTCGCGCACCCGGTCAACCAGCCGACGCGCCGCGGCGTGAGACGCGCGCGACGGTGGTCGCACGATCAAGAGGTCCACCCCGTCGAGCAGGTCAGCCGCGGACTCGGCCCACGCCCCGCGCGGACGCGGCACGAAGAGCACGCGGCGAAGATCGACGCCGAGGTCGGCGATGGCGACGACGCCCGGGTCATCCACTCCGACGACCGCGCTCCAGTGGCCGCGCGCACTCGACTCGGTGAGGAGACTGAGCGCGAGGCTCAGCCCGCCCAGTCCCGGCTGGGCCTGCACGACGACGCTCGAACCACGGCGCAGTCCCCCGTTGGGGACCAGCGGTCCCCACGGCTCGCCGAGGGGCAGCATCCGGCTCTTGGCGAGGGCGACCGGGCGAAGCGTCGCCACGATATCTTCAGGCAACGTAGGGCGATTGGAGGATAAAGCGAACATATGTTCGTAAGATAGCCGGTTGTCGTCACACGCGCCAATGGCCGATTTTCACGTCAGAATAGAGCCATGTGTGGTCGTGTCGCCATCTTCACCCCGCCGCTTCGCCTGGCCCGGCTGCTCGACGCCGCCTTAGCCGCGGGCCTCGATCCCGACGACCAACCCAGCTGGAACATAGGGCCGCAGCGACGCCTCTTCGCCGTCGCCGAGCATCGCGAAGAGCGTCTCATGGACCGTTACCGCTGGGGCCTCATCCCCAGTTGGTCCAAGGACCCGAAGATTGGCAATCGACTCTTCAACGCCCGCGGCGAGACCGTCGCCGAGAAGCCCTCCTTTCGCAGTGCCTTCACCAAGCGACCGTGCGTCATTCCCGTCGACGGCTTCTACGAGTGGGACCACCGTCCCGGCCACGTGAAGCAGGCGCACTTTTTCACGCGCTCCGACGGACAACCGATGCTCTTCGCCGGACTCTATGAGTACTGGCGAAGTCCCGAGGAACCGGCCGACGCCGAGATGACCAAGACCTGCACGATCATCACCACCACCCCGAGTGAGGACATGGACGCGATCCACGACCGCATGCCCGTGGTGCTCGAGCTCGACGACGTCGAGACCTGGATCAACGTGCGAGAGCACGAACCTGAAGAGCGATTGCAACTACTCGCACCGGCATCGACCGGCACGCTCGTGCACCACGGCGTCAGTTCGGCCGTGGGATCAGTGAAGAACGACGGACCGGAGTTGATCGAGTCGGTGGAGTCCAAGCCGCTATTTTGATTTCGAAAAGCCGAAAACCCCGAGTGACCAGTGAGCCGAAGCTCACCCGCCCCTCGGGGTTCCCGAAGGCACATCATTCGATGACCCGTGTCGGACAGGCCACCGCTTGACGGCTGGCACTTCACGTCATTTGTCGTTACTGACCGCGGACCGAACTCCGCTGCCCGTTGGAGGAGTTCTGTTCCTCTTGCGAGGCCCCTCTCCCCTCCTGATCCGAATCCCCTTTCGGTTCTCCGTCTCATCGACAGGTGCTACGTGAACTACGAGTGATACTGTGCCAGACCTTTCAAGCCGACGTCGGGTCAAATGGTGATATCAGGAACTTTTGCCCAATAGTTGTGACGTTTTCCACCGGTTTGTTCACACTGAGCACAACTTTCAACCACTTAGTCGCATGTTTTCCACAGCCTGACGGATCGACTCAACCTATTTAAGGTTCATTTTTGACCACTCCGCCCCTGGACATCGCCGTCCGAATAGGGCGCCACAAGTCCTTCGTAATCCAATTCCCCAACGCGTTGCCTTAACCTCCGCCTATGCCCGATGCGCACATCACGCACGCCACGACATGCCCATTTGCTCGACGCGAACGAGCGGTGAAACGCGGATCGCTTCGACGAACGGTCGTCAACGTTCTCGGATGTGAGTTCGATAGATGACCATCCTCTTCGCGCTCCTCACGTCACTCACCAATGCACTCGCCGTCACGTTGCAACACATCGCGAGCACGAGCGACGTCGAGAAGTCGTCCGGTTGGAAGTTCGTGAAGTATTTGCTGCGACATCCACTTTGGTTATTGGGTTGGTTCGCACTCTGCGGATCACTCGTCTTCCAAGCATTGGCCCTGCACTTCGGACCGCTGTCCCTCGTGCAACCGATTCTCGTGACGGAGTTAGTTCTCGCGCTCGTGCTTCGTCAGCTGTGGCTCCGCCAATCGATTCGTGGCGTCACGTGGGTGGCGGCCATCGTGACCGGAGCAGGGCTGGCGATCTTTCTCGTGATGACGTCGCCGCACGGGGCGTCATTCCTTCCCACCTCGTCGGCGTGGACCGTTCCGTCGATCGTTTGTGTCGCGGTCGTGGCGCTACTCGTCGCCCTCGCGCAACGCGGTTCGCCGGCTCGTCGCGCCGCGCTCTTCGCGAGCGCCACGGCGGTGATGTGGGCGTTGGAAGCGACGTTCATCAAAGCCACGACCGACACCATCAGCGCCCTGGGCTTTGGTGGTGCATTCACCCGCTGGCCCGTGTACGCCCTCATCGTCGGGGGCGTCATCGGTTTGCTGTGTGAGCAGGCGGCGCTGCACGTCGGTCCGCTCAGTGTTTCGCAGACCTTCATTGTCATTATCGACCCGGTCGTGAGTGTCGCACTCGGCGTCTGGCTGTATCGCGAACAACTGCACCACGGAGCGCTGCGCATCGCGCTCGGCGCCGTCGCCTTCGCCGTTATGTGCGCGGGGATCGTCGCCCTTACGCGAACGGCGCCGGCATCGATGAGCGCCGACGTGCACCGCATCTGACGGTGGCGAACGCTACGTTCACGACGCTCTCGTAGAGTCAAAGGTCACATTCAAACCGAAAAGGTTCGTATCACCAATGATTTATCACGTTGTTGGGCCAATGTTTTGAATGAACCACAGTAAAATATTTTGTGTGCCTCAGGTAAGGCCGTCATTGACGCCACCGCATTTCGCGTGTTGTTTCGAAGGTGACACGAGTCAAGAGTCTCGCTTAACGAAAATGCAGGCTCGCTGCGCACATTTACTCGGCGCTACATGTGAGTGATTCGCACACACCGGGGCCTGGTCGAAAGAGTCCAAGTCGAAGCTTCTGGATCGCCATCGCGGTGTTCGTCGTCGCAATCGGTTTCTTAGGTTCTTTCCTCGGTGCCAACAACCTCGCCCAGTCCGACATCCAACGGGCCCATCAGAACCTTCAGACGTCGTCCGCCGAGATCGCGGCCACGCTCAACCTCGCGATCCAACACGAACAGGACCTCGCCATAAGCGCCGGTGCATTTATCGTTGAGAACCCCAACGCATCGGAGTCGAGCTTCATCCGCTGGGTCAACAACGTCGATGCCTTCCACCGTTATCCCGAGATCCTCGCCGTGGCCATCGTCAACGTTGTGCGGCCATCACAGTTACCGGCCTTCGCCGCGCGGGCCGCAATAAATGCGAAGGAGTCCAAGGCTCCGAGCCAGACCTTTACCCTGACGCCTCCGGGCAAGCGACCGTTTTACTGCTTAGTGGACGTTGAGCACGCTCGACCGGGGCTTACGGAGATTCCCATTGGCCTCGACATGTGTGACTCGTCCCTCGGACCGCAACTACTCCAGGCCCGCGACTCCGGCCAAGACACCTACGCCCCCGACAGTTTGGGCGGTCCGGCGGCCTTCGCAGTGGGCACACCGCTCTATCGTGGCGGCAGCCATCCGAGCACGTTGGCCGGTCGCCGCGCGAACATCATTGGCTTTACCGGCACCGAAATCCAGACCAACACGATATTGATGACAGCGCTGCTGGGACATCCGAATGATGCCGTCGCGTTCCACTATCAGCGAAGCGGATCGAACGCCACGTTCAAGGCCGGCCATCGTCCGACGAACGCGACAACGGCGACGGTCGACCTTCATAACGGATGGCACGTGAAGGTCTTCACGGCCGCCATTGCCGGTGGCGTCTTCGGCGACTCCAACTCCGCGCTGCTCTTACTGGGTGGGGTCCTCCTCAGCCTTTTGCTCGGACTGCTGATCTACGTCCTCGGGACCAGTCGTTCGAGCGCCATGCAACTCGTGAAGGAGCGAACCGACCAACTACAGCATCAGGCGCTGCACGATTCGCTCACCGGACTGCCCAACCGCGCCTTGATCCTCGACCGCATCGACCGAATGCTGGCGCGATCGAGGCGAGAGCACACCGAGGTCGCGGCCCTCTTCCTCGACCTCGACAACTTCAAGGACATCAACGACACGTTGGGCCACCGAGCCGGTGACGAGCTCTTGGTCAGCGTCGGTGTTCGCTTGAAGAGCGCGGTTCGCGAGACCGACACCGTCGGACGCCTCGGCGGCGACGAATTCGTCGTCCTCGCCGATGGTGTCTCGCTGGAGGCCGGCGTGGACGTGGTCGCCGACCGTTTGCTGGATGTACTGGCGACGCCGTTCATCATCTCGGCCAGCCAAGTGCCGCTCTCGGTCTCGGCCAGCATCGGCATCGCCGAGGGTGACCGGGCGACACCCGAGGAGATGCTCCAAGACGCCGATATCGCGCTGTACCAAGCCAAGGCGGCCGGGAAGCGAAACGCCGTGAAGTTCGTAGCTTCGATGCAGGAATCGGTCGACCATCACCGAAGCCTGGAAGTCGACCTCCAAGGCGCGCTCGAAGCCCAGCAGTTCTTCTTGATGTACCAACCAACGGTCGACCTGTCGACCGGCGCCTTCACCGGCGTCGAAGCGCTCCTACGTTGGAAGCATCCCGAGCGTGGCGTCGTGCAGCCCAATGACTTCATCCCGGCCCTCGAATCAAGGGGACACATCATCGAAGTCGGTGCGTGGGTCCTGCACGAGGCGTGTCGACAGGGAGCCCTGTGGCAGGGCCGCGGATACCGCTTCACGATCTCGGTCAACATCTCCGCCAAACAACTCGAACGCGACCGCCTCGTCACCGACGTTCGAGAGGCGATTTCGATGAGTGGCTTCGACGCCACCGAACTCATCCTGGAACTCACCGAAACGGCGTTGATGCACGATTCCGGTTCAACGCTGTCGCGACTGATGTTGTTGAAAGCGTTGGGCGTGCGCGTGGCGATTGACGACTTCGGTACGGGGTACTCGTCCCTCGCCTACCTACGGCAGTTCCCGATCGACATCTTGAAGATCGATCGATCATTCGTGTCCGGCATCGCGGACTCCAGGGAATCGGCGGCTCTCGTACACACCCTCGTGCAGCTCGGCAAGGTGCTCGGTATCGAGACGATCGCCGAAGGGGTCGAGACGAACGACCAACGCTCGCGCCTCGAGAGCGAGAACGTCGACACGGGACAGGGCTTCTTGTTCGCGCGTCCGCTCGCCGTCGCAGACCTCGATCGCCTCCTCCTGGACTCCGCCGGAAAGCCGGAGTGGCTCAGTGTCGCAATTCCGGGGGACAGTTCCTAACTCGGCAATCGGATCTTGTGCTCGCCAGTGGAATTGTCACAAACTCAACAGCTCCGGTGACATATACAGTGGCCAACGAATGCGGTGAAGGGGAACGTGATGCCAAAGAGTCCAAACGAAGAATCGGCTTCGAGCAAGATCAACGAGCGGACTCAAGAGTTAGGAGATTGGCGAGGAGAAACCCTGGCCCGCCTTCGTCAGCTCATCCTCGACGCCGATCCCAAAATCGAAGAGGAGTGGAAGTGGGTGAAGCCCACGAGTCCTGGCGTTCCGGTCTGGTCCCGTGACGGGGGCATCTGCACCGGGGAGTCGTACAAAGAGGTGGTGAAGCTCACGTTCTTTCGGGGAGCCTCAGTGAAGGACCCCAAGAAGCTCTTCAACTCCAGCCTGGAAGGCAACGTGCGCCGAGCGATCGATTTCCGCGAGGGTGAGAAGATCAATCAAGCGGCCTTCAAGCAACTCATTCGCGACGCCGTGGCCGCGAATTCCGCGGCGCTCGCGCAGCGCGCGGCCAAGAAGAAGTGAGCCGGGCGGCCACCACTACGACGCAGGTGTTCGTCACGCAAGATTTGCGATTCGTTCAGACCTTCAATGAGCGCGGGAAATGAATTTGGAATAGATTCCCCTTTTGGCGTCGAGTGGCGTCGCCATTGAGGGGGGATCATGTATTTATTAGCTAGGCAGGCCAACCTACGAGGGCTGGACGCTCCAAAGTGGGCCGTGGAAATTGGCGCCGCCGCCGCGGCGGGACTGGGCAACGAGGTCGGAGTTTGGGCGACCGCTCTCTCCCCGGGATTCGGCACCATCTCGTGGACGTCCATGTGGGCAGACCTGACCGCCCTCGAGAAAGGCTTCGCCGACCTCAGTGGCAACGCCAAGTATCTCGAGCTCGCCGCCGCGGGAGCAGAGTTCGTCAACGGCTCGATCGACGACACCTTGTACGAGACCGTCTATGAGGGAACCGGCGGTGGCAACGACGCGAGGTACGTGGGGACCGTCTCCGCGGTGTGCGCGCCGGGTCATTACGCTCGCGGGATGATGGGCGGGGTCGAGATTGCACAGAGGGCCGAGAAGGCGACCGGCGTGTCCACCGGATTCCTCGCGGCCCAGACCGGACCCTACGGCAGAGTCATTTGGCTGGCGGGCTATAAGACAATGGCGGAGTATGAAGCGGCACAACACAGTTTGGCGGCCGACACGAGTTTCATCGAGTACCTCGACGCAACGACCGACGCCTATCAGCCAGACCCGAGCGTCACACAGAGCACTTTGTACATGAGGCTCAACTAACTTCACGGATTGGTAACGAGCCCGTTTTGATGTTGTTGTAGTGCTTTACGCACGCCGGAATAGGTCGATTACGCCTATCGACTACGCCTCACGTAGAGCATCAATGGCCTCGCCATCGGAATCTTCGGTGGCGCCATCTGTCAAACAAGTGAGACTGGGTCCACGAATCGCACCGACGTCACACTAGTTTGGCAGTTAGCGACGCCAGAAAAAAAGATGCGTCACTCCACTCGGGCTCGGTACCTTTTCCAAGAAGAAACGGTCTACAAGATCGTCGGGACTGTCCCACAGTCTTTCGCCGCGCCCAAGCTCGATCGGCGCAACCGCGAAATGCATTTGGTCGATGAGATCAGCGTCGAGAAACTCGCGCACCGTGGCGACGCCACCACCGAGGCGCACGTCTTTGCCATCGGCTGCCTCGTACGCCTGCGCGAGTGCGTCCTGCGGCGACGCATCGAGAAAGTGGAACGTGGTGTCCCCCAAGGTTATTGAAGGGCGCACATGATGCGTGAGTACGAACACCGGCGTATGGAACGGCGTGTCGTCGCCCCACCACCCTTCCCAGTCAAAGTTTTCCCACGGTCCGCGCTGGGGGCCGAACTTATTGCGCCCCATGATTTCGGCACCGATGTTCCGAGTGAAGTCGCGCGTGCAGTAGTCGTCAAAACCGTACGTTCCCCCCGGATCAGTTCGATTGACCCAGTGCGCGGTCGCTCCCGCCCAGGAAAAGAGATCGGCAGGATTCGCGTGACCGAATGGGTGCTCGAGATTTTGCCCCACACCGGAGCCGTAGCCATCGCTCGACACCATGAAATTGTGTACTCGGACCGCCTGCGTCATTAGACGCCTTCCTGATTACGCAACAGCTTTTGAAGTCTCGCCAAATTCTAATAAGACCTGTCCAACTGATGGGGTCAAAGCATCGGAGTGGAGGTGATGGGATTCGAACCCACTGCCTCTACATTGCGAACGTAGCGCTCTACCAATTGAGCTACACCCCCGAAGAGGCTCCAACTTTAGCCCAACGCCCGCCGCGGCTGGGATTGACGCTGCCAACCGTCTTCGTCGTCATCCTCTTCGTATTCGGACTCGAACTCCTCGTCGTAGCGCGGTGACACCGCGTCGTAGAGGCGCTGCACCGACGCCAGTTGTCGCGGCTGGGGCAGACGCAGCGGCAGTGACGACTCGCTCAGATAACCCTGCGAGACCGCGTACAGCGCGAGGGCCACGTACGAGACGATGCAGACCCACGACGCGACCGCCAGGTCCAGGATCAATCCGTAACTCACCGTGAAGGCGAGGATCGTCAACACCGCCGAGATGAGCAGAAGACGCACGAACATCATCTGACGGCGCGACTTCATGGACCGACGACGAATCGGTGCGTCGTAGTTTCGGTGAACCGTCGCTTCGTTGGGCACCGACGAATAGGCCGCGGCGTAGTGGTTCATCGACTCGCGTTCATTGGCCGGCTCGTCGTACTCGTAGTCCGCGCTCCACTCGTCCCACGAGCTACGCGACTCCAGGGAGCGGTAGGTGTCGTCGGCGTGAACGATCGTGAGCCGCGACCGGCGCCCGAGGTCGCGCAGATTCGATTCGGCGTCGTCGGGCCGGTCCAGGCGGTGAGCCGGGTTGACGACGTACTCCTGGCGGCTGAGGACCTCGTGTTCGGCGTGGAAGGACTGGATCGAGCGTTCGGGACCGCCGTCCCGGAGCCGACGAATCACCATCGGGGTCAAAAGGGCCAACCAGAAGAGGGCGAGGATTATCAGCAGCATTCGACATACCCCACGACACGCCACCTTGACATTGCAGTCAAAGTTACAAGCGTTCTATGGGTTTTTGGTGGATGTCACGCCTCGTGGAGGCCGCACTCTTCCTTGTCGGCGCCGACCCAACGACCCGATCGACGGTCCCCCGGGACGAGTGGTTTCTCGGTCATCGCGGCGCATCCAATCGACGCGTAACCCTGCGCCCAAAGAGGGTGTTCGGGCAGATCGTGCGACGTCAGGTAGTACGCCACGTCGTCGTCACTCCACGTCGCGAGGGGGTTCACCTTCACGAGATTGAATTTCTCATCCCACATCAGGGATTTCATGTTCGCTCGCGAGGGCGCGTCCACTCGTTTCACCGACGTAATCCACGCCGATTTGCCCGCGACGGCGCGTCCGAGCGGCTCGACTTTGCGCAGTTCGCAGCATCGTTCCGTACCGCAGGGCCACGCGTCGGCGTCGGCCCCGGGCGTGGTGCGCGTCATGTTGAGCGACCACTCACGCTCGAATCGTGACGCGAATTCGAGTGTCTCGGGAAAGTGTCCCCGCGTGTCCAAAAAGATGATTTCAGAATTGGGACGAAGTTGATGAACCATGTGCAACAACGCCACGTCTTCGAACGAGCAGGCCATCACGACGTCGTCGTTGAATCGTTCGAAGGTCCATTCGAGAATCTTGATCGGCGTCGAGCGCTCAAAACTCTCGTTCACCGATTCGAGTTCGTCGAGGAGGTCTCCGGTCGGCGTAATCAGGGGCATTTGCTCATCAGCCTTACATTCTCGAGTGTTTTACTAGGATATACGGAGACCTAACGGACTATGACGACGACACCCTTGCGCACCTCCACCACCACCGACCACCTCGACTTGCTGGAGTCCCACGCCATTTTCATCCTCCGAGAGGTGGTCGCCGAGTGCGAACGCCCGGTCCTGCTCTTCTCCGGTGGCAAGGATTCGGCGGTCCTATTGCACCTCGCCGTCAAGGCCTTCGCACCCCAGCAACTGCCGTTTCCGGTCATGCACATCGACACCGGCCAGAACTTCCCTGAGGTCATCGACTTTCGTGACACCACGGTCGAGCGAGTCGGCGCGCGACTGGTCGTCGCCAAGGTGCAAGACACCATCGACCAGGGCAAGGTCCAAGACCCCGGGGTCATGGGTTCGCGCAATCGCCTGCAGACGGTGACGCTGCTCGACGCCCTCAACGACAACAACTTCGACGCCGCCTTCGGCGGCGCGCGACGCGACGAGGACAAGGCGCGCGCCAAGGAACGCATCCTTTCCTTCCGAGACACCTTCGGTCAGTGGGACCCCCGAAAGCAACGCCCGGAACTGTGGCAGATTTACCAAGGCAAGGTGAATCCCGGCGAGAGCGTGCGTGCCTTCCCCCTCTCGGACTGGACCGAGCTCGACGTGTGGCAGTACATCGAGCGTGAGCAGATGGCGTTGCCGGAGATTTACTTCGCCCACGACCGCGACGTCGTGATGCGCGACGGCATGTACCTGGCGATCGGTCCGTTCGTGGAACCGCGAAGCGACGAGACCATCGAACGCCTCAGCGTTCGCTTTCGCACCGTCGGTGACGCCAACTGCACCGGGGCCGTGATCTCACGCGCCGCCACGCTCGAAGCCATCATCAACGAAGTGGCCCTGGCCAACGTCTCGGAGCGCGGGGCGACGCGCGCGGACGACAAGTTCTCCGAGACCGCCATGGAGGATCGAAAGCGCGAAGGGTACTTCTAAGTGCACCTGGCCACCAAGGATCTCCTGCGCTTAGCGACCATCGGATCGGTCGATGACGGCAAGTCGACGTTGATCGGACGGATCCTGGTCGACACCCGCCAGCTCTTCGACGACCAGCTCAACGCCGTCGCCGAGGCCTCGGAGAAGCGCGGCGTCGGTGACCTCGACCTCAGTTTCGTCACCGACGGTCTACGCGCGGAACGTGAGCAGGGCATCACGATTGACGTGGCCTATCGCTACGCGTCGTCGCCGACGCGCAAGTTCATCATCGCGGACTGCCCGGGCCACGTGCAGTACACCGCCAACATGGCGACCGGTGCCTCGACGGCCGACCTCGCGCTGGTGGTGCTGGACGTCGCTTCGGGACTCAAGGAGCAGACCCGCCGACACCTGTGCATCGCGGCGCTGCTCGGCGTGCGCTCGATCATCGTCGCGGTCAACAAGATGGACGCCGTGGATTGGTCCAAGCTGGCCTTCGACCGGGTCGTGGACGAGATCCAGGCCCTGGCGCGCGACCTCGACTTCACCTCGGCCTCCATCATTCCGGTGTCGGCGCTCTTGGGCGACAACGTCGTGGAGTCCTCGAGTCACTTCCCCTGGTACGACGGCCCGACCGTCCTCGAGGCGCTCGAGAGCTCCGAAGCCGGCGCCTGGGAGCACACCACGACACGCGGCGCGCGCCTACCCATCCAGTGGGTACTTCGTCAACCGAGCGGCGGGCGCACCTACGCCGGCATGGTGAACGGCGACACCTTTCACGTCGGCGACCGAGTCACGTTGCTCCCGGCCAACATCGAGACCACGATCACCGCGATGAACTTCGGCGGCGAAGAGATCGCCGACGCGACGGTCGGACTGGCGGCCGACGTCGCGCTGGCCCACGAGACGAACGCCGGTCGCGGCGACCTGATCGCCACCGCCCCCCTCCCTTCGGTCGTCAACGAACTGAAGACGACGATCTGCTGGTTCGGAGAAAAGCCGCTGGTCATCGGTCAGCGACTGAAGATGAAGCACACCTCGAAGGTCACGCCGGTTCGAGTGAAGACCATCAATGGAGTCATCGACATCGAGAAACTCGACATCGACGAGTCGACGTCACTGAACACCAACGACATCGGTCTGGCCACGCTGCAGACCGCCGACCTCTTGGTGGTCGATGACTACCGCGCCAACCGGGTCACCGGAAGTTTCGTCCTCATCGATGAAGCGACCAACGCCACCGTCGCCGCCGGCATGGTCGGACACGCGAGTTTCCTTTAAAATTGCACCAGCATGGAGATCAACGCCACGGCGAAGATCGCCAGCAGAATGTCGATCGATTTCACGAAGGCCCGACCGCTCTCCGGCGGCGCCACTCCGTCTTCGGCGATCACTTTGGCCAGCGCGCGTTCCTGGGGCAGCGTCCTCGCTTCGAGGTGACCGGCCATCGCCAGGTAGCAAAGTATCCCCACGCCAATCCACGGCTTGGACAGCGACACCGACTTGTCGCCACTCAGCGACATGATCAGTCCGGTGATCGGCAGCACGTGCAGTACTCGCGCGGCCCAGTTCCGTCGCTGCGGAAACTTCGTCCGCTGAACTGACTCGTCCGCGCCGCGCACGATCGCCTGGGCCGAGTTGCGCATCACGATGAACACGATCAACGTGTCGACCGCGGCGATGATGTGGGTCACGAAGACCAAGTCGTAGGTGATGGACGTGGCGATCATTCGCTTCCCAACAGCGCTTCGGCCGCGCGATACGGGTCGGTGGTGCCGGCCAATAGCGAATCAATCTGCTCTTCGTAATCATCACCGTGGGCCAGCGCAACAATTCGTGAACGCACCATCGCCGAGAGCACCTTGTCGAGTTCGACGCGCATGCGCGTTCGTCGGCGGTCTTCCAGTTGCCCGCTCTCGATGAACGTCCGATGGCTCACGACGGCGTCCCACAGTTCTGGCGTACCGGTGCCTTCGGTCGCGACGGTTTCGAGAATCGGTGGACGCCACTCGTGAGCGCCCCCGAGGTCCAGCATCTGATCGAGATCGCGACGCGTCTCACGAACACCCGTACGGTCGGCTTTATTGATCACGAAGATATCGGCGACTTCGAGTAGTCCCGCCTTGTTGGCCTGCATGGCGTCACCCCAACCGGGATTCACGACGACGATCGTCGTGTCGGCCGCCGACGCGATCTCGACCTCCATCTGACCGACACCGACGGTCTCGACGAGCACCAGGGGAAAACACGCCGCGCCGAGAACTCGAACGGCGTCGGGCACGGCCAATGAGAGGCCGCCGAGGTGTCCGCGCGTCGCCATGGAGCGAATAAACACGTGCTCGTTGGTCGCGTGACCCTGCATCCGAATCCGGTCACCGAGAATCGCCCCGCCAGTGAACGGAGAACTGGGGTCGACGCACAAAACGCTCACCTGATCGACGTCGCGGGCGCCAAAGCCCCGCTCGAGCACCACGTTGATCAGCTGGTCGGTCAAGGTCGACTTGCCGGCGCCCGGTGGTCCGGTGATTCCGACGACGTACGGCACCTGCGTGCGGTAGGCCAACGCCGCGGTCGCCAACTGCGGCGGCCCTCCGGACTCGACGAAGGTCAACAGACGCGCGAGCGCCGTGCGCGATCCCCCGCGAGCCTGCTCGACCAGTTCGGTCGGATCACTGGAAATCATGAATTCCGTTCGATGTTGGCGCCGAGGTGACGGAGGCGACCGACGAAATCGTCGTAGCCGCGGTCCATGTGCTCGAGTCCCGTCACCGTGGTCTCGCCTTCGGCCACCAGTCCGGCGAGGATCAACGCCGCCGCGGCGCGAATGTCACTGGCGTGCACCGAGGTACCCGTGAGGTGATCGACCCCGCGGATCATCGCGTGATGGCCCTCCGTGGTGATGCTGGCGCCCAGGCGAACGAGCTCGTCGACGTAGCGAAAGCGACCGACGAACAGGTTCTCGGTGACGACCGAGACGCCGTCGGCCACGCTCAACATCGTGGTTATCAGCGGCTTGTAGTCGGTCGCCACCCCCGGATAGGGCAGCGTCGCGACGTCACAGGCCTGGAAGGTGCGCGGTCCCTGGGCGGCCACGCCGGGTCCGCGCACGTCGACCACGCCGCCCATCGCCTCGATCTTACGAAGGAGCATCTCCATGTGCTCCGGGTGGGCGTCCACCACTCGCACCTCGCCACCGGTAATGAGACCCGACGCGAGATAGGTGGCCGAAACCACCCGGTCGGTCACCACGTGGTGGCGGGCGGGACGCAACTCCTCCACGCCGTCAATAGTGAGTCGTGACGTGCCGAGACCTTCGATTCGAGCGCCCATGGCGATGAGCTGCTTGGCCAGGTCCTCGACCTCGGGCTCGCGCGCGGCGTTGTCGATCACCGAGCGGCCCTCGGCGAGCACGCAGGCCATCAGCAAGTTGTCGGTGGCGGTGTGGCTGGGGTATTCGAGCGTGATGCGCGCGGCACGTAGTCGGGGACGATCAATCGTGGCGCGAATGAAATTACGGTCGTTGTGGAAGGTCGCGCCCATGGCCGTGAGACCGTCGGTGTGAAAGTTGATCGGACGTTGGCCGAAGTCGTCGCCACCCGGCAGCGCCATGTCCGCTCGTCCGCAGCGTGCGAGGAGGGGTCCGAGGATGACGATGGACGCGCGCATCGCCTCGAACAATCGAGCCGGTGCCACGGGATTGAAGTCGGAGGCTTCGGGCACCACGATGGAGAGTTCGTGTTCGGCCGGACGTTCGACGTGGCAACCCAACGCCTCCAACAGTTCCACCATCATTCCCACGTCGGTGATTCGCGGGACGTTGGTTAAGTGGTGCTCTCCCGTAGCGAGCAGGCAGGCCGCCATCTCCTTCAACACCGCGTTCTTGGCGCCCAAGGCCTGGACGTCGCCCTCGAGGGCTCCGGCGGGCTTTACGACGAGTGTTGTCACCCTTCAAGTATTGCCGGTGACACGAAATAGACCGGGACGAGGTCGAAGAGGCCACTCACTGTACGCTGTGCCTCGTGCTGCAACCGTCCCAACCGGACCGCAATATTGCCCTCGAGATGATTCGCGTCACCGAGGCCGCGGCCATCGCCGCCGCGCGCTGGTCCGGTCGCGGTGACAAGAACGCGGCCGACGGCGCGGCGGTCGACGCGATGCGCTTCGTACTCGGCGGCGTCGCCATGGACGGCATCGTCGTCATCGGTGAAGGCGAAAAGGACGACGCGCCGATGCTCTACAACGGAGAACGGATCGGCGACGGTCGTCCGCCGCTCGTCGACATCGCGGTCGACCCAGTGGACGGTACGACGCTCACCGCGATGGGTCGCAACGGGGCGTTGTCGGTCATCGCCCTTTCGGAGCGCGGCACCATGTTCAATCCCGGACCCTGCGTCTACATGAACAAGATTGCCGTCGGACCGCGGGGTCGCGGTTCGGTCGACATCAACGCCTCGGCGACGGACAACCTGACGGAACTGTCGAAACGATTGAAGAAACCGATTCCCGAACTCGGTGTGGTGATTCTCGATCGTCCGCGTCACGACGCGCTCCTCGCCGAGGTTCGCGAAGCCGGTGCGCGCGTGCTCTCCATCTCCGACGGCGACGTGGCCGGCGCTATCGCGACCGGTTGGCCCAACTCCGGAGCCGACGTGCTCTTCGGCATCGGCGGCACTCCGGAAGGCGTCATCGCGGCGGCGGCATTGAAGGGACTCGGTGGCGAGATCCAGGGCATGCTCATCGCGCGCGACGACGACGAGCGTCGTATGGCCGAAGGACTGGGCTATGACTTCACGCGGGTATTGACAACCGACGATCTCGTCGCCAGCGACAACTGCTTCTTCTCAGCGACGGCGATCACCGACGGTGATTTCTTACGCGGCGTGCGATTCCACGACTTCGGCGCGACCACGCAATCGATGGTCGTGCGTTCACAATCGGGTACGGTGCGAACGATCGAGACGTTCCACCGGCACAACAAACTCGAAGAGTTCACGTCTGCGGGCTTCTGATACTTGTTTGATTGTTCACGAAGCGCGAATACGCAGTCATTCGCACACAATGTTCGATTGCAAGCGCCAACTCGTCGTCGTAAGGTCCGCAGTAGAGCGATTGGGCTCAACTATTCGGTTTCAACCAAGAGGGGGACGTCGTGCAGGTTTCGAATCTTTTAGCGAACAAGAACCAAGATGTGGCCACGATTTCCCAGGAGCGCACCGTGGCTGACGCGCTGTTGCTCTTGAAGGAGCGGGCCATCGGCGCCCTGGTCGTGACCGGTCCGACACCACCGTTGGTCGGCATCTTCAGTGAGCGCGACGCCGTGCGGGCCTTGGCGACCAGCGGCGCCGCGGCGCTCGAAACGACGGTCGCCGAACTGATGTCGACGGACGTACAGACCTGCGACGAGACCACCACGGTCACCGAATTGATGGGACTGATGACCGAGCGGCGCATACGACACCTTCCGGTCGTGCACGAAGGTCAATTGGTGGGCATGATCTCGATCGGCGACGTCGTGAAGGCCCGTTTCGACGAACTCGAACACGATAAGAAGGATCTGCTGGACTACGTGTCGGCGAGGTAAATAGCAGTAGCCTCGTCGCGTTCAGAAATTATCCCGTGGCGAGCTTGACGGCCTTGCGGAACTTAAATCGTTCACCGAGCCAGCAGACCAGTGGAAACAGTCCAATCGTTGAGATCATCCAACCCGTGTATTGGAGCGCATGACCGACCGGCGCAAACATTAACGCCAGACCCACGACATAGAAGACCCACGTAATGCGCTTCCAAATTTGTGCTCGCCCGTATTGATCAGCGATGGCATCGCCATATTGCTCACGGCCGGTGTATTTGGCTCCCCAGTGATCGACACCACTCTGCTCAATCTGGTCCACAAAGCGCATCAGAGGGCTGCCGCGATGACTCTGAACGAGAGCGAGAGCGAAATCTTGGCGCTATCCAACCGGCCCGTTCGCGCGTTTGCGTTCCTCAAATCGTGGATCATTACAGCCCTACAATACCCGCCATGAGCGAAGCCATGGACGGACAGATGAGTTCGCGCAATCAGGTCTAAGTCGAAAAGTTGAACCGGCGGATGGTGCCAACGAGATCACGCCTTCGCGGCGCTGAGTCGCAACTCGGCCCGTTCGAGCGCAGCTCTCGCCATCACACTCGTCGTGGTCTCTCGCTCGTTTCGACTGTCGGCGGCGATCTCGGCTTCCGCTGAATCCTTGGCCGCTTGCGCGCGCGCCACGTCGATCTCGCTCACCTTCTCGGCGATGCCCGCGAGGACTGTGGCGAGCGTCTCCTCTTCGCCTTCACCGGGGCCCACTTGGAAGAAACCTCCATGAACCGCAATGGCAATTTCGCCTTCCAGAGTGTCAACCCGCACCACGCTCGGGACCACGTCGCCGACCATGTCCATGTGCTGCGGCAACACCGTGAACCAGCCCTCGGACGATCGCGCCACCAGCGCTGTCGCCTCACCGACCCACAGCGGCGCCTCGGGCGTCACGATTTCGACCTTCAGGGTGCTCACGTTTAGTCCTTCTGGAGTTCGGAGGCCTTGCGCTCGACGTCCGACGCTCCCCCGACGTTCAAGAACGCCTGCTCCGGGAACGCGTCGAGGTCGCCGTTCACCAAGTGCTCGAAGGACTCGATGGTCTCTTGGACCGGAACGTTGATGCCTTCGATCCCGGTGAAGACTTTGGACACGAACATCGGTTGTGAGAGGAAGCGCTGGATCTTGCGCGCTCGCGTCACGGTGATGCGGTCCTCTTCGGACAGTTCGTCGAGGCCCAGGATCGCGATGATGTCCTGCAGTTCCTTGTTGCGCTGCAGGATCTGCTGGGTCTGGCGAGCCACCGCGTAGTGACGGTCACCGACGATCTCGGGCGCCAGAATGTTCGACGTGGACGTCAACGGGTCGACCGCCGGGTAGATGCCCAACGCGGCGATCTGACGACTCAATTCCGTCGTGGCGTCGAGGTGCGTGAACGTCGTGAAGGGCGCCGGATCGGTGTAGTCGTCGGCCGGTACGTAGACGGCCTGCAGCGACGTGATCGAACGGCCCCTCGTCGAGGTGATGCGCTCTTGGAGTTCGCCCATCTCGTCGGCCAGCGTGGGCTGGTACCCGACGGCGCTCGGCATACGGCCGAGCAAGGTCGAGACCTCGGAGCCGGCCTGCACGAAGCGGAAGATGTTGTCGACGAACAAGAGCACGTCCTGGTTCTTCACGTCGCGGAAGTACTCGGCCATCGTCAGGGCGGCGAGAGCGACTCGAAGTCGCACGCCCGGCGGCTCGTCCATCTGGCCGTAGACGAGGGCCGTCTTTTCGATGACGCCCGACTCGCGCATCTCCAACAAGAGGTCGGTGCCTTCGCGGGTGCGCTCCCCCACCCCGGCGAAGACCGACACGCCTTCGTGCAGTTCGGCCACGCGACGAATCATCTCCATGATGAGGACGGTCTTGCCGACGCCGGCGCCGCCGAAGAGGCCGATCTTGCCTCCCTGGACGTACGGGGCGAGAAGGTCGACGACCTTGATGCCGGTTTCGAACATCGTGGCGTGCGGCTCGAGCTGGTCGAAGGCCGGCGCGCTGCGGTGGATCTCCCAGTAGTCCTCCACCGGTCCGATGTCGTCGGTATCGAGCGACTCGCCGATGACGTTGAAGACGTGCCCCAGCACGGCGTCCCCGACCGGCACCGTGATCCCCCGGCCGGTTTGGCGAACGACGGCGCCGCGCACGAGGCCGTCGGTCGGCTTCATGCACACGCAGCGAACGCGACCCTCACCGATCTGCTGGGCCACTTCACCAGTCACCGTGATCGTGACGTCGTCGATGACGATGTCGACTTCGACGGCGTGGTTGATCTCGGGCAGCGAGTGCGGCGGGAACTCCACGTCCACGACCGGTCCGGCGATCGCCACGACCCGCCCCGTCTCGAAGGTGGTCTTTTCTGGAGCGATGGTCATTTGTTTCTCACTTTCCCGAGCGGAGCGCTTCGGCGCCGCCCACGATTTCCATGATTTCGGTGGTGATCGAGTCCTGGCGGGCCCGGTTCATGATGCGACTGAGATTCTGTCCGAGTTCGTCGGCGTTGTCGGTGGCCGCCGCCATCGCTCGCTGTTGACTGACGTGAAAGGAGGCCGCGCCTTCCAAGAGCGCGGAGAAGATCTCACTCTCGAGCGCCTTGGGGGCGAGCGTGATGAGAAGTTGCTCGACCTCGGGCTCGAACTCGGTGTAACCCTTCAGGCCCGTCGGCGTCCCATCCTCGGGCAGCGCCGGCAGGCTGAGTGGGAGCAACTGTTCCACTTCGACACTTTGCGTCGCCGCCGAGAGGAAGCGCGTCGAGACGAGGAGCACCTGTTGGGCCTCGCCGGCAATGAACGGCGCGGCGACGGTCGCGGCGATGCGACGAGCGTCGTCAAACGTCGGTCGATCGGACATGCCGACGAAGCCTTCGGCCACGTCGATGCCGCGGAAGCGGTAGAAGGCGCCGGCCTTCTTACCGACGCTGTAGAGCCGCACGGCCGAACCTTCACCTTCGAGCTTTCGAACCAGCCGCTCGCCCGCGCGCATGGCCGAAGAGTTGTACGCCCCGGAGAGCCCGCGGTCGCCGGTCAGGACCAACACGATCGCCGTTTCCACGTGCTCGGGCATCGCGAGGAGCTTCGCCGCGCCGGCCGGGTCGGCCTTCGCCGCTTCGACGATGATGCGGCGCATGCCGTTGCGATAGGGACGGTTCGCGACGATGCGCGCCTGCGAACGAGAGATCTGGGAGGCGGCGATGAGTTCCATCGCCTTGGTGATCTTGCGCGTGGACTGCACTGACTTGATTCGTCGACGCAGGATCCTTTCCTGTCCACCGGCCATTGCTCCTCCTTTCTCGCTAGTTCTTCGTGGGCTACTTCGTGGTGACGGCGAAGGCGTTCACGAACGACTGCATCGCCGCGTCGAGCGCTCGAGTTTCGGGCAGGGCGCCGGTCTCTCGAATCGCGTAGAGCAGGTCGGAGTGTTGCGCGCGAAAGTTGGTCAACAGCTCGGATTCGAATCGACGCACGTCCTCGACGGGAATCGTGTCGAGCCAGCCCTTGGTGCCGGCGTAGATCGCGATGCACTGCTCTTCGACCGGCATCGGTGCGTTCAGACCCTGCTTCAGCAGCTCGGTAAGGCGATAGCCCCGGTCGAGCTGACGCTGTGAGGACTTGTCCAACTCCGAACCGAAGGTCGCGAAGGACTCTAGGTCGCGGAACTGGGCGAGGTCGATCTTGAGCGTTCCGGCGACCGCGCGCATGGCCTTGATCTGGGCGGCGCCGCCGACGCGCGACACCGAGTTGCCCACGTCGATGGCGGGACGCACACCGGAGTAGAAGAGGTCGGACTGCAAGAAGATCTGGCCGTCGGTGATGGAGATCACGTTGGTCGGGATGTAGGCCGAGATGTCGCCGGCTTTGGTCTCGATGATCGGCAATGCGGTCAACGATCCCCCGCCGCGCTCGTCGCTCAGCTTCGCCGCGCGCTCGAGCAGACGACTGTGAAGGTAGAAGACGTCGCCGGGGTAGGCCTCGCGACCCGGTGGTCGACGCAGCAACAACGAGATCTGTCGGTAGGCCTCGGCCTGCTTCGAGAGGTCGTCGTAGACGACGAGGGCGTGCTCGCCACCGTCCATCCACTCCTGACCGATGGCGCAGCCGGCGTAGGGGGCGAGGAACTTGAACGGTGCGGGGTCACCGGCCGAGGCGACCACGACGACGGTGTACTCGAGCGCGCCGAAGTCCTCGAGCACTTTCACGGTCTGGGCGACCGACGAGTTCTTCTGACCGACGGCGACGTAGATGCACTTCACGCCCTGGCCCTTCTGGTTCAGGATCGTGTCGATAGCGACCGTCGTCTTGCCGGTCTTGCGGTCGCCGATGATCAACTCGCGTTGTCCGCGACCGACCGGGGTCATGGCGTCGATCGCCTTGATGCCGGTCTGCAAGGGCTCCGAGACGGGCTGGCGCCCGGTGATGCCCGGTGCCTGAATCTCCATGCGGCGCTGCTTGGGATTGACCAGCGGTCCCTTGCCGTCGATCGGTTCACCGATGGCGTTGACCACGCGCCCGAGCAGCGCGTCACCGACCGGCATGTTCAAGATGCGACCGGTCGCGCGCACGACCTGCTCCTCTTCGATCGTGTCGACCGAACCGAGCACCACCGCGCCGATGGTGGTCTCGTCGAGGTTCATCGCCAGTCCCAACGTGCCGTCTTCGAACTCGAGCAGCTCGTTCACCTTGGCCGAGGGCAGACCGGAGACGCGCGCGATGCCGTCGCCGACCTCGACGACCCGACCGACCTGCTCGGCGCCGACGGCGGGGTCGAACTCCGTCACGTGCTTGCGCAGGGCCTCAGTGATCTCGTTGGCGCTAATGGTGAGCTCAGTCATCACAGATTCCTTTTCTTAGTCATTTCGATTCAAAGACGATTCGTACAAGTGGCTCGGTGCGACGGCGTCTCGCAGGGCTCCGAGACGCGCGCGGGTCGTAGCGTCCAATCGCAGGTCGCCGATCTCGACGAGGACGCCGCCCAGCAATTCGGGACTATCGGCGATCTGCAGTTCCACGTTCTTGCCGGTGAGCAAGGAGAGCGACGCCGCGAGGTCGGCTCGGCTCTGCTCGTCCAGGGGACGAGCGGTGTACACGCGCGCGACGCGCCAGTCCCGGGCCCTGGCGACGTAGTCCACGAGGTAGTCCAGCGTGCCGACGACGTCTCGCGCGCGGCCCCCTTCGATGACGAATCTCGCGAGCGCCAAGGTGACGGCGTCGACCTTGTCGCCCAACAGAGCCTGCACCGTGCCGACCCGGGAGTCGAGTTCGGCGTCGCGGTCGAGCAGCAGTCGTCGTAGATCGAGATTGCCCTCGACGGTTCGCGCCCAGCGAAAGAGCTCGTCTTCGATTTCGTCGAAGTTCTGCGCGTCGACCTCGTCGAGCAAGGCGTCAGCAAAGCCGCTGACGCGTTGGCGCGACGCCATCAGGCCGAGACCGCCGAGCGGGAAGGTGCCGTCGTTCGCTCGATCTCTCGCGGCGAGGGCGAGTTCTCCCAGAGCGTGAGGAACGTCCGGGGCCGAAGCGTTGCTCGCGGCGTAGACCGCGACCTGCAGGGTGACGTCGTGGACTTTTCCGGCGAGGACGTCGTGCACGATCAGACCACGCGACGCGGCGGCGATGGAGGTGTCGGTCAGTACGGCTCGTAGGTCGGCGCGGCCGAGGACGGTCTGCTCGAGCGACGCGAGTTCACCGACCACCGTCGCGAGCGCGGCAGCGTCCAATGAGCCCAATCGGGCAGCGGCGTATCCTTCGAGCTTGGGCAGCATGATCAGTTACTGGATCCCCTGGCCGCTTCGACGTTCAGTGCGGCGACGGCTTCGCGAACCAGGTCCTGGTGCGAACTCTCGTCCACCTCGCGTCCCACGATCTGATTGACGAGTTCAAACACCACCTCGCCAATTCGAGCCGAGGCTTCGTCGATGGCGCGCTGGCGAGCGGTGTCCACTTCAGCGTTGGCGTTGGCGATGATCCGGTCGTATTCGGCCTGTCCCCGGCTGGCCGATTCGGCCTTGACCTGATCGGAGGTCGCCTGGGCCGCGGCCACGATCTCCCGGGCCTGGTCCCTCGCGGCGCTCAGGAGTTGCTGGCGTTCGTCGCCGGCCGCGGCCGCTTCGGCTTTGGCCGCGTCGGCCGCGGCCAGTGACTCACGAATCTTCTCCTGACGACTCTCCAGCGCCTTGTTCAGGGGCGGCAGGATGTACTTCGTCATGAGTAGCAGAATCACCATCACCGTGACGAGTTCAATGAAGAACGTGCCATTGGGGAGGAGGAAGACTGACGTTGCGATCATCTCAATACCCTTCTATGTGAATAGCGATCTTCGGAACGTTCCACGAACGTGGAACCGGTCCGGCAGAGCTACTTAATCTTGGCGAAGACGTAAACGAACACGATCATGAACAGCAGGTTGATGAAGTACATCGCCTCGACGAGTCCGACCGTCAAGAAGAAGTACGTACGGGCTTTGTTCTCAACCTCGGGTTGACGGGCGATCGCCGCGATGGTTTGGCTACCAGCCAGGCCGTCGCCTATTGCCGCACCAATTGCGCCACCGCCGAGGGCCAATCCGCCACCGACGAGTGCACCCGCAATGCCGATCGCACCTGCGACTGTTTGTGCTGCCATTTTCTATTCCTCCTGGTTGGTGTTACTGCGAAGTCTCGAGTACTGCGGTCTGCTTCTTTTCCTTCTTCTTCTCGTGCTTTTCTTCGTGCTCTTCGTCGTGGCTCATCGCCAATCCGAAGTAGATGATCGTCAGCAACATGAAGATGTAGGCCTGGATCGCGCCGATCGCGAGGTCAAAGGGCTTCCAGATGATTTCGAACGGACCGACCGCCTTGGCCATCAGGGCCGCGACGACCACGATCATCAGACCGCCGGAGAAGAGGTTGCCGAATAGACGGAGCGTCAAGGTGATGGGCTTGGTGACCTCTTCGACGAGGTTGATCGGTGTCAATGCCGCGTACGGCTTCCCATAGTGCCGGAGGTAGCCCCCGAGGCGGCGCGCCCGCACCGATTCGATGTGAACCCACGTGATGACGAACAGGGCCAGCGCCAACGGCAGATTCACGTCGCTCGTCGGAGCGGGGAATATCTCCCCGGATTGGCCGGGGTGCATGGCCGTGGGCAAGAAGCCGATCCAGTTGCAGATCAGGACGAAGATGAATACCGTGACGCCGATCGGAACGAATTTCTTTCCCTTTTCTCCCACGGCCGACGTGGCGAGGTCGCCCACGATGTCGACCACGAGTATCTCCCAAAGCAGCTGAAACTTTCCGGGCACCCCGTCGGTGACTGTGGCGCGCAGGCGTAAACCCATGAAGATGACGATGGCCAAAGCGAGCAGCGTGGACATCGCAATGTCGGTGTCGATGGTGAGGCCGAAGAGGCTGAGGTGGGGGTGTACCCCGACGGTGATCGTCTTCGCGGCGTACAGCGTCCTCACTCCACTCCTCCCTGACTCGTTACCACGCGCATGACGTTCGCCACAAACACGAGCTGATACAGCACGAGCCCAGACACAATACCGATTCCGAGGGGGGCGTTCAGGAAGACGGCGAGCAGGACAATGACCGTCATTAGGAGCAATCGGGCCGTCGTCCGACCGCCGAGTTGACGTCGAACCGCCTTGGTGCTCTGCTCACCGCGCAGTTCGACCTTGGCGGCTTGGCCATCCAGGAATCGCAGGTTCATGATCGCCATGACCACTCCGAGCACGACGCCGAGCGCGGCCAAGGGCGGGGCAAGGACGACGGCCACGATGAAACCCAGGGCACCGGCGATGACCGCTGAAAGTGTGGTGCGACGGAGAAGGCGCGGCAGTGTGTCGGTTGGGAGGTTTTCTAGCACGAGCAATGGGTTTCTAAAGGAAACGCCGGACTTGCTTAACCACGCTCACCACGGCGGCGACCGTTCCTAATGTTATCCCGATTAACAGACCCCACGGCGAGGTCCCCCAGGTGCGATCGGCCCATATGCCGAGCACCACGAAGACGGCGATGATGATCGCGACCGTCGTTCCCATGGTCATTAGTGCGACCGCTCCAGGTAGGTCTTTCACCCGGTCATTTGCCTGTTCAGCGGGTGTGGGCGGCTCGTGTTCGCCGGCACGATCGTTCACCGGCGCGAACTCTCACGCACCCGCTTGGCCTCTTCCGCTCGGTAGTACAAACGATTAACCAAGGGGCTGAACCACGTCAACAGACCGATCAACAAGAGCCCGACGCCGAGCGGGATAAAAACGTTCGCCTGGGTGTCGAACAGTGGCAGTAACACAAAGCCACAGAGCAACGCCGTCCAGAGCCACAAGATCACCACGGTGCGTCGATGACCGTGGCCCAGGCGCATCAGTCGGTGGTGAATGTGGTTCTTGTCCGGGGTGTGGAACCCCTGACCCGACGCGGTGCGACGCACGAAGGCCCAGACCGCGTCCATCAGCGGGACGCCGAGGATGAACACGGGAATCAAGAGCGGCGCGAAGAAGAAGAACGTCACGCCGCTCGCCGGTGGCGTTCTCCCCCCGATCACCATCGTCGAGGCGCTCATCAGGAGTCCCAACAACAAGGCTCCGGCGTCGCCCATGAACAGCTTGGCCGGATGAAAGTTGTCGCGCAAAAAACCGAGACAGATGCCGCAGGTCAGGGCCGCGATCAACGGTCCTACGTTGTTGCTCGGCAACAGTCCGAGGTCCTCCAGACGCAACCCGTAGAGACAGAGCGTGCCCGAGGCGATCGCCACGATGCCGCCGGCCAAGCCGTCGAGGCCGTCGATGAGATTGACGGCGTTCGTCAGCGCGAAGACCCACACCGCGGTGATGATCGGCAGGATCGACGGGCCGAGCACGATGAATCCGGCGAAGGGCAGTTTCAGTTGGTACATCGTGGCGCCCGAGAAGTAGAGAATCGACGCCGCGAGGAACTGACCGGCGACCTTCGCCGGGGCGCTCATCTCTCGAAAGTCGTCCAGCACACCCACGACGAAGATCACGCCGGCCGCGAGCAGGACGCCGAGCATCTCGTGCGAAGAGAGAATGATGTTGCGCAGCGTCGGTACGGCCATGGCGACCAGGAGCGCCACGCAGAAGCCGACCAGCATGGCCGCGCCGCCACCGTAGGGCGTCGTGACTTGATGGACCTTCCGATCGTCCGGCAGGGCGGTGTAACCAATGCGCAGCGAAATCTTCCTCGCCGGAACGTTCGCCGCCAGGGTCACGACCGTTCCCACGGCGATGATGGCGACGTACGCGAGAATGTGGTGCATCTATTGCTTCGTGAAGTTGGCGTAAGGATTGAACGACTCGCACATCTCGGCGACGTCGGCGCGAACCTCGGCCACGATCGCGTCGTCCTCGCGGTGGCGAAGAGCGCGTGAAATCAACGCCGCGATCGTTTCGAACTCGCCCTCTTTCATGCCGGCCGTCGTCTGAGCGGCGCTGCCCACGCGCAGTCCTGAGGTGATGAACGGGCTGCGCGGGTCGTCGGGGATGGTGTTGCGATTCGTGGTGATGCCTGCGCGATCGAGCACCTCTTGGGCCACTTTGCCGGTCAACTCCGCGTCGAACTCACGCAGGTCCAGCAGCACCATGTGGTTCTCCGTGCCGCCCGAAACGTTGCGGAAGCCCTCCTTCGCGAGAGCGGCACCGAAGGCTTGCGCGTTGGCGACGATCTGATCCGTGTACGTGGCGAAACTCGGCTGCGCGGCTTCCTTGAACGAGACGGCCTTGGCGGCGATCGCGTGTTCCAGCGGACCACCTTGTTGGCCGGGGAAGACGGCCGAGTCAATCTTCTTGGCGTGCTCCTCGCGACAGACGATCGCGCCACCGCGGGGACCGCGCAGCGTCTTGTGGGTCGTGAAGGCGACCACGTCGGCGTAGGGCACCGGGTTGGGATGCGAGCCGCCGGCGATCAGTCCGGCGACGTGCGCCGAATCGAACATCAACAGCGCGCCGATTTCGTCGGCGATCTCGCGAAAGGGAGCCGGTTCGATGAGGCGTGAATACGCCGTCGCGCCGGCGAGGATCATCTTCGGTCGGTGCTGAAGAGCTAGCTCGCGCACGTTGTCGAAGTCGATCAGTTCACCGGGGTTCGCGGGATCGTCCGATCGCGGCGTCACGCCGTAGGAGACGAAGTTCCACCATTTCGACGTGATGGAGGCGGGCGAACCATGGGTTAGGTGGCCGCCCTGGTCGAGTCGCATGGCGAGGATCGTGTCGCCCGGTTCCAGGAGCGCCTGATAGACCGCCACGTTGGCGTTGGCCCCGCTGTGGGGCTGCACGTTGGCGTGGTCGGCGCCGAAGAGCGCGGTGAGGCGACGCCGGGCCAGGTCCTCCACTTCGTCGACGACCTGGTTGCCGCCGTAGTAGCGACGGCCGGGATAGCCCTCGGCGTACTTGTTGGTGAGGATCGAGCCGGTCGCGGCGAGCACGGCCGGCGACGCGAAGTTCTCACTGGCGATCAACTGCAGCGTGGTCGTTTGACGGTGCCACTCCTGGGCGAGCAGGGACGTCAACTCGTCGTCGTTTCTGATCCACGCGTCAAAGGGTGAGGAGGTCATGGATTACCTTTCATCGTCGCCGAGGTGTTCATCGAGCTCGTCGAGTTTCGCGACTCGCGCCACGTGGCGACCCGAGGCCGGCGTCGCGTTCAACCAGGCGTCGAGGGCTTCGACCGCCACCGTCGCGCCGGTGAGGCGCGACCCTAAGCACAGGACGTTGGCGTGATTGTGTTCGCGCGCGAGGTGGGCTGACGTCACGTCGTGGACGACGGCGGCGCGAACGCCCGGAACTTTGTTAGCGGCGATGGAGATCCCTATGCCCGATCCGCATACCGCGACGCCGAGTTCGCAGTCGCCCGAGGCGACGCTTCGTCCGACCGCGGCGCCAAAGTCCGGGTAGTCGACGGCATCGGTGGCGTTGTCGGTGCCGACGTCGAGAGTGTCGTGACCCCAATCCGTCAGGGTTTTGGCCAGCACGGTCTTTAGGTCAAAGCCAGCGTGATCTGAGCCGAGGGCGATACGCATCGACTCAACCCTACCTGTGGAATTAGAGCCCACGAAGGTGCGGCAATACTTCTGGAGTGACCGTTGCGCCTCGAACGCCCGTGCTCGTGGGAGTCGGCCAGATCACCGAACGACCGCGGTCGGGCGCCACCTACGCGACTCGAAAGCAGCCACTCGATCTCATGGTGGCGGCCCTCGAGGCGGCCGCCGTGGATTCTGGCGCGTCATCATTGTTGGAGAACATTGAAGAGATCGTCGCGGTTTCATCCTTCACCTGGCACACCCACGACCCGGCACTCTTGGTCGCCGAACGACTCGGCCTGCGCGTCACGACGCGACGACTGAACGTCGGGGGCAACACCCCGCAGAAGTTCGTGCACGACACCGCGCGCCGGATCCTCGCCGGTCAAGTGAGAACCGTCGCGTTGGTGGGTGCCGAGGCGATGTACGCGAGACTGCTGGCGAAGCGCGAGGGCCGCGAGCTCGACTGGGTTCTCCAGCCCGACGAGATTCCCAGTCCAGTGGTCGCCAGCGACGACCCGTCACCGCTGACGTCGGCCGAATACGGCCAGGGACTCAACCTCCCCACGAACATCTACCCGTTGTTCGAGAACGCTCGACGAGCCCGCCTCGGCTGGACGTTGGAGGAGCATCGTGAGCACCTCGGTCGACTCTGGTCGAACTTCGCGAGCGTCGCCGCGACGAATCCCTACGCCTGGATTCGCGACGCGCCATCGTCGGAGACGATCACCACGCCCAGTGCCGACAATCGAATGGTCGCCTTTCCGTACACGAAGTTGTTGATGGCCAACATGCCGGTCGACATGGCCGCAAGTTTCATCATGACCAACTTCGAACACGCCACGGCACTTGGCGTTGCGAGTGATCGGATGGTCTTTCCCGACTGTGGCGCCGATGCGACGGACCATTGGCTGATCTCGGACCGCCCGCAACTCGATGACTCCCCCGCCATGCGCGCTATCTGGAAGACCCTGACGGACTTTGGCGTCGAACCTGACGGTCTCGCGTATCTTGATCTCTACAGCTGCTTTCCCACGGTGGTCCAAAGCGCCTGCGACGTGCTCGACATTGACGCCTTCGATCCCTGCCGAGTTCCGACGATCACCGGCGGGCTCACCTTTGGTGGTGGCCCGGGCAACAACTACGTCACGCACTCCATCGCGTCGATGGTCGACGCCCTGCGTGCCGACCCGACGAGTCAGGGTCTAGTGACGGCGCTCGGTTGGTTCTGCACCAAACACTCGTGGGGGGTGTACTCCGCATCGCCTCCACGTGAAGGATTCCGTTGGACAAGCCCTCAAAACGAAATCGATCGACAGTCACGTTGCGCCAGTGAGCAACGGGAAGGAACCGCGACCGTGGAGAGCTACACCGTGACGCACGGGTCCAACGGCGACCCAGAGCGACTCATCATCGCGGCGCGAACACCGGACGACACTCGCACGTGGTGCCACAGCACCCATTCGGCATTGATGGACGAAGCCGAGAGGGGTGAGCTGATTGGTCGCACCGGCACGGTTGAAAGCGACGTATTCACGATCTGATCATCGCGCTATGACTCACGCGGCTAACTGGTCGCATGCACTGCCGCAATGAGTTCATCGTTGTCCCTACGCGGAGCGAGCGTCCGCGAGTAGAGGAAAAGACCAAGGGCGGACAGCAAGGCGCCAACCAGATCGAACCACAACACGCTCGTCATCCAGAAACCACCAAATGTTCGGAACGGAGTGATGACGAACAGATAGAGGATTGAGGTGAGCAGATATTGAACAGCGAATGCCAAATACGCACGTCGCAGGATCGTACGTTGCAGTTCGTCGTTGGCCTCCAGACGCGTTAACCACCACCACGCGAACACTGCCGCAGTGGTTATCAGTGGATTCAGCACCGGGATCACAATTACCCGCAACCCAGAGAAGTAATAGCCCCTTTGGGTGACGTCATTGACGTACGAAATCACACCCGAAGTAGCGCTTACGACAAACCCGAGAACCACCATCACTTGGGCGGCACGAGCGCTGGCGTTCATTACCCCACGCTAGTGACGATCGTGAAACGCTCCGGTGGCGTGCGAACTCTTGAAACTACGGAGCCGCATCGTGTTTCAGTCCAGAACGCGGGCCAATTCGGCAGTGGAAACGGATCCTTCTCGAAGTACGCGCCACGGAGTGACCGAGAGGTCGACCACGCTCGACACGTCGCCCGATCGATCACCGCCGTCGATGGCGCCATTCAACTCTTCGCGAGAGGCGAATCGCCTGAGGACTTCTTGAGCGCTGTAACAAGGCTTCTCACCGTGTTCGTTGGCACTGGTAACGGCGAAGGGACCGAGTACGGCCATCATTCGACGCAAGATGTCGTCATCGGGAATGCGAAAGCCGGCGGTGTCGTTCTCGCCGCCCAACATCACGGATAACTCGTGAGGAACGGTGATGATGATCGTGAGCGGTCCGGGCCAGAACGCGTCAGCGAGCCTCTGGGCCTCGTCGGGCCACTCGACACCGAGAAATTGGATCTGTTCGACCGAATCGACCATCACCGGAATGGGCACGAACGTGGGCCGATGCTTCAACGCGAACAAGGTGGCGACGGCCAACGGTTGGCCCACCTCGGCGGCCAGTCCGTAGACCGTGTCCGTCGGAACGGCGACGATTCCCCCAGCATCGAGCGCCGCGATGGCGGCCTCGACCTTCATCAGTCTGGGCATCAGCGTTTCGCAATCAGGAATCGCGGATTGCCGAACATGTCGTCCAGGTCTCGAACGTCAACGAACATCGCGTCGTCTGCCGCTTGGAGTACTGCCGCGCGATGCATATTTCCATGTTCACATATCAGCAACCCGTTTGCCATAAGCCACGGGCACGATTGGCCAATTATTACTTGGAGGTCGAGGAACCCTTCGGCGTACGCCGTGTCCTCGGAGACCAACGCCGCGAACGGTTCGTAGCCGAGCGCCGGGTCGAGCGTCGCGAATTCCGTTGCCCCCACGTAGGGCGGATTGGCGACAATCAAATCGACGCGACCAAGCAAGGACCGATCCAAAGCGTCAAACCATGAGGACTGCACCGTCGTGACCCCGTCCAGATCGTGCTTTCGCGCGTTGGCCCGGGTGACGTCGAGGGCGCCGGGAGAGGTGTCGACCGCCAACAGCGTGGCCCGCACGTCCATCTGGCGAAGCTCGAAGAGCAGCGCGAGACCGATGGCGCCCGAGCCGCAGCCGAGGTCGACGATGAGCGGGGCCTGGAGCCGGCGCTTCATGAGTTCCTCGAAGGCGAGGCCGACGAGTTCTTCGGTCTCGGGGCGCGGGATGAGCACGCGCGAATCCAGGTCGAGGTCCAGCGAGCGAAAGGGCCAGTGTCCGAGCACGTACTGAATCGGTTCGCCGCCGAGTCGGCGCTGGGCGGCGGCGTGCATGGCCGCCATCGATTCGTGATCCGTGGGTGAGAACTCTTCGACCAACCACCGGGCCTCTCGACGATTCAGTCCGGCGTCGATGAGTTCGGTTACCAGATGCGAACTAGCGTCCATCGCTCTCGGCCAGTTGTCGCGCGCGCTTCTCGGCCAGCAGCGCGTCGACGTAGGGATCGAGGTAGCCGGCCAGCACGTAATCGAGCGTATAGGTCGTCAAGTTGATCCGGTGATCCGTCACCCGGTTCTCCTTGAAGTTGTAGGTGCGAATCTTCTCGCTGCGACCGCCGCTGCCCAACTGGGAGCGCTTCAGGTCGCCCTGCTCGCTCGCCTGGGCGTCCTGGGCCGCCTTCAACAGGCGCGCGCGCAAGACGATCATCGCCTTGGCGCGGTTTTGAATCTGACTCTTCTCGTCCTGCATCGACACGACGATGCCGGTCGGCAGGTGCGTGATGCGCACTGCCGAGTCGGTCGTGTTGACGCTCTGGCCGCCGGGACCGGACGAACGGTAGACGTCGATCTTGAGATCGCTCTGGTTGAGCTCGACGTCGACCTCTTCGGCTTCGGGCAGTACCGACACCGTGGCTGACGAAGTGTGGACGCGGCCCTTGGCCTCGGTCACCGGCACCCGCTGGACGCGGTGCACGCCGGCCTCGTGCTGCAAGCGAAACCACGCATCCTCGCCCTTGATGAGATAGATGGCCTCATCGAGACCGCCCTGTTCGGACTCGCGCTCTTCAATGACCTCGAGCTTCCAGCCCCGAAGGGCGGCGTAGCGACGGTACATCTGGGCCAGGTCCGAGGCGAAAAGATTGGCCTCCTCGCCGCCTTCGGCGCCGCGGATCTCCAGGATCACGTTGCGGCCTTCGTTGGGGTCGTGTGGGAGCAACAGCGTCTCGAGACTGAGCTCCAGTTCGGGAATCTTCTCCTCGGCGTTGTTCATCTCTTCGCGCCAGAGCTCCCGGTCGTCGCCGCTAGTTTCGTTGAACATCTCTTTGGCCGTCGCGAAGTCCGATTGGGCGGCCTTCAGGTCGATCCAGGCGTGGTTGATCTCGGACAGTTCTTTGTGGCGCCGAGAGAGATCGCGCAGGCGCGTGAGGTCGCTGGCGACGTCCGGTTCGGAAAGTTGGGTTTCGACCGACCGCAGTTCGTCCTGAAGGACGTTCAGGGTCTCGTCAACGGAGCGCACGGCGGGTGAGCGCTCGAGGACCTAAGCCCGGGGAGCGCGCGTCTTGGTCTTTTGCGCGTAACGACGCTGGAAGCGCTCGACGCGACCTCCGGTGTCGACGAGCTTCTGCTTGCCGGTGAAGAACGGGTGGCATTCGTTGCACAGTTCGACGGTCATCGCTGACTTCGTGGACTGGGTCGTGAAAGTGTTGCCGCACGAGCATTTAACGGTCGCGTCGCCGTAGTTGGGGTGAATATCAGGCTTCATAGGTCTCCTCGTTGCGAATGACAAGTTTAGCGGAAAATCAACTGGTTGATGCGGGGCCGCGCGCGATCTCGGCGAGGAACTCGTCGTTGGATTTCGTCGACTTCAGTTTGTCGATCAAGAGTTCCAGACCGGCCGCTTCGCGTCCTTCCGAGGCCAGACCGTTCAGCACGCGGCGCAGCTTCCAGACCTGGGGCAGCGCCTCGCGGCTGAAGAGCAGCTCTTCGTGGCGGGTGGAGGAGGCGTTGACGTCGATTGCCGGGTAGATCCGGCGCTCGGCCAAACGGCGATCGAGTCGAAGCTCCATGTTGCCGGTGCCCTTGAACTCTTCGAAGATGACTTCATCCATCTTCGAGCCCGTTTCCACCAGGGCCGAGGCGATGATCGTCAACGATCCGCCCTCTTCGATGTTGCGCGCCGCGCCGAAGAACTTCTTCGGTGGATAGAGGGCGCCGGAGTCGACGCCACCGGACATTATGCGACCGGTCGCCGGGGCGGCCAGGTTGTAGGCGCGAGCCAGTCGCGTGATGCCGTCGAGGATGATCACCACGTCGCGGCCCTGCTCCACCAAGCGCTTGGCGCGCTCGATGCACAGTTCGGCGACGTGGGTGTGCTCCTCGGCCGGACGGTCGAAGGTGGAGGCGATCACTTCACCCTTCACGGTGCGACGGATGTCGGTGACCTCTTCCGGTCGCTCGTCGACCAAGAGCACCATCAGGTGCACCTCGGGGTTATTCGACTCGATGGACTGGGCGATCTGCTTCATGATCGTGGTCTTGCCGGCCTTGGGCGGCGACACGATCAGTCCGCGCTGGCCCTTGCCGATCGGCGAGAGCAGGTCCACGATGCGCGGCGTCAGGTCGGTCTTACCTTCGTTCAACTCGAGGTTGAGTTTCTCGTCAGGGAAGAGCGGTGTCAGGTCTTCGAAGCGTGGGCGCAGTCGCGCCACTTCGGGATCGACGCCGGCCACGCTGTCCACCCGCAACAACGCGGGGTACTTCTCGTTGGAGGCGGCCGGTCGGAACCCGCCGACGATGGTGTCGCCCTTTCGCAGGTGATAGCGGCGCACCTGGTTGATCGAGACGTAGACGTCATTCGGCGACGGGTGGTAGCTCTTGGTGCGCAAGAAGCCGTAGCCGTCGTCACGCAGGTCGAGTAGTCCTTCGATCTCGATGAGCTCGCCGGCGTAGGGCTGGTCGGCGTTGGGCATCGAGTCGCCCCCGAAACGCTCGCGGCCGTTGCGGTTGCGACGGTTGCGACGGTTGCGTCCGGCGGTGTCGTTGCCGAAATCGCGCGGTTGGCGGTCCTGGCGCGGTTGGGCGTTCTGACGGGGGTTCGGCGCGGGGCGCTCGGACCCGTTCGCGCTGGGCGCCGACGGCGCCGACTCGGTCGTGGTGGACTCGAGGTCGCTGGGCACGGAGTGCCCGGTTGAGGAGTCGGCCACAAACTCGCCGAGCAGGTCATCGAAGTCGTCGGTCGGGGTGGCGACGGTGCGGCGAGAGCGAACGGCTCGTGAGGCCGACTCCGAAGAGTCGCCGTTGGGAGCGGGGTCGCCCATGATCGCTTCGATGAGTGAGGCCTTGGAAGCGCGCGCCGACACGTCGACGCCTTTTACCTTGGCGATGGTTTGGAGGTCTTCACGAGTCTTGGACTCGAGATCGGACCGGTCTGGGGAGGGCCTTACAGCCATGGTTAATCCTTTCGCTCCGCTCGAAAAAATTAAATGAGCAGAGAAGAAAATTCGGGAAACGTCGTCTTGGATGAGTTCCTCACACCGGGGAAAAGGCCGGGCGCGGACGACCTCTCCATTGTAGCGGAGTCTGTGACAATTGCCAACATTTGATCCATTACCGAGAATCTCCATTTGCGAACACCCGAAATGAGCGCGGTGAAACACGGATTGACGTCGAGCAGGTCTTTCGTACTGGCACTACAAAGTTTCGAAGGCTGACCCCCTGCTTCGCTGGAGAAAGATGAGCCAAATTGATATCGAGCGAACGAGAAGCGATAGAGGGGGCCGCCAAAGGATGACCGAACTCGCGCAGGATTCACGGCGGCGATGAACTCCAACGCGACGCGCGTCGGGTGGTACTGGTTCCGGGCGAACTTCGTTCGGCGCTGGTTGAACTATCTGACGATCGTCCTGCTCGTCGGTTCGGTCGGGGGCCTCGCACTCGGATCGGTCGCCGCGGCGCGTCGGACTCAGTCGTCGTACAACACGTTCCTCGCCAGTACGAATCCCTCGGATCTCGCGGTGACGCTGTTCGCCCCTAATATCTCGGCCGATCTCGCTCGGTTGAAGTACGTGCGACACGTGGGCGTGTCGTCGTACTCCGTCAATGCCTTTCCCGTAGGGAAGCACGGCGTGCCAATTATCACCAAGGTCTTTGCAAACGGTACCGTGACCAACGCGGGGAGTCTCCGTGGCGAGTACTTCAGCGAGGACCGTGTGGCCCTCGTTGAAGGTCGCCTGGCCAATCCGAAGAAGGCGCGTGAATTCATGGCCGACGCGCTCGGTGCGCGAGCCATGGGCTGGCACGTGGGTGAATTTATTAGAATGTATTTCTACACCGACGCCCAAACGGCCGAATCCGGATTCGGTTACAAATACATCAAGCCGACCGCGGACGTGACGATGCACCTCGTTGGAACGGTCATCCCTAACAGTGACGTCTTGCTGGACCAAGTCGATCGCACGCCGGAGCTGTTGATTTACACTCCCGCGCTCACGAGGAAAATCGTGAATAACGCCTCTCACTACAACCAATACGCCCTCCAACTCGACCACGGCGCTCGCGACATTTCAGCCGTCGAACGCGAAATCATCGCCGCGCTCCCTCCGGGTACGACCTATACCTTTCACGTAAACTCCGACGTCGCCGCCGAAGTGAATCGCTCGCTCGAGCCCGAATCAATCTCATTAGTCGTATTCGGACTCATCGCGGGCCTGGCCGCCTTGATCATCGCCGGCGGGCTGATCGCGCGCGGTCTCCAACAAGAAGGTGAAGACTTCGGTGTTCTGCGCGCCTTGGGTGGCAGTCCCGCAATGTCAGCGATCTCAGGTGCGCTCGGACCGCTAGCAGCGATCTGCGTCGGAGCGGGTCTCGCGGTCGTTATCGCGATTGGACTCTCACCGTTATCGCCCTTCGGACCGGTGCGCGCGGTGTATCCCGATGGTGGCTTCGCCTTCGATTGGTCCGTACTCGGCTACGGCCTTCTCGTCCTTCCCCTGCTGCTCAGTGTGGTCACGTTCGGCCTCGTTCTTCGACGATCGCGGCGCGTGACCAACCGCACCCGACGGAAGTACCCGCCACTCGGTTCGCGCGCCGGTCGATTGGCCTCCGACATCGGTCTTCCCGTGACCGCCGTCGTGGGCATCCGCTTCGCGCTCGAAGCACCGGTGGACCGCGACGCCGCCCCCGTCCGTTCGGCGCTCGTCGGCGCCATGCTGGCAGTGACCATTGTGGTCACGACGCTGACGTTCGGCAGCAGTCTGGGAACGCTCGTGTCACATCCGTCTCTCTACGGGTGGAACTGGAACTACGCGCTCGGATCGAACGGCAACGGCATACCGCCGCAGGCCGCGCGGCTGCTCAATACCGATCCGTACGTGGCGGCATATTCGGGCGACAACTTCGCCAACGCGCAGATCGATGGCGTCACCGTACCAATAATCCTGACGACCGCCCGCGCCAAAGTGACCGCTCCCATCCTTTCTGGTCACGAGGTGACGGGACCCGACCAGATCGTGCTCGGGGCCGAGACGATGCAACGACTTCACAAACGTCTCGGTCAGTCGGTGTCAGTGACCTACGGCACGAAGAAGGACTATCCCGTGTACGTACCGCCCACCAGCATGACCATTGTGGGCACGGCCACCTTGCCGGCGATTGGCGGCACGTTGACGCAACATACCTCGATGGGCGTTGGCGCGATGATCCCCTTGAGTATCGAGCCGCCGGCCTTCAAGAAGTACATTCACCAAAAGAACGAAACCCTCGACGGCTACTCATCGATCTTCGTGCGATTCCAAGTTGGTGCGCCGCTGTCGCTCGCGGCAGCGTCGTTACGAAAGATCGCCCAAATCGGGCTAAAGGAGTTGAACGCCACCCCCCAAGGGGGAGGCAGCAGCGTTTTCGTCGTCGGGGTTCGGTACCCGGCGGAGATTGAGAACTATCGAGCGATCGGCATCATTCCCGATTTGCTGGCCCTCGCCCTGGCGCTGGGCGCCGTCGTGGCACTCGGCCTCACCTTGATCGCCTCCGTGCACCGCCGGCGGCGCGACCTCGCGTTGCTTCGCACCCTCGGGTTTACCGGCCGACAACTGTTGTCGGCGGTCGCGTGGCAGGCTTCCGTCGCGGGCGCCGTCGGCGCGGTCTTTGGAATCCCCCTCGGCATCGTGGTCGGACGTTGGTTGTGGACTCTCTTCGCGAACAACATCTACGCCGTGCCGCGACCCTCCATACCGATCGTTCCTCTCATCGTGGTGGCGTTAAGCGCGATGGTGCTCTCGAACGCGGTGGCCGCGTTACCCGGACGCAGCGCCGCGAGGACGTCGACGGCACAGGTGCTGCGCGGCGAGTAATCAGCTGCAACGAGAACTCGTCGCGCGCGGTGAACGGCGAGGCCCGACGCTTTTATGAGAGCTTCGCGAGCAGCGCCTTCAGCGTCGCATCCACCACGTCCGGGGTGACGCTCGTCTCGACCGCGGTATCCGGATCCTTCAGTCCGTTGCCGGTGAGCACGCACACGACGGTCGATCCTTTGGGGACCCCGTATTTGATGATGCCGGCGATCGACGCCGCCGACGCCGGCTCACAAAAGATCGATTCGTGGCGAGCGACGTAGTGATAGGCCTCGAGGATCTCGTCATCGGTGACCGCTCGGATGTCGCCCAGCGACTCGTGGATCACTTCGAGGGCCGGTACCCAGCTCGCGGGATTGCCGATACGAATCGCCGTAGCAATCGTCTCGGGGTTCGTCACGGGATGACCGAGCACGATCGGCGCCGCCCCGGCGGCCTGGAAACCCCACATCTTGGGCAAGACCTTGCAGCGTTCGGCGAAGTGATATTGCGTGAAGCCGCGCCAGTAGGCGGTGATGTTGCCGGCGTTGCCGACGGGGATGGACAGGACGTCGGGCGCCTTGCCCAAGACGTCGACGATCTCGAATGCGCCGGTCTTTTGTCCCTCGATGCGATCGGGGTTGATCGAGTTGACGATGGTGATCGGCATGTGTTGGGTCAACTCGCGCGCCAAATTGAGCGCCTGATCGAAGTTGCCGCGGATCTGCAAGACCCGGGCCCCGTAGACAATGGCCTGGGCCAGTTTGCCCTGCGCGATCTTGCCCTCCGGCACCAGGACGACGCAGTCCATACCGGCTTTGCCGGCGTAGGCCGCGGCCGAAGCCGACGTATTGCCCGTCGATCCACAGATGACCGCTTTGGCTCCGCTGGCCTTGGCCTTGGTGATCGCCATGGTCATGCCACGGTCTTTGAATGAGCCCGTCGGATTCAATCCTTCGCACTTCAGCCACACGTCGGCACCGAGTCGCTCGGAGAGTCGCTCGGCGTAGAGGAGCGGCGTGTGGCCCTCTTGCAGCGTGACGATCTCGTCGATGCCCTCGAGGTCGAACCACTGCGCGTACTCGAGCAACAGACCTTTCCAGCCGATCACTCGCGACCTCCGTCGATCACGCGCATGCACGCACCGATCGAGTCCACCGACTTGTGCTTCGCCAGCTCCTTCACCGTGGCGTTGACGCGATCAGCGAGTGCCATGTGCGTCAGGAACGACAGACGGGCCTCGTCACCGAATCCCGACTGTTCCATGGACTGGATCGACACGCCGTTCTCACCGAAGATGCCCGCCACGGCGGCGAGCACACCTGGACGGTCCAACACGTCGATGCTGATGTAAAAAACGCTCTCCAGTTCACCGGCCGCCACGCTGTGCAGCGTCCGGTCCACACTGAAGGGAATGTCGTGACGGCCGCTGAAACGATTGCGCGCCACGTCGAGCAGGTCACCGAGCACGGCCGTCGCGGTGGCCCCGCCACCGGCGCCTTGACCGAGCCACATCAGCGGACCACTGCGAACGCCTTCCACGAACACCGCGTTCGTGGCGCCGTGGACCGACGCGAGCGGGTGATCGGCCGGGATCATCGCGGGGTGGACTCGACGAGAGATCCCCGAGTCGCCAATGCGCTCGGCGACGCCGAGCAGTTTGATGACGTAACCCGATCGTCGGGCGATCTCGATGTCCACCGAGCGAATCCCGACGATTCCCTGACGCGCGATCGCGTCGCCCACGAGTTCGGTCCCAAAGGCCAATGACGAAAGGATCTGAACCTTGGCCGCCGCGTCGTAACCCTCGACGTCCGCGCTCGGATCGGCCTCGGCGTACCCGAGGGCCTGCGCTTCTTTCAGCGCGGCCGCGTAGTCGCTGCCTTCACTGGTCATCTTGGAAAGGATGAAGTTCGTCGTGCCGTTCACGATCCCCATCACCCGATTGATTCGTTCTCCGGCGAGCGAGGTGCGCAGAGCCCGCAGGATCGGGATACCGCCACCGACGGCGGCCTCATAGAAGAGGTCGGCGCCGTTTTGGTGGGCTAGTTGGGCCAGTTCGGTCCCGCACTCGGCCATCAGGGCCTTGTTGGCGGTGACGACCGAGACGCCGTGTCGAAGGGCCGTCTCGATGTAGACCCGCGCGGGTTTGATGCCGCCGGCGAGTTCCACCAGGATGTCGAGATCGTCGTTGTTGACCAGTCCGGCCACGTCGGTCGTGACCAGGTGCTTGGGAATCCCCTTTCGGCGCTTGGCCGCGTCGCGTACGGCGACACCCACGAGTTCGATCGGACCGGTTGCCGCGTCGAGGAGCGCCTCGTGGCGCTCGGGGTCACTCAGGAGTCCGACGAGGGCGCCACCGACGTTGCCGGCACCAATGATTCCGACTCGAACGACCGTCTTGTTCACTATTTAAGGCTAACCGACCTTCTCTTCGGCACCGACCTCAAACCTCGAGTCGCGCCATGTCGTCGAAGGTCTCTCGACGCAGCACTTCGCGAGTGACGCCGTCGCGTACGAAGAGCACCGCCGGACGCGGCACGCGGTTGTAGTTCGACGCCATCGAGTATCCGTAGGCGCCGGTCACCGGCGTCGCGATGATGCTTCGCACTCCGGTCGACGCGGGCAACCACGCCTCGTCGATCAAGACGTCGCCGCTCTCGCAGTGCTTGCCGACCAGACGCACGTTCTGGGGACGCGGAGCCAGAGCGTCGCCGACGTCGAAGGCTTCGTAGCCCGATCCGTAGAGGACGGGACGCGGGTTGTCACTCATCCCCCCGTCGACCGCCATATAGGTGCGCTGCGCCACCGGCTTCACCGCCCCGACTTCGTAGAGCGTCACGGCGGCCTGGGCGACGATGGCCCGGCCCGGTTCCGCCAAGAGTCGCACGTTCGAGTCGAGTCCGACTTCGAGAGCCGCCACACGGATGGCGTCGCCCCACTCATGGATCGACGGCGCCGATTCGCCGGCGACGTAAGCCACGCCCAGTCCCCCGCCGACACAGAGTTCGTCGAAGCCGTCTTCGGCGATGAATTTCGCCAGGATCGTGAGCGATTCGACGAAACCGATGAGTTCGAAGACCTGCGAGCCGATGTGGGCGTGCACGCCGCGCAACGTGAGTCCCGGAATCGCGCGCAGTTCGTGGATCGCTTGTCGCGCGTCGCCGGTGGCGACCGAGAAGCCGAATTTCGTGTCCTCTTGGCCCGTGCGAACGAACTCGTGCGTGTGCGCCTCGACTCCCGGCGTCACGCGAACGAGACAGTCGAGCGGCGACGAGTGGTTGACGAGGGTCGAGAGCAGGGCAATCTCCTCGAAGTTGTCGACGACCAGTCGATGCACCCCGACCGCGATGGCCCGCTCGAGTTCGTCGGCCGATTTGTTGTTGCCGTGCATGATGATGCGCCCGGCCGGCACGCCCGAGCGCAGTACGAGGTCCAGCTCGCCGCCGGTCGCGACGTCGATGCACAGTCCCTCTTCGAAGGCCAAACGTGCCATCGCGCCACAGAGAAAGGACTTGGACGCGAAGGCGACCCCGTCATCGAACGCGCCGGCCGCCTCTCGACAACGTGCGCGCAGGGTCTCCTCGTCGTACACGAAGAGTGGCGTGCCGTAGCTCCCGGCGAGACCGCGCAACGAGACGCCTCCGACGATGACATCGTTCGAAGTGATCTCGGCCGTGTCGGGGAGCAACGACGCGACGATCGGCTCTGCACTCATAGATGAACTTTACGAGGTCACGTGGTCGGATTCGAAAACGGGACGTGAATTATCTCGAAAGGCCGATCCAATCGCTTGAGTTCGAAGCCTCAGCCTTTGACGTAGGAAAGTTTCTCGGAGACCTTGCCGTCGCGAACGCGCATGACGTCGACGCCACGAACGTGCCCGTCGGACCACGAGTAGCGCCATAGTTGAACGACTCGGTCGTCCCCCCAGAACGTCTCTTCCGCCTCGAACTGGCTCGTCGGGTCATTGAAGATCGGGGCCCAGGCGCTGCGAATGGCCTCGCGGCCCACGTACCGAGTCCCGTCGGGTGCCGGATCGGTATTGTCAAAGACGCAGTCGTCAGTGATGAGTGCCATGGCGCCGTCCAAGTCATGATTGGCCCACGTCTGGCCAAACGCCGCTACCACCTCGAGGGGAGTGGCCTCTCGGCCGGAGTTCGTCACTTCGCGTACGAACCCGCGCCGTACCAATCCACCGTGACCACGGGTTCGTCGCCCACCACCCACGCGTCGTGACCGCTCGGCAGCGACGTGACGTCCCCGGGTACCGCGGTGAACTCTTCACCGTCATCCATGAGGATGGCGAGCCGTCCGCTGACGTGATACTGGAAGTGCGGCGCCTCGCAACTTTCGGTCTTGGCGATGGGCTTCACGTCGTTGGACCATCGCCAGCCCGGTTGCAGTACCAATCGTCCAACTTCGCCGCCGCCAATATTTAAAATCTCGGCTCGTCCGTTGGAAAATTCTCGTATTTCGTCAGCCCCGTCGAAACTCCGGTGCTCGGTTTTCTTCATTAGATTTCCTCCCATGCGGCCCGAGCGGGCTCGCAAAAGAGTAACTTACTTACTACTAGGTAAGATGTCAAGCAGTACGCAAGGAGAGCGCGTGGACCCAGGCGACACAAAGCAGAGCGACACGGCGACGCGGATTCTTGACGTCGCCGAGAGGCTGGTCGAGGTGCGCGGATTCAACGGATTTAGCTACACCGACGTGTCCAGCGAGTTGAACATCACCAACGCGGCCCTCCATTACCATTTCGCCAACAAATCCGACCTCGGGGTGGCCCTGATTGATCGTTACACGTCGCGCTTCGACGACGCTCTCAGCGCGGTAGACACTCGAACAACGGAGGCGCCGGAGCGATTGAAGGCCTACGCCGATCTGTATCTCGACGTCTTGAGTGGAAAGCGAATGTGCCTTTGCGGAATGATGGCCGCCGAACTCGAGACGCTGCCCGAGCCGATGCAAGCCGCCGTCCTGGAATTCTTCACCCGCAACCAGGCGTGGCTTTCGCGCGTACTCAAAGAGGGCAAAGCCAAGGGCACGATCCGTTTCCCCGATTCCCCGAACAAGACCGCGCGCACGATCATTGGCACTTTGGAAGGAGCGATGCTGCTCGCAAGACTCTTCGGCGACGTCGCCGGCTTTCGTTCCGCGACGACGCACCTATTGGCCGGACTGCGCCCGGAACCCTCGCAATTCATTTCGGGAAAGTTGCGAGTGTCCCAGGGTTAATACGAAACAGAGCTGCTGCCGGGCACGGTTCATTTCAGTGTTTTCGACGCTCGATAAACTGACCCAAAACGGACGAAAACCCTTTATGCCCTCGTAGCTCAGTGGATAGAGCATTGGCCTCCGAAGCCATGTGCGCAGGTTCGACTCCTGTCGGGGGCACTTGGAAGGTCTGAGCCCCCTCGACGCGTAGGTCATGCGTCGCTGCTTCCTCGCGCGTCCCACGACACTGAGAAGATTGCAACGCCAGTGTCGAGTGGTCTTATCGGTCGATGTACGCGGGCTCTTCGGGGCGGAGGCTCACGTTGTAGACCGTCGCCAATTGTCGAGCGACGAATGTGCCAATGACAAGTTCACCGGTCGAGGTGAAGTGAATGCCGTCGGACTTTCGCAGTGCACTTTGCACATTGTTCACGACGGCACCACCCCGGTAGTTGCCGCCTTTCGTCGCCAAGAGATGCCACATGGGCTGGAACGTGACGCCGGGCGTCGACGTGGCCACCTGACTGTAAATGGCGTTCAGCGCCTGAAGACCTTCGCTGTAACTCTTCGGCGCAGCGATTGGAAGACCGACCCAGAATGCGTACGCGCCTGCCTTGGTAACCATTCGATCGATCCGACGAACGCGCGCAATGTAGGCGCTACGCCACTTCGGCGAACCGAACGGTTGCGACACCCCATGGACGGCAAGTGCCTGCTCATCGTTCGCGCCAAACATGATCACAACGAGATTGGGATGGTAGTCGTGCAAGTCAGACTTCAGATGGGCCGGCCAGTTGTAAAACCACGACGCGGAAAGACCGGTCGACGTTTTGTTGCGTTGGATCAGTTTTAATCCCGGCGTCAACTGCAGTTCATGTCGAATGCCGTATTCGAGGTCGTCACCCAGCGAGTCGCCAATTTCGAGAAGTCGACAGTGGCCCAGTGCAATCGGCGCGCGATGAGGTGTTGTCGTTGACGTCGGTGTGCTCGTCCGCACCAGCGCTGACACCGGAGTGAAGCCGCATCCGCGCGCGGGAAGACGAAACGCAGCTTTGTCCGCAACGGGAGTATCCAACGGGACCTTTGGTTTCGAAGTTTTACTTCGTGCCGAGCGCGCCAATGAGCTGGGTGCCGTCGTTATGAACTGCGACGTTACTGTCAACGCAACTCGATTGACGTGCGAGTTGAGCGACGATGCCGATCCGGCGTTCATTGTGCCGAACTGACCCCCAGCTAGTACCAGCGCAGCCAGAGACGCCGTCGTCAGGCAGCGCATCCACAAGCGTCGGGACTTTGGATAAGCAGTCAAGAGGATCTTCATTGCGGATTCGACGCTAACAGGAGCGCGAAGTCCCATCACATCGAATCGTTCGCGCACGTGAGACGGGTCGTGGCCAGGTAGAGGTTCCCCGGAATTCGAATCACTTGCTTAGTAATTGCACCACGGGTGTAAACACGGGGCCAATCGTGGAGGGCTGGTTTCTCGGCACGTACCTTCTGCGCGCACCCGACGAGGCCTACTCAGTTTTGGTGCTGCTCCATCGGGATGGTCGAGCTCTATCCCGATTGGGACCACCTTCGCACACCCTGGCACTCGTCGAAACAGCGATAAAGAAAAGGAATCGCTAGCTCGTAGACGTGGCCGTCGTCTAGAAGATCTGCAACGCCGGCGACTGACTGTAACTGGACGCCGTATCGCCACTGACGTCTTGAATCGCGGCGAGCGGTGTGAAGGTGAAGGTGCTCGCCGCGCCCGCCACGAGTTTGGCCGGATTGGAGGGACTTCCGGTCACCGTGAACGTCACGGTCGTATTCGCATTGCTGAGACTGAGTGTCCCAACTGCGACACTCTGGCCCGAGCTTACGTAGGGCGAAGCCACCACGAAGCCGGCCGCCGAGGTCAGCCCAAGTATCTTGATGGCGGAACTTGCAAACACCAACGTCATCGTCGAGGCTCCCGCGACGGTATTGATCGTGCTCGGATCCACCGCGTAATTGAACGTCACGGCGAAGGTGTCGCCCACGCCCATGAGGCCCACGGTGTTGCCGGGGGCATTGGTGCTGTTGATGCTCGTGATCACGAACGGGGCGGTCGTCGTTCCCGAAAAAGTCGAACTCGCGACGCTCGTCCAGTGCGTTCCCACCAGCGCCGTCACGCTATAGGTGTAGAGCGTGCTCGCGGCCAGACCACTATCGATGCACGAAGCGGCGGTGGAGATGTCCGTGAGCGCCGCGCGGCATCCGCTTCCGGCAGGCACGGCCGCGCCATTGCGGGTCACTTTATAACCGGTGGGCGCGGCGCCCACGCTCGGCATCACCCAACTGACCAAGAGACTTGAAGCGTTCGGGTTGGTCGCCGTACCGCCGGTGGGGGCGTTGACGGAGGTGGATTGGCTCATCGCCGCGTGAGCCCCGTTCGTGAGGGCCACCGCCCAGGTCGATGCTCCGGCAATGCCGGCGCATCCGAGGATTGAAACCACCGTCATCAGGGCCAGGTGGCGCCCTAAACGCTGAGGCGTGAACGTCGCTTTTGACTTCGACGAGCGGCTCGGTGCGCCCATCGCTCGTCCGTGCCCGGGGTTGGAAATCAGCGAAACGATAGACGAGGGTGCTCGAAGCCGCAGAGGTCGCACTGCGGTGACTGGCCCAGCAACTTTCTCTCGTGTCATCGTTCGCTCGTTTCAACAGGGCCGCAGCGGGGCTTGGCCTCGGGAGTCTGCGGTCTCCCTCGTGGCCGTCGCGCCCTCTCATTGGAGGGAGCGACGGCCACCCAGTAACGACCTCAGCTTGACTCGGGGGAATGAGACAAGCTGAGGGTTCAGGATTAACTCGTCCAAGCGTCAGTCGTCGGGCTGGCCGTTGCGACGGCAGCACCACCGGTCGCGACGACTCCCGTTAACGACGGCATGGAGAAGAACGTCGATACGCAAGCGGCCGGAGCCGCCAAGGCCATCGACGCGTCATTGGTGAACGTCACGGTGAGCGAACCACTGGCCGCCACGGTGAGCGCGGAGGTCAACGCGTGAACGGTGCCCGACACTCCCGTCGAATAGTTCCAAGTCACGTCACTATTCGCCGCGGTGCAGCCGTTGGCGGTGCCCAATCCCGACGAGGTGTAGCCAACGGCGTAGGGGCTGGTGTTCGCGGGCAGGTCAACGCTCGTGATGGTCACCGGATACGGGTTGGGGTTGGCGATCGTGGCCACCACGTCACCGTTGCCACCTGGAAACAACAGGTTGGTCGCCGAGGGCGCCGCCACCGCAGTGATGGTCAAGTTGGCGATGTTCGCCGATTGGCTCTCACCGGATGATCCGGCGCTCAATCCGACGACCCAGTTGGTACCGGCGTACGCACCACCGCCCACCAAGGCCATACCGATGATTGCGGCAACAATCCGGCGGAACCATGATTTTGGCTCTCGATCGGCACCACCACGCTTTATGCGCCGAGTGGTCCGCATCGGGTTGGTCCCCATGCTCGCAATCGTCGCAGTTCGGTTTTTACGACTTCGCAACATTTTGTCCTCTTTCTGGTTGGTCTGAACTGCCCTTTACGAAAGGTCAGTCATCCATGTAGCTCGCCATCAGGACGAACCGGAGAGACGAAAGCCCTTGCAGGAGATATATTTGTTGGCCATAATCAAGCGGCCCCCTAGGAATTCACAACTTCTGTCCAACTCTCGATGTCCTGTGTACTTAGAAACACTGTTTTGGCGGACCGAACTGCGTCACTGCTAGCGCCGAACCTTGAAAGTGCCGGCTCCAATCATGGAGTCGCCATCGAACAATCGGCACTATCTCACCCACGATGACGGCCGACGGATCACGGCGCGACTCCGGCGCCACCCGTGACGACGTGCCCCGAGTGCCTCTCGGCTGACCTCTTAGCGGCCGCCACCAAGTGTTGGCACTGCGCGAGCGTCGTGGCCCAAAGAGCAAGTCCCTCTCGAACGAACTCGAGGGAGACGCCGCTATGGAGTGACAAAACGCTCGATGAACGCCATGGTGATCTCCGCAACCTCTGGCCAACCATTGTCAATGACGAGAGAGTGGCCACGGTTCTTGATCTCTTCGATCTCGGTCACGGCCTCGTTTCGACGCTGGCGCTTGAATGAAGCGTTGGCAATGGCCCAAGGTACCGTGTGATCCTTCTCGCCAGATATCAGCTTCATCGGACCTCGCTCGGGGTTCTTCGAGTCGACGCTGGCCTCGGTTGAGGGATTAACGTTCGCGAACGCCGCTTGAAAGAGTGGAATGCCGGAGCCGGGCACCGGAAATTCGTCGTAGAGTCTCTTGGCTTCGGACTCGTCGACCGCGTTCACGAATCCGTAACGGAACTGATCGTACGAAAGCATTATCGAACGCTTTTTGTTCGCTGGATTGCGAATTACCGCGGAAGCGACCTTGAGAGCCGAGAAGGGCAGCGGCAACACCCCGCGAAAGGGACCCGGATCGATCGGCACGGACACGCGGGCCAAACCTTGGCCCGCGAGCTTTTGCGTTATCAGTCCTCCGAAAGAGTGCCCGACAATGGCCGGCTTGACGTTAAGTCCTTTGATGACGTCGGCGACGTGATCAGTGATGGCGCCAACGCTCTTGCCGGCGAAGAGTTCGGGATGGCTCCGGCCCTCGGCCACCGTCGCCGGATCATCGGGCCAGTCCACGGCGATGGTCGCGTAACCAGCGGCTTCGAACATTGATCGCCACGGATCCCAACTGCCCGCGAGCAGCCAAAGACCATGGACGAAAACAATCGGCGGCTTACCGGACTCGTTCGCTTGGGAAACCTGCAACTGTTCACCGACGGTCGGTAGGCTCAAGGGACTCTTCAATGTTTACGCCTCGAAATCGAATATTCGGCTCGCCCTATGCGCACCGCAGATAATTTAACTGTTCAGTGCAACAATTTTCTTCGATTGGGGGCTGACGATGAACTGCAGCGAAGCCACGCCGTTCAATGTGTCCGACGGGCGACACGGTCTTCATTCAAGGCGAAGGTAGGGCCGTGGGAGCGAAACCTCTACTGTTCGGCGCCCAGACCGGTCTCGGCCAAAATACGCGCGACGACCTCTTCGGGAGCGAGATCGTCAACGTCGATCACGAACCCGGCGACCGAGGCGTAGAGCCCATGTCGCGAGCGATAAAGGTCGTGGAGTGAACGCTTCGGATCCTCACCGAGACGGGGTCGCGATCCCCCGCGTTCCAGGCGATCGCCCAGCGTGGTGATCGAGGCTCGGAGCCACACCACGACACCCGAGTCCACGAGCAGGGCACGATTCGCCTCGGAGAGGATAGCGCCACCGGCGACCGCGACCACGACCGGCACCGGGTGGGTGATCGCCTCGACCAGTACTCGACTCTCCAAGGTTCGAAGGGCTTCGTCGCCGTCGACGTCGAAGATCTCCTGCGCCGTTCGTCCGGTGTCGGCCAGCAGTTGAGCGTCGGAGTCCAAGAACGGCCAGCCGAGCCTCTTGGCGCAGAGCTGTCCGGCGGTCGTCTTGCCGACCGCCATCATTCCGACCAAGAGCAAGCGGTCAGTCAACGGTTACTCGAGGATCGATCGCCAGGCCATGTCGACCCATTCTTCTCGATGACACTGCGCTGCGCACTCGAAACGCGTTGCCGATAGAAAGCGATGTTCGAACGGCGAGGGTACCTTGAGTTCGCCGGACGATTTAGGCACTTCTTAGGTATCCACTAGAACTTGTTCACGTTCGACCTCGATACTGAGGTTTGTTTCGACAGTGCCAAAAAGGAGGTCCCGATGGATTGGGACGACGACAGCCCAGTAGTTCCGGTCAATGATGAAGTGCCGAATCCTGCACCGACGGTGCCGACGGTCACGGTGAGCAAGACCCGGTGGCGGCTCGCGAAGGGACTGAGTGCACTCGTGCTGGTATTGGTGATTGGCGGTTCAGGCTTCGTCCTCGGTCACGACATCGTGACACCGACGAATCGCTCCGCGGCACCGAGATTCTCCTTCCCCACCTTCCCCTCCGGCGGTGACGGCGGCGGTAGCAACAATCCCTCGTTCCCGGTGCCCACGGTCTCGCCCCAAAACACGAAGGCGGACGCCGCGGCGGCCAAGGTCGCCAGCAAGGTCGACCCCGGCCTGGTCGACATCACGACCACTTTCGCCGGTCAGAGCGGTACCGCCGCAGGAACCGGGATGATCCTTAGCGCTCACGGCCTCGTGCTGACCAACAATCACGTCGTCGAGGACGCCGCGACGTTATCCGTGCGCGACGTGGCCACGAATACCACCTACGTCGGTACCGTGGTCGGCTACGACCTCACGGACGACGTCGCCCTGATCCAACTGAAGAACGCCAGTGGACTCACCACGATCAAGACGGCGAACTCCGACACGGTCGCCTCGGGCGAGAAGATCGTGGGCGTCGGCAACGCCGGTGGAGTCGGCGGCACGCCGAGCTACGTGGCCGGAAACGTCGTCGCGCTCAATCAAGCGATCACGGCCGGCGACGAGACGAATCCGGCGGGCTCCGAGAGCTTGAGAGGTCTCATCGAGGTGAACGCCGCGATCCAACCCGGTGATTCCGGTGGACCGTTGGTGAATCAAAAGGGAGCCGTGGTTGGAATGGACACCGCGGGCTCTGACCTCAGCGGTGGCTTCGGTTTCAACCCGGGTGGCTCGTCCAGTTCCCGCGGCTACGCCATTCCCATCAACACGGCCCTCGCGATTGTCTCGTCCATCAAGGATGGCAACGCCGTCTCGGGGGTCCACATCGGACCGACGGCGTTCTTAGGTGTCGAATTTGATTCGGCCGCCGCTTCCTTCGCGGGCGCGAACGCGACGAGCGGTGTCACCATCGCCGGCACGATCGCCGGAACACCGGCGCAAAAAACCGGATTGGCCGCTGGAGACGTCATTACTTCGATCGACGGACAGTCCGCCACGACGGGCAGCGAACTACAGACCATCCTGTTGACCAAGAAGCCCGGTGACACGATCCACGTGAACTACTTGAACGTGAGCGGCGCCGCCAACACCGTGAATGTCAAACTCGCGTCCGGACCGGCGCAGTAAGACCGAGATTTAATTGCCGGACCGCGGCTACACCCAGGTGGCGTGCGTGACCTGATTGGCTGGCACGGCGACGACGTCAGCTACGGACCGACGGACTAACGAGTCGTCAACCATTAACAGTGCTCGGCGCGACGTAAGAGCTGCGAGGGAGCCGTTCAGGGGACGATGAGCATGCGCACGGTGTCGGTAACCTGTGCGCCGCCCGAGGTGGAACCGGCCATGATCACGACCGGGTCACCGGACTTGGCGATGCCCGACTGCTTGAGTCGCGTAACCGCGACTTCGCATAGTTCGTCGATGTCCTGGGCCGGCGAGACGTAGATCTCTTGCACGCCCCACGAGGAGTGCAACTGGCGCGCGGTCGCGTCACTCGGCGTGATGGCGACGATCGGCATGGGCGGTCGAAAACGTGAGATGGCCCGAGCGGTCATGCCGGAACGGGTGCACGCAACGATCGCCACGGCCTCTTCTTCCATCGCGGCGCGCCAGGCGGCGCCGGTGATCGCGGCGGTGACGCGCGTCGAGCGCGTCCCGGCGCCAATCTGCTGGACGCCGAGGCTGGCACCCCACCCCTGATAGTCGAAATACTCTTCGGCGCGACGAACGATGCGGTCCATCGTGGTCACCGTGGCGACAGGGTCGTCGCCGATCGCCGTTTCACCGCTCAACATGACCGCACTGGCGCCNNTCGAGGACCGCGTTGGCGACGTCGGTCACTTCGGCGCGCGTCGGGACCTGGGAGTGCGTCATCGATTCGAGCATCTGCGTGGCCACCACCACCGGTCGGGCGTAGCGCACGCCGTGTCGCACGATCTCCTTCTGGAGGTGCGGGACCTCTTCGATCGGCATTCGCACCCCGAGGTCGCCGCGCGCGACCATGATGGCGTCGGAGACCGTGATGATCTCGTCGAGATTCTCCACGCCTTCGCCGGTCTCGATCTTGGCCATCAGCATGACGTCGTCGCGCCCCAGCGCCGAGCGAACCGAGACCATATCGAAGGCCGATCGCACGAAAGAGACCGCGAGTATCTCGAAGGACTCGGTGTGCAGCGCTTCCAGGCGTTCGCGGTCGTCGTCGGTGGGCAGGCGATCGTTCAGCAACGACGACGGCAGCGACAGACCGGGCTTGCCCATGACGGTCCCGCCGGAGGTGACCCGGGCGCGGGCCTTGGATCCGGTCTGCTCGACCAGGAGCGACACCCCGCCGTCACCGATGTGAATCTTGTCACCCTCGTTGAGTTGCGCCAACACGTGAAGACGTTCGACGACGATGTGATTCACGCTCGAGGTCTCGTCGAAACCCTCACTCAACTCGATCTCGTCACCCACGCTGAGCACGACCGGCGTGGTGCCGAAGGAGCCGGCCCGGATCTTGGGACCGGGGATATCGACCATGATCGCGCGGTCGGGCACCAGGGCGCGAAGTCGACGGAGTCGCGCGATCCCGGAGGGAATGTCGCCGTGGGCGAAGGAGAGTCGAAAGACGTCCACGCCGGCGACGGCCAGCGCCTTGAGCACCTCGTCACTCTCTGAGGCCGGACCGATGGTGGCTACGATTCGCGTGCGTCGCACGTGGTTCCCTTCGTTACTTTGAACAAGTCTAAGTGATAGCCATTGCGCCTTCCGAAGTTCACGCGCCGTTCACGTGGGGTGTGTGACGAACCGGCACGACGACGTCGGATCCGTCAACGTCGACGACGCGCAGGGCCATGCCGTAGCGCTGCGCCAGCTCGTCGCTGCGAATCACCACCGCGGCCGCGCCGTCGAGCACCACCTCGCCACCGTCGAGCAGCACGAGACGGTCAGCGAACTGTCCGGCCAGCGTGAGGTCGTGCAGCGTCGCAACGATGGTGAGACCGCACTCGTGGACTTCGCTCTTCAACAGTTCGAGCAGGTCCATCTGGTGACGCAGGTCCAGCCCGGTAGTCGGTTCGTCCAGCACCACGACCATGGTCGACTGCGTGAGGGCTCTCGCGAGAACCATGCGCTGGCGCTCGCCCCCCGAGAGAGTCGCCACGTCGCGTTCTCGGAAATCGACCAGGGACAGTCGCTCGAGGACCGATTCGACGACCCGGCGATCACCGGCGCTTGGCGGGTGGAACAGTCCGTGATGGGCCACGCGTCCGAGGGCGACGTAGTCATAGACGCTCATCCCGGCGGGCACGACCGGATGCTGCGGGACCAGGGCCACGCGATGTGCGCGCTCGCGTTCGTTCATCTCGGCGATGCTTTGACCGAGGATCGACACCGAGCCGTGCGACGGGCGTCGAAGACCGGCCATCGTCTCGACCAGCGTCGTCTTGCCGGCCCCGTTCGGTCCGATGATCGTGCACCAGGTCCCGGGCTCGATCGCCAACGACACGTTCGAGACGAGCACCTCTTCGCCCGCGCGCACGCTCAGTTCAACCAGCTCGACCGAACTCATACCGCGACCGGTCGACGAAGGCTGAGGATGATGACGAAGACCGGTGCGCCGATCAATGCGGTCACCACACCGAGCGGCAACTCCGAGGGCGCGATCACCGTGCGAGCGATCGTGTCGGCGAAGACGAGAAAAGCGGCACCGAAGATCACCGAGATCGGAAGTATTCGCCGATAGGACGTCCCGACGAGGAGTCGCACGATGTGCGGCACGATGATGCCGACGAAGCCGATCAACCCGACGGCCGAGACGATGGCCGCCGTGCCGAGCGACGAGGCCGCGATCACGATGAAGCGCACGCGCCGAACCGGCACGCCGAGGGAGCGCGATTCGTCTTCGCCCACGCTCATGACGTCGAGGGCCCGACCGGCGCCGACGCAGATGAGGATGCAGACGACGACGTACGGCAAGACCAGCCACACCGTGCCCCACCCGGCACTGGCGAGTGATCCCAGCAGCCAGATGTAGACCCGCGTGATCGAACCGGCACTCGACTGCTGTTGGAGAAAGGTCTGTGCACTGGTGAGTAGCGACGCCACCGCGACACCGGCCAGGATCAAGGTCGACGTATTCGAACGCATCGAGCGTCCGCCGATCAACCACGTCACGATCACCGCGCCCATGGCGCCCACGAACGCCAGCAACGGCGTCCAAGTCGGCGTGCCGTTGCCGTGGCTGATATCGATGATCGCGAACGTGGCACCGAGCCCGGCGCCGGAGGCGACGCCGAGTAGATAGGGGTCGGCCAGCGGATTTCGAAAGACCCCCTGGTAGGTCCCGCCGGCGACCGCGAGCATCGAACCGGCCAAGAGGCCGATCACCATGCGTGGTGCTCGGAGCGTCCAGACGACGGTCGACTGTAAAGGCGTGAGCGTGTTATGTCCGATGCCCACGTGCGCGAATATGTTGCCCACCACTCGCCACGTGGGGACCGTCGTCGGTCCGACGACCAATCCGCACACGATCGCGACGAAGAGCGCCACGACCGTACCGGCCGCGACCAACGCCACTCGACGTTTCGTAGGCGGATTGGAACTCAATCAGCTACCTCCAGAGCTTGGGATTCTTCAGTGCGCCCTTCACCGACGCCGTGAGCTGATTCATCAAGAGGCTCAAGCGCGGGCCCCAACGAGAGGCGACGTCGTCATTCAGTCCGATCACCTCATGATCTTGGACAGCCGCGACCTTGGAGAAACCGGGTCGCTTGGCCACCGTTGACGCCGACGCCTTGCAGCAGACAGTGTCGGCCAGGAAAATCATCTTGGGATTCGCGCTGACGATGTACTCGGCGCTCAACGGCGGATAGCCCGCGTCGGCCGTGGTGTTCTTCGCGTCGGCGATGTTGATCACTCCGAGTGACTTCAACAACGAACCGACGAACGTAGAACTCGTGAGTGAGTAGAAGGTCGTGTCGAGTTCGTAGTACGCGGTGAGGGACTTTCCCGGGTGCTGGGGCACCGACGCGATGTCCGCGGCAATGGTCTTCTTGATGGAGGCGGCCAACGTGTCGGCGCTCTTCACGTGACCGGTGAGCGTGCCGAGTTGCTCGATCTGCGTGAGAGCTCCGGCCACGTTCGTTGGCGGTGTTTGATTGAGCACTTTTATTCCGAGGGCGGCAAGCTTCTCCTTGATGTCGTTGGCGTCAAAGGAGATGATGACCAGGTCGGGCTTCGATGAGGGGTGGGCCGCCGAGGTCTTGCAGATGCCGATGATCGCTTCGACGCTCGGGTTCAGTGCGTCGATTCGCTTCGAGGGCAGGCCGGTCGTTGGGTAGTCGGAGTCTTTGTCGACCGCTTGCACCTGCTTGCCAGCACCGATGGCGTACAGCGTCTCGGTGGCCGTGGGCGAAAGCGACACGACACAACTCGGTTTCGCCGCGGCACCAGCGCTGCCCGCGGTGACGAGGGGTAGGGCCAGCGCACTCAAGAAGAGCGCGAGAACCAACCGTAGGGACTTGAACATGGATATCTCCTTTCCGTCGAAGTGGTTTGGGCGACGGATGGATATCCGAACGACCGCTCCTTACCTCGAGAGCTGTCTTTCACATCTCCTCGCGGAAGGCGACCTGGCTACATGGTCCTGATGCACGACCACTTACAGTTGCGGGACAGCGTTGGAATCTCACCAACTTCGCTGCCGCGAGGCACTTTCGACCTTACTGCATTCACGTACCCGTCTCACCAGACAATCAAGACCAGCGACGTAATGTGGGGCGAATGGAGCCAGCTCCGAAACGCACGGTCGGCGAATCGATCGTCCAGCTCGTCGTCATTGCGATACTGATCGGGATCCTGATTGGCGCCGTCATCCTCTTACGCGATTACGTTCATTCGCACAACGCCAGCGACCCGCCCTTGACCTCGACTAAGCCGACGTACAACTTCACCTGCTGCACCGCGTTCAATACCAACGTCATCTATCACCCCGGTGAGATCGTGCGCTTAGCCTGGACGCCAGTCGAGTCCCTGCCCGGTGTCTTTCCGACGAGGACGATCACGCTCAGCGCCACGCTGTCGAAGTCGTTCCCGAGCGTCCGAGCACTCAAGTCGAGCGCCAAGTCTGGTGCCTACAACGTCAAGGTCGGACCGTTCACCGCCGCCGCCCATCCACTCCGTGTTTCCAACCGTTCGGGGGCCGCCCCCGTTTTGCGCTTGCGGATCCCCGACAATGCACGAACCGGTTACTACAACTTAGAAACCACCGAGAGTCAGAGGGATTTTTCGGTGCGCGGCGGCTCGATCATCGAGATACATCGGTAGTTACGAACTCAGCCCTGTGGGCCTTCTTCCTGGCTCACCCGCTGCCGTGAATCGCAGACGCCCTAGAACAATGGAACCGACGTCGCTTTCAGCCGACGGTCATGCCACCGTCGACGGCAACGTCGGCGCCCGTGATGGCCGACGCGGCCGGCGAACAGAGCCAGGCAATCATCGAGGCGACCTCGACCGGTTCGATGAGTCGGCCGATGGGCTGTTGCTGCGCGAACGCCTCTGCACTCTCGAGTTCGTAGACCTTGGCCGACGCGTCCAGCAACGCGGTGCGCGTCGAACCGGGACTAACGGCGTTCGCGGTCACGCCGTACGGGGCGAGGTCCATCGCGGTGCCACGGATTAACCCGACCACGGCGTGCTTCGCGGCCGAGTAGGCCGCCAAGTGAAAGAGACCGGTGCGGCCCGCGGCCGAGGCCACGGCCACGACGCGCCCGTGGGCCTCTTTGCCGTTCGCGATCAACGTCGGAGCGGCCGCTTCGATCAACCGGCGCGTGCCGAGCACGTTCACCGACCAGACCGCGTCCCACGCGGCGTCGGTCAGCTCCCAAATCGGTGCGCCGCCCGCGACCACGCCCGCGCACGCGACGACGGCGTCCAGTCGGCCGAAATGGCGCGTCGCGGTCTCGACCGCGAGTTGCATGTCCGAGGCGCTACGCACGTCACCGACCAGACCGAGCACCGACTCGCCGTGACGCGCGACGACGGCGTCCAAGTCACTCGACGTCGCGAGCGCGTACGGGACCTCGGGAATGTCGCGACAGCGGTCGACCGCGATCACTCGGTAGCCGTCGTTCACCAGGGCGTCGACGGTGGCGGCGCCAATACCGCGCGCCGCGCCGGTCACGATGGCGACGCGACTCACGAACCCAACCTTCGAAAGAAGTCATCGGGCGCGACGACGTCACTTCGCGACAGTTCACTCACGTCGGATTTGCCGAGCGCGAGGAGCGCCGAGTCGATTCCACCGCGCAACACGTCGAGCACGTTCTCCACGCCGGCTTGGCCCTCCGCGGCCAGTCCCCACAGATAGGCCCGCCCGATCATGACCGCGCGGGCGCCCAGTGCCAGGGCCTTGACGACGTCACTGCCGCGTCGAACGCCGCCGTCCAGCAGTACTTCGATCTGGTCACCGACCGCGTCGACGACGGCCGGCAGCGCGCGGATCGGTGCCGGCGTTCCGTCCAGGTTGTTACCGCCGTGATTCGAGACCGACAGTGCCGTGGCGCCGAGATCGACGACGCGTTTGGCGTCGTCGACGCGACTGACGCCCTTGACCATGAAGGGTCCCTCCCAGTTCGAGCGCAGCCACGCCACGTCGTCCCAATCGGGCAGCGGACTTTGCATCCACTCGTAGTAGGCCCCGAAGAACGTGGGGGGCTTCTCACCGGGTTTGGCCATGTTCGGCGTCAACAGCTCCGGCATGTGACCGGTCTTGGCGTAGGACCAGAACCAGCGAGGACGCAGCGCCACCTCCGGCGCGAGTTTCACGACCGCCTTCAAATCGATCTTGTCGGGGATCCACGGACTGCCCCAGTCGCGTCCGTTGGCGAAGGACCAGTCGAGGGTGAGGATGATGCCCGTGGCCCCGGCGTCGCGGGCCCGGGCCAGGCGCGCGAGCATCGTGTCGCGGTCCCCCGACCAGTACATCTGGAAGAGGACCTGGGAGTTGACGGCGCAGACCTCTTCGATCGAGCGACTGGCGAAGGAACTGAGCCCCATCGCCACACCCCGATTGGCCGCGGCCTTTGCGACCGCCACTTCGCCATCCGGGTGGACCGCCTGAACCCCCGTCGGCGAGATCACCACGGGCATCGAGACCGACTGGCCCATGACCGTCGTCGCCATCGTGCGGGCTCGTTTGTTGCCGGCCACGTGCGGTGCGAAACCCAACAGATCGAAGGATTCCAGGTTGTCCCTTGAGGAGAGCCCCTTTTCCGATCCGGCGACTAAGGCGGCGTAGACGGATTTGGGGAGGCGTTTCTTGGCCCGACGCTGGGCGACGGCTACCGACTCGAACCACCTGCTCGCCATCACCACCCCGTTCCCGACTCAGTGCGACTTTAACCGAGCGCTCGATTTCGTCTCGAGTCAGCGCGCGGAGATAGCGACCGGGACCTTTCGTGAGTGGTCGGGCGACGACGTCGGTCGAATCGTGAGCTTCTTGGCGGCGAGCGCGGTCTCGCCGTGACCGAAGACGCACTCCGGGTCGGGGTCGCTCATCTCGAGTCCGGTGAAGAACTTCGCCGCCATGCATCCGCCCCGACACGCGTCGTACGAACCACACGACGCGCACGCACCGGCGTCGCCCGGTTCGCGGAGTGATCGAAAGAGTTCACTGTTCTGCCACACGTCGCGAAATCCGGAGCTCCGTACGTTGCCGGCCCGAAACTCTTCGTGAATCACGAAGGGGCAAGCGTAGACCTCGCCAACCGGGTCGATGAGACAGACCACCCGCCCCGCGCCGCAGAGGTTGAGACCCGAGAGCGGCTCACCGAGCGCCGAAAGGTGGAAGAACGAGTCACCGGTGAGAACATTCGGGCGCTCGAGAAGCCATTTATAGAGCCGCCGGTTCTGTTCGAGCGTCGGGTGCAGCTCCTGCCACACGTCGATGCCCCGGCCCGAAGGGCGAAGACGCGTGAGACGAAGCTCCGCGCCGTAGGACGCGGCGAGCGTCTCGAATTCGTTGAGCTGTTCTATCGACGCTCGCGTCATCACCACGGAGATCTTGAACGGACCGAAGTCGGCGCTCCGCAGATTGTCCATGGCACGACGGGCGCGTTCATAACTGCCCGCGCCGCGGATTCGATCATTGGTGGCCGCGTCGACGCCGTCGATCGAGACTTGGATGTCGAGATAGTCGATGCTCGCCAATCGACGTGCGGCTGCTTGGTCAATCCGAGTTCCGTTCGTCGAGAACTTGACGCCCACGTGTTGTCCGACCGCGTGCTCGATGAGTTCAAAGAAGTCGCGACGGATCATCGGCTCGCCGCCGCCGATGTTGATGTAGAAGATCTGCATCGCCGCGATCTCATCGATCAGCGCTTTGGCTTCTGGAGTACTCAACTCATCGGGGTCACGCCGTCCCGAAGAAGAGAGACAGTGCGTGCAGGCGAGGTTACAGGCGTAGGTCAGTTCCCAGGTGAGACAGATCGGCGCGGCGAGACCGCGCTCGAATCGATCACGTAACGAACTCTCAGCGCCCACGGAGAATTTCCGATCGAGCGAGCGACGTCAGCGCGGATAGGTAGCGGCCGCGTTGGTCCGCGGGCACCAGCGCTGCAACGGCAGCGTCGGCACTCTCGAACTCTCCTATTCGGCGAACGACATCGACGAGCTCGCGGGATTTGAGAAAGACCAGTCGACGCGTGCCGTGGTGGTACGCCAAGGCACCGAACGACTCGTCACGCAGCGACACCTGCTCGTTCAATTGCCACGGCGCGGTCGGGTCAAAGATGACGGCGGTTGAGAGCGTCACGTTTAGTAGACGCCGCAGAGTCCGTCGATGGAGACCTCTTCGACGAGGAGCTCCTCGCTCTCTTCAGTCTCGACAACCTGTTCTTCGATGAGTGTTTCGGTCGGCATCGTTCCTCCTCGGACCTGTCCATTCTGACCGGTGCCGCGACCGTCCCCGGACCAAATCGTGTCAGACTCCACCCGTGAGCCAACTTCTCCCCCTGGCCCCTCTGCCGGTCGAGGTCCCCATCCCCACGGGTACCAAAGTGACGCTCGACGACGGGGCGAAATTCCTCGACCGCGATCTCCTGAGCGGCGGATCACCGTGGCGGCTACTACGTTTGCCAGGCGGTTCTCGGGCGGTGGCGGAGCGATGGGTGCACGGCAATGTGGTCCAAGCCGGCGAGGAACGATTCGCTCGCACGCTCGTGCAACAAGGACTACTGCATCCCCTTTATCGCAGCGCCGCGAACGTGGACGAGGTCGACGTCGTCGTGCCGATTCGCAACGACGTTGACTCGCTCGCAGAACTGCTGGAATCCTTACGAGGACTTCACGTCACCGTGGTCGATGACGCCTCGAGCGACGGCGAATCAGTCGCTCGCTGCGCGCGGAGCTTTGGCGCCGCCGTCGTGCGGCAGGAAGAGAATCTAGGACCGGGTGGCGCGCGCAACGCCGGGGCGCGCGCCACGTCGCGACCGCTGTTGTGGTTCATCGACGTCGACGTCAACGTCGACAACGCTCTCGACGTGCTGTCCCGGTTGCAGGCGCACTTCGAGGATCCTCTCGAGGGCGCTGTCGCACCGCGAATTCGCGGCAAGCAGGGTCCTAGCCTTCGCGACCGATTCGAAGAGCAGTTCAGTCCTTTGGACATGGGAGATCGCAGCGCGCTCGTCATTCCCAATTCGAGCATCCACTTCGTGCCGGGTGCGTGCCTCCTCGTTCGACGCAGCAGTTTCGGCGACGGCTTCGACGAATCCTTGCGTTACGGCGAAGACGTCGACCTCGTGTGGCGACTTCACGATCAAGGATGGCTCGTTCGCTACGTCGCTGACGTCGTCGTCTTTCACAAGGCCCGCAGCACGTGGCGCGGTTGGTGGAGCCAACGCGTTCGCTACGGGCAGTCCTCGAGCGAGCTCGCCAAGCGACACGGCACGCGACTCGCACCTTTTCGCGCTGACACTTGGACGCTCCTCACGTGGTCCAGCGCTCTGATCGGCAAGCCCATGGTGGGGCTTCGCATTATCGACGCCGCCCGCGATCAATTACGAGAACGAATGCTCACCACGACCGACAACGCCGACGAAGTCGCGGGCGAGCTCGTCGGACGGGGCATGGTTCGCGCCGGTCCTCTGATGGCGCGCGCGGCCGTACGAACGTTTGGCCTAGTGATTCTGCTGGGCGCGGTGCACCCCAAGATTCGCCGTCGCGCCCTGACGCTGTTCATCGTGGGAACGGCGTATCGCTGGCGTTCGGCTCGCCTTCGCGCCGCCGACATTCCTCTCGGCGTCGCCGACGACGTCGCGTACGGGGCGGGCGTCATGACCGGCGCGCTACGGTCGCGCTCCCTCGGTGCGTTAAAACCTCACATTACGAAGTCGACGCTCGGCCTACGAAACGTTTTGGGTCTTAAGCCGGGGGCGGGCAATCTTTCATCGCAGTTCACGGACCACGATTGACTCCGTCGACTTGAACCGAGTCAGCATCGAAAGTCCCGAACGTTACTTTTCGAGCAACTTTCGTTTGGCGCTCCACTCAACCGGTGAACCCTAAACGACTTGACCGGAGATACCCTTTGGATCCCGCCATGCGGCAATCCAGGCGACAACTGTCGCGACTATTGGCATGGCCACCAGGATCATCAACAAGTTGGCGACGGGGACTGACGTCAACGAGTGGAGACCGTCGAGAGCGCTCGTGCGACTGAAGCCGATCATCGCGAGATAGGCCGCAAGAGTGCCGACCACCGCTCCGATGAGGGCGAGGGCGCCTGCGGTCGCGGCCGTGAGACTGCGACGGGTACGGCTACTGGCTCCCGTTGCCGAGAGGATCCGAAGGTCGCCCGCCGTTTCACTGCGGATCAGGCCGATCGACATCGCGAGTATCCCCAAGGCCAACAAGATGCCCGCCAGAGTCGCCCAATCGATGATGGTGGCCGACGTCGGGATGGTCGACTTGGTTTCGATGCTCATGCCATCGGCCGCGGCCGTCGCGCGAGCACCGCTGAGTTGCGCGGCGCTGAGTGGTACCGGGGTCTGTATCAACCAGCCGGCGGTGATCGGTTGCAGTCCCAAGTGATGGACCGCGTACTCGGTGACGATCGTGTTGGGCGTCGAGGTACCGGCGGGCAGCGACGGCATCTGCTGGATTGAAGGATTGGCGAGGCAATCGATCTTGGGACACGGCCACGCAGTGGGTCCCGTTATTGGACCGCCTTTACTACCGCTGAAGTAGTTGCCGTAGACGAGCTGCATCTGGGTGATGGCGGCGAAGCCCGGTCGCATCGTTAGCACGTCGGTGGTTGGACCAATTGATGACTGCTTGATCCCGAACGCTTTCAGGAGTTGCGGCGTGGCGACGAAGACAGGACCCGAGAAACTTCGCCCCGGCGCGGCGTGTTGCAAGGTCGCGCTGGTGTTTTCGAGCGTGACGACGCTGTGCGATCCCAGGTCGTGCGCGATTGAGTGCGCGTCGAGTGCCATCGTCGCAATCGATTTCGCGGGCGCTCCATTGCCGGCGCCCGCGTTGCCCGGGCCGCCGGGGCCGTAGGGCCCGTTCGACGTGTAAATGATCATTTGGGTCGACGCCATGTTGGGTCCGGCGTAGTCGAGGACGTTGCCGAAGCGCGCGGCCGACGCGATGATGACGACCATCGCAATGAGCACGCCAACGCTGATCGCCCCGAGCGCGGCACCGGAGCGCGCGCGATACCGAGCCAGGTCACGCATCGCCATTCGAATCGCGAGTGGCGCACTTCGTGAGAATCGATTGAGCACGGTGAGCAGAAAGGGCGCCAACAACACGACCGCGACCGTCAACGTGACGAATCCGAGGACGATTGCCAGGGATCCGCTCCCGCCATTCCCCCCTCTCGCCCCGGCGACGCCGAGTAAGAAGAACGCCGCGACTCCGAAAATGATCCCCGGTACCGCGGACCGACGAAGTTGCTTGGGTGCGGCGGGACGACCGGCGAGCGCCGCCACTAGCGAAATCCGCGTCATGGCCCGAGCCGGTCGCGTCGACGCAAAATACGTCGCCGCGACGGCGAGCGCCATCGCCACCACGATGACGATCCACGGCAATTGCAAGGCGCCGACGACGTGATGGGCGCTCGATTCCAACGTGGGCCGATACGCGAGCCACGCCACGAACCCGATGACGAAACCCACCAACGCGCCGATGAGGCCGACGAAGACACCGTTGGCACGAACCACCAACCTGATGTCCTTATCGGTCGCCCCAAGCGCGCCGAGCATCCCAATCGATCGAAGTCGACGCTGCGCCAGCACGGTGAAGCCGGCGATGGAGACGAGCGCGATCAGGAGCATCGTCATCGTGACGAGCACGATGGAGATCGTTTGGGGGTTCAACAGATTGCCCTTCGAAACGTCCGCCGGCGTTATCACGTTCGAGGTGCCCTTTGCGAGGCGCGTCGCGTCGAAGAGGACGGTCACGTTCGTAGGGTTGGCGACCTGACCCGGAAGGACGAGCGCGAACTCGTCCAACAGATTCAGGGGATTTTCTACGACCCCGACGACGGTTCGCGCCACGCCCGTCGCGTGCCAGACACTGCCCACGTGCAGATTGAACAGCGACGCGACGCCGGAGGTGACTGCAACCTGCGACGCGCTCTTTGGGAAGTGACCCGCCACCAACGTCAGCAACGGCTTTCCGTACGGACCGTTGGGATTCTGCGATCGCAAATCGAACGTGTTCACCGAGCCCGGAACCGTGACGGCTTCGTTGTCGATGACGTCAAGGCGACCGTAAAGCGCGCGCCACGAATCGATCTTCTGCGTCGTCGTCGCGCTGTTATTTTGAAACGTTCCGAGGTCGTGCGCGGTACCGAATCCGACGTAGGTCGACAGCGGAGTGTTGGTCGAGACACCGACGCCGACCGTGGTCACGGCAATCGCGATAGTGATGAGGAGGAGGATCAAGAGTTGCTGGCGCCACTCGCGTCGGAGAAGTCGCCACGCCCACCTCGTCACGGCGCGGCGCGCCGGCATGCCGCCGTCCGGCGGCCGCCGATCGATTCGGTCGAGGACGTCGGTCACGAGAGTGACGGTTTCGGGACGTCGGGGTTGAGCAACTCTTCGGGACTCGGCGGTGGCAAGGTCTCATCCACGGCCTGCCCGTCACGCAAGAACACCACCCGATCCGCCCACGACGCAAGCTTCGCGTCGTGCGTGACCACGACGGCGGCGACGCCGCCGTGACACGCGGTGAGGATCATCCTCATCACGGACTCGCCGTTGACGGAATCCAGCGCGCCCGACGGTTCGTCGGCGAGGAGCAAACTGCGCTCGCCCACCACCGCCCTCGCAATGGCGACGCGCTGACGCTCTCCACCGGACAGTTGGTCGGGATAACTCTCCGCGCGGTCAGCGAGGCCGAGACCCTCGAGCGCGGCCATCCCCTTCGATCGGGCCTTCTTCATCGGGATTCCGTCAAGCTCGAGGGGCAACGAGACATTTTCGACGGCCGTGAGTCCGGCCAAGAGGTTGAAGTCTTGAAAGACGTAGCCGACGGTACGACGCCGAAGACGCGCCTTGTCGTTGCGCGACATTCCCCTTACTCGAGCTCCATCGATGATGACGTCGCCACTGGTCGGCTCCTCGAGGCTCCCGGCGATGGTAAGCAAAGTCGATTTACCCGAACCGCTCGGACCCATGATCGCGACGAGCGATCCGCGGTTTACAGAGAGGTCAATATCGGTGAGGGCATCGACTTCAGTGTCGCCCTCCCCGTAGACCTTCGAAACCCTTTGTAGTTCAAGAATGCTCATCGGCGTGCTCCAGTCCTGCGTCGGTTACTCGGAAGTGCAAAAGTGCTGTCCATCGTTGATTCAACTGATTCGAGGGAGACGCGCCGCAGGCGTCCGTCGGCAGAATCGAGCCAGCGAACTACCGAGTCCAGTCGAAACAATTCGGCGTCGACCGCCAAGGCGAAGGCGAGGTCGAAGTGAGACTCGTCTTCCTTCATACGAGTCCACTGCTGCATCAACTGCACCAAGTAGCGACGGTGTACCTGAATGACGTCAAAGACGTCGACGTTCGGTAGACGCGAGGCGACGAGCACCTTGATCACCAGTTCGTCCCTCGGCGGTTCCGACAGATCGGGCGGCGTACGAAGCCATCGAGAGAGCTCTTCACCGCCCTTCTCGGTGATTCGGTAGTTCTTTTGACGCTCGTCCTCTTCGACGTCGTCCGACTGAGCCAAGCCGTCGCGCTCAAGGCGCTGCAGGGTGGTGTAGACCTGGCCAACATTGAGGGGCCATACGTCGCCCGTGCTCGTTTCGAACTCCTGACGGAGTTGGAAACCGTACTTCGGACCCTCGCTCAAGAGAGCGAGCAACGAATGACGAATGCTCATAGTGACCTCGTAGCTCTATAGATACTGAGTATGCTACTGAATATGCTCATCGTTTGCAAGTCCTTTATTCCACTGAAATTTTTACTTCGCGAAGGCGTCCCAACGAACTGGGGCGGCCCTACTGAGGAGAGTACGTAGTACGCAACGAGTGGGCAATCCGGAATTACCACCACGAAATGAGGAAGCGAGCTCGTTACCTCAGGGGATTACCCCTAGGTGCTTCAGTTTTCCGCCGATGCGACGTAACGATACCGACGTGAAGCGATGCAGATATGGCCCTTACGGCGGACGCCGAGAACCTTCTTCTGTCCAGCAATTAGAAGCGAATGACTCCGCGGATGTTCTCGCCAGCTTCCAGGTCGTCGTAACCCCTTTGCACTTGATCGAGTGAGTACTCCTGGGTGACCAGCTCGTCGATCATGAACTTACCTTCGTTGTGAAGTCGAAGGAGTCGAGGAATCTGCAGGCGTGGTGCTTCGGAGCCGAAGACCGTGCCGCGTAGTTCTTGATTCATCATTGAGAACATGAAGAGGTTGAGTTCTACCGATGTCTGGTCCCACGGCGCCAGGCCCGCCGCGACGACCACGCCGCCCTTGGCGGTGATCGAGCGAGCCTGTTCGATGATCTCGCTCGTGGCCTCGCCGACCGTGATGATCACCACATCGCAGTTCTTGCCCCAGGTCAAGTCGGGCAGGATCGTGAACGCCGCTTCCAACGTGGTCGTCGAGCCGTGCGTGGCGCCGATCTTCATCGCTCGGTCGATCTTGGACTGCATGGTGTCAATCGCGACGACGGCGCGCGCGCCGGCGTGAAGCGCTCCTTGAATCGCCGCCGAACCGAGGCCACCACAGCCGATCACCGCCACCACGTCGCCGGGCTTCACGCCACCGCGGTTGACGGCGGCGCCGAAACCGGTCGATATTCCACACGAGAGGAGCGCGGCGGCCCGAAGGTCGTACCACGTCTCGACGCGGATCACCGAGGCCTCGTGAACCACGATGTATTCGGCGAACGTGCCCAGGTTGCACATGCGATTGACGTTGGTCTCGCCCATGTGATGACGCCACGTACCGTCCGAGATCATCGGTCCGGCGAGTGTGCCCGCGGCCATATCGCAGATGTACGGTCGCCCGGAGATGCAGTATTCGCACTTTCCGCACGAGGGAATGAACGAGGTGGCGACATGGTCACCGACCTTGACCGACGTCACACCGTCGCCGACCGAGTCCACGACGCCCGAACCCTCATGTCCTCCGATGATCGGGAACATGGACGGGCGCCCGGAGATCATCTCCAGGGCGACGGTTGACTGCGAGAGCGCGCCGGTCTGCAAGTGCAGGTCCGAATGGCACAACCCTGAGAACGCCATCTTGACCCGCACCTCGTAGGCGTGGGGATCGTCGATCTCGATGGTCTCGGTGTGCCACGGACCGTGTACTTCACTAAGGATTGAGGCCCTGACGTCCATAACTATCCCCCGTTCAATGGGTCCTTCGACCCGCGAGTTCACTTTACCGAGGAAGAGGCGATCGTGGCGAGCCGATTTACATTTGCTCCGGCGCATCGATGCCCAGTACCGAGAGTCCGAGGGAGAGCGTGCGAGCGGCGAGGTCGCACAACGCCAGTCTCTGGTCGCGCAGGGCGCCTTCGGAGGTCAGGACCGGACAAGCGTCATAAAAAGCGGTGAGGCGCTGCGCCACGTCGAAGAGGTAGACGCAGAGTCGATGCGGTTGGAGTGACGCCAGCGACGCTTCGAAGGCCTCGGGGAACGCGAGCAGTCCCAGCGCCAGGTGACGTTCCTGAGGGGTGTCGAGTGAGAACGCGACGGACGCCGGCTCCCACGGCGAACCGAGGCGACGGAAGATCGACCGGAGACGAGCGTGCGCGTACTGCAAGTAGGGACCGGTGTCACCTTCGAAGGCAATCATGCGATCGAGGTCGAAGATGTAGTCGTGATGACGATCGGTGGAGAGGTCGGCGTACTTAATGGCGGCGCGCGCGATCTCGACGGCCAACTGCGTCCGGGCCATCTCGTCGAGGTCGGTGTTGCGTTCCTTCAGCGCCGCGTCGGCACGCTCGATCGCCTCATCGAGAAGCGAGGCCAGCTTGACGGTCTCGCCGCTGCGCGACTTGAACATCTTGCGATCGGGTCCGAGCACGTTGCCGAAGGTGACGTGCTCACAGCGCACCCCATCGGGCAGCCACCCCGCCATACGCGCGACGGCGAAGACCATTTCGAAGTGCTGAGCCTGGGGTACGCCGACGACGTAGAGCATCTCGTCGGCGTGGAGATTATCAACGCGGTCGCGCACCGCGGCGAGGTCACTCGCGGCGTAGCCGAAACCCTCGTCGCTCTTTCGAACGATGAGCGGCAACGCTTCGCCCTCGCGGTTGGTGAAGCCCGGAGGAAAGACGCACAGTGCGCCGCCGCTTTCGATGATCAGTCCCGCCGCTTGAAGATCAGCCACCACGTCGCTCAGCATGTCGTTGTAGAAGGACTCTCCGACCACGTCGTTCACAGTCAGCGTGACACCGAGGTCTTGGTAAACGAGGTCGAGGTACGCGATCGACTGGTCGACGATGACCCGCCAGAGACGTAGCGTCTCGGGGTCACCGGCCTGCAGCGCGACCACGCGCGCTCGGGCACGCTCTTTGAACGCGGCATCCGCGTCGAACTTGGTGCGGGCCTCCTTATAGAAACCGTCGAGGTCACCAATTGAGAATGACGAGTCTTCGCCCTGGTTGCGATCCAAGAGGTGTTCAATCAACATCGCAAAGGGCGTGCCCCAGTCGCCAACGTGGTTACGGGCAATCACGTGGTGCCCCGCGAATCGATACATTCTCGCGAGCGCGTCACCAATGACCGTCGAGCGAAGATTGCCGACGTGCATTTCCTTCGCCGCGTTCGGCGCGGAGTAGTCGATCACTATGGTTCTGACCGTCGCCACTGAATCGATCCCGAGTCTCGCGTCCGCTCGAAGTTGCGCCAATTGGTGGGCGAGGAAATCAGGCGTCAACGTCAGATTCAAGAAGCCCGGTCCCGCGATCTCCACGGTCGCGACACCGGTCAAATCGGCGCGAACGAGGATTTCCTCGGCGAGATCGCGTGGCGTTCGCGCCAGGCGCTTGGCGAGCGCCATGACGCCGTTCGCCTGGTAGTCGCTCCGATCCGACGTGCGCAGCACCGGGTCGGCGCCCACTTCAAGCGTGTCAAAGGCGTTTTGCAGCCGTGACGCAAGCGTGTCGTAGGTCGACGTCATGGGTTCAAGTCTCGCACTTCGGTCACGCCGACATCGACTACCAGGCGAAACGCTCATGCGAGGAACACGGCAGAATGGGACCATGACCTCCCTCAACTCCTTCGGCTCCCAGATGACACTCAATGTTCAAGGCCGTGATCTCACCTACTACTCGCTCCGCTCGGACGCGCTGTTGGCGCTCGGCGTCGACCGACTCCCGTATTCGATCAAGGTGCTCTTAGAAAACCTCCTACGACACGAAGACGGCGTGAAGGTAACCGCCGCCGACATCGAAGCACTCGCGCGCTGGGGCGAGAATCCGTCACGCCACGGTGAGGCCGCGGGCGAAGACGCCAAAGAGATCGCCTTCACGCCCGAGCGCGTCCTCATGCAGGACCTCACCGGCGTGCCGGCCGTGGTCGACCTGGCCTCGATGCGCGACGCCATCATCGCGCTGGGCGGCGACCCGAACAAGATCAATCCGTTGGTCCCGGTGGAACTGGTCATTGACCACTCGGTGATCCTCGAGCGCTCCGGCACCTCCGAGAGCTTCGATCAGAACGTGGTGATCGAGTACGAGCGCAACATCGAGCGCTACACGTTCTTGAAGTGGGCCCAGAGTTCGTTCGAGAAGTTCCGCGTCGTGCCTCCGGGCATGGGCATCTGTCACCAGGTGAACCTCGAACACCTCGCGCGCGTCGTCTTCGAGCAAGACGGCGTCGCCTACCTCGACACGTTGGTCGGTACGGACTCGCACACGACGATGGTGAACGGCCTCGGCGTGCTCGGTTGGGGGGTAGGCGGCATCGAGGCCGAGGCCGGCATGCTCGGTCAACCCACCTCGATGCTGATTCCACCGGTCGTCGGACTTCGCCTCTCGGGCGCTCCGCGCGAAGGCGTCACGGCAACGGACGTTGTACTGACAATCACGGAGCTACTGCGCAAGCACGGCGTCGTCGGCAAGTTCGTCGAGGCCTACGGACCGGGCGTGGCGTCACTCTCACTCGAGACCCGCGCCACGATTGGCAACATGTCACCCGAGTACGGCGCGACCTGCGCGATCTTTCCCATCGACCAGTTGACGGTCGACTACCTCGCCTTCACCGGTCGACCCAAGGATCAACTCGACCTCGTGGAGGCCTACGCCAAGGTGCAGGGTCTCTGGCACGATCACAGCGCGACCGAGCCGATCTACTCGGAGTTCGTCGAACTCGACCTCACCTCGGTGGAGCCCAGTCTCGCCGGGCCGAAGCGGCCCCAGGACCGCGTGTCATTGTCGGGCGCGCGTGGCGCGTTCCTGGACGCCCTCGGTCGCGAACCCAAGGAGGTTCACGGGGTGGACATGGCCGAAACCCTTCGCGAGGGCGCCGTCGTCGTCGCGGCCATCACGTCGTGCACCAATACCTCCAACCCATCGGTCTTGGTGGCGGCCGGCTTGGTCGCCAAGCGGGCCGTCGAACTGGGACTGAGCGTGAAGCCCTGGGTGAAGACGTCACTTGCTCCGGGCAGTCGCGTCGTCATGGACTACCTCGAGCGCGCCGACCTCGTGAAGCCCCTCGACGCCTTGGGCTTCTATCTCGCTGGCTACGGATGCACCACGTGCATCGGTAACACCGGCCCGTTGCTGGCCGGCGTCTCCGAAGCCGTCAACGAGCACGACCTCTCGGTCGTGTCGGTGCTGTCGGGCAACCGAAACTTCGAGGGTCGTATCCACCCCGACGTCAAGCAGAACTTCCTCGCGAGTCCTCCGCTGGTCGTCGCCTACGCGCTGGCCGGAACAATGGAGATCGACCTCGCCAGCGAGCCGCTCGGTGTCGGCACCGACGAGCAACCGGTCTTCTTGGCCGACCTGTGGCCGAGCGACGCCGAAGTGGCCGAGGCCGTGCGCTCGTCGATCACCCCGGCGATGTTCGAGGAGCGTTACGCCAGCGCCTTCAGCGGCGACGAACGTTGGCAGGAGGTACCGACCACCAACGCCGTCACTTACGCCTGGGACGACGCGTCGACGTACGTGAAGCTCCCGCCGTACTTCGACGGCCTCACCATGGAGCCGGGCGTGGTCACGGACTTCTCGGGTGCGCGCGTGCTCGCCAAGCTCGGTGATTCGGTGACGACCGACCACATCTCGCCGGCCGGCAATATCCGCGCCTCCTCGCCGGCCGGTAAGTATCTCATCGACGGCGGCGTCGTCGCGGCCGATTTCAATAGCTACGGCACACGTCGAGGCAATCACGAGATCATGGTGCGCGGCACGTTCGCCAACATCCGCATCCGCAACCAGTTGGCGCCCGGCACCGAAGGTGGCGTGACCCTGAAACTGCCCGAGGGCACCGAGATGTCGATCTTCGACGCCGCGATGGCCTACCAGGCCGAGGGCACGCCGCTCATGATCATCGCCGGCAAGGAGTACGGCACCGGTTCGAGCCGCGACTGGGCGGCCAAGGGCACCAAGTTGCTCGGCGTGAAGGCCGTGCTCGTCGAGAGCTACGAACGGATCCACCGTTCGAACCTCGTGGGCATGGGCGTGTTGCCGCTGCAGTTCCGGGCCGGCGAGAGTGCCGTGACCTACGACCTCGAGGGCACCGAGACCTTCGCGATCTCCGGCCTCGACGCGTTGAACCGCGGCGAGACGGTACCCACGGTGACGTTGAGCGCCACGCGCACGAACGGCGACGTCGTGACCTTCGACGTGCGCCTACGCATCGACACGCCGACCGAAGCCGAGTACTTCCGCCACGGGGGCGTCCTCAACTTCGTGCTGCGACACCTCGCCCAGAGTTAACTCTTCAACGCGGCCTCGGCCGCAACCGCGGCGGCGTCCGTGCTGTCATAGAGCGCGATGGATTTAATGGCGGCGTTGGTCGACTTCTTCAGGCGCTCTTTCACGGCGTCATTGGCTCGCGAGAACGAAAAGGAGATCTTGTCCTCTCCGAGGTCAGCCACCACCTGACTGAGGGCGATCATGCCCGTGTAGTCGATGTCGGCGATCGCGACGGCATCCACGATGACGTGTTGGGTCTCGGGAACCTTGGTGAGCACATCGTGCATCTCGCGACGAAAGATGCCGGCGTTGGCGAAGAACAGCTCTTCGCCAAACAGCAACGCCAGGATGTGGTCGACGCGCTCGACGCCCTCTTCTTCTTCTGGCTCCCAACTAGTGGTGCCCGTTCGCCGGCCGAGCTCGACCATCCGCGGACGCGCCGATCGCCACGTCTGATCCAGAATCGCGAGTCCGACGGCGATGCCGAGACCTTGCTCGACGCCGATGAAGATCACGCCGAGAGCGGAGATGAGCGCGAGCGCGAACTCCCAGCGACTCGCCGCCAGAATCTTTCGAAATTGGGCGACTTTGATAAGTCGCCCTCCGACGAAGAGGAGCACGCCGGCCAGCGCCGCCAAGGGAATCATGTGAGCGAATTTGGCGAACGGCGAGAGGACCAGAGCGCCGACCCCGGCCACCAGCAAGACCAGCTTCGTGCGGCCGCCGGCCAGCTTGGTCACCGTCGTTCGAGCGGGGCTGGCGTTGACCGGGAACGCGCCGACGAGTCCGCTCGCGACGTTCGCCAAACCAATGCCCACGAAGTCGCGACTGATGTTGTCGGCGATCGCCAGGTCATCGGCGGTCGTGCGACAGGTCGCGGCACTCTGGCTCAGGATTACGACGACCAGGGTGAGGGCCGTCGTGCAGACGACGCCCCATTGAGAACCGCTCAGCCAGTGAAGACGCCAGGTCGGAAGCCCGGCGTTCACGGTGCCGAGCTGCTCCACGCCGTGACTCGCGAGGGAGCCGACGGCCGTGAGTATTGTCGCGGCCAGTACCGCGGCCAGCGCCCATGGCAACTTGGCGTTGATCTTCTCGCCCACCGCCATGACGACGAGCGTGCCCACCGCAATGATGATCGACCACGGGCTCACGTGACCGAACTGGTGGCTGATCCATTGGAGGCGCGAGATGAAGGACTCACCGCCCGAGGGGACGCCGAGGACTCGGGGCAGCTGGTGGGTGATGATGATGACGCCGATCCCGGCCATGAAGCCGGCGACGATCGGCAACGACAAGAAGTCGGCGAGCCAGCCGAGCTTGAGCAGTCCGATGCCCATCACGATGATTCCCGCCACGACGGCTGTCGCGGCGACCAGTTCCATGTACTCGGGCGACGACGCCGGCGCGAGACGAAGGAGTGCCACGGCGAAGAGGGGCGCGATCGTCGAGTCGGCGCCGACCGAGACAATCGGATTCGAGCCGATCACGAAGAAGACCAGCGAAGCGGTGATGAAAGCGATCATCGCGGTGAAGGCCGGCACACCGGCCAGCTGTGACGTGGCGAGCTGCTCGGGGATCGCTATGGCCAGCAGCGTGATACCGGCGAGGAACTGACCGGGAAAGTTGGCGCGCGTGAGACCGGCGAAGATCTGATTTAGTCCGCGGGTGTCACGACGTTGAGCAATCGGTGTTCGATTGGTGACGTTTGCGCGATCCATTGACGACACACTATGACCGCCCGGTTACCGCTACGAGGTGATGACGACCTTGAAACCCTCGGCGAGACGGCCCTTGTCCATGCCCGCGTTCTTCGCGACGGCCCGGGCCCACTGCTTCAACATCTTCTTCAGACCCTTGTTGTCACCGACTTGACTTACGTGGCGCTTCAAGGCGGCCTGCTTGTACTTGAAGCGCTTGGTGATGTCGACGACCATGGTGGCCTGGCTCCCGCTCAACCACACGACCGGTACCGAGTGCGGGGACAAGCCCTCGCGCAGCAGTTCCGGAAAGGCGTGCGGGTTTCTGGCGTCGGGATAGACCGCGCGCATGGTCGCCTCGCCCGAGGCCATGTGGTCAGGGTGGCTCGCGCGCATGCGCTCCCAGTTGCGCTCGGGACTTTGGGTGATGACGAGGTCAGGTCGGTGCGTACGAATTACTCGCGCGATTTCACGACGCAGCAACAACGTCGGCTCCACCTGGCCGTCGGGCCAGCGCAGGAATGTGATATTCGTCACTCCGACCTCGCGACCGGCAGCGCGCTGTTCGGTCTCTCGAATCTCCGAGCGCTCCTCACGAGTGAGCGTGGAACCGTCACCGCCGGCGTCGCCCGAAGTGACGAGACAGTACGCAACATCAACGCCTCTACCGGTCAAAGTTGCAATAGTTCCGGCGGAACCAAAATCGACGTCATCAGGGTGAGCAACGACCACGAGCGCGCGTTTCATCGACTTGTTGTACTTGAAGACGGGCAACGCTTGCTTCTTTTTGCTCACAGTACCGAGTCCTCCCTGGTCGGATCCCAGCTGGCCAAGTCTTTCAAGTGTGGGTCGTTGGAAAAGACCTCGACGATCGGCCGCTTGAGCCCCAAACGACGCATGATCACCTCAGCCTCAATAATTTGGTTCCACAGTAACAAAGAGACGACCACGCCGGTCGAGCCGGCTCGGGCCGTGCGTCCGGAGCGGTGGAGGTAGGCCTTTTGGTCTTCGGGAGGGTCGAAGTGGATTACGCAGTCGACTGCGTCAATATGCAAGCCCCTGGCGGCGACGTCGGTCGCCACGAGAACCGCCAGGCGGTCCCCCGAGAAGTCGGCCAGGGCCTTTTCGCGCTGGCTTTGGCGCAGGTCCCCGTGGATCGCCGCGGCGTCGACGCCCTCTTTTTGGAGCTGTTCGACGAGCCGGTCGGCCCCACGCTTGGTGCGACAAAAGATCAGCGTTTTGCCGAAGGACGAGCAGATCGTGGCGGCGACCTTGATCCGGTCCATTTGGTGCACGTTCAAGAAGTGGTGCACCATCAGCGAGACCGTCTGGGTGTCACTGGCCACCTCGTGGAAGACGGGGTCGGTGAGATAGCGCTTCACCAGTCGGTCGATGGCGCCGTCCAGGGTGGCCGAAAAGAGCAGCGTCTGGTGGGGCCGTTCGGCGATGCGCCGTAGGACCCACTCGACCTGGGGCATGAAACCCATGTCGGCCATGCGGTCGGCCTCGTCGAGGACCAGTACGTCGAGGTCCTCGACGTTCACCTCACCGCGGTCGCCGAGGTCGATGAGACGACCGGGGGTGGCGATGATGACGTCACAGCCGCGCCGAAGCGACTTCACCTGACGTTCGATGTCGGCCCCGCCGTAGACGGCGTTCACGTGCAGCCCGAGCGCGGCCCCCAGGGGTTTCAGGACTTCGTGGACCTGAACGCAGAGTTCACGCGTGGGCAGGAGTACCAATCCGCGCGGTCGCGCCGGCCCGCCCTCTTTGGCCTTGAAGGTCTCTCCGGCGGAGATCCGCTGGAGCATGGGAAGACCGAACCCGAGCGTCTTGCCTGATCCGGTCTTGGCTTTACCGCAGACGTCGCGACCGGCGAGCGCGTCGCTGATCGTGAGCGCCTGGATCGGGAAGGCGGTCGAGATTCCTTGCTCGGAGAGCACCGCCACTAACTCGGGCAACACCCCCAATTCAGCGAAGGTTTTATTGGTGGCGTACGAGTCCGGTGCCGACGGCACGGTCTCTTTGATTTCACTGCTCACGGGACAACGACGTTTCTCGGTTGGACCCGGAACCGGCGTTCGAAAGTGTGGGCCCAAGCTCAATTCCAAGAGCTTCGTCCCCAGTCTACGACAAAATGTTAGATTTTCGACCTTAAACGCAAAGGAGATTCATGTCACGTCTCGAAATTGGAACCAAAGCGCCGGCCTTTGCTCTTTCGAATCAGTCCGGAAAGACCATTTCCTTGAAGGATTTCTCAGGTGAGCGATTCGTCATCTACTTCTACCCGGCCGACGACACCCCCGGCTGCACTAAAGAGGCTTGCCAGTTCAACGACGGGCTGGGCGCTTATCGCAAACTCGGCGTCCGGGTCATCGGGGTGTCGCCCGACGGCGCTGAGAAGCACGTCGCCTTTCGCAAGAAGTACGGACTGACCTTCGACCTCTTGAGCGACCCCGAGAAGAAGGTCATGACGAGCTACGGCGCCTACGGCGAGAAGATGATGTACGGCAAGAAGGTGACCGGCGTGATTCGCTCGACCTTCGTGATCGGGCCGAGCGGCCGCATCGAGCACGCCTGGTACAACGTTCGCGCCGACGGCCACGCCGACAAGGTCCTCGCGACGCTGAGCAGTTAGCGGGCGCGCTCTCTTTGAATCGTGCGCCAGCGGTGCCAGATCGCGTAAGCCAGTCCGAGGACCACCACGGCGATGATCGGGTACTCCGAGGCGTGGAAGTCACTGCTCACGTGCTTCCAGTTCGAGCCGGCCGCGTAGCCCAGTCCGGCGAGCAGCGCGACCCACACGGCCGAGCCGATGGTCGTCAGTACCGCAAAGCGCGCGCGATTCATTTCGGCGATGCCCGCCGGCACCGAGATGAAACTGCGCACCACCGGGATGACCCGTCCGAGCAGTACCGAGGCCGAGCCGTAGCGCTCGAACCAGTGCTCGGCGCGGTCGAGGTCCTTGTGCGACAGCAACAGCCACTTGCCGTAGCGTTCCACGATCGTTCGTCCGGCACTTCGACCGACCTCGTAGGCGATGACGGCTCCCACCAGTGACCCGAGGGTTCCTACGACGATCACGGCCCATAGAGAGAAGCGCACGTGGCCGGTAACGGCCGTGGTGCACAGAGCTCCGGCGAATCCGTAGGCCACTTCCGAAGGGATCGGGATGCACGCCGAGGAGAGTATCGAGAGGATGAACAGCGCGAAGTAACCGTAGTGAGTGATGAATGATTGCACCACGACATTCTTACCCTTCGCCATCGGAGGGTCTGGGAGCCCATGGGGCAGACTGATTGGGGGGCTGAAATGACGTTGGTGCCAACGATCGACGAACTCGACGTCACGTGGCTTTCACAACAACTGGATCTCGTCGGTGCCACGGAGGTCGGCGTCTCGTCAGTCGGCCAAGGGCAAGTGGCGAACTGCTATCGGCTGACCATTCAACACGCCGCGGGCACTTCCAGCGTTATCGCGAAGGTACCGTCACGCGACGAGGTGAGTCGCTCCACCGCGGCGCTGCAACATCTCTACCAGCGGGAGGTCTCGTTCTACCAACATCTCGCGCCGTCCATTGCCACCCGGACGCCTCGTTGTTACTTCGCCGAACGCGACGAGGATGACAACTTTCTTTTGCTGTTAGAGGACCTCAGTCCCTCGGCCGTGATCGACCAATTCGTGGGGATCTCGCTCGGCACCGCGCGTGCCGGTCTCGCGTCCCTGGCCGGACTCCACGGTCCGACGCACGCGAAGGTCGACCTGCATGACGCCGATTGGTTGCGTGGGGTCAGCGAAAAACTGCGTCCGCTCTACACGGCGGTGCTGCCGGTCCTGTTCGACCAATTCATCGAGCGTTACGACGCTCGCATCGACGACGAGCTTCGCGCGATAGTGCTCGGACTCAAGGATCGCTTGTCGCTCTTCAGCGACTACACCTGCCAGTTTCCGTGTGTGACGCACGGCGACTTTCGCACCGACAACCTTCTCATTGACGCCTGTGACGGGACCGTAGCGTTGGCGGTCGTTGACTGGCAGACGGTTGGTGTCGGCAGTCCCCTGCTCGACGTCGCCTACTTCCTCACGACCAGCCTGACGCCCGGGGACTGCGCGCGACACGAGTTCGAATTGCTGGACTACTACCTGGCGAAGCTGCACGACTACGGCGTCGACATTCCCGTGGACGTCGCACGCAGAGAGTTCTCGCGCTACACCCTTCAACCGATCGTGATGCTGGTCGCCGCGTCGGTCATCGTCGAACAGACCGAGCGCGGCGACGAGATGTTCCTCGCGATGATCGATCGAGCGGTCGTTGCCGCCACGCGCTGGGACGCGATCAAGGAAATGGAGCGGGATGCTGTTAGCTGAAGACGACTATCCGTTGCACCAAACAACGTTGCCGCTCGCCCACGTCATGGACGGACATCCCAACGCCTATGACCGATTCTGGTTCAACGGGTACGACGAAGAGTTCTACTTCGCCTTCGCCCTCGGGCTCTATCCGAACCGTGGCGTCATCGACGCCGCCTTCTCGGTCGTCCAAGACGACCGTCAATACTCGGTCTTCGCCAGTGACGCGCTCGTGGGGCGACCGACGGCCGTCGGGCCTATGCGCCTGGAACTCGTCGAACCGATGCGCGTGAACCGAGTGGTCGTTGACGCGCCCGACCATGGGTTGCGTGGTGACCTCACGTACACCCGGCGCACCGCGATAAGCGAAGAGCCCCGTCAAACCATGCACGACGGAGCGCGACTCTTCATGGACGTGACGAGGGCCACCCAACTCGGCACCTGGAGCGGGTGGATCGAGACACCCAACGGACGACACCAGCTTCCGGACAACTTTCGTGGCACGAAGGATCGCTCGTGGGGCGTGCGCCCGATCGGAGAACGGCTGCCCGGCGTCGAGAGTCATCGCGCGCCGCAATTGGCCTTCTTCTGGGCGCCCCTGCACCTAGGTGACGGCGGCGTGCACTTCATGACCTTTGACGACGCCCACGGACATCCCCTCAGCCGATCCTCGGCGTTGTTACCGACGAAGGACGCGGCGGTGATGACCGCCGGGTCACTGCAGATCGAGATGGCTCGGGGAACGCGCTGGATGAAGGGAGCGGTCCTGACGACGGGTGACGATGAGATCACGCTCACGCCGCTGCTGCGTTTCCAGATGCGCGGCGCCGGTTACAGCCACCCCCAGTTCGCGCACGGCCGCTGGCACGGCGGTCCGATCGTGAGTGACGAACAGCTCAACCTCGAGACCCTCGATCCCCTGGAGTACGCCAACATCCACGTGCAACACGTCGTGCGAGCCACCCGTGGTGACGAGGTCGGGCTCGGCGTCCTCGAACAACTCGTCATCGGCCCCTACGAACCGGCCGGACTACGGGGACTGCTCGACGGCGCCTAGGACTGGTGCTTGGGGCACCAGTACGTCGTTCGTCCACCGATCGTCGCTACGAGCATGGACGCGCCGTCACGGGGACAGAATGCCCCCGGGAAACGGGCCTCCATGTGATCGCCCAAGTGCGAACCCCCGCGACGCTGCAACGTGCGCATGGTCTGCGTGAAGGTCTTATAGAGCGCGGCGCGCTGCTCGATGCTCAAGAGCCCGGTCGGCGTCCGAGGGTCGATGCCGGCGCGATACAGCATCTCGTCGGCGAGCAGGTTGCCGACGCCGGCGACCGAAGACTGGTCGAGCAATCTCGCCTTGATCGCCGGTCCGTCGCCGCGAGTGTGCACCAACTCGTCGAACTGCATGCGCGTCAGCGTCAACGCGTCGGGACCGAGTTCGCTCAGGTCCGGCGCGATCTCGAAACGACCCATCCGTCGCGGGTCGTGCAGGATCAACTTTCGTCCGTCGTCGAACGCCAGTCCCCCTCGAATCCAATCGGAGCGGAAATCGTGAGGACCGTAGAACAGACCGTCGATGCCGGCGTCACCGTCGATCAACAACACGCCCGTCATCCCGAAGCGCACCCCGAGTCGCACGCCGTCGGTGTCGAGGAGCAAGAGCTTCCCTCGGCGGCCGGTGCCGGTCACCGTGAGGCCCTTCACCGCTCGGGCCCACGCGCCGACGCTCGTCAGTTTCTTCGCGCTGTAGGCGTCGGCCCAACCACGCACGATCGTCGCGCCGACCACGCGATCGGCGAGTTGACGATAGGACTCGACTTCGAGAATCTCGGGCACGCGGCGAGCGTATCGGCAAATCGATATCGGATCTTCGGAATTAAGGTTGGACCATGGCACTCGAAAAGCCGCAATGGAAAGAACTCTTCAGTGAAGTCGTGACCTCGGGGCTGTGCACCGGGTGCGCGGCCTGCGTGATCGCCTGTCCCCACCCGGTGCTCGACTACGAGACCGACAACGGCGTCTATCGGCCCTTTCACCTCGACATCGACGGTGGACCCGAGGACTGCACCCACGGACAAAAGGGTTGCACGATGTGCACCAGGGCCTGCCCGCGCTTTCGCAACTGGGAGTCCGAGATCGACACGCACATGTTCGCACGCGAACGCACCGACGACGAGGTCTGGGGCATCGGCGACGTCCTGTTGGCGCGCGCCACTGACGAGTCACTGGTCGAAAACGGCCAGGACGGTGGATTCGTCTCGGCGCTGCTGATCTACGCGTTGGAAAACGACGTCATTGACGCAGCGCTGGTGAGCGGACTCGAGGGTGACGGCTCGACGTGGCGAGCGGTGCCGCAGGTGGCCCGCACGCGCGAGGACGTCATCGAGACCGCGAAGTCGCGTTACACCTACAGCGCCAATCTCCTCGCCTACCCCGAGGCAGCCGAAGGTGGCGCCGAGCGCATCGCGCTCGTGGGGATGGGGTGCATGGCGTCGGCGCCCGGGGCGATGCAGTCGCGCAAGGCCGGCAAGCTCGCGCGCCGTCTCTGTCTCACGATTGGCCTGATGTGTTCCAAGACTTTCGACGACTCGATCTTTGAAGAGCTCTTCGAAGCGAAGTACCAAATCAAGCGCGCCGACATCTTGAAGATGAACATCAAGGGCGTCTTCCAGATCTGGACGACCGACGGCGCGTTCCACGAGGTGCCGTTGAAAGAGGCCCACGCCTACACCCGTGAAGGCTGCAAACTGTGTCCCGACTTCGCCGCCGAACACGCCGACATCTCCACCGGCGGCATCGGCGCCTTCGGTGATTGGACACTCGTCATCGTGCGCACCGATCAGGGTCGCGAGCTGATGAGCGCGATGAAAGAAAAGGGTCTTATTGAAACTCGACCGGGCGACGACGACCCTGGCGCGGTGGCGCTGCTGCACAAGTTGGCGACCGTCTCGCGCAAGCGCTGGCCGGAGACCGCGCCTCCGGGACCGCGCCGGATCCCCATCATCGTCAAGTAGTCGACCGTTAACGTGGTTCCGTGCCTTCTCGTCCGACCTTCACGACCGTGCTGCTCGTGCGCCACGGCGCCACCGCTTCGACCGGCATCATCTTGCCGGGACGCGCGCCCGGACTGCATCTCTCCGAGCGCGGTCTCGCCCAGGCCGAGCGCGTCGCCGAGCGACTGGGCGAACTGACGCGTAAGCCGGTCGCGCTCTACGCGTCACCGCTCGAGCGCACGCGCGAGACGGCCGCGCCGATCGCGCGAGCGCTGCGACTTCGGACCCACGTTGATCGCGGACTCCTCGAGTGCGACTTCGGACTCTGGACGGGAAGGAAGTTGAATCTGCTGGCGAAGAAGCCGGAGTGGCGCGCCGTCCAGCACGCCCCGAGTACCTTTCGATTCCCCGAGGGCGAGTCGTTCACCGAGATGCAACTGCGGATGTGGACGACGTTGGAACGAATCGCGGCCCAGCACCGCAACCGCACGATCGTCGTCGTGAGTCACGCCGACCCCATCAAGGCCGCCGTCACCAACGCCCAGGGCGTGCCGTTAGACCTCTTCCAGCGCACGGTGATCTCGACCTGTTCGATCAGCGCCATCGGTTTCACGAACGGCGCGCCGGTCGTCTTGAGCGTCAACAACACCGATTCGTTGAAGGACCTCGCGCCGTCATGAACTACGTTTTCGCCAATCCCGAAAAGGTGATGGTCGGCGTGCGCGGCGAGGTCGGCAATCGTCTCTTCCTCCTGCAGGCGCGCGAGGGCCGGCGCCTGGTGATCGTGAAGTGCGAGAAGCAACAACTAGCCGCGCTCGCCGAATGGCTCGCCCAAGTAATCGGCGAAATGGGACGACCGGCCGAACTCCCCGACGACCTGGCCCTCGAACCGGAGTACGAATCGGACTTCGACGCCGGCGATATCGCGGTGGCAATCGACGAGGAGGCCCACACCATCGAGGTCACGATTGAATCGCTCGAGGGCGAAGACGAACTGGTCCTGACCCTGACGCGCGAGTGGGCCGGCGGCCTGGCCATCGCCATCGCGCGCCTGGTGGAGGCCGGTCGACCGACCTGTCCGCTCTGTGGCGGACCGCTCGATCCCAAGGGCCACGACTGTCCGCGCACGAACGGCCACGCGCCCCCGATCCGTTAGACCGATGAACCGAGACGAACAACAGACGCTGCTGTTGAAGGGAACGATTGAAGTAGAAGGACGCGTCGTCGCGTCCTCCAACCAAGCTCTGCTGGTCACGGTGTCGCTCGACGGCGTCGAAGGACGGGCCTGTTACAAGGCCGAGGCCGGCGAGCGGCCACTGTGGGACTTCCCCGACGGCCTCTGGCGCCGTGAGGTCGCGGCCTACGAACTGGACGTCGCGCTCGAATCCAACCTGGTGCCGACGACGGTCGGTCGTGAGGACGGTCCCTTCGGCATCGGATCACTCCAGTGGTGGGTCGACGACAACGAAGAGGACCACTACTTCACGCTGCGCGACCATCCCGAGTTCCACGAGTGGTTCGCCGAACTCGCGGCCTTCGACGTCGTCGCCAACAACGCCGACCGCAAGGCCGGCCACGTGATCTTCGACGGGGATCGCTGTTGGGCGATCGATAACGGACTGTGCTTCCACGAACAGGACAAACTGCGCACCGTCATCTGGGAGTACGCCGGGCTCGACGTAAGCGCGCACCTGCTCGAACGCGTGGACCGCTTCGCCAAGGGCGATACCGGTCACGTCGGCGACTGGCTCAATCCCATCGAATTGGCGCTCGCCCAGATGCGCGCACACGGACTGGTCGAGAACGCCACGTACCCGATTCCCGACGGCGACTCGGACTGGCCGCCGTACCCGTGGCCGCTCATCTAGCAATTGATCCAACGAACGCGGCTACGCAACTCTTCGGAGTGAATATTCACAAACGACACACGTCGCATTCCATCGATGTGTCTCACATTCAATTGAAAATTCGTCGCGACATCGGTTGACCATTCATCAACGAATCGAGACATCCGATCTGTGCGGGCAAACGTTCGTTGTCATCACCATTACGCAAGGCGTACATGTTCAGGTCGCCTCTGTGATCGTCGACAGGTCGGTAGCGGCTGAACGTGGCGACTACGCGCGAAATGCGAAACTCCGCGAACTCCGCATCGATTGGTCGCAGTGATAAATCGAGGCCACTCAATCGTCACTCGAGGAGCGACTTTTGTCTTCGGTCGGGGGAGAATTCGTCGGTCTCGACGAGGTCGGTTGGAGAAATCGGCCGTCGAGTCGTCGTACCAACGAGTAAGACGGCCCTTTCATCAGGACTTTTAACTTTATTCGCACTGATATTGACGGCGCACGGCGATTCTGATAGGAACTATCAAGTTCAAACCAAGGTTGACGAAGTGAGAACTACGGAGGGGGGAAGCGGTGCAGCTGTTCTGGCTGTCGTTCGGTTTCGGTTTAGTCACAGCGTCGGTTCTGGCCATTTCGGCGGTGGGACTGAGTTTGCAATTTGGCATCACCAACTACATTAATTTCGCCTACGGCGACTTCATGGCGCTCGGTGCGTACATCACATACGTCTTGAACAACGAAGTGCTCCACTGGAACATTTGGGTTGCGTTGGTGTGCGGGTCACTAGCGGTGGGCGTCATCGCCGTCATCTTGAGTCAGTTGATCCTGAGCCCATTTGCTCGCCGTTTTGATAAGACGTTCTACGTCCTCATCGTGACTTTTGGACTCTCACTAATTTTGCTCAACGTCATGTATTCCATTTGGGGCGCGTCAGTTCGTTTCTACAACGTGCCGATCAACCGCGCCCTCCATATCGGTCCGATGTTGTTGACCGCGTATCAGTTGATCGTCATGGTGATTGCCGTCGTGCTCATGATCGGCGTTGCCGTCCTGTTGAAGACGACTCGACTGGGCAAGTCGATGCGAGCGATGTCCGACAACACCACGTTGGCGATGACCAGTGGCATCAACACCAAGATGATCACGACCATCACCTGGTTCATTTCCGGTTCGCTGGCGGGTCTGGCGGGCTCGGTACTAGGACTGACCGAAGGGAACCTAACGCCCGCAGCGGGGGAACTCTTCCTCTTTGTCATCTTCGCCGCGGTCATCGTGGGCGGCGTCGGCAGCATCTACGGCGCGATGGCCGGAGCGGTACTCATCGGCCTCGCCACTGAAGTCTCCGCGGCCTTCATTAACCCGGCGTACAAGTTGGACATTGCGTTCTTGATTTTGATTCTGACCTTGTTGTTTCGTCCCAGCGGACTTTTCGCGCGATCCGGAAAAGGCTAAAGAATGACCGCCGTTTGGTACTACGTCTTCACCCTCGTGTTCTTTCTCTTCGACTACTTCATATTGGCGATGGGTCTCAATATTCAATACGGCGAAACGGGAATCTTGAATTTTGCGTACTTCGCTTTCGTCGCGGTCGGCGCGTACGTCACCGGGGCCGTAAGTCTGCCCAACTCCGTCGGGACCGGCCAGCACTACATCTTCGGTTGGGGCATTCCTTTTCCTTTCAATCTGCTCATGGGCGGTATCGCGACCAGTCTCTTGGCCGTCGTATTGGCCTTTATCACGCTTCGACGTCTCCGCACCGACTACCTGGCGATGGTGCTGATTTCGTCGTCGCTCATCCTCTACGACATTTGCAACAACTTCGTGCCGCTCTTCAACGGAGCCGACGGACTCTACAACGTGCCGCCGCCGTTTGCGAGCGTGTTGAAACTGACAACCAACTCCTTCATTCCGTTTTTCGCAGCGGTGACCGGCGTAATCGCGCTCATCATGTGGTTCGTCATGAGTCGCATTACTCGCTCCCCGCTGGGCCGAACATTTCGAGCGATTCGCGATGACGATACCGTGGCCGCCGCGCTGGGCAAGAACGTCTTTCGAGGACAACTGAAGTCAATGATCATCGGATCGTTCTACGCGGGCATCGGTGGCGGTCTCATCATCCAATTCTCCGGATCCCTCAACCCCACGGCGTGGTTGCCGGGAGAGACGTTCGTCGTTTTCGCCGTGATCATCGTGGGTGGCGTAGGTAATAACGTTGGCCTTCTCGTCGGCTCGTTGCTCGTCGAGACTTTGCTCGTACACCTCACCGCGTTCCTGCCGGCCATTCCCGGCCACCCCGGTCTCATTGAGTACATCGACGCAATGTTGATTGGCGTGTTCTTGATGGTGATGCTGTGGTTCCGTCCTCAAGGAGTCTGGCCCGAACGACCGCGCCTGAGCGCGACGATGGTGCGCCTTTTGGGCAAGCGAGGTCCCAGCGTCGACGAAGCGCGTGTCGAAGCTGATGTCTCAGACGCTGCGCTCAACGACGGGAGCCGCGGATGAGCGACGTCACCCCGACGGACCCGACGAGCGAGCCGACGATCGCTACAACTTCGACGACGACCTCGGCGCTGCGCTGCGAAGGACTCACCAAGGCGTTCCAAGGCGTGCACGCGGTGAACGGCGCCACCTTTGACGTGCCGCAAGGTCAGATCACCGCGTTGATTGGACCCAACGGCGCGGGTAAGACCACCGTCGTCAACATCTTGTCCGGATCGATGAAGTGCGACAGTGGCACCGAATATCTTGGCGAGGACGAAGTCACCAATATGGAGAGCTTCGAGATCGCTCGCCTCGGCCTCATGCGCACATTCCAACTCTCGCGTGAGTTGGGCGGATTGACCGTACTCGAGAATCTTTTGGTCGCGCCCAAACTGCAACCCGGCGAATCACTGTTCAACGTGTTCTTCCGACCGGGCACAGTACGACGCGCCGAGCAAGTAAATGTTGAGCGGGCCCTGGAAATACTCGGCACGTACGGCTTGTACGCGGTGCGCGATGATCGAGCGCGCGAACTGTCCGGTGGACAGAAAAAGCTCCTCGAAATCGCGCGCGCCGTGATGGCCTCGCCTCGAATCCTGCTGCTCGACGAGCCGATGGCCGGCGTCAACCCGGCGCTCATCGAACGTATCGGGGGTTACATCCTCGCACTCAAGGCACAGGGCGTGACGGTGCTTATGGTGGAGCACAATCTGAACGTCGTCGAGAAGATCTGTGACCATGTGATCGTGCTCGCCGAAGGCCGTACCCTCGCGACCGGCCGGCTGTCAGAACTGCGCGCGAACAAAGAAGTGGTCCGCGCCTACCTAGGGGAGGTGATCGATGCCCGCCCTCCAAGCTGAGAACGTGACGGCCGGCTATGGCCGGACGCCAATCATCACGGGCATCTCCCTCACCGCCGAAGTGGGATCGATAACGACGATCGTCGGTCCCAACGGCGCCGGGAAGTCCACTTTCGCCAAGACACTGGTCGGCATCTTGCGCACCACCACCGGGCGGATCTTGGTCGATGACGTGGACATCACGAAGATGGCCGGACACCTCATTCCTCGCAATGGCCTGGTCTACGTGCCCCAGAACGACAACGTCTTTCGAAACTTGACCGTGCGCGAGAACCTCGAAGTCGGAGGTTTCGCCGTGAAGGGTGACAACAGCGCTCGCATGGAAGAGATCCTTACGATCTTCACGGATCTTGCGGTCGCTCGCGAGAAGAAGGCCGGCTACTTATCGGGCGGACAGCAGAACCTGCTCGCGATCGCCCGCGCCTTGATGGTTGATCCCAAAGTTATAGTGCTCGACGAACCTACCGCGGGACTCTCGCCCGCCTATACCGATGTCGTGTGGAATCAAATTGAGTTGATCTCGGCGACTCAAACCGCCGTGTTAGTGGTCGAACAAAACGTCGAGCGGGCGCTCAAGCAGTCGGACTTCGTCCACATTTTCGTGGCCGGGTCCAATCATGTTCACGGTCCAGCGTCCGAAATCGCCACGCTGGATTTGGCGTCGATCTTCTTAGGTCGCGCCGACGCAAAAGGGTCGTAAAGGCGGGAAGGTCCCGCTGGTACGAATGACAAAGCTAAGGGGAAGTCCGAAATGAACATAATTAGACGGTTACCGCTTCATCGTCGTGGCGCCGCGTTCACACTCGCGTTCGTCACGTTGGTGTCTATGGCGGGCGTGGGGATCAGCAGCGACGGCGCCGTTGCGGCCGCCAAGCTGAAGCCACTGGTGGTTGGCGGCATGTTCCCGTTCACGGGTACGAAGTCGCTGCTCTCACAGTGGGGGACGCACGGCGTCAAGGTAGGGATCTACGAGGTGAACCAAGCGGGCGGTGTGCTCAATCACAAGTTCGTGAGTGCGTACGTCGATGACGCGGCCGACTCGGTCGATGCGTTGCCGGCGTTTCGCAAGCTGGAACTCAGTCACCCCACGGTGATCATCGGCCCGTTCTCGCCAACCATTGAGGCGGTCATCAACCAGTTCAAGCCGAACGACGTGGTGGACTTCATGGTGGGTGGACTCACCACCCTGGACAACATGAACTACACCAACGTGTTCCGTACGTCGTCGTCGGACTCCAACGAGGCCATTGCGATGGCGTTCTACGCGATAAGCAAGGGATATATGACCGCGTCATTGATCTTCGACAATTCGTCCAACTCACAAGGCTTCATCGCGCCTCTCGAGGCGGCCTACAAGGCCTTGGGCGGCACGATCCAACAGAACATTACGTTGACCCCGGGCCAGTCGTCCTACAGCACCGAGTTGACGCAGGCCTTCGCCGCCAAACCTCAGGTCATCTTCGACTCGATGGACTCCCAGACGGCAGCGACGCTGTTCTCTGATGGCCAGCAGTTGGGGTACATGAACATTCCTTGGATTGGTGACGACCTCCAATCGGCACCGAAGGGTTCGTACGCGCAGGCCTTCGGCCCGACCGCGGCGACGGAGTTGACGGCCGCGCTGCCAGCCTCGCCCTCTACGGCCGACAACGCGTATAACCACTTCCTGTCGGACTATCAGTCGGTGTGGCGCACCACGACGATTCTGCCCACGACGTTCAACGAATACGACTCCATCGTGATCGCTGCGCTGGCGATGACGCTCGCAAAGTCGACCGACCCGAAGGTCTGGGTGAAGGACATCATCAAGGTGTCGAACCCGCCGGGCACGGTCTGTGGCACGTACAAGACATGTCTCGCGTTGATCAAGAAACACAAGAAGATCAACTACGACGGGGCGGCTGGTAACGACGACTTCAACAAGTTCCACAACGTCTTCAGTGGCTTTGAAATGCTGGGCTTCGATTCGTCGCTCAACAACGTCACGCGTGCCATCGTCACTCCGGCAAATCTCGCGACGGTGGTCGCGAAGGAGTCCTAGGAGTCGCGGTCGTAACTAATCAACCCCCTATCCTGGCGCGGCGGTCGTGTCCCAACCACCCGCCGCGCCAGGGCAGCTCCTCACCCGATACTGCGCGAGGAACAGGGGAAACGAAGGTAATCGTTCGCCGATAACGGCGGACTCGACGTAGCGAGGATAGAGAAACTGTGTCAGGACTGCTCACCGGCATCCGCGTACTCGACGTCACCACCGTCTTGGCCGGGCCCTTCGCGTCGTATCAGCTGAGCATGCTGGGCGCCGAGGTCATCAAGGTGGAGATCCCCGACACGGGGGATTTGGCCCGCGAGATGGGTGAGGACGCGCAACTCGCGGCCCAGTCAATGGGAGCCCCGTTTCTGGCCCAAAACGCGGGGAAACGCTCGATCACGGCGAACCTCAAGTGCGAAGGCGGTCGCCGGGTCTTCGCCCGACTGGTCGAGCAGAGCGACGTCGTCGTCGAGAACATGCGTCCGGGCGTGATGGATCGACTCGGCTTTTCCGCCGAAGCGCTGCGGGCGCTCAATCCTCGACTCATTTACTGCGCGGTCTCCGGCTTCGGTCAGACCGGACCGTTGGCGGAGCGACCGGCCTACGACCAAATCATTCAGGGCCTTTCAGGTATGTGTGACGTGACCGGGTGGCCCTCCGACGATCCGTTGCGCGTGGGCTTTCCAATTAGCGACACGCTCGGTGGCTTCGTGGCGGCCCTGGCGGTCAGCGCTGCACTGGTGCGCCGCGAACGCGAAGGCGTGGGCTGTGACCTCGACGTCTCGATGCTCGAATCGGCGATCACTGCGATGGGCTGGGTCACGTCGGAACATCTGATCTCGGGCCGCGAAGCAACTCGTCACGGCAACAACAACGCCGCCTCGTCACCGTCGGGAACCTTTCATACCGGCGACGGCCTCTTGAACATCGCCGCGAACACCCAACGGCAGTTCGAAGCGGTCTGTGCCACGGTCAGCCGCGCGGACTTGGTGGTGGACGAACGTTTCTTGACCCGTGAACTGCGCAGGCGCCATCGGAACCTCTTGACGGTCGAGCTGGAACAGGCCCTAAGCGCCCACTCAGCCCTGGAATGGGAAGAGCGACTCATCGCCGTCAACGTCCCGGTTGGACAGGTCCTCTCCCTCGCCGATGCGATTGACCAAGAACAGGTGAAGGTTCGCTCGCTCGTCCACGACGTCGAGGTAAATCTCGAAGGCCGTGAACGCGTGGCCATCCTCGGCAGTGGGATACACGTCGACGGCGCCCCGATTGCGCCGTCGTCGCCACCGCCGCGCCTGGGCCAACACACCGAGGAGATCCTGGCCGAACTGGGCTTTGACGCGGATGAAATCGCGACGCTGCGAAACGAACACGCGGTGTGAGGAGCGTGATTCCCTCGTGAATGAACGACCAAGTGTGACGCACGACTTCCCGAAAGTGGAGATCATCGAAGAAGGCATGCGCGAAGGACTACAAATCGAGGACGCGTCGATCAGCGTTGAAGAGAAGTTGAAGCTCTTGGACGCGTTGTCGCGCACCGGACTCCCTACCATCGTCGTCGGTTCCTTCGTGAGTCCGAAGTGGACACCGCAGATGGCCGACATCGACGAACTCGTCGAGCGCTTCACCCCGATGCCTGGCGTTACTTACACCGCCCTGGCCCTCAACGAGATCGGTCGAGAACGCCTGCGCCGCCACGTGCCACCGCTCGTCAGCCCCGAGCTCGTCCCTCAAACATTGGTGCACGCGTGCGACGTGTTCGTTCGCCGCAACACCAATCGATCCCAGGCCGACGAGATCGCGGGCTGGGACGAGGTGATTGAGCGCGCGCGCAACGCCGGGGCGTCCCGGGCGGGCATCGCACTCAATGCGGCCTGGGGCTCGAATTGGTTGGGTCCTTTCGACGAAGCGACGCGCACAGGACTTCTCGAGCAACAGTACGAACGCTGGCGTGCGGCGAGTATCGCGGTGGACCGCGTGTGGCTGGGCGATCCGATGGGGTGGAACCTCCCTCTGGACGTGGCCTCGCAGCTACGACTCATTCGACGACGCTGGCCGTCTATCACGAGATTTCATCTACACCTGCATGACGCGCGAGGCACGGCTTTGCTGTCGGCCTTTCAAGCTCTCTTGACCCTGGGGCCCGAATGCACGTTGGTCCTCGACACCTCCATTGGTGGAATGGGTGGATGCCCGTATGGCGGGCACGGCCAGATGACGCGCATGATCGCCACCGAAGACCTGGTCGATCTGCTGCACGAGAGCGGCGTCGACACGGGGGTGAATCTCGATCGCCTGATCGAGGCCGCCGCGGTCGCCGAAGAGGTCGTCGGTCACTCCCTGTGGGGACACGTGTCCAAGGCTGGCGCACGACCTCGAGGTGATCGGCTCTTCCCAATGGACTTACCCTTCATTCAGACCGAACGCCAGGCGCAACACTTTCGACTGGGGCCGAGCGTGTACGACGGGGCACCGTCGCCGTGGTCCGGGCCGATCGAGTCGCCTCATCGTGCCGCACTGTGCGAAGACCAGATAGAGTTTCGCGCGTGAGGCGGGCGTGAACCGAGTGGCAACCTCGGCCTCCGGGGCGCACGATGGCGACGCCGCTGACGAGCCATCGATCCGCGACGTCGAGTCGATCGAGGCCGATGAACGCACAGAGGTCGAGGGCGATGCCCTCGCCGGCGCGCGCTCGCTCGATCGCCCGTTCCTCATTTTGCGCGTCTTGAGGGAAAATCGTGCGCCCATGCGGCTCACGGAGATCGCCACGGCGACGAAACTGCACCTGGCGACCACGCAGCGGCTGGTCAATCTGTTGATCAAGCACCACTACGTCGAGCGAGACGGCTTGGAGTATCGCCTCGGCATTGTCTCGCTGATCGACGGTTTCACCTATCTCTTGACGAACAGCCTTACCCAAATCGCGGAACCGATCTTGCTGGAACTCACCGCCTCCACGAAACTGACGTCCACGCTGTCGGTGCGATACGACCTCACCCAAGTTCGCGTCCTGCGCGTGCTCTCGTCCCCACCCCCTCGCTTCCAAGCCACGATCGGTGAGCAGGTGCCGCTCACGCTCGGCGGGGCACGCGTCTTCGCCGCCGGACTCTCCCCGGAAGACCTCGATCGACTCCTCGAAGGCGTGGAGAGGATCCCGTTCCCCAGTGGTCAGGTCTTGGATCGACGAGAGTTCGTCGAAAGTCTCGGCGCCATTCGGAGTCGCGGCTACGCCTTCGGTCAGGGTCAGGGCGAGGGCGGCAGCGTCTCGATCGCCGTGCCGGTACTCAGTCGCGACGGTGAAGTGTTGGCTGCGATCCAGGTCTCCGGGCTTATCGAAGACATTCCCGTGGACGTGGACTCGCTCGTCGCCGAACTCCAACGAGCGAGCGCGGCGATCACCCGGCGCATTCCGTGATTCTCCATGAGCTGCGCACCTACGCCAGCGAGGAGGCACTCGCTCGAAAGGACCAACTCGCGTGGAAGTTGGCCGAGGTGGCCGGCGATCCCGTCGACGTGGAGGACGACGTCGCCGAGATGGTGGTCAATCGTTTCATCGACGACTTCGCCGTGGCGTCGGCCTCCCTCCTTCGTCCACCCGTGTCGAGCGCGCGCGACCAAGCCACGCATCACGGCACGCTCCCCGGGGCCGCGATCTGGGGCGCGTCACCCGATCAGCGGGTGTCGCCCGAATGGGCCGCGTGGGCCAACGGCGTCGCCGTGCGCGAACTCGACTTTCACGATACCTATTTGGCCCAAGAGTACGCCCACCCGGGCGACAACCTCCCGGCCCTGCTCGCCGTAGCCCAACACGTCGCGCCGCGTCGTGGTCTTCGCGGTCACGACGTCGTTCGCGCGGCGGCCACGGCCTACGAGGTGCAGATCGCCTTGGCGCGAAGCGTCAGTCTTCATTCGCACAGAATCGACCACGTCGCGCACCTCGGCCCCTCGATCGCCGCCGGACTCGGGACCCTGCTGTCGCTTGATACGGCGGTGACGTTTCAAGCGATCGGTCAGGCGTTGCACACCTCGACCGCGACCCGTCAATCCAGGAAGGGTGCGATCTCGACCTGGAAGGCCTACGCGCCGGCCTTCGCGGCGAAGGTCGCTATCGAGGCGGTCGACCGCGCCATGCGCGGACAGAGCGCCCCGGAACCGATCTACGAAGGCGAGGACGGCGTCGTGGCGTGGCTGTTGGACGGTCCCGACGCTCGCTATCACCTTGAGCTGCCGGCCCTGGAAGAGACCAAGCGAGCGATATTGGATTCGTTCACGAAAGAGCACTCGGCCGAGTATCAGGCCCAAGCCTGGATCGACCTCGCATCTCGTCTCCACGCCACACACCCCGAATTGCTCGACTCGTCATCGGTCCGCGAGGTCGTGATCTTCTCGTCGCACCACACGCACCAGGTCATCGGCTCGGGCTCGAACGACCCCCAGAAGTACGACCCGACGGCGTCGCGCGAGACCCTCGACCATTCGCTGCCCTACATCTTCACCGTCGCGCTCCAAGACGGTCAGTGGCACCACGAACACTCCTACACCCGCGAGCGCGCCACCCGGCCCGACACCGTCGCGCTTTGGCATCGGGTGAGAACGGTCGAAGACCCGGAGTGGTCTCGCCGCTACTTGGCGAGTGATCCGAGCGAACGCGCCTACGGCGGGCGCGTGGAGATCGAGCTCGACGATGGGTCGAAAATCACCGACGAGATCGCCGTCCCCGACGCCCACCCGTTCGGAGCGCGGCCCTTCGGCCGCTCTCAGTACCTTGACAAGTTCCGACACCTGAGTAGCGGCGTCATCGACGAACGCGAGAGCGAACGATTCTTGGACAGCGTGCAACGATTAGATGAGTTGTCGACGACGGAAATGTCGTCACTGACCTTTAGCGCTCTCGACGGGTACCTCGAGCGCGCTCCGACGACCGAAGGGATCTTCTAGTGCTGCACTCGCCCACCACCAGCGCGGCCAAGCGTCTTGCGCTGCGAGAACGCTTGGGCGCGCGCGACATCCTGGTCTTGCCCGGCGCGTTCAATCCACTCTCGGCCATGTTGATCGAACAACGTGGCTTCGAGGGCGCCTACCTCTCGGGTGCGGTGATCGCCGCTGACCTGGGACTGCCCGACGTAGGTCTCACGACGCTCAGCGAGGTAGCGCTTCGGACCCAACAGGTGGCGCGCGTGACGTCCCTTCCGCTCCTGGTCGACGCCGACACGGGCTTCGGCGAGGCGATGAACGTGGCTCGCACGATCCAGCTGCTCGAAGACGCGGGCGCCGCGGGCGTCCACGTGGAAGACCAAGTGAATCCCAAGCGCTGCGGGCACCTCGACGGCAAGCTCGTGGTTGACGTCGGTGTCGCGCGTCAGCGCGTCGCCGCCGCGGTGGCGGCTCGTCGAGACCCCCACCTCTTGATCGTTGCTCGAACCGACGCTCGCGCCACCGATTCGCTCGGCGCGGCGATCGATCGCGCTCGCAGCTACGTCGACGCCGGCGCAGACGCCATCTTCCCTGAGGCGCTGCTGGAGGCCGGAGAGTTCGAGGCGTTTCGCAAGGCGATCCAAGTCCCGCTTCTCGCGAACGCCACCGAGTTCGGCAAGGGAGAGCCTTGGACCGTGCCGGCGCTCAACGATCTCGGTGTCGACATGGTCATCTTTCCGGTGTCGCTGCTTCGACTCGCCATGGGAGCAGCGGAACGGGGACTTGGTGTACTGAGGGAACGTGGCGAGCTGTCGAGCCTGTTCGATGCGATGCAGAGCCGCAGTGATCTCTATGAGTTATTGGACTATCAGAGCTATGAACAGTTTGACGGTGACGTCTTCAATTTCGGATCAACGAAGTAACGGCGACGTACGCCAAAGCGAATTACCTCGAACAGGCCTCTTCGAGTCTTAGGAGTTCTCAGCGCCGCAATCGTCGATCTGACTCAATGTGCCGAGCTGGCGTCGGCGTGGCCAAGGTAGCCGCGTCGAGCTATTGCTGCGCGACGTCCCCGTCGGACTCGGGAACACCGGATTCGAGTAATCCAAAGGTGAGGATCGCGCCGACCCCGAAGAAGCCGGCCGCCCACCAGAACGCCACGGCGTAGCCGTGCAACGTGGCGTGCACCGCCGCGTTGTGCAGTTGGAGTTTGCGGCTGAGATGCGCCGAGAGGGCGACCGGCACCCTGTTGGCCCGGGCCGTCACCGAAACGGCGATGGTGTTGAGGAGCGCCACGCCCATCGATCCGCCGATCTGTTGGGTGGTGTTGACCAGGGCCGAGGCCGCGCCAGCGTCACTCGCGCGCACCCCGGCGGTCGCGCTGGCAATCGCCGGCGCGAAGATGAGACCGAGGCCGAGACCGGTCACGATGAGGCCCGGCAGAACGTTCGCGAAATAGTCCGCGTGCGGCGTCAGTTTGGTGAAGAGCACCATGCCCATCAAACAGAGCAACATGCCGGTCGGCACGAGTGGACGCGGCCCGTTCACCGCGAGGAGCCGGGCACTGGCGATGAACGCCGAGAGCGCGATCGCCCCGACGAGCGGCAAGAAAGCGACGCCGGTGCGAAGTGGGGAGTAACCGAGCGTTCCCTGCAGGTAGTACGCGAGAAAGAGCGAGATTCCGAAGATCCCGATGCTGGTGAGAAAGAGCGCCACCAGTGATCCTCCGCGCACCCGATTGATGATCAAGCGCAGGGGCAACAAGGGATGCTTCGAGCGCTGCTGCCAGCGCACGAACGCGACGAGCAAGACCACGCCGATCACGAGACTCCCCCACGTCACGTCGTTGCCCCAGCTCGCCGTGACCACGTGCGCGAATCCGTAGACGACGAAGAAGAGCCCCGCGCTGCCGAGCAGCGTGCCGACCACGTCGAGACTCGCCTCGTGTTCGCTCTTTCCCCCGGCCACGAACAGCGCCACGCCGACGAGGGCGATCGCCGCGAACACGAGGTTGATGAAGAGGCACCACCGCCACGTCGCCCACTGGGTGAGCGCGCCGCCCAAGAGCAGACCGATCGCGGCCCCCGAGGCGCCGATGGCGCCGTAGATCGAGAAGGCCCGGGCGCGCTCCTTGGGATCGCCGAAGGTCGTGGAGAGCGCCGCCAGAGCGGCCGGCGCGAGGACCGCTCCGAAGACCCCCTGCACCGCGCGCGCCGTGACGAGCGTGGTGAAGCTGTGCGCCGAGCCACCGAGCGCCGACGCCAGGGCGAAACCCGTCAGCCCGACGTAGAGCGAGGTGCGACGTCCCCACAGATCCGAGAGTCGTCCCCCGACCAACAACAGCGATCCGAACGTAAGGGCGTAGGCCGTGATGAGCCACTGTCGGTTGGCGAGAGAGAAGTGGAGGTCACGCTGCGCGTGCGGCAACGCGATGTTGATGACCGTCGCGTCCAGGGCCACCATCAACTGCGTGATGCTGAGTACTCCGAGCGCCCACCAGCGGCGATCCGACGAGGACATGGGGCGGCTCATGGTGCCCCCAGCCTAAATTCACTAGCGCGTCGAAAGAGGAACGATGCCGAGACCCGGTGGGGGTCTCCAGTCTTCAAGGTAGTACTAAGCCCGAGCCTTGAGGGCGGCAATGAGAGCCGGGAGAACCTTGTTCACGTCGCCCACGATCCCGAAGTCCGCGATCTGGAAGATCGGCGCGTCCGGGTCCTTGTTGATGGCCACGATATTCTTCGAGCCCTTCATGCCGACCATGTGTTGCGTCGCTCCGGAAATGCCGCAGGCGATGTAGACGGTCGGCTTGACGGTCTTGCCAGTTTGACCGACCTGGTGCGAATAGGGAACCCAGCCGGCGTCAACGATGGCGCGACTGGCGCCCGCGGCGCCGTTGAGAAGTTTCGCGGTCTCTTCGATGAGCGCGTACTTCTCGGCTTCGCCGAGTCCCCGTCCGCCCGAGACCACCACCGCCGCCTCCTCGAGCTTCGGCCCCACGCGCTCTTCGACGTGCGTCGCGGCAATGATCGCGCCACCGGTGGCGCCGACGTCGCCCGAAGGCGCGGCGACCACTGATGCAGCCGCGCCGCCACTGGCCTCAGCCGCGAAGGACTTCGCGCGAATGACGAAGATCCCTGGACCCTCGCCGGTAAAACGGGCCTTCACGGTCTGGCTGCCACCAAAGATCGGATGCTCGGTCGCGAGCCCGCCGTCATCATTGAGCCCGGTCACGTTGGTCAAGACCGGTCGGTCGAGCCGAGCCGAGAGACGTCCGGCGATGTCGCGCCCGTCGTAGCTGGTGGGAATCAAAATGGCGTCGGGCGCGCCCACCGACGCCACGAGCGCCGCGAGGGCCGAGGCGACGGGCGCCCCGGGTAACGCGCCGCCGAGGTCGCCGACGTCATAGAGCGTGGTCGCGCCGTACTCTCCGGCCACGGAGGCGAGCGCCGCGTTCGCGCCCCAGGTGATCGCCGAGACGGTCGCTCCGAAACTGCGCCCTTGGGTGAGCAGTTCCAGTGAGGTGGTGGTGAAGGAGCCATTCGACGGCTCGGCGACGATCCAGATGTTTGACAGGGCCATGACGATCTCCTACAGAACCTTGATCAACTCGAGGAAACCGACGATGCGCTGCGCGCCGTCGCCCTCGTCGACGTACTTCTCACCGGCGGTGCGCGACTCCGCGACGACGACGTCGGTGATTACCTGGCGGGCACCGGCGGGACCGGTCTCCTCGGCGAGCGAGAGGTCCGCGACGCTCAGCACTTCGAGCGGCTTGGACTTGGCGGCCATTATGCCTTTGAAGGACGCGTAGCGCGGCTCGACCACGCCGGCCGTGACGGTCACGAGCGCCGGCAATGGCGCCGTCACTTCGTCGTAGCCGGACTCGGTCTGACGCTCGACCTTGACGGTCGTGCCGTCGATCGCGACCGACTTGGCGAAGGTGATCGAGGGCAGGCCGAGCAGCTCGGCGATCTGAACCGGTGTCGTGCCGGTGTACCCGTCGGAGGATTCGGTGGCGGCCAGGACCAAATCGGGACTCTCGCGCCTGATCACCGCGGCCAAGACCTTGGCGGTGCCCAACGCGTCAGTGCCGCGCAGCGCGTCGTCGCTCACGATGACGGCTTTGGCGGCGCCCATGGCGAGGGCGTTGCGCAGTCCCGCGACGTCCGCGGCCGATCCCATCGAGACCACGGTGACCTCGCCGGCGCCGGCCTTGTCGACGAGCTGGAGCGCCATTTCCACGCCGTAGGTGTCGGCCTCGTCGAGGATCAACTTGCCGGAACGGTTGAGATTGTGTGAGGCGTCCAACGACTGCGGCGCGGCCGGGTCGGGAATCTGTTTTACGCAAACGACGATATTCATGGCCTTCAATCTAGGCCATTATCGACCGGTGCCCGTCGGGGACGATCGGGTCACGACGTCACGCGCGAGCGCCGGGTCGTCGGTGATGATGCACGACACGTGCAGGTCCGACATTCTCTCGAGGTCCTCGGCTCGGTTCACGGTCCACACGTTGACGTCGAGTTGAAGCTCACGCGCGCGAGCGACGAGCTCAGCATCGACCGTCGAGAAGTGCGGATTCACCGCGTTGAAACCGAGCACGTGGGCCTGGACCAGTGCGTCACCCCGGGCCACGTCCCAGAGGAGCCACGCGACCGTGATTTCGCGGTTCGACGAGCGCACCACGGCGCACGTCGCGAGGTCGAAGCACGAGATGCTGACTTTTTCGGACCAGCCGTATTGGTCAACGACAGAAAGGACCTGACGCGCGAGATCGCCCGATTCGTCGTAGCTCTCGGCCGCTCCCCGACCGTTCTTGATCTCGACGTTCACTCGGACGCCTTCGAGCGAGTCCAGGGCCTCAGCCAGGGTCGGGACGTAGTCCGGCAAGGCCGAACGCGCACTCTGGTCGATGACCAGGGGTCCGATCGCCGGATCGTGATGAACGACCAGAACGCCGTCCTGGGTGCGACGAACGTCCAATTCGACCCCGTCGACGCCCAGGGCCACGGCCGCGCGAAACGCCGAGATCGTGTTCTCGCGCTCCATTGTGTGCAGTCCACGATGCGCGAAGACGTCGGTCACCCGACGAGTTTGGCAGGTGTACTTCGAATTACATGGACGTCACTTCGCTTATTCGCGAATCAGCCCTTGTTTTCAGGCCGGAAATTCGTTAAAATTGGACTCCCGCCACCGCCCATTTCTCGCGAAATTGCAGTGGATTTATCCCCCCACCGTAAGGATTTGAAATGTCGTTGATTTGGAACCGTACGCACGCTTGGGACGACTCTGACTGGCGTTCAAACGCAGCGTGTCGCGACACTGAACCGGAACTGTTTTTCCCTATCGGCACGACCGGAATGGCGACCGACCAGATCGATTCGGCCAAGCGCGTGTGCCACAACTGCGACGCCCAAAAGGCCTGTCTCGAGTTCGCCCTGGCGACGAACCAGGAATCGGGCGTGTGGGGCGGCACGACCGAGGACGAGCGACGTAAGCTTCGCAAGCAGTGGTTGGCCGCGCGTCGCCGCGCGTCCTCGCTCTAGGGCCGAGCGCTCAGCGGGACCGCCACCCGCACGTAGGTCCCGCCACCTTCGGCGTAGTTCACGCTCTTCATTTCAATCGTTCCGTGCAACTGCGCGCGGATGATGTCGCGCACGATGGAGAGACCGAGGCTCTTGGGCACCTCGAGCGAGAAGTCCTCGCCCAGTCCCCGACCGTTGTCGCGGATCTCGGCCACGGCGTCACCGTCTTCCAAATAGAGGTTGAGCGTCACGACGCCGACCTGATCGTTGTTGATTCCGCCAAAGCCGGTGAACGCGTGTTCGACGGCGTTGGTCAACAGTTCGGCGAGCGCCACGGCCAACGGGGTGGCGAGGTCGGTCGACAGAACGCCGAGGTCGCCGTTCACCAGAATCTCGACCGGGTGCAGGGCCAGGACGGTGTCTTCGACCAGCAATACCAGTGACCGGACGATCTCGTCGAAGACGACCTCTTCTCCGGGCTCACGGCTGAGTACTTCGTGCACCACGGCGATCGATCGTACTCGTCGTTCGGCTTCGCCGAGGGCGATGCGCGTCTCGGGCTCGTCACTGCGCCGGGCCTGGAGCCGCAGGAGCGACGAGATGGTTTGCAGGTTGTTCTTCACGCGGTGGTGCACCTCTCGAACCGCGGCCTCCTTGTTGAGGACCAATCGATTCAGTTGACGCAGGTCCGATACGTCGCGCAACAGCGTCACGACACCGGTGACCAAGTTGTGTTCGATCAACGGGACACAGTGAAAGAGGATCGCGACGTCATGGCCGCGGTCGATCTCTTCCATCGCCGGGATGGCGTACTCCAAGGATCGTTGGACGACGCGCACGCCTAGTCCCAATTCAGCGAGGGTCTGACCTTCGGCCGGCGCGTAAATGCCCATTCGGTGCAAGGCGTTGGCGGCGTTCGGGGTGGCGAACTCGACGCGTCCGTCACCGTCGATAAGGATGATCCCGTCCCCGACGCGCGGCAGACCCGGGCCGGCGACGCCCACTTCGCGAAACGGGAAGGTCGAGTCGGCGACCATCACGCAGAGGCGCTCGAATATCGAGAGATAGGCCTGTTCGTAGAGCGACGCGGGGCCGCGCAACGGTCCCTGGAGCCGCACCATGACCGCGATCACGCGCCCGTCGAATCGAACCGGCACGCACCACACCGGCACCACGTCGTCGATGGCCTCAACGTTCACCTCGCCAATGATCCTGGTGCCGCTCTCGAAGGCCAGTTGCACGAGGGGCCAGGACGCGGCGCCGTGCGTCGTCCCAATCAGGTCGTCGTTGACCATCGTCGAGCGGTTGTTGGGACGCATCTGACCCAGCACCACGAAACCCGACTCCCCGGCGTCCGGCTGGTCAACACGGGCCATCAACAACATGTCGGAGAACGAAAGGTCGGCCAAGAGCGACCACGACGCGGTCAATCGCAAGAGGTGATCGACGACGTGCTCGTCGAGCGACGTGCGGAGGGTCGCTAGTTCTGCGAGCGTGGCCACTAGCTCGCTCGCAGGGGAATCATCCGGCGCTGACGGCCACTGTAGGAGGCGACCTCGTGGACGCCGCGAGCTTCCAACAGGTCGGCCAATTCGCCGACCCTCGAGCCGACCCGTTCGAGAGAGTGCGCGTCGCTGGCCGTCGTGAAGGTGAGTCCTCGCGCCACGAGACGGTCGAGGAATCCCCCGGCCGGGTACTGCTCGGCGATTGGCTTGGTCCAACCGGCCGACGAGCACTCCATGGAGAGATCGGACTTGGCGGCCGATTCGACCATGAGGTCCCAGTAGTCGCCCGGGTCCGACGCGAGGTAGCCCGCCACCTTGATGAGGTCCGGGTGCGCGAGTACGTCGACCGAATTGGATGCGGCCAGTTCTTCGATGGCGCGCGCGTAATCGGCCCAGCACTGATCGACGTCACGCACGGTCCACTCGTGGGCGTGCGTCGCTACGTCGTAGTCGTCGAACTGCCAGGTGCCGAGCCAGTGGACCGAACCGATGAGCACGTCGAAGGGGTACTGCGCGAGGAGTGGCGAGACGACGTCCATCTGATCGGCGTAGTAATCGACCTCGAGCCCGATCTTGACGGGCAGTCCTTCATCCTTCGCGAGTTGGGCGAGGTTCACGTACTCCTCGAGGGAGTTTCGCGCGTGAAAATCCAGGTACTCGGCCAATGCCGGACTCGTCGGCTCGTGACCGAACCTGAGCCAGAAGGGTCCGACGGCGGACAACACGTCTCGAAAACGGCTGGTGTGCTCGGTCAGGGCCAACTCCGTGACCCCGTGAAGGGCGGCTTCGTCGCAGTAGGCGGCGATCTGGTCGAGCTTGAACCAGACCGAGGACTCCGAGTGGGGCCAGAGGTGCAGGTGGTAGTCGATCACCGCATGACGCCCGTCAATCTCAAGCCGAGCCGAAACCGACGATGCGCTCGCTCGACGGAGAGCCCAACTCCACGTAGGCGATTCGCGCGGCTGGCACGCCGACCCGGCGACCTTTGCGATCGGTGAGCCAGAGGACCGTGTCGTCGCTTAAAGCCGTCTCGATCTCCTTCATCACCTTCTCGCGCTTAGCGTCTTCGGGGAGAACGACCTCGATCTCCTTCATGGACTGCACGATGCCGATACGAACTTCCATCACTGCTCCTCTGCCACGTGGCGACTCTTCACATGCTAGAAGGAAGGAGGAATATGGAAGACGTGACGGACCCGCCAATCTCTGAACGCAGTCGCCGCTGGGCCGCCACCATGGAGGGCTACGAGGGCGCCGCGGACGATGTCACGGTGGCGCATCGTGATTCCTCGGCCTCCATCGACGTCGCCGGTGGCTCTACCCCGGGATCGCTCGCCGAACGAGAAAAGCAACTCGACGCCACGCTCGCGGTGGGCGCGACCCGAGGCCACGGCGCGGGCAATCGGGGGCGCCCAGAGGAACCGGACGAATTCCGGTCGTGCTTCGAACGTGACCGCGACCGGATCCTGCATTCGAGCGCGTTTCGCCGACTGGCCGGCAAGACCCAGGTCTTTGTCTTCCCCGATGACCACATGCGCACGCGCCTCACCCACGCCCTCGAGGTCGCACAGGTCGCCACCGGCGTCGCTCGCGCCGTGGGACTCAACGTGGCCCTGACCGAGGCGATCGCGCTCGGGCACGACTGCGGCCACGGTCCCGGTGGCCACGCCAGCGAAGAAGCACTGGACCCTTTCGTGGTCGGGGGCTTCGATCACGCGACCTGGGGCGCGGACGTGTCCCTCGTGAGCCTGAACCTCTGCCTCGAAACTCTTGATGGCATTCGCAACCACTCGTGGTCGCGCCCGGCCCCGATGACGCCCGAGGGCGAGGTCGTGAGTTGGGCCGACCGCATCGCCTACAGCTGCCACGACTTCGAAGACGCCGTCTCGGCGGGCATCGTCTCGTCCGATGAGTTGCCGGCCATCGTGCGCGAGCGCTGTGGCGTTCGACGCAGTCAACAGTTGGGCACCTTCATCAACGCGATGATTCGCACCATTCACTCGACCGGCGTCATTGGCATGGACGCGCGACACTCCGAGGCGCTCGCGGCCTTTCGGACGTTCAATTACGAGACGATTTATCTGCGCAGCGCGTCGCGCCAACAGGCTTCGGCCGTCGTGGCGATGCTGCGTGCACTCGTGGAGTATTTCGCGATCCATCCGTCGCTTATTCCGGACGTCGTCGACGGCGACGAGGCGCTGGAGAATCCCGCGATGGCGTTACAACTGAGCGTCGCCTACGTCGCAGGCATGACCGATCGATTCGCCTGTCGTTGCGCCGTCACCCTGCTCGACTGGCCGATCGACCAACTGCCGAGTGGCATCGACCGCTAAGTATTGATGTTGACGAGTCCCGCCATGGGCGACGGTCCGCCGCGCATCCAATCCAGACGTAGCTCGGTGATGCGAAGCGCCGAGTGTTCGTGCGTCAGGATCCAGAACTTCTCGTTGACCACCGCGTCTTCCACGGCCGTGGCGACGTCGGCGGCGTCGATGCCGGCGTTCACCAACGCCTCGGCAAGTTTCTTGATCTCTTCGTTCTCGGGATTCTCGGCGTAGCTGGCGAGCTCCTTGGGCATGTTGCGTTCGGACTCGAAGATACGGGTGCGCACGAAGTTGGGACAGAGCACCGAGACGTGGACGTTCTTACCGGTGTTGGCGAGTTCGTGGAAGAGCGACTCCGAGATGCCCACGACGGCGAACTTGCTCGCGTTGTACGGTCCCATACCCGCGACGCCGACCAGCCCCGCTTCGGACGCCGTGTTGACGACGTGACCCTCGTTCTGCTCGAGGAAGAGAGGGATGAACGCGTTCATACCGTTCACTACGCCGTCGAGGTTGACGCTCATCACCCAATCCCAGATTTTCTTCGGTGTGCCGATGGTCGAACCGCCCGCGACACCGGCGTTGTTGAAGATCACGTGTACAGAGCCAAACTCTTTCAGCGCCGCGTCGCGCAGGGCTTCCACGTCAGATTCCTGGGCGACGTCGCAGTGCACGCCGATCACCGTCGCGCCATGCGAACGCATCTCTTTGACTTGGTGCTCTAATGGGCCGTCTTCGATGTCGCCGAGGACGATTTTCGCGCCGGCCTTCGAGAACTGAATGGCGGTGGCGAGGCCGATGCCGCTGGCCCCGCCGGTGATCACAGCTGTTTTTCCCTTTAGTTCCATCGCTCGTCCTTGCTCGTCGTCTCGGCATTCCGACGTTAGACGGTGATTCGGTGAAGCGCTGAAGCTGTCTAGCCGAAGCCGCCGAAGAGACCTCGAGCCTGCAGCGACTGCCAGAACTCCGGTTCGTACGCGTGCTCGGGATCGTCACGCACCATTTGGTCGACGATTACGGCGTCCTCGCCGACGAGAATCCGCCACTTGTTCTGACGCACGCCGTCGAGGATGATCTCCGCGGCCGAAGCGGCACTGAGCGGGGCGAGGTCGCGGAAGGACTCGCCGAACATGGCGACACCTTTTCGAAGGTCCTCGTCGGATACTTCATCCACCGGCGTGCCATCGGCCGCGAGTTGACGTCGCACCTTCACGAGGTCCTCCTCGTCGAGCGTGTCCGGTTCCTTGCCATGCACGATTCCGGAATTGATGATGATTGACGTTCCGACGTGGCCCGGCATCACGACCGAAACCCGCACGTGGGGCGCATTCATCCGCAGGTCGGTGATCAGCGCCTCGCTGAAGCCGCGCACGGCGAACTTGGCGGCGCTGTAGGCAGTGTGGGGCCGATTGGGTCCGACCGACGCGAAGATGCCGTTGATGCTGCTGGTGTTGACGATGTGGCCCTCGTCGGCCGCCATCAACATCCCCAGGAACGTCCGGGTGCCCAGATAGACGCCGCCCCAGTCGATGGCGAACGTCCGCTCCCACGCTGCTCGATCATCGTCGACAAAGCTCCCGGCGCCCGCGACGCCCGCATTGTTGAAGAGCAAATTGATCGACGACGTGGCGTGCTCTTTGGCAACTGCGTCGCGAAAGGACAACAGTTGAGTTTCGTCGGCCACGTCCGCCACGAACGTCGTCACTCGAGTACCGGCCGGAGCCGTCTCGAGAGCGAGGGATCTCGATTCGTCCAGTGTCGCGGTCGAGACGTCACAGGTCGCCACGTGACAACCGGCCTTCGCCAATTGGCGCACGAGTTCACGTCCCATTCCCGTGCCGCCGCCCGTGACGACCGCAATCCGTCCCGCGAAGTTCTCCATGGCCCCCCTCAGTTTTTCTCATCCTAGAAGTTCATTCCGATCGCTGATGAGAGTGCGAAGAACCTCCGGGCGCGAGCTCGTCGTGACGCTCTAGCCTCGGGCCATGACTGAAGTAGTCGACGATCTCGCGAACCGTCTCTGGCCCGGTCGAGTCCAGTCAATCGAGATACTCGCGCACGGCATCACGAACTCGAATTACGTGGTTGACCTCGGCGACGAGCGCGTCGTCGTGCGGGTCCCGGGCAACGACACTCACCTGCTCGGGATCGACCGAACCAACGAGGTCGTGGCCGGTGGATTGGCCGCGGCTATCGGCGTGGGACCGGAGGTCCTCGCCACCGACAAGTCGACTGGCTGCATCGTCTTTCGCTTCATCGACGGCCGGCCGATTTCGACGACGGAACTCGCCGAAGAGCCTATGCTCGCGCTATTCGCCGAAACCCTTCGCCTGGTCCACCACGCCGGGACGACCCCGACGATTTGGAATCCGTACAACGTCGTACGCGATCATCGCGACGTCGCCACCGCTCGCGGCGTGGAAGCGCCGTTCGACGCGCTCTTCGCCTTCGAGGTTCTCGAGCGCATCGAAATAGTCCGACCATTCCGGCCAGCGGTCTTGGGTCACAACGACCTGTTGAACGCCAACTTCCTCTTCGACGACCGGCTGCGCATCGTTGACTGGGAGTACGCAGGAATGTCCGATCCGTTCTTCGACCTCGCCAACGTGTCGGTCAATAACGGCTTTCCCTTCGACGCCGAGATCGCCCTGCTGCGCCACTACGTCGGGGACGTGAGCGAACCCGTCATGTCGACGCTGCACCTCATGAAGATCGTCTCGGAGCTGCGCGAGGCGATGTGGGGTGTGGTTCAGATGGCGATCTCGTCGCTCGACGTGGACTTCACGACCTACGCGCATGATCGCGGCCAGCACGCGATCGACTTGGCACGCCAAGACGACATCGACGAGCGACTCCGCTTGGCGCAGCGTTACAGCAACGCCAACGCTTAAAGCCGTACCTTTTCGTTGCTCGGATCAAAGAGTGGCTCGGCCCGCACTTCGGCGCCCACGTCGCGCCCGAACACACCGACGCTCACCTTGGTACCCGGTTCGACCAACTCCACGGGCAAATAGGCGTAGGCGATGGACGACTCGACGCTGTAGCCGTAACCGCCGCTCGTCACGCGTCCCAGGGCGCGACCTTCGAAGCGCACCGGCTCAGACCCCAGAACGATCGATCGCGGATCATCCAAGACCAGACAGGCCAGGCGTCGCGACGGCTCGCCGGCGCGCTCGAGCGCGTCGTGACCGATGAACGCACCCTTGTTCATCTTCACTGCGAATCCCAGTCCCGCCTCAAAGGGCGAGTCGGTCGTCGTGACGTCGCTCCCCCAGACGCGATAGCCCTTTTCCAGACGCAGTGATTCGATCGCGCGATAGCCGCCGGGCAGGAGTCCGTGAGGCCGACCGGCGCTCATCAACGAGTCCCACAGTCCGAGGGCGTACTCGCTCGGGCAGTAGAGCTCCCAGCCCAGTTCGCCCACGAACGTGACGCGCACGGCGAGACACGGCACCGCGCCCACGTTGATCTCCTTCGCGCTCATGTAGCCGAAGGCCCCGTGCGAGAGGTCCGATTCACTGAGCGGCTGGAGGATCTCTCTCGCGCGTGGTCCCCAGAGGGCGAAACAGGCGTACTGCGAGGTGACATCTTCGACGACGACCGAGTCGTCCTCGAGGTGCTGGCGAATCCACGCGCCGTCGTGATTCCCGAAAGCCGTGCCGGTCACGAGACGAAAGCGGTCCTCGGCCAGTCTCGTCACGGTGAGGTCACATTCCACGCCACCGCGCGGGTTCAAGAGTTGGGTGTAGGTGACCGCGCCGACTCGACGCGCGACGCTGTTGGCGCAGAGCCGCTCCAAGAACGCGGCCGCGCCCGATCCGGTGACGTCGAGCTTGGAGAACGAACTCTCGTCAAAGATCGCCGCGCTACTGCGACAGGCGAGGTGTTCAACGCCGATCGCCGGTGACCACAGCATCCCGGCCCATCCGTCGGGCCTCGTCGAGTCGTCGCCCGAGGAGGCGTTGGATTCGTACCAGTTGACCCGTTCCCACCCGGACTTCTCGCCGAAGGCCGCGCCGAGGTCCCGGTGACGCGCGTTGACCGCCGAGACCTTGAGCGGACGCCCGGCCTGGCGCTCGTGGCCGGGGTACTTGACGTCGTAGTACGTCGCGTAGATCTCATCGGTGCGAATCAACGTGTAGTCGCGACTTCGGTACTGCGGGCCGAAGCGCCGCGAGTCCAGGGCCCACGCGTCGAGGCTCGGCTGGCCCTCGATGATCCATTCGGCCATCAACTTGCCCATGCCCCCGGCGCCGGCGATGCCGTGCGCGCAAAACCCGGCCGCGACCCAGAACCCGGCGACCGTGCTCTCCCCGAGGATGAACTCGCCATCGGGGGTGAAGGCCTCGGGACCATTGATCAACGTCACGATCTCGGCGTCGGCCAGTTCGGGAACGCGAGAGATCGCGGCCTCGAAGAGCGGCGCGAAGCGGTCCCAGTCGGGCTCGAGCAACCGAGAGTTGAAGTCCGCGGCGATACCGCCGTGTCCCCACACCGAGGGATTTCGCTCGTAACCGCCCACCACCAGTCCGCCACTCTCGGCGCGAAAGTAGACCAATCGCGCGGGGTCGCGCAGCGTAGGCATGTCGCGCGACAGCCCGGTGGGCTTGGTGATCGCGTACTGGTGCGCCATCGCCACCAGCGGGACGTGCACGCCGGCCAGCAGGCCGATTTCGTGGGCATAAATTCCACCGGCGTTGACGACGTACTCGCATTCGATCGTTCCCTGGTCCGTCTCGACCGCGTGCACGCGATTGTTCTCAACGCGCACGCCGGTGACCCGCGTGTTCGTGAGGATCGTCGCGCCCCGCTGGCGCGCGCCCCGCGCCAGCGCGAGCGTCAACTGACTCGGATCGACGTAGCCGTCGGACGGCAACAGAGCCGCACCGAGCACGCCCTCGGTCGACATTGGCGGAAACATCGATTGGGCTTCGTCGGCCGAGACGAGGTGCATCGGTAGCCCGAACGTCTCGGCCCAAGCGGCCTGGCGTTCGAGCTCTTCTAAGTGCTCCTTGGACGAGGCGAGGCGCAACGAGCCGACCTCGCGCCAGCCCGTCTCGAGCTCTACCTCTTCACCCAAGGTTCGATAGAGATCGACCGAGTTCATCATCATCTGGGTGAGCGAAAGCGAGTTGCGGAGCTGTCCCACCAGTCCGGCCGAATGGAAGGTGGAGCCGCTGGTCAACTCGGAGCGCTCGACCAGCGCCACGTCGCTCCAGCCGAGTCGCGCCAGCCAGTAGAGGATCGAACAGCCCCCGATTCCCCCGCCAATCACCACTACGCGTGCTCTATCGATCATGTGTCTCCTCGCGCGCGTCGTTGGCTAAACTGTCTATACCAAAAAAGGTTGACGTGGCAAGTGAATACCGCCCGTTACTCTGCTTTGAGAGGATTAACTGTGCCCCCAAACTCCAAATGGCCCCCGAAGATTTCGCGTTCCAAAGGGATGCTTCACACCCAGATCGCCAACGCAGTCGCGTCCTCGATCACGCTGGGCCACTTTCGAACCGGCGACCGACTTCCACCGGAACGAGAGCTCGCCAAAGAGTTCGGCGTCAACCGATTGACGGTGCGCCAGGCTCTCGCCGAACTCCAGATTCGCAAACTCATTCACCGTCGCACCGGTCGAAACGGTGGTACTTTCATCGCCGAGCCGGTGATTGAGTACGACCTCACCACGTTTGCCGGATTCTCCGAACAGGCCCGCCGTCTGGGTCACGTCGCCGGCGCCCGGTTGTTGCGCACGGAACGGGTCGTGGCCGACGCGTCGACCGCCGACGCGTTGCAACTGTCCGAGGGTGACGAGGTCTACGAGATTGACCGACTGCGTTTCGCCAACGACCTACCGGTGCTGCTCGAACACTCGAGCTTTCCGGCCGAACGATTCGCCGGTTTGCTCAGCGAACCGCTCCACGGTTCGATCTACGAACTCCTCGAGCGGCGCTACGACGCTCGCCCGGTGCGGGCCGTGGAGCGAATCTCACCGATCGCCGCCAACGCCCGAACCGCTCGTCTGCTCGACGTCACCCGAGGCACGCCTTTGCTGCGCGTCGAACGAGAAGCGTTCGACGTGAACGGCGTACCGGTCGAGAGCGCGATCGACATTTTGCGCGCCGACCGCAGTCGCACACTCGTGTGGTCCTTCGAGCTCCCGCCGAAGTAACCGCCTCCGGATTGATTTAACTTCTGACCTCATCCGGTGGCAGTGACTCCGCCGGAATGACTAGTGGGCCCGTCTCCGACGGCCTGATGATCTCCACCTTGGGCTTACGCACTTCGGAGAAGAAGTAGTAGAGCACGCCGATGAGCAAGATGACCCCGAGCACGGTGTAGAGAATCGGCACTTTGTTCAATTCACTTATACCCGTGCTGAGCGCGCCCAGTGTCTGATTCGGCGTGGGGTTGCTCGCTGCTCGGGGCCACGCGAAGTTGACCAGCATGGCCCCACCCCAGAGAAGGGCCAGGACGTTGACCGGAATCCCCCACTTGCCCAATGAGAATGGCGTCTTCTCCTTCGGCCAACCCTTGAGACGGGCCCCCAGGATCGCCAGGTTGCCGAGGAAGTACGCGAGATAGATCATGCCCGTGGCCGCGATGGCGACGATGCCGGCACCGGCGTACTTAAACAGCGGAATGGCCGCCAAAATTGCCACCACGATGCAGCAAAAAACTGGCGTGTGCAACGTTGGGTGCACCCTCGACAAGGTGGCCGATGCCGGAAGACGATTGTCGCGCGACATTCCAAAGCACAACCGGATGGTCGCCGCCATGATGGCGAGGCAGCACACCAGAATCGCGGCCGATACGACCGCGAGATAGATAATCGCGTAGGGCTTGGAGAAGTTCGACTCAATGATGGTCGCCGGAGTCCACGCTCCGGCGATCGCCGTCTTGAGGTTCGGAATCGCCATCAAAATCGCGACGAGAAATATGCCGCCGATCACGAAGGCACCCGCAATGGACGTGAGGACCGCTTTCGGGGCCGCCCGTCGCGGGTCCTTGGTCTCCTCGGCGAGCGTGGACGCAGTATCAAATCCGTAGATCACGAAAAGGCTCATGAACATCGCGAGGAAGAACGAACCGAAACCGACGTGCAGGCCGCCGCTGTTGGTAACGATGGCAATCGACTGGTGACGGTGCGCGATCAACATCACGACCGCGAAGACCACGAGGCCCACGATCTCAAAGAAGACGCCGGTGTTGTTGACGACCGAAACGACCTTGACACTGTAAATATTCAGCACCGTGATGACCAAGAGGGTGATGGCGGCCACCCAAATTTGGTCGTGTGTGGCGGTCGCATCGAGTTTCCAACCCATCAGGTTCACCATCGGCAGGATGGTGAGCGGCAACGTCACGACCACCGCCGTCACCGTAAGGACACCGGCGAAGATGTAGATCCATCCGGTGAACCACGCGTACGGACGTCCGGCCAGATACTTGGTCCACTGGAATACCGAACCAGCAATCGGGAAATGGCTCGACACCTCGGCGAAATTGAGGGCGACCAGCATCTGGCCCGCGGCGACAATCGGCCAACTCCAAATGAAGACACCGCCGAGGGTCGTGAGTCCGAGTGCGAAGAGGGTGAAGATACCCGTGGATGGCGAGATGTAGCTAAAGGCCGCGGCGAAGGAACTGAAGAATCCGAGCGTCCGGTGCAGTTCTTGTTTGTAGCCGAAGGTGGCGAGGTCCTTCTGGTCGGTCTGACCCGAACCTAGGCCCGCAGTGTCGGTCTCATCCATATCTATCCCCCCGATAGCCCGGGCGCGTTTGCCCAGTGAACGGCAAATTATCAGATGAAACGTAAATTATCTAGACAATTGTTTTGCCAGTCCCCAAACGGCGGATTCTCGTTCGAATGAGACGAACGACTGAGAATTGAGGCCGACGTTACGACAGTTTCAACTCTTGACGATAAACCCGCGCAGGACCTTGGCTCACAATGGTGGCCGCCAGGGCCTTGAAGGCGAGTGCGACTTCGCTCTCGGGATCATGGACCACGATTGGCTCGCCCACGTCTCCACCTTCGCGCAGCTTGGTGTCGAGGGGAATCTGTGCCAATAGCGCGATGCCGAGCTCTTGCGCGAGTCGCGCGCCGCCACCGGAGCCGAAGATTTCGTATCGTTTGTTGTCGTCGCCCGTGAACCAACTCATGTTCTCGATGACACCGCGCACACTGAGCTTCAGTTTGCGCGCCGCGTACGCCGAACGCTGCGCGACGCGCTGAGCGGCCGCCTGTGGCGTCGTCACGACATACATCTCGATGCGCGGCAGTACCTCCGAAAGCGTCAAGGCCACATCACCGGTGCCGGGGGGCATGTCGATCAACAAAAAGTCGGGCTCGTCCCACCACGCTTCAGAAACGAGTTGCTGGATCGCTTTGTGCAGCATGGGACCGCGCCAGATAACCGGCTGTTCGTCGGGCACGAAGTACCCCATCGACACGCAGCGCACGCCGTGGGCGAGCGTCGGAATGACCGTATCGCCGAGCACGATCGGATCGTTGACGGCGCCGAGCATCTTGGGTAAGGAGAAGCCGTACACGTCGGCGTCGAGGACACCCACGTCGTGACCGCTCTGGGCTAGGGCGATCGCGAGATTGACGGTCACCGAGGACTTGCCGACGCCCCCTTTGCCCGACGAGATCCCGAGAATCCGCGTCTTAGAGAGCTTGTCGAGGAACTTAGGAGGTGTGTCTCCGTGGGCGTGCTCCCCGGGTTCCGAATCGCCGGCCATGGCGCCTCGAAGGAAGTTGCGCAGCCCAAGGAGTTCCTCTTCGTCCATGGCCCGAACCACCACGGTGGCCTCCGGGACGATTTCTTTGATGGAACTTTCGAGCAGCGCAAGATTCGGCCAACTCGAGACGGGAAGGACGAGCTCGACCTTCAGTGAATCACCGACTTCCACCACTTCACCGAGGAAACCCAATTCATCCAGCGTGCGAACCAGTTGTGGCTCGACGATCGCGCTGAGTTCGCGGTGGTGGGCACTGTTTGGGGTCACAAGATTCCTTTGAGAGGGCCATTAGAGGTTACCGGCGCGAAAGACCAAGGCGGTCCTAGACTTTCTACGTGTCAACTTCGCTTAACGAGAACGATCTCGATCCGGCCCTCTTCACGGCCAACGTCACGAGTTTGACGCACTCCTTCGGTGACAACACGCGCCGAAAGATCTATCTCTATCTCCGCGAGAACCCCGGTGCCACGGCCACCGAGCTCTCGCGACACTGCCTGGTGCACGCCAATGTGGTGCGCCATCACCTCGAGCGCCTCACCGAGTCGGGCTACGTGACGTTCGACAATGTCCACAAAACGACCGTCGGCCGACCGGCCAAGGGATACCGCGTCGTCGACGCGGGGGTCGTCATGGACGGCTCGATGCGCCGTGACGCTCTGTTGGTCGCCCTCTTGGAGATGGCGCTCGAGCGCCTCGGCCCCGAGGCGGCGGAGTCCATGTCCCACGACGTCGGCGTCGAGTACGGACGGACCCTGGCCGGGACCGTGGGCTCGGGAGAACCGAGTCCGAGCCTCAAGGCGGCCATGGAGTCCATCGCCGGGATCTTGACGGCCCACGGCTTCGCCGCTCGCGCCGAAGAGCACGACCTCGAACAGTCCGTCGTTTCGGACAACTGCCCCTTCGGCACCGCGGCCCTCCATCACCCGGTGCTGTGCGCCGTCGACCGTGGGCTCATCGCTGGCATGCTCGATGGACTCGGTGCGGAACGTCGCAACGTGACGCTGACGTCACGCGCCCGTGGTGATGACGCCTGCCGCGTGACCGCCTAACGTTTCGTCCATCGCGATCCGCGTTCGTCGGGTCGGTTCATCCTCTGAATCTCTTCGAAACCCCCGTAATCAGGAGATTTGCCGTCTGTTGCTGATTGGCACCGACCAATTCGACCGAACTAGGGAGCGATCAGCCCGAGCTTTTTGAGGAAGGGTCGCGCGATGGCCATTTGGCCGACGGAGGGCTTCAACTTCAAGAACTCTTCGAACTCGGTTTTCGCGACGCGTTGATTGCCCGGCGTCGAGTCGGCGACGATGGCGAAATAGAGCCGGGGAGCCGACTGTCGCGGCGCCACGGCGATGGCCTTTGCCAGCTCGCGTATCCCGACTTCGACGACCGAAGCCTTCTTCGCGGCGCTCCCCGCCGTGAAATCGAGCCAACCACTCTGCGTGAGCGCCGTGACGTTCTTCGGATCCAGCGTGAGGACCTTCGCGTAGGCGTTGAGAGCCGTGACGTCTTGGCCGTTGGCGACGTCAACTTCGGCCTGAGTGAGTAGCCGGTCGATTGTTTGGGCGCGCGTGAGAGCGATGCCGCCGTCACCGGGGTTTCCGGCCTGACGCGGTGACGTCGCCGACAACAGGGCGTACGTCACCACGATGGCGAAGCAGACCAGCGCCAGCACCAGCCATCGGACGCGTCGCGTTCGTGCTCGCACGTTCGTCGCGTCGACGCTCGCCATCAAGGCACCGAGCTCGTTACGCGCACTCTCCAACGCAGCACCCTCGCGCCGTTCAATCGCTTCGAACTGGTCCGAGGAGAGTTCTCCGGCGTTGCGTTCGCGCGACGCGTCGCGCAACGACGCTTCGCGGAGTCGAATCTCATCGTGCAGTTGTGCGGCGTCGCGCGTCATCGTCGTCTCATCAAACGCACGGCCGCGACGGCAAGCGCCAACAGCGCGCCGAGAGGCACGAGCCAGAGCAGCACTCCGAGTCCGGAGGTCGAAGGACTGAGCAGGATCGACGTGCCGTAGGTGGCTTCCAACGACGTAAGGATCTTGTTGTCGGACTGGCCTTCTCGCACCCGACGCGCGATGTCGTGACGCACGGCGATCGACGAGGTGGCGTTGCTCTGGGCGACCGACAAGTCGTCGCAGGCCGGGCACTTCACCAGCGTCTCCAGGTGGGCAATGCGTCCTTGGGTCGACGCCGAGCTCGGCGCTTCGAGCAGCGCGACGGCGAGGACGCAAAGGAACGCCAGGGACCACAGCCGAAAGGACTTCACGACGTTCACGAGGACACCCTCGCCACCACGGCCGCCAACTGTCTGGCCGTGGTGGCCCCGAGGAGCGTCGCCGCGACACGACCTTGGCGATCGATCACGATCGTGGTCGGGGGCGAGGTGACGCCGTAACTGTTCGCGATGATGCCCTCGGGGTCGATGATCGAGGGATAGAGCGATCCGTAGTGCGCCGCAAAGGCCGTCGCCGACGAGACCGTGTCATTGAAGACAACGCCTACCATGACGACGCCGTCGGGGCGGACGTGCCAGGCGTAGGTCGAAAGTTCCGGGGCCTCTTGGATGCAGGGCCCGCACCACGACGCCCAGAAGTTGACGATCACGATTTTTCCACGTTCGTTCCGCAGCGAGAACGTGCCGCCACCCAGCTCGTGTCCCTTCATCGAGGGCGCGAGTTTGCCCAGCAGCGGGCTCGGCGCCACGGTCGCCGGACCGACCGGATGGCGGGTCGCGAGGAACCCCGAGAGGGCGATCACGATCGCCAGTACCGCCAGCGAGATGATGGTCACCGTGCGCTTCACGCGTCCACCTCATCCCCGTGACGTCGTCGCACGAAGGACAACGCCGATCCGACCCCGAGCAGCAGTCCCCCGATCCAGAGCCACGCGAGTAGGGGCTCGACGGTGACGCCGAGCACGACCGATCCGGCCGGGAGGTCGCCCTCGACCTGAGCCCCGGAGGCCGCTCCATTGCCGCCCACGGCGTCGAAGGTCACGTAGACGTCGCGCGCGAGGTTGGAGTCGATGGCCGGGGTCCCGACCGGTTGCGTGCTTCGCCCGTGGTAGGTCGTGATGGCGGGAAGCAGCGCGTGGTGATCGACGTCGACGCGCAACTGCGTCGCGGTCTCGAGTGAGTCCTTCACCGTGTGAAAGCCGCGGAACGTGACGAACTGACCGGAGACGACCGTGCTCTGTCCCGTAGCCAGGGTCACTTCGCTACGCGTCGTGTACGACGTCGAGGTCACGATCGCCAGCGCCATCACGACGACCCCAAGATGCACGACCATGCCCCCGGCGCTCGGCCCGCGAAGCGCGTCGTACCATCGCTGACTGCGTCGCCGAGCTGCGACGAACGCGCCCCGGAGCGTGCGCAGCGCCGCTCCGGCGGCGGCCGTCGCCAGAAAGTACGCCAGCAGCACCAGGGGACGACGCACGCCGGAGAGAATCAACGCGACCACGACGAAGAGCGACGTCCACGCGCTGAAGCGAACCCGCGACCACAACACGCTCGCGTCGAGGGTGCGCCAGCCCACCAAAGGGGCGAGTGACATCAACACGAGCAACACGATGCTCATCGGCACCGCCACCGTGGCGAAGTACGGCGTGCCGACCGTCACCTGACCGCCGTTGACGGCTTCGTAGAGCAGCGGGAAGACCGTGCCGAGCAGCACGACGACCGCGAAGCCGACGAAGAGCACGTTGTTGGCGATGAAGAGGCCCTCTTTCGAGAGGGGATGATCCACGCCCACTGGCGATCGCAGTCGATCACCGCGCCAGGCGAGTAGCCCCACGCCGAGCGCGACGGTGACGAAGAAGAAACCGATCAAGAGCGGACCGAGGGTGCTCGAGGAGAAGGCGTGGACGCTCTGCAAGACGCCCGAGCGCGTGAAGAACGTCCCGAGAATGGTGAGTGAGAACGTGGCGATCGCCAGCGAGAGGTTCCAGACTCGAAAGAGTCCGCGACGGTCCTGCACGATGACCGAATGGATGTACGCCGTCGCGGTGAGCCACGGCAGAAGCGCGGCGTTCTCGACCGGGTCCCAGCCCCAGAAGCCGCCCCAGCCGAGCACTTGATAACTCCACCACGCCCCCAACACGATGCCGACCGACAAGACGCCCCAGGCGAGCACCGTCCAGCGGCGCTGCTCCAAGGGCCAGCGGTCGTGGACGCGACCGGTGATCAGCATCGCGATCGCGAAGGCGAAGGGCACGGTGAAGCCGACGAAGCCCATGTAGAGCAATGGCGGGTGAATCGCGACCAATGGATTGTCCTGCAAGAGTGCGTTCGGTCCGGCACCCTGCAACACCTTCGCGCCGTTATGGATGAACGGGTCGGCCGGTCCGCACATGAGTCCCAAGAAGAACGCGCTGACGCCGAAGAGCGCGACGGTGGCCCACGAGACCACCGGGTCCTCGGCGCGACGTCGGTAGTAGCGCAGCACCACCACGATGAGGACGCACAGCAACAGGGACCACAGCAACAGGGACCCCTCAAGGGCCGACCACATCCCGGTGATCGAATAGAGCAGCGGCGTGAAGGTCGCGTTGTTCTCCGATACGTAGGCCAGTGAGAAGTCGTGGGTGATGAGCGCGAACTGCATCACCGCGACGGCACCCACGATGCCGGCCAGCGACACCAGCGCCCAACGAACGGAGCGTGACGGTCGCTTCGTTCGAAGCGCGATCACTTGATGGACGACGCCGCCGAGTGTCGCGAGGAAGGCGACGTAGAGCGCGACGCGTCCGAGCCACGTGAGAGTCATCGCACGCTGCCGTTGGGCGCCTTCACCCGTTTCGGGTGTTGGGCGATGTACGTCGCGGTGTGCTTTACGAGAATCTGCGTGCCGTCGAACGTCGTGGAGTGTCGCGTGGTGAAGTGTCCTTCGACGACCACGGGGATGTCGGCCTGGAACAGCTGCGGCGGCGTCCCGTGACTGATCACGTAGACCTCGTGAGCGCCCGATCCGGTCATCCAGAACGAGGCCCCTCGTGACGTACGCGTGATGGTGTGAGGCTTCACGACGCCTTCGAGTCGAATCGTCGTCGTACCGATCTTGGCCCGACTGGCCAAGGCCTGGTCGACCGTGTCGAAGTAGTTCAAGGAGTGCAACAGGCCCTGACTGAGCAGCGCCACAATCGCAATCACCAGCACGACCAACATGCCGATGCTTCGACGTCGACTGGAGCTCTTCGACCTCGGCGGCGCGACGGGAGTGAGGTCGAGGTTCGTCTCAGTCAAGGTTTCGCCCTCGCCACCAGATAGACAGCGCGTAGAGCGCCAGCCCCCCAAAGGCGAAGGAATAACCGGCGGTGACGTAGTCCACTAGTGCACACCTTCGGCGCGACGTCGTTCCAACGCGACTTCGAGCGTTTCGAAACTCGAGAGTTCGCGCTTCACTTCCAGTTGGTAGCGCGCGCGGAGTAACCACCCGTAGGCGAGCGAGAAGGCGACGAAGCTGAGCAGCAGCGTCCAGAGCATGCTGCCGTGGACCTTGAACTGACGGTTCGGTCCGAGCAGCGTCGCGCCCTGATGCAGCGTGTGCCACCACTGCACGGAGAAGTGGTCGATGGGCACGTTGATCGCCGCGATGATGGCGAAGACCGCGCTTCGTCGAGCGCGCAGTTCGAAGTCGTCGTTGGCCCGACGAAGCGCCAAGTAACCCAGCGCGAAGACGCCGAGGATCGCCGTCGAGGTGAGACGCGCGTCCCAGGCCCACCACACGCCCCAGGCCGGTCGTCCCCAGATCGATCCGGTGATGAGCGTGAGGATGATGAAGACGAGGCTCACCTCCACGGCACAGTGCGCGATGCGGTCCATCACGATCGAGCGCGTTCGTCGCCACAAATACAGCGCGCTGGCGATGGTCGCCGTGCCGAAGGAGAGGTACAGCGCCACCGTGGCGATGGCCGGGTGCACGTAGAGCAGGCGCGCGAGGTTGCCCTGGACCTTGTCCGGGGGCGTGACCCAGATGCCCAACCAAATGGTGAGGGCCAAGGTGACAATCGTCGCCGGTCCTAGTAGTCGTTGGCTGAGCTCTTTCATCACGATTCCTCGAGAACACCGTAAAGGAGAATCCCTAGGGCGAGGTAGACAGCCAGCGCCACCACCGAGATGATCCACCACTCCAACAGAGCTCCCCCGTGCAGGGCCGAAGTGAAGGAACGTTCCCCGGCGATGAGTAGCGGCGCGAAAGCCGGCAGGCTGAGGACGGGCAGCAGCGTCGCGGCGGCGTTCGCGCCGCTCGTAAGGGCCCCGTAGAGCGTTCCCGCGGTCGCGATGGCGCCCAGGGTGACGACGATGCTGGGTACGGCCGCCAGGGTGCCGTGCAGGGCCGTGTGCAAGACCACCACGCTCCCCGCGAGCAATACGAGGGCGGTCAGCCAGAGCTCGATCGCGAGCGCCGCGGCCTTGCCCAAAAAGACCCCCGCGGGGTCCAGTCCGAGGGTGGCCACCGACGCCCGGGTGCCGGCCGTCGCCTCGATCGCGTGGCTGCGATTGATCATCAGCAGAGCGACGAGGACGATAACCAAATAGAACAGGCCGGGCGCGGCCGTCGAGTGTCCGGCCTGATTGGGCCCGAGTGCCAGGTCACTCAACAAAAGCGCCATGACGCCAAAGGGGACGACCTGCCAGAGCAAGACGCGACTTCGTCGCTCGACGCGCAGGTCCTTGCCCGCGACGAGCAAGGCCACACGAATCACGACTCCCCCACGATCCGACCGCCGGACATCAGAAGCGTTCGCGGACGAAGTTGCGCGCTGCGCAGCGGATCGTGCGCGCTGACGACGACCGTGGCGCCGCGCTCCACGACCTCACCCAGCAGCGCGTCAAAAAAGGTGCGGCCGTCGTCGTCGAGTGAGGCGTAGGGCTCATCTAGCAGCCACAGTTCGGGACGGCGAAGCAACAGCCAGGCCAAGCCGAGACGTCGACGTTGACCGGCTGAGAGCTGCTTGGCGATGGTGTCGCGGCGCCCGCTGAGATCCACTCGATCCAATACGGTCGCCAGTTCGTCGAGTGGGCGCCCGAGCGCCTTCGCGGCGAAGGTCAGATTTTCGCTCGCCGTGAGGTCGTCGTAGAAGGAGCCTTCGTGGCCGAGCCAGCCGACGCGACGTCGGAGTTGGCGCCGATCAACGGTCGCGAGATCGAGACCGAGGACCGAGCCCTCGCCCGCGCTGAGCCCGATCAAACCGGCGAGGAGACGCAAGAGGCTCGTTTTGCCCGCGCCGTTCGCGCCGACCAGCACGGTGAGCGAGGACGAGGAGAGCTCCAGGTCGACGCCGCTCAGAAGTGGAAAACCACTGGCCATCGAGACGGCGCCCCGCAAGACGACCGACGTACTGTCGAGTGCCGTCACGGGCCTACCGGGCCAGGGCGTCGATGTCCGCGGCCACCATCATCTCCACCAGGGCGTAGAAGTCGACTTCGCACTTCCAACCCAACTGCTCGTGCGCCTTAGTGGCGTCGCCGACCAACAGGTCCACTTCGGCCGGCCGGATGAACTTGGGATCGACCACGACGTGGTCCTCGTAGTTCAGCCCGGCGGCGTGAAAGGCCACTTCACAGAGCTCGCGTACCGAGTGCGTTTGGCCGGAAGCCACGACGAAATCGTCGGGGGTGTCGCGCTGGAGCATCGCCCACATCGCGCACACGTAGTCGGCGGCGTAGCCCCAGTCGCGGTGCGCGTCGAGATTCCCGAGGTGCAACGAACTGTCGAGGCCGGCCTTGATACGAGCCGCGCCGTGGGTGATCTTTCGCGTGACGAACTCGAGTCCGCGGCGCGGCGACTCGTGGTTGAAGAGAATCCCCGACGACGCGTGCAGGCCGTAACTCTCGCGGTAGTTCACGGTGATCCAGTGGCCGTAGACCTTCGCGACCCCGTAGGGGCTTCGGGGATAGAACGCAGTGTTCTCATCTTGGGGCACCGTTCGAACGCGACCGAACATCTCGGATGAACTGGCCTGGTAGAAGCGGATGGTCGGGTCGACGATGCGAATGGCGTCGAGGAGCCTGGTGACGCCGAGCGCCGTGATCTCGCCCGTCAGCACCGGCTGCGTCCACGAGGTCTGCACGAAACTCTGGGCGGCGAGGTTGTAGACCTCGTCCGGGTGAAAGTCACGCAGCACGTTGATCATCGACACCTCGTCCACGAGGTCGCCGGAGACCAGAGTGATCTGGTCCTGGATATGGCTGATTCGCTCGATGGTGAGCGTGGAGCTGCGTCGAATGAGACCGATGACCTCGTAACCCTTGGAGAGCAGCAGCTCGGCCAGGTAGGAGCCGTCCTGGCCCGTGATACCGGTAATTAGTGCTCGTTGGGCCACCGACAGTCCTCCAGAAAGGGCGCCGACCAACGGTCCGCACCGAAAGAACACCCTACTACTGGTCGCAATTCTGACTCCGAGCCTGCCTAGCCTTAAGCGGTGGCTCGGATAGTCCTCGTCAGCTTTCGACTCGGCGGAACCGACGGCGTGGCCATCGAATCGGCGAAATGGATCGCCGCCCTTCGAACGCTCGGCCACAGCGTTCGAACCGTCGCCGGTGATGGCGTGGCCGACCTCATCATTCCGAGCCTGGCGATTGAAGCCACGATGACTACCTCGATGCAGGAGTTGGAAGAGGCCTTCGCCAACGCCGACCTCGTCATCGTCGAGAACCTCGCTTCGCTGCCGCTCAACCTTGACGCGCGCGAAGTCCTTTACCAGGTGCTGAAAGGTCGGCCGGCGCTCTTTCATCACCACGACCTGCCGTGGCAGCGCCCTCATCTCGCGCACCTCGAGGGACCGCGCGATGAGCCGCTCTGGCGTCACGTCACCATCAACGAACTCTCGCGTGGAGAACTCCGTGAGCGCGGCATCGAGGCCGTCACCCTCATGAACTCCTTCGACTGCGATCCGGCGCGGGGCCGACGGGACTCGACTCGGTTGGCGCTCGACGTCGATAGGCGCACGCTCGTACTCATGCCGTCACGAGCATTGCTCCGCAAGAACGTTGCGGGCGCTCTCGACTTGTGCGAGGCCCTCGGCGCCGTCTTCTGGCTCCTCGGACCGGCCGAGGACGGCTACGAATCACCACTCGAAGCGTTAATCGAGTCGGCCAGCGTCGAAGTGGGACGGGGACTGCCCGAGGGCTTCGACGTGAACGACGCCTACGCGGCTTGCGACCTGGTGGTGATGTCTTCGACGTGGGAGGGCTTCGGCAACCCGGTGTTGGAATCGGTGACGCATCGTCGCCCACTCGCTCTGCACCCGTATCCCGTCGCGTGCGAAATCATCGACTTCGGATTCCGGTTCTTCGACCTCGGCGACGTCGTGGCCATCAAGTCGTTCCTCGAACACCCGAACGACGAGCTGTACGCGCACAACCTCTCCATCGCGCGGGAACACTTCAACATTGCGTCCCTGCCCACGCGCTTGAGCGAACTTCTCAATTCAATGTCTATCCACTAGCGCCAACTATCCTCTAGCCCTATGGTGATCCAGGACGACCGACCCCAACACGCCGAGCGACGAGAACAGTTGCTGAGCGTCGCCAAGTCACTCTTCGCGGAACGGGGATTTCAGTCGACCACGATGGACGACATTGCGCGCGAGGCCGGCTTCACGAAGCCGATCCTGTACCAGTACTTCGATTCGAAGACTGACCTCTATCGCGAGATCGTGGCGCAATTGGCCGAGACGCTATTGGCGTCGTTGAAGATCGCGGTGAGCACCGCTGAGACGCCGCGAGCGAAGATCGAAGTAGCCTTTCGCGTCTACTTCGAGATGGTGGTGAGTGAGACCGACGCCTTTCGCATTCTCTTCATCCACTCCCACGTAGGCGACACCGCCAAAGAGGTGCGCGCGCTGGAACTCGGACTCATCTCCTTCATGTTTCCATTCTTCGATGACTCCATGAGCGAAGATCATCGGCGTCAGTTGGCCGGTGGCGTGGTCGGTATCGCCGGAGGCGCGGCGATCGTGTGGCTGGAGCAACAAGAGTCGAAAGGTTGGCCGATACCAGCGGCCGGAGCAGCCGAGCGGCTCGCCGAACGATCGGCCACGCTGGCCTGGGGCGGACTTCGAACGGTCCACCAGGATTAGTCGACGCGTTCGGCGCCCACGAGAAGCGCAAAAGCCTGAGCGAGATCCCACAGTTGTCGGGCGCACGCGTCGTACGTCAGCTGGTCGGCGCCCGCGGGGTCTTCGACGTCGAAGTCCGGCGAAGGCTCGTGTGAACTTGCCGCACGCAGTTGCGCGTCAAAGTGGCCATCCAGTGGAGCGAACCGCACGAACTGCGCGAGTTGTACCGCCTTGTCGGCGTTCGTCGCAAAGTTGGCTCGCACGAATTTCACGTTGTCGGCTTCGGCGCCCAGGATCACGTCCGCCCACTCGGTGTCGGCTTGGTTCAACTGATGGCTACGGTGCGCGCCGTATCGATGATCACCGAGCTCCTCGATCCTCATCAGTGCGTCACGGGTGCGCCCACTCATCGCTGAGCCTTCGGTCACGTGCGTACCGGCCGTTCGGATGTACCACTCGGCACCGGTGGACTCGGCGAGCGTCGTGAGCATGTAGCCGAGCATCACCGAACGCGCGACGTTGCCGGTGCAGAGCGTGACGATGTTCAACCGGTTCATCAAGGCTCTTGGACCCGCAATCTTTCGGCTCTTGCTACCTAATGTGCACGCCAGAGATGGCGCGCGAGATGATGAGTCGTTGGATCTCACTGGTCCCTTCGAAGATCGTGTAGATCTTGGAGTCCCGGTGCCAGCGTTCGACCGGATAGTCGCGAATGTAGCCGTAGCCTCCGAGGATCTGAATCGCCTCTTCGGTCACCTTGACGGCCGTTTCGCCGGCGTAGAGCTTGGACATCGAGCCCTCGCCGTTGAGGAAGGGCTGGCGCGTCGCGGCCATCCACGACGCTCGCCAGATCAGGAGGCGCGAGGCGTCGATGTGCATCTTCATGTCGGCCAGCTTGAAGGCGATCGCCTGGTTGTCGATGATCGCGCGACCGAACTGCTTGCGCTCTTTGGCGTAGTCGAGCGAGAATTCGTACGCCGCCCGCGCGATGCCGAGCGCCTGGGCGCCGACCGCCGGCCGGCTGGCTTCGAAGGTCGCCATGGCGGCCTGGCTCTGGGAGCGCTTGCCCTCGCGCGCCCGAGCGATCTTCTCGTCGAGCTTTTCCTTGCCCCCGAGGAGGCAGCGTCCCGGGATGCGACAGTCCTCGAGCACGACTTCGCCGGTGTGGCTGGCGCGGATGCCCATCTTCTTGAATTTCTGGCCCAGGCGGATGCCCTTGGTGCCGTCGGGCACGATGAAAGACGCCTGACCCCGACTACCCAGCTCCGGTTCGACGGATGCCACGATGACGTGCAGGTTGGCGATGCCGCCATTCGAGATCCAGGTCTTGGTGCCGTTGAGGACCCACTCGTCGTTCGCCTCGTCGTAGACCGCGCGAGTGCGCAAGGAAGAGACGTCACTGCCGGCGTCGGGTTCGGAGACGCCGAAGGCCGCGAGTTTGATGTCCTCGGGCGTCCCGTAACACTGGGGCACCCACTCCATCACCTGCTCGGGCGTGCCGTTGGCCACGATGGCCGCGACCCCGAGCGACGTGGCCATGAGGGCCATCGTGAGCCCCGCGTCACCCCAGGCCAACTCCTCGGTCGCGATCATCAACGACAGTCCGGTCTTGTCGGTGAAGGCGTTCATCATGAAGTCCAGCGAATAGATACCGACCTTCGCCGCTTCTTGGATGAACTCCCACGGCGTCTCTTCGCGCTCGTCCCATTCGGCGGCGATGGGACGCATCTGGTTGACGGCGAAGCCGTGCACCCACTCCTGCATCGTCTTTTGATCGTCGTTCAGTTCCAACGAGAATTCAGCCATGACAGTCCTTCGAGATCGTCGCGCGTTACCCGCGAGTAACTCTCAAGTACTTTAGGTGAGTTAGTGGCGCAAATGAAAAACCGCCGCCCGAGGGCGGCGGTTCTCACTACTAGATGATTTGGTTAGTTCAAGACGACGCGCTTGGCGAGTGGTCCGCGATCGCCCGGCTCAATGTCAAACTCAACAGTCTGACCTTCGACGAGCGTCTTACGACCTTCTCCTTGAATCTCCGAGTAGTGCACAAAGACGTCGGGCTGGCCATCGACAGCGATGAATCCCCAACCCTTTTCGTCGTTGAACCACTTGACGGTTCCTACAGCCACTGTGGGCCTCCTTGTTTCTTTTGGCACCGATTCGCACCGGTCCCGGAGGGAACCACAACGGCAACCTCAACCAACAAGCCTACCGGAGAACCGTTCGCCCACCAAACCATTCTAAGGACGTCGGATCAGGGTCCCCGTCGACGAGTCCTCGACCACCCAGCCCAATGTGACTAATTCGTTACGAAGTCGATCGGCCTCGGCCCAGTCCTTCTCGGCTCGCGCTTGGTCACGCCTCGTCACCAGGTCAGCGCTAATCGCGTCGACGCGATCTTCTTTGGAATGTAGTGAGAGTCCCAGTGCTCCAAAGAGCGCGTTAATCGCCACAGCCTGCTGTTTGGCGTACGAAAGGTCGCCGACGTCGGCGGCCGAATTCGCGGCGGCCAGAGCGTCAAAGAGCAGCGCCACCGCGAGGGGCGTGTCGAGGTCATTGTCGAGGGCCTCGCCGACCTCGTCGAAAAGGGCCTCTGCGTCACCCACCCACCGGTAGTTGGTGGCCACCTCGAGCGTGTCGCCGGCGAGGGCGGGCAGTTTGAATCGTCGCGCCAGGGCGTCGAGTCGGGCCAGGGCGCGCTCGGCGTCGGCGATGGTGGCCGGCGTCACTCCGATCGGCGAACGATAGTGCGAGCGAAGGACGAGCAGTCGGTAGGCCCGCGGGTCGGACGTCTCGGCGAGGTGCGTGAGCGACGTGAAGTTGCCGAGCGACTTGCTCATCTTCTCTTTGCCGACCATCACCCATCCGTTGTGATCCCAATGCACTGAGAAGACGCGTCCGGCCGCCACGGCTTGGGCCCGCTCGTTCTCGTGATGCGGGAATTTGAGATCGAGTCCACCGCAGTGGAGGTCGAATCCTTCTCCGAGCAGTCCCAGTGACATCACGACGCACTCGGTGTGCCATCCGGGTCGTCCGTCGCCGAAGGGCGCCGGCCAACTCGGCTCGCCGGGTTTGGCGTTCTTCCACAACGCGAAGTCGAGGGGCGAACGCTTCTCGTCACTCGCTTCCACCCGGGCGCCGGCGCGCAGGCTCTCGAGCGGCTGACCCGCCAGCAGTCCGTAGTCGGGGACGCGCGAGACGTCGAAGTAGACGCCGTCACTGATCACGTAGGCGATGTCGTTCTCGAGGAACTCGCTGATCAGTTCGATCATCTCGGGCACGTAGTCCGTGGCGTGCGGCGCCTCGTCCGGGCGGGCCACCCCCAGTCGGTCCATCGCCTCCCACCATTGGGCCTCGTAGGTGGCCACGACCTCGCCGGTCGAACGGTCCTCTTCCAGTGATCGCGCGATGATCTTGTCGTCGATGTCGGTGATGTTCGACACGTAGGTGACGTCCAGGCCCCGGAAGGTGAACCAGCGACGAGCGACGTCCCAGACGAGCGTGAATCGACCGTGACCGAGGTGGGGCAGGTTGTCGACCGTCGGTCCGCAGACGTACATCGAAACGTGCCCCGGTTCGCGCAACGTCAGGTCGCGGACCTTACCGTCGACGGAATCAAAGAGCCGAATCACTGTTCTAAACTACGCCAACCATGGAAGACGCCCTCACCCCCACGCACCGTCAGGTGCCCGAGAAGCCGACCGTCGACGGGCTCGAAGAGCGTTGGATGACGGTGTGGGACAAGGAGCACATCTACCGCTTCAACCGTGACGCCGTAAGAGAGAGCGTCTATTCGATCGACACGCCGCCCCCGACCGTGTCGGGGACGTTGCACATCGGACACGTCTTCAGTTACACGCACCCCGACGTGGTCGCGCGGTTCTGGCGCATGCGGGGCAAGGACGTCTTCTATCCGATGGGATGGGACGACAACGGATTACCGACCGAGCGCCGGGTGGAAAACTTCTACGGCGTGCGCTGCGACCCGGCCCTCCCCTACGACCCGAAGTACCGTCCCCCGGAGAAGCCCGGCAAGGACAAGGTCTCCATCTCGCGAAAGAACTTCGTCGAACTGTGCGTCGAACTGACCGCCATCGACGAGGAAGCCTACAAGAAACTGTGGCGAGCTATCGGGGTCAGCATCGACTGGAGCTTCGAGTACTCGACGATCTCCAAGGAGGCCCAGGCGGTCAGCCAGCGCGCGTTCCTCCAAATGGTGACGCGACAAGAGGTCTACTCGGCCGAAGCGCCGACGCTCTGGGACATCGACTTTCGAACGGCCGTCTCCCAAGCCGAACTCGAGGACCGCGAGCGTCCGGGCGCCTATCACCGCATCGCCTTCAATCGCGCCGACGCGACCGGCACGGTGGACGTCGATACGACGCGGCCGGAACTGCTCGCCAGCTGTGTCGCGCTCGTCGCGCACCCCGACGACGAGCGCTACCGACCGCTGCTCGGGACCTCCGTCGTCACGCCCCTCTTCGGTGTCGAGGTGCCCATCCTGGCCCACGAACTGGCCGACCCCGAAAAGGGCACCGGCGTCGCGATGATCTGCACCTTCGGCGACACGACCGACGTGGTGTGGTGGCGCGAACTGAACCTGCCGACGCGAGCCTTGATCGGACGCGACGGCCGCTTCATGGCGGCCGACTTCGCCGACGAGAGCTGGAGCGTGCGCGACGCTGCACTGGCCCAGACGTTCTACGACCGCGAGGTCTGGAACAAGACGGTCAACCAAGCGCGCGCGGCGATCGTTGACGGTCTGCGATCAACGGGCGCCTTGATGGGTGACGTCCGCGAGATCACGCACCCGGTCAAGTTCTACGAGAAGGGCGAACGGCCGCTCGAGATCGTGACGTCGCGCCAGTGGTTCGTGCGCACGCTCGAACGTCGCGACGAACTCCTGGCCCGCGGCGAGGAACTGCGTTGGCACCCGGACTATATGCGCCACCGCTACCGCTCGTGGGTCGAAGGACTCAACGTCGACTGGAACATCTCGCGCCAGCGATTCTTCGGCGTGCCCTTCCCCGTGTGGTACCCCGTGGTCGAGAACGGCGAAATCGACTTCGACCATCTGATGCTGGCCCACGACGAGGACCTGCCGGTCGATCCGTCGAGTGACGTCCCCGCGGGATACCGCGAGGATCAGCGGGGCGCACCCGGCGGCTTCGTCGGCGACCCCGACGTGATGGACACCTGGGCCACCAGTTCGCTGTCGCCCCAGATCGCCGGGCGCTGGGGCACCGAACTCTTTCAACGGGTCTTCCCGATGGACCTGCGTCCCCAAGCCCACGACATCATTCGCACGTGGCTCTTCTCGACGATCGTGCGCAGTCACTTCCAGTTCGATTCGCTCCCCTTCAGCGACGCCCTGATCTCCGGCTTCATCCTCGATCCCGATCGAAAGAAGATGAGCAAGTCGATCGGCAACAGCGTGACCCCGATGCCGCTCGTCGAGCAGTACGGCGCTGACGCCTTGCGCTACTGGGCCGCGGGCGGGCGACCGGGTTCGGACACCGCCTTCGACGAAGCGCAGTTGAAGATCGGACGGCGGCTGGGCATCAAGATCCTCAACGCGTCGAAGTTCGTGCTCGGACGCCTCGACGACGCCGAGATTCCCGCGCCCGCGGAAGTCACCGAACCGATCGACCTGGACCTCCTCGCGCTGTTGGCCAAGCTGATCACGGCGGCGACCGACGACTTCGAGAACTACGACTACGCGCGCGCCCTCGAACGCTCCGAAAGTTTTTTTTGGTCGTTCTGTGACGACTACGTCGAGTTGGTGAAGATCCGCGCCTACGGTGAGACGGACGACGCGCCCACCCGGTCGGCGCGCGCCACGCTGGCCATTGCGCTTTCGGTGCTGCAGCGACTGTTCGCGCCGATCATGCCCTTCGTCAGCGACGAAGTGTGGCACTGGTGGCACACCCATTCGGTGCACGCGTCTCCGTGGCCGACCGTGCAGGAGTTGCCGACGCTCGACGTCAGTGGCGCCGGTTCCACCTACGGCCCGGTCTGCGAAGTGCTCGAGGCGATTCGGCGAGCCAAGAGTTCGGCCAAGGTGTCCCAGCGCGCGGAGGTCACGTCGGTCACGGTTCGTGCGCCGGCGGAATTCCTCGCGGCCGTCGCGTTGTGTCAAGAGGACCTCGTGGCGGCTGGCGGCGTGCAGTCCTTGGCGACGCGCGAAGAAACCGAACTAGCGGTAGAGGTAATTCTCGCTGACGCGTAACACGCAGCGGTCACACCTCTTCGTCCTAGAAGCCAATCCCTCCACCGCCGCCGGGCGACGTGGTGGTCGTGGTTGGCCGTGTCGTCGTGGTCGTCGGAAGTGTGGTCGTAGTGGTTTTCGTCGGTCGGGTCGTCGTCGTGGTGGGCTTGCCCGTACGCTTCACCAGCACGACGGCGGTCCACTTGCCCCAGGTGTCGGTAACGTTGCCTTTCACCTGTCCCGTGGCCTTGTCCTCGAAGAACCAGAAGAGGGCCTTGCCGCCGTAAGTCACCTGCCGGCCGCCCGCCACCTTGGTGGTCCCGAGCTCGGCGCTATTCACCCCGGCACCGGCCGTCGCCTTCGTGACACCCTTGGGCAAGAGCACCTCAATCCAGATCTTGTGACACGCGGACGTGCAGGCCGTGGCGCTCGGCTTCAAGGTGTAGAGCGTTTTGCCGTACGAAAGAATGGTGCCGAATTTGGCGCTCTTGAACGCCAAGATTTCGACACTCTTCGCGGTGTGGCGTTGCACTTCGGCCGACGCGCCCGAAAGGCCGATCGTGGTGACCATGGCCCCGGCCACTAGAAATGCCGCCGTGACTCGTCGCAGGGTACTGCTACGCGCGTAGCGACTCGAATGTACGGCCCTCATAGGTCCTCCCGATTGTTCCATGACTGCAATACGCAATTGGGACGTCGATCGATCACTGGAGGTGCGAGATTTCCGTCCAATAGAGAGGAGACGGTGGATCGGTTCACTGAGTCATTGCTGCTGAAAGTCGACGCGCCAACATTGATTTCGACGAAACGCGGTCGCGATCAGTTAGGCGAGTACCTCGCCAGTGTCGACACTGCGAACGAGGACGTGCTCCTCGGTGACGTCATAGATCGCGAACTGATTCCATGCTCGACCGAGCTCCCGGGCAAATTCGACGCTCTGATTGAGCATCGCGAACCCCTCTTCGACGGGCCAGGTGCCCATGGGATCGCGACCCATCGTGTGGCGCAGGCGTACGCCCCGACGCTGCAGGTCGGCGAACAGTTCGTGGCGACGCTCCGCGTTCTCGTCGGCGTGCAGTTCGTGGCTGAAGGGATTATCAGAGGTCAGGACCATGAAGGGACCGAGTTCTCGAGCGGCCTCTCGGGCCCCCACCCACTCACCGGTCGACACTTTCACGACTAGTTCGGTGGGCGGCACTTGATAGCTCTTCACGAGTGACCGCGTGAGGCGCGGTCGACTCACGGCTGACTCGGCGAACGCGATTGCGGCCCGGGTAGTCGCCGACGTTCGCGGACTGGCCGAAATGTCGAAGGCGTGTTGCGTGAAGGGCAATTCCACGTAATACATTGGCGCGCTGGCCACGTCACGAAACTTCGCGACGAAGTTGCGAGCGACTTGAACGTCTACCAGCGTGTCGTTTCGTCCCTGGACCACGAAGAACGGCGGCGCGTCGGTCCCGATTCGCTCCAAGGGTGACATGGCGCGATAGAGCGGCTCGTTGCCCTCGAAGGGCGCTTGCACGATCCGGCGTTCGAGCAAACTCAGGAGTCCTCGGCCGAGCCCGCGCCAATGTGCCTCGTCGCCCGTCATCTCCAAGACACCGTAGAACGGCATCGCACCGCGTACCGACCAATTGGCGATGTCGGTCATGTCGTCCGGGCGCCATGTCGGATCATTCGCACACAGCGCCACCAGGGCCGCCAGCTGGCCACCGGCCGAAGCGCCGGCGATGACGATTCGCTCGGGGTCGCCGCCGAAGGTCGTGACGTTCTTCTTCGCCCAACCCAGGGCTCGCGTGACGTCGCGAATCTGCGCCGGCCACGGATGACGAGGGGCCAGCCGGTAATTCGGAACCACGGCGATCCAACCTCGTCGCACGAACTCGTGCAACATGGGTCGACCCTGTTCGCGTTTGTCACCAAAGATCCACGAACCTCCGTGGACGTAGAGCACGACGGGAGCGTGCAACGGCGTCGTGGACATGCGCCACACGTCGAGTCGTTGACGAGCCAGAGGTCCGTACGCGACGTTCTTCACGAGTTGCATGTCACGGGGATGGAACGGGAATTGCATCGCCGTGCGCCACCACGAGCCGAAGTGGTCGTCGCCAGCGTGAGGAATCTGCAACGGCGCCACCGGCGAGTGCGCCATCGAGCGGCGCACGATCCGTCGAGCGTAGAAGGCGATGAAGACCAGCGTCAGGTTCTCGACGATCGACACGATCGCCAGAACGACGACCAGGAGACTCAACCAGGCATCGCTCGGCCACCCCCACCAGGCCAGCAACCCGAGCAGCGCCAACTCCATGACGATGCCCTGGACCGGGAGTTCACCGGCCGCCCAGCCCACCGGGTAGGCCAGAATGGCGGAGAGGCCATGCCGGCCCGGACGCAGCGCCGTCGCCGCCGAAAGCACGAGGAACGCGCTCACCAGCGCCACGAAATAGGCCATTCGTCTAGTCTGCCGGTTCGCCGGCGTCGCGTGCCACGGTCCCTAGGCTTGACTCGATGTCGACCTGGCCGCCTTCACTGGAACAGTTGCGCGGCACCGTCGGCGTATGGACCTTCGCCCAGGAAACGCTGAGCGCCGATCGAAGCGGCGACATCGCGGCCGAGCTCGAGTCCCTCGGGTATTCGGCCATGTGGTTGCCCGAAGCGTGGGGTCGCGAAGCCTTCACGAACGCCGGACTGATGTTGAGCGCCACGTCCTCGATGATCGTCGCCACCGGCATCGCCAACGTCTGGGCCCGCGACGCCGTCGCGGCGGCCAACGCCGCCAAGACGCTCAACGCGGCCTACGAGGATCGATTCGTCCTGGGCCTCGGCGTCAGCCACCGGCCGCTGGTCGAGCGACTTCGCGGCCATAAGTACGTGACCCCGGTGGCGACGATGCGCGACTACCTGAGCACGATGGACGCCGCTCCGATGCGCGCGCCTGAAAGTGAGCAGCGCTACGCGAGAGTCATCGCGGCGCTCGGACCCAAGATGCTCGAAGTCGGTGCCGCCTTGGCCGACGGCGTTCTCCCGTATCTCGTGACGCCCGAACACACCGCCCGAGCCCGAACTGCCGTCGGTGACAAGTTCGTCGGCGTCGAGCAGGCCGTCGTGCTCGGACAGAGTCGCGAGGAGTACCTGAACCGCGCCCACGCTCACCTGGGTTTTTACACCGGTCTGGAGAATTACCAGAACAGCTGGCGTCGACTCGGATTCGGTGACGAGGACTTCGTGCGCGGCGGCTCCGAGCGGCTCTGTGACGCGTTGGTCGTCCACGGTGACGAGAACGTCGTCATGGAGCGCATCAACGACCATCGCCGCGGCGGCGCCGATCACGTCTGTCTTCAAGTGCTGAGCGACGAGACCAACGCTCCCCCGTTTGACGAATGGCGACGTCTGGCTTCGCTCAATCAGTGAGAACTATCGCCTAACGTTCGTCGGCGCCGGGTCCGTAGACGATCACGCCGCGGTCGCGGGTACCCGACGAACCGCGCAGCAGTCGCAGGAACGACCCGACGATGAAGAGCGTGACGAACTCGAGCCCGCCAATGAGAACCCAGCCGATCGTTATCCAGAAGAACCCGACGACGAGCCCTTTCAAGAATCCGTCGCGCACCATCGCCGCAATCCACAGCGGCACCCAGGCCACCATCCAACTCACGAACGGGGCCACGAACGAGGCCGCCACCCGACGACGAAGACCTAGGTAGACCCCGAAGAGCGCAGTAATACCAAAACCGACCCAGAGCGCGTCGTGGTGGGCTCCATGGCTCGCTTCGACCACGAAGATCACTACGGCCATCGCGATCGACCAAATGATCATGGGGGCCGTCACGTTGCCCCGGGCCCGGTTCTTGACTTGAACGAAAACCGTACTCACGGATCCAATTTAGTCATTGGCCCCAACCGCAGCACCAATTGTTAGACGGTACGCTGCATCCGTGACCCAGGGCGTCCTCGCACTACTCGGCTCGGGCGAGACCGCCCCGGGCATGACCAAGGTCCACCGGCAGCTCCTTGGGCAGTTGGACGAGGTGCGGGCGATCAATCTGGACACCGCCTACGGATTCCAACAGAACGTGCCCCAGATGAGCGAAAAACTCGAGGAGTACTTCAAGACCTCGCTCCACGTCGCACTCACTACCCTGCCCTTCGCCTCCTACGCCCGAGCCAGTGAACTTGAACGGACCCTCTTCAAACAACAGGTCCGCCAGGCGGACTACGTCTTTGCCGGGCCCGGTAGTCCGACGTACGCGCTCGCCCAGTGGTCACCGCTGCACTTCGGCGACGATCTCCTCGACGTGCTCGATCACGGCGGCACGCTCTGCTTCGCGTCCGCGGCGGCACTCACTCTGGGGGCCTTCACGGCGCCGATTTACGAGGTTTACAAAGTAGGCGTGGAAGAACCCCACTGGCGCGACGGACTCAACGTGCTCGCGACATTTGGTCTCAACTGCGTGGTGATCCCTCACTTCGACAACAACGAAGGGGGCAACTACGACACCCGGTACTGCTACTTGGGTGAGAAGCGGCTACTCGAGCTCGAAGCCAAACTCCCCGACGGCGTCGCTACTTTGGGGGTCGACGAACACACGGCGCTCATCTTCGATCTCACCGGCAACACCGTGTCCGTGAAGGGCCGCTCCAACGGATACTGGCGCCTTAGCGGCGAATCGCGAGTCCTCGAGAACGCCTCGACGACGAGCCTCGACGAACTTCGCACGCTCACTCCCTCGCCCGCTCGATTGGCGCGCAGCAATCCAACGCCATCACTGAATCGACCCGTCGAGTTGGGAGAAGTCGTAGCGAAGGGAGGTGAGCCCGGCCTCGAGGCGCTCGCGCAACTCGTCCAACTCGCCACCACCGGCGGGGAGGGCTTCATCGACCCCACCGCGCTCGTCGAAGGGATCTTAAGCGCGAGAGTCAGCGCGCGCGCGAACGCACAGTACGATCTCGCCGACGAGCTTCGCGACACGCTCCTCAAGGCGGGCTTCGACGTCCAAGACAGTCCCGACGGCACCACCTGGATACTGAAGAGCACCTGACATTTCCGTGCCGGAAATCGCAGGTTCCTAAAATCTGTTCAGAAATGTCGAAACCCCCTTCCGAAGAAGAGGGTTTCGACACGAATCACTTGGGAGCTGTTACCTCAGGCTGAACTTCACCGAAGTACGCTTGCCGTTCGACAAAATCACGGTGAACGTGTGAACGCCCGTCTTGACGCCGGCCCTCACCGCGACAACGACCCTGAGCGTGTTGCCCGTGTCACGAGTCACCTTCGCCGTGACGCCCGCCACGTTGCTGATGATCCTGGGACGTCCGGTAAAGCCAGAACCCACGATGGTGACCGTTGACGTCCTACCGACCGTCACGGCGCCCGCCACGCGAGAGGCCTTGAAGGGCAGTACGAACGTCACCTTCGTGGCGGCCGAAGACACCACGATGTAGGTCGTAGACCCGGCCTTCGTCGCGGTCACGAGGCACGTTCCAGCCCTCTTAGCGCTCAGTGAAGTTCCTGACACGGTGCAACCGGCCGACGAACCCGCCGCGACGATGTAGCTCAACGCACCGGTCCCGGTTCCTCCGGCCGTCGCGAGGTTGAGTGTCTTGCCGACGGTTCCCTTGACCGACGTGAGCACCAGTGCCGCCTGGGGTGTGCCCACTGTGGTGGTAGCGGTCGCAACAGTCAGCGTTCTGGCAGAGTCGGTGGCCGTTAGTACACAGGCTCCGGTCACGTTGACGGTGAGCGCGCTGAAGGTCGCGACGCCCGCAACGGCGCCGGCTGTCAAAGTCCCACCAAGAGCGCACGGCGACGTGATCGTAATGGTGTCCGTTGCGCCGGTACCCGAAGTCACGACGTTGTTGTTGACGTCCTCGACCGAAACCTTGAAGGTCGTCAGAACGGTGCTAGCGGTGGCGACGGCAGCTGGTGGAGCGGTCGTGAAAGCCACTTGAGTCGCGGCACCCGCGGCGACTGCGATTGCGGAGCTCGTCCCAGTCGCAAGGGGCCTCGTGGAGTCAGTTGCTACGAGCGTGCAGGATGCCCCCGTCTTTATTGTGACCAAGTTGAACGTCGCGACGCCTGCGAGAGCCGTCGCCGTCGTTGTGCCAGTAAGGGCGCATGACGACGACAGCGTGACCACGTCCGTCGAGCCGAGTCCCGTCGTGATTGGAATACCGTTGCTCTCCTCGATCGAAACGGCGAAGGAAGGAAGGACCGTCCCGGCAGCAGCGGTCGCCGCTGGCTCGGTCGTAAAGCCGACCTTGCTTGGTGTCGTCGTAGCGACATTCACCAGTGCGCTCGCAGCGGTGAACCCAGTGTCGCCACCAGTCGTATCTGATGCTGTGAGAGTACAACTCGTTCCGACGGTAACAGCGATCCCAGAGAAGGTTGCAACTCCAAGGACCGCGTTTTGTGTCGTTGTGCCAGTAAGGGTGCACGAAGAAGAGATAAGGATGGAGTCATTGTTGCCCGCGCCCGTTGTGATCACGTTGCCATAGGTGTCCTCGACCGAGACCTTGAACGTCGTCATCGCTACACCGAGCGTGGCATTCGATGGCGGAGCGGTCGTATAGATCAGCTTCAAAGCAGTGGCCGGCGTCACCGTGAACGGTTCGGTGCCTTGCGCGCCATTGTCGGCGCCAGTGGTGTCCGTTGCCGTCAACGTGCATGAGGATCCGACGTGAATCGACATACCGGCGAAAGTTGCGATGTCCGACCCGTCTGTGACCTGGCTCGTAGTGCCAGTCGCGAACGGACACGTCGAAGCGACGTTTATGTTGTCGCCGGCCGCTGCCGCTGTGACTGTGAAGCTGAAAGTAGTGCCCGCCTGCGCTGAAGTCGCGCCGCCAAATGTTAACGGCGCAAGCGCCGACGCTGGCGACACAGCAACGAATGCCAGACCCGCCAGCATCAGTGCCGACGTCGCTCCGATGGCTACGAATGACTTCATCAGAGTTCCAAAGGAGCGATGGCCCATTTTGCGGTTAGCTGAATTCATAATCGGTTTTCCACCTTTGCACTTCCCGTCAGGCTTGAATGCCTAATTCACGTGCTTATCGGGTACTACTCCAAGCATAGGCAAAGGTCGAGAGACTCACCTTGCCGTTGTGTTACATTTGCCCGTCATTTCACTCAGAATGTCGGGGCCGATGGCAGATATGTTCATGACGCGAACGCTCGTACGGCCGGTTGTCGAAGAATCATCATTTCTTGAACAACTCTCGAAATGTAGGTGTTGCGCGACACGAACTTTTGCTCCGCGCATTTAATCTCCTCAAACATAAAGGATGGCCCCCTCGAAAGAGGGGGCCATCCTTAGGTACTGCTTGGAGTGAAGTTACTTCTTGATGACTGAGTAATGCGTCGTGGCCCTGTGGCCACTCTGCGTGATGGTGAAGACCTTCACGCCGGGCTTGGTCGTGGCACGAGTAGTCACTCTAACTACGAGCACTTTACCCGTGTCCCTGCTCACTACAGCCCTGGTGCCAGGTGCGCTGCTGGTGATCCTTGGCTGGCCGTGGAAGCCCGAACCAGTGATGTCCAGATTGACCGTCTGGCCAGCAACGGCACGACCCTTCACACCGCTCACGTGGAACGGCTTCTTCACAGGCGGCGGCGGCGGCGGTGTCGTGGCGGGAAGGATCACCGTCGAAGCGGTGCCCCCGTCAGGATTGGTCACGATCATGTTCGACGCTGTCGTCTCGAGGACTCCCAACGTGCACGTCACCGTGAGCGAGGTGGCGGACACGAACGTCGTGGCCCCGCAACTTCCGTTGGTGTCGATGCTCACGACCGAAGCGGCCGTGTAGCCCGTACCGGTAAGGGTGAAGGCGTTGGTCGCTCCAGCGAGTCCCGTTGATGGCGACACGCTAGTAATGGTCGGACCCGCGTCGAGAGTGATCGGGAACTGGTAGGCAGAAACCACTGCCTTCCCACCGTCCGTGTTGGTCACCGTGTAACCAACAGCGGTGTTGGTGTCACCCGCAGCGACGGCAACCGTCGCCGTGATCTGCGTACCCGCGGTGTTGACAGCAGTCACCGTCACGGTGACGTTCGTGTCAGCAACAGCGGCCGAGTTCGTGAAGGCCGTAACCGTGGCACCAGTGGCGAAACCAACACCGTGGATGACGATCCCCTGAGCCTTGGCACCAACGCCTACACCCGACGTACCGGCCGTGGCGTAGGTGACCGGCGAAGTCACTACAGGTGGACTGTTAACCGTGAGGCTGAATGGCGCCGATGACACGCTGACGCCAGCCGAGACAAGCTGACTCAATGTGACTGAGTCACTACCAGCAAGCGTCGTTATGTCATTCGTATTGGGCGACGCGGTGACAACGAGGTTGGCCGACGTTGCACTCACGTACTGAAGAATCCCGTTCAACGCTCCGCCAGCTTGGTCGGTGACGACTCCCGTCATCGTGTTCGTGAAGCCCACACCGGTCAAAGCGAAGACAGTACCAACGGGCGTACCAACAACCATCGCCGCAGGCGCCATTGAAGTGATCGACGGTCCCGCAACGAAAAGACCAGCAGCAAAGGGAGTGCTGCCAGCGACGCTGACGCTGTCAGTGCCGGCGACTGCGCCGGTACCGACGGTCACCACGCACGTCAGCGACGTTCCGTTGCCGCTCTGAACGCAGCTGGAAACCACCACGCCGTTAGCGGGTGAGAAGCCACCCGCTCCGTCCGTGAACACTGCCAGGCTGTAGTTGCCGAAGCCGATACCGGTCAACGTCACCGTCGAACCAGCGGCTCCGGGAACTATTGCCGTGGCGGCAGTGGAACTCGAGGCCGTGACGACGGGTGGAACCGTACTCGCGACACCAATACCAAGGGCGCCGGCCAACGTGAAGACTGCGGCGTTGCCTGGCGGAATGCCGACAGGAGGCGTGGAGTTAGGGTTCGTGACGGTGATGGGACAGGCGCCTGCGGCACCGCCGCCGGTGACCGTAACCGTAAGCGAAGTCGGGCTGACGAAGGTCGAAGCACCAAACGTGAGACCGCCTCCGCAGGTGCTCGAAATTACGGCACCGAACTCAAAGCCAGAACCCGTGAGAGTGAGCACTGGACTGCCAGCCGTGTTAGGAATCGACGAAGGCGAGACATTAGCTAGCGTCATCTGATCGACAGAAAAGGCGGGGCCCGAGGTGATAGAGCCACCGTCAGGGTTCGTCACCGTGACTGTGTAGGTACTAACGGTCGCAGGACCACTCGTCACCGCGTTCACCGGGGTGACCGAAACCGTGAGCGAACCGTTGGCGTTCAGGGTTGACTTCCCAACTTTCAGGCTCGTGGCGTCCAGGGTGCTGACCATTGTTACTGTCGCTCCGGTTTCAAAACCGGTACCCGTGATGTTCACCGACGTCGCGCCCTGCGTCACCCCGATGTAAGCGGGAGAAGCGGCGGTAAACGTCGGGGAGGCGGTGATCGTGAAGGCGCTAGCGAGCGTCAGAGGTACCACGTTCGCGGCGTCCGTGAAACTCAGACCGTCCACTCCGGCGGCTCCAGTTACTGCGTAATTCCCAGTAATCGTCGTAGTCGAAGCCGTCTCAGTGTCAGCGGAGAACGTCACATTCCCGCCGGTATCCGTCAGCGTGTCGCTGCCGCCGTTGCCGGCGAAGCCCACACCCGTCAACGTGAAGGTGCCTGAGGCGCCTTGGCCGATCGTGTTACCCGGACCCGATGGGGTGAAGGCAATCGAGGTAAGGGACGGGGTCGCGGCCGCGCTGGCAGCCGTAGCAATTGCCAATGGCAGCGCCGCAGCAGCGAGCAAGGCGCCCGCCGCAAGTGCCCTTACGAAGTGGCGTTGTATCCGTCGTGGATTATTCATGGTCAATTCACTCCATTCATAAGGGTCGAACTTCGTCAACCTTTAATTTTTTAGATCATGCGGCACAGCGTTAACACTCACAAGGTTGCGCATCGTGACATAACACGGCCGTTTCCTTAGGACCAAGTATAGGTAAAGCGCACGGGCAAGTCGAAGACGCTAACGACTTCTTAAGGCAATTCACCAGAAAGCCCCATTGTTCTATCGGTTTCGCAAAATCCCTGATCAAGGGCATGACACGTCACAAGTCGCGAACAACGGCGACGCGCCTGATGAGAAGGAAAATAATCGTAACCATATTGTAAGCCGATGTTTCGACGATTTTCCATGACTTTGGTCAGCGCTCTGGGGTCACTTTTTTCGGACCGAACGGGTTTGAATTGCGAAGACGCATCACTGACGGGCACATGATCGATCGAGCATCTTTCGAGTCAATGGCTCTCACCTTGACGTTGCCTCAGCGAGGAAGATACGTCTGTTTCGAGTACGAGTTGTCGGCAGTGACCGACTGCGAATGGTCATCAAGGACTTCGAGAAGTTCTAGCGAAAAAACGTGGCGCACCTTACTTACGCAATGGCGCAGCGATTGGGTCCCATCTCTAAGTCCACGCCTTGGGCGTCGAGTTCGACTTCTCCGGCGTTAATGCGGACAATCTCCTTGTAATTCCCGGGACGATCCTTGACATTGGCGACTGCCCAGGCGACAAAATCGTCCTCGTCGAGGGCGAGGGCCGCCAGCTGGTGACGAAGAGAACCCAGATCTCGAGCTACGAACTGGTGCACGCGGACCCCCACCGAGGAGCCAAAATGAGCCGGAAACACCGTGATTTCACCGCTCAACGGCAGGACCCGCTGGTGCAAACTCTCGTAGAGATGATGAGCAAAGGCTTCCGCCTGATCAGCCAAATCCGGGCGTCCGACGCTCTCTAGGAAGAGCGTGTCTCCGGTAAAGATCGCCTGTTCGCCCAGTTGGTACATCGTCGAACCCTCGGTGTGCCCGGGCACGCTGACCGACGAGATTCGTAGGTCGACACCGGGCATCAGTTCGATGGACTGGCCGTCGACGAGCGGTTCATAGTGAAAGCGAAAGGGATCGGCTGGATTGAGCCATAGCGCGGCGCCACTTTCGGCCGCGAGTTCGCGAGCGCCACTTAAGTGATCGGCGTGCAGGTGCGTGTCCAGTACGTGGGTGATGGTCCAGCCATGCTTTCGTGCCACGCCGAGGTACTGGCCGAGTTCGCGCGAAGGGTCGATGACGACCGCTCTCGTGCCCGCCCCCACGACGTAGGAGAGACATCCCTTGCCGCGTCGGCGGATCTGGACCACGGTAGCGCCAGCGAACTCTCCCTCGACGATGTCGTAGGTGGAAGCCCACGCGCCCATGCCACCTTCGAGGACGCGACTCGCGAGACCATGACGCGCCAGGATCTCGGCGCCCTGTCTCGCTCGCGTGCCCTTGGCACAAATCATCACGAGGTCTTCGTCTCGGGGAACGTCGTCGATCCTCTCTTCGAGCGTGTCCAGTGGAATGTTGTGAATACCAGGAATCTGCCAGTCGGCCACCTCGTCGACGTCGCGCACGTCGAGCAGGTACGGACGCTCGTCGGTATCGAGCAGCGGCAGGAGTTCGTACGTGGTGACGCTGGAGATCAAGTCGGCACGATCCACGCGAAAAGTCTAGGACTAGATTCGCTGGCATTGGCGAAGAGCCGCGGGCGAGGGAATGGTCATGGTCGAAGCACGAAATGTCAGCGTCACCGAGGCACTCGAGTTGCTCGGTGACGGCGCTCTCTTGTTGGACGTTCGCGAGGACAACGAATGGGAGTCGGGTCGAGCGCCGAACGCCCGGCACGTCGCGCTCAACGAGGTGCCCGACCACCTGGAGAAGTTTTCGAACGATCGATTAATCGTCTGTGTCTGTCGCTCCGGTGCCCGCTCGGGACGGGCCGCCAAATTCCTGCTCGAGCAGGGACACGACGCCGTCAATCTCGAAGGGGGCATGCTCGCCTGGAGTGCTGACGGCGAGCCCCTCGAGGGTGATGTCGACGAGCCGACGATCATCTAGGACGCCATCGGTGGCACTCTACCCAGGACCGCTGCACACGCTCTCGGCGGCGGTTCGAGAGGGCCGTCTCACCGTGACTACTCTCGTCACAGCTTCAATCGAACGGCTCGACGCGGCCAATCCTTCGTTGAATGTCCTCGCCGAAGCGGCGTACGACGACGCCCTCGAGGCGGCGGCGGTGATGGACCGCGGTACGCGGCCGACCGGTCCTCTCGCGGGGATACCGACCTTGATCAAGGACCTCGAAGACTGGAAGGGTCATCCCACGCGTAAGGGATCGATGGCGTTGCGCGACGTTGCGCCGGCAACGTCCAACGGCGTGGTGCCGCAGCGCCTCCTCGACGCCGGTGCGGTCGTCGTCGGTAAATCGACCCTGCCCGAATTCGCCATCGAGGGATACACCGCGAATCTTTTGACCGGCGTGACGCGCAACCCCTGGAACACCGATCTCTCACCCGGCGGTTCCAGCGGCGGCTCCGCCGCGGCCATCATGGCGGGCTTGGTCGGCGTCGCCACGGCCACCGACGGCGGCGGATCGATTCGCATTCCGGCCTCGTTCTGCGGACTCGTCGGCCTCAAGCCGACCAACGGCGTCATCGGTCGATGGCCGTCCCACGACTGGATCGACTACTCGACCGACGGTCCTTTCGCCACGTCGAGTGACGACCTGCGACTCCTCTTGGACGTCATGGCCGGACCGGTGGCCGGTGACCCCACGGCCCCGACGAAGGAGTTCCTGGCTCACATGCCTCGACTAGACGGGCGCCCATTGCGCGTCATTGCCGCGGAGCGAACCTCACCCTTTGGCCCGTTGCCCGACGGAGTGGACCATGCGTTCCACCACGCGGTCAACGCCTTCGCCGAGGTAACGAAGACCACGATCTCCTGGCGCGACGCCGAAGGATTCTTCGTCGACGGCGATCCGGACCTCGATTGGTTCACGGTGACCACGGCCGAACACGTCGCGTCACTCGGGCGAGGGTGGGTCGAAGAGCACATGAGTGAGTTCCACGTCTCGTCACAAGAGTTTCTGTCGGCGGGCCTCGCCGTCACCGCCGAGGAGTATCTCGCGGCCCGTCGACGCCGATTCCGATACGTGCGCACCATGGACGAACTGCTCGGTGACGACGGGGTGCTGCTCACGCCCACCTTGGCCGCCGAAGGTTGCATGGCAGACGGACGACTACGACCCGACGCCGAAATACACGGGCTGCCGCCCGAGGTCTACTCAACGGCGATGCAAAACGTCACCGGTCACCCAGCCCTCACACTGCCGTTCGGAATGTTGCCCACGGGACTCCCGTTCGGACTGCAAATTACGGCGGCACACTACGGCGACTACCGGCTGCTCGACATTGCCGACCTCGTGGAATCGGCGTACCCGTGGGCGAGGTCGGCACCGGGCTATGAGTCGCTGGCCACCGTTCTCACGTAGTTGCACGGTTCTTTGGTCAGTCGCTCGCCTTACGCATAACGTCTCGAAAGTCACGGCGAAATTCAACCGGTTCCAACTGGTCACGGTCACCACAGCGCATTAATCGTTGACGATTTTAGGGCGATGTGGCAGCTAATTGAGCCTCGGAGCGGAGAATGGGCCGGTATTGCCAGGGGACAATCCTGGTCCACGATTCGTGAAAAACTTATCGGAGCACGATTACGACGTCACAGCATCGAGCGAGCCTTCACGATTCACCAACCGGGGAGAACATTGCGACGACGTCTTAATGTCCTAATCGCAGTAGTGATGCTCACCGGTCTGTTGATGATCGGTTCCGGTGCGGCGCCGGTGGGGGCAACCGGCATCCTCCCTCCCCATAATCCGGTGACCAATTTGGCCCCCTCCCCGAACTTCCTCTCGAGCGGCCTCTGTCGCGAGACTTTGGTGGCGACGCCGTGCACGAACCCTTGCGTGCGTCTCGCCGGACAAGGTTCGAATCGACGTCCGGTCTTTCCGGCGTACAGCGGAACGCCGACCTGCACGCAATACGTTCTGCTCGCCCTCAACGCCGCGCGATCTAATGAGGGACTCCCGGCGATCGTTCTGCCGACCAATTGGTTCCACCTGGGACCGCAGGAACAGATCTTCGTGATCGTGGACTTTGAACGAACGGCCCGAGGGCTGCCGCCGTATTTAGGGCTGAATCGCCAGCTCCACGCCTCGGCCCAAGTGGCCGCGGTCCACGAGACCGACCCCGCCTACGCGAGAGGCTTTCACGCGGGGCTCGATCCCCAAGGCGTGCCCGGCATGGGCAGCATCCTGGCCATGGGTTACACCCCGCTCGAAGCCGACTACGTCTGGATGTACGACGACGGATGGGGTGGCAGTTCCTCCTCAACGCCGAACTTCGCCTGTACGTATGCCGGTGCCCTCGGTTGCTGGGCCCACCGCGATCAACTGCTCGGATTCGACGGGACCTTCAACTTCGGCGTGGGACTGCACTGCACGACCTGTGAGATGGGGACCGGATTCGCGATTGTGAAGGGCTCTGGTTCGTTCACCAGTCTGATCGAACTCCCGGCCGGAACGCCGCCGCCGATGTACTTCACCTGGGCTAAGAACGTCGTGCCATTCCTCGGAACGGCGCCATCCACTAACGGCTAACCGTTTCAACAGACAGCCTCGAGGACTTGCACGGGTTCGGCTGTTCGCGATGACGTGACAGATCACAAAAGCAGTCCCAACGGGATTCGAACCCGTGCCTCCACCTTGAGAGGGTGATGTCCTAGGCCACTAGACGATGGGACCATAAACAAATACGGAGTCAATCTCCGACTCATTCGCTCGGGGGCAAGGACTCGAACCCTGAATAACTGGACCAGAACCAGTTGTGTTGCCAATTACACCACCCCCGAAGGGCTTGGAAAGCCTACCCGAGATGCGCGAGATATCGCCAGCGCCGCGCGTCGTCGATCAGTCGAACCACGAGTGAAATCGTTGGTAGCCGATGACGCGACCGATGCCGACGCCGAAGGTCTCTTTCAGGTAGTACTTCCACAGCGAATGCTTCACCGTCGGAGAGTTGCGCACCGGTGATGGATACGGCGTCAGTCCCTGGGATGACGCGATCGCCATGGCGCGGTCTTCGTGAAAGGGATCGGTGACCGTGAGCACGGTCTTGATGTCGTGCGCCTTCAACTTCGACTTGACCGACGAGACGTTCTGCCACGTGTCGCTTCCGGATCCCTTCAGGATCTTGGACGCCGGCACGCCGTGCGATTCGAGAAACGTCGCCGACACGCCGGCCTCGGTGAAATGATCGCCCGGTCGTTTGCCGCCGGTGACGGCGATCCACGGCGCGCGGTCCTGGTGCCACATCAACAGGGCTTGGTCGAGTCGAGCGTGGAGTTCGGGCGACGGCGTCCCGTTGTCTTCCGTCGTGCCGAAGACCAGGATGGCCTGCGCGCGTTTCGTCGAGTGTTCGTGACCGGTCATCCAGATCTGAACGAAGGTGATGGCGAAGTAGAGGATCACGACGCTGATCAGTGTCGTGATGATGCGTAGAACCAGTTTGATCGGTCCGAAGATCACGCGTCAGCACGAACCAGCGCGCCTCGCAGACGCTCCAACACCGCCTCACGCCCTAACAGTTCCATCGATTCGAAGAGGGGCGGTCCGACCGAGGTTCCGGTAACGGCGCAGCGAATCGGCGCCTGACTCTTTCGCAGCGCCAGCCCGAGCGTCTCGCCTAATCGAAGCGTCGACTCGTGCAACGCCGCGGCGTTCCAATCGACCGTCGCGAAGTCGTCGAAAGCCAGCCCGAGGACCCTCTTACCGGTGTCGTTCGCGATGGTTTTCGCAAAGGCTTCGTCGTCGAAGGGGACCTCGTCGAGAAAGAAGAAGCTCACCATCGCCGGGATCTCGCCCAACGTCGCGACGCGCTCTTGCACCAGGTGAGCCACGTGATTGAAGAGCGCGGGGTCGAACTGTTCGCGCGTCCACGGCGCTTCGCGGTCACTCGGTCGCCAATCGCTGGACCACGGCGCCACCCACGGCGTCGCCGCCTCGATGAACGCCTCCAGGGAGAGCGCACGAATGTACTCACCGTTCATGTGCGACAGCTTCTTCACGTCGAAGAAGGCCGGCGAGTGCGAGACGTCTTCTAAGCGGAACTGTTCGACCAGCGTCGCGCGGGGCACGATCTCTTCGTCACCCCGGGGACTCCATCCGAGGAGCGCGAGGTAGTTGACGAACGCTTCGGGCAAAAAGCCTTGATCGCGGTAGGACTCGACGGCGACGGGGTCCTTGCGCTTGGAGAGCTTCTTGCGCTGTTCGTTCACCAGCATTGGCAGATGCGCGTAGCGCGGGAGCGCCACGGTCTCGACGCCCAGGCAGTGGTTAAGGGCTTCCCACATCAACACTTGCTTGGGCGTCGTCGGTAACAGGTCCTCGCCGCGGATGATGTGCGTGATCGTCATACTGCGGTCGTCGACGGCGTTGGCCAGTGGATAGAGCACGTTGCCGTTGGACTTGACCACGATGAAATCCTCGTAACTGTCGTGCGCGAACGTGACCTCTCCACGAATCACGTCGTGCACGACGGTGGTTCCTTCATCCGGCACCCGAAAGCGCAGGGCGGTCAGTTCCGACCGAGCGACATTTCGATCGCGGCAGTAGCCGTCGTAACCGGGCTTGGCGTGGCCCTTGATGCGCTCATCGATCTGTTCGCGCGTGCACTCGCACGCGTAGAGATAGCCGTTGGCGAAGAGCGCTTCAGCCGCCGCGACGTGGTCGGACAGCAACTCGCTTTGGTAGAAGGGTCCTTCGTCGAAATTCAGTCCGAGCCAGTTCAGGGCCGAGATGATGCCGTCGCGCCATTCGTCGCGATTGCGCTCGACGTCGGTGTCTTCGATGCGCAGGATAAAGGTGCCCTCGCTCTGGTGCGCGAAGAGCCAGTTGAAGAGCGCGGTGCGCGCGGTACCGACGTGGAAGTAACCGGTCGGGGACGGCGCAATGCGGACGCGGGGGCCGCTCACGAATTACTCCTCAAGGGAAAGCGCGCCGTTGGGACAACTCGCCACGGCCTCGCGAAGTCGCTCGTCGAACTCGGGCCCGGGACTTTCGTTGAGCACGTACATGAAGCCGTCGTCGCGAACCTCGAAGATCTCGGGCGCGATGCCCATGCACACGGCGTTACTGGAGCAGGCATCGTAATCAACAACGACCTTCATGAAGACTCCTTCGAGCACGGACTGCCCTCCATCGTAGTTGTCACCGGTTGAGCGCGACTAGGAGTACGTACACTACGAATCGACTCGAGGAGAAGATATGGAAACGCGTGCCCTGGGATCACTGCAGGTGTCGGTCGTCGGCGTGGGGTGCAACAACTTCGGTTCGCGCCTCGACCAGGCCGCTACGACGAAGGTGGTGCTCGGCGCCCTGGAGGCCGGCGTCACGTTCTTCGACACCGCCGACACCTACGGCGCAACCAAGTCCGAAGTGATGCTCGGCGTGGCCCTCGGCGCCCGGCGGGACGAGGTCATCATCGCGAGCAAGTTCGGAATGCCGATCGACGACACGCACTTCGGCGCGAGTCCGGCCTACGTGCGCGCGGCCTGCGAGGACTCGCTGCGTCGTCTCGGGACCGACCACCTCGACCTCTATCAGCTCCACTATCCCGACGACACCGTCTCGATCGTCGACACCCTGGGCGCCCTACGCGAACTGGTCGAGGCCGGCAAGGTCCGAGAGATCGGCTGTTCGAACCTCACCGTCGCGCAACTGAACGAAGCGAAGGCGGCGGCCGGTGACGGCCCGGCGTTCGTGTCGGTGCAGAATCAGTACTCCTTGCTCGAACGTGAGCCGGAACGCGACGGCGTGCTCGAGGACTGCGCGGACCTCGGCATCGGTTTCTTGCCGTTTTACCCGTTGGCCAACGGACTGCTTACCGGCAAGGTACGCCCGGGCCAGCCCCTCCCCGAGGATTCGCGACTGGCCAAGATGACGCCGGAACGGAGCGTGCATTGGTTGGGCGACGAACTGCAGTCCAAGGTCGCGGCACTGCTGGACTACGCCGAGTCGATCGACGTGCCGATCCTGTCGCTGGCCTTTTCGTGGCTGCTGAGCCACGACGTGGTCACGAGCGTCATTGCCGGAGCGTCCAACGCCGATCAGGTGCGCGCCAACGCGAACGCGGTGAGAACGCTCAACGCCGACGTGATCGCGCGGCTGGACGAACTGACGAGTTAGTTGGCCTTGACGGCCGCCACCATCTTGGTAAGCGTGTCCTTGGCGTCACCGAAGACCAGCGTGGTCTTGGGGTTGTAGAGAAGGTCGTTCTCGATGCCGGCGAAGCCAGGTCGCATCGAGCGCTTCAAGAAGACGACGTTCTCGGCCAGGTCGGCGTGGATGATCGGCATGCCGTAGATCGGTGAACCGGGATCGTCGATCGCGGCCGGGTTGACGGTGTCGTTGGCGCCCACCACCAACGCCACGTCGGCGGTAGCGAGTTCCGAGTTCGCTTCGTCCATTTCGAGCAACGACTCGTAGGGGACGTTGGCCTCAGCGAGCAGGACGTTCATGTGACCGGGCATGCGACCAGCGACCGGGTGAATGGCGTAGAAGACTTCGATCCCCTTGGACTCCAACAGTTCGGCCAGTTCGCGCAGCACGTGTTGGCCCTGGGCGACGGCCAGTCCGTAGCCGGGGATGATCACCACGCGCGACGAGAACCCCAACAGGATGGCGATGTCCTCGGGCGTGCCCGAACGAACGCTGCGTCCGTCGTCACGGGTCGTCGCGCCACTCGCGGTGACGACCGAACCGAAGGCCGAAAAGAGCACGTTGGAGAGGCTTCGACCCATCGCTTTGCTCATGAGACGCGTGAGCAAGATACCCGAAGCGCCGACGAGGGTTCCCGCGACGATCAACAGGTTGGAGCCGAGCGTGAAACCCGACGCCGCGACGGCCAAACCGGTGAAGGCGTTCAGCAGTGAGATCAACACGGGCACGTCGGCGCCGCCGATCGGCAGCACGAAAATGACGCCGAGGACGAAGGAGAGCACCAAGAGAACCCACAGCAGGCTCGTCGACGCGGTGACCAGGATCGTCACGATGAGCGTTACCGCGGCGACGCCCACCACGCCGTTGATCAGTTGCTGGCCCGGGTAGGTGACCGGTCGTCCGGTCATGAGTTCCTGGAGTTTGGCGAAGGCGATCGCCGAACCGGCGAAGGAGACCGTGCCGATCAGGACACCGAGCAAGACCTCGAGGATGACGTAGGTCGCCGGGTGACTCGACTTGATGTGGATGAACTCGGTCATCGACACCAGCGACGCAGCGCCACCGCCGACGCCGTTGAAGATCGCCACCAACTGGGGCATGGCCGTCATCTTCACGAAGCGAGCCGTGGGCACGGCGATGATGACGCCGATGAACATGGCGAGGAGGATGAGCCACACGTGACGCAGCGAGTGGCCGTCGACGTACTTGAAGAAGGTTGCCACGACCGCCACCAACATGCCGAAGGCGGCGACCATGTTACCGCGGCGCGCGTGCTTGGGACTGCCGAGACCCTTCAGGGCGACGATGAACGTCGTCGCCGAGAACAGGTACAACAGGTCAATCAGCGTCTCACGACTCACGGCGTCACCTCGTCCGTGGGCGTCTCTTTGACCCTGGGCGTGCGGGGCTTGAACATTTCGAGCATGCGGTCCGTCACGACGAACCCGCCCACCACGTTGAGCGTCGCGAGGATCACCGCGAGGAAGCCCAGGACCTCTTGTAAGTTCGTGGTCGATCCCCCGAGGATGAGCATCGAACCCACCAGGATCACCCCGTGAATCGCGTTCGATCCGCTCATCAACGGAGTGTGCAAGATGCTCGGCACCTTGGCGATGATCTCGGTTCCGACGAAGGCCGTCAGAATCAGGACCGTCGCGTACTGCAACAGGACGTTCATTCGGCGATCTCCTTCGCTGCGGGGACGATCGCGACGTGCGCCAGACCGAGTGCCTCGGCCGTGGGCGCGTGGTTGATGGCGCCGTCGCGCGCGACGGTGACGCCGATGACGACTTCGTCGTTCCAGTCCGGCGCGAGTTGTCCCTTCGAACCGAAGAGAGCGAGCAACTTCAATACATTGTTGGCGTACATGAAGCTCGCGCTGGCGCCCATCTCGGCCGGCGGGTTCGCCATGCCCACGATGCGCACGCCGTGGTGTTCCACGACCTCGCCCACCTTGGTCAACTCGCAGTTGCCCCCGCCGTCGGCGGCCATGTCGATCACCAGCGAACCCTCGCCCATCGCCTCGACCATGGCCGTCGTCACGAGGATCGGGGATTTGCGCCCGGGCACCGCGGCGGTCGTGATCACGACGTCGGAGTTGGCCACTTCGCTCAGCAACGCGGCCTGTTGCTGGAGACGCTCCTCGTCGGTCAACTCTCGGGCGTAGCCACCGGCGGCGTCGGCGGTGACGGCGAGTTTCACGAAGACCGCGCCGGCCGATTCGGCCTCTTCTTTCGCGGCCGAACGCACGTCGTAGGCGCGCACCTTGGCGCCGAGTCGCTTGGCCGTGGAGATCGCCTGCAGCCCGGCGACGCCGACGCCCATCACCAGCACCTTGGCCGGTCGAATCGTGCCGGCGGCCGTCGTGAGGAGAGGAAAGAAGCGGTCGAAGCTGGTCGCGCCCTTCAGGGCGGCGCGATAGCCGGACACCGTGGCCTGCGAGGACAGAGCGTCCATGTACTGGGCGCGCGAGATCCGTGGCAACAGGTCAAAGGAAAGGATGGTCACGCGACGATCGTTCAGGGCCTTCACGATGTCTTGGGCGAGCAGCGGAGAGAGAAACGAGAGATGCGTTGAACCTTCAGTGAGCAACGCGATCTCGGGAAGCGTCGGAGGATTGACGCGCAGGTTGACGTCACCGGTTGGGGCGTCAGCGATCGTGGCGCCCACCGCTTCGTAGGACGCGTCGTTGAAGTGCGAGAACTCACCGGCCCCGCGCTGGACCAGGACTTCCCAGCCCTCGACGACGAGGGATTTCACGGCGTCGGGCGTAAGAGCGACCCGAGTTTCGCCCGCGCGCGACTCCTTGAAAAGCGCAATTTTCATTCCTCATTTCTAGCAGTCTGACGAAAACCCTCCGGAGGACGAATGGGGCCGAATGGCCCTATCGATGTGAACGGCGCAAAGTATCGCGCGACCATTTGTGACGGATGTGAAAACTCGGTGTCGCTGTGACATCACTGGACTAGTAAGGAGACTATGAAAAGTTTCGTGGCGAACGTGAAGTCCCCCGTCGGCGTGTGGAGCGTGGTCGGCTCTGAAGAAGGCGTCACGCACATACATCTGCCTCAGGACGAAATGACGGCGTCGAAAGGTGCGCCACCCCAGCCGGTGGCCGAGACCGTGCAACAGCTGAAGGAGTATTTCGCCGGCACGCGACGCACGTTCAAGGTCAAGCTCGCGGCCCCGCCGGCGACGGAATTCCAGAACGACGTGTGGGGAGTACTGCGAAAGATCCCTTACGGTGAGGTTCGGACCTACGGCGAAGTCGCCGACGCGGTCGATCGACCACGGGCCCATCGCGCGGTCGGCAACGCGAATCACGCCAACCCCTGGCCGATCGTCGTCCCCTGTCACCGCGTCGTCTCCGCGGGCGGACTCGGTGGTTACGGCGGTGGCGACACGGTGAAGCGCTATCTGCTCGAGCTCGAAGGCGTGCACTACGACTGATTTGTGCGCAACGAACACGAAATAAATCGCGGTGGTCTTCAGGAAACGAGTACCGGTTCTTTCAATGCCGCAAACATGGCAAGCGTTCCGTCGGCGAGGTGTTGGCGCTCATCGTCGCTCAGCACGCTGAAGCATTCGCTCATCATCGCCGACGTCAATTCCTCCGCTCGCAACTTTTTCGCCGCCGTCTCGGGCGTCACGTTCGGTGCCTCTTCTTCGACGTACCCGTGCAGGGTGAAGATCATCGGGTCGTGGAGGTAGCAGGCCTCCGCAGCACTCAGTCCGACCTCGTTAACGGCGTCGATGTGCACGCACCCGCGAAGTTCGCGCATCAAGATGCAGCCCAGGTACGCGGCGTGCACCGGGTTGGTGGGAACGTCGTACTGCTTGTAGCCGTCGACCAGTTGGTGACGCCCACTCTCGACGGCCGCCGCGACCTTGTGGGCCGCCACGGCGAAGTCGCGAAGAACTTGAACGTCGATGGCGCCGAAGGTGCGATCGGCGAACTCGTAGGCCGCTTGCACGTAGTCGGCCGCCACCGTGACGGGATCGGCCTTCTCCTTAGCGAGCGTCCACAGACGTTCGAAGAAGCGGGGGTGGAAGAAAGTGAAGGCCTCGACGATGACGTCCGTGTCGACGTTGCCGATCGTGCCGCCTCGACCGAGCCCGTAGTACTCGTAGATGTTGAGGCCGTTCGCCTTGGCTCGCGCTCCCGTGAGGGGATCGAAGTAGAACGACATGCCCAGTACCTGGATTGGGTCGGCGGTAACGTTCGCGAGATCTGAAGAGTTCATACCGGGCACCTTATGCCGAACGGTCCGTTCTCAAAGTCGCTCTACGAGGTTATCCGTAACCCGTCGCGGCGAACCCGAAGTTCAATCTTCGTGCCGCCGGCGGTCTCGACGAAGCGCACCGAGCCGCCGTGGCGCTCGACGATCTCCGCCACGATCGCCAGTCCTAACCCCGTGCCCCCGGATTGACGAGCGCGCGCCGGATCCGAACGTACGAAGCGCTCGAAGAAGCGGCCGCTCTGGCTGACGTCGATGCCTTCGCCGTCGTCGGCGACCGTGACGACCGCCTCGGGCCCGTCGTAGTGCGAATCGAATTCCAGTTCTTCCGTGGCGTAGCGCGTGGCGTTGTCGACGACGTTGCGGATCATGCGCTTCATCATCGCCGGGTCGCCGGTGACGCGCGTCGGTCGCACCATCGTCGTGTCCACACAAAGTTCACTGAGCAGGCGCACGCGCTGCCCCTCTTCGAAGAGCAAGTCGTCGAGGTCGACATCGACACTCTGGATCTCGGCGCGCAGTTCATCGTGGCGGGCGAGCCACGCGAGGTCGTCGATCAAGGTTTCGAGACGACGGCCCTCGCGCATGACGATCTCGCCGACTTCCGTCCAATTGGCGCGTTCGGGATCCTTCGCGGCTCGTTCGGTCGTCGCGAGCAGCGTGGTCAGCGGGCTGCGCAGTTCGTGGCTGGCGTTGGAGACGAACTCCTGCTCGAACTGGGATGACGCTTCGAGACGGTCCAACATGGCGTTGACGGTTCGAGCCATCCGCGCGACCTCATCATCGCCCCCCGTGGGGGCCACCCGTTGCGAGAGGTCCGAGGCCGCGATCGCGTCGACACGGCGTCGAATCGACTCGACCGGGGCGAGCGCCAATCCCATCCCGATCCAAATGAGGCCACCGGTCATCAACAGCAATAACGGAAACGAAACGCCCAGGCTGGTGATCAAGACACCCACACTGTGATTGATCCCCTCGCCGTAGACGTAGCCGAAAATCAGGCCCAGTCCTCGCTTCGTGAAGATGGTTCCGACATGACCGGAACTGATCTGGGACAGCGTGGGCGCCGTGGCGGACGTCCGCACAAGTTTGAGAGCCAGTCCGTTGGGGGCCGCGGCGTCGGCCGTCTGGTGGGCCAGGATCGGCGCCCTCGAGATCGCTGAACTGGCGGCCCATATTTTCGTCCCGGCGAGGTTCGTCACCTGGATCACGACGTTGCCCTGCATCGGCAAGATGACTCGGTAGTTGTCGGCCGACTTCGCGTTCGCGAAACTCTCCTGGGTGAGGATCATCTCGCTCTGAATCTGGTCGTTGGCGTCATCGGCGAGTGAAAGGCGCACCAGGTGCACGAGCGCGAAACCGGTGAAGCTGAGAATGGCGGCGATCGCCAAAACGAAAATCAGCGTCAGACGCACTCGAATGGAGTACTTGTGGTGGGACATCAGTCGGTGCGAACGCTGTAACCGAAACCGCGCACGGTGTGGATCACCGATTCGTACGGTGCCTGGTCGATCTTTCGGCGCAGGTAGCCGATGTAGACCTCGATGATGTTGGGGTCGCCGTCAAAGCCGCTGCCCCACACTTCGCGCAAGATTTCACTCTTGGCGATCGGTTCGTTTGCCTTCCCCATCAAGAAGGCCAGGAGGGCGAACTCGCGAGGCGTGAGAGTCACGTCGCGGCCGTAAGCGACGACCGAACGGCGCAAGGGATCGAGCGAAATCGGTCCGGCGACCAGGCGTTGGGGGCGACCGCGGCCGTGGAGTCGCAACAGGGCGTGGAGGTGAGCCACCAGGATCGAGTTCTCGAAGGGTTTGTGCATGAAGGCGTCGGCCCCGACCTCGAGGCCCTCGACTTCATCCAGCGCGCCCTCTTTGGCGGTCAGCATCAGCAGCGGCGTGTCGACACCGGCCGCGCGCAGGTCCGCACAGACGCTGAAACCGTTTCGCTTCGGCAACATGAGGTCCAGCACGATCACGTCGTAGTCGCCCTCGACGCCCTCGGCCAATCCAGACTCGCCGTCGTGGCGCTGGGAGACGGCGAAGCCGTCGTCTTCGAGCAGGTTCGTCACGGCTCGAGCGAGGTCGCGATCGTCCTCGATGACCAGCACACGTCGGCGGTCCCCACTCATTGCCTTCAGAGGATATCGTTCGAGCCTTCGACATTGTTGAGCACCGTACGACCGCCTGACGCCGGTCGCGACCTCGAAATCTGCGTCGTGGCACCGGGCGAAAGCGGGATTTACCGCGTGACGGGTCCTCGTCCAACGGCTATCTAGAAGAATGGAAGGATGCTGGCTGCTTCCATCGTCTCGTACCTGTTGAGCGAGATACATCGACTCCCCGGCGGTCTCGTGTACGGACTCGTCGCGCTGCTGGTCTTCGGTGAGGCGGCTCTCTTCATCGGCTTCATTCTCCCCGGCGAGACCGCGGTCCTCGTCGCCGGAGTCGTGGCATCCCAGGACCGCGTGAATGTCGTGATCGTCGCCGTCTTGGTGGTCGCCGCAGCGATCACGGGCGACTCCGTGGGCTACGCGATCGGCCGTCGATACGGCGAGTCGCTGATGAAGCTTCCGGTGCTTCGACGGCGACGGGCCGCGCTGGATCGCGCTCTGGAAGGCCTGCGACGGCGTGGCCCGATCTACGTCTTCATCGGACGCTTCACGGCGTTCTTGCGCGCGGTGATGCCGGGACTCGCCGGCATGAGCCGCATGAACTACCGACGCTTCCTCGTCGCCAACGCGCTCGGCGGTCTTCTCTGGGGCGTCTCCTTCACCCTGCTGGGCTACTTCGCGGGCACGGCCCTCACACGGATCGAGAAATACGCCAGTTGGGTGGGGCTCGCGATCCTGATTACGATGATCCTCTTCTTCCTCGTCTTTCACTTCGTGAAGAAGAGTCGCGAGACCAACGAAGAGGCCACGTACGTGGAGGGCGTCGACGACTCAACGGAGCACTTCGAGTAGCTCTTCCGGCGCCTGCACGCGCCAGACGCCACCGCGCCGGACCAATAGGCCGGCGCTCGAAGTGGGCCCGTGACCTCGCACCAAGGACCGCACGTACAGTTCGTCGCACTCGGTGTCGAGCGCGGAGTGAATCTGCTCCCACGGCTGATCGACGCGCACGTTGCGCGTCGAGGCGACGATCTTGGGTCCGACCACGGAGTCGTCGCCCAGTGCCTCGTGAATCGTTTGGATCTGGGCGCGGGCCAGTTCAGCGTCGACGCGAGCCCCTCGTCGCCACGGCGGCACGCGGGCATCGAGGAATCCGTTCACCAACGACTCGGGATTCGCAAAGACGACCACGCCGTTCGCCTCGAGTGATCGCACCACACGGCGCGCCTGTTCGACCACCTGCGGGACGACCCAGGGCAAGAGCCACGCCTCGAGGCCGAGCCACGCCGGCCACGCCGCGTCGACGATCACCACGGTCACGCCCAGACCCAAGCTCTGGGCGTAGTTCGCCACGTGGGCGTAGCGCACGAGCGCCGATTCGTCGACGTGGTCGCGACGAGGTTGGATCCGGGCCCACTCGACGCTGAGGCGTACGCCGTCAAAGCCCATGGTCGGGACCAAGTCCAACACGCGCTCGTAGTCGCGCCACAGTCCGTCGGCGTCACCGGGACCGGGGTGACGGCCGAGCGCGATCGTGGGACGAAAGCAGGTCGACGGTTGGTAGGGCCCGTCGAAGCCGCCCTCCACGGCGTAACCCTCGAGGGTGACGTAGCGCCGCGGTCGTCTCTCCATCGGACAAGTTTCGCACGCCCGCTCCAATTGAACTCCGGTATCGTTCGACTCGATGCCCCGCGGGGCCGTTCGAAGGAGCACCATGGCTGACGAAGTACTACGCGAACGACGCGGACACGTCGAGATTCTCACCATCAACCGACCGGAAGCGCGCAACGCCATCAACCGCGCGACCGCCATCGCCCTCGGTGACGCATTGGATTCGTGCGAGAGCGATGACGACGTCTGGGTCGTCATCTTGACCGGTGCCGGTGACAAAGCCTTCTCCGCGGGCATGGACTTGAAGGCCTTCGCCAAAGGGGAGTTCCCGAGCACCGAGCAGGGATTCGGGGGTATCACGCAGCGCGACTTTCCCAAACCACTCATCGCCGCCGCCAACGGCGCGGCGCTCGCCGGCGGTTTCGAGATCCTGATCAGTTGCGACATGGTGATCGCGGCCGACCACGCCAAGTTCGGCATTCCCGAAGCGTCCCGGGGTCTCGTCGCCGGAGCCGGCGGACTGATTCGTCTGCCCAAGCGCATCCCCCTCGCCGTTGCTTACGAGATGGCCCTGACCGCCGATCCCATCGACGCCACCCGCGCCTATGAACTCGGTCTCGTGAACCGCGTCGTGCCGGGCGAGCGAGTCCTCGACGAAGCCGTCGCGCTCGCCGAACGCATCGTCAAGAACGCGCCGCTCGCCGTGCGAACGTCGAAGGACGTCATGAAAAAGGCGCGCGAACTCTCCGAAGCGGAGTCTTGGAAGCTGAACTCCGAAGCCTTCGGGATGATCGGTCGAAGTGCCGACGCGCTCGAAGGGGCGGTGGCCTTCGCCGAGAAGCGCGAGCCCCAATGGCAAGGTAAATAGTCGATTCATTTTGAAAGACTCAGTGCAGGTGATAGACGAGCGCTGAGGTTGCGGCCGCGACGACGACGACGACGGGAAACGGCGCCTTGGCGAAGAGCGCGGCCAGTGCGACCGCGAGACCGGCCAGTCGATGATCGATGACCAGGTGGGTCTTTATCACCACGCCTTGGGCCACCACGAGAGCGCTCAGCAACGAAATAGGGATTAGCGCGTTGATGCGCTGGAGGCGTGGGTTTGACAACCACGGCTCTGGGACCAGATAACCGAGCAGTTTGATCGCGAAGCACAGCGTGCACGTGGCGGCGAGCACGATCCACATCATCGTTGAACTCATCTCGCCCTCCATCCGAGTACGACGGCCACCACGGTCGTCGCGATGATCGGCAGTCCGGCCGGCAGCCACGGCGTGACGAGCATCGCGAAGACCATCGAGATCGCGGCGACCACGCGCAAGAAGTTCGACTGCAGACGCGGCCACAACAGTCCGAGGAACGCGGCCGGTACCGCGGCGTCCAGGCCCCACGACGCCGGATTGCCGAGCGCTTTGGCGCCGAGCGCGCCGAGCAGGGTGAAGACGTTCCAGAAGAGGAAGACGCCCAAGCCGGTGATCCAGAAGCCCTCGCGCATCGCCGCCACGCCCCGCGGGGCTTGGGTGAGCGCCACGCCCGTCGATTCGTCGATCGTGATGTGCGCTGCGAGCACTCGACGCAGTCCCTGCACCCTTAGCAACGGCGCCATCTGGATTCCGTAGAGGGCGTTTCGAGTGCCCAACATGGTGGCGGCCGCTATCGCGCTGGCGGCCGCTCCGCCGGAGGCGACGACCCCCACCGCCGCGAATTGGCTCGCGCCGGTGAACGTGAACAGGGAAAAGAGGCAACTCTGCAGCACCGAGAAGCCGGCCGCGACGCTGGCCGCCCCGAAAGCCACGCCGTAGGTGCCGACGGTAATCGCCACGCTGAGCGAGTCCCGAACGGTGCTCTTGGTCAGCTTCGACATCCGCACAGTCTTGCCGAATCGAATAATCAATTGAAATGGGGCGCCTTGGCCAAGCTAGGTGGGGCGCACTACTCTTGAACTAAGCACGTCAAAGGAGAAGGCAGTGTTCTTAGGCGAAATTTTTGGAATTGATGGCGTGATTGTTGTCGTCGTTGTCGGAATCCTCCTTTTCGGTGGCGCCGCCATCCCGAAGTTGGCCAAGAACCTCGGTTCGGCCAAGTCCGAGTTTGAAAAGGGGCTGAAACAGTCCAAGACGACCGATGCCTCGACCGACACCTCGGCCGAGACCAAGGCCCCCGACACCGACAAGTAGTCCGGCTTCGTCGACGACTCCTTGGGAGTCCGTAACGCTCCTAACGCGATGCTCTCGCGAACCCGCTAACCCCGTTCTGGGAACGGGCTGGGGCCCGATTGACGACCGATCGCGACGAATATTTTGAGTAGTGTCGTGACGTGGAATCACCTACCCTGCCCCCACAGGGTGTAACCGTTCGCACTCGCCGGTGGCGTCGCGTGCGACGCTTCGTTGCACTCCCACTCGCGGCACTGGCCCTCTCCGGATGCACCGTGCCCTCCTTTGGCGCCCATCAGGGAGCGACCACGGAGTCGAGTTCGGTGTACCACCTCTGGCAGGGATTCTCCGTCGGCGCCGTGGTCATCGGTGGATTCGTGGTGGTGCTCTTCGTCTACGCCATCATCCGTTTCCGGCGCAAGGGCGAGAATATCCCGCGACAGGCTCAGTATCACCTGCCCGCTGAAGTGCTCTACACCGTGGTGCCGATCCTGGTCGTCTTCGGACTCTTCGCGGCCACGCTGGTCGTGGAGAACAAAGAGGTGGCCGATCCCAAGACCAACGTCACGGTCGACGTGAACGCCTTCCAGTGGGGCTGGAAGTTCACCTACCCCGGCACCGAGACGGTGGTGATCGGTCAAACGACCCAGGATCCGACCATGGAGATCCCGGTTAACACCAACATCCACATCAACCTGACCTCGACCGACGTGCTCCACGGCTTTTACGTGAAGGCCTTCAACTTCTCGCGCTACGCCCTTCCGGGCGTGCTCAATCAGTTCACGCTCGACGCGGTCAAGACCGGCACGTTCGCCGGTCAGTGCACGCAGCTCTGCGGTCTCTACCATTCCCTTATGTTCTTTAACGTGAAGGTCGTCACGATGCCGCAGTACAGCGCGTGGCTCGCCAAGACGGCGAACCCCGCGGCCTTCGCCGCCGCCGCCAAGACGACCAAACAACAGACGAGCACTCAGGTCCCGACGAAGCCGGCCTCGAGCCACGGGAGTAACTGATGACCGACCTCATCACGCCCCAGGTCGCACACGCCGACGACGGCCACCCCGAGGAAGAGCACCACGGTCCGACCGGGATCCTGAAATGGATGACCTCGACCGACCATAAGGTCATCGGGCTCTCCTACACGGTCACTTCGGTCGTCATGCTCATCATCGGCGGACTGTTCGCCGAGATCATTCGCGCCCAGCTCTCCTCGCCCAACGGGACGATCGTCTCCTTGGCCCAGTACAACGAACTGTTCACCATGCACGGTTCGGTGATGATCTATCTCTTCGCTGGCCCCTTCGCCTTCGGAGGACTCGCCAATATCATCGTGCCGATCCAGATCGGCGCGCCGGACATGGCCTTCCCGCGTCTCAACGCGCTTTCTTACTGGCTCTATCTCATGGGTTCGCTCACCATGTTGATGGGTTTCTTCACCGCCGGGGGCGCCGCCAACTTCGGCTGGGTCGCCTACGCGCCGCTCTCGAACTCCATCAACACCCCCGGGGCCGGGGCCGACCTCTGGATCGGTGGCCTGTTGCTCACCGGATTCTCGGCGATCTTCACCGGCGTGAATCTCACCGCGACGATCTTCTATTTGCGCGCGCCGGGCATGACGATGTTCCGCATGCCCATCTTCACCTGGAACATGTTGGTGACCGCGATCCTCATCCTTCTGGCCTTCCCGGTGCTGACCGCCGGGCTCATCATGCTGTATTGCGACCGACACTTCGGGACCCATATCTTCTCCGTTGCTGGAGGAGGTGTTCCGGTGCTGTGGCAACACATCTTCTGGTTCTGGGGCCATCCGGAGGTCTATATTCTCGCCCTGCCATTCTTCGGCATTGCGACCGAGATCATCGCGGTCTTCTCCAAGAAGCCCGTCTTCGGCTACAAGAGCATGGTCTTCGCCACGCTCACCATCGGTGCGCTGTCGTTGGGCGTGTGGGCCCACCACATGTTCACGACCGGCGTGGTGCTGCTCCCCTTCTTCTCGATCATGAGTCTCTTGATCGCGGTGCCGACGGGCATCAAGATCTTCAACTGGATTGGCACCATGTGGCGAGGGGAGTTATGGTTCTCGACCGCCATGTTGATGGCCCTCGGCTTCCTGTTTACGTTCCTCATCGGGGGCCTCACGGGCGTCTACCTGGCCAGTCCCCCGCTGGACTTCTTCACCCACGACACGTACTTCGTGGTCGCGCACTTCCACTCCATCGTCATGGCCTTGGTCCTCGCCGGAATGGGCGGACTGTATTACTGGGGTCCCAAGTTCACCGGGTACCTGCTGAATGAGAAGTTCGGGAAGATCCAGTTCTGGTTCCTGTTCATCGGTACCCAGATCTTCACCTTGCCGCAGTATCTTCTCGGGCTCGACGGCATGCCGCGTCGCGTCGCGATCTATCCGCACTCTCCGCAGTGGAAATCGCTCAATGACTGGAGTACGTTCGGCGCGATCCTGGTCGGCATCTCCATGATCGTGTTCGTCGTCAACGTGGGTTTCAGCTGGAAGAGATACCCGGCCGGGGACAATCCGTGGGACGCCCAAACCCTTGAGTGGTTCACGACCTCTCCCCCGCCACACCACAACTTCTACCGTCTGCCCCAGATCAGGTCAGAACGCCCGACGTGGGATTACAACCACCCCGAGCACCGCTCATTGGCCCACGGCACCGGTGGAACCGGCACGCACCACGAACCGCCTCTGGCCAACGCGATCGTCGGATTGCTCGAACACGATCAAGATCACGACGCATGAGAGTCGAAGCCAAGATCCTGCTGGGCCTCGGCACCTTCTTCGGCCTTATGTGTGCCGTCTATTGGAACTGGAGCCTCGAGAACGCCGGCGGCGTGATGATGTTCGCCGGCATGTTGCTCTGCTTCCTGCCCGGCAGCTACTACTACTGGTGGAGCCGTCGGATGAAGGCTCGTCCCGAAGACGATCCCCAGGCCACCCAGAGCGAAGGCGCCGGGGTCGTCGGTTCCTTTCCCGGTTCTTCGATCTTTCCCTTCACCTTGGGCATGGGCGCGTTCTTCGTCGTACTAGCGCTGGTCTTCGGCATCTGGTTCCTCGTTCCCGGCCTCGGTCTGGCGGGGTGGGCGGTACTCGGAGCGACGGCCGAAGGTCGCCGCGGAGGCCACGTCTAAGACGTCCGTGGGGGATCGAATCGCCTCTAAGGATGAAATTCGGCGACGAGTCCCGTCGCGTTTGAGTCGGGACCCGTGACGACGAATACGTTGGCGTCGAAATCAATCGAAAGATAGTTGTTCAGCTGTTTTAGATCGCCCACGTAATAACTGGGGGCTGCGGTCATGAGAACGATCCTCGCGTCTTTACGCAGATAAACGGTGACGGGCGTCGAGCGTTCGACGAAATGAAAATCGTCGAATCCACCGCACGAGACCGTTACCGCGTGACCGGTCACGCTGGCCTTTCCTCCGTATCCGGGAGTTCGCAAGTACTCGACCTCGATCAACTGCGCGGTGGTCTTCGGACAGAGCCGAATTGCCGGATGGGCGATCGTCGTCAGGGTGTGCGGGTGAGCGACCTTCGCGACCGACGAACGGGCGCCACCCCATGAGAGGGTGAAACCTTCGATCAACACGATGGCGACGATGCCCAATGCCACGAGCCAAATGGTTGGCCATCGGAAACGGGAATCAGATCCCCCTGAGCCTTTGAGACCTTCGGTCATGCGCACCACTCGTGCTGCACCACGACCCGCTCTCCAAAAACCTGACTCCCGTGATCACGGACATAGGCCTGATGGATCGGATGAGCGACGTAGACCCGCGCGGAGTCAAAGTCAGCGAAGTCCATGACCATCGCGAAATCGAAATTGCCGTCGAAGTGACCGGCGTCATCACCGGATTGAAAAGCCAGCAACTCTGGAATGTCTCGTAAACCTTCGATCGCGTTGCGAAAGGCCTGTTTACTTTCCGCTGTGACGTCTGGCGCCCAACGACCGACAATGATTTGGCGAAACATGAAATGTTCCTTCCGTCTTCGAGTAGCTCTCAATGAGGAAGTGTAAATCGACAGGACATTCTTACGGCAATGTGCGCGTGACCTCGCTTTCGACCCAAGGGGCGAGCGCCTTTCGGCCGACCTACGACACAGTGGTCGCATGAAAATCTTCGGGGCTGACCCTCGCGCAGGTGATGAGAGCGCTCCTCGTGTTGGTCGTTGTCGTTTGGGTCACAAGGGCCGGACGCTCACGCGAGGAGTGGACCACGGCGTAGGTACATGCTGCGTATCGAGATGGACTTACAAAAAGCCGATTCTCGATAGCGGCCACATCCGAAAGAACGCCTTGCCGATGATGTCCGAGCGCGGGACGGTGCCCCAGAATCGACTGTCACACGAATTGGACCGGTAGTCGCCCATGACGTAGTAGTTGTTCGCCTTGACCTTGAACTTCGTAATCGGAGGGTTGAGGTCGGGCCAATACGTCCAAGGTTCCTTCAACGCTTTGCCGTTCACGTAGACGGTGTTCCCTTTCGACGTGATGGTTTGACCCGGCAGTCCGATAACCCGCTTCACCAAATCGCTGTAACTGCCGTCGTGGCAGTGCTCGGTCGGCGGCGCTTTGAACACGATGATGTCGCCGACATTGATGGTGCCGAACCGGACGCTCAGTTTGTTGACCAGGATTCGATCGCCGACGTGCAGTGTTGGCTCCATCGAACCAGACGGAATGAAAAACGTTTGGACTGCGTACATGCGAACGAGGAACGACGCCAGGACGGCGACGACCAGGATCACGCCCCACTCGATGACGATCCTTCGCCGCGGTCTATTCACTGAGCGGTTGCCTTCGAGAAGATGACGTCACCAGTGACGACGCGAGAGAACGTGTCGAGCCGAGGGGACATCGTTCAAGGCTATCGATGAGCGCGATGGTGCCAAACGGCACCCGGCCGACGGCGGGTGTCGCACAACGAAAGGAACACCCTCGGCCGAGCGATCAGGCGTCTCGACTTTCCAACATGGCGTTGCCGATGATCAACAACCCCGCCGCGTAGAGACAGAGAATCAGCATTCCCATCCACGGCGAGAACGACTGCCCAACTCCGCCATTCGTGGTGATGATGTCGGCCCCGATGCGATCGGGCAGGAATTTCCGCACGTCCAGAGAGAGCTGAGTAGGTAGCACCTGCACGATGATCGGAAGAATCAGGAGCATGGCCACGAAGGCGCTGATCGCCCCGGCCGTGTGGCGAATGATCGTCCCCAGGCCGAGGGCAATCAGTCCGAGCACGCAGACGAAGAGACCGCCTCCGAAGACCGCTCGAAAGGCGCCGGGGCTCGAGAGCATCGCGTGCGTGGCCGGCGCCGACAGCAGGAATTGGCCGAGGAAGAAGGCGACGAAGGCCGTAAACTCGGCGACGACGAAGGCGAGCAGTCCGAAGACGAACACCTTCGCCCCAAAGACCTTGGACCGATTCGGGGCCGACGAGAATGTGGCGCGAATCGTTCCGGTGCTGTACTCCGCGCTGATGACCATGACCCCGAGAACGCCCACGGCGAACTGGGCGATGAACATTCCGACGAGGCTCGTCGCCGGGGCGTCGAAACTCACGCGCTGGCCGAGGTTCATACCGGACCAGTGCGCCCGGGTCACCGCGGTGACCAGGGCTCCGATGCCGATGCCCAGCACGATGGTGACGCCAATCGTCCACATCGTGGAGCGAACGGTTCGAATCTTTGTCCACTCCGACTTCACGAGATCGAAGAAGCTGTAGCGACCGGGTGGCAGCGCCGCCGGGGTCGTTTCGTTCGAAGTGGTGACTGTGCTCACGACTTGGCTCCCGTCGAGTTGGTTCCCGTTGCGGTTGTCCCGTGATATTCGATGCTGTCTTCGGTCAGTTCCATGAAGGCCTCTTCCAGGGAGGCCGATTGCGGCGCGAGTTCATGCAGGACGACCGGAACGGTGGCGGCCAACTCACCGATGGCGACTTGGTTGACGCCTCGAACCGATAGTGAGCCGTCGTCTTCGAGGGCGACCACCGCTCCCTCTTTCTCGAGCGCCAACTTCAGCTTCGCGGCTTCCGGTGAGCGCACTCGCACGAAGTTCTCCGTGCTCTGAGAGAGCAGCTCTTCAACCGTGATCTGTGAGATCAACTTCCCTTTGCCGATGATGATGACCTCGTCGGCGGTGAGGGCCATCTCGCTCATGAGGTGACTCGAGACGAACACGGTGCGCCCCTCGCGGGCCAAACCCTTCAAGAGGTTGCGGACCCACCGGATGCCGTCGGGGTCGAGACCGTTCACCGGCTCGTCGAAGAGCAGAATCTCGGGATCACCCAAAAGAGCGGCCGCGATGCCGAGCCGCTGGCCCATGCCCAGGGAGAACTTCCCCGCCCGTTTGTTGGCGACCGACGTCAGTCCCACGACCTCGAGTAACTCATCCACCCGGGCCATTGGAATGTGATTCGTTTGCGCGAGCATCTTCAAGTGCGAGCGCGCACTGCGTCCCGGGTGGATCGCTTTGGCTTCTAATAGCGCGCCGACTTCGTGCAGGGGCCAGTGCAGATCCTTGAAATGCTGGCCCTTGACCGTGACGTCGCCGGAAGTCGGTGAGTCCAAACCCATGATCATTCGCATGGTCGTCGACTTTCCCGACCCGTTCGGTCCGAGGAATCCGGTGACGAACCCCGGTCGAACCGTGAAGCTCAACTGCTCGACGGCGTGTTTCGCTCCGTAGTGCTTCGTCAGTCCCTTGGCTTCGATCATCGGCAATCTCCCGTCGGGGCCGCGACAACGACCTCCCCTAAATCTACGGCATAGGGAAATTGTTCAAGTCGGTAAGAACCCTTGGTGAGGACGGTCCCTCAGGGTTATCCCCGAGGAAGTGTCGGCATTGCACGAACCCGTCACGTCAGTGCGCCTTTAAGAACCGGTGGTCGAAGTTCCAGATTCCACGAATCGTCGCAGAGCGCTGAGGTAGCGACGGGTCACCGAGCGCTGCACCGCTCGACCAATTGGTCCCGACAGTCGAGCTAAGGGATCGACCGGTCGGGAGAAGGCGCGGACCATGAAGTACGTCGCGTCACTCCGTCGCTCGAGCACGAAGCTCTCCTCTCCTCTTTCGGGATGACCGGGCAAGGTGCCGTAGAAGAAACCGAAGGCGTCGGGTTCTTTGAAGACGGCGACAATTCGACACGGCGCCGCCATCTGCATCGGTCCGATGGAGGTCACCGCGACGACCGTGGCGTTGGGCACCACCGGATCCTTGGGATAGACCCGCAGTCCCGCGCCGTCGTGCGCCACCCACGTGCGAAGACCGGTGATGGCCCGTTCGAACGCGTCGGCGTCGCCGATTCGTTCCTCCATTCGCACGTGGTGATAGCCCGGCGGGAGAACATTGTCTCGTGAGGCGCCAATCTCTTGGTACGTGAGCGACGCCAATCGAGCTTTCGCGAGCAACGCCTCTAATTGAGTTGGACGGAGTGGTCGAAGCGACATCATCCCTCCGTGCTATCAGAGGTGAGCGGAGGGAACGTTTTAGTAGCGATGGAGCGACCACCGACCCATACGCCAAAAGAATCTTCCGTATCGATTGTCGAGATGTGCCGAGTTTGTACGCCGGCGAGCACCCGCACGCGGCCGTTCCAATTTCGGAGCATGTCCCATTGCTGCCTAAGATTGACGAGGCGCTCGAAAGTGGGCCTGTATCAAGGAGAGTGCGTGACGGCAGTGGAGAGTTCGACAAAGGTTGTGCTGGGTGGCACCCGTGGTGGCCCCGAAGTTCCGACTCTGCGAAAGGACCGCTGGTGGGTTCAGCCGTTCGTAATAACATTCATCCTCACCATTTTCATCGTCTATTCGACCTGGGCGGCCTTTCAGAACCGGTATTACTTCGTAGGGGCCAGCATGGGTCGCGACCTCATAAGTCCGTTCTATTCGCCGTGTATCGGCGGAGTCTGCGTGCCCGGGGCGAAGGCCGGATTTGCCCTTAATTGGTTCCGTCTCTCGCCGGCGCTACTGATTCTGATTTTCCCGTTGGGCTTCCGTTTCACCTGTTACTACTACCGACGGAGTTACTACCGAGCGTTCTGGTGGTCGCCACCGGCTTGTGCGGTCTCCGACGCCCACGGCAAGTACAGCGGCGAGACCAGGTTTCCGCTGGTCATGCAAAACCTTCACCGTTACTTCTTCTACGCCGGCCTCGTCTTCAACGTTTTCTTGACCGTCGACGCCGTCGAAGCCTTCCGCGAGCCGGGAATCGGTTGGGGGGTCAGCGTTGGCACAATCGTGCTCTGTGTGAACGCTGTCTTGCTCTGGCTGTACTCCTTGAGTTGTCACGCCTGTCGCCACCTCTGCGGCGGACACGTCAAGAGTTTCAAAGCTCATCCGATCCGTTACCAATTCTGGAAGTTTTTGACGCCACTGAACGCGAAGCACATGAACCTCGCGTGGGCCTCACTCCTCGTCGTGGGTTTCGCTGACGTCTACGTACGCCTGGTGGCTTCGGGCGCCATCACCGACTACAAGCTCTTCTAGAAGGACAACGAGTGACCGACTCCCCCTACGAACACCACGCGTACGACGTACTCATCATCGGCGCCGGCGGCGCCGGACTCCGGGCCGCGATCGAAGCGCAGCAGCGCGGTCTCAAGGTCGGCATCATCACCAAGTCGCTCCTCGGCAAGGCCCACACCGTCATGGCCGAAGGCGGCATCGCGGCCGCGATGGGCAACATCTCCGAAGAGGACAACTGGATGGTGCACTTTCGTGACACCATGCGCGGCGGCAAATACCTCAACAACAATCGCATGGCCGAGTTGCACGCCAAGGAGTCACCGGACCGGGTCTGGGAACTCGAGCAGTGGGGGGCGCTCTTCGACCGGACCAAGGACGGCAAGATCCTGCAGCGCGACTTCGGGGGTCACCGCTATGCACGTCTCGCCCACGTCGGCGACCGCACCGGCCTCGAGTTGATCCGCACGCTCCAGCAAAAAGTCGTCTCGATGGGTACCGACGTCTTCATGGAGTGCAAGGTTCTGAAACTGGTCCACGACGACGGAGGTCGGATCGCCGGGTGCGTCGCCTACTGGCGTGCCACCGGAGAGTTCGTCACGTTCGAAGCCAAGACGGTCATAATCGCGACCGGCGGTGTCGGCAAGTCCTGGAAGTTCACGTCGAACTCGTGGGAGGGCACCGGCGACGGTCACGCCATGGCCCTGTGGGCCGGCGCCAAGTTGATCGACATGGAGTGCATCCAGTTCCACCCGACCGGCATGGTCTGGCCGCTCAGCGTGCGCGGGCTCCTCGTGACCGAGGGCGTTCGCGGGGACGGCGGAGTCCTGCTCAACTCCGAAGGTAAGCGCTTCATGTTCAACTATGTGCCCGAGATGTTCCGAGCCGAGACCGCCGACACGGAAGAGGAGGGCGACAAATGGTACGACGACCATTCCGCCGGCCGTCGCCCGGCCGAACTCTTGCCCCGCGACGAAGTGGCGCGCGCGATCAACACCGAAGTGAAGGCCGGACGAGGCAGCCCCCACGGCGGGGTCTACCTCGACATCGCCTCGCGACGGACCCCGGAGTACATCCGTCGCCGTCTGCCGTCGATGTACCACCAGTTCATGGAGCTGGCCGGCGTCGATATCACCAAAGAACCCATGGAGATCGGCCCGACCTGTCACTACATCATGGGGGGCGTCCAGGTCGTTGCCGACACCGCGGCCACGTCGGTCCCGGGTCTCTTCGCGGCCGGTGAAGCGGCAGGCGGGCTGCACGGCGCGAACCGCCTCGGCGGCAATTCGTTGAGCGATCTGGTGGTCTTCGGACGTCGCGCCGGCAAGGGCGCCGCGGAGTACATCGAAGCCGGTGACGTCGCGACGTCGTTCAACATGGAAGAGGCCGAGGCGGCCGTGAAGGAAGCGCTCGACCCCTTCGACCGCGACGAGGGCGAGAACCCGTACACGATTCAACACGATCTTCAAGAGATGATGCAGGAGCTCGTGGGCATCATCCGCAACGGTCCGGAACTCGAGGAAGCGAAAGGCAAGCTCGACGTGTTCGCAGAGCGCGTGAAGAACATCGCCGTCAAGGGTGGGCGCGCCTACAACCCCGGCTGGAATCTGGCGACCGACCTGCCGTCGATGCTCACCGTCTCTCGCTCCACAGCGCTCGCCGCGAGCCTGCGCAAGGAGTCGCGCGGCGGCCACACTCGAGAGGACTACCCGAACCCCGACCCCGAGTTTGCGAAATTCAACTTCGCGATCTCGAACGAAGGCGGCAACTGGGACAGTCCGATCTCGGCGGCCGAGTCGCCGTTACTGCCGATGCCAGACGAACTGAAGGCCCTACTCGAGGAGGCGTACTGATGGCTGACGTGACCATGCGAATCTGGCGCGGTGACGCAACGGGCGGTGACTTCGAGAACTACACGATCGCTCAGAACGAAGGGGAGGTCGTCCTCGACGTCATTCACCGTATTCAAGCGACCGAGGCACCGGACCTCGCCTGTCGATGGAACTGCAAGGCCGGCAAGTGCGGATCGTGCTCGGCCGAGATCAACGGCAAGCCGCGCCTGATGTGCATGACGCGCATGGACCAACTGCCCGAGGGTCCGGTGACCGTGACGCCGATGAAAGCCTTTCCCATCATCCGTGACCTCGTGACCGACGTCTCGTTCAACTTCGAGATGGCCAAGCGCGTACCGGCCCTGCTCCCGCCGCCGATGCCCGAAGGCGGCTACCGCATGTTTCAACAGGACGTCGAGCGCGGGCAGGAGTTCCGCAAGTGCATTGAATGCTTCTTGTGCCAAGACGTCTGTCACGTCATTCGCGACCACGAAGAGAACAAAGCGAACTACGCCGGGCCACGATTCTTCATCCGCTACGCCGAACTCGAAATGCACCCTCTCGACACCAACGACCGCCGCGAACTCCTGAAAGAGGAGATGGGACTGGGCTACTGCAACATCACCAAGTGCTGCACCGAGGTCTGTCCCGAACACATTCACATCACCGACAACGCGATCATCCCGTTGAAGGAGCGCGTCGTCGACGCCGATTACGACCCGGTCGCGTGGCTCGGTCGAAAGATTCGCCGACGCACCAAGAAGACGGCCGCCGAGGCGTCCGTGCAGCCCGCCCCCTAGTTCGTGGCGGACTTTCTCTCGACCGAGTGGTTCCGGGAGCTCAACGAAACCCTGGAGAGGGCCGAACCGGTGCCGATCGAGAACGGCGCGCCGTCGGTGCGCATCGTGATCGAGTTCCCCGACGCTCCGAAGATCGGTCCGCACGCCATCACCTTCACCCTCGGTCCCGATGGCGCGCGCGTCGAATCGGGTGACCACCTAGCGGCCGACGCCATCGTGCGCCTCTCCTTCGCCGACGCGTCCGCGCTGACCGGCGGCGACATCGACAGCGCGTCGGCCCTGCGCGACGGTCGCGTCAAGGTGCGCGGTGACATCAACGCGATCGTCCCGCTGCTCAGTTGGCTGCAACGAGCCCACCCGAGCGCCCGGTAGATTCGCCATGGAACTGCCGCTCGTCGAAGACGATCTGGCCGAGCCCGGCGTTCTCGAGGCCCACATGCTCCATCGTCACGGGGCGCAAATCCCCCCGGTCGCCGTGCTGTGCTTCTTCAATGATCTCCTCGAACAACTCGCCGACGAAGGCGTCCTCGAGACAAGGTACGTATTGCGCAGTGAGATCGGTCGCAATCCGGTGTACGAATTCCTCTCCGA
>PNAH01000004.1:254775-282666 GCA_003170315.1 Acidimicrobiaceae bacterium
GATCTCGACCTCGGTCACGTCATGGTCGTGGCGTCGGCCTTGCGTGACGAAGGCACGAGCTTTCACTACGCCGCGCCGAGTCGGATCATCGACGCCGATCCCCTCGGTGTTCGAGTTCTGGGCGAGGTACTGGACGAACACCGGATCGAGCACTTCGTCGGGCGCACCTGGACGACCGACGCCTTCTTTCGTGAGACGCGCTCGCGCGTCAATCGACGAATCGACGAACACTGTTCGGTCGTCGACATGGAGTCGTCGGCCTTCATCGCGGTCGCCAAGTATCGAGGTCTGCGCTTCGCCCAACTGCTCTACGCCGGCGACTCGCTCGCGGGCGAGTGGGACAGTCGTTCCTGGTCGGGCGCGCAAACGGTACGCGAACAGCTCTTTCGGGTGAGCGCGGTGGCGGCGCGGCGACTGCACGTTGCCGACGCGCCGTAGGCCTGGCCACCGCATCTGCTCTAGCCAGCCGAGATCTCCGTCATCGAGTTCGTGCCGCTGTTGGCGACCCAGACGCGCCCGCCGATATAGGTGATCGCCTTCGGACTACTGAATCCGAAGCGACCCACGGCGGTGACCGCGTTGAAGCCGTAGGCATTGCCCTGGACAATCTTTACCAGAGAGCTCGTGGCCGCGCTGGCGCTCACGACACTCCACCAAGGGGGAGCGTGAGTGCAACGCTCGCGCGAATGGGGACTTTCATGGAGATCTCTTTCGGGTGTGAGCCACCGCAACGGTTCTCGGTGGGACTCGCTGATTTCACGGACCTGCGTTTACAACGTAGGACATAACTCGTCGCCATAGTCATCGGACAACGAACGTGACGATCGCACGCCTTGGCATCAGTTGCCGTCGGCGCGGCTGAGATTAACCTTGTCCGCATGACGAACTGGGGAAGTTAATGCACGGTTTCGATTCGTTCCTCCATCACCTCCTGTCCTGGACCGGCACTTTCAACGAAACCGGCGGATGGTACGGATTCTGGTCCGGCTTCGCGGGTGGCTTTGGAATCCTGACCATCATGTTGATCGGATATCGCAAGATCAACTGTCACACGCAACGATGTTGGCGCATTGGTCATCACGAACTGACCGTCAAGCACTCGCCGACCGACCCCGGGACGACGTACCGCGTCTGTCGGCACTGCCACCCCGAGATTCAGGGCAAGCGATTTACCCGAGAAGAACTACACAAGATGCACAATGATCACGTTGAGGAGAGTGCTCAATGACTTGGTGGGATCGCTGGGTATGGCCGGCCGGAGGGTCGGGGGGCATCCCCGGTGACATCGTGGCCACCCTGATTTGGGTGATTCTCGCGGCAATCATCACCGTCATTGCGTGGCCGCCTCTTCGCCGACTTTTATGGAAAGCGCTCGGGTTGCACGCCCTGCACGCGAAACTCGACCACATCATCCTTGAGCACCCCAACATTGCCAACGAGATTCCCGGCCTCGAAGCAGAGTTCCAGCCCAAGCGTCAGCCGTTGGCTGACGGGACACCGCCAGCTTCGTCACCATCTCATCCAACCGAATCGAACCCGCCCAATTAATTAAGACGGCGCCTGATACTAGTTACGACGTCACGAAAAGCGTGGTTGTCGTCTAAGTCAATCCGAGGGACTTGACCTCGTCGCGTTCGGAGAGCAACTCGTCGGTCGTGATCTTGATTCGGCCTTGGGCGAAGTCGTCGAAGTGAAAACTCTCCTTCACCTTCCACGAGCCGTTGCCGTCAGACATGACCGGGAATCCAAAGATGAGTCCTTCCGGGACGCCATACTCTCCGTGGCTGGTGACCGCGACCGACGCACAGTCGTCACTAGCCGTCGCACTCACCAGACTCGCGACCGTATCAATAGCGGCGTTCGCGGCGCTGGCGGCGGAACTGAGACCGCGCGCCTCGATGACCGCGGCGCCGCGCTTTTGCACCGTCGTGAGGAACTTACCTTGCAGCCAGCCCAAGTCACTGATCGCCTCGGTGGCCTTCTTGCCGTTGATGGTGGCGTTCGCGAAGTCCGGGAACTGGGTCGCGGAGTGATTGCCCCAGATGGCGACGTTCTTGACGTCTTTCACCGGAACCCCGGCCCTCTTCGCCAACTGGGTCTCCGCCCGGTTCTGGTCAAGTCGCGTCATCGCGAACCATCGATCGTCGGGAACGTCCGCGGCGTTGGAACGAGCGATGAGACAGTTCGTGTTGCAGGGATTGCCAACGACGAGGATTCGCACGTCACTCGCGGCGTTCTTCGAGATGGCTTCGCCCTGCGGTTTGAAGATGCCGCCGTTCACCTTCAACAGGTCGCCGCGCTCCATGCCGGCTTTGCGTGGGATCGAGCCGACCAGCAGCGCCCAGTTCGTGTTGGTGAAGGCGTGATCGGGGTCACTGGTCGCCTCGATACCGGCGAGCAGCGGGAAGGCACAGTCGTCGAGCTCCATGACGACGCCCTCGAGCGACTTCATGGCCGGCTCGATCTCCAACAATCGCAGGACGATCGGTGTGTCGGGACCGAGTAGTTGACCCGACGCGATGCGAAAGAGCAGCGCGTAGCCAATCTGACCGGCGGCGCCGGTCACGGTGACGTGGACGGGGATGGTCATGATTGCTCCAGTTCCGTTAGAGACGCTCGGCGATCGCGGCGCCGAACTCCGAGCACTTCACCTCGGTGGCGCCTTCCATCAGTCGCGCGAAGTCGTAGGTGACGATCTTCTCCGAAATTGTCGCCTCCATCGCTCGAACGATGTCGTTGGCGGCGTCGGTCCAACCGAGGTGCTCGAACATCAACACTCCCGACAGCAGGACCGAGCCGGGATTGACCTTGTCCATGCCGGCGTACTTCGGCGCCGTGCCGTGGGTCGCTTCGAAGATCCCGTGACCGGTCACGTAGTTGATGTTGGCTCCCGGGGCGATGCCGATGCCTCCGACCTGGGCCGCGAGGGCGTCCGAGAGGTAGTCGCCGTTGAGGTTCATCGTGGCGATGACGTCGAACTCCGAGGGGCGAAGCAGCGACTGCTGGAAGACGATGTCGGCGATGACGTCCTTCACGAGAAGCTTCGAACCGGGCTTACCGTTGCAGTCGTCCCAGCCGACCGCCACGTCGTCGAACTCGTCCTTCACCAGTTGATAGCCCCACTTCATGAACGCGCCTTCGGTGAACTTCTGGATGTTGCCCTTGTGCACCAATGTGACCGATTTGCGCTGGTGCTTCAAGGCGTAGACGAGAGCGGCGCGAATCAGTCGCTCCGAGCCCTCCTTCGAGATCGGCTTCACGCCGAGGGCGCTCATCTCACGAATCTCCCAGCCGAAGCTCTCTTTCAAGAAGCTGCGCAACTTCTCGGCCCCGGGCGATCCGGCCTCCACCTCGAGACCGGCGTAGACGTCCTCGGTGTTCTCGCGAAAGATGACCATGTCGACGAGTTCGGGGTGCTTCACCGGTGAGGGCACGCCCTGGAACCAGCGCACGGGTCGCAGGCAGACGTACAAGTCCAATATCTGGCGAAGCGCCACATTGAGCGAGCGAAAGCCCTCACCAATCGGCGTGGTCAAGGGCCCCTTGATGCCAATCAGGTACTCGCGAAAGTCCGCGACCGTCTGCTCGGGTAGCCACTCGCCCGTCTCGTCGAAGGCCTTCTGACCGGCTAGGACTTCCTTCCATTCGATGGTCTTGCCGTACTTCTTCGCGGCGGCGTCCATGACGAGCTTGGACGCCGGCCAGATATCGACGCCGATGCCGTCGCCTTCGATGAAAGGGATGATTGGGTTGTCCGAGACGTTGAGTTCGCCGTCGGCGTTTTGTGTGATTTTGTCTGCCATAAGGCCATCCTACGGCGATTCTTGACCACCCTTTTTTGGAGAAATCGCCCAGTGACCGGATTGAAACCTATTCGAACAATGCGTGATAGATCTCGCTCGTCGCGGTCGAACGATTGAGCGTGTAGAAGTGCAATCCGGGTGCGTGATCGTCCAACAGTTCCTGACACAGCGTGATCGCGGCGCGGATGCCCTCGGCGCGCACCTCTCGTGGACCGCCGAGCCGCTCCGCGGCGACGAGTCGCTCGACGAGGGCGACGGGCACGACCCCACCCATAATCTTCATGCGCTCGATGCCGCTGATCGTGGTGACCGGCATGATGCCCGGCAAGACGGGTTTGGTGACACCGAGTTCGGCGAGTTCGCCGACGAGTCGCGTCCACTCACTCACTTCGAAGAAGAACTGCGTCACGGCGAAATCAGCGAGCGCGAGCTTCTCAGCCAGGAATCGTCGATCCGAGGCCCGGTCCGGCGAACGTGGATGGCCGTCGGGGTGAGCGGCGACGCCCACCGAGAAGTCGCCGATCTCGCGCGCCAACGCTATGAGGTCGATGGCGTGCTCGAACTCGGAGTTCGCCGCCGACGGATCATCCGGAATGTCGCCGCCGAGCGCCATGATGTTCTGCACGCCGGCCTCGGCGTAGTTCTTCAAGAGGTCGCGCATCTCGGCGCGAGTGTGGCCGACGCAGATGACGTGCGCCATGGCGGTCACGTAACCGTCGTGCTCGATCTGCGTGACGAGGTCGTAGGTGCGCTGACGCGACTCGCGTCCCCCGCGGTAGGTCACCGAGACGAACGACGGCTCCAGCGGTTGGATGTCCTCGAGCGAAGCCGCGAGGATGGCGCTCTCCTCGTCTGATTTCGGAGGAAAGAATTCAAATGATCGGGTGGGGCCGGCCGCGAGCAGCTCGTCAATGCGCACCGAGTTAGGTCGCCCGTCCGAAGTCATCCTCGAGACGCACGATGTCGTCCTCGCCGAAGTAACTCCCGTGCTGGACCTCGATGAAGACCACCGGCACCGTGCCGTAGTTCTCGCAGCGGTGCGCCTGACCGATGGCGATGTCGATGCTCGCTCCGGGACCGAGGTCGTGCTCCACACCGTCGAGGATGACGGTTGCCTGGCCGCTCACGATGAACCAATGTTCGGCGCGCTTGTCGTGGAATTGATAGCTCAAGCGCTTGCCGGGCGTGACGACGATGCGCTTCACCTTGTGGTCGAACATCTCGTCGTCGAGCACCGTGTAGCTGCCCCACGGCCGCTCGCTGTACTCGCGGCCCTTGTCGTCTGTCGTTTCAGTCATCGCACCTTCTCCGCGGCTAGGACGGCGTTGCGTAACAGCATGGCACGGGTCATGGGACCCACGCCACCGAGCCGGGGCGTTATCCAGGCAACTTTCTCAGCAACGTCGTCGGCGATGTCGCTCAAGAGTTTCTTCCCCGCGAACGACGTCCCCGCGCCCACGACCGCCGAGCCGGACTTCACCATGTCGGCGGTGATGATGCCCGGCACTCCAGCGGCCGACACGACCACGTCCGCGCTCCGGGTCAACGCGGCCATGTCGTCGACGCCGGTGTGCACGACGGTCACGGCGGCGTTGCAATTCGGTCGTCGCATCGACATCAGCAGCGCCAGTGGTCGTCCGATCGTGAGTCCGCGCCCGATGATGACGACGTGCTTGCCTTCGACCGGCACTTGATACTCCGCCAGCAACTCCACGATGCCGGCCGGTGTGCACGGCAACGGACCGGGAACGCCCATCACGAGGCGTCCGAGATTCGTCGGGTGCAGTCCGTCGACGTCCTTGGCGGGATTGACTCGAAAGAGGACCTGTTCCTCATCGATGCCGTCGGGCAACGGCAGTTGCACGAGGATCGAATGAACGTCGGGGTTGGCGTTGAACGCATCGACCACCGCCTCGATCTCGGCCTGCGTCGCGCTCGCGGGCAGGTGCACGTCGAAAGACTGCACGCCGATCTCCTTGCACTCCTCGACCTTCATCTCGACGTAGCGCACGCTCGAAGGGTTGTCGCCAACGAGCAACGTCCCGAGACCTGGGGTTCGTCCATTGGCCGTCAATCGGGCCGCGCGTTCGGCGAGCTCCATCTTGATTCGCTGGGCCAGGGGTTCACCGTCAAGTAGTTGGGCCGTCATAACTCTCCTCAGTGACGAAAGTGACGCTCGCCGGTGAGCATCATTACGATCTTCGCGGCGTTTGCCGCGTCGATGACCTCCTGGTCGCGCACCGAACCGCCCGGTTGGACGACCGAGGTGACGCCGGCGCTGGTCAAGGACTCGAGTCCGTCGGCGAAGGGAAAGAAGGCGTCCGACGCTGCGGCCGCGCCGCGCGCGAAGTCGCCGGCCTTGGTGGTGGCGATGCCCGCCGCCACGACGCGCGACTGTTGTCCGGCCCCGATGCCGACGGCGACGCCGTCGCGAGCGATCACGATGGCGTTGGACGTCGTTCGAGCGCACACGCGCCAGGCAATGGCGAGGTCTTGCAGTTGGTGCTCGGTCGGCGTCGCGATCGTGACGCATTTCCACTCAACTACCGGCACGAGCAGTTCGTCGGCGTTCTGCACGAGCGCCGTATCACCGAAGGTTCGGACCGAGATACCCAGCGGCTCGGGTGACGGCGCACTGAGCAGTCGCGTGGCCTTTCGACGTTTCACGAGAATGTCGATCGCGTCGGAATCGATTGACGAGGCGATGATGACGTCGGCCTGCGGACCTTCGGCGATGAGCGAAGCCAGCGCTCGGTCGAGTTGGCCGCCCACGGCGATGATCCCACCGAAGGCGCTCTGGGCGTCGGCGTCGAGCGCCTTTTGGAACGCGTCGGTGAACGTGGCGCCGACGGCCGCGCCCGACGCGTTGGCGTGCTTGATGATCGCCACGGCGCACGTGCCGGGAATATCGGTTGCGAGTTCGTGCACCAGTCGCCACGCCGCGTCAGCGTCGAAGAGGTTCAGGTACGACAGCGCCGAACCGGCGTGTTGGGTGACGCCGTCCCACCACGGCGTCGTACCGGCGAAGCGGTAGCGCGCGCCGATCTGGTGAGGGTTCTCGCCGTAACGCACGACGGCGGCGCGCTGGAGCGTGAGGTGCAGGCTCGGAGGGACCACACTGTCGATATCCGTCGGGGCGTAGGCCTTGATCCCGCCAACATCGAACCACGCGACGATCTGCGCGTCGTAGGCGGCGGTGTGCGCGAAGGCCGCTCTCGCCAACGCGCGGCGCGTCGCATCCGACAAAGTCCCGGTCGTCATGATCTCTTCGAGCGCCGCGTCGTACTGACTCGGACTGGTGAGCACGCCGACGTGCTCGTGGTTCTTCGCCGCGGCGCGCACCATCGAGGGCCCGCCAATGTCGATCAGTTCGATCGACGGATCCGACGAGAACGGATAGAGGTTGCTCACCACCAGGTCGATCGCCGTGATGTCGTGTTCTTTGAGCGCCGCCAGGTGCTCGGGCTTGGAGCGGTCGGCCAGGATGCCGGCGTGCAGTCGAGGGTGCAGGGTCTTCACGCGGCCGTCGAGCATCTCGGGAAAGCCCGTGACGTCGGCCACCTCGAGGTGCGCGATGCCCGCGTCGCTCAAGACCGCGGCCGTGCCACCGGAGGCCACCAGTTCGACGCCGTGCGCGGCCAGTCCCGTGGCGAGTTCGACGAGTCCGGTCTTGTCCCAAACGCTCAGTAACGCCCTCATCTATTCCTCCAGCGTTCCCGCGACGGACGAAGGTTCTCGGCCCTCGCGCATTGCCGCCATCACCCTACCGACCACCAGCGGATACAACTCGCGCTCGATGAGTTTGATGCGCTCGTGCAGCGTCGCTTCGGTGTCGTCGGGCTCGATCGGAACGCGACGCTGGGCGAGGATCGGACCGTCGTCGAGCGCCTCGGTCGCGATATGCACCGTGCACCCGGTTTCACTGACGCCCGATTCCAGCGCCTGGGCCACGGCGTGCCAGCCCTTGAAGTCCGGCAGCAGACTCGGGTGGGTATTGAGGACCCGTTCGGGATAGGCGACGTGGAAGCCCCGGGTCACGATCGTGCCGAAGCCGGCCATCGCCACCAGATCGATGTCGCGACTGCGCAATGCCTCCGTGAGCTCTTCGGTAAATCCCTCGCGGTCAAAGGTGGGAGCGAAGCCGCCGAACTCCTCGCGCGACACGAGCAGCGTCTCGATGCCGGCGCCGAAGGCGACGTCGAGGCCGCGACAGCGACGGTCCGCCGCGACCAGCGCCACCTCGAGACCGGCGCGCACCATCGCTTCGAGGATGGTGCCCGATCCGGACACCAGCACGCAGAGTCGAACGTCGTCCAACCTCTACAGCGCCTTGACGATCTCGCCCATTTTCTGGCCGGCCTCGGTCGGGTTCAAACAGACGTACACGCCGGCTGCGGCCAGAGCGTCCATCTTCGCCTGCGCCGTGCCCTTCGAGCCCGAGATGATGGCGCCGGCGTGTCCCATCTTTCGTCCCGCGGGCGCCGTAACGCCGGCGATGTAGGAGACGACGGGCTTGGTCATGTTGGTCTTGATCCACTCGGCGGCGCGCTCCTCTTCCGAGCCGCCGATCTCTCCAATCATCATGACGGCCAGCGTCTCGGGGTCGGCCTGGAAGGCGGCGAGACAGTCAATGAAATTCGTCCCCGGCACCGGGTCGCCGCCGATGCCGACGCAGGTCGTCTGACCGATGCCTTGCTGGCTCAGCTCATACAGGGCCTGGTAGGTGAGCGTCCCCGAGCGTGACACGATGCCGACCGGTCCACCGGCCAACGCGATGTCCCCCGAGGTGATACCGATGTTGCACTTGCCGGGGCTGATGATGCCCGGGCAATTGGGACCGAGCAGGCGCACGCCGGGAAACTCCTCGACCAGCCGGTTGTAGGTGATCGCCTCGTCCTGGGCCGGTATGCCTTCGGTGATGCAGACGATGAAGGTGATCCCGCCTTCGGCTGCCTCGAGAATCGCCGCGGAGGCGAACTTCGGTGGCACGACGACGAAGGACGCGGTGGCGCCGGTCGCGGCAACGGCCTCTTTCACCGTATTGAAGACCGGGACGCCGTCGACGTCGCTCCCGCCCTTGCCGGGCGTGACGCCGCCGACCACCTTGGTGCCGTAGTCGCGGTTGCGCAGTCCGTGAAAGCGGCCCTGTCCCCCGGTGAGTCCCTGGACGATCACCTTGGTGTTCTCGTCAACGAAAATACTCATGTCTCTTCCTTTAGGCGTTCGCGAGGGACACGACCCGGCGAGCGGCGTCCAGCATCGTGGGTTCGGTGATCAGTGAATCGTTCAGGTGCGGCGCGAGGATTGCGCGCCCCTCCAGGGCGTTCGTCCCGTCGAGTCGCAACACGATGGGCGTTGATATCTCGACGCGCGACAGCGCCTCTAAGACGCCGTTCGCCACCTCGTCGACGCGAGTGATGCCGCCGAAGATGTTGACGAAGATCGCTTTCACCTTGGGGTCGGTGTTGATCACCTCGAGCGCCGAGGCCATCACGTCGGCGTTGGCGCCGCCGCCGATATCCAAGAAGTTGGCCGCCGTGCCGCCGACCTGGTTGACGACGTCGAGCGTCGACATCGCCAGGCCGGCGCCATTGGCGATGATACCGACCGTGCCGTCCAGGCCGATGTAGTTAAGGCCTTTCTCCTTCGCTAGCTTCTCTCGGGGATCCTCGAACTCATCGGCTCGGAACTCCTCCCACTCCGGGTGACGGAACGAGGCATTCTCGTCCAGGGTCACCTTGGCGTCGAGGGCGTGCACCTTATTATCCGGCGTGAGAATCAGCGGGTTGATCTCGGCGAGGTCGCAGTCACCCTTGGTGTAGCACTCGTAGAGGTTCACCAATAGCTCGGCGGCCTGTTCGCGCGCCGCTTCGTCGAGTTCGGCGTCGTTCACCCAGCGTCGAGCCGTCTCCACGTCCAGTCCGCGTACCGGGTCGATGGCGAGGAAGGCGATGGCGTCGGGATTCTCCTCGGCGACCACTTCGATCTCGACGCCCCCTTGGGCGCTCAGCATGCCCAGGTGCGTCTTATTCTGGCGGTCCAGCGTGAACGAGGCGTAGTACTCCTTGGCGATGTCACTCGAGCGCTCGACCCAGAGTCGGTGCACGACGTGGCCTTTTATATCCAGTCCGAGAATGTTGCCGGCGTGCAGTCGCACCTCATCCACGTCGTGGGCCAGCTTCACGCCGCCGGCTTTGCCGCGGCCACCAACCTTCACCTGGGCCTTCACCACCACGGGATAGCCCACGCGTTCGGCCACCGCGACGGCCTGGTCAACGGTGTCGGCGATGTCACCGGGCGACACGGCGATGCCGTAGCGCGCGAAGTACTGCTTGCCCTGGTATTCGAACAGATCCATCAACTTCTACTTTCAACTAAAGGACTGTCGGTTGACAATCACATCGATTCAATGCAGGTGCTCTCGAGCGTCCAGCGTCGACTCGAGCCACGAACCGATCTCGGCGAGCGACGCGCCCGGCGTGAAGACCCGAGCTACTCCGAGCGCCTCGAGTCCGGCGATGTCGTCGTCGGGGATGATCCCGCCGACCAACAACAACACGTCCTCACGGCCTTCGGACTTGAGGAGATCGATCACTCTTGGGACCAGCACGAGGTGGGCACCGGAGAGGAGCGAGAGCCCCAAGGCGTCGGCGTCTTCTTGAATGACCGCCTGAACGATCTGCTCGGGCGTTTGGTGCAGCCCGGTGTAGACGACTTCGAAACCGGCGTCACGGAGCGTTCGCGCGATGACCTTGGCGCCGCGGTCGTGCCCGTCGAGTCCGGGCTTGGCGACGACGACTCGGTACGTGCGATTCATGGAAAGCCCATCTTATTGAACATTCGACGAGCCCCTTTTGAGTCAGGTGCTTCCTCCGCCCGATAAAACTCGCACTAGTAGCGTCACAGATTGAGGGGTCGATTCTGTTCGGCATCTCGCACTGATTGGAATCAGCACCCATGGAAAACAGTTTCGGACAGCCCCAGAGCGTCGTCGTTCTCGGCGGAAGTTCCGATATCGCCCGAGCGCTCACCAAGCGGCTCTGTGCGGCGCGTGCCCACACGGTCGTCCTGTGCGGTCGCAACCAGAAACTCCTCGATGAAGCGGCCGAGGAGGCAAAGGACTACGGCGCCACTACGACCGACACCGTGAAATTCGACGCCAAAGATGTAACCAAGGCCGCTCGTGTCGTGTCCGAAGCCTTCGAGAAGGTCGGGAGCGACGTCGATCTCGTGGTCGTCGCCGTGGGACTGCTCGGCGACCAGTTCGCCCAAGAGAATGACGCCGCTGCCGCCGCGAAGGTGGCGATCGTGAACTTCGCCTGGCCCGTCGCGGCGCTGGCCGAAGTCCGTCGTCGTTTAGTCGATCAGGGCCATGGACGGATCCTGGTGATGTCCTCGGTCGCCGCCATCCGCGTTCGCCGCAACGCCTACCTCTACGGCGGCGCCAAGGCCGGACTCGACCGGCTCTGCGACGGTTTGGCCGACTCCTTGGACGGGACCGGCGTCACGTTGCAACTGCTTCGATCCGGCGTCGTGCGCACCCGCATGACGAAGGGCCAGGCGCCAGTTCCCTTCACGACCGGCCCCGAAGAGGTCGCGAGCTACGTGATGAAGGGTCTGGCGACGAACGACCGGGTGATCTGGAGTCCGCCGATCATGCGCTACGCCTTCGCGATGCTGCGCCATCTCCCCAGGCCACTCTGGCGAAAAGTCGCCGACCGCTAACCGGGCGTGGTCGTCGTCGAAGTGTTCGTGACCGTTCGTCGCAGTTCGTTGTCACGAAGCGACATAGCGAAGAAGTCGTGCGCCCAGAACGAACCGAAGTAGCGGTCCGGAGCACCTGGCATCGACAACAGAAGGCTCTCCCCGTTGCTGGCGCCGATCACCTGGCCGGGTTTGCCGGTGAAGGTCGAGAACTGAACCCAGTCGAGGCCGTAGTCGAGTTCCATCCCTTCTTCGACGCCGGCGCGCAGCATCACGTTGGCGAGGTCACTGAGCGACATGCTGGGCCCGCCCACGTAGACCAACGCCCCGCTCTTCGTGATGCCGAGCCCCGAGCGCCACACGTCGTCGTTCGGGTAGATGCCCGTGCCCCACTTCGTCGACTTCGAGTTCCGTAGCCCGTGAACCGCTTTGGAGTTGTCGACTATCAGGTCCAGGTTCTGGCGCACCGACGCGATCTGATTGGTCATGAGCACATCGCGACCCCACTTCGCCACGGTCATGCGACCGTTCTTGAAGATGACCACCGAGGCCGCTCCCTGGCGCAACCTCTTGAACGATTTGCCGTTGGCGAAGTATCCGCCGTCGGCGTTTTGCATGAGGAATCCGGAATTGAACGCCGCGACCAACGTCTTGGAGCGACTGGTACTGATCGGCGCGCTGTGCGGGAATGGACCGCCCCCGGGGATCTGGGAACCGGAGTACAACAACGCCGTCAACAGGTTCGTATCCATCCACACGACGCCCACGACGTCGCTCGAGTGCACGGCGTCGGGCCGGACGAACGCCTCGTACATCGTCGGGATACCGTTGGCGGTCGATCGACCGGCGACGTGCCACACGCCCTCACCGGGGAGGGGTTTCTTCGCCGGCGAGACGATGTTCACCGGAGGCGCCAACGCCACGGTCGTCTTGAACGTCTGCGTGATCGCACCGCTGCCGAAGGAGCCGGCCGGCGGCGCGCCGCCCTTGGTCGGCAGGTCCCAGCGGTAGGCCACGCCGGCAGCCCAGGACACCACGCTCGCCAGACCGTGCTGGCGGCCCCACTGAGAGGCCCGGGTCGAGAGGCTCGAGCCATAGGAGGGGTTGAGGAGGGCGAAAAACAGTGTGGCCGCGAAATAGCCCAGAGTGATAACCACGGCCAAGACCAGCAACACGAACGAACGTCGGCGCCAATAGATCACCCTGGGAAGTCGGTGCGAATGTGGTCGGGGCGCGGCCGGTGGTCGATAGGCCGGGCGCTTATAGGGCATGAAACTTCATTCTGGCACCATCGCGCGCCATTCTTTCAGTTCGCGGATGGAGATTCTTAATCAGGAATTACGCGCGATGCAGCGGCGTCATGGCGAGGACCAGTTGCTTCGTGCCGTGCTCATCGAAGTCAACGGCGGCGCGCGCGTGCGAACCCGTTCCCTCGACCTTGGTCACGACACCCGGTCCAAAGCGGTCGTGCACGACCCGGTCACCGACGTCCAGGCCGAGCTTCTCGGCCCCGGTCGAGCGAACCGGTGGTGCCGCCCCGGTGCCGAAGGCTCGGCCCTCGGTGAATTCAGTGCCGCGTCCAGTGAAACCATCCGCGTCGCGGTAGTCAATTCGACGTAGCGGCAAAGTGGCCGAGATGTCATTCACTAACTCCGACGGGATCTCTTGGAGAAAGCGACTCGCTATCGTGTCCATACGGTGGCCCCACATGGTTCGACTCCAGGCGTGGGTGAGGATCAAGTGCCGCATGGCGCGCGTGATACCGACGTAACAGAGTCGACGTTCTTCCTCGAGTTCGTTGTCGTCCGAGAGGGCTCGTCGATGCGGGAAGATCGTCTCTTCGAGGCCGGTGATCACGACGGCCGGGTACTCGAGTCCCTTGGCCACGTGCAACGTCATCATCGATATCGCGCCGGCCCCTCCGTCCAGTTGGTCGGAGTCCGCCACCAACGCCATGCGTTCGACGAAGTCCATCAAGGTGTCGTACTGGCTGGCGGCCGACGCGAGCTCACCCAGGTTCTCCAACCGCGAATAGGCCTCGTCGGAGTTCTCGGCGCGCAACGCGTCTCCCATGCCCGACTCGCGCACGATCGCGTCGATGACTTCGCGCGGGGCAAGGTCGTTCGCGAGGGCACGAAGTTCGTCGAGCATGAACGAGAATTTCTGCGCGCCCCCGAGGGCGCGGCCGGTGAGGCCGGCCTCCTTGGCGTAGTGCGTCGATTCGGCGAAGGAGAGACCGTGTTCCGCGGCGTACATACCGAGTTTCGCTTGGGCCGCTTCACCAATGCCGCGTTTGGGCTCGTTGATCACGCGCCGAGCCGAGGCTTCGTCGCGCGGGTTCACGATCAGCCGGGCGAAGGCCAGCGCGTTCTTGACCTCCTTGCGATCGTAGAAACGCATGCCGGAGATCACGCGATAGGGAATTGACGCGCGCAACATCTCTTCTTCCAGCACTCGACTCTGCGCGTTCGTGCGGTAGAAGACGGCCATCTGATTCCACGAGAGTTTGGACTCGGTCGCCAGGCGACGCAGTTCGGTCGCTACCCAACGTCCCTCGTCGTATTCGTCACCGGCGCGGTACAGACGTATTTTCTCGCCCTGCACGTCGTCGGTGAAGAGGTTCTTCGCGTGCCGACTGGCGTTCTTCGAGATGACCGCGTTCGCGGCATCGAGGATCGTCTGCGTCGAACGGAAGTTCTGTTCTAGCAGAATCACCGAGGCGTCCGGGAAGCGCTGTTCGAATTGAAGGATGTTGCGCACGTCGGCCGCACGAAAGCGGTAGATCGATTGGTCGGAGTCACCGACCACGCAAAGGTTGCGATGCTTCTCGGCGAGCATCATCACCAACTGGTTCTGCACGCCGTTGGTGTCTTGAAACTCGTCGACCAACAAGTACTTGAAGCGGTTCTGATAGTTGGAGCGAATCTCGTCGTCCTTCTTCAGCATCGCGACCGCGTTCAAGAGCAGGTCGTCGAAGTCCATGGCGTTCGCCAGCATCAGTCGCGCCGTGTACAGGTGGTAGATCTCGGCGATGCGCCGATGGTGCGGATTGCCGTCACCGCTTTCGGCGTAGGCGTCGGGTGAGAGCATCTCGTTCTTGGCCGCCGAGATCGCGGCCGCGACGCTGCGCGGCGAGAGCCGCTTGGTGTCGAGGTTGAGTTCTTTCATGATGCGCTCGACCGCGGTCTCGGCGTCGCCGGCGTCATAGATCGTGAAGCCGCGCTGATAGCCCAGTACGTCAGCGTGCGCGCGCAGCATCCGCAGGCACGCGGAGTGGAAGGTCGAGACCCACATGTCGCGCGCGTCGGCCCCCACCAGATCGACGACGCGACGACGCATCTCGTCGGCCGCCTTGTTGGTGAAGGTGATCGCCATGATCTCCCACGGCCGCGCGTCACCCATGGCCAGGATGTGCGCGATCCGCCTCGTAAGCACCCGGGTCTTGCCCGAGCCAGCGCCCGCAATGACCAGCAGCGGTCCCCCGCGTTGGACGACCGCTTCTCGTTGCGGCGCGGTCAGTCCCTCGAGCAGCGAATCAGGGTCCAGCCGCGCTTCGACTTGACCGGCGTCAGTTCCCCAGAGTGACGCCTCGGAGAACGAGTTGCGACTCACTCCCACTCAATGGTGCCCGGTGGCTTGCTCGTCACGTCCAACGCGACCCGATTCACGCCGTCGACCTCTCGGATCAACCGGTTGGCGATCTTCTCGATGACGTCGTAGGGCAGTCGAGCCCAGTCGGCGGTCATGGCGTCGTCACTGGTGACGGCGCGGATGATGATCGGGTACGCGTACGTCCGGCCATCGCCCATGACCCCCACCGTACGCACGGCCGGTAACACCGCGAAACTCTGCCAGAGCTCGCGGTACAGCCCGGCCTTCTTGATCTCGTCGACCACGACGTAGTCGGCGTTGCGAAGGATCTCGGCGCGTTCGCGCGTCACTTCGCCCACGATGCGCACGCCCAGTCCCGGACCGGGGAACGGCTGACGCCAGACGATTTCTGCGGGCAGTCCCAGCTCTTCGCCGACGTGGCGGACCTCGTCCTTGAACAGGTTGCGCAGCGGCTCGACCAGGTCGAAGGAGAGGTCCTCGGGCAGACCGCCGACGTTGTGGTGGCTCTTGATGTTCGCGGCGTGTCCCGAACCCGATTCGATGACGTCGGGGTACAGGGTTCCCTGGACCAAGAACCTCGGTCCGTCACCCCCCTTGCCGAGATCTCGCGCCACGGTCTCGAATTCGCGAATGAAGAGCTCGCCGATGATCTTGCGCTTCGCTTCGGGGTCGATCACCCCGGCGAGAGCGTCGAAGAATCGGTCCTGGGCCTTCACGTGTATCAGCTCGACGCCGAACTGACGGGTGAACGTCTCTTCGATCTGCTCACCCTCGTCTTTGCGCATGAGTCCGGTGTCGACGAAGACGCAGGTGAGTTGATTGCCGACGGCTTTGGTGACCAGCGCGGCGGCGACGGCTGAGTCGACGCCGCCCGAGAGCGCGCACAGTACTTTCTCGTCACCGACTTGCCTCTTGATCGCGGCGACCTGGTCTTCGATGATCGAGGTGTTCGTCCAGGTCGGCGGAATCTCGGCGACGTGATGCAAGAAGTTCGCGAGCAGGTCCTGGCCTCGTTCGGTGTGGGCGACCTCGGGGTGGAACTGCACCGCGTGCAGTCGCCGCGTGACGTCCTCCATTACCGCTACGGGACCTTCGGGCGATGAACCGGTGACCACGAAGCCTTCGGGTGGTGTCGAGATCGCGTCGCCGTGACTCATCCAGCACGTCACGCTCGCGGGCCACTCGTCCATCAAGACCGATGGGCCGTGGCGCGTCATCGTCGTGCGCCCGTACTCCCCGACGCCGGTGTTGGCGACGTCGCCACCCAGTTGTTGGGCCATGAGTTGCGCGCCGTAACAGATGCCGAGCACGGGAATGCCGAGTTCGTAGATCGCCGGGTCGAGCGACGGCGCCGGTACTTCGTAGACCGACTTCGGTCCGCCGGAGAGGATGATCGCGGCCGGCGCCTTCGCGCGCACTTCGTCGGCGCTGATGGTGCTCTGCACGATTTCGGAATACACGTGGGCTTCGCGCACGCGCCGCGCGATGAGCTGGGCGTACTGGGCGCCGAAGTCGACGACGAGAACGTTCTGGGTCAATGTCCCATGCCGACGCCCTGGGAGCGCTGCATCTGCTTTCCTTCGGTCTGGAGTGAGGGCGCGAGCATGATCTCGGCTTTCTGGAACTCCTTCAGCGTCTCGTACCCGCACGTGGCCATCGAGGTTCGCAGAGCGCCAAAGAGATTGAGCCGTCCGTCGTTCTCGTGCGCCGGTCCGAGCAGGACCTCTTTCAAGGTGCCGCGCACCTGGGTGCGCACGCGCGTGCCGCGAGGCAGCGTCGGATGGAAGGTGGCCATGCCCCAGTGGAATCCCCGGGCCGGCGCCTCGACGGCGCTCGTCAAGGGCGATCCGATCATGACGGCGTCGGCGCCGCAGGCGATGGCCTTGGCGATGTCGCCGCCCTTGCTCATGCCGCCGTCGGCGATGACGTGCACGTACACGCCCGTCTCATCGAGGTGACGCATGCGCGCCCCGGCGACGTCGGCGATGGCCGTGGCCTGCGGCACGCCGATACCGAGGACCGCGCGCGAGGTGCAGGCGTTGCCCGGTCCGACGCCGACGAGGACGCCGGCCGCGCCGGTACGCATGAGGTGCAACGCGGCCTGATAGCTCGCGCAGCCGCCGACAATCACCGGCAACTCGAATTCGCGGATGAACTTCTTCAGGTTCAGCGGCTCGACGGTCTTGGAGACGTGCTCGGCCGACACGACGGTCCCCTGGATCACCAGAATGTCGAGACCGGCCTCCAGGATGGTCTTGGCCATCCAGTCGGTGCGCGCCGGCGTGACCGAAGCCGAGGTGGTGACGCCGGCCGCCTTCATCTCGGTGATGCGCTGGGCGACCAGTTCGATCTTGATGGGCTCGAGGTACATCTGTTGCATGCGCGCCGTCGCCTTGTCGTCATCGAGTTCGCGAATCTCATCGAAGAGCGGCATCGGGTCCTCGTATCGGGTCCAGAGGCCCTCGAGGTTCAAGACGCCCAGTCCGCCGAGGCGACCGAGCGCGATGGCGGTGTCGGGCGACATGGCGCCGTCCATCGCCGAACCGAGGACCGGCAGCTCAAATTTGTAGGCGTCGATCTGCCAGGAGATGTCCACGTCCTCGGGGTCGCGCGTGCGCCGCGAGGGCACGATGGCGATGTCGTCGAAACCGTAGGCCTGTCTCGCCGATTTATAGATGCCGATCTCTACTTCTGCCATGGTGACCTCCGCCTGAGAAATAAACAACCCCAAAAAGGGATCGCGTTACGAATAATCTACTGGACGGATTTAAGGCCAGGCCCGCTTCGCCTCCGGCCATTCGACCCCGGTGACGACGCAGAGCAGTTCGGTCACGACGCGCGCGGTCGCACCCCAAATGAGGTCGCCGGGCACTCGGTAGAAGTAGATCGGGAAGTAACCGTCGGCGTCGGCACCGGGCCGCGCCCGTTCCCGTCGCCACCGCTCTTCGAGGAACGTCCCCTCGGCGAGCAGTTCGGCGAGCGGTACCGTGAACGCGCGGTCGACTTCGGCGGGATCGCTCACCATCTCCGGTCGCCCGTCCAAGAACCCGATGACCGGCCAAATCGCCGACCCGAGCGCCAGTGTCACGATGGGACTGAGCCATCCGACGACGCGCACCGAACTCTCGCGAATGCCGACCTCTTCGCGCGCCTCACGAAGGGCCGTCTCGGTGGGCGATTCGCCGGCGTCACTGCGGCCCCCCGGGAGTGCGACCTCGCCTCGGTGCTCGCGCATCGAGAACGATCGTCGGGTCAAGACCAGGTGTGTCTCGCCATCTTCTTCGAAGAGCGCCGCGAGCACCGCCGACCGGCGGGTGATCGGTCGACCTTCTATATCCGCCACGTCCGTGGCGCTGGGATCACCGGGAAGCACCGAGTTGTCGAAGTGGCGCAGCGCAGCACGCAATCTCGATTCGACGAGCTGAAGGGTGAGCCCTGTTCGTTCCGTGACCGACAACGTGCTCCACGGCGCCAGTGCGCCCACTTGGATGTCGTCCGGTTCGGGGAGAGTCTGGGGGTACTCGTGACCCTCGAAACGCGCCGGCCTCGTGCCGTCTGGCGCCATTCTCAATCTCCCCTAATGTTGTGTTGCGAATAATAGAGTGTCACTATTTTATTCGGTCCCCCCTCGGCCCAATCAGGAGAACCTGCCTTCATGAAGTCGCTCGCCCGCTTTGCCTTTCGACGTCGCTGGTTGATACTCGCCGTCTGGGTCGTCCTCTTCCTCGGTATGAACGTTCTTTCCCAGACCTTCGGCACCGCGTACGCGAACACGTTCACTCTGCCGGGAACGAACTCGACGCACGCACTGTCACTGTTGCAGTCCGGTTTCAAGAGCAAGTCCGGTGACGTCGACGAGATCGTCTTTAGCGCCCGCACCGGCACGATCGCCAGTCACGAAAAAGCCATCAACGCGATGGTCAAGAAGGTCGAGAAGGTGCCTGCGGTCGCCAGCGTCGTCTCGCCCTTCGTCGGCGGATCGCTCCAGATCAGTCCGAACGGAAAGATCGCCTACGCCGTCGTCTATTTCACGAAGCAGGGTTACAAGTTAAAGGCCGCCCAGGTACAGCCGGTCGAGAACGCCGGCATCACCGCGCGCTCGGCGTCGCTCGACGTCCAATTCGCCGGTAACGCCTTTGAACAACTCGCTTCGCAAAAGGGCAGTCCGGACCTGATCTACGGACTCATCCTCACGGCCATCGTCCTTGTGCTCGCCTTCGGATCGTTCTTCGCGATGTTGCTGCCGCTGGGCGTCGCGCTCTTTGCCGTCGGCATCGCTACCGCGTCGACGACGTTGCTCAGTCACGGACTCTCCATCGCCACCTTTGCGCCCATTCTCGGATCGCTCATCGGACTTGGTGTGGGGATCGACTACGCGCTCTTCATCGTGACCCGATGTCGACAGGGCTTGAAACGCGGCTTGAGTCCAGAAGACGCGATCGTGACGGCGATCAACACCTCGGGTCGCGCCGTACTCTTCGCCGGCTCAACGGTGTGCATCGCGCTGCTCGGCATGCTGGTCTTGCAACTCTCGTTCTTGAACGGCGTCGCCATTGCCGCGTCGCTGACGGTACTCATCACGATGTTCGCCTCGTTGACGTTGTTGCCGGCCCTCCTCGGCTTCCAGGGAAACCACGTCCTCAGCCGTCGAGAGCGACGTTCGCTCGCCAAAAGCGGACCCGAGCCGACAATCACCAATTCCGGATGGCAGCGTTGGGCCAACACCGTGTCGAAGCACCCGCGAAAGCTTTCGCTCGTCGCCCTCGTCGCCATCGTATTCATCTGCGTACCCTTCTTCTCGCTGCACCTCGGCAGTTCCGACGCGGGAACCGACCCGGCGAGCTCAACCACCCGGCAGGCTTACGACTTGCTCGCCACGGGCTTCGGTCCGGGATTTAATGGTCCCCTGCAAGTCGTCGGTTCGATCCACAACGCCAAGGACGAGGCGACCATGGTGGCGCTCGATCAGAAGTTGCAGGGCAAACCGGACGTCGCCGTGGTGGCGCCGATCCAGATCTCCAAGAGTGGCAAGGTCGCGGTCATCTACGTGGTGCCCAAGACCAGTCCCGATTCGAAGGTCACGGAGAATCTGATCGCCACGATTCGCAACGACTACATTCCGGCCGTGAACACGACGCATAGCGCGATCTACGTCGGTGGGCTCACTGCGATATTCGTCGACTTCGCCCAGGTCTTCACGTCTAAGATCCCGTTGTTCGTCGGCGTGATCGTCCTGCTGGGGTGTCTGCTCTTAATGGTGGCCTTTCGCAGCATCGTCATCCCGTTAACCGCGGCCGCGATGAACATCTTCGCGGCCGGGGCCTCCTTCGGACTGGTCGTCGCCGTCTTCCAGTGGGGTTGGGGTAGTTCGTTGTTGAACGCCGGCACGGGGCCGGTCGAATCGTTCCTGCCGACGATCATGATCGCCATCCTCTTCGGGCTCTCGATGGACTACCAGGTCTTCTTGGTGTCGCGCATGCACGAAGAGTGGCTCAACACCGGCAGCAACGAAGAGGCCATCAACCGCGGTCAGGCCAACACCGGGCGCGTCATCTCGGCCGCGGCGTTGATCATGATCTGCGTCTTCTTCTCCTTCGCCTTCGGGGGCCAGCGCATCATCGCCGAATTCGGCATCGGACTCGGCGGCGCGGTGCTGATGGACGCCTTCATCCTTCGCACGGTGCTGGTGCCGGCGTTGATGCACTTCTTCGGCAACGCCAACTGGTACTTCCCCAAGTGGCTCGACCGGATCACTCCACACTTCGCGGTGGAAGCGACCGAGGACGTCAAGGTCTGAACCGGTAAGAATCCCTTAAATCCTCAGGGTTTTTGACATAACCGTGGTGAAAGGGCCCGATAAGTACCAGTAAGTTCTGAGTGAGGTCAAAGGAAGAGGTTTCTCTTGGGAATTCAAAGGACGGGTCACATCGGTCCCTTCGGTCCCGGAGGACCGATTTATGGCCGGATTTTCAACGGCGGTTCCAACTGGGGCTAGTAATCATTATGTTTCTATTTCTTCTCTTCGTCGGCGCGATTGCGTACTTCATCATCCGTCACTTCGACCACGCGCAGACGCATCATCACCTGCACGGGGCCACCACCGCCGGTTCCCCGTCGGCCGACAGCGCCGCCTCGGACCTCTTGAAGATGCGATTCGCCAAGGGCGAGATCGACGAGGACGAGTTCACGCGCCGGATGAACATCTTGAAGGACCATCTGTCAGTTAGCTGACGCGGTCGCGACGGCGGACTAGTCGGTGTCGCGGGCTACGCGCTCTTGTCCTCGATCTCCCACGCGTGATCGAGGACGTGCCACGCGAGGCGGCGTAGTGAATACCGAGACGGCCAGGCGCCCTCCGGTGAACCGGCGAGCAGCGCCTCGGTGATCACAGCACGTTGTTCGACCCACGGAGTTCGCGGAGGAACTTGGGTCCCGAGTTTCGAACAGTAGTGCCGCTCGGCCTCTTGGACGTGCGCGACGATGTCGTCGCGGTCACGTCCTCCACCCCGCGGACCCTTCGTTAACGCGGCGGGCGCGGCGTCGACCACGCCGTCGAAGTACGCCCAGCAGTCCGCCATGACCGTGACCTGGCGTTTCAGGTCGTTCGGAGTGATCGGCTCGGGGTCCCAGGGCGTGGCCACGCCCGGCGCACCGAAGTCGGTCGTCGTGTTACCCGCCACCGTGCCCACGACGACCAATTTCCCCGGCTTGAAAGGTGCCGAGAGAACCACGGCGTAGCGGTCTTGGTACTCCAGCAAAGCCTCGATCGCTCCGTCGGTCGACTTCGCGCGTCGACACCACCCGGGCCAGTCGATCGCCGCGGCGAAGACCGAGCTCTTGCCTTCTTCGAAGTAGACGCGTGTCGCCACCACTCACCATTCCCTCTCCGACGTATGCCGTTGCGCGCTCGCCGTGACCGTCACAGTAGTGACCGGCTGCGACAGTTCCGTAGGTAAGGTGAAGTCCGATCACCGCGGAGGGACCCGGTGTCACGAGTGAAGGACGACCAATGGCGACAACCCGTAACGCACGAGCCCACTGGGAGGGCACGCTCCTCGAAGGTGAGGGCACGGTCGAGATGACCTCGAGTGGCATTGGCACGTTTCCCATCACGTGGGCGTCGAGGGCCGAGTCGGCCGACGGGCGCACGAGTCCCGAAGAGCTCATCGCCGCGGCCCACGCGTCGTGCTTCTCGATGGCGCTCTCCAACGGTCTCGCGAAGACCGGCAATCCCGCGATCTCGCTCAACACCTCGGTCGAAGTTGACTTCCAGCCCGGCGTCGGGATCACCGAGATCCGCATCACGCTGTCGGGTGAGGCCGAGAACCTCGACGCCGCCGGATTCTTGGCCGCCGCCGAAGACGCTAAGGCCAACTGCCCGGTCTCCAAAGCCCTGGCCGCGGTGCCGATCACGTTGAGCGTCGTCTAGGGATTCATCGGGAGACCCGTGAGTGGGAGTCGCGACGAGGGGAACGCCACGCAGTCCGCTGCGCGCTCGCGCTCGTTCCACTTTGATCGACGCGTAGAGCGCTACAGCCCGCGACTCTTCCTCGCTCAGTTCCTCGGTCTCGTCGGCATCGTCCTTTACAACTGGTGGGTCTGGGTCGTCGTCGCGACGAATTTGCTCACTAGCACCAACGCGTTCTTCAGCGACTTAGAGGCGACCGGTCGTCCCGACGCTGCGCTCTTCCAGCACTTCGACCTCGCGGCCGGGATCGTCATGTTCGTCGCCTTCGTGGTACGCGGTCCCTGGGGTCCAGAGGGCAAGCGCGCGGAGTGGCGCTGGCTGCTGCTCTTCGCGGCGGCGGGCACCGTCGGCGGCCACTTCGCCTACGCCTGTCCCGAGGGACTGAGCACGGCCTGTCGCAGCGCCGAATGGCATCTGCGACTCCCCCTGCATCACTACCTCCACGTCTTTTCCGGCATCATCGAATTCGCCGCGATGACGACCGCCATATATATGGCGTGGAAGAGGACGCGCGAACACCGTGATTGGGTCGCGCGGACTATCAAGGTAATCGCGACCGCGGGGTTGATCGCCTATCCGTTGCTCGGCGTCGCCTACCTGACGGACCGTTTGGGTTCCTTCATCGAGCCGATCTTTTTTGTGGGCTTCTCGGTGATGGTGGCGATTGAACTGCTCGAACCGAGACGACCGCCGATCATGGTCGACGAACATTTAATTAGCTAATCGCGGGCGCCGGCGTCTCGTCGACGAGCTCGACCATGGCCAGCTTCTCGGCCGTGCCGGTCGTGTACGCCACGGCGGCCGAGACGAGCAGTAGCAACGCCGAGGCGACGAGGGCGATGTCGAGTCCGTGAGTGAGCGCCCCGTAGGCGGCATTGACGACCTTCTTGATGATTCCCGCGAACGCTTTTCGAGTCGCCGGATTGAGGCCCGCCTCCGCGGAAGCGGTTTGACCGGTGGTCACGGCCGTGATGACCAAATGTCGATAGGTCGCCGGAATACCGATCTGAATCAGCCGCGCGGTCAGATTGACCGTGAGTTGTCCGTTCACGATCGATCCCAGGATCGCCACGCCGGCGACGGCACCGAGCTCGCGGCTGGTGTTGACCGCCGATGAGGCCATGCCCGAGTTGGCGGCCGGAAGACTCGACAAGGCGGTCGCGTTCACCGGAACGATAACGATGCCGAAACCGATGCCGGCGATACCCATCGTCCAGCCGAGCGTGGAGACGCCGACGTGCGGGCCGATGGCGGCGTAGGTCAGGAGCACGCCCAATCCGGCCAGGAGACAACCGACGGTCATCGGAACGCGCGAACCGATTTGCCCCACCCAGCGGCCGGTGAAGAGCGACGCCACCACGATGCCGCCGAGCAACGGTAAAAAGTCGAGGGCCAAGCCGTAGGGACTGACCGAGGCGACGACCTCGAGGTATAGCGCGACGAAGAAGAAGATCGAGAAGATTGAAAAGAAGGTGGCGAAGGCGATGAACGCCGAACCGGTGAAGGACTTGCGGCGGAAGAAACCCATTTCGAGCATCGGGCTCTGGGCCGTTTTCTCGGCCAAGTAGAAAATCGGAATCGTGAGAAAGCTGACTATAAATAGGGTGATGACCCAGCCACTCGCGTAGCCGGTCAATTCACCCTGGATGCACGCGAAGGTCGCGGTGCCGAGGATGACTGCTGCGAAGAAGAAGCCGGCGAAGTCAACCCTCTTGCGCAGAGCGTTGACACTTTCCGGCAACGCAATGGCCGCGACGATGAAGGCCAGCGCGCCGAAAACCAAGTTGAACCAAAAGACCGCGCGCCACGACCAGATGCCCACCAGGATGCCGCCGATGACCGGTCCCATCGCGAGTGCCAGCCCCGATACCGCCGCCCACGCGCCGAGGGCGCGCGCCCGGGCCTTGTGCTCGGGGTAGATGTGTCGGATCATCGAGAGCGTCGCGGGCTCTGAGGCCGCGGCCCCGATGCCCATGATGATTCGACCAATAACGAGTTCAGAAGGGTTAACCGAGATCGCACAGACGATCGATCCGCCGCAGAAGATCGCCACGCCGATCAACATCAACCGTTTGCGGCCGAAGTTGTCACCGAGCGCGCCGAACATCAACATAAGGCTCGCGAAGGCCAGGGCGTAGCCGCCGACGACCCACTGGAGTTGCGACACGTTGGCGTGAAGCTTCGCCTGCACACTGGTGAGGACCGCACTGGCGACCGTGTTATCGAGGAACGTCAGAAAGAGGATGGCGAGCAGTGCGGCAAAACTGAAGTGGGCGCGAATACCGCGGACGATGACGTCGCGTACTGGAGGCGATTCGCGCTCGAGCACGTTCGGGGAGTCAGTGTCCTCGATCATGCTCCCCTTTCGTCCCCGTGTAACTCAAAACCCCGGCCCGTTTCGTTGGAGTGGGACCGGTCTACTCCATGCTGTCAAATCAAATGCTCGGACCAATTTATGGCTTCGAACGACAGCCTCGTACGCCGAGACTCAACGTCCTTCCCTGACTTCGAGGGCGAATGGTCCATGGGGAGGCGGCCGAGAGAGCGACTACTTCTTGGGAGCGGCGAAGACGATCTTGAAGACTGCGCTGTCCCCACCGGTGACATTGCCCGCACTCACGGCGCACTTCTTTAGGTTCGACGCTGCGGTGCCGCACTTGCCGTTGCCGATCGTGCCCGTGACGACCTTGAACTTCGTCTTCACCAGTACGCCCTTAGTACTGATCTTCACTGGCACAGCGGTGAGGATGTCACAGCCCGCCTCGCCTTTGGCGTTCGCCTGACATTCCGTGATGTACACCTGGTCCTTGGGCTTGAAGCCCGTGCCCGACACGGTCACGGTCTTATGATTCGTCAACCCTGTAGACGGCGTCACGACTAATTTCGGCGTGGCTGCGGCGCCGGCACCGCCGGCGTTGATCACGCCACTCGTCAAGATCCCGATACTGATCAGTCCAGTCATGGCAACCGTTCGAATCGTTCGCGTCGATATCACGTTCTCTCCCAATCTCATCGGTGAACCGAACATTCATCGCCCGTCGCCGCCACTGAGTAGTACGTAGCACCGATCATGGACCTCAATCCACTCGTGGAAGCATGGTACCAATCCGATGCTCGTTTGATGTCATAGGGATAACCCTGAGATTCACGTCACGCAACTGGTCGAGCAGATTATTTCAACCCTGTGCTATCGAAGTCATCTGCTCGACCAGTAGGCCGAATTGGATCGTGAAGCACTTGATTCGGAAATGCTCCACGATCCGTTGCCCTTGCGATCTATTGAGCCTTCAATCCAAAAAGGACTGTTTGATGGCTCCTCAAATAGCCGGTGGACGCCAGAGGAATGTGAGGCGATTCGATCACGTGGCTTCACCTGTTTTTGAGTCGGTCAAGGTCGTCTGAGCGTTATTAATTGTTCCACTCAGCATTCGCGCCCACCATTCCGAAACTCCACCTTGCGGTTCTGGGACACGGACATATTCGATCGCCGCTTTGGAATTCGTCGTAACTACTTCAAGTATCGCGGCGAGCGCCCGTTCGTGGACACTGGTCTCGTCATCGAAGATTTTCGACGGAAAGTTGCCTTTGGAGGATGGCGCAAAAGTGCTTTCGTCAATATTGAGGTAGCGCCCGAGTTCAGCGGCCAACGAGTTACCGGAGATGCTGGCGCGCACGTACAGGTCACGCAAGGTGAACGGTTGAAGGGGTACGTCAAAACGTGACGAAGTCGCTTGCGGGCCGGGGTCCGACGAATCTTTGGTGATCGACATTGACAGTCCCCAATTCAGCCCCTGCAAGACTGATTTCTACAATAAAGCTCGTGCATTGTCAATTCGTTGTGATTGGCAAGTTGAGCCGTAATGAATAGGTCTTCGCAAGTCTTGGGGCTGAGGCCCGTTCACGGGCGCGGGCCATGACAGGCGTTGGTATTGAAATATGTCCTTCCGCACATGGCTTCAATGGGGAGGACTCCAATAACCCGCTGGCGGCTTCGCGCTGTGAAGGGTCACTACCTTGGCTAGAGTGCCCGAGCCCGGTCGAGCGGCCACTGCCAGAGCGACGGGCGACGGCCCGTTCTCATCGTCGTCTGGCGCGGGAGGATCCTCCCGCCCAGCGGCGACCTGATCTTGTGGAGGCTTCCTTCCACTTAGCGTACGTCCCTTCTGACGATACGATCGAGGTCGCCGCCGAGACCTACGACCAGAATGACACTGTCGACCGCACTACCGGACATACGCTCACTCTCCGGGGAATCGACGCCCTAGCGCCATCGGTGAGTGGCGCGGGCCTGGGCATCGACGCCAGCGCCACCGAGGGGACTTCTAGAATGGGACCTCCCCGAGGTCGCGCCGCAGGCGAGGCTCCAAAAGACCCGTTCGAAGGATCCCGGGCGAGCTCGAAGGGGACTTCCCCGAGGTCCCCGAGGACTCTCCTCGAGCGTCCCGGCCGCCACCGGGCCACCTCCGAAAACGACCCTGGGTCGTGCCGGCCGAGGGCCCCTGGCGCACTTCCCGGGCGGACCCGTTCGGAGGATCCCGGGCGAGCTCGAAGGGGACTTCCCCGAGGTCCCCGAGGACTCTTCTCGAGCGCGCCGGCCGTAGCCCGGCGAGACCCCGAAACCGACCCTGGGCCGAGCCGGCCGAGAGCCCGTGGGGCACTTCCCGGGCGAGGCTCCGAAGGACCCGTTCGGAGGATCCCGGGCGAGCTCGAAGGGGACTTCCCCGAGGTCCCCTAGGACTCTTCTCGAGGACTCTTTCCGAGCACCCCGGCCGTAGCCCGGCGAGACCCCGAAACCGACCCTCAGCGGAGCCGGCCCAGCGCCCGTGGTCCGGGTCACTTCCAGAGTTCGCTTCTTGAAAAGCCTGATGGGACCGGAGCACCCCTTTGGGGACCCTGTAAAACACTGGCTTTTGGTTCCGGGGACTGCGAGGTCGCGCCGGAGGCGCTTTCGAGGGCTCCGCCGGACCCGTTCGCGGGATCCCGGGCGAGCTCGACGGGGACTTCCCCGAGGTCCCGAGGACTCTTCTCGAGCGCCCCGGCCGTAGCCCGGCGAGACCCCGAAACCGACCCTGGGCCGAGCCGACCCAGAGCCCGTGGGGCACTTCCCGGGCGAGGCTCCGAAGGACCCGCTTGGGATCCCGGGCGAGCTCGAAGGGGACTTCCCCGAGGTCCCCGAGGACTTTCCTCGAGCGCCCCGGCCGTAGCCCGGCGAGACCCCGAAACCGACCCTGGGCCGAGCCGGCCGAGAGCCCGTGGGGTACTTCCCGGGCGAGGCTCCGAAGGACCCGTTCGGAGGATCCCGGG
>PNAH01000025.1:0-9209 GCA_003170315.1 Acidimicrobiaceae bacterium
GACGAAGGTAAGGGGAAGTTGACCGACCTCATGTCCCGTGACATGGACGTGGTGGTGCGCTACCAAGGTGGTCACAACGCCGGTCACCGAATTGTCGTCCATGGCGAAGCGTTCGCTTTGCAGCTCGTCCCGTCGGGTGTGCTGTATCCGTCGATCACGCCGGTCATCGGCAACGGGGTCGTGGTGGACCCCGCCGTCCTGCTCGCAGAATTGGACTCCTTGAGCGCCAAGCACGTCGACGTCTCTCGACTCGTCGTCTCGGGCAACGCGCACCTGATAATGCCCTACCACCAGGAGTTGGACCGTTTGACCGAACGCTTCCTCGGTAAGAACGCGCTCGGTACCACGAAGCGAGGGATCGGTCCCGCGTACGCCGACAAGTCATCGCGCGTCGGACTTCGCGTTCAGGACCTGTTGGACGCGAAGATCTTTCGCGAGAAGCTCGACGTCGTTTTGCAAGAGAAGAATCTGATCCTCACCAAGATCTACAACCGACCGGCCATCAGCGCGAAGGCGATCGCCGAAAAGTACCTCGACGAATACTCGCCCCGACTCGCCCCGATGATCGGCGACACCGTGGCCGTCGTACACGACGCGCTCGATCGCGGCGAGCGAATCTTGCTCGAGGGGGCGCAGGCGACGTTCCTCGACCTCGACCACGGAACCTATCCGTTCGTCACGTCCTCCAATCCCGTCGCCGGCGGCGCTTGCACCGGATCCGGTCTCGGCCCGCGAGACATCACGGACATCGTGGGAATCGCCAAGGCCTACGTCACGCGCGTCGGCGCCGGACCCTTCCCCACCGAGGTCGACGGCGAAATCGGAGAGCTGCTGGTTGATCGCGGTCACGAGTTCGGCACCAACACCGGACGCCGTCGACGCGTCGGTTGGTTCGACGCCGTGATGGCGCGTCAGGCGGCGAGGTTGAACTCGCTCACTGAAATTGCGCTCACCAAACTCGACGTCCTCGACACTCTGGACGAGATCCAGGTCTGTGTGGCCTACGAGGCCAACGGCGTGCGCTACGACTATCCGCCGTATCACCAGTCGGTGCTGCACGAGGTGACGCCGATCTACGAGGTACTGCCCGGCTGGAACACCGACATCACCGAATCGACCGAGTACGCGCAACTTCCCGACGCGGCCCAGCGTTACGTCAAATTCCTGGAGCAGACCACGGGCGTCACCATCTCAGGGGTGGGCGTGGGTCCGGGCCGAGAGCAATTCGTTCGACCCTCGTGAGGCGCTGCGTCGTGATCGGCTCGGGCGCCCGCGAACACGCATTGGCGTGGGCGCTCGCCAAGAGCGCCGACGTCGTCGTCACGCCCGGGAACCCGGGTATCGCGGCCCACGGCATCACCTGCGTTAACACACCTTCGACCGAGCTCGACGCGGAACTGTTCGTCATCGGTCCCGACCAGCCGGTCGTCGACGGTCTCGCCGATCTCCTGCGTGCGCAGGGCAAGACGGTCGTCGGCCCCGGCGCCGACGGCGCCCGCCTCGAAGGTTCGAAGGCGTACCTGAAGGAGTTCCTCGCGAGTGCGAAGGTCCCGACCGCCGCGTACGGCGTCTTCGACGACGAGAACGAGGCGTTGGCGTTCCTCGCCACGATGTCGCCGCCGTATGTGATCAAGACCGACGGACTCGCGGCCGGCAAGGGCGTGTTGGTGACTGGTGACCTCGTTGAGGCGTCCAATGACGTTCGTGAGAAATTGAGCGGTCGCGCCTTCGGCGCTGCCGGACGCACCGTGGTGATCGAAGAGGGCCTGGACGGCCCAGAGTGTTCGCTGATGGTGCTCTGTGACGGTGTGAACGTGACGGCACTCGTTCCCTCACAGGACTTCAAACGTCTCGGCGACGGCGATACCGGCGCCAACACCGGGGGGATGGGCGCCTACGCGCCGATGACGGCACTGTCAGCGAATGAAGTCGACGAGATTATGGAACGCGTCGTGGCGCCGACGATCCGAGAGCTGACGCGCCGCGGCATCGATTACCGCGGCGTTCTCTACGCCGGGATCATGATGACCTCGGCGGGTCCGAAGATCCTTGAGTACAACGCGAGATTTGGCGACCCCGAGACGCAGGTACTGGTGCCCCTCTACGGAGACGGCCTTTTCGACCTCTTATTACGCGTCGGCGAAGGCCGTCTCGAGGGCGCGTTGCCCGAAGCGACCGGTGCCGCCGTCACGGTGATACTGGCCTCGCACGGCTACCCGCAGTCTCCGCGCCGGGGCGACGTCATCGCCGGTCTCGGCAACGACGGACAGCTCGCGTTGGCAACGGAGGGTGTCACGGTCTTTCACGCTGGCACCCAGGTGGACGCCGACGGACACTTCGTCACCGCGGGCGGGCGAGTCCTCGCCGTGACCGGAGTAGGGGCGACCCTGGCCGAGGCGCGCCGTCGCGCTTACGAAGGCGCGGCGCTCATAACCTTTGAAGGGAGGGTGATGCGCAGTGACATCGCCCTGGCCGTGGCCTAGAGGAGATCGATGATTCCGAGGTATTCACCCCAGGACGTGGCCGAACTGTTCAGCGACGAACATCGATTCGACACCATGCTCGAGGTGGAACTGCTGGCCGCCGAGGGCCTCGCCGAACTCGGTGTACTGCCGGAGAATGAGGTGGCGGAGTTGCGTCAACGCCGACCAGTCATCGACGCCGAATTCGTGGCCGAGGTCGACGAACGCGAACAGGTCACCAATCACGACACGGCGGCTTTCGTCGACGTCGTGCAGTCGCGAATTGGCCTGCCCGAAGGAGCGTGGATTCACTACGGTCTGACGTCCTCAGACGTCGTGGATACCGCGCTCTGTTCCAATCTCACCCAAGCAATGGACATCGTGATCACCGAAGCGACCGCGTTGCGTGACGCCCTCACTCGACGCGCCGTTGACTCAATCGACATTCCTATCACCGGTCGAACCCACGGCATGCACGCCGAACCGACGACCTTCGGCGCGAAGTTCGCCCTGTTCGCCTTGCAAGTGCAACGCGACGTCGAACGCGCGCAGCACGCGCGCACGTCGATCGCGGTCGGCAAGCTGTCCGGTGCGGTCGGCACGTTCTCCAACATCGACCCCGCCGTCGAAGACTACGTCTGTTCGCGTCTCGGACTCGTGGCCGTTCCCGCCACGCAGGTGATCGCGCGCGACCGACACGCCGAGGTGCTCTACGCCTGCGCGTCACTCGGGACCGCGATCGAATCGTTCGCCCTCGAAGTGCGTCACTTGGCCCGTAGTGAAGTTGGGGAGGCTGAAGAGCCCTTCGCCGCCGGCCAAAAAGGTTCGTCGGCGATGCCGCACAAACGCAATCCCGTTCTCTCCGAGCGACTGTGCGGACTTAGTCGCGTACTTCGGGGATACCTGCAGGCCGGTTTGGAAGACGTCGCCCTCTGGCACGAACGCGACATCTCGCACTCCAGCGTCGAACGTGTCGTGCTGCCCGACGCCCTTCAGCTCACGGTGTACATGTTGCGCAAGGCCACCGGCCTCGCTGACGGACTCGTGTTGCACCCTGAACGGGCGCTCGAAAATCTCACGACCGGTTCACAGGGGCTCGTCTTCTCCCAGTCGGTCCTGTTGGCCCTCGTTGATTTCGGCGTGTCACGCGACGACGCTTATCGCGTCGTGCAATCGGCGGCCCGTCGCGCGGTCGAAGAGCGCCGCAACTTCCGAGAGGTCGTGGAAAGCGACGATGAGGTGACGTTGAGCAGTGACGCACTGGCCCGAGCCTTCGACACCGATCGCCTGCTCGCCCACCGCGGCCGATTCCTCGACGCCTTGGTGTGGCGCTCGTGAGCGAACTAGGCCTGACGCCGCTCTACACCGGCAAGGTGCGCGACCTCTTCGAGATCGACGAGCATCACCTGTTAATGGTCGCGTCCGATCGACTCAGCGCCTTTGACGTGGTCATGGCCGAGCCGATTCCCCAGAAGGGCCGAGTGCTCACCGGGATCACGAACTTCTGGATTCAAGAGTTCGGTGCCACCGTGCCGTCGTCACTCGTGAGTTGCGATCCCAAGGTCATCGAGACCTCGGTGCCGGGATTCCTCAGCCACACGCCGTGGCACGGTCGCGCGATGCTCGTTCGAAAAGCTGACATGCTGCCTCTCGAGTGCATCGTGCGCGGTCGGCTGGCTGGTCAGGCCCACGACGAATACGTCGCGCGCGGAACGGTCCACGAGATGATCGTGCCTCCCGGTCTCCAACTCACCGACCCCTTTCCCGAACCGATGTTCACGCCGTCCACCAAGGCCGCGTCGGGTCACGACGTCAACATCAGTGTCGAGCGGGCGGCCCTGTTGGTCGGCGCCGATCCAGTGCAGCGCGCCCAAACCCTGTGCCTGGACCTTTTTAACCGCGCCGCCTCCGCGCTCGCGACCAAAGGGCTGATCCTCGCCGACACCAAATTCGAACTGGGCTTCGTCGACGGCGAACTGGTCCTCTGTGACGAGGTGATCACCCCCGACTCGTCGCGCCTCTGGCCGGCCGACGAGGTCCGATCCGGTGAGACGCCACCCTCGTTTGACAAGCAGCCCTTTCGTGATTGGCTCGTATCGCAGTCGTGGGATCGAACCCCTCCGCCACCGAAGGTCCCCGACGACGTCGTGGAGACAACCTCCACTCGCTACCTCGACGCGTACCAGCGCGTGACCGGACATTCGATTGACGACTGGTACGGTGCTTCGCAATGAACTACTTCGTCGTCGTCGACGTGACCTTGCGCAAGGGCATTGCCGATCCCGAAGGCTCCACCATCGAGCGCGCGTTGCCGGCCCTCGGCTTCACCGGCGTCACGAACGTCCACGCCGGAAAGTCCTTTCGATTCGACGTCGAGGCGGAGAGCGAAGAGGCCGCTCTCGAAAAAGCCACCTCGCTCGCGGAGCGACTTCTCTCCAACCCGGTGATCGAGGACGCGTTGGCGCGGATTGGTGAACGATAGTCATGGCCCGAATTGGCGTCGTCGTGTTTCCCGGCTCCAACTGCGAATACGACGCCGCCGCGGGCGTGACGCGACTCGGAGATCAGGCCGAATTCGTATGGCACACCCGCACCGACCTCGACGGAATCGACGGCGTCATCCTTCCGGGTGGCTTCGCCCACGGCGACTATTTGCGCCCCGGAGCTCTCGCTCGATTCTCGCCGGTCATGGGAGCGGTGGAGCGATTCGCCGCCACCGGTGGTCCCGTGCTCGGTATCTGCAACGGTTTCCAGGTCCTGGTGGAGGCCGGAATGCTTCCCGGCGCGTTGCAAAAAAACCGCGGCCTGACGTTTCTCTGTCAGCCGACGACGCTCGTCGTCTCCTCGACCTCGTCGGTCCTGACGCGGGGAGCGACGATCGGTCAAGAACTCGTCGTGCCGATCAACCACTTCTCTGGTTCCTACACCTGTGACGACGAGACCCACGACGAACTCGTGCGAAACGGACAGATCGTGCTCCGCTACAAAGACAATCCCAACGGTTCGCGCGACGACATCGCGGGCGTCGCGAACAATTCTGGCAACGTGGTTGGTTTGATGCCCCATCCGGAGCGCGCGATGTCGACGCTGCTCGGCAGCGCTGACGGTATGGTGCTGCTCGAAAGTTTCCTGGGCGTGAAGGTCGCGCCATTCGTACTCGCGCATTGAGGCTCGGTCCCTGCCCCGTAGTGTGGTGTTGTGAGTAGCCCCGCGCCCCTTCACCGTGCGCTCGGACTCACCGATTCAGAACTCGAAAGCATACGCGAAGTCCTTGGTCGCGAGCCCAATTCACTCGAATTGGCCCTCTACGGCGTGATGTGGAGCGAACACTGTTCTTATAAGTCGTCGCGCATCCACCTGGGTCGCCTCCCGACCGAGGCGCCACACGTGCTGGTCGGGCCCGGAGAGAACGCCGGCGTCATCGACGCGGGTGACGGCATCGCGGTGGCGATTCGAATTGAAAGCCATAATCACCCGTCGGCCATCGAGCCCTACCAGGGAGCGGCGACCGGCGTCGGCGGCATCTTGCGCGACGTGTTCACGATGGGCGCCCGGCCCCTGGCGGTGATGGACCCGTTGTTCTTCGGCGAGCTGAGCGACGCGCGTCAGCGATGGTTGGTCGAGGGCGTGGTGTCAGGCATCTCGGGCTACGGGAACTCGGTCGGCGTGCCCACGATCGGCGGCGAGCTGACCTTCGACGACTGTTACGCCTCGAATCCTCTCGTCAACGTGTTGTGCTGCGGTGCGTTGCCCACCCAACGACTCGTTCTCGGCGTCGCCTCTGGCGTTGGCAACCTCGCGGTCCTACTCGGATCCTCGACCGGGCGTGACGGGATTGGCGGCGTGTCGGTATTGGCGTCGGCCGGTTTCGACGGCGCCGACGGCGCTGAGTCGCTCGACGACGCCAAGCGGCCGAGCGTGCAAGTCGGTGATCCCTACGAGGAGAAGCGACTGATCGAGGCCTGTCTGGCTCTGCTCGACGATGGACTGGTCGTGGGCATCCAGGACCTGGGCGGCGCGGGCATCGTCTGTGCGACGAGCGAGACCGCGGCGCGCGGCGGCGTGGGCATGGACGTCGACGTGACGGCGATCCCACTCCGAGAGGCCGGTATGGCGCCGTTCGAGATTATGACGTCCGAGAGCCAGGAACGGATGCTCGCCATTATCACGCCCGAGAACTGGGACGCGGTAGCCGCGCTGTGCACCAAGTGGGAGATCCGGGCGACGGTCGTCGGCCGCGTCGTCGCACCTTCGATTGACGCGAACGGACGCTCGGTCGCCATGCTGCGAGTCCGCCGGGGATTCGGCGGCGAGGTTCTCGCCGAGGTGCCGGCGGGTTCGTTGGCCGACGAAGCACCGCTGTACAACCGGCCGATGGCGCGACCGGCCGACCTCGACGCCATCGTCGCCGACGACCCGAGTGACGACGAACCAGTCGGCTCGCCGAACGATGACCTGCTGGAACTGCTCGTCGACCCGGCGTGGGTCTATCGCCAGTACGACTCGCAGCTCTTCCTCAATACCGTCGTCGGTCCCGGCCGCGACGCCGCCCTGTTGCGCCTCGCCGGACCGGGCCTGCCGTATTCGGAGCGCGGTATCGCGCTTTCGACTGACTCCAACCCCCGATGGTGCGCGCTCGACCCGCGCGCCGGTACCGCGCTCACGGTCGCCGAGAGTGTCGCCAATCTCGCCTGCGTCGGAGCGACGGCGAAGGCCGTGGTGAACTGTCTCAATTTCGGTAATCCCGAACACCCCGAAGTCATGTGGCAGCTTTCGGAAGCCATCGACGGGATGAGCGAGGCGTGCGTGGGCCTGGGGCTTCCCGTCATCGGTGGCAACGTCTCGCTCTACAACGAAAGCGGCGGACACGACATCGATCCGACACCGGTCGTCGGTCTCTTAGGCGTCCTTGAATCGCTCGTCGCGCCGCCGCCCGGTTGGGAATGGCGTATGGGCGACGTCGTCGTGCTCGTAGGGACCCGTCACGCCAACTCGCACTACCGATTCCCGCTCGGGGGGACGCGATGGGCGACCCGTCGCGGTCGTCGCGGTGGCCACGTCCCGCACTTCGACGCCGAGACCCTCGCCGCGGCCATCGATTTCGTCGCCGGCGAAGTCGCCTCGATCTGCGGGGGCAAATCCAGTGACGTCACGGCCGTCCACGACGTCGGCGGGGGCGGCCTCGCGGTCGCCTTGGCCGAAATGGTCGCCGTCACGGCGCTCGGCGTCGAGATCGTCGAACTCGAGAGCCACGCCGAGCTGTTCGCCGAATTTCCGGGTCGTTTCGTCATGGCGACCAATGACGTCGAGGCGTTCATCGCCCGAGCTGCGGTGGCCGGTGTACCGGTCGTGCCCTTGGGCACGGTGGGCGGTAGGACAATGCGGATCGGATCGACGATCGAGCTCACCGTCGACGAGGTTGCCGGGCGCCGACGCGGCGCGCTCGAAGAGTCGCTCGCCGCGGTGCTTTAGCGCGCCGCTTTCAGTTCGTCGAGCACCTCGTCGGGCACCCGCAGGTCACCGGTTCGGCCGAAGCCCAGAAAAACGTCGCTCTTATAGGTGCCGTGATAGTCCGATCCTCCGGTCGGGATCATCCCGGCATCCCGGGTGAGTTTGACCATGAGGGCCCGAATCCCGGCGCTCGTACCGCCGTAGTTCGCTTCGACACCCGCGAAACCGCGTTCGCTAAGCGAGGCCATCACCAGTGGCATGGTCGTCTCGATCGCAATCGGGTTGATCTCGTCCACGTAGTTGACCAAGGGGTGGGCAATCGAGAACACGGTGCCCGAGCCCTTGGCGGCGTCCACGAACTCCTCGATGGGCATGCTCGTCTTGGAGACGTAGGCGGCGCCGTCGGCGCCGAGCCATTCGACGAAGATTCGATTCCAGGTGTCCTCGTTCTGCTCGCCGAGCAGTTCGGGGTGAAGGTCGATCATGGCCCGGGCGAAGTGCGGACGGCCGATGGAGTCCACGTTGCCGGTCATTTCGGTCAAGTAGGCGAGGGAGAGGTCCTCAAAGCCCTTCTCCTGGAGCAGCTTCACCAGTTGGTGGTTTCGACTGTCGCGGTCATGGCGCAGCGAGGCCAGCTTCTTCTGGAGGGGGTGTTCGGCGTCCAGGGGCAAGAAGTAGGCCAGCACGTGGACGTTGCGCGGCTTCACGACGCCGTCGCGCTCCCGGGGGAACTCGGTGTCGCGCAACGAGACCTCCACGCCGGTCACCAGCTCCAGTCCGAGCCGTGCGCACGCCGCCGACATTTCGCCGTGACTGAGCGTCGTGTCGTGGTCGGTCAGCGCGATCGCCGATATACCCAGATCGTGTGCCTTTTCGGCCAACCGCGTGGGCGTGTCCGATCCGTCGGAGAACGTGGAGTGAGTGTGAAGATCTAGCACCCCAGAAGGCTACAGAGGTCAATAGGGGGTGAGCGTCTGTGCGACAATGTCTCAGTGCCTTCTGAGATGAAATTTCGAACCGAAGAGGGCGCGTGAAAGAAGCCTGCGGCGTCGTCGGGATTGTCGCACCCGGACGCAGCGCCTCGCATCTCTGTTACGACGCGCTCTACGCGCTCCAACACCGTGGGCAAGAGTCGGCCGGCATGGCGACCTTCAACAATCACCAGATCACCGTGGTGAAGGACAACGGACTGGTGAGTCACGTCTTCGCCGAGACGACGTTGCGCGCGCTGGCCGGTGATTTCGTCATCGGTCACACTCGTTATTCGACCTCGGGATCGGCCAATTGGACCGCCGC
>PNAH01000025.1:9217-106535 GCA_003170315.1 Acidimicrobiaceae bacterium
CAGTTCACCTCGATGCTCTCGGATTCGGACCTGGTCGCCGAACTGCTCGCGCGCGAGGTGGAGTCGGGCATCTCACTGGCGAAGGCGCTTGGTGTCGTTCTCGAGCGTACTGAGGGCGCCTACTCGATGGTGGTCCTCGAGGCGGGAGAGATTCACGCGGTCCGCGACCCCTACGGTTTTCGTCCCCTCTGTCTGGGACGCTTCGGTGACGAAGCGAATCCCGAAGGGTGGATCGTCGCCTCGGAGTCGCCGGCGCTGGACGTCGTGGGCGCCACGTTCGTTCGTGAGATCGCGCCGGGCGAGATGGTGACGATCTCCAACCGGGAACTCACTTCGGTGCAGCTGCTCGATCCAGCCCCGGGTAAACAGAAACTCTGTATCTTCGAGTTCGTCTACTTCGCCCGTCCCGACACCTACCTGATGGGTCACCAGGTTCACACGACGCGTCGACGCATGGGCGAGCTGCTCGCCGCCCAATCCTCGGTCGACGCCGACATCGTGATGGGCGTGCCGGACTCCGGCGTTCCGGCCGCCGAGGGATTCGCCAAGGCGTCGGGCATTCCCTTCGGCTACGGGCTCGTGAAGAACCGCTACATCGGACGAACGTTCATCTCCCCGGATCAAAGCCTCCGCGCGGCGACCGTTCGTCGCAAGCTGAATCCGCTGCGCGAGAACATCGAGGGTCAGCGACTGATCGTGGTGGACGACTCCATCGTGCGCGGCACGACTACGCGCGAGATCGTGAAGATGCTCCGTGACGCCGGTGCGAAAGAAGTGCACCTGCGAATCTCGTCCCCACCCTTCATGAACCCCTGCTACTACGGCATCGACACGCCCACGCGCGTCGACCTGCTGGCGGCGAACAACTCGATTCCCGAGATGAACGAGTTCATCGGATCGGACTCCCTCGAGTTCATCTCTTTGGAGAACCTGCGCCGCGCCATCCAACTCGACGGTGAGTGCTGCGACGCCTGTCTCACCGGCTCATACCCCGCGCCAACACCGGTCGTGTTGGGAACGGCGGGCAGCCGCTGGTGAGTCGACTGCTCGAACAGCCCGTCAACGGCGCGACTTACGCCGCTTCGGGTGTGTCGATCGCTGCCGGTGACGCGGCGGTCGAGCGGATCAAGGGCATCGTGGCGAGCACCTCGCGACCGGAAGTGCTGGGGGGCATCGGCGGATTCGGCGGGCTCTTCGCCCTCGACACGTCGAAGTACACCTCGCCGGTGTTGGTGGCCTCGGCCGACGGCGTCGGCACGAAGCTGGACGTCGCACGGCAGGTCGGGCGTTACGACACGGTCGGCATCGACCTGGTCGCGATGTTGGTCGACGACCTCGCCTGCGTGGGCGCCGAGCCCCTCTTTCTTCTGGACTACGTCGCCGTCGGCAAGCTGGAGCCGGCGCGCCTCGAGGAATTGGTGGCCGGTATCGCCGAGGGTTGTCGAATCGCGCACACGGCCCTGCTCGGTGGCGAGACCGCCGAACACGCCGGGGTAATGGCGCCCGATGACCTCGACGTCGCCGGATTCGCCGTCGGCGTGGTTGAACGGGGCGAGGAGCTCGGCCCCGAGCGGGTTCGCGAAGGTGACGTCTTGGTGGGGTTCGCGTCGCCGGGACTTCGCTCGAATGGTTATTCGTTGGCCCGGCGCGTGCTCGTGAACAACGTCGGTGATCTGAGCGCGCCGGCGTGGGACGGCGCGGACCACAGCCTCGGCGATGAGCTCCTCGTGCCGTCGGTCATCTACGCCCCGACGATCACGGCGCTTCGAAGCGACCTCGGAGACGCGGTGCACGCGTGCGCGCACATCACCGGCGGCGGCATCGTCGGCAACGTCGCCCGGATCCTGACCTCCGATCTCGACGCGCTCATCGATATGGAGAGCTTCGAGACGCCGCAGATCTTCTTCGAGATTCAGCGTCGCGGTCGGGTGCTCGCCGATGAGATGGTGCGCGTGTTCAACTGCGGACTGGGCATGGTGGTCGCGCTCGACGCAGGTGTCGCCGACGCGGCGATGTCGCTCGCGCGCGCCAATGGCAACTCCGCGATGATGGTCGGGTCGGTCAGGTCCGGAACCGGGGAGGTGGTGCTGTCATGAGCGACGCACGCGAACGAGTTCGCCAACATTTACTGGAACACTCGGTTCGTCGAGGCGACTTCGTCTTGAAGTCCGGTCGCCCGTCGACGTGGTTCATCGACTCCAAGAAGACCATCTGCGCTCCAGAGGTCATGGTGGACCTCGCCACGTTGATTCTGGAGAAACTGCCTGACGAGGCCACGGCCATCGGCGGGCTGACGATGGGCGCCGACGGCGCGACGTTCATAACGGCCGGTGTCGCCGCGACTCGCGGGAGGAGCCTTAACGCCTTCAGTGTCCGTAAGGAAGTGAAGGATCACGGGGCGGGCGGACGCATCGCCGGGGTGCTCGAGCCGGGAGATCGGGTCGTGATCACCGAAGACACCGTCACGCGCGGCACGAGTCTGCTCGAAGCGGCGCACGTCGTGCGCGACTACGGCGCCGAAGTGATCTTGCTCTTCGCGGTGGTCGACCGCGGCGGCACGGTGGAGGCCATGGCGGCTGAAGAAGGCATCGCCTTCGACGCACTGTTCACGTCTCAAGACTTGGGATTCACCAACGAAGAGTCATAGTTACTTCGCGAGTACGGCCAACACGCGCTCGCGCCACGCCATTCGCGGTAGATAGTTCTCTTCGGGAGTGTGACCGAAGCGCACGATCAGCGCGTCTAGCGCCGGCACGACCGAGATCATCTGCCCTTCGTAGCCATTGGCCCAGTAGGAGCCGTACTCGTCGCCGCTCACCCACCAATTCCAGGAGTAAAGGAGACCAGTGGAGGCTTCGACGCTTAAGGGCACCTGAGCGGTGGCGGCCCACTCGCGCGAGATGAGTTGCTGTCCTTCCCACTCACCTCCGCGCAAATAGAGCAGTCCGAACTTCGCGAAGTCGAGGGCGCGCGCGTGCACGAAGCTCGACGCCACGAAGACGCCGCTCGTGTCGAAGGTGGCGACGGCGCTGGTCATCCCGATCGGATCGAACAAGCGACGTTCGAGGTACGAGCGATAGTCGTCGCCGTAGCCGACGAGGTCGGCGACGATTCGACTCAGTATGTTCGTAGTGCCGCTCGAGTAGTTGAAGAACGTACCGGGTTCATGCGCGAGGGGCAACGCGGCGGTGAAGGCCGCCATGTCATCCTTGCCTTCGCCGTAGAGCATTTCAAGAACGTGACTGGTTTGCCCGATTTCGTACTCCTCGACGAAGGCGAGGCCGTCGCGCATGGCCAGGAGGTCGCGTACCTGTATCTGATGGCGAGGATCGGCTTCGTCGCTCCACTCCGGAACCGGCGCGAGCTGATCGGGATTCAAGCGACCTTCGTCGACCAGGGTGCCGACGATCATGTGCAGGATCGACTTCGCCATCGACCACGAGAGGAGTTGACTGTCACGCGTGATCGGCTCGGCGGGTCGGTCGAAGTAGAACTGCTCACCCCCGTAGCGTTCGCTGAGGACCCGCCCTCCCTGCACGACTACGACGGCGTTGGTGATCGCTAATTTCTCGTCGGTGAACATCTCGTCGACCACGGCGTCGAGCTCGTCCTGGTTCGCGGACTCGCCCCGGGGCCACTCGAGCGTCGGCCACGCGACGTCCGACTTCTGCGACGCGAAGCGCGTCTGTACTGATGGCAGGTCGTCCATTCCCCTCCGATTCCCAGGAGCATCCTTGCACGCGTTACCGTGTGACAGCCGCTCGCTAGTTTCAGCGCATGTCGATGTCCCGTGACCCCGAAGTCGAACAGTTCTTCTACCGGTCCTCGACCACGTCAAATCGCCACCGCAATCGCGTCAGTGCCTACTTCGTGCAGCGAGTAACGGGATCGAAGGTCGTCGCGCGCATCGAACCGCTCGGACTCGTTCCGGCGTCGATTGGCGATGAGCAGTTGGCGATCCAGCGTCTCAAACGTCACCTGGTCGCCGCCGGATCATGGCAGAAAACGCCGAGCGGGCATCATTCTCGACAGCGTGTGGTCTCGGCTGACGTCACCACAACACAAAAGGTCGCCCCACAGAACTCGTGAGGAGTCCGTGGGGCGACCGTTCTGGTGGTCGAGACCGGCGTCGATCCGGTGACCTCACGCTTTTCAGGCGCGCGCTCTACCGACTGAGCTACTCGACCTCCTCGTCACCCTTTCGGGTGTCGAGCGGACCTGACGGGATTTGAACCCGCGACCTCCGCCTTGACAGGGCGGCGTGCACTCCGAGCTGCACCACAGGTCCTCGGTGTTCCCAAGGTCGAGACCCCGAGACGCGAATCGTAAGTCTATCTGGTGTCGACCTTCTATTTCGAGGGCCACGTCACTGGCGTTTAGTCAACTCTGTACGGCGTCGATAGGCTCGGCGACACGCGACCAGAAAGGAAACTCGATGTCTGATCGAGTCGAAGTCGAAACACTCAAGGTGGGCCAAGGCGGCGGACGGGACCTGCTCGCCGATCTGTACCGACCGCCGAATCCCAACGGCTGCGGCGTGCTGCTCATCTACGGCGGCGGCTTCGTCGAAGGCGACCGTCGCCAACTCGCCGGCTACGGCATCGCGCTCGGCCGAGCTGGTTACACCTCGCTCGCGTGCGAGTACCGCCTCGCCGGCGAGGCGCTGTGGCCCGCCGCGATCGACGACGTCCACACGGCGTTCGATTACTTTCATGGTGAAGCACAATCGCTCGGTCTCGCCAGCTCGAAGTTGGCGGTGTCCGGCAACTCGGCCGGAGGCTGTCTTTCGCTGTTGCTGGCCGGTACCAGCCCGCTTCCCGTAGCCGCCTCGATCGCGTTCTACGCGCCGATGGATTTCTTGAGTGACGACGCCCGCTCCAAGGGTTCTCCGCGCAGTATGAGGTACTTGCTCGGCGACGATATGTCCGACGAACGCCTTCGCGCCATGAGTCCGCTCACCTATGTCGGTCCGACGTTCCCGCCGACCCTACTTTTGACCGGTAATCGCGACGCGCGCGTCGACTGGAAGGAGAGTGTGCGCATGTGCGAGTCGTTGAACGACGCCGGTTCGCGCGCCGAACTTCACGTCTTCGACGGACTCGAGCACGCCTTCGACCTCGCGCCGGACTACGGGAGATTGAGTTCGGCACTCATGACGCGATTCCTGGACAGTCATGTTCTCGCCTCCACGTCCAGCGGGATAATGAGTTGACCCAGTCCGGGTCAACGAGGCGTGTCGCGAACGGAGTGACGTCAGTCGTTCGATAAAACCAGACAGAACGGGTGGCCCACCGGGTCGAGATAGACCCTAAAGGTCGTGCCCGGCTGGTACTCGTGCTTCGTTGCGCCCACCGACAGTGCGTGCGCTTCACCGGCGTCGAGGTCGGGGACGAGAAAGTCCAGGTGGAGCTGTTGCGGGATCGCTCCCGTGGGCCAGGTGGGCGCCACATAGTTCGGCACCTTCTGGAACGCGATCGTCGGGTGTGGGCCGTTGTCGAGTTCGATCCATTCGACCTCTTCGGGCTTGAGCTCGCCGAGGGGCTCCACCTCGAGACCGGTGAGTCGTGAGTAGAAAGCGGCCAGCGCCACGGGATCCGGGCAGTCCAGACCGACGAGTTCGTATCGGGGTCGTACGTCGGTCATCTATTGCTCCTTCTGAGCGAACTGTTCAATTCAACAGAATATGAGGTCACTTTATCGACCGCCTACGACCCGTGCGTGTCGAAATCGTGACCGAACTAGCGAGTGGTGGTGAACTTTCTCGTCGCTTCGGCGTACCAAGTGGCCGAAGGTTTGGGAGTGCGCGCAAACGTCGTGCGATCGACGGCGACGATGCCGAACTTCGGTCGGTAGCCGAAGGTCCATTCGAAGTTGTCCAGGAGTGACCACTGAAAATAACCGCGAACGTCGATGCCGTCGTCGAGCACGTTGGATAGTCCGGCCAGAGCGCCGGTGAGGTAGCGGATCCGTTGCTCGTCGTCGTCGGTCCCGATTCCGTTCTCGGTCATGATGATCGGAATGTCCACCATCGAGGCGGCGCGGCGAATCGTGTATTCCACGCTCTCGGGCCAGAAGAGATAGCCCATCTCGGTGAGCTCACCCTCGGGGTTGGTGATCCGGCCGTCGGGGCCAATGATGATCTTGGTGTAGCACTGCACGCCGAGGTAGTCGTCGTCACCGACGGCGCGAAGATATTCGTCTTCCATCTCGTGGCGGATTGAATTGACCAGATCCTCACCCCCGGGCAGCGCCTCGTACTCGTTCATGGACAGGGGCATGCCGATCGGGTAGTGGCCCGGGAGGGAGCGAAGCGCGTCACGCATCGCGACGTGACACGCGCGCATCGCCACGTTGACGGTGGAGAATCGTTGCCAATCGCTCTGCGCGGGCGGGAAAGCGCCGAGGAGATAGCCCATCAACGCGACGATGTTGGGCTCGTTCACGGTGCAGGCAATGCCGATCAGATCGCCCAGTGCGTCGCCGACGACTCGCGCGTAGTTCCCCATGAGCGAGGCGATCTCGGGGCATTCGAAGCCGCCGAGGTCGGCGACCCACAAGGGCAGCGTGAAATGGTGGAGCGTGATGACCGGCAGAATCGATCGGGCGTGGCAGGCTTCGAGCATTCGTCGATAGTGCGCCAAGGCCTCGGAGTCGATCACCCCGCGTTGCGGCTCGATCCGCGCCCATTCGACGGAAAGCCGGTAGGAGTTCAGTCCCAATTCGACGATCAGGTCGAGGTCCTGTTCGTAGCGGTTCCACGAATCACAGGCGTCGCCGCACTCTTCGGCGCAGTGCGTGCCTTCGGCCCGTTCGTAGCGCGACCAGTCGGTATTGGTGCCTCCACCTTCGGTCTGATACCCCGACGTCGAGGTGCCCCAAGAAAACCGGTCTGGAAAATGAACGTCGCGTTGTGCCATGACGAAAATCTACAATGTGATGAAAATTCCACAGAAAGCGGTGTTCCATGACCTCAAACCTGCAAGCCAGAACGATTCACTTCAATTCCTACGACGATCAATCGGTCGAGGCGTACCTCGCGACCACGGAAGAAGAGCAGGCCGGAGGCGTCGTCGTCATCCACCACTTCCCGGGTTACGACGAAGCGACCAAGGAGATTGTCCGCAAGTTCGCGGCGAACGGCTACAACGCGATCTGCGTGAATCTCTACTCTCGCGAGTCACCCGGCGCGAGCTCCGACGACGCGGCGGCCGCCGCCCATGCGCGCGGTGGAGTGCCGGACGATCAACTCGTCGGTGACGTCGGAGCGGCTGCGGCGCACCTGCGCGCGTTGCCGAATTCGAATCAGAGGGTCGGCGTCATCGGTTACTGCTCCGGGGGACGACAGTCGGTGCTGGCGGCGTGCAGTCTCGACCTCGACGCCGCCGTCGACTGTTACGGCGCCTTCGTGGTCATGAGTCGGCCCGATAGCACGATGACGTCGATCGTGGATCGCCTGCCCGACCTCTCGTGTCCGCTCCTGGGCCTTTTCGGGGCCGATGATCAGTATCCGTCACCCGAACAGACCGAGACACTTCGAGAACTGCTGACTCAACACGCCAAGGATTTCACGTTCCACGAATACGAGGGCGCCGGACACGCCTTCTTCGCCGTCGATCGCCCGTCCTATCGACCCGAGGTGGCGACCGAAGCGTGGGGTGAGATCTGGAATTTCTACGGACAGCACCTCTCGAGCGCGAAGTAGGTCGTCATGTGCACGTACGAAGCTGAAAGAATTTCGGTGACCGGGAGCGCCAAGGGCGCCAACGGATGGTTCCGCGCCACTGACGCCACGGTCTATTACGACCACCCGGTGCACTTCGGCGCGGGCCACGCCTTGATGGTGGACGTTATCAATCCCGCACTCGGAGCCAGTTCAAGAGTGGGACTCGAGCTGAACGCCGAGTCGGCGCGTGAGTTGGCCCTCGCCATACTGCGCTCACTCGACGGTGTTCCCGCGGGACTGCTCGAAAGTTAGCGATGTCCGGAACCGAACCTTCCGCAAGGGACGAACCACACGGGCAGCACGAGGTACCCACGTACAACGCGATGAGCGAGATGACCGCCCAATATTTTCGTTAAAACGTCGCGCGAATGAGTTGTACGGGACGTCGTACGGACCGACGGGCGTCGGGGTCGATTGTCGGATGTGGCGATCGGAGGCGCAACGTCGCTGCAACGTTGGCACTCGAGTCCGTTACCCCGTCCAGTGACATCGGAATCCTCGTTTCTAGACAAAATAGATTGTTTCACTCAACGACCGAACGTCCGCCCGCGCAGTGATGAAGAATGCCTGCCAACACTGCGTTTGACAGTGGTGAATAAGGCAGTACGCGCGCCGCGCATGATCACGGCGTTCGAGAAATGTTGCGAGATGGTGACGATGTTTGTCAAAAGTTGATGACACGTGGACGAAGCTGAGTTGTGTGAATCCACAGTGGCCTCACAGAGTATTCACAGATTGGGGAACGATACTTGAGAAGTTCGCACCCACACTCGGTGGTTATGTCGAAGGGGCAATTCATGTTTACAACCAAGTCAAGTCTCATTCGCGTGGCGACCTCCGCGGTCGTGTGCGTGGCATTCGCGCTCGGTACTGCAGGAGTAGCCCTCGCGGGACAGCGATCGCACTCACGCGATCATTCCAGCATTAACTCTCGTGACCACGGTCATCATGGGAACGACGCCAGCGGCGTCGTGACCGCGCTCAACAGCCCGACCACCAATTCGATCACCTTGATGGACGAAGGCGTCTCGACGACCTACACCACGGTCCCGGGCACGACCACCTACTTCGAAGGCTCCACCGCCGGTGTCGTCGGTGACCTCGCGATCGGCGAAAACGTGAAGCTCGAGCTCACTCCGACCACCCCCCAGACCGTGACCAAGGTCACCATCTGCCTGGTGCACGTCATGGGCACCGTCACCGCGGTCGTCCCCGGCGTGATCACCATCACCGGCTTCCACTCGAGCATCACCACGGTTGACACTTCCGGGACCACGACCTACACCTCGGGTGGCGCGCCCTCCTCGGCCATCGCCGTTGTGATGGGAGCCAAAATCAGCGCCGTCGGCCTTCCGGGCACGACCGCGGGCACGCTCAACGCCGTCTCCGTGAACATCTTTGTCTCAACCGGGCACGGAGACGACCACGGGGACACCCAAGGTAACAACCAGGGATCCGGCCATGGCCACGGAAAGTCCTTCGGTCACCACAATCACTAGTTCGTATCGCTGACGTAACTACTTGTCATGAATCCCCCGGCGGACGTAGCTCGCCGCGGGATTTCATTTCTCGGCCGTAGTCAGAACTGCGAATTCGACGCAACCTCAACCACATCGTTGTTGCGATGATGCGGTGCGCACGCCGTGGCGACGTTGTCCCCTTCGCACTCGCCGCAGAGAAGAATCAGTTTGCGACAGGCCAGATTCGCGCAGTTGTGAAACTGACTGGTGGGCGCGCCACATCGTTCGCACTCACCGATCACTTTCGAGTGGTCGCTGAATTCGTGATGCATCCGAGCGTCGAAGAGATACAGCGATCCCTCCCAGAGTCCGTCGTCGCCATAGGTTTCGCCATAGCGCACGATGCCGCCGTCAATTTGATAGACCTCCTCGAATCCCCGTCGAGTCATGAGTGCTGAGAGGACCTCGCACCGCACGCCGCCGGTGCAGTACGTGACGACGGCCTTCTGCTTTAGTTCGTCGTAGCGACCGCTGTCGAGGACGGACGCGAAGTCGCGCGTCGCGCGCACGTGGGGGACCACGGCGTTCTTGAAACGACCGATCTCGGCCTCGAAGGCATTCCGCGCGTCAAAGAAGACGACGTCGTCGCCGCGCCGATCGACCAACTCGTGGATCTCCTCGGGTTTGAGATGGACGGCGCTCCCGACGACGCCGCACTGGTCGACCTCCAGCTCTTCGGAGGCGCCAAAAGAGACGATCTCGTCACGAACGCGAACCCGGAGACGAGGGAAGTCGGCGGCCGATCCTTCGGACCACTTGAAGTCGATTCCCTTGAAACCAGGGAACTCTTTGGTGGCGGCGATATAACGCCGCAAATCGTCGAGATCGCCGCCGAGCGTGCCGTTGATGCCGTGGTGCGAAACGAGTATCCGACCCTTGAGCGAGAGCTTTTCGCAGAGCGTTCGCTGCCACAGTCGAATGGCCTCGGGATCGTTGAGCGGAGTGAAACCGTAATAAAGAATGATCTTCTGCGGCTGCACACTGTGAGTGTACAGATGCGCACGGAGTGGACTGCTCGACCGGTTCACCTCGAACAGCAGCTCAATCGAGTGGATCTCTGGCCTGAACTACTGGGTCTCGGATACCTGCACGATGGCGACGCTGTGCGCGAACCACGGTACGATCGCCGAGGTCGAGCGTTGGAAGAGTTCGTACTCGGGATAGCGCGAGAGTGAGATCTTCTCCGTGAAACGAGTCGATCCGACGAAAAGCAGCGTTAAGAGAAAGGGACCGATCACGGTCCATTCCAGAACCGACCGTGCCGCCACCGCGCCAAAGAGGAATACCACCCACCACTGGGCCAGTTCGAAGAAATAGTTGGGGTGCCTCGAGAATCGAAAGAGACCGCTCTGGAGGAATCGAGGGTTCGGCGTACGGCCGGCGTGGACCTCGGCGATCTTCCACTGGTGGAAGTTCCACTGCTGTTGATCGGCGACCGTTTCACCGATGGTGAAGAGAAGGAAGAGCAACGTCAACAGAAGATCGATCGGTCCGAAGGGAGTGGATCGATGCTGATAGGCGGTCCAGGCGGGAAGGGTGATCAACACCAAGAGGGCGTTCTGATACAGCACAATGAAACACAAGTTGAAGAGCTGGAACTGCCACCGTCGCATTGACGAACGTAGTACGGCCCAGCGATAGTCCTCGACCCCGCTGTAGCCGCCTTTTCGAGCGAAGTTAAACGTGAGACGCGCTCCCCACACCGTGATTAGTGCGGCCATGACGTCGAGCCGCGCGTTGTCGAGATTGGCTTTTACCGCAAAGACCCACACGTAGATGACCGGGACGATCGACCACATTCGATCGACCCACGACGTGTCGCCGGTTGCGAGCGACGCAATCCACGCGAATGCGCATGCCGCAACGGCGACAAATACGGTGAGGAGCAGCGGCGACATGGAGCGACCCTATCCGAAGAATCCCTCTGACCGAGAACACTTAGGAAGTGCTCTGAGACTCGGCGTAGATTGTGGCGTCGAAGTAAGTGTCGAAGGAGTTGGCGTGTCGTTTCCGATCGTGGATGGTCTTCGAGCTCTCGAAATCGGTTCGCCGGGTGCGATGCGACGGCGGCTCAATCGACTCATTCTCGATGGGCACAAACGAGCGACCGCCGGACTCTTGCTCGAGTACGTGAGAGAGAACGAGGAATTGGAGTTGGCGGGCGAATTGCTGGCCCTCGTCGACGACGATACGCATCGCATCGCGACGGTGGTAGTCGTCGATGTTGTCACGGTGCCCTTCATCGAGGTTCCGTGGGCGTTCGCTCAAGCCGAGGGCGAAGGCGACGAATCTCTGGAAGGGTGGCGCGTGGGCCATCGTCGATTCTGGACTGCGGAGGGCGAGAACATCGATGATCAGACTCCGGTGGTCTTAATCTGGTTCGAACTGATGCCGAGTTGAAGATGGCCCGGGCATCACACCCGGCCAGAGTTGTCGGAGCCACTTAGACTCTCGTCGTGGCCCAATTGGACGACCGAGAGTTGGCGACGCAACTCTTCAATCGGTGTTGGGAACTGCTGGAAGCGACACGTGATTCCGATGATGACGTCGAGTTGTTGACGGCTGCGTTCGGCTCTCGCTATCACTGGTTGAACGCCGGTGCCGCGGAGCAATGGATCGTCAGCGATTGGATGGTTGCTCGAGCGGCCGCGGCGCTCGGTGACGGAGAGTTAGCGATTCTCTTCGCCCAACGAGCTCATTCAGCCGCCCAGGAGAGTGAGAGCCCGGACTGGTTGGTGGCGTCAACCGCCGAGGGCGTCGCGCGAGCGTTCGCGGCTCTTGGCAACGTCGAAGAGTTCAACCATTGGGCCGCGTTGGCGAATCGTCTCGTCGAGGTCATTGCCGATCCGGAGGACCAAAGCCTCATCGCGAGTCAGTTGGCCGACATCGAGGTACCTTAGATATTCTGCTCCCGGGACACGAGTACGTTGTCGCCCTTTGGAGCGGGACTTACGACTCGACAATCGCGTGGAAGGCCCGACTGGCCGCCGCTCGCACGCGAGCGTTGTCGTCATCCAAGAGGGTGACGACCGCGTCGATCGCAGGTTTCACCCGATGTCGCGCGATCACCTTGGCCGACATCTCGCGAACCCGCCACGAATCGTTCGTCGTGGATTCGAGAATCGCGTCGGTGGCCACGTCGTCCCACACGTGTAAGAGGCCTCGGGCCGCCCACACTCGGGGCCAGTAACCGTGGACGCCGCCCGCGCGATCGTCGAGGACGGTCTCGGCGCTCGGTCCACCTATGACGCGCAGAAAGTCATCGTCGAAGGAGTGGCCGTTGAGAATCGCGATGCAGTCGCGAACCACGTCCTCGCGACTTCGCCGATCGCATTCGAAGAGGATTGACTGCTGGGGCGTCATTCCCCAGATACTCGCCGTCACGTCGCCGCTCAGCCCTCGGGACTCTGGCGTGCCGGCCCGATGCCCAATCTCGACGCCAGAAATTCGAGCACGCCGTCGAGTGCGCGGCGCGTCGGCGAGGTGACCTCGTCCGAGTAGTCCTCGGTGAGCACCGAATGGGCTGACCTTTTGTAACCCCACGGATTGCCCGGTGACGAATCGATCTCCACACTCACGAACTTGTCGCCGAGCGTTTCCCGGAGTCGGGTGAAGCGCTCGGCCGGTGACTTCGTGTCGCCACTGAAGCGCAGTCCCATGACACAGAGGTCTTCGGTCGTCCTTCGTTGAACGATCGCCAAGTCCGCGTCGGAGAGACCGAGCGCGCGGCGATGTTCGGGGTTGGTGGGGAAGGGTAGCGACGGCTGACTCATTACCGGCGCGACGACCGACGGTTCGACGCTCATGGCCAGCGCGAAGCCGCCGGTAAGACACATGCCCACGGCGCCGACACCCGGTCCTCCATGTGCCTCATGTTCGGATTTGGCAAGTTCGCGAAGGTAGTTCACCACAGGACTGGTTTTGTCCGTGGCGAGAAGGTTGAATTCCCTGTTGACACAAATTTTGGCGAGCGTTCCTAACACGCAGCCGATGGACATTTCGCGGCCGGGCGTTCCAAAGAGATCAGGCAGTACAGCCGTCATGTCTCGGTCAGCAATCTTTCGGCTAAAGGCGGCAACTAGTGGGGTAATTCCGGGCATCTCATGGATAACGATGACGGCTGGTCCAGATCCGATGCGGTAGACATCGTGATTCACATTCGCCGTAGAGCGAAACTGAGATTTCTGAAAGCCCTCCAACGGATTGCCGTCTTTACTGGTAATCATTTGCTGCCTCTCGACTCCGAAGAACACTGCTACCTCACCGCGAAAATGAACTCTGTGCCTCGTCATGTAACTCGCAGACGGACAACTCAAGGCTACGGGTTTCATCAATTAGCGCCTGCTCGAACGAGAGCTCGGCTTTAATGGTCATGCTTCGACGGGCGTGCGGGTTCACGTCGGGCCTCCGACACCCCCATTCTCCGGTATAGCTGCACGCATCTAAGAACTGGCTGACGAGGAGTTGAGCACCGCGACCTCTGGGAACGTCGCCGGTGCGCCGTAGCCGTGCTCAACCAGCCATCGGATCTCCATCAAACTTCGCAACGACCAGTACGCGCGAATCACGTCGATCTCGATGTCGCCGCCATAGCCCGCGATGACATCGTCGAGGTGCTCCTCGTGTGCGAGCGTCAAAGTGGCGAGGTCATACATCGCATCGCCTTGGCCGCCCTCGGACCAGTCCACGACGCCGCTCACCTCGTCACCGTGGACGAACACATGAACGATCTGCAGGTCGCCGTGGATGAACACCGGTGTCCATGGCCTCAGCGCCGCCTCCGCCACCCGACGATTGCGCCTGACGACGTCGGCGGACACAACGTCGTTGGCGACGAGCCACTCACACTCCGAGTCGAGCTTTGGCGGAAACTCGACCGTGCCCCGACTGCTAAGAGCGGGCTGCTGTAGACACTGGCTGCTGGGCCACGGCGGCAGCGGAGCGTCGTGCAGCGTGCGAACGGCGGCACCCGCCGCAACCCACGCCGCCGAAGACGCACGCGAAGGCTCTTTAAGCACGCCGAGCGCCGCTCCAGGAACCTTCGCGAGGGCGAGCACGGGCGGCTTGCGCCAAAGGACCTCAGGGGTGGGGATTGGTGCCCTTGCCATGACCTCGACCTCTCGGTCGATGCGCGCTTGATCCGTGTCGATCTTCAGGAACACATCGCCGACGCGTAGCGTCACGCGCTCCGAATGCGCGACAACGACTTCGATCTCCCACATGTCGACGATCATCGCACAGGCCACCGACGGCGCAGAGAATATTGAGCGCCGCCTGGCTGCCGGGCATTCCTCGCACGAGCAAGGAGGTTGCCCCACAACGCCGGGACCATGAGATACCGTCCTGTCCCGCACAGCGCTGGATGCTTGCTCACAGGAGCGCTCGAGACCCCGCTCATTTCCGAAGAGCCCATAATGACAGCGCATCAACGGTCAATCGCCGGTGAGTGGTAGCAGACTCGTTGCGTCGACCCTCCGACACCAGCAAATTGCGACCGAGTCAAGTCATTGCAATTGTGATTTTCCCATAACGTTCGTCGCGACGTTGAAGTCTGTGGGTGTTGTGATACGCAATCGCACTCGCTGAATTAGGATTTTGACAGTTCCTGGCCGAGAGCTCGCTTTTCACGATCAAGACAGGACCCCGGGTGAAGATGCACGATGACGAAATACTCGTCTCCGATGAAGTCGCTCGGAACTTAATCGCTGGACAGTTCCCTGAGTGGTCGCAGCAGCCGATCCTTCGGATCGCGTCCAACGGAACTGTCAATACAATCTTCAGAATTGGTGATGGATTCGCAGCCCGATTGCCCCTTCGCCCAGATGATCCAGAATCCATGCGTCAAGTCCTCGAAGAAGAGGCATTGGCCAACGTGGAATTCACGCGGTACTCGCCATTTCCTTCGCCGATTCCCATCGCAATCGGCACACCCGGACCGGGATACCCACTTCCGTGGTCGGTACAAACTTGGTTGCCGGGGACCCTAGCGACTGAGACGGACTCAGGTGAGAGCACCGACTTCGCACGTGACCTGGCAGCCCTTGTCGCAGCCTTACGGCAGGCCCAGACGGGCGGTCGAAAATTTTCAGGTGGAGGCCGCGGCGGTGACCTTCGCGATCATGACGAATGGGTTGAGACATGCATTCGCAATAGCGCGATAATGTTCGACGCACATCGACTCGAAGAGATGTGGGACTACTTCCGAGCGCTACCGCGAGAGTCACCGGACGTGATGACCCACGGTGATCTCACTTCGCAGAACATCCTGGTCGATCGAGAACGGCTGGCTGGCGTGCTGGACTGCGGCGGTTTCGGTCCGGCTGACTCCGCACTGGATGTCATTGCAGGCTGGCATCTCCTCGAAGACGGTCCGCGAGACGTTTTCCGCGCTCAGTTGCATTGCGACGAATTGGAGTGGGAGCGCAGCAAAGCGTGGGCATTCGAACAGGCGCTCGGGGCTGTCTGGTACTACGTAGATAGCAATCCGGTCATGCACACCATGGGTCACCTCACGCTGAGCCGCATCATCGCGAGCCACTGAACTTCGGCAAGAAACCGTCTGCGTCCCACGATGCGATTCTCCAGTCGGAGATTATGGACGTCGGTTCGCGGAGTTGAACGTATATGGACTAACCGAGGCGCCAATGCAAGGTGGCATATCCGTTAAGCCGGGCCTCCGACACCAGTCAAAAGTTTCCCTTCTGTCGAAGATACTGTTCCATGATGGTGGGTCAACCGTTGACGTCATTTCCAGAGTTGGACTTCGTTCTTCGTGACCACGAAGATCGACTCAGACAGGCATTGGGGGATCTGATCGTCGCGGTCTATTTGCAGGGCTCACTTGCAATAGGTGACTTCGATCTCACAAGCGATGTCGATTTCATCGTTGTCACGCAAAGGGAATTGTCTTCAGGAGAGGCCACGATCGCCCAGGCAGTGCATGCTGAAACCTATCGACAGAACAACCGTTGGGTTAAGCGGCTTGAGTACTCCTTTTTCCCGGTCGATCTATTGAGATCGCCGTCGTCGCCTTTCACAACCGATGGCGTTTCAGATTCTGCAAGTCGAGATTTGTGGTACTTCGACAATGGAAGCGAGCGGATCGAGAGATCAGATCACGACAACTCACTCGTCGTGAGATGGACTCTGCGCGAGAAGGGCGTCGTGCTATTTGGGCCGGAACCTTCGGAATTGATCGATATTGTGCAGCCGAAGGATCTAAGAACTGAAATACAGCGAACCCTCGTGACTTGGGGCGATCTGGTCGTCAAGGATCCTGAACCGTACAGAAATCGGTTCTACCAATCGTTCCTGGTTCTCAACTACTGCCGAGGTCTTCTCGACCTGTCCGAGGGAAGTATTCATTCGAAGATGGCGGGCGTCAAGTGGGCGCGAGAAAATTTGGATCCCAAGTGGACACCACTTATCACGTTCTGTTGGGAAGAACGCCAGGATCCTGATATCTCCATTACTCAACCTGCCGATTTGGACGTCTTCGGGCAGACGATCGCATTCGTTCACCACTCAGTTGGTCGAACGAGGTCTTTTCAAGGAGATTGACGGCGCTTAGTGCAATGTCAGATGAGTCGCCAATGCAAGGTTGCAGAACTGTTGCGTCGGGCCGCCCTCGCCATCACGCAGCAGCACCATCTCATTGTGAAGCGGCGTCCGACGTTTCTGATCGCACTTGGGGTAGTGGTCGTAGCAGCGTTAGCGCTCCTTATTGACCACTATGCGTTCGCGCCCAAAGCCAGTAATCCGCCACCCAGCGCCGCGAATGTACGAAGTTGCCTCGGAACCAAAGTCCTAGGGACAGGTGGGACTAGCTTCCGCTATCCCTCTTGCTGGACTTTGAGTAACTACACGGAAGAGACAACCATGACGACCGCTGTTGCCTTCCTATCGAATCAGCCGATGCACCAACCATGCGAGACCACTCGTTCAGGCATTTCGACCACGGTCAGCTGTGGCTTTCCGGTCAAGACACTCGAGCGCGGCGGAGTGCTGGTGACGTTTATCGCAGGTGGTATGCCGGGATGGACGATTGCTGACGATACAGGACGACACCTTGTTGTGGACCATCACGCGGCTCGAGAGACTGTGATTAGGAAGTCAAACCGATCGCTAGACGCGACCACTGAGTATTGGATCTTCATTGACAGAGGGGTGCCCGACAACTACTACCAGTTCGACGTGTACTTCCGCAACCCAGGGGTGTCGGAAGATCAACGGCTACTTCGGAAGATGCTCAACTCGATGAGGATTCAATAGAGACCATCCCCTGACTTCTGCGGCTCTAACACTCAACTCACTGTGACGCTTGAGTTGGATGGGACGGGGCATTCTTCGACCACTGAGTGAGGCTCCAGTCGGAGATTGTTGAGGTCGGCCCCACTTATTGCTGATGATCTTGACTCATGCGACAATGACGCATGATGATTTTTAGTCGACTTCTTCTATTCGTCGCCGTGGTTTGCATTGGATTCGCAGCGTGGACCATTCACGATCATCCGACCTCAACATATGAAACTTCAGCGAGCGGCACGACGATTGCAACCGCAACGTGTTCAAGTGTGTGGGATCGATGGATAAATCATGTGCCACCATCGCCTATACCTTTGCCGAAAAGTATCGCGAACGCGGTAGGGCCAACGAACGCCGAATTGAAAGCGGCAGCGTGTTCGGCGTCTATTGTTGGCAACGAACACATTTCGGAGACTTGGGCTGCTGGCGCTCTCGTTGCCCTCGCAGTGGCTGCCTTCAGTTGGAGGCGCTTCGAGGACTGAGAAATCAATCATCGACCTGCCATTCCCGAATCCGCCAGTCGGAGATTCTGTACGTCGGCCCTCCGCTGAATGCCAGTCAACAAGGACGCGTGCAAGGCTTGGGGCACGGTCGGACATAGATGTGGTGGAGGTCGTCAGATGAAGCGTCTTGTAGCAGCAGTACTTCTTGCCGTTTCCCTTGGCGGACCTCTTGCGGTGGCTCAAGCTGGAGCATCCGGGCACAGCACCACGGTTGTTGCGACCACTTCCAAAGGCTGGGTAGTGTCGCTGGCGGTTGCCAAGACCACGGTGCGCACCGGTGCGAAACTCTCAGCGACCATCACCATTGTGAACCAAACCGGGCACTCCGCGACCGTCGAAGGTTGTCTACCAAACTTTGACTTCTTCGTCGTACTCGTGAACGCCAAGGTGCCCTACCAAGATCTGAGTGGTCTTGTTGCCTGTTCGACCACCTTGCGCAGAGGGACCACCATCATCAACACGCAAATCAACGCGATCTACGCTGCGACGACCAGGGCCATGAACCCTGACTTGCCCGTTGGGACGTATCACACGGTGGTTAACTGGCCGACCGGGCCTGCGCACATTCCCGAGCCGGGACGACTGTACATAAGGGTGGTTCAGTAAAAACGTCATTGCCCTTCAATGGCCCCTCCACTCCCTGATTCGCCACTCGGAGATTGTGTGGGTCGGTCGTCCGACACCAACAATCCCCGGTACCTTTAGTCCTACTTCACCGTGGAGAACATTCATGTTCGGAGCGCCACTCAATCTAATGTTGCCGAGGTGAACCGCTTCACCCGAAACAGACTCTCTATTGGCGTACTAACTCTGGCCGCAATCCTGTTTGCGTGCTGCGTTCAAAGTGGATCTATCCCACGCGCATTTGCTTCGAGTGCTCCAATGGACGCCACCAGACTCTTTTCGGTGACGAATAAGTTGAGTTTCGGAAACTACGGCCCAGACGCAAACATTGTCGCTAGCGATAGACAGGCAATATTCCTTACGGGAACCTTCGAGCGTGGAAAAAACGCTCCAGCGGCAGACTTGATTCGCGTCGACAGCCAAAGTCTCGTGGTCATGGCACGAGCATGGCTTCCCACCGTTACGAGTATCGCCGTTGGCGATGGCGCGCTCTGGTGGGCCACAGGTGCGCCTCTCGGCAACGCTGGTACCAAGGACACTCCGGGTCACGGACGATTGCTACTCAAGGTGAACCCAACAAGCTTGAAGGTACTGGCGCGATTCGTGCTACCGGATCCAACGCTCCTCGTTACGGTGGCCCAGGGCAAGATCTGGGTTGCGACTTCGACAGACTTGTTCCGGATTAATCCCGAGACCGGCGCAATCATCACGAGAGTCGCCCTCGGCTTTTTTCCAACGGCGTTAGCTCCGTCATACGACGGTGCGCGGCTGTATGTACTTGGCTATTTGCCTAAGGACCACATGATCTTTGCCGATTACTCCACAACATCCGGGCAACGCCTCGGCTCACGTCAGTATCCGAATTTCAGTGGCGGCCCGCTCGCCGTGGTACGTGGAGGCGTCTGGATTCCCGTGCAAAGCACCAAGACTCAGTCCACGACGATTCGACTCTTCACAGGTCGAGAATTTACGTCGAGTTCATCGTTGGGAAGGTTCAAATTTGATACTGAGGCATACGTTGAGGGCAATGTTTTGTGGCTGATCGACTCAGGCGGAGAAGGGCCGACCGTATGCGCCAATCCCGCCGACGGGAAGATCCGAGCCGAGGGAAGTCCCGTCGGCGTTGAGTACGGCGCAATGGCTTTCGACGGAGGCAGCACGTACCTCCTACGCAGCAATGCTCCCAATCAATCGCTGCTCAAGATAGTTCCTTCGTCGACGTGCTCTAGAGGAGCGAGATCTCCTGAATTCGCTGGAGTGAGGCCAGGGCCGGGGCACTGAGGGGTCGGCGGCTCGGCACCAGGAGGGCCATCACGACCCCGATCGCCACCACCCCAGCTCCCACGTACATCGCGGGATGCAGGCCATTGACGTAGTCCTGGGCTGAGGCGTAGCCACCGCTCGACGAGAAGACCGCACCCAAGAGCGCGATGCCGAAGACCCCGCCCAGTTCACGAAACGCGGCGTTGGTTCCCGAAGCGAGACCTTCGAGTTCCTTCGGCACCGAACCGAGCACGAGTGACGCCACCGGCACGAAGAAGAGGGTCATGCCGACGCCGGCGACGATGAACGCCGGGACCATGTCCGAGTACGGCGTGGTCGCAGTCAACAGCAACGCCAACCACGTCAGGCTGACGGCCTGGAGGATGAGGCCGGTGACGACCAGTGGTTTGGCGCCCACGCGCTGGGCGAGTAGTCCGACGACCGGCGCGAGCAGCATCGGCATGCCGGTCCACGGCAGCACCCGAAGTCCCGCGCCGAGGGGCGAATAGCCCTGCACGGTCTGGAGGAACTGTGAGAGGAAGAACACGGTGCCGAACATTCCGAAGCTGAACAAGAGCCCGGTCATGTTGATCGCCGCGAAGCCTCGATTCTTGAACATCCCCAGGTTGAGCATCGGGGCTTGGACTCGAAGCTCCCATCGGATGAACGTCGCCAGCAACGCGACCCCGATCACGAAGGAGGCGAGCACGCTCGAACTCGTCCAGCCGCTGGCGTTGCCGCGTACCAGACCAAGAACCACGCCGAGAAGTCCGCCACTGACGAGTAGGGCGCCGCGGATGTCCAATCGGCTCGGGGCCCCGCGCGATTCGGCCAATTTCCACCACGCCAGGGGTACGAGGACCATGCCGATTGGTACGTTCAGCCAGAAGATGTAGTGCCACGACCATCCGGTCGTCACCGCGCCGCCGACGAGGGGGCCGAGGGCGATGGCGGCACCGCCGATCGCTCCCCAGATGCCCAGCGCGGCGTTGCGACGCTCCGGCTTCACGGCGGCACTCAACAACGTCAGTGAGAGCGGCATGATCATGGCGCCCCCGGCACCTTGAACGGCGCGTGCGGCGATGAGAAAGCCGATGTTCGGTGCAATGGCCGCCAGGGCGGACGCCATCGTGAACACCGCGATGCCCACCATGAAGGTGCGACGGCGGCCGAAGCGCTCACCGAAGGCGGCGGCCGTAAGCAATAGGACGGCGAAGGTCAGGGTGTACGCATTGACCGTCCACTCGAGGCCCGAGAGTCCGGCGTGCAGGTGCACGCGGATGACCGGCAGCGCGGTGGTCACGACCAGGTTGTCGAGTGACGCCATGAAGAGTGCGAGACCGGTAATGAGCACGGCCCAGGCACCACGATGCCGATCGGCGCGTTGGGGTGTCGAGAAATCCGCGGGCTCGATGTCAATCGACCGGGTCAGTGTGGTGGTCATTGGTGTGCTCCGTGCCCTTGCTCCGCCATCGGGGAAGTCCTGATGACGGGTGTTGTTAGTTGTGAGTAGTCACTATCTTGAGAGGAGAAAAAAATAATACGGTCATCACGAAGCCTGCTGTGAAGAGGTTTCGCCATTTCGCTGACGCGCCTGAGACATTGCGTTCATCGCTTCGAATTTATCCAACCCGGGACAGATCGATTGGGCCCACGCTTCTTTCACCGAGAGAAGATCGATGGCGGACATCACCGAGATCAACATGCCGTTCGCGAAGAAATTCTGGATCATCTCCGGGTCCAGGCCCAACTTGTCCTTGACCATGTGCCAGAGCACTTCGAAGGTCTTTCGACAGGCCGCGGCGATGTCCGAGTCGCCCGTCGCGGCGGCGAAGCCGTGCATCTGGACTTGCAACATCTCGGGGTCTTGCAGAAGTTGGAGATAGGCCATTCCCATGGCGTGCATCGCCTCTTCGCCGTTCAAGCCTTCGATCGCTCCAGACAGCTCCTTCACGATTCGCGTGCCGACCTGGTCGTAGGTAGCGACGAACAGGTCCTTTTTGGTGCCAAAGAGGCGAAAAAGGTAGGGCTGGGAGATGCCGGCGCGCGCGGCGATGGCGTCGGTGGAGGTCCCGGCGTAACCGGACTTGGCGAATTCAGTGACCGCGGCACTGAGTACCGCGACCCTGCGCTCGGCGGCTGTCTGTCGGGTCGAGACCATCATTCGGTTATTGTAAGTGCTTACTCACTACCTTGTCAAGCAATGATCAAGAATATTGTGGATTGCCGGTATCCGAAGCCTTTATCGGACTCAGAATGACAGCTGACGCGGGCTTTTCGTTCACTCGAGCGGGATGTCGGCCGCCGAAATCTCTTTTCGCCACCGAATAAGTCCGTCGGTCTCGCCCACGGACTGAAATCCACTCTTCTCGAGCACCCGTTGACTCGCCACGTTCTCGCGGTCGGTTTCGGCGAGAACAACTCGAGCACGTGGTTGCGCGAAGTCGCACAGCGCGACCACCGCTTCGGTGGCGACGCCGCGGCCTTGACACGAGTGACAGATGCCGTAGCCGATCTCCACTTCACCGCGCTCGTTGGGTGCACTCTTGAAGCCGATGCCACCGACGCTGCATCCGCTCGACGATTCGTCGATTGCGAACACTCCCCACGGCATGGTGGCAGTGGGGAACGACACGTCGCCGGCCAGGGCGCCGGCGGCGATACGAACGTCATTAGGCGTCGGGAAGTCCGAGACCCACGACTGTCCAGTGCGCACTCCCGCCACGATGGCCTCGGCCTCAACGGGCGTCAATGCTCGAATCAACAATCGCGTGGTGGCAATGATCACCCGGTCATACTGGCATTGGCGCAAGGAGTGGCCTATCGGGGCTCATTACACAACTGGTTACCAAGAGATGTCTCCTTCACGGTCCAGTTCAATCACTTCCTTTTCTTGGGCAGCGGGAGTGCGTCGCTCGTCGTTTTCACGAGCGAGACGATCCAGTCGCGGTCGTTGAGCTTGGCCGGCGAGATCCGGTAGGCCGCCTTGGCGCCATCGTACGGTGACGCTTGGCCCACCCGTCCGGCGATCGCGGCGCCCGCCGCGGTGATCTTGACGAAGAGCGTGTTGTCGCACACCAGCGCGAAGTTCTTACCGCGGTAGTAGAGGCCGTACTCGCCGAACATTGGCTTGGCCGTGATCTCGAGCGGCTCCAGTTTCTCGAGCACCGCCTCGATGAACTTCTTATCGGTCGCCATGGTCGCAATGTAGCCGCGAGCTACGAACGATGCTTCAATTCGTGCTCGAGCAGCCACGTCTTTCGTTCGAGTCCGCCCCCGTAACCGGTGAGGGAACCGTTGGCCCCAATCACCCGGTGACAGGGCACGATGATGGCGACGGGGTTGCGGCCGTTGGCCAGACCCACGGCGCGCGACGCTTTAGGATTTCCAATTCGCCGCGCTATTTCGCCGTACGAAATCGTCTCGCCGTAGGGGATCTCGCGCAGTCGCGACCACACGCTTTGTTGGAACGGCGTGCCGGCGAGATTCATCTCGACGCCGAATGAGGACAGTTCTCCAACGAAGTAAGCGTCGAGTTGAGCAGCGAGGTCCTTGAACCAAAGGTCATCAGTGATCGCGTCGTCGGGTGGTGGTGACGCGTGACGTTGATCGTGCATCGACAGGTCGGTCAAGACGCCGTCGCGGGCCACCAGCGTGAGGGGTCCGATCGGGCTCTGAATGGTGGAGGTGAGGATTTCAGTCATCGGTTTCCTTTGTTCGTCGGGATGGTCGTAACGGTTTCGGCGGCCAGTCGTTGATGCGGTGCTCGTCGACCGACCAGAGGTACTGCACCGCGTACGCGCGCCACGGCCGCCAGATTTGAGAGCGTTCGACCAGGGCCGTCGGCGTGCTCGGGAGTCCGAGCCGTTCGGCGGCGTGGCGAACTCCGAGGTCCGTCTCGGGGAAGGCGTCGGGATCGCCGAGGGCTCGCATGGCGATCACCTGACGGGTCCAAGGTCCCACACCCGCAATCGTGGCCAACGCGGTCATCGTCTCGTCTCGATCGCTACCCGGACCGAGGTCGAGTTCGCCCCGTCGCAACGCCGTCACGAGGGCGCTGAACGTGGTGCGCCGGTTCGAGGGCATCGCCAAGTCGGCGTGGGTCAACGCACTCGGTAACGGGAACAGATGTGTCAGACCCCCGCCGGGGTCGCTGATCGGCTCACCGTGGAGCTGAACCAGCCGACCGGCGTGGGTCTGAGCCGCCGTGGTCGAGACCTGTTGGCCCAAAACGGCCCGCAGCGCCATCTCGGGGCCGTCAACGCATCGGGGCACGCGGCGCCCCGGAGATTTGGCCACGACGGGAGCCAGCGACGGGTCGACACTTAACTGGCGGTCGATCGCCACCGGATCGGCGTCGAGATCGAGCAGCCAGCGGCTCCTCGCGATCGTCGCCGTGAGATCGCGCATGTCGCTCAACACGGCGCGACAACCGACATACTCGGGCGTCGGAGTCAGTTCGACTATTCCCGGACCGTGGGCCAAGCGAAGGGTCCGGCGATAGGTCTGTCCCCGCACCTCTTCGACGCCGGGAACGGCCGTGGCCGCGAGATGACCGAAGAGGTTATCGGGACAGAGAGGTTGGCGAAACGCGAGTCGCAGCTCGATGGCGGTGGACGCTTCGACGAGGGATCGAGGGCTCTTCGCTCGAGCTCGAAGCATCGTCGGCGACGACGCGTACACGGCGTGGACCGTATCGTTGAACTGTCGGACGCTGGAAAATCCGGCAGCGAACGCTACGTCGGTCATCGGCAAAGTCGTCGTCTCGATGAGGACTCGCGCGGTCTGGGCGCGCTGCGATCGAGCGATCGAAATCGGACCGGCACCTATTTCGTTGTGGAGAACGCGTTCCAATTGGCGCACGCTGTAGCCCAGTCGTTGGGCGAGTCCATTCACTCCTTCTCGGTCGACGAGGCCGTCGCCAATGAGGCGCATCGCGCGAGCGGCTACGTCGGCGCGCGAGTTCCACTCGGGAGAGCCGGGCGAAGCGTCGGGGCGACAACGCTTACAAGCGCGAAAGCCAGCCAATTGGGCGGCCGCGGCAGAGGGATAAAAGCGCACGTTCTTGCGCATGGGAGTCAGCGCCGGACAACTGGGTCGACAGTAGATGTGCGTCGAGGTCACCGCGGTGAAGAACCAACCGTCGAAACGCGGATCACGCGACTGCACCGCGAGATAACAGCGCTCAAAGTCTTCGACCATGCGAAGAACCTACCGGTGCAGCGCATCTCCAACTAGCGGAAAAACGACATCGCCGTCAGGCTCTTCGGACCGTCGATTGCGGCGTCGTGTTTCCGCTACAGGGACGCTTCGGCGGGCGCGTCGAAGGGAGTCTGGAACGTGAAGGCGTACTCACTGGGACCGACGCGCTCCAAACCCTGCAGCCGAGCGACGGCTTCGGACGGCTCGGGGATCGACCCGGCACGAATCCACCACATCGCAGATTGGACGCCGTCGAACCGGTCCGCCCACTGTCGCCGTTGGCGCAGCACATCTTTGTGACCACTTCGATAGACGAAGTCCGCGAGAGCTTCCATCGACTCCCAGACGCTCAAGTTGAGCAGGATCTGGTCATCATCGAATACCCGAATGCTCGTCGCGTCGCCCTCGTCGGTCTTCAATCGCCACACGAATCCCGGGGCCGCATCGGCCAGGTTGTTGACGGGGACCAGCGCCGCGACGAACCCGGCGACGACCGGGGAGTCGAGGGGAGCTTTTAGCTTCACGATGTTGCACTGCGCGAGGTGAAAGGTCATGGTTGGAGGCTAACGGCGGCTCCGTCAGGTGCCCGGAGCGCGGGTGACCCGGGGTAAGTAGATTCTGACGTATTCACGCTTGGCGAAACGCTGAGCCCAACGGTGAGAGGTTGACGAATGGCGAAGGCATACGAGATTTCAGTCTGGGAGCCGCTCCCGGGGAAGTTCGAAGAGTTCGAGGAAACGATCAAGAGTCTGGCCAAAGCCTTCGTCGAGTCGGGCGTCTCGAAAGTCGACCTGCTCGCCGGCGTCGCCGGCAAGGACGTCGGCCGAGTCGTGGTGATTCAGCACTTCAAGGGACTGGCGGACAACGGCGCATTGAACGAGACAATTATGGACAGCGTTCCGGTTAAAGCCTGGCGCGAAGCGCACTCGGGTGACTTTCCGGCGAAACTGATTTCGCACGACCTGTACTCAGAGATCGAAGGTTGATCTCGACAATTCGGTATCGGGGTCGATTCACGAAATGAGCCTGGAGGAGATCTCGGAATTCGCCTCGGAACTGTCGGGAGTCGTCGAAGAGCAGCCGTTTGGACCGGATGTCGACGTATTGAAAGTAGGGGGCAAGATTTTCGCCATTCTCTCGCCCGAGAGTTCGCACGAGGCGATCTCTCTGAAGTGTGATCCCGACCTGGCGATCGAACTCCGGCTTCGCTACGCCGCGGTGACACCCGGCTACCACCTCAATAAGCGGCTCTGGAATACCGTTCACCTGGACGGGACTATTCCGGACGACGAGATCCTTCGCATGGTCACTCACTCGTACGAGCAAGTTGTCGCGGGACTACCCAAGTCGGTGCGTCAGAGTCTCACCTCGTCGGACTGACGCGTTTCGTCGAATCGACGTCTCCCTCAGCGAATTCGAAACACTATGTCGATGGGCAGTACGCCAACGCCGTGCAGCATCGACGCCAGCGCTTCGACGCCGTCGACGAGTCGCGGTCCCGGTCGAACCATTACCGCGTCGGCGTCAATCGCCCAGACCTCGGCATCATCAGGAAGCAGATCGAGGACTAGGCGAGCTTGTTCGCTGGCCCGCTGGAGACCAAAGCCGCAGGGCGCGACCACCACCACATCGGGCCGAGCGCTCGTGATCGCTTCCCAGGTCGTGGAGACTGATCGCTCACCGGCGCGAGCGAGTACGGGTTCTCCCCCCGCGGCCGTCACGAGGTCCGGTACCCAGTGGCCAGCGCCGAAGGGCGGATCGATCCATTCCAAAACGAAGACTCGGCGCCGGGGTCGCGCACGCACGGCGGCTTGAACATCGGCCAGGCGACCCCGCAGTGCGGCGACGAAATCGATGCCCCGTTGCGAAACGTCCGCCGCGGTCGCGATGGTCGCAATCGATTCGAGAACTTGCGGAAGCGTTTGCGGGTCAATTTGGAGCACGTCGGCGTGGCAGTTGAGGCGCTGCGTCGCCGCTTCGACGTCGCCGCTCGCTACCGCGCAGACACGGCATAGGTCCTGGCTCAGGATGAGATCGGGATCACATCGTTGCAACGCCTCGTCGTCAAGTGCGTAGAGGTCGAGCCCCGCGTCAAGTCTCTGACGAACGAATGCATCGATTTCGCCCGGCGTCATGTCGGTGTCGGCAAATGTTCGGACCACAATCTCTCGGCCTTCTTGGACTCGGTTGGGCCAATTGCACTCGGCGGTGACACCCACCAGATCGTCTAAGAGACCCAAGTCGCACACGATCTCAGTGGTGGAAGGAAGCAGTGAAACGATGCGCACGTCGACATCCTACGAATGCTCTCCCCGGCGTCCTAGCGCGTGGGAGTTGGTCGGGGCACGCGACACCGGTCTGTTGTCGCCGTCCGCGGTCCTCAGTGATCGCGACCGCGCGATGCGTCAATCGCATGACCTCACCACGTCAACGCCGAACGACACCTCAAGTGATGATGCCAAACCATCTTTCAGTCGAGGTTGACGAGCCAAATACCGCGGATGGAGCTGTGGGCGCGCGGCGAGTACATGGCGACGTACTGACCGGGTTGGTCGAAGTAGTCGAAGCAGATATTGCCCCTTGCGACGCCTCCGGGAGCGATGAAGCCATCCTCGAGGGCGTGTTTCGCGGTGAAGTTCAGTACCGTCAGTTTGCTCTTCGGGGGGCGCAACGTCATGTTGAAATCATTGAAGAAGTACGTCGACTTGTTCTGGTTGCGAATCGTCACCGCAGCGCAAAGGTTGGTGAACCCGAACTTGTCGGCGGTAAGCGACCATTTCGCACTGACGACCGTGTCGTCGACGAAGACGGTGCTGTTGCTCAGCGCCACGCAGTCCGTCGCCTTCGATCCGGGGTAGGCGGTGGTAGCGGTCGCGCAACCCAGGGCGTGGCTGGCGTGACTCGACATCGCGGCATTGGCTATCGGAGAGGCCAGTGCACCCGCGACTGAGGTGGCCGCCAAGAGAAATGACGCGAGGGCGGCGCGCTTCACCATCTCTACGGGTGACGAACCCTCGAGCATGCAGACAAGGTCGTTGTATCCATCGGCGCACACTCAGCATCCAACGGCGACTCCAGTACTTCAGTCATTGGGGCACTATATATCCGCGCCTCACCTTTGAAAAGACGCCCGGACACTTTTTGACGAGGGGGCTTGCGCCCCGGCGACGGCTCCGATATTGTACAACCATATGGTTGTACATAAACTTTCAGATCGTGAAGTGGACCACGTGTTTCGGGCCCTCGCCGACACAACGCGACGAGACATATTCCAGCGCGTCATCGGCGGCGGCCTTTCGGTCTCTACCCTCGCCGACGACTACGAGATGAGCTTTGCCGCGGTGCAGAAGCACGTCAGCGTGCTCGAGCGCGCGGCGCTGGTTACGAAGGAACGTCACGGTCGAGAACAGATCGTTCACGGGAATCTCTCGACTCTCCGTCGAGCGGCGGCCTTGCTCGACGCCTTCGAAGAGATCTGGATCGGTAGGGCCACAAAGATCGCTGAGATTCTCGGCGAGAAGGGAAGTGCAACATGACAGTCATTTCAACAACGACGGACCCGGTCGCGTTAAGCCTCACGGTGGTCGCGGAATTCGCCGCGAGCCCGGAGCGTGTGTGGGCGGTCTGGGAGAATCCCCGTCAATTGGAACGCTGGTGGGGGCCGCCCACGTATCCGGCAACGTTCACGCGTCACGATTTCGCGGTCGGCGGCGAATCGCGGTACTACATGACCGGACCCCAAGGTGACACACCCCATGGGTGGTGGCGCATGGACATGATCGACGAGCCGCGTCGCCTCGAGTTTGCGAACGGTCTCGCCGGCGACGACGGCGAGCCCGTACCCGGCGTCGAACCGATGGCTGCACACGTCACGTTCGAGCCGATCGAGAGCGGCACGCGCATGACCACGGAGAGCAAATTCGTTGACGAGGCACAGATGGAGAAGATGTTGGCCATGGGAATGTCCGAAGGAATGACCCAGGCGGTTTCCCAGATTCAAGGGCTACTCACGTCCGAGGCCGCCTGAAGCTTCAGGCAAGGAATCACGATCTGGCACCCACGTGGTGATTGGTTCCCGACCAGTCAATCGTGGTGTCCGCCAGATACGGTGTGATTATGAGACGGTCCCTTGGCTCGTGGATCGCGGCTATTGGATTGATCACCTTTTTACCGTTGACGGTGACGGGAACATCGGGCGTCGCTTCGGCGTCGGCACGGACGTCGTGCCACGTTCCGCGAATGACGGGTTTGACAGTTAGAGCGGCTCGCAGTAGAGCGAGGGTGGCCGGATGCCAATTGCGACTCACGGGGGCTCGGGTCCAGATGCCCTCAATTCAGACAATCCATACGCAAAGCGAACGACCGGGTCAGGTTGCCCGAGTCGTCACGGTCTCGGTCAACCCCCTCTGTTCGGGCTCCGTGAATCCCGGACCACCTCCCGGCGAACCGATCTTGAAGCCGGGACCGACCGAAATAATCACCGGCCTCTTCATCGAAGGCGGAGCGTACATTGAGCGTTCGGCGCCGAACTGCAAAACCCTGGTGGGCAAGTCCAGCGCCGGGACCATCACGATCGCCAACTCGGTCGAGACCGTCATCGCCAACACGGAGCTCACGGCGGGGCAGTTGTCATCCGTCACCGTGCCGGCCGGCACCTACACAATTTCTGGCGTATTCGCTGGCGGCAACAAAGTCGGTCCAACCACGGTTACCGTTCCGTCCGGAGAGATCGTTCGACAGGACTTGGTCCTCGACGTTCCCTGATCATTTCGACCTGGGAATCGATGAAAGTAGTCGAGTCACACGCCCCCGCGTCAACGTCGAGTGCGGATATGCGGACGGCAATCGGGTAGGTCACAATCGAAATGTGCCTCGGGGTAAACCCCTATGGCTCGATTCTCTGGTGCGAATTATCGTGCCTTCCATGAACCGGATGCTCGTCACGGATCGTTCGTCGAAAGAATGTGACAATGGCCGTTCGATCTAGTGCGGGATCGCGCAAAGACGCGATCTCGCGCAATCGCTGGATTGTCCACGTCGCCTTGATCGTTGGATTTCTGGCCGCCGTGGTTTCCGCCATCGAGCTTTCTAAGAAATACCTGGGCCACTCTGGGGTCACTGATCACTCAATCATCGGCCTCGTCGTGTTTGCCCTCCTGGTCGTGCACCTCATCCAGCGGCGACACACGGTCGGGCGACTCATCGCGAGGTTCGCCGGTCATCGGGGCTCACCCGCGACGCGAAAACGCTTGGCCGTGTCTGACATGATTTTGTGGCTTCTCGCATTGAACGCCACGATTTCTGGCTTCGTTGACTTCGTTACTGGTCATACCATCTATCTGTCCATCCCCGGACCGGCCTTTGTTCAGAAGTGGCACGAAATGTCGGCGCTCGTGCTGATCGTGTACGTCATCGTTCACGTGATTCGGCGCAGAGCTCGTCTCCGGACTTCGCGGATCAGGTGAGGTTCGAAAATGGATCAAATGCTGCCAATGACTCTTGAAGACGGTGTGTTTAATTCGACGTTGAATTCATGAAGGTAGCAGTTCATCGATGAGCCCTAGCACGCGACTTTCAATCTCGTCGCGAATCGATCGAACGTCACCGATACTCTTGCCGGCCGGGTCAGTCAAGTCCCAGTCGACGTAAGTCTTTCCCGGATATACGGGACAGGCGTCACCGCAGCCCATGGTGACGATGACGTCGGCGCTCTGCCCCATTTGGTTGGTGAGCGCCTGCGGTGATTCATTAGAGATGTCAATACCCGATTCCTTCATCGCTTCCACCACGGCAAAGTTGAGTGTTTCTCCCGGCGCGGAACCGGCGGAGTGCACCACGACGCGGTCTCCACCGATCTGACGAGCGAAGGCGGCCGCCATCTGCGACCTCCCGGCGTTGTGTACGCAGAGAAAGAGGATCTCCGGTTTTGTTGGGCTCACCTCAGGCTCCTTTGTCGATACTCCTGAATGCTCTGCTTCGCCGACGATCTGTTCGTGCGCCACTGTCACGGCCGCGGCATTCGTTTTGTCGAATCCAGGGTAGAGCGCTTTAGTCAGAAGGTAGGCCACGAAACCGCCCACCGCCTCCGCGGCGACGAACGCAGGAACGGACGACGGAGCGATACCCGCGAAACTGTTGGAGAACATCCGACCGACGGCGATCGCGGGGTTGGCAAAGCTCGTCGAACTGGTGAAAAAGTACGCCGCGCCGATGTACGCGCCAACGGCCGCGGGAGCCTTATCGCCTCGACCGGTCCGGGCCAGCGCGAAGATGAGCACGAGTAGTCCCACGGTCGCTACGACTTCGGACAGCGCGTGGGCCGGTGTCGCCCTCGCGTGTGTGGAGATCGAGACCGCGGTCCGCGAAAACATGAGGTTCGCCACGACCGCTCCCGAGACGCACCCGGCAACTTGGACCAACAAATACGAGCAGGCATCGTTCCATGAGAGACCACCGAATGCGGCATCGACAAAGGAGACGATCGGGTTGAAGTGTCCCCCCGACACCGAACCGAACATGAGGATGATGACGAAGAGTCCGGCGGCCGTGGCCGCGGCGTTCTCGAATAGTTCAAGACCGACGGCGTTGGGAGAAAGCCTCTGCGCGGCGATACCGGATCCAATCACGACGGCGGCGAGGAACAAGCTCCCCAGGTACTCCGCCAACAGGCGGCGCCAGAGATTCGGGAAGTCTGTTTTCGACACGATTCGTAGGTCTTCCCTTAACAACAGTTCACTGACTCGGTAGAGTTCGAATTCGCTCCGGAGTTGCGAGGCGTGCAACAGGCGTGGTCGCCGGCCAATGTGGAGTCGCCGGCGTCTGAGAGAACCGTGTACACCTCCCAGCGGGAGCGGTCCGGTCCTTCAACCCACACTTTGTCTTGGACCGCGAAACAGCACGTGGTCTCTTCTTCGACGTCGGTAGCGAATCCCATCTCGAATAGGTATGAAATGGAATCCTGAACTTCTGCTTGCGAGAACACCTCAACGCCCAAGTGATTGATCGCGCCGGGCTCACCGCCGTTTTCAATCAATACGAGTTTGAGCGGCGGTTCGTCGATGGCGAAGTTGGCGTAGCCCGGTCGTATTTTGGACGGTTCACTTTTGAAGAACCGGGAGTAGAAATCGACCGCTTCCTCGAGGTTCGAGACATTCAGCGCTAATTGGATCCGACTCATCACACGCTCCCTTAAATTGACAGGCGTCAATCTGAAGAGTATCAATTACATTGATGATTGTCAATGGATAGAGTGTGAGTAATGGCCCAGAGAATGTCAATCAAGATCAGCGACTCGGTCGTCGATTGTTGCGGCCCACTAAGTGAGAGCGCGCTCTCCGAGGTTGAGGCGGACGACATGGCCCAGATATTCGCCGCTCTCAGCGATCCAGTGCGACTTCGAATGCTCTCGCTGATTGCCGCGGAGGCCGAAGTCTGTAGCTGTGCCTTAGAAGAGCCGCTGGCCAAGAGTCAACCGACGGTTTCGCATCACACGCGAATACTTTGCGAGGCCGGACTCATCGTTGGCGAAAAGCGTGGCCGCTGGATGTGGTGGCGCGTCGTTCCCGAGCGGTTGAAGGTGGTTTCGCGAATCCTTTCGAACTGATCTGGCTGCAACGTTCAATGGGGGTAACCGAAGCCCTTCCACTTTCCAATGTCAAGATCGAGCGAGATCGTTTTTCGTGCGTTCGCGCCCCTGCACCAACAGATAGCCGCCGAGGAGTATCAACCAGACCGTCTGGGGATACGCGACCAGCCGTTCGATGCCGCCCTCGCCGAGTCCGAGGTAGTGCGAGCTGGCGTAGAACACTAGAGCCGCCAGTGCGACCGTGCCCAAGCTCAGCGTGACGAGGCGAAGCGCCCGAGGAAGCGTCAACGAGAGGCCGAGCACGATGACGCCCACGTTGCCGAAGGTGAAAGGCAACGTCGCGCCCAACCCGTGCAGGGCCGAGACGGTGTTCTCGGGAATGATCCCCACCACGACCACGCCCACTCCGGCGATCGCCATGAATAAGAAGCCGAGATTTCGGGCGCGCGTCGGTGGGAGCGCGTGACCAATCAAGACCGATCCAGCGATCATGGTCACACCCAGAACAATGAACGAGACGTTCATCAGGGTGTGGAGGGGCGAACACACGTATCGACCATTGAAACGACCGCACGCCGTATTACCCAAGTCGCTGATGGTGTTGTGGTGAAGGCTGAAGGCGGGTGACCAACGAAGGGACACCACGAATTGCACCACGAAGTATTGAAGATTCGAAAGGTACAAGTAGGGACCGAATCTCGATTCGCCGCCACCGGACTTACGCAATCGTGCGAGTGCGCCTCGGCTCATCACTTGACGTTAGCGAGCAAATGGACATTGCTCCATTTCAACTATCCCTGGCAACCACTGATAAACGAAGTGAGGCGATTACTTCGCTTCGGTACTCGCAAAGCGATAGACGGCGGAGAGATCGAGGTCGCCGGCACCGTTGTCGACGGCGCGTTGCCACGATGAGATCAGACTCGCCGTCAACGCGAGTTCGTGGTCGACACTCTTGGCCGCGTCGAGCGCCAGCTCGGCATCTTTGACGGCGTGCTTCAGGGCGAAGTTCGTGGTGAAGTCTCCCTCGAGCATGCTGCGCGCCTTGGAAACCGCGTAAGGCGATCCGATGGGCGCGTCAGCGAGAATATCGACGATAATCCGTGGGTCGAGACCGAGGGCCTCGGTTATCGTGAGCGTCTCAACAACCATCTCGACGAGGTCGACCAACCAGTTGTTGAGTATGAGTTTCGCCCGACTGCCCGCACCCGCGGCGCCCAGCCAGAACGTTTGTCGCCCCATCGCGTCAAGGGCCCTTGTGGCCACGGGCTGTGCCGCCAAAGGTCCGCTGGCCAGAATGAGCAGCTCGCCGGTGGTGGCCGGCGCGACGCTTCCCGACACCGGTGCGTCGACGAACAGCACGCCCGCTTGCATGGCCCGAACGCCTAGGCGCGCGGTCCACTCGATGCCAATGGTGCCCATCTGAAGCCAAAGGGCGCCTCGGGCCATCGTGGTAAACGCCCCGTCCTCGCCATCGATTACGGTCTCAATCGTGGGACCGTCGGGCAACATCGTGATCACGACGTCGGCGCCGCTCGCCGCTTCGGCCGGCGTCGTAGCTTCGATTCCACCCAGCTGGACCAAACCCTCTAGGCGCTCAATCGATCGGTTCCATACCCGGACGTTGAATCCGGCCGCGATCAGACGCGAGGCCATCGGCGTTCCCATTTGACCCGTTCCGAGAAACGCGATCGTCAAGTTGTTGGTTCTCTCTTTTTCCATTTCTTGCCTCCTTGGGCTTCATTACATCGACCGGCGTCGCGGTCAATTCCAGGACAGTGGATTCGAGGTGCCATCGGGCACCGGCCGTGCAGAGATTCGAGGACGTCGCTGCGTTCCCGGACACGGAAACCTCAAGTTGTTGTCGTATCCGAAGCTCATGATCAAACCTCTACCTCTCCGGTGCATTAACAATACGGTACGTCTCGTATTATATATCGTACGGTAATGGTTGTGTCAACTGAAATTTCTTCAACCGGTCCGCCGCGGGGCCGTCCGCGTAGTGATCAGGTCGAACAAGCAATCCTGCGTGCGGCGTCCGACCCACTTTTCGAACGCGGTCTCGGCGCTATGACGATTGAGAACATGGCCGCTCGTGCCGGAGTGGGAGGATCGAACTAGGCCTCAACGCTCGGTCGATCTTGCGGGCATCGGCCATCACGACGAATCGTAAGCCACGAATATTCCGATCACGTTTTCCCGGTCGTCGACATCGTTGGTGATACGTTCAGCGAATGACAAACCTCCTCGACAAAGTACTTGAATCTTCGATAAGGGACCGCAAGTTGCTAAGCCATCCGTTCTATCAGCGATGGGAAGGGGGCGCTCTCTCGTTGGATGAGTTGCGACTCTACGCCGAGCAGTATCGGTACTTCGAGGAGATGCTCCCGCAATTCCTCGACAAGTTGGCGCAGGAGTTACCCGATGGCTTCGCGCGCGAGTCCGTTCTCAAGAATCTCGCTGACGAAGAGGCGGCGCCGAGCCACTTGGAGCTCTTCGAACAGTTTGCGGATTTCTACCAGGCGTCGGTCGCGCCGATCTCATCAGCGATGCAAGATTTGGTTGACGCCTACGCCAACGTGCTAGTTCAGGGTCCGTCCGCCGCGCTCGCCGGTCTCTGGGCGTACGAAAGTCAGGGGGCGGCGATTGCTGATTCCAAGGCTGAAGGTCTCGCAACTCACTATGGCGCAAGCCGCGAGTCTCTAGCCTTTTGGTTGGCGCACGGAACGATCGAAGAAGATCACGCGAAATGGACTCTCGAAGCGCTGGAACTGCTAGAGCCCGACGAGGAACTTGTACGCGAAGCGACTCGTCTGATCGGCGAAGCCTGGTGGGAGTTTTTGAATGAACGCGAGTTGGTGGCGTCGTAGTTCGAGATGTGTGGTGACTCCCATGTCGGTGATTCGGCGCGCGAATGTGAGTCAACTGACTTTTTCATGCGCGTAGGGAAATACTTCGTCGGGGATACTTTCTTCGATTAGAGGTTGTTGACCCCGTCGTCCCACAAAGTGTGGTGAAGGTCATCGATGAAAAGGTTGCAGCGTGACAACTACATTCGCGACCGAAACGCTGGCAGTCCGTCGCCCGAAAGGTCTTTGAGCACCGCCCGGCGACCGACCATCGCCAGAATGAGCGACGCCAAAGGGCCTTCGACAGTGGGACCGTCTCCCGTCGACCAGTCGAAGTCCGTCGCCGTCATGCGTAGTTCGGCAATGCGGGTTTTGGTCTTTATCGGAAAACCGACACCCTTCATTGTGTTGGCGACCGTTAGCAACGTGACTTCGGGTACGCTCCGGCGCAAACCCGTTGGAAGCCGGATGTCCGCGCTATGACACACGAGGTCAACGAGCAGGATCTCGGGCTTCGCACCACGCATTATTTGACGCATCCCGATCGTCATTCTGAACTGTTCAAGGAGCGAATCGGGGGGCGACGCGCCGATCGCCAAGCCCTCGCGTGCGACGTAGCGATTGAAGTTCATGCCGCTCTTCATCAATCCCATAAATACGGGACCGGCCTTCATATCGGCGCCAAAGATCAGATGGCCGACGACGTGTCGGACTTTCCACGCTGCGCACAGCGATTGGGTCTCCCACTGAGTGCCGTCGAGCGTCGCTAGATCATCGGCCAGGACCGATCGCTCCTCGTCCAATGCCTGCCACGTGTCCACGGGTTCCTCCCAATCAGTGATGGAGACTAATCCAATCACTACCTGAAGCATGTGGCCGCTCAACGGCAGGTGGGGCGATTTGCAGCTCGCGATCCACTTAGGCAGCGGCGATGTATTCGCCCTTCGCGCTGGCGCGAGGGTCGTTCCCAAGTGCCGGGCGTAGCACGTCAGCAATCGTGCCCGCGAGGTGGAACGTCATGGCGTTGCGAACCTCTTCGGGGACGTCTTCGAGGTCGGGCCCATTTCGCTCCGGCAGGACGACTTCGGTCAATCCCGCACGGTGCGCCGCCAGGACTTTTTGCTTGACTCCGCCAATGGGCAGCACGCGGCCCTGGAGGGTAACCTCCCCGGTCATGCCGACGACCGGTCGCACGGGTTCGCCTCGCAACAGACTGACGAGGGCCGTCGTCATGGTGACACCGGCGGAGGGGCCATCCTTGGGAACGGCGCCCGCGGGCACGTGGACGTGGAATCGCTTTCCGGAGAAGGCCATCGGATCGATTTTCAACTCCTCGGCGTGGCTACGCACGTACGACATGGCGATCTCCGCCGACTCCTTCATGACGTCACCCAATTGACCAGTGAGGGTCAGACCTTCCGGACCTTCGGACACGCTGGCTTCGACGAAGAGTACGTCGCCGCCGGCGCCAGTCACGGCCAGTCCGGTTGCTACCCCGGGCACGCTGGTGCGATCGGCCGACTCGAAATAGAAGTGGGGCCGGCCGAGCCACTCGCGCACCTCGGTCGCGTTGACGTGAATCGGTGCGGCCCGCTCGCCGGCGGCCAGTTTCGTTGCCGCCTTTCGAAGTAGTCGTCCGATCTCTCGCTCTAGGTTGCGCACGCCTGCTTCACGGGTGTAGTCGGCCACGATGGTTTGCAACGTCTCGTCGTCGAACGTGACTTCATCGTCACGCAGCGCCGCTCGGGCCAATTGCCGTCCGAGGAGGTGGTGACGGGCGATCGAAACCTTCTCGGATTCGGTATAGCCGTCGAGTCGAATCACTTCCATGCGATCGAGCAGCGGTCCGGGAATGGTGTCGATCACGTTGGCCGTCGCCACGAACATCACTCGAGAGAGGTCGAGGTCGACTTCTAGGTAGTGGTCGCGAAACGTGTGATTCTGCGCCGGGTCGAGGACTTCAAGCAATGCCGACGAAGGGTCGCCACGATAATCGGATCCGATCTTGTCGACTTCGTCGAGCACGATCACCGGATTCATGGTGCCGGCCTCTCGCAAGGCTCGCACGAGTCGACCGGGCAGGGCTCCGACATACGTGCGTCGGTGTCCTCGAATCTCCGCCTCGTCGCGAACGCCACCAAGCGCGACCCGGACGTACTTGCGTTCGAGCGCGTTCGCGATCGACTGACCGAGCGAAGTCTTGCCCACGCCCGGGGGGCCGACGAGCGCGAGAATGGCGCCCGAGCCCCGACCGTCGACGGGCGTCAAGCCCCGCTCGGCCTGGAGTTTCCTTACCGCGAGGTGCTCGAGGATTCGATCCTTCACGTCCTCGAGCCCATCGTGATCGGCGTTCAAGATTCGTTGCGCTTCGAGGACGTCCAAGCGATCATCGGACTCGATGCCCCACGGGATCTCCAAGATGGTGTCGAGCCACGTGCGAATCCAACCGGTCTCGGGACTCTGGTCATTGGTGCGTTCCAGTTTGTCAATCTCTCGAAGGATGGCCGTGCGGACGTGTTCGGGAAGGTCTCGATCGGCGATCTTGGCTCGGTAGTCGTCGGGGTCGACCTCGTCCTCGCCGAGTTGGCCCAACTCCTTTTTGATGGCGTCGAGTTGTCGGCGCAGAAGGAACTCACGTTGAGTCTTTTCCATTCCCTCTTCGACGTCGTTCTTGATGCGGTCGCGCAGTGTCAGGTCGGCCAACGTGTCGCGGGCCCAGCCGAGCACCAGTCGAAGTCGGGCTTCGACGTCGACGGTCTCGAGGACTTCCACCTTTTGGGCGAGCGTGAGGTCGGGGGAGTAACCGGCGACGTCGGCCAGACGTCCGGGTTCGGTGATCTCGCGCAGTTGCGCGGCAATTTGACGTGCGCCGCGACTGAGCAAAATGTTCTCCAAGACAGCTCGGTACTCACGGGCTAACTCGACGACGTTCGGGGTCGACTCGCCGTCGTCTTGGGGTTCGGCTTCCACCCACAGGGCGTCGCCAGTCCCGGGAACGCCGGTGCCGATCATGGCGCGCTGATCGCCGCGGATGACGATCGCTTCCAGGCCACCGGGCAACGAACCCTCTTCCATCACTTCGGCGATGACGCCGATATTCGCGTAGCGACCCTCGATGTGCGGGACCAACAAAAGTCGACCACCGGCGGAACGGGCGGCCTCAACCGCGACGCGCGCCTCGTTCGATTCGAGGGCCATGGAGAAGACCATGCCGGGCAGGATGACGCCGGACTTCAGAGGAAGTAGCGGCAAGGTGACCTTCGTATCCGTCATTGCAATTCCCTTTCCAGTGTTCGATTTCACCTGTTGGACTGCGCTGGCCACAAGGCGGAATCCTTCCTTCCCGGATTCGGGGAGGATCCGGAAAGGAAGCCGAACCGAAGTTCGGGACGTCAAGCATATCGGTCCGTTCGGGATTTCTGGCAGTCTCGGAAGGCGAGTGCCAATCGACCCCGGTAACCGCGGAAAACGCGTTCGTTTGGGCCGAATTCGTGTGGCGAGTACCCGTGTCGCCGATCAATCAAAAGCCAGATGGCGAGTCAAGCGACCGGTGCGAGCCGTGAAGAGGCGTCTTATACTCGCCCTCAATTCATAGTGCGTCGAAGAGATGTTTTCGGAGGAACTCAGATGGCATTGGAGACTGGAGTCGTGGCACCGGAGTTTGGACTGCTCGCGACACCCGATCAAAAGGTGGCGCTGTCAGAGTTCGACGGTCCGGTCGTCCTCATCTTTTACCCGGCCGATTGGAGTCCGGTGTGTAGTGACGAGCTGTCGGTCTTCAGCGCCGCGAGCCGGTTGTTTCACGCCCGCGGCGCGCAACTGCTCGGTATCTCGGTCGACGGACCGTGGTGCCACGAGGTCTTCAAAGAACAGCGCAAGGTGGCCTTTCCGCTTCTGGCGGACTGCAACCCCAAGGGCGAGGTCGCGAAGGCCTACGGGGTGTATCGAGAAGACGACGGCACTTCGGAGCGCGCTTTATTCGTAATCGACCGCGACGGCAAGGTCGCGTGGAGTGAGGTGTCGCCCGTCGGTGTCAATCCCGGCGCCGACGGCGCCCTTCGAGCGGTAGAGGCGTTGTCATGAGTGAGCGAGCCCTCCTTTCGGTTCCCGTAGGACCGGAGGATCATTCGCGCGGCCCTCTGGACGCGAAACTGACCGTCGTTGAGTACGGCGATTATCAGTGCCCCTACTGCGGCCAGGCGTATCCGATCGTGGAGAAGTTGATGACTACGTTCGCCGACTCCATGCGCCTCTTGTTTCGCAACTTGCCGCTCGCCGACGTGCACCCTCACGCCGAAGCCGCGGCGGAGGTGGCCGAGGCGGTCGGACTGCAAGGCAAGTTCTGGGAGATTCACGACACCCTGTTCGAGAACCAGCGTGACCTCAGTGCCGCCGCTCTCTTACGATACGTCGCTGACGTCGGCGCCGATGTCAAGGAAGCGACGAAGGAGATCGCCGACGGAGGACCGCGTCAACGGGTCGAGGCGGATTTCGAAAGTGCCATTCGTAGCGGCGCGAACGGAACGCCGACTTTTTTCGTGAACGGCGTCCGGTACGACGGCTCGTGGCAGTATGAACCGTTCGCTGAGTACTTGACGCAACTACCCGATGGTTCGTAATTGACGCACTGGAGTTCGGCAGTACCAACTCAAAGCGTCTACTTCGCAGCACACACCAACCGGAAGCAGTCCGTCTAGGCACATTTCCAACCACGGTTATCGCTCCGACGGTCCACTTGATGGCAGCAAGCATGGTCTTCGTTGCCGATTGGCCCGTCGGACAATTAAAGATAGAATTGGCTATTCGCGAACTTGGCGACGCGGTGCAAAGACGGACCTGCAACTCGATGTCCATCATTGGTGAAGCCTGAAAACAGTTGGAGGTGTCGCCGAATGAAGTTCCGCCGTCGAAGGTTATTCCGCCGTCGGATGAGGCTCAACCTTCGCACTCTGATTGGATTAGCCGTCCTATGCCTGATCGTGGTGCTTATTCTTAAGGAACTCAACGTCATTTAGCGGTCGGGCGTCAACCGGACACGTAAACCGACATCAGCCCTGTACTCATTCGCACTGAATTATTCTGCGCCGCTTGAAACTTCAAAGGCGCTGGTGAGCTGCGAAGCGTCGCGCTCGCAACCAAGCTCCATTGTTGACGTCGACCACGCGCTCGTGCGTCAACGGCGAGCTCGACGCCAGCACTTCTTCGTCATCGCCGACGCAGAAGGGTTCGCCTGAGAAATTCACGACGCAGCGAAAGTCGGGACCACGTCGTAAAACGAGGACGCCCGTTGGGCTGGGTTCCCAAGTGATGGCCCACTCGTCATTATTGAAAATGGTCGAGCGCCACGCCAGAACTGACCTAAAGAAGTGCAACGTTGACGATGCGTCGTTGAGCTGCGTAGCCACACTCACGTCGGCCCAACTTTGCGGTTGAGGCAACCAGGTTTCATGCCGCGCACTGAAGCCGAGGGTAGGTCCTTCCTTCTCCCACGGCAGTGGCACGCGACAACCGTCTCGTCCGAGTTCTTGCTTGCCGGTGCGGAAGTAAATAGGATCTTGCAGCCTGTCCTCGTGAATGTCCATGACTTCCCAAAGACCTAGTTCTTCACCTTGATATATGCAAGCTGAACCCGGGAGGGCCAATGCCAGCAAGTACGCGGCCCGAGCACGCCCGTGTCCGGTCGGCGTGACGTCGCCCAGCACGCCCTCGGCGGGACCATCTTGTGAGTAGCGCGACACCGTGCGCTTCTCGTCGTGACTCGACAGCGTCCACGTCATCCACGAATGACCCTCGAAGCACGCGCCGTGCAGCGTGTTGATCATTTGACGAAACGCGTCGGCGTTCCAGACAATCTTGGACAGGTCGAATGACAATGTTGACTGCAGTTCGTCGCGGCGCAGATAACGGGCTAGTCGATCAACGTCACGCACCACAACTTCGCCAACCAGGAACTTCTCGGTCGGGTACTCCCGAGCAACGCGGCGCCACCGTCGCAGGACGTCGTGCACGCCCTCGGCGTCGTAGAACGGAACCGGACCCCAAATGTCGGGTCGGTACAAGTGGTCGGGCGCAAAACCCATGTCGCGGTAATCATCGTCCTTGCCTATTGCCGACACGGCGTCGAGTCGGCAACCGTCAACGCCTCGATTAAACCAGTACCGCAGAATTTCGTCGAATTGGACCAGCACTTCCTCGTTCTTCCAGTTCAGATCCGGCTGGCTGGAGTCGAAGAGATGGAAAAACCACTGACCGGGCGTATCGTCATGATTCAGGGTCCGGGTCCACGCGGGTCCGCCGAAGATGCTCTTCCAATCGTTAGGCGGTTCGTCTCCACCCTCACCTTGACCATCTTTGAAGTAAAACCATTCACGTTCCCTTGAACCTTCGGGCGAGCTCAGTGCCGATTGGAACCAGGGGTGCTGGCTTGAACAGTGATTCGCGACGAAATCAAGAACGACCCGAAGTCCTAGTTGGTGACTGGCGTCAATCAGGTCTTGGACGTCTTCGAGCGAACCAAAGAGAGGATCGGTGTCGACGTAGTCTCTGACGTCGTAGCCCCCGTCGAGCATGGGCGATGCGTACCAAGGAGAAATCCACACGGCATCGACGCCGAGTTCTTTGATGTAAGGCAAACGACTGATCAATCCAGCGATGTCGCCCACGCCGTCATCATTGGCGTCGGCGAAACTTCTCAAATAGACCTGGTACAGAACTGCTTTGTGCCACCACTTCAGCGACGACTGGATGTCGATGTCGGGCCATGCGACGTGACCCGGTAAGTGAATCGAATCGAGGATTCGCTTTTGCGCTTCTTCTTCGACAATCATAAATCTTCCTTTTAATCTGAATTGTTGCGACACGTTGACGGCCACAATATTGAACGAACTACTCCCAACGAAGCGTCGATGCCTCGCTCAATTCTTAAAGCTTCGAACTCGCTACACCTCGTGTTGAACGAGCCCCGACTTTGGTGACCACCGTCGCCAGAACATTGCATCCACGTTCAAAGTTCCGTCGTATTCGACTTGACACTGATATTAGTGCTCTGTATCATGCCATGGAACCGGTTCCGAATTGGGAGTGTCGTACCGGATTTCTTGGGGGGAAGCCGCTGTGAGGAAGCGTACGATCAGCATCGCCACCGTGGCCGCAGAAGCCGGGGTGGGCGTCGGCACTGTTTCGCGCGTACTCAATGGGAGCGATCAGGTCAGCGAGGCGACCCTCAAACGCGTCCTCGGCACGATAGAACGTTTAGATTATCGACCCCTTCGCAGTGCCTCGTCGCTCTCGAAGGGACGCACCGATGCCGTCGGCATTCTCGTGTCGGTGATCACCCGACCGTCAGTCATGGCGCGTCTGGTTGGCGTAATCGATGTCCTGAGCGACGCGGGCCTCGACGCGGTCGTCTTCAACGTCGAGAATCGGGCGCAACTCGAACGACACCTTTCCTCGATCATCGATCAGCGTCGCGTTGACGGCATTATTGCGATCTCACTCCGCATTCCCAAAGAGCGCATCACGCGCATCCGCAAACTTGCCATACCCCTCGTGCTCGTCGACAACAGTCTTCCTAATCTTCCCTGCGTCTACATCGACGACGTTGCGGGCGGCAAAATGGCGACGGAGCACCTCCTTTCACTGGGTCATCGGCGAATTGGATTCATTGGCGACAACGCGAGATCTGACTTGGGTATGTCCGCGTCAGAAAACCGCTACGCCGGCTATCTGATGGCCTTGGAAGCGGCCGGAATCGGACCTGACTTTGACCTGGTGGCGCGCGGTCCCCACTCTTCGGAAGCCGCTGCGGTTCTCGCCAGTGCACTGTTCGAACTAGGTAAGCGTCGCCCAACGGCGATCTTTGCGAGTTCCGACACCTTGGCCGTGGGTGTGATCAAAGAGGCACAGCAACACCGACTGAAGATCCCTGATGACTTGGCCGTCATTGGTTATGACAATCTTGAAGTTTCTTCCATTCTCGACATCTCTACCGTGAACCAGCCGCTGCTGGAGTCGGGAACCAAGGGAGCGTCAATGATGGTCTCGCTGCTCAATGGCGAGATCGCAAAGCCTCATCGAGAGGAACTTGTTCTCGATGTTGTCCCCCGAGGAAGTTCCTTGGGGATCCAAAGGAACAGTCCCACCAAGCTCTACGGCGTCGTGGAGGGCCCGCAAGGCCTCCAGATTCTTCAGGGGGGAGAGGAGCTGGTGTCTTGAAAGAGATAATCAAAACGAAAAGGGGAGTTATGAGTATGAACTTATTTGGGAGGGCGAAGGCGTCTCGCAAGGCCCTGATAGCCGCCGTAGCTTTAACGACCGTAGCCAGTATGTCCATCATTTTGTCGAATGGACCCGCGTTGGCGGCATCGAAGAAGATAGGCGGCTCAGTGTCGATATGGGCCGAGTGGACGAGCACCGAGCAGCAAGATTTCAAGGCGGTATTGCAGCCCTTCGAGGACTCGACCGGCATCACGGTTCATTACACCGGTAAGGGCAGCAATATGGATACGGCGCTTGACGCGGCAGTCGCCGGCGGTTCTCCGCCCGCGGTCGCCCTGGTCCCGGATCCCGGCACCCTCGACACGCTCGCAGCCAAGCACGCCATAAAGCCGCTGGCTTCAATTATTGGTTCCGAGTCGAAGAACTACGGGACCGCCTGGAGCGCCTTGGCCACCTACAAGAAGAAGTTGTACGGAATCTGGTTTAAGGCCGCTAACAAGAACACCGTCTATTACAACCCGGCCGTGTTCAAGGCTGCGGGCATCTCGTCGGCGCCGACCTCGTGGTCGCAGTTGCTGACGGACGAGACGACGATTGCCAACGGCGGTACCTACGCTCCGGTCTCGCTGTGCACGGACATCGGATGGCCCGTCGCCGACCTCTTCCAGAATCTTTTCTTGAAGCTGAACGGCGCAACTGCCTACGATCAACTGGCGACGCACAAGATGAAGTGGTCAAGTTCCGCCGTGACCAATACGTTCGCCGAAATGGCTCAGTTGACCGGTGCCAGCGGTGCAAACCTGCTCGGTGGCATGAAGGGCGCTCTGGCCGACGGCTCGTGGCCGAACTGCACCACCAGCGTGTTCCCAGCATCGGGCTCGCCGACAGCCGCGATGGTGTTCGAGGCTGACTTCCTCACGAGTAACGTTCCGTCGAACTACACGCCAGGTAACGGCAGTTCGTGCACGTTGAGCGCGAAGGCCTCACCGTGTTACGACACGTTCAACTTCCCGGCGCCTACCGGTAGTGCCTACGCGGCCGACATCCAGGGCTCGGGTGACGTGGCGATGTTGCTGACGTCGACTCGTCAGTCCAAAGCGCTGATCAAGTACTTAGCGTCGCCGAGTGCGGCGTCCATTTGGGCCAACCTGGGTGGTTTCGTCACGCCCAACAAGAAGGTGGCCCTTGGTTCATACCCGGACAGCGTATCCAAGGCCGACGCGAGGGCCCTGACCTCCGCCAAGGCCTTCGTGTTCAGCCTCGATGACTTGCAGGTTGGTTGGGAGCCGGCATTGTGGGCTGACATGCTCAACGTCTTGCAAAACCCGTCGGCGTCCAACGTCACCACGGTGGAGGCACTGATGGACACGCAGGCGACGGCAGCGCTCGGCCACTAGGCCACCAAGAGTTGCCGCGAGAAGGATCATCGTGAACGTAAGAGAATCGCACGTCGCCGAGAGCCGCTCCACCCCTGACTTCTTTCAGGGGTGGAGCGGACCTCGGCGCGATGGGCTGACCTTGTGACGTCGGTAACCGCCGAGGGCCTGAAAGTCGGCGCACCGAGAGCCTCGCGCCAGCACGGTTGGTGGCGTCGGAACTGGGTCTCCATAGCGTTTATCGCGCCGGGAATCATTTGGCTCTTGGCGATCGTGGTCTACCCGACCATCGCGACGGTCAGATTCAGTTTCTACAACGAGTCGGCGACGAAGTTCGTCGGGCTTCACAACTTCGCATCGGTCTTTTCAACTGACACGATTCTGACCGCGTTCAAGAACAACGTCGTCTGGGTGCTGATCTTCCCATTCTTCGTCACCTTCATTGGCCTGATGGTCGCGGTGCTCACCGAGCGCATTCGCTGGGCCACGGCCTTCAAGGCCATCATCGTGATGCCGATCGTCTTCAGCACTACCGCCTCGGCGCTGGTCTGGCGCACCATTTTCGACCTTGATCCTCACGTTGGCGTCGTCAACGCTATCGAGCAGACGGTGAGCGACTGGTTCTCAACGCCGGGGGCGTATCCACTCAATTCGGCAATCGGCCAAACGGCTGTGTCCCTCGCCTCATTCAATACGACGGGGGCCCCGGGAGGCGCACTGGCCAGCAAGTCCGCGGTTCAACCGGGCGGCACAGTGATGATGGGCCTGACCAGAATTAGTTCCGCCACGCTGCAAACACTGGGAGCCAAGACGCCGGTGGCGCCGCAGACGATCGCGGGCGGGATCGCCGGAGTGGTGTGGAACGACTTCTCGCCGTCGCAGACGTCCAATACGACGACCATCGTGTCGGACGAGCACGGGCTGCCGAATCTGCGACTTTCCCTCGTCAATTCGACTGGATCCAGCGTCGCCTCAACCGTGACGAACTCCAGCGGCGACTTCAGTTTCTCGCACGTCGCGCCGGGTAGTTATCACGTGGAGGTACCGGCCTCAAACTTCCAGACCTCGTTCGTGGGCACCTTCTGGCTCGGATCGCAATCGATTACGCCGGCCAGCGGCCTCAACCAGACCGCCCAATCCTTGCTCAGCGTCCCCTTGATCGACCTGGCGATGATCATCTCCTACATCTGGATCTGGGCCGGCTTCGCCATGGTGTTGATCGGCGCCGGACTCGCGGCGCTCAACCGTGAAGTCCTGGAGGCCGCGGAGATCGATGGCGCCACCGAGTGGCAGACCTTGCGACGGGTGACAATTCCGATGCTCGCGCCGGTGTTGACGGTGGTATTCGTCACCATGGTCATCAACGTATTGAAAGTCTTTGACATCATCTTGAACATGGCTCCGGGGTCCTCCCAAGGGCCGGCCACCACGCTGGCCCTTTCGATCTACAACGATGGCTTCACCGGGGGCATCCACTCGGGTGTCGCGAGCGCCATCGCCGTGATCCTGTTCCTCCTGGTCGTCCCCGTCATGTTTTGGAATCTTAGGAAGCTCAAGGGGGGAAGCGCGTGACCATCGACGCCCCAGTGAAAGAGAACAGAGTTGGAGGCCTGGCGAAGCGGCTCCATCTCTCGAAGGCCGTGGTGAATGTCATTCTCGCACTGGTGGCCATCTTCTGGTTGGTTCCCACGATCTCGCTCCTCGTTATCTCGCTGCGTCCGGAGTCGCTCTTCGGGGTCTCGGGCTGGTGGAAGGTCTTCACCGATCCTTCGCAACTCACTTTTGGCAACTACTCCACGATCTTTTCCCAGGGGTTCGCCACGGGTGGCGTACTGGACTCCCTCCTCACCTCGCTCGAGATCACGATTCCCGCGACGCTGCTGGTCACTATGATTTCGTGCCTGGCGGCCTACAGCCTCGTGTTCGGTTCGTGGCGTGGTCGAGACATGATCTTCTTCGGAATCGTGGGACTGATGGTCGTGCCGCTCCAAGTGGCGCTGATTCCCGTCGTTCAGTTATACCGGGAGATGGGCAACCTCTTCGGGCTCAATCCCTATGGGACGATTCCCGGTGTCATCATCTTCCACGTCGCCTTCGGTCTGCCCTTCGGCATCTTTCTCATGCGCAATTTCCTGACCGGCATCCCGAGGGACCTCCTCGAAGCGGGGCGCATCGAAGGCGCGGGCGAGTGGAAGATCTTCTATCGCATCGTGTTGCCCCTCGCCCTCCCCGCGATCGCGTCGCTGGCGATATTCCAATTCATCTGGGTGTGGAACGACCTGTTGGTCGCGCTGGTGTTCCTCGGCGGCAACGTGCACTCGCCCCTCACGATCTTTCTCTACGATCAGACCCGATCGTTGGCGGCGAACTACTGGATCGTGTCCACCGGTGCCGTGGTGTCCATCTTCGTGCCGCTGATCGTCTTCTTCTCCTTCCAGCGTTACTTCGTCCGTGGTGTCCTAGCGGGTGCCGTCAAATGAGTGAGGCCTAATGTCCAGTGTCACCCTGAGGGAACTGACCAAGCAGTACGCCGGTAACGCCGCGCTCTCGCTCGACGCGGTGAACCTCGACGTAGCCCACGGCGAGTTCGTCTGCCTCGTGGGTCCGTCGGGCTGTGGCAAGACCACCGCGCTTCGGATGATTGCGGGACTCGAGTCGGTGACCAGTGGCGATATCGAGATTGGTGATCGAGTGGTCAACGATCTGTCGCCTCGCGATCGCGACATCGCTCTCGTGTTCCAGAGTTACGCGCTCTACCCGCACATGACCGTCTTCGACAACATGAGTTTTGGTCTCAAGCTCCGCAAAGTCCCCAAAGATGAGATCAAGGCGGCCGTCACGGACGCGGCGCGCATACTCGACCTCGAGCTGTATCTCGATCGCAAGCCAGCCCAGCTATCGGGCGGCCAGCGCCAGCGCGTCGCCTTGGGTCGCGCGATCGTGCGCAACCCCGCCGCCTTCTTGATGGACGAGCCCCTTTCGAATCTCGACGCCAAGCTCCGAGTACAAACACGCGCCGAGATCGCTCGGTTGCACCACCGCCTGGGCGCGACGATGATCTACGTGACTCACGACCAGGTCGAGGCCATGACGATGGCCGATCGAATCGCCGTCATCAACTTGGGCAAGCTCGAGCAGGTGGGTTCACCACGAGAACTCTACGACCGGCCGGCGAACCAGTTCGTCGCGGGCTTCATCGGTTCGCCATCGATGAACTTCGTGCCGATGCACGTGGAGTCGATTGACGGAGGAATTCGCGTGGTGAGTGCCGGGGGCGACATGGACGTCATTCTCGACGACGTCGAATCGGCCATCATCCGTAGCGCTGGCGTGAGCGACGTCGTCCTTGGCGTCCGCCCGGAGCATATCGATAGCCAGCCGCGAAGTGGCCGCGGTTTGCAGTTGCGAGCCTCCGTCGAGGTCATCGAGTTTCTTGGTAACGACGAACACGTCCACCTCTCGTCCGGAAGCCATGAGCTCGTCGCTATCGTCGACGCTCGCACGCCCTTGACTATTGGGGACTCTGTGACACTGAGCGCTTCAATCGAGGCGATTCACCTCTTTCACCCTGAGACGGGCGTAACGCTGAAGTAGTCGGGTTACTCGTGGCCCCTCGTGGTCGCTCGTGGTCACATGAAAGCCCTTATAAATTAAGGGTGTGGGCGAATTTCCTTCGCACCCCACGGTGGTTGTAGTTCAAACTCCTGTCATCGAGTGGTTGCGTTGGCTCGATGCCGTGGCAGAGTTCGTCAAAGAGCGGGATTAGCACTAAAGGTCACTGGGAATCTTTGTCTTAGAACCATAGAAGGACAGCTCCTTGAGGTCCCAATGGCCGAACCGCGACATCGTCGTGAAGGGACCGTTGGCGCGTCGCCATTTTGCGATGTAGACCTGTAGGGAGTTTTGCCATGTTGGTGGAGGAGAAGGGGGATGCCCGATGGGTGCTCATGACAACGGAGAACTGATTCGCAGCGGATACGAGGCGTTTTCTAAAGGGGATATGGAGACGATTGCCAAGATTTTTGGACCGGACATCCGCTGGAGCACCAGTGGCCGCAACCTGATTTCTGGGACCTGTAACGGACAAGAAGAGACGTTTGCATTCTTCGGTAGGCTCATGGAGCTTACGGACGGTACCTTCACTGTCGCTATTCACGATCTGCTCGCCACCGACGACCATGTGGTTGTGCTCGCTAAGGAGTCCGCGAGCCGTAACGGTAAGAGTCTGGAGGCTGATGACGTCCACGTTTGGCACCTCGCTAACGGAAAAGCGGTGGAGTTCTGGGGGATATCTAAAGATCAGCACGAGGTCGACGAGTTCTGGGCGTAACGAGAGTCGTCCCGCGCCCGTTCGCTCCGTCACCAACTAGTGGTTCAGGGCGATATGGCGGCAGGAACCGCGTAGATCTCGACCCAGTTGAGGGACCCCGCATGTTGGCGAGCGAAGTTTCGCGAGGGTCGGGACTTAGGCGTCGCGGCAACGCTGACTCAGTATCGACAACGGCGGTGCGATTGTGCACCTAATGGGAGTCGACATGGGTCGGTGGCGGGCGGTTCTCGATTGGCGAAGTCTTTGAGAGTGCCGGAGGTCCAGCATAATTCGTCGCACCCAAAACAGTTTGAGTTGGAACCAAGTTCTTAATTGGGTTTTGGGATTGGATCAACTCAGAGGCTGGCTTGAGAGGCCCAATTGAAGTGGCTCCTGTCAAGAACCCTTTCCCGGACGGAAGACTTAGTAGGTTGCTCCTAAAGCCGAGAGGTGAGGTGAGAAGTGATTTCAACGTCATCAGTGGGAGCGATTGCGGGCACCTACGTCTCAGTGCTCGTGCTGTTGAGCGTGCTGTCGAGTGTTGGCAGCATCGTTACGTACATCATCATCGTGGTGGCAAATCGGGCCGAGCCCGATCCAACGGGTAATCGCACCAGCGCCATCTACCACGTGGGAACCGCGTTCATTGCTCTGTGGCTGGAGATCGCCGGGGCCATCACGATTTTCGTTACGTTGTTCGCCCTCATCGGAGCAGGTAACAAAACCTACTTTTCGACCGAAGTTCACCCGCTCGGGGATTCGACAATCAGGGGAATCACGATCGGACTTCTCCTATCGATTGTGGGTGGCTACACGGCGCTCACGCATCGTGCGAAGGCCATCAACCTTGCCAGCAGTGATGTGCTAGAGACGAGTCCATCTAAGCGCGTTGTTCGCAGCTACGCAGCGGTTGTCAGCTTCATCTGTGTGATCGTCGTCGTCATAACTTTGCTCGCGTTTGCGTGGTCCGTGTTAGGCCTCATTGCTCCTGGCGTCTATCGGACCGGAGCTCGTACCGACGATCTTCGTATGCTGTTGGACGAGTCGGCTGTGTTGGCGGTTTTCGGGTGGGTCTTCTCGACTCACCGGCACCTAGTGGGAGTCCACTAGGCCCTAGACAGACATGAGGGTGGTCGCACAAAAGCGGGTAAGGCTAGTTGGCACCCCACAGCGGTTGTAGTTCAAACTTCCGTCATCGCGTGGGTGCGTTGGCTCGATGCCCTGGCAGATTTCATCAAAGAGCGGGCAGTGAACAACACTGAGATTCCTCGTCGTTGTTCGTCGACCTAGCGCCCTAAATTGTCCAGCCATACCGCCTGCCCATCAGTTCGTATTAGTGTGCGCATACCTCAGCTACTGCGCTCGTGCCAAATCAAGAGGTACCGATTCCGCGAAGATTATTGGCGTCAGTAGAATTTCGGGCGTTCAGGGGCGGAGCAAGAGGGGGTCTGCAGTGAGGGCATCTCGAACTGATGATGGGGATGCTGCCGTACCAACCGTAATCTTCTTGGATGAGATGAAATGGGAGGCGTTCTTTCAGATCGCCGCCAAGATTCGAAAGAGCGGCGTGCGATGCGTTCGCGTCACGTCGATACCGCTAAGAACTTCACGAATTGCTTCACGACTTGTCTTCGCCAGGTGCGTATACCTACCTGCCTCGAAACAAGAAGAGGTACTTCGATCGGTTTTGCGCAGTGAGAACGTAGCTGACCTCCAATTCTCAGAAAACTTCGCCGATCTTGTGCAGCGGTGTGCCACGGAATTGCCAGCATTACTCGTTGACCAAATTATGAGTCGCGTCAAACTGATGGACAAGATTTCAGCCGGTGAGTTGATGACACGAGCGGGAGTCCAGACACCCGCTCGAATTGCGTTGTCAAGCCCAGATCTTGATAGCTTCATCCAGGCCCATGGCCTGCCACTGGTACTGAAGAACCGGATCGGGTACGGCGGAAGTGGCGTCACGATCATCAGCGATCGCGACACTCTGATCGATCAGATTCGACTAATAGGTGACACGGGCAACGAGTATTTCATCGAGGCGTACGTGAAGGGGAGCAGGTTGAATTATGGCGCGGCGGTTGTCAACGGAACCGTGGCGCAAGAAACCTGCTACGCGACCACTAAATCGGCAAATCCACTCGGACCTTCGTCGCAAATTGTAACGGTCAGAAATACCGAAGTTCTATCTCTCGGTCGGCGCATAGTTCTCGCCTCCAAGTGCAACGGGTTAATGAACATCAACTTCATGCAAGATGAGCAGGGTACGTGCTGGCCAGTCGACTTCAACCTACGAACCTTCGGAAAGGTTGCGAGTTTTCAGAAGGCTGGTCTCGATTTTCGAGAGGGCTATCTTCGTAGCCTTGGGATGGGGGCACGCGTCACTGCATCACAGGCTCAGGTCGGCGTTACGTTGGACTCCTATCCGGAAGCTCAGCGAACGCTTATTAGTGAGGGCCACCTACTCGAGGGACTGGCGAGCCTAATTACTAAGGCGCCCGAGAATGTGCGCTTCCTGGGTTGGCGATACACAACACTTGAGGCTCTCGCACTCATTACCCTGGTGCGCGAGATCCGAGGTCAGCGTGTTGCGGACAACCTTCGTGACAGTCGACGCCATTAACGGCGACGCCGAAATGCTCGAAGGGCGCGAAAAGTTATGGCAGGAGTTATGGCGGTGTTGGTAGAACCGAAAGTCCGAGTAACTGAAAGTGCACCCAACAAGCAATAACGTGTCGCACCCCCAACGGGATTCGAACCCATGCCGCCACCTTGAAAGGGGTGGCAAAGAAACCGACCAAAAGTGTTAGTAGTTCCTGATGAGATGCAAGTTATCCGCTCTACATTCACTGCGAATTCTATCTTGGGCATCGAACGGGCCTTAACACATTCGCTTGGCAACTTAAACACGTGCCTTCAAGGCGCCGGGTTTAACGAACCCCACGAAGACAGTCCGCTACGCACAGAGGGCATTTCGGAGATTGTGATGGTCCAGTCACGGAATCCAGTTGGAGAGTACCTCACCCGTCTCGACGACATAGGTGGCCACCTCTCGCAACTGCTTTCAGGTCACGGCAAACTTGGCCCGTGTCAGTCGAGGATCTCTGTTGCCAAGCAGAACGGGTGACCCGCCGGGTCGAGAAGGATTCGCCACAGCTCCGGATTTGTCTGCTCTGTCGCGACTCGAGCACCCAAACGCACCGCGTCCGTTTGTGCTGCGTCAAGGTCGTCGACTTTCAAGTGCAGATGCATCTGTTTCGGCACGGCCGGGTCCGGCCATGTGGGCGGCTTGTAGTCCTGCACTTTGACAGCGACCAACATGCCTCCGTCCGCCTTGACAGCGCAGAACTCGTCGTTGCGATGTGTGACTTCGCCGCCGAGCAGCGCCGCCCAGAAGTTAGCGAGGACCGAAGGGTCAGAGCAGTCCAGCGCCGTTAAACCCAATCGCGCCGTCGCCATTCCTCAAAGCCTACGGCCATGAAGAATGATCGAGTCGGTCGCATTACGTGCTCAGAGACATTGAGTTGGAGGCGTGCGGCGATGGGGTCCAGGGCGTAGTACAGCGTCTCGGCGGCAACGATTCCCAGACAGGCATAGGGACGCGATGGACTGAGCGCTAGTGAAGAGAACTGACCTGCGTCTTCAGTTATCTGTTCCCCGACGTTTTGCGAGATTTCGGAGTCGGGATGGGCGGGCCAGCAATCTCACCAAACAGATCTGTCGCAACATAGTGAACACCACCTGACGGTGGTGCCGAGTCTTACGGTCACTTCGTGGCCACGTCTGGAGTCCGCGAGCGTCCGGCGCCACCAAATATCCGCTTCGACGTGGATTTGGGCATTAAATGGGCATTAACGGCAACATGTCCGCGAGGAAAACGGCACTTCTTGATGCGCACGAGTCAAGGGGAAATTGTCCGTGATCAGGAATTACGAAGCACACCTTCTGTACGTCTGATGTCGCTATCTCGACTGAACGATTCCTTCGATTCCGTCAAGAATGAGATCAAGCCCAAACTCAAAGTCACCTATTTCTTCGGAGTCTGACTCCTTCAAATGCTCGAGCAGGTGTTCGCCTAAGAACGGGTAGCTCGCGTAATCGAACTGACGAATGAACGTACCGAGAAGTTCGCCGGATGAGTCGTCCGGGATCGTGTGACCGAGTTCCCAAAGAGTGAAACCGAGAATATGACTGTCGATCGCGTGATATCCGCGCGAGGCCGCGGAGGGCGAAAATCCAGCAGCGCGAAGTCGAGCCAGAATCGACTCGATATAAAGCATCCGTGACGGAATGGCCCTGAGATTCGGCGATAGAACAAGTCCGCACGTCCACGGGTGCCGTAACAGGGCTTCGTGTGCCGAAATTGCGCTCGCGCGCAATGACGCCTTCCAGTTTTCCGAACATGGAGATAGATCGATCTCGCCCAAAACGAGGTCCACGATACCGTCCAGGATGTCCGCCTTCTCGTGAACATGGCGATAGAGCGCCATCGCCTCGACATCAAGGTCGTGGCCAAGCTTCCGCATCGTTAAGGACCCGAGACCCTCCTTGTCCATGATTTCTACCGCGACATGCAAGATTCGATCCCGACTAAGCGGAAGCCGCACCGGCTGGCTTGTCGAAGTATTCTGATTCACGCTTGACATGTTTACATTGTACACATATACTGACGTGAATAGTTTACAATGTAAACATCTGAAGGGACCAAATCCATGAAAGCCATCATTCGCACTCGCTATGGACCGCCGGAATCCCTGCGATTAGTCGAGACCGAGGCGCCCTCGGTGGGCGACGATGAGATCTTGATCAAAGTCGTCGCAAGTTCTGTCAACCCTTATGACTGGCACGCCACTCGGGGTCAGCCCTACCTCATCCGCCTCGAGGATGGACTCCGAACTCCGAAGAACCCGGCGGTGGGAATCGACGTAGCGGGGATAGTGGCGGAAGTAGGCAAGGACGTGCGCGCGTTCAAACTCGGGGATGAGGTCTTCGGGAGGGGCATTGGGGCTTTGTCCGAGTTCGCTCTGTCGGATGAGAAGCATCTTGCTCGTAAGCCGAGTGAGTTGACGTTCCAATCGGCGGCATCGATTCCCTGCGCCGGAGTTGCCGCGCTGCGGGGACTCCGCGATAAGGGCCAGGTCCACGAAGGACATTCCGTTCTCATCAATGGTGCATCCGGTGGAGTAGGAACATTCGCCGTTCAGATCGCAAAGGCGTTCGGGGCGAGCGTGACAGGCGTGTGCAGCACTAAGAATCTGGAGTTCGTCCGTTCGATTGGAGCCGTCGATGTCGTGGACTACACGGTTACCGACTTCACTCGACTCGGAACTACATATGACGTAGTCCTCGACCTCGTCTGTAATCGATCACTCCGAAATCTTCGGCGTGCTCTGAAGCCAGAAGGAGTACTGGTTATTGCGGGAGTCGGGACGGGAAAGTGGTTCGGTCCCGTGTTACGCATGTTGAGAGCAAAGGTCACGTCGCCCTTCGTGCGCCAACAGTTACGACCGCTCGTGGCACATGTCTCGACTACGGATTTGAATGATTTATGTTCCCTGTATCAACGGGGCCAACTCGTTCCGGTCATTGATAGGACCTTCTCCCTCAATAATGCACCTGACGCAATTAAGTATGTGGGGGCCGGACACACGCGGGGGAAAGTCGTAGTCGTCAACTGAGGCGTTCAACGACACAACACCTCTCTATTGGGCACACTTCGGGCATTATTGGCGCTGGCGTTGCATCGATTTCGCACTCTTGAGGCGATCAGAAGAGCGGTAGAAATACATCTTTATTGGGAATAACGTCGCACCCCCAACGGGATTCGAACCCGTGCCGCCACCTTGAAAGGTTGGACGATGTTGACCGAGGGCGGTCGCGAAAGTACTGATCAACGATTCTTTCCACGTGACGAATCTGCGCAATTTTTCGTTTTGGGCATCCTACGGGCATTAACGCATTTCACCAAGTCTCTCAATCTGAACGAGAGACAAGTGTGTCCGTTCGCAGCGACGAACGGTAGCGACGATCAGTGGGAACTATCGAAGAATAAGGCCGCCATCCAGACAGAGGACTTGTCCGGTCATGGCGGCCCCTTCGTCTGAGGCTAAGTAGGCAACAGCGGCGGCAGTGTCGTCAGGAGTGAGGCGTCGGTTGAGGGCCTGCAGACCTACGACCGTGTCAAAGTCGGCCTCAGTATTCGCAGTCCGAGAGCCTGGTGTATCAGTGAGGCCCGGCGCCACTGCGGACACGGAGATCCCACTATCACCAAGTGACACAGCGAGGGTGCGCATGACGCCGATCAAAGCGCCCTTGCTTGCCACGTACGGAAGCATCGCTGGTCCAGGCGGGGACCAGATCGTGTCCGAAACCACGAAGATGATTCTGCCGAATCCTCGTTCGGCCATTCCCGGCGCGAATGCCTGCGCAAGCCAGAGCACTGACTCGACATTGACCGCTTGGACATGACGCCAGAGCGTTGAATCAATATGGATGAGATCGGCCAAGTCGAACGCTGCCGCACTGTGCACCAACACATCGCACCGCCCGAATTTAGCCATCACTTGCGCAGCTGCCTCCCGAGTGGATTCTTCAGACGACAGATCACATTCGATGCCTCCACTGCGGTCGATCACATCGGTTCGATGGCCGGTTGATCGCAGGCGGCTCACAATCGCGCCGCCGATGCCGCCACTTCCGCCGGTCACGACTGCCACGCGGGCGTCCGAGCTCTCGTGAGCCGAGTTCATGAACTTGGCCCGATGGGGAAGTGACGATCTATCTCCGCACGGGTCGCCTCGTCGAGTCGGATTGAACCCGATCCGATATTTTCAAAGAGGTGTTGTCGGGTGCGAGTGCCGGGTATTAGCAAGATGTTGGGCGCGAGGTCGAGAAGCCACGCGAGCGCGATTTGCGCGGGAGTGGCAGCCAATCGCGTGGCGATGTCGATGAGTGCTGGGCTCGTAAGAATTTCGTTTTGAACGCCACGGGGCCAGCCCAAGGGGCAGAACGGTACGAACGCGATTCCCCACGATTCGCAATCGTGCAAGATGTCCAGCGAACGTTGATCGGCAAGGTTGAACAGATTCTGGACACACGCGATCTGCGTTTGAGCGAGAGCGCGGTGCAGGTGTTCTCGAGCAATGTTGCTTAGTCCGATTCCGCCGATCAATCCTTCGTCATGGGCCTGGACGAGTGAAGCGAGTTGCGCGTCAAAGCGGTCTCCCGGTTTCGAACCGTCCATAATGCGTAAGTTCACTGCGGCCAGTTGATTCACGCCGAGCGACTCCAGGTTTTCCTCAATGCCCGCGCGCAACTGATCTGGATCGTCGTAGGCCAGGACTGCACCCACTTCGTCCCGACGCGCCGCCACTTTGCTGACGATTGCTAGGTCGTTCGGATATGGAAAGAGCGCCTCGCGGATGACCTCGTTGACGGTGTCGGGTCCGTAGAACTGCGCCGTGTCGATGTGGTTGATGCCGCTTTTGATTGCGGCGCGCAGCACCTGCAGCGCTTCGTCGCGGTCGCGAGGTGGCCCGAAGACGTTGTCGCCGGCGAGTTGCATTGCGCCGTATCCGATTCGATTGACCCGAAAGTGTCCGATTGCGAAGGTGCCGGACGACTCGACCGTTGGCGACGCGTTCACTCGATCCGCACTTTCGCTGCCACGGCGCGTAACGTCGTTATTCTCCGAGGTCACGATCAGGCTCCATACGCGGGGAGAATTGCGCCGCTCACCGGCGCCGCCGCGTCGCTCGCCAAGAAAGCCACGACTTCGGCGATCGCTTCGGGAGCGACGGCGTGTAACAATGCCTCTTTCGGGAGCAGCGCTTGATTTCTTGCGGTCGCGATCAGTTGAGGTGCGACGGCGTTCACGCGAATGCCAAGGGGACGCAACTCGAGGTCGAGGACGCGCGTCAAGTGGACCAAGCCGGCCTTGCTGACTGCATACGCGGCCAGGCCAGCCGTCGGTTCGAGACCGGGGCGCGACGCGATGTGCACGATGGCCCCGGAACCCTTTGTCTGCATGTAGGGCGCCACCGCCTGACTCAGCCACAACGCAGGTGCGAGGTTGACATCGATCATGAGGCGAAATTGATCGGGCGTCGTCGTCATCGCGTCGGCGATCTCGAATGCTCCGAGGGTGTTGACCAAGACGTCGGGAACACCGACGTTCTGGACGATGTGTTCGATCATGGGCGCTACGGCAACTGGGTCCGTGGCGTCCGCCAACTCGCGGACGATGCCCTTGGGGAGTAATTCCAATCCGGAAGTACTGCGATCGACCGCGACGACAGTCATCCCTTGACTGGCAAGTTTGACGGCCGTTGCTCGACCGAGCTCTCCGCCCCCGACCACGACGGCGACGCGGTCCACTGGAGGAAGGCTATTTGGCATATTCCGTACCTGACTTTCTATGTCTGTTGAGAAAATGGTTTTGAAATGCCGCCGTCACGGTGGCCTCCCGGTGCAACCACGTTGCTTGGCGAAGCAAGTTAAAATAGTGGGAGTGCCCGCCATCGAACCGCTCACTCCAGACGAAGATGCGCTCTGGCGTGCTCAGATGCGAATACTCAAAATACTGCCACGACTCCTCGACAGTGACCTCGTCCGAGGCGTGGGACTGACGGCGAGCGAGTACACAACGATCATGCATCTCTCGGAAGCCCCGAATCGTCAGTTGAGAATGGCGGACCTCGCCAGCGCGACTGACCTGTCGGCGAGCCGGACCACTCGCTTGGTGGCCGAGCTCGAATCGCGTGGACTCGTGACGAAGACCACCAGTTCTTCCGACGCACGAGGCAACGTCGCGAAACTCACTCCTCGGGGGATGGCCAAGATGAGGTCCGCGTGGCCCGTGCACCTCGCGAGCGTTCGGTGCCACTTCTTCGATCACATCGATACGAGTGACGTCGTGAGCGCCGCGAAGGCTCTTTCTGATGTGGCGGCTCGCCTTGAAGAAGCGTCCATCGAATCGCGAGTGCGACGTTTGGTCCTTCATCTCCCAACGGTGTGAAACCATCGGTAGTACTCGGAGCGACAATCGTCGCTCGTGCTCGAATTCGTGCGACTTCGGTTGCGTCTCTTCAGCAGTGGCCACAGCCCAACAATAATTGCTTGCCCACGCAAGCAAAGTCAGGTATGGTCCTAAGTGTTGGCGCGACCGTGGGGGTGTCTCACCTTCAGAAAGGAGCGGCGTGGGTCCAGTGTGCGCGTTGCTCGAACCGTTGCCGACGGTGACGTCCATGGTGGTTCTCTGGGGGAGCGATTGTTCAGATGCCCGCGTGGAGGCGCGAGGTCAGGACAAGATCGACAACTTGGGGAACCGTGTCGACACGTGCCCAGTCGCGCTGGAGCTCGCACGCCAACGTCACCCAACTAATTGGCTGTGCCCCCGCTTGGACAATTCGTTCGAGGCCGGCGCGGTGTGCCTCGAGAGATGTTCCTCCCACGGCGTCGACGACGGGGAAGACCTCGTAACCCTCTCGCATGGCGTCAAGCGATGGATAGGCGAGGCAGACCTCGGTCCACAAGGCGGTCATGATCAACTTGTTGCGCCCGGTCGCCTCTATCGCCTCGCGAAACTCGACGTCCTCCCACGCGTTGATTTGTGTTCGATCGAGCTCAACGGAGTCCGAAAGGACGTCTCTAAGTTCCGGGAGAGTCGGCGGCTGTCCGTTCGCGACAACGTTTACGGTCGACAGCACGATGGGGAGTCCGTACGTCTTGGCAAGACGTGCAACCGTGACGATGTTGCGGGTCAACAGCTTCGTGTCCATCGAGGTGACTGTCGCCAATTGAGCCGGCTGGTAGTCGATGATGACTAAGGCACTGTTGGCCGGAGTCAAAAGTGCGTCGGTAAGCGGGTCTCGAATCGGTTCGCTCGTCATTGACATCTCTCTTTCTGGTCAAATGTCCTTCCATTGTGCGAGGGAACGGACGTGGCAGGCATCTAGGAAACCCATAGTTCCGATCACGTGTGACTCGGTTCGAACCGCGGACGTAGGGTCGTCATCGCCGTTGACCATCTGCAGTGGAGGGCGCTGAGATGCTGATCGGTCGACGTAACGAAAGCGACGCACTGGAGCGGGTGCTTACTCAAGCGCAACGAGGCCAAGGCGAGGCGGTAATCGTTCTCGGCGAGGCGGGTATTGGTAAGACAGCACTGATTGATCGCGTCGTCGCGTCCGATGGGGACTTTCAACTCCTTCGTAGTACCGGCAACGAAGTGGAGATGGAGTTGCCCTTCGCCTCGTTGCAGCGACTCTGCAGTTCCGTACTCGACAGGCTGCCAGGTCTTCCCGAACCACAGAGTCGCGCGTTGACGATCGCCTTCGGCCTCGCTCCTGGTGAGCCACCAGACCGACTGATCGTGGGCGTCGCTTTGGAGAATTTGCTCAGCCAGTTGGCGGCAGAGCGGCCAGTCGTCTGCGTCCTCGACGACGCCCAATGGATCGACCAAGCATCGGCCCAGGCAATAACGTTTGCCGCTCGCCGCGCGTCCGGCATGTCAGTGTCCTTCCTCTTTGGAGCGCGGTTTCTTACGAAGGAGTTGCACGGAATGCCCACAATGCTCCTGGAAGGACTGCGCGATGATGCAGCGCGCGAACTGGTTAACTTGGCGCTCATGCATCGGATGGATGAACAGGTCCTCGAGCGTTTGGTTGTTGAGGCTCACGGCAACCCGCTTGCACTGCTTGAACTGCCGCGCAGTCTCTCGCCCGCTCAGATCGGCGGCGGATTTGGCTTGCCGATGTCGGTCCCCCTCCGTGGACGAATCGAGGAGAGCTTTCGGCGTCGCCTTCGTCGACTCCCGCCGCTATCGCGACAACTATTGCTGGTCGCGGCAGCCGAACCCACGGGCGAATCAACGCTTATTTGGCGAGCAGCTGAACTCTTGGGGATACCAGACTCGGCCGCGGATCCGCCAAAAGCTGAACGGTTGCTTGATCTCAGTGCGGGGATCGTGTTTCGTCATCCGCTGGTCCGATCAGCGGTCTACAGCGCGGCGTCTTCACTGGATCGGCGACAGGTGCATCGCGCGCTGGCCGACGCCACCGATCCCATTGTCGATCCTGATCGACGGGCATGGCACCGAGCTCAGTCGACGAGCCGCCCCGATGAGGACATCGCTCAAGAGTTGGAGGTCTCCGCAGAACGGGCCCAATCCCGTGGCGGCTTCGCTGCGGCCGCGGCGTTCATGGAACGCTCCACCGAATTGACCCCGAATATGGAGCTCAAAGCGGAACGAGCATTGCGAGCCGCCGATGCCAAGCGCGTCGCCGGTGACTTAGATGCCGCCCTCGGGCTCGCGAACATTGCTCAGCGCGGACCGCTGGACTCATACCAGCGCGCGCGACTCGACGTTCTACGAGCGCAGATCTTATTTGGTTCGCACCGCGGCAACGAGGCGCCGCCGCTCTTGTTGCAAGCGGCGTATCGCCTCGAGCCGCTTGACCCAAAGGGCGCACGAGAGACATACCTGACCGCGCTGACCGCTGCACTCTTTGCGGGTCGATTCTCCAGCGGGGCGAGCGCCCATGACGTTGCGCGCGCTGCCCACACTTCTCCGAGACCCGCAGGTCCAGCGAGGGCTTCCGATCTTCTGCTCGACGGATTGGCGCTTCTCATTATCGAGGGGCCCGTCACTGGCACGCCAGCCATGCGACGGGCACTGGAAGCGTTTCGAAGCGACGAGGTGAGCAACGAAGAGCAACTGCGCTGGTCGTGGTTGGCCGGGCGGGCTGCGGGGCACATCTGGGATTACGAAAACTGGGATTTTCTCACCGCCCGTCAGGTTGAATTGGCCCGGGATGTGGGAGCGCTCAGCGTGTTGCCTTTGACGCTGAGTACCCGAGCGGGCTTGAAACTCTTCGCCGGGGAGATCGACGCAGCGAAGTCGCTCATGGAGCAGGTTCAATCATTCGCTGACGTAATAGACACGCAAACGGTGCCGTACGCAGGATTGACGGTAGCCGCCTTTCGCGGCGATGAGCCCAAGGTCCAGTCTCTCCTTAGCGAAACTCACCAGGACTTGATCGAGCGAGGTGAGGGCGTGGGAGTGTCGCTTTCGCAATGGGCGACCGCGGTGCTCTACAACGGTCTCGGCCAGTACGACCGAGCATTCGTGTCTGCAGCACAAGCGGTCGAAAAGCCGAATGAGTTCTGGTTCCTTCCGTGGGCGACCGTGGAACTCATTGAAGCAGCGAGCCGCACCGGCAACGGCATCCAAGCGGCATCCGCGCTGACTCGTTTGGCCGAGGGAACAACGGCGAGCGGCACCGACTGGGCAGGTTCGATCGAGGCACGGTGTCGTGCGCTCCTCACCGACGGGCACGCTGCTGAGACGCTCTATCGGGAGGCGATCGATCGAGTGACGGACACGCCAATTCGCTGGGACCTCGCCCGAGCCCGGCTCGTCTACGGTGAATGGCTCCGACGCAATCGTCGCACCAAGGAAGCGCGAGAGCAGTTGCGTGAGGCCGAAGAGTTGTTCAGCGATTTCGGCGCTCGAGGCTTCGCCGACCGGGCTCGAGTTGAACGGCTTGCCACAGGAGAGCATGCTCGGAAGCGCTCACCGGCGACGAGATTCGATCTCACTCCCCAGGAGTCGCAGATTTCTCGAATGGTGGCTCAGGGTTCGACGAACAGAGAGATAGCGTCGAAACTTTTCATCAGTGCCAGCACTGTCGAGTATCACCTTCACAAAGTCTTCCGCAAGCTCGGTGTGCGTTCGCGGTCACAGTTGGCTCAACGCGTCCTCCAATCGGCCGCACTCTTCACACCGCCCGAGGGTGAGTTCTGACCGTATCGCGCTGGGGTCAATTCACATCGGGTGAGTCGTCGTTTGTTACTACACAGCCTCAATGTCGACCAGCAAACCGTCGGGTCAGACTACGGGTTTCCTAGATGCCAGTGAAGTCAACGTTGACCGACAATGACACCGCGCGGCTCGGTGTGGTTGGGCGTCGACGTTCGCGCGAATTCGAAGGAGAGGAGGCCGTAGATGGCGCCACGTAACGAGGAGATCGTCCGACGGGCCTACCAGACCGCGGAAGAGAAGGACATCGCCGGCTTCGTTGGTTGTTTCACCGACGACGGAACGTTCACTGACGAGTCCATCGAGGTCACGTACGTCGGTACCAACGAGTTGGGCAAGACGGTCGAAATCTACGGCGCAGCGTTTCCTGACATGCACCGTGAGCTCTTCCAGATGTACTCGTCTGGGGACATCGTCGTGGTGCAACTCGCCCTCCAGGGCACTCACCTCGGGCCACTCGAACTGCCCAAGGGAGTAGTTCCACCGACGGGCAAGCGAATGAATGCGCCCTGCTGCGACGTTTTCGAGTTGACGAACGGAAAGATCAAGCGCTTCGACTGCTATCCATCCGGGACGGTGGTACTCACCCAACTTGGCGTACTCGCAAACCTGGACGCAGTTCTCCAGCACTGAGATGACGAACGGACCGATCACAATCGGCTACAGCCTTCCTCTGACCGGACCGCTGGGCGCGAATGGTCAAACGGCTCGGCTCACGCACCAGATCTGGCAGGAGGACGTCAACGCGCGCGGCGGACTGTTGGGCCGTGAAGTCGCACTGGTGTGCATCGATGACGAGTCGAACGCAGCATCCGTGGCGGGAATCTACGAGACATTGCTCTTCGAACATCGTGTCGACCTGCTGCTCGGTGGCTACGGCAACAATTCGATTAGTCCCGCCATGCCATTCGTAGTCAAGAATGCGAAATTCTTCGTTGGTCTTATGGGACTGGGAGTGAACAACGATCTGCACTACGACCGTTACTTCGCGATGATTCCTACCGGATCTGATCCGAACGTCGCGCTGACCGAGGGCTTCTTTTACACGGCCGCTCGACAGTCGCCCCGGCCAAAGACGGTCGCGATTCTCGCTGCGGATGCCGACTTCACTAAGAACCCGATTACCGGAGCGCGAATCAACGCAGCGCAATTCGATTTTGAGGTTGTGTCCGAGACCAAGTACAGCTTGGCGACCACCGACTTCGTCCCCATCCTGCAAGCGCTGGAACCACTGAACCCCGACGTGCTCTTCCTGTGCTCGTACTTGAACGACTCCGTGGGTCTCGTGCGCGCGATCCGCAATTCCGGCATTGCGCCGAAGGTAATCGGTGGCGCCATGATCGGCCCTCAGAGCACGTCGGTTCAAAAGCAACTAGGACCGCTCTTGAACGGCGTGGTCAATTACGAGTACTGGCTACCCACGGGGAAGATGGCGTTCCCCGGCGTCGAAGAACTCATCGCGAAGTATCAAGCACGAGCCTCGGGAACGACGGCTGACGAGCTCGGGTACTACGTCGTCCCGATGGCGTACGCCCAGTTGCAAGTGGTCGAGCAAGCCGTCAGGGAAACCGGGGGGCTCGTCGACGCCGACCTCGCCGAATACACGCACGCCGCGAGATTCCAAACGGTCGTGGGCGACGTGCGGTTCGCGGAATCAGGCGAATGGGCTCAGCCTCGCGTCCTTACGGTGCAGTTCCAGAACATCACGTCGAACGACGTCGCAGAGTTCACGAATCCCGACGCTCAAGCGGTGCTCTACCCCGCGGAGTACGTGAGCGGCACGATGACCTATCCGTACATTGCGCCTAGGGACAACGCATGAGCGTGTTGAACATCGCCGTCGTCGTGGCGAGTACCAATCATGATGCTGCGGTCGCGCGGTACAAGGAGCTGCTCGGGGCTGACGTCATCACGCAATTCGAGCTACCCGGCGGATCCTTCACGGTGAGCGTGCTGCCGGGGATATCCATCTTGAGCGGCAACGAACAGGTCCTGGCCCCCGTTCGAGAGTTGCGGGCCTCGTTGATGGTTGATTCACTGGCGCTCACACGCGAACGATTGGAGCACACGGGATGGATTGTCGATGGCACTCTTGGGGCGCCAGGGAGTTTCATTGCGCGTGATCCTGACGGGAACGTCGTGGAGTTCGTGGAACGCTCGCCGTAGAGGTGTCCCTTTTCGCAGTGGCCGTGCGCGACACGACTAAGGCTTTCCTAGATGAGACGCCTCGTACCAGCACTCTACGGTCGACACGAGCCAAAGAAATACACGTTGAGCAAGCAAGGAGAGAACAATGACGGTTGATACCGGCGCCGCAGGTGCCTTCGTAACGCGAGATTTTGCGCCGGTGCCCGAATCATCGCTCGGGCCCGTCGTCAACGATCAGGGTTATTACGTTGGTCGCATAGAGCGCAATCTCTATTGGGTGACCGATGGCGTCTACCAGTGCGGGTTCTTGACCACGCCAGACGGCGTCATCCTGTTGGACGCTCCGGCGACACTCGGTCACAACATCCAGCGCGCGATCGACGAAATCGCTTCCGCAAATGGCGTCAGCAACAAAGTGACCTATCTCATTCACTCTCACCACCACGCTGACCACGGAAGCGCGTCCTCATTGTTTGGCACGGACATTGTTCGCATTGGCCACGAGGAAACGCGCAAGCTCATGCTCCGCGATAACGACCCGAACCGACCGGCGCCCGAAGAAACCTTCCAGGATGAACGCACCCTCGAGATTGGTGGTGAGCGCATCGAACTCGGCTGGCACGGCTCCAACCATTCGCCCGACAACAGTTACATCTACCTGCCGAATCACGACACGCTGATGCTCGTCGACATCATCAACGTTGGCTGGGTCCCGATCTACAGCCTCAATCTCGCTGTCGACGTTCCCGGGTACATCGCCGCCCCCGAAATCGCACTCGGTTACGAGTGGTCGCACCTCATCAGCGGTCACATGGGAAGGCTCGGCTCGCGCGACGACGTCGTCCTTCACCAGCAGTTCATCGGAGAGATCGTCGACAACTTGAGGGAGGTCTTCACCACGTTCGATCCCACGCAGTACTACCAGAAGTACTGGCCCAACATGTGGGCGTCGGTCTCTGAGCACCTGGACGAAGTGGCCCGCCGTGCCTGTGCGCCGCTCGCCGCAAAGTACGCCGGCCGAATCGCGGGCGCCGATATTGACTCATTCGTCGTGAGCACGGCGATTTGGATCCTCGAGTCGCTGCGACTGGACCTCGGTCTTGGAATTCAGGTTCACCCCTAAACAAATAAAGGAGTTCATATGACTCGCATCGGCATCATTCTTGGAAGCACCCGACCCGGGCGGCGCGGCGAAGTGGTCGCGGAGTGGGTGAACGAGATCGCCCAGAAACGAACGGACGCTGAATTCGACCTCATTGATCTGGCGGACTACCCGCTACCGCACCTCGACGAGCCGATGCCACCGGCCATGGGCCAGTATCAGAATCAGCACACCAAGGACTGGGCGGCGACCATCGCCCAATTTGATGGCTATGTCTTCGTGACGCCGGAATATAACCACTCGACGTCCGGCGTACTGAAGAACGCAATCGACTATCTCTACGCCGAATGGAACAACAAAGCTATGGGTGTGGTGTCCTACGGCGTCATCGGTGGGGCGAGAGCTGCGGAGCACCTTCGACTGATCGCCGGCGAGCTGAAGATGGCGGCTGTGCGCACCAATGTGACCTTGTCATTGATCACCGACTTTAAGAACTTCACGGACCTCGTACCTGGTGAGTATCAGGCTCCCGCGCTTGACACATTGCTCGGTGAGGTGATCGCCTGGAGCGAGGCACTCGCGCCGTTGCGCAACGTGGAAATCGCGTAGAGGGATAAAAGGAGCGAACGAATGAGTGAGCAACAAAAAGCCGATCTCGACGTCACACTTCGTCAACGACCATTTGATCTCAGCGGTGACCTCGCAGCCTTACGGGCCGGCTTCGATGAAGTAATGAGGCATATTCCCGTTGCGGACGATGTCCGAAAGACTCGTATTGACCTAGGAGGAGTTGGGGCGGTCGAAGTCTCAATCGGCGGTATGGACTCTTCGAACGTGATCCTCTACTTTCATGGTGGCGTGTACGTGATCGGATCTGCCGACGCGACGATTCCGTTGGCCAGCGACCTCGCTCGGCGATCAAATGCCAAGGTCGTGAGCGTTGACTACCGACTTGCGCCAGAAAATCCCTATCCAGCTGCCGTCGAAGACGCCCGGACGGCCTACGAAGGACTGCTATCCCAAGGGATTGAGCCCAGCAATATCGCTGTGGCTGGCGAGTCGGCAGGTGCGGGCCTTGCAATCGCGCTCATGCTCGCTCTACGAAGCGCAGGAATGCCGATGCCTTCATCAGGGTTCTTGATGTCGCCGTACGCTGATCTGACACTTTCTGGCGACTCCATTGTCGACAAGCGCGACGTCGACCCGCTTTTCACAAAAGAAGTCCTTCTCATGCGAGTGAGTGACTACGTCGCCGGGGGAGATCCTTCGAACCCATTCATCAGCCCGATATTCGGTGACTTGAGTGGACTGCCACCCTTGTTGATTCAAGTCGGCTCGCACGAGCTGCTTCTAAGTGACGCAGTTCGACTTGCGGAACGGGCGGCCGAAGATGACGTGGCCGTCGTCCTCGAAGTTACGCCCGGAGTGCCGCACGTGTTCCAGGGGTATGCGGCCATTCTGGACGAGGGTGACGCAGCGCTCAATCGAGCTGCGGAGTTTCTTATGGTCCATTTTTCTAAGAGTCGGTGAGGAGGTACGAGATGACAGACGGTCCAATCGATTCAATGCCAGATATTTCAGTTGGGGCCGGTCCCGACCCGAAACGATGGTCCATCCTCCTCGTCGTCGTCATTGCTCAATTGATGGTGGTGCTAGACGCTTCGATCGTGACCATAGCGCTGCCATCGGCGCAGCGATCGCTGCACTTTTCGGTCGCGAACCGACAGTGGGTCATCACGGCATACTCGTTGGCCTTCGGAGGCCTGTTACTTCTTGGCGGTCGAATTGCCGACTTCGCGGGCCGGCGAAGGATTTTCATCGTTGGATTGATCGGCTTCGCGGCCGCGTCAGCGCTGGGCGGCCTAGCTGTGGACCAGGCCATGCTCTTTGGGTCTCGAGCCCTGCAGGGCGCTTTCGCAGCGTTGATGGCTCCCGGGGCGTTGTCCATATTGACGAATACTTTCCAGGACAACCCAGGAGAACGCGCCAAGGCCTTCGGAGCCTACGGAGCCGTGGGGGGCGCCGGAGCGGCAATCGGGGTGCTCGCAGGAGGGCTCCTCACCGAGTACGCATCGTGGCGGTGGTGCTTTCTGATCAACGTACCCATTGCCTTGCTCACGGCGGTGGCCGCATCACGCGTTGTCCGAGAAACTCGGTCCATCGGAAAGACCGGATACGACATCCCTGGCGCAGTGCTTTCAACGGCGGGAATCGTCAGTCTCGTTTACGGCTTCACGAAGGCCGTCGCGGACGGCTGGTCGTCGGCAACGACGCTGAGTCTCGTCATTGGGGGTGTGATCCTATTAGTTGCCTTTGTGGTGGTGGAGGCCCGCTCGGCTTATCCACTCTTGCCGTTGCGCGTCGTCCTGGAACGGAATCGTGGGGGTGCCTACTTAGCGACGTTGCTCATCGTCGTGGGAATGTTCGCCATGTTTCTGTTCGTGAGCTACTACATGCAGCTAATCCTTCATTACTCGGCTGCCAAAGCGGGCGTGGCCTTTCTTCCATTCGCGCTCGGAGTGATCGTCGCCGCCGGGTTGGCGACCCCACTCGTGCCAAAAGTTGGCCCCCGCATTGTCATATCTTCCGGCCTACTTATTGCCGGCGGGGGCATGTTGTGGTTGACCCAGATCGGCGTGCACACCTCGTATTGGACTCACCTGCTGCCTCAACTGATAGTCATGAGCCTCGGCATGGGTCTGGCTTTCCCCGCACTGAGCAGTACCGCACTGACCAAAGTGAGACCGGAAGATTCCGGTGTGGCGAGTTCGCTGCTCAATGCTTCGCAACAAGTTGGTGCGTCCCTCGGAGCGGCGCTGCTCAACACCATCGCCGCCACAGCGACAGCCAGTTATATCGTCGCTCACGGAACGAGTCTCACGGAAGAGGCAATAGTGCACGGGTTTACAGTGGCCTTTGCCGTTGGGGCCGCAATTCTGGCGGCGGGCGCGATCGTCAGTGCACTGCTCGTCCAGGGCCCGACGAAGGCATTTCTGAACCCGGTGGCCGCGAGTGCTAGTGAACTCCAACCATGAGTTCGCCGATAGACGAACTTCACGAATGGAATCGCAAGATGGTTGAAGAGTTTCGCGCCAACGGAGGCAAGCCCGGCGGGCCCTTTGCGGGATCGCCCTTGCTGTTGCTCCACACGATTGGTGCCCGTACCGGTGAAGAACGTATCAATCCCTTGATGTATCAAGACCTCATGAACGGCAAGGTCGCGGTGTTCGCTACTGCGAATGGTGCGCCAACTCACCCTGACTGGTACTACAACCTCGTCGTAGACCCGAACGTCAGCGCGGAGATTGGGATTGAGTCACGCCGGTTTCGTGCATCCACCGCACTCGGCGAAGAACGAGAAGAGGTCTGGTCTCTACAGAAGCTACGCTTCCCAAGTTTCGCCGATTTCGAGGAATTGACGGTCCGACAGATCCCAGTTGTCATCCTCGATCCAAGGTGATTCGGCGACAAGAGGTTGCGTTGATGTCATCCCACGACGAACCAACATTCGAAGAGAAGGGAGAGAACTCACCGCTTCCACCCTCGCCTGAGTGCTCCACCTCAACAAATTGGGTCGCAACTCAGAATCATCCTCCTCAGGCCAGCGGACCCTGCTGTCTGATCGTCTCCACCGACTCCATTGCTTTGCGGAGTTTAAGTAGCCACTCGTCGGCGTTTGTCGCAACCAATTTGACGCACCAAGCCAACGCATCGGAACGACTGCGAGCTACGCCGCTATCGACCAGCGTGTCGAGAACCGTTCGCTCGGATTGGCGAAGTCGGGTCATTACCGGTATCGACAGGTTGGTGAAGATTTCTTTGGTGCCGCCGATCTCGGCCCCCCAGCTAATGATCTTGCCGAAGTGATGCTGACCTTCTCGGGCTATCGTCATTCGCTCCTCTCGAGTCTCTTCACGGAACCTCTCAATTCGACCGGCTTCAGCGGCCGCTTTGGCTACGGGGTCGACCTCGTCGCCCAAGTCGGGCGCGGCTAGGCGTCCAATGATCAGTATTTCGTCGTGATCGATGGTCAGCGTCGGCGCCTGCTCGAACCAACTTTCGGGCAGGCGACCGATTATCCAGCCCGAAATCTTCTCGGACGAGATTATCTCCGTCCCGCCTGCTGCTCGAGAGGGTCGTTCTCCTCGGGCACTTCTCTTCGATCGACTCGCAGATTCACGTGACTCCATTAGTGTCTCCTATTAATAATTACTTAATTACAGTATATCAACTTACGAAGGTGGTGACGACGTCAGCGGCGGAATTACTAGCACGACTTTTGGTAACTTGATGCATCCGGTGAGCTACTGAGGAAGTGATGTCGATCGATCTGGTCCAGGCTCCATGCAGGACGTCGGTCCTCATCTGACAAACGACCAGTGCCTGTAAGAAGAGATCCTCAGAAAGGTAAAAGTCGAACCCGACAATTGTTCCGGATCGGCTTAGAAGTCCTGATCCTCGGAGCGTTGACAGTTTCTGTTTGGCTCGGGCGTGCGACCGTCATCCAATCAATCGGGATTGTTGAGCGGGCAGAGTGGATTTGGCTGCTTGCTGCGTGTGCCTTTGAACTCCTGTCGATGATGGCTTTCGCCCGTACTCAACGAATAGTTCTACGAGCGGCGGGCGTTCGCGCGTCGATTCCGTCGGTGGCTGCAACAGCCCTGGTCGGCAATGCGATCTCGGTTTCGATACCCCTTATCGGTCCGGGAGCTGGGAGTGTTTTTACCTTCGGTCGATTTCGCCAAGTGGCCCATGATCCGGCGCCTGCCACCTGGACGCTGCTGATTTCTGGATTGATCTCCAATTCGGTTTGGATTCTTCTGATCGCGATTGGAGCGACTGTCTCTGGCAATGCACTGGCCGCCTTCGGCGGAGTGTTTGGCGGCGCTGCGGTAGTTCTCACGACAGTTGTTGGAGTATTGGCTCTGCATCGACCGCGTGCGAGAAAACTGATCATTCGAGGTGGAGCTCGAGTACTCCGTTCTGTTCAACGAGTGTGGGGCCGTCCCGCCGGAGACCCTGAGGACGTGACGCGGGCGACCCTCGACGAACTGTCCGCTTTTCGAATGCGACTTCGTGATTGGGTGCAAGCGTTCGGCCTCTCTGCCATTAATTGGCTCGCGAGCGTGGGTTGTTTCGTGGTTTCGGTTCTGGCCGTCAGATCCAGCGTGCCGTGGACAAGTGTCATCCTTGTCTATTGCGCTGGCGCCGCCGCGAGCAGTTTCAATATTACGCCAGGGGGTTTGGGAGTAACCGAGGGTGTGCTCACAGCAGGACTCGTCGCCTCGGGAATGAAACCGGGGGCGGCGCTCGGGTCCGCGTTGATCTTTCGGTTGGTCAGCTTTTGGCTCGTCACGCTGGTGGGCTGGATCATCTATTTCGGTCTTCGTCGAGGTACAGCGCTGCGTGGGCGAAATAACGAATCTGACGAACACGAAAAAGATGAGGGATGATAGGCACCAGTGAAATTCCTTTCACAGAAGCACCACCTGGCAATATTCAGTTCATCTTTGACATCGTTCAAACAAAACTTGACAAATGAAGTCATGCAAACCCGGTGAAAGCTTTGGATTCGGCAAGCAGAATTGGTCGAGCCTCTTGGCGTCACCAGCTTCCTAAGCTAAGGCCTTATAAATAGAGGGTTTTAGGCCAATTTCCAGAGCACCCCCAACGGGATTCGAACCCGTGCCGCCACCTTGAAAGGGTGGACCAAGTGATATTTGGAATCCTGTGAAAGTGCTGATCAACTTGATGTTCTAATGACTCGTGTCGTCGTAGATTTCGCTTTGGGCATTCTACGGGCATTAACACTATCCACTGCGTCCGCGACTTCTCCCGGAACCAAATTGGCGAGCGAAATGTGGTGCTCATTGACCTTCGGTATGTTGCTCCAAGTTAATGTCAATACGGTTGCTATCGCGATAGTCCGCAGCGCAGACCTCTCGGTCAGTTCCACAGGATCGAACTGAGCATGGAACGCCTATGTCGTTGCCGACGGATTCGACAACGTCGCCGATGAGCGCCCGAATGGTTTCGGCATCGATACCGGTGTGCGGCGTAATCAATACCAACTCCAACTTGGTCGGATTGGAGATGCTGTCAGTGATGACACGAAACTGGACGCCACGCAATGACTCTTCGGCGTCGATGACGGCACGCTCCAACGCCGGAATCATCTCGTCGTCCACTACCGTCGGAAGCGCCGGACGGTCTGCGCGATGCCCCAGTTCTTGGCCAAACTCGATCTGATCTTCACGGCTAGCGAATGCCGAAATGACATCACGCCCAACTAGGACGCCTTTGTCGAGCGGGATTTGGATACGAAGGTCAACTAACCATGCCCAATCGTCGGGATCAGATTTCCTTTCTTGCTCAGCAGTTTGGGCATTGGTCAAGTAGTTCTTCAGATTCGGAGCGGTTACGGCGTAGTAGTACAAGAATTGTGTGCGGCTCCTAATGCGCTGGATCTCGCCTGCCTTGAAGTGCTTCGAGCCGTTGAACACGGGCGACGCGTGAATGAAGGGGATGTTCAACTTCTGAACGTCGCATGTTTGGTCGCGGATAATGAAAAACGGAGGCTCAGGTTCTGAGCCGACGCCACCAACCTCAAGTGACCTCGGAGGATTGGGAAACACATGGTCCGTGGCCCAGCTCGATGCAACTACACCGGCTCGCGCAACATAAGCGGTCAAAGGGTTGAGTAGCAGGTGGCCCTGTTCAAAACGACCGCAAGCGGCAACCAAATCGGAATCGAATGGCAGAACGCTGCGCAGCACGACTACCGACCCTCGTCCAGCGTCTCCGGCTCGTCGTCATTCTCGAAGCGGACAGAACGCTCCCCCCGACGAGGACCGGAGAGCAGTTGATCTAGCTCGTGAGCGACGGAACCGATGTCGCCCGAGAGGATCAGTTCAGCGCGCGACGGCGTTTTCTCGGCAAACCATTCTTGAGCCCCTCGCAATCCGAAGACCTTGACAGCAACGCCCGTCACGCCAAAAATGCGATCCAGGCCACGGCGCGATGGGGGCCTTGGCACCGTCGTTCCTTTTGCCCAAGCAAAAAGACTGGCCCTGCTTACTCCAGCAGCGTCGCCGATTTCTTCTGCTGTAGCACCTAGCACAATGCGCGCCTCATATAAACGTCGCGCGATGACTCCGGTCTCGTGAAGAGTTTCTGTGGCTGCCGGGAGAGCCGACGGTCGAAGAAAATGATCGCGGGTCAAGGTAAAGACAAAGACTGGTTGTTGCAGCGTTAGACCGGTTGCAATCAAGTACTCAGATTGAGGTGGTCGAACTACTTCAGCAGCCGTCGCCTTCAGTCCAAGAGCCCAATGAATGAGGGACCCACTCTCCGGCCACTCGAACTCACTCGTTTCAATGCGGCGCAAGTCAACGTAAGTTGGAACAGGAAAGCCGATCTTCTGCTCGTAACTGTCCTCTTCGTCGACAGACGTGGTTTGGTCCGGACTCACAAGAGTTGCAACACTGCTTAGAGAACGCATTGTCACTTGCCTACGCGCAACTTTTCGAAGTACTCCGAGGTGAGGCAGCCGATGAAGACTTGATCCGCCTTGGCATGGAATGATTCATAAACCTTGCGCACACTCGAACCGTCGTAAGCGCCCTTCACCTCTCGGAAAAGGTCGGTGTCGATGATGTAGTGACTGTTCAAGGGCGGTGCGGTTGAATATCCGTGCCGGAGAAGACAAGTCGCATCACCATCGAAGGAAAAGATGACTCGTTGCTCGATTGTCGTAATCTCAGACCCAATATCGGGATGCAGAATCGGTCCCAAAAGTTCATCTCGAACAAAACCATTCCACGATGCTTCGACACCCTCTATTGAATCGAGCTCGTCGATATATCGCAAACCAACACGTTGTTCCGTGGCAGGTTGAACGAGTTCCTCGACTGCGCCCAAAAGTCTCTCAAGTTGAGCGCGGAAATTGCTCCAGTCGAGGTAGCGAGTGACCTCTAGAGCGACTGAACTCTCTAGAACCACGATTTTCGCATCATCGGAACTCAGCGACCAACCGCCTTCTGCGGAATCCGCGACGGTTACCATCCCCGCAGGACTGGCCGTGATCTGACGAACATTCGCTTGTTCAATGACGGAGAACTCGTCTCCAACCTGTTTGGCGAGACGCGTGACGAACCCCGCTTCGGCCACCTCTGCATGACGTTCGAAGCGAACCTGGGCCACCACGAGTTTCACCGGAGCGTTTGCCAGGATGCCCTTCATTTTTTTGGTCGTCGCCATCTAATCTCCTAAACTGGACTCGTTCTGGACTCTATCGTATCCGCCTGACAGTTACACCCCGGGAGGGACTCTCCGGACAGTTGGGAGGGAAAGAGCGTACGAACTAATGGGAAGTGCCGATCCCTCCTGCGTGACCGCGAAAGACCACGAATATCCGGCGCTACATGCCCATATACGCCCGTGGTATGCCCAAACTTAATCTTCAGAGCCGACTGAGTCTTCGTGCCAAAGGTCTAATTCAGGGAGACACGTCTACCATTTGATTCACTCGAGAACGTGTGGGACGGTCATCAAAATGAAGATTCTCGTCGACACAAATGTCTTCATTGCGGCGGAGGACATTTCGCGAGACAGCGTTCACGTCAATGCCGAACTCGCAACGGAGTTTGTATCGCTTTGCAGACGGGTTGGTGTCGAACTGTTTGTTCATCCAGCGACGCGCGACGACATCCGACGCACCGACGACCAAGACCTGAGACGTGCGTCGGAGATGAAACTTCGACAGTGGGGAATGCTCCGAGAATCGCCGACGCCTTTCGATCTAGCCGCGCGAGCCGGATACACTCGACCGCTTTCAGAAAATGACCAATCTGATCTGCAACTTCTTACAGCTCTTGAGTCGCGCTCAGTCGATTTGTTGGTAACGGAGGATCGGGGGCTACTGCGTCGAGCCGCTCGTGCTGGCCTCGAAACGAGGGCAATCCGCCTGTTGGGGTCCATCGACTATTTGAAGCAACTGTTCGGCGAACTTGTTACGCCCCCGGCAGTCGAATCGGTTCTGGCCTACGAGATTTCACCGGATGAAGGAATTCTGTCATCCGTTCGGGATGAATACACGACAGCTGGCGATTCATTTGACGCGTGGTTCGACAAGGTTCGCGGTGAGCACCGTGAGTGTCGAGTGATTCGAACACCGTCCGGTCCGATTCAAGGACTTGCCATCTACAAAACGGAAGTCGATCATCCCTTTGGTATCCAAGGTAAGACTCTCAAAATATGCACTTTCAAAATTGCGCCCGATGCTGTAGGTGCGAAGCGCGGTGAACTTCTGTTGAAGGCGACGCTGCAATATGCAAACGCAACAGAAATGGACGCAATCTACGTAACGCTCTTCGAGCGTCACACGGGGCTCGCCAACCTTCTTGAGCGATTCGGATTCGCCCAACTCGAGGAACGTTCTTCGCGAGGAGAGATCGTCTACGTCAAATCCATGCGACCGGACGAATTTGAGGAAGAACTGAGCCCTCTCGACTTTCATATTAAATTCGGTCCGCCTGCACTAAAAGTCCGCCGAGCATTCGTCGTTCCCATACAACCGGAGTATCACGACATTCTCTTTCCGGAGGCCGCCATCAGGCCCTCGATGTTCGGGCCCGAGCCATCAGGGAACGCAATCCTGAAAGCGTATTTGTGTCGGTCACCAACCACTCTGCTCCGAGCTGGCGACGCGCTTCTTTTCTATCGTTCACATGATTTGAGTGCGGTGACTGCGATTGGTGTTGTCGAGTCGGCAGAACGCATTTTCGAACCTACCGCCGTACGCGAGCGAGTCGGATTTCGAACGGTATATCCCGATAGTGAGATACGGGCAATGTTCTCTCGTGGGCCTTTTGTACTGACCATCCTCTTTCGCCAGGACAGATTGGTTAATCCTGTATGGGGGATCAATGAACTGAAACATCGTGGTGTAGTGCGATCGGCACCTCAGTCGATTGTGCAGGTTACTGACAATGGAGCGATGGAATGGGTAAGGGATCAACTCGAAGGACAGCCCTGATGTCTATTAGACCCGAGTACGTGGAAGCGATTATTTCGGGCGCGAAAACCGTTGAGTTCAGGAAGCAGCGACTTGCCCCAGACGTTGAGACTGTGGTCATTTACGCGACATCGCCAATTAAGGCGGTCGTGGGAGAATTTGAAATTACGTCGCAGGTTTCTAAGTCACCAGCGGGTCTGTGGCAGGAGTTCAAACTGGTCTCCGGCATCGACCGGCGACGTTTTTTCGAATATTTTCGTGGACGATCCAGCGGTGTCGGAATCGTGATTGGAAATGTGACTGCCTACGCTCCCCAGAAGCGACTGGAGGACATAGCTCCAGGATCACGTCCGCCGCAAAGTTTTCGATATCTTGAGGATTCGGCGGCGTAGAAGGTCGGTCACTTCTTGTGGCGACAAAGTGAACACCACCTGAGATCGGTGGTGGCAGAGTTGAGGCCTAAACCATTGACCCGTAAGGATTCTCCGGCCGCTTGAATCAATTTCGAGTCAGTTTTGGGCATTGAATGGGCATCAGTTGGGCATTAACTGCTCCATTTCGGAGAAAATATCGCAATTTCGTGGCGTCTGCCCAATTGCAGAAATGAGCCATCACCAGGAATTATGAAGCACCCCCAACGGGATTCGAACCCGTGCCGCCACCTTGAAAGGGTGGTGTCCTAGGCCGCTAGACGATGGGGGCCTGCACTGCGTGTCACCTGGTACTTCGTTGGTGGTCGGGCTGCCGGGATTTGAACCCGGGACCTCTGCGTCCCGAACGCAGCGCGCTACCAAGCTGCGCTACAGCCCGCAGCGAGTTGCCTCGCAGCCAGATAATGCTAGTCGGTGGCTGGTGAATCGAACAACGCTCACATGATCGAGGGCATCTCCGGCGCGACCGGTTTGTGATACTCAATCACGATCTCACTTATTCGACGTCGTTCCACCGATTGCACTCGAAACGTCCAGTCCTCGTAGGTGTAGGTCGTGCCGGCCTGCGGTATTTCCCCGGCCAGATCGAGGATGAATCCGGCGATAGTGACGTACTCGCCTTCGGGAATCGAGATGCCGAGCGCCTCTTCCACCTCATCGACGTGGGTCTGCCCGTCGACCAGCCAGCGGTCTTGGCGGATGCGCACGATCGTGGGCTCCTCGTCCTCGTCGAACTCGTCGTTCAGATCGCCCACCAACTGTTCGAGGATGTCGCGGATCGACACGACGCCCGCGACACCACCGTGTTCGTCCAGCACCAGCGCGAAGGTCCGCCGCTTCTCTCGCATCTCACTGAGACTCTCCAACAGGTCCATGGTTTCGGGCAACATGAAAGGGCGTCGGATCTTGCGCGCGATTTCACTCGCTGACGGCAAGGAGACCCCGATGGCTCGTTTGGCGGTGGTGCTGCGAAACAGGTCGTTGACGAAGAGGACGCCTTCGACCTCGTCGAGGTCGCCATTGACCACCGGGAAACAGGAGTGTCCGGTGTCGCGGATCGCCTCGGCGATGAGTTCCGGCGTCACCGGCGTAGTGAGGAAGTCGACGTCGGTGCGTGGCGTCATAACGTCGCGAAGTTCGAGCTCGCTCAGTTGATCGACCCGCTCGTGGATGGCGATGGCTTCGGGCGACTTCGGGCGAGACTCTTCTCGTCCGACGATGCGCTTACGAAGCCGAGACAGTCCCGACGAGGGGGGCTGTGGGGCGCTCATTGAACGTCGGCACTCCCGACGCGAACGGTCGCGGGGCGCAGTGATTCGTCCTCGTACTCTTCGCCGCGCAAGAGCGCGCGCACCGCGCTCCGCAGCCGCTGGGGATCGAGCGGCTTTACGAGGAATCCCTCGGCGCCACTGCGACGAGCGAGGAAGACATCCGGGCGGCGATCGAGCAGCATCAGTACCGCGACCGGTTCGGCTGCGCCGTAGGACTCCTCGTGTCGCAGGTCCATGCAGATGGCCATGCCGCCCATGGTGCCGATCTGCAGGTCCACCACCACGAGGTCGACCCCGCCCTGCTCGACGCGGGCAATGACTTCGGGGCCACTGGCGACCTCTTCAATAAAGAGATCCGGTCCTTCGAGCGTGGCGCGCAAATCCTTGCGCAGAGAGGCGAGGTCGCTCGCCAGAAGAACAATGGCCATGGCGTCAGCGTAGCGGAGCAAGAAAATGGCTCCAGGTTGGTGCGAACGTCGGAGCGAAAATTACTCTTGCCCGTTCGCCGGTGAGTGGTTATCCTGCGGTTCTAGGTCAAACCGAGGGGGAGTGACTTATGGCGATTACGCCTTTGGATTGGACTGACGCCGCCGCATGTCGAAACTGTGAAGGCGCGCTGTTTTATCCGGCCGATAGCGCGGAGCGCAAAGAAGATCGGTTGGAACGAGAGTTGGTGGCCAAGCGCATCTGCGCGAGTTGCGGTGTGCGGGAGGAATGCCTGGAAGCGGCGCTCGCCCGACACGAGTCCTACGGGATCTGGGGCGGACTTAATGAGATTGAACGGAGAGGATTACTCCGTACGTGACGTCACCCACCCGAGTTGGGCCGGGCTCACACGGGTGAGCACGATGAGGAGCGCGAACGTCACGATGTGAACCCCGGTGCAGTACAAGCACAGGTTGTCGATGATGATGAGTTCGGCGTAGAGGAGCCAGAGCACGAAGCACATCGAGATGATGGCGATTACGAAGCGCGCGACGTGAATCCAATAGCTCTTCGCCCGCCATCCCCACGGCGAATTGAGCACCGTCATCACCAGGAACGTGCCTAGACCGAGGAACGCCACCGGGATGCCGAGCAATCGAGACTGCGCCGAAGTCGTGACGGCCCCGCAGTTGATGAATCCCTTGTCGGTGCAGAAGAGGGCCTGTGGTTCGAAGTGGGTGATCGTGAGATACGTCGCCAGGGCCAGGCCGATCAGACTTAAGGCGAACGTCGTAGGGACCGCCCAAGCGGGAACCCGTCCTAGCGTCCGACTCACTTAATCTTCATGGCCGTTTTCGCGGCCATCACGCCGGAACTCGTGCACACGTTGGACGGCAGGTTGTTCGTCAACGAACAGATCGCGGCGCTCTGATAGTTCGCCGACGCGATAATCGCGTCCGTGACGGGACTCGTCGGATCACTGAGTCCCGTCGCGATGTTGGCGCGCGACAAATTCGTCAAGGCGTCCGGGGAGAAACTCGCCCCGGAGACGAGGAACTTGTTGTCCATGGTGATGAAGGGAATCGGATTGCCCTGTGATTTGGTGAGACCGGGAATGTACTTCGGCGTGTCGTACTTCTGCACCAGCGCCCTCTGCGCTTTGGTCGGAGTTTGGAGGAGCTGGTAGTTCGAGCCCGCGGCGTTCAAGTAGTTGGTGTACTCCTCGACGCTCTTGAAAGCGATGTACTTCGAGGTGTAGGAGGACTTCACGAACGTAAACGTCGGTGTGTTGGGATACGTGTCGTGGGCGTAACTGGCCATGTTGCCCAGACCCTTCCATGTGCCGAATCGACTGAGGGCGATGATCGTGGACCAGCGCTGCGCGGCGCAGTACGGGCAGTATTCCGCGCCGAGGTAAAAGACCTCGGGGACCGTCGTGCCCGAATTCGTTTGCGCCGTGAGGATTGGCTGGCCCTTCACCGAGATCGGTGGGCTTACCTGCACCACTTGGGAGGTCACACCGACCGTGTTGAAGACTGACATAGGTACGCCGGTGATCTGGGCCATGGTTGTCGCATCGACCGGCGAGAACGTTCCGTTTCCCTTCGTCGATGGAGAACCGCTCAAGACCTTGACGAGCACGAGTGTCGCCACGATGACCACCACGAGTCCGATCACCAGCCACGTGAAGAGTCCGGCCGGCCGACCACTCGAGGACTTCACCGGCGCCTTCGCGGGCGCTCGCTTGGCCGCCTGCGTCGCCGGGCGGTTGGAGGCGATGTTCTTCTTCGATGCGGGGGACTTGGCCACGTTGCTCCTTGGTGCGCTTAGGACAACAAACTTAGTGGACAGGGCATTGAGGCCAACTGCAGGCTCGGTGCTGAGTAGTTTTCACTATGGCCGAAATTTTGAGTCCCCGTCCGGCCGCGACCGTGATCACCGTACGTGACCGTTCCAATGGTTACGAAATTCTTATGCTCCGTCGCAACCTCAACAGCGATTTCGTCGGCGGCGCGTACGTCTTTCCGGGCGGTCGCGTCGACGAAGCAGACGCCGGCCCGGCGGCTCAGCGTCGCACGCTAGGACTCACCGACGCCGAGGCGTCGCGACGTCTCTCTCTGGAAGGTGGTGGCCTGGCGTACTACGTCGCGTGTTTGCGAGAGCTCTTCGAAGAGGCCGGACTGTTAATCGCGTGTGACGAAGATGGCGAACCGGTTCGGCTCCGTGATGATGAGTCGGTTCTTCGTTTCGCCGCCAGTCGCCGCGAGGTGAACGCCGGCACGCTCAACTTCATTTCGATGATGGAGCGAGAGCGACTCCTGCTGGACCTGCGCGGACTGGAGTACGTGGCCCACTGGGTGACGCCCGTAGGACCGCCCCGGCGCTACGACACCCGCTTCTTCGTGGCGCTCGCTCCGAGCCGCCAAGTGGCCACGCACGACGCCGGTGAAACCGTCGCCGATCAGTGGATACGGCCCGTCGACGCCCTGGAGGCGTACGCTCGTGGCGAACTCGAGATGATCTTCCCGACGATCCGCAACCTTGAGGCGATCGCGCACCTTGACTCGTCGCTCGAGGTCCTCGAATACGCGCGATCACTTAAGAACGTCGCGCGCGTGGAACCGAGGATCGTGACACGAGGTGGCGAGGTGGCGATTCTGCTACCGGGTGACGACGGTTACGACGACTGAGAGTCGCTCGCGACGGCCTTCGTGATGGCGTCGAGCATGCGGGCCGAACAGCCGATGGCGCCGAAGGGCGGGGCGACGTCGTTCAGGATTCTTTGCGCCAGTCGATGCAAAACGCCGCCGTCGGACTCGGCCAATACGGCTGGCTCTCCGTGATCACCACCTTCGGCGATGGCCGCGTTGAGTTCGATCTCGGCCAGGAGTGGCACGTTCAGTTCTTCGCTGAGTGAGCGACCGCCGCCCTCGCCGAAGAAATTGTGTCGTTCCCCACAACGGCACGTGAAGCCACTCATGTTCTCGATGACGCCCAGGACACGGATGTTCGATTTGCGCGCGAAGTCCGCGGCGCGCGCGGCGACGCGTTGTGCGGCGATCGTCGGGGTGGTCACCACCAATTGGCCCATTTGGGGCAGCAGCCGAGCGAGCGTCATCGCGATGTCGCCGGTTCCTGGTGGGGTGTCGATTAAGAGGTAGTCGATGCCCGACCAGTCGGCGTCTTCGATGAACTGCGCGACGGCCTTTTGCACCATGAGTCCGCGCCACAAGAGGGCTTGATCTTCGTCGGCGAGCAGACCCATCGACAACAACTTGATGGATCCGGCGCCCACGCGTCGCTCGAGTGGCTGCATCTTGCCGCCGGTCGCTTCCACGTCGCCGTGAATACCCAACAGTCGACTCAACGAGAATCCCCAGATGTCGGCGTCCAACACGCCCACGCATCGACCGGTCTGGGCAATGGCGACCGCGAGGTTGGCCGTGATCGACGACTTGCCGACTCCGCCCTTGCCCGAGGCAATCATCAGGACCGGCGTGTGGGTGGGAATGGAGGTGGACGGCGCGCTTCGTTGGGCGATGGTCCTCGCTCGCCGCATTAGCGCGGCTTTGGCCGGGGCGTCCAGCACGCCCATGACGAGATCGACCGTGTCAATGTCGTCGAGCGAGAGGACGGCCTCTTTGACGTCGCGTTCGATCTGCGCGCGCAAGGGACAGCCCACCGTGGTGAGCGAGACGTGCACCACCGCGCGACGTTCAGAAACGGCGATCTCGCCGACCATGCCCAGTTCGACGATGGAGGCCCCGAGTTCGGGATCGAGCACCTGACTGAGGCGTTCACGCAGTCGATCGGAGGTTTGCACGTAGCGACGCTACCGGCGAATGAAGTGAGGTGTTCAAGGAGGAAATCCCTCACTATCATGGAACGAAGAACTCTCGAAGGAGCGCCATGTCCAACATGACCACCACCAGCGTGAACTTAACCAAGAAGGATCCCAACCCGATCAACTTGACCGATGGCGCCGCCGTGAAAGTGGCCGAACTGATCGCTGCCGAAGGCGTCGACGAAGTGTTGGCGTTGCGCGTATCGGTGAAGCCGGGCGGCTGCTCGGGCTTCAACTACGACATGTACTTCGACTCGGAGTTCGCCGAGGACGACATCGTTCGCGATTTCGCCGGCGTCAAGGTTGTGGTCGACGCCTCAAGCGCGGAGCTGCTCAACGGCTCCACGCTGGAGTACTCCGACTCGCTACAGGGCGCCGGATTCCACATAACGAATCCCAACGCGACGCGCACCTGCGGCTGCGGCAACTCCTTCAGTTAAGAGACAGTCATGCCCGAAGCGTTCGGTCCTTACTCTCATTGGCGTCGTGCCGGGGACCTGGTCGTGATATCGGGTCAACTGGGCGTCGTGCCCGGTCACGACAAGCCGACCATGATCGACGGTGGCGCGCCCGAGCAGCTGCGCCAGGCGCTGGTCAACGCCCGCGCCGTGCTGGCCGAAGCCGGCGCCACGTTTGATCAAGTCGTGAAGGCGATGTTGTTCATCACTGATATGAGTGTGTTCGTCGCGTGCAACGAAGTGTGGATCGAAGCGTTCGAACCACCGCGCCCTGCCCGGTCGGCCGTCGCCGTCGCCCAGCTCCCCCTCGGCGCCCTCGCCGAAGTCGAGCTCTGGGCTTACGCGCCCCTCGACTAGACCGAGTATTCGTTCGGCGACGTGCCGAACTTGTAGCCGACCGAGCGCACCGTCTGGATCAGGTGGGCGTACTCCTCACCCAACTTCGCGCGTAGTCGCCGCACGTGCACGTCCACCGTTCGAGCCCCGCCGTAGTACTCGTAGCCCCACACGCGGCTGAGCAGGGTCTCGCGGGTGAAGACCCGATTCGGGTTGGTGGCGAGGAAGCGCAGTAACTCGTACTCCATGTAGGTGAGGTCCATGACCCGTCCGACGATCGAGGCCTGGTAGGTCTCCAAGTTCATCGACAGGCCGCCGTGCTCGATGCGCGGAGCCACGCTCTCGTTGCCGGCGCGGCGCAGGCGATGGCGCAATCGGGTCGCCAACTCGCTCACGTCGAAGGGCCCGACCACGAAGTCGTCGAACAGGTCCTCGCGAAAGGTGAGCTCGTCGAGTTGGTAGTGGTCGAGGAGCAAGATGATCGGGCCGACGCCGCGACTGCGCGCCCGAAGCTGTCGACAGAGGTTCATGGCCTCGGTGAAGGGGAACGCCGCCGCATTGATCACGGCGCCGGCGAAGCCGTCGGTCGGTTCGAGGGCGGTGACCTCATTCAGCCGGCCGGTCACGGCCACCGCGGGCGTCACCCCCGTGACGTCAAAGGCTTTTCGTACCGGCCCTTCGCACGAGGGCACGCAGAGTACGACGTCGAAGTTCACAGCAACGGGAGGTAACGCTCGAGTTCGAAGGGGGTCACTTGCCCGCGGTAGGCGTCCCATTCGGAACGCTTGTTGCGCAAGAACCACTCCACCTGGTGTTCACCCAGCGTCTCGTGCAACAACTTTGAGCACTCCATGAGATCCAACGCCTCGGCGAGCGACTGGGGCAATGGTGCCATGCGTTCGCCCTCGGTGGGCAACTCGTAGTCGCCTTGTACTCCGCGAAGACCGGCCGCGAGAATGACCGCGAAGGCGAGATACGGATTGGCGGCCGGGTCCGGCGAGCGGTACTCAATACGCGTGGAGTCGACACGCCCGGGCTTGACCGACGGGATACGCACGAGGGCTGCGGCGTCGAAGCGCGCCCACTTGGCTTCTACCGGCGCTTCGGCGCCGGGCACCAGTCGCTTGTAGGAGTTCACCCACTGGTTTGTCACCGCGGTGATCTCGGGCGCGTGACGGACCAGCCCGGCGATGAACTTGGTGGCCACCTCACTGAGGCCGTAGGGACCGTCACCGATGAAGGCGTTCTGGTCATCGCGCCAGAGCGACAGGTGCGTGTGCATGCCCGATCCTTGGACGTTGGCCAACGGCTTGGGCATGAAGCTCGCCGAGACGTCGGCCTGGCGGGCCAGTTCCTTCACGACGTGTCGCACCGACATCACGGTGTCACCCATGGTGAGGGCGTCGGTGTAGCGCAGGTCGATCTCGTGTTGTCCGGGGGCGTCTTCGTGTTGGGCGTGCTCGACGCCGATGCCCATTTCCTCGAGGGTCAAGACGGTACGACGACGCAGTTGGCTCGCGGTGTCATCGGGCAGCAGGTCGAAGTAGCTGCCCCGGTCGATCGGCACCGGCGTCGTCGTCGTGTTGAGGCCTTCGAAGTAGAAGTACTCGATCTCGGGCGCGACGAAGAAGGTGTAGCCCTGGGCGCGGGCTTCACCCAGTACTCGTCGCAGCTGCTGGCGGGGACAGCCGTCGAAGGGCGTGCCGTCGATATTGACGATGTCGCAAAAGACGCGCGCCACGCCGGCCCCCTCTTCGTACCAGGGCAGAAGCTGGAAGGTCGTGAGGTCCGGACGAGCCAGGACGTCCGACTCCTGGGTCCGCGAGAAGCCGTCGATGGAACTGCCGTCGAAGGTCATGCCCTGATCGAGGGCGTCCTCTAGTTCGGCCGGCGTGACGTGGAACGCCTTGTGACGGCCGAGCACGTCGGTGAACCACAGCTGGACGAAGCGGATGCCGCGCTCTTCGACGGTTCGCAGTACGTACTGAGCCTTGCTGTGCATAGGGACCATTCTCGCACCTTCCCGCAAGTCCCACTTCTGGTCCGCAAACTACGAAACCCGCCGCACGTCGGCGGCGGGTTTCGTACGCGGTTCTTAGCGTCGACTGGCTGCTTTCTTCGCCGGAGCCTTCTTCGCGACCACCTTCTTCGCCGGAGTCTTCTTGGCCGCCACCTTCTTCGCCGGCGCCTTGGCGCTCGCCGCGCCGCAGGCCGTTTCGGTGATCAAACGAGCCACGACGTACGGGTCGACGTTGGAGTTCGGGCGTCGGTCCTCGATGTAACCCTTCTTTTCGCGAGCGACTTGCCCGGGGATGCGCACCGACGCACCGCGGTCCGACACGCCGTAGGAGAACTTCGACCAGTGTTCGGTCTCGTGTACGCCGGTGAGCCGTTCTTCGATGCCGTCGCCATAATTCGAGATGTGCTCCTTGATGCGGGTGCCCAGTGATTCGGCCGCCGCCACCACGGCGGCGTAGCCGCCGGTCGCGCGCATTTGCTTCGTGGAGAAGTTGGTGTGCGCACCGGCGCCGTTCCAGTCGCCCTTGATGGGTTTCGCGTCGAAGCTGACGTCGACGCCGTACTCCTCCGCGATGCGCTCGAGCAACCATCTCGCGAGCCAGAGTTGGTCGCCGATCTCGACCGGCCCGAGCACGCCGACCTGAAACTCCCACTGGCCCATCATCACTTCGGCGTTCGTGCCCTCGATACCGATGCCGGCGCGAATGCAGGCCAGCGTGTGGGCCTCGACGATGTCACGTCCGGGCATCTTCGCGCCGCCGACACCGCAGTAGTACGGGCCCTGCGGCGCGGGGAAGCCGTCCTCGGGCCACCCGTACGGACGACCCTCCTGGAAGAAGGTGTACTCCTGCTCGATACCGAACTTCGGCTCGAAGCTCGCGTACCGCTTGGCGACCGTGGCCGTCGCGGCGCGCTCGTTGGTGACGTGGGGCGTAAAGTCGGCGTTCAGCACTTCGCACATAACCAGTACATCATTGGAACCACGTAGTGGGTCGGGAACCGTGAAGACCGGCCTGAGTACGCAGTCCGAAAAGTGACCGGTCGCCTGGTTCGTGCTCGAACCGTCGAAGCCCCATACGGGTGGCTTCTGTCCAACGGTGACGATCTTGGTCTTGCTGCGCAACTTGCGGGTGGGCTCGCTTCCGTCAATCCAGATGTATTCGGCCTGATACTTCAAAGTCGCTCCTCACAGATGTCAGTACGCACCGCGTGCGTTCCCATCCAGTCTGGTCCAGCGTCGTCGCATCTCAACCCCAGTTTTGTTAACCGCGTGTGAACGTTGGCCAGAGTTCCCAGGGCCGTGCCCCATTAGGCTCTCGTTCGTGCCGGTGATCAGACTCGCAATGGCCCAAATGAACGCGGTCGTGGGCGGATTTGCGCAGAACGTCGAAACGCTCGGGCGTTTTCGCACCCAAGCTGCCTCGGCGGGCGCCGATCTCGTGCTCACTCCTGAACTGTCGTTGATGGGCTATCCGCCGGAGGACCTGCTCTTGAAAGAGGGCTTCATCGAAGCATCCCGAGTGGCGTTGATTGAAATGGCGCTCTTGGACAACGTGCCCCCGGTCCTGGTCGGCACGGTGGTGAGTGAAGGTCTTGAAGATGTTGCCCTGGCGCCCTCGAGCGACGGACGCGACGTCGCGCGACCGGCCTTTGGCGAACTCGGATCGCCCCATATCGCCAACGCCCTGGTCGCCTTAAGCGATGACGGCGTCGTCGCCATCGCCACGAAGCGACTGCTCCCGAACTACGACGTTTTTGACGAGCAGCGCTACTTTCATCCGGGCGTCGGACCCCACACGATCATCAACGTTCGCGGCGTCGCCGTCGGGCTTTTGATCTGCGAGGACGTTTGGATTCGAAACGGTCCGGCCGCCGAGTTGGCCCGTCAGGGCGCGACGATGTTGGTCGTCGCGAACGCCTCGCCGTTCGCGCGCGGACGGCGCGAAGAACGTGAGGCGGTTCTGCGCGAGCGCGCTCTCGAGACGAACTGTCCCATCGCGTACGTCAACCTCGTGGGCGGTCAAGACGAACTCGTGTACGACGGTCAGAGCGTCGTCGTAAATGCGCAAGGTGACGTAATCGCGCGCGCGACAGCCTTCAGTGAGGAACTGTTGGTCTGTGACATCGACGCGCGCGAATCGACCCAAGGCGTTCCCCTCAACATCGGTTACGCCCGTGACGACGAACGCTTGACCGCGTTGCACGTGAACCGGATCGCCGAACCGATAAGCGACGTCGAAGAGGTCTACCAAGCTCTGGTGATGGGAACCCGTGACTACCTTCGAAAGAATGGCTTTCGAACGGCGGTCATCGCGCTGTCGGGCGGCGTCGACTCCTCGTTAGTGGCCGCCATCGCCGTTGACGCCGTCGGGGCGCGCGCGGTCCGGGGCTTCGCCATGCCGTCGCGCTACTCGTCGGACCACTCCGTGGCCGACGCCGAAGAGCTGGCGTCACGACTGGATATCGACATCACCACCATTCCGATCGAGGGTGCCCATTCGGCCCTCGGCACCGCCCTCGGCGACGTCCTCGACGGAGAGCCCCGAGGAATCACCGACGAGAACCTGCAGTCGCGCATTCGCGGCGTCCTGCTGATGGCCATCTCGAACGACACCGGGGCGATCGTGTTGACGACGGGAAACAAATCCGAGATCGCGACGGGTTACTCCACGCTCTACGGCGACTCGGTAGGCGGCTTCGCGGTCATCAAGGACGTGCCCAAGACGCTGGTCTACGAACTCTGTCGCTACCGCAACGACATCGCCGCCAAGGCCGGCGACCCCGAGCCGATTCCGGCGGACGTGTTGACCAAGGCTCCGTCGGCCGAACTTCGGCCGGACCAACGAGACGACCAGTCGCTTCCGCCCTACGACGTGCTCGATCCTTTGCTCGAGCTCTACGTGGAGGACGACGCCACCGCCGAAACGATGATCGCCAGCGGTCACGATCCCGATCTCGTGCTGCAAATCACCCGACTGGTGGACCGCAGTGAGTACAAGCGCCGCCAGATGGCCCCGGGGGTACGGATCTCCAAAAAAGCCTTTGGGCGAGACCGACGAATGCCGATCACCAACGCCTTTCGCCAAGAGACCCTGTGACGCCGACGAATCGCGAGATCGGCGAACACCTCCTCGCGTGCTACGACACTATTTATATTGTCCTCGGCGAGAGTGCTCCGGCCCTCACCAACGACGCTTACCTGGTGCGCACCTACGAGACCGCTCGCGCCTACGGCGACCTGGCGCTGGAGATGCGAGAGCACCTGGGCGATCCGAAAATGGCGCCGCTCCCGGTGCTCGACGACGTCCTGCGCCGCGCCGTCGCCAGCGACGCCTCGGGCGCCCTGGTGCTCTACGCCATGGCCATGGTCGTGGGTCCCAGACTCCTGGTGACGTTGTTGGACGCGCGAACGGCGCTGACGAACGATTCGGAACTGACCGAACTGAGCAATCACGCCTCGATGGTCGGCGTGAGAGAGATCCGAGCGACCGGCGAGGTCGCGAAGGACCAGGCGCCGATTGAGGATATCGAGTGGCAATCGTTGGCTCGGGCGCTCTCGGAGACGTTGGACGCGGCTGGCAACGCTGAGAGTCTGGGCATTTCCCGGTAGGTTGCCTACGTCCGTATAACTAGTAGTACCGGAATCTCCGGTGTCGGGTATCAAGGGAGAGCCATGGCAAAAGATCGCGTTGATAGGGATGACGAAGACCTCGTACGTCTCTACCTCTCCGATATTGGTCAATACACCCTTTTGACCAAGGACGATGAGGTTCGCTTGGCCCAGACCATCGAAGAGGGTCGCGAAGCCAAGGACGAGCTCGACGGCGCCGAGACCGACAAGAAGATCAAACTCACGCCGAGCAAGAAGCTGGCCCTGAAGCGCTCCGTTCACCGCGGGGACCAGGCCGAACGCGATTTCGTGCAGTCGAACCTGCGACTGGTGGTCTCGATCGCCAAGAAGTACCAGGCTTCGGGCCTGCCGCTGCTCGACCTTATTCAAGAGGGCAACCTCGGGCTGATGCACGCGGTCGAGAAATTCGACTGGCGCAAGGGATTCAAGTTCTCGACCTACGCCACGTGGTGGATTCGCCAGGCGATCACCCGCGGCATCGCCAACACCGGACGCACCATCCGACTCCCGGTGCACGCCGGGGACACCCTGGCTCGGGTCCAAAAGGCCCAGTCTCGCCTCGAACTGAAGTTCGGTCGCCCCCCGACCATCAAGGAACTCTGCGACGAGTGCGAGATGCCCGAGGACAAGCTGATCGAGGCGTTGCGGTTCCGTTCCGAGCCGATCTCTCTCTCCGAGCCCCTGCGTGAGGACGGTGACGCCGAACTGGGAGATGTCGTCGAAGACCGTTCGGCCGAGTCGCCCTTTGACGTGGCCGCCGTGAAGATGATGCCGGCCGCGATCGAAAAACTCCTGCAGCCGCTCGACGAGCGTGAGCAGAAGATCCTGCGCATGCGGTTCGGTCTCGACGGGGCCGGGGAGATCCGGACNNGCGATGAGCAAACTTCGTCACCCGTCGTCTGACACCGGCGCGCGCGACCTCTTGACGCTCTAGCGGCGTTGGTAGGTCCGTCCGAGGACGGCCGCCGCCCCGATCACGATGGCGCTCAGTAAAAACGGCGTGTGCGACTTCGCCCGGTCGTGGGCCCGAACCGGGTGCGTGAAGTTCAAGAGCGGCCACTGGCTCTCGTGGGCGGCCTTCGCGAGGTGACGATCGGCGTTGACGGCGTAGGCGTGTCCGACCGATTCGAGCATCGGTATGTCAGTCTCGGAATCGGAGTACGCGAAGGATTCGTTGAGGTCGATGTCGCGCTGCTGGGCCAACTCGCGAATCGCGATCGCCTTGTTCTCGCCCAGGGCGAAGAACTCCATCTCGCCCGTGAACTTGCCCTGCTCGTCGATCCTCGCGCGTGACGAGATGGAACCCGTGATGCCGAGTAGTTCGGCGAAGGGCTCGACGATCTCGGCCGGTGACATGCTCACCAGCCACACTTCGTCGCCCTGTGCCATGTGGTGGTCAATGAGCTCGAGGGCCTCTTCGTAGATCAGCGGCTCGATGACCTCGTTGATCGTCTCGGCGACGAGTTTCTTTATCTCGAGGTGATCCCAACCTTTCGTGATCTGTAAGACCGATTCGCGGATCTTCTGGAGCTTCTCGTCGTCGGCGCCGAATCGATTGAACATCATCTGACTCAGTACTGCCCAGACCAGCGTGCGACGGTGCAACAGTCCGCGGGCGTGGAATTCCGGACCGAAGGCCACCAGCGACGACTTGGCGATCACGGTCTTGTCTAGGTCAAAGAAGGCCGCTCGCACCCGTCCATGCTAGGTCCCGTCAGTTTTTCGCGGTCCGTCGATCAAGCGACGAAGGCCGACGCGCACTCCTGTGCGGCGTCGGCGCGGGTGATCAGAATCACGTGATCGTGTTCCAAGAAGTGCATGGAGGGCGACGGCACCAACGGCTGGCTGCTGCGAACGACGGCCACGACGCGCACCGAGTCGGGCAGGTGCAGTTCGTCGAGCGTGAGGTGATTGGTGACCGCGGGCGCGTTCTCCGCGAGCGTCACTTCGATGAGTCGCATTCGTCCCTGGGCCAGGTCCATCAGGTTGATGATCGCGCCGACCTCGACGGCCTCGTCGACCAGCGACGTAATCAGCGCCGGCGTCGACACCGAGACGTCCACGCCCCAACTCTCGTTGAAGAGCCATTCGTTGCGCGCGTTGTTGATGCGACTGATGACGCGCGGCACCCCAAACTCCTGTTTGGAGAGCCAGCTGATGACGAGGTTGTCTTCGTCGTCGCCGGTGGCGGCGATGACCACGTCGACGCTGCGCAGATCGGCCGCGGCGAGGTTCGCGTATTCGCAGGCGTCGGCGGCCATCACGTTGACGCCGGGCAACATGGCCTTCAGGCGCTCGGCCGTCGTCGAGACCTGTTCGAGCAACGTGACGTCGTGGTGACGGTCCACCATGTCCAGCGCTATCGAGACGCCCACGGAGCCGCCGCCGGCGATCATCACCCTCATCGTTGACCGCTTTCGATGAGCGCCTTCAACTCATCGAGCCCCTCGGTGGTGACCAGAAACTCGAGCACGTCGTCTTCTTGGGCGAACAGTCCTTCGATGTTCACTCGGCCCTGACCGCCGCGAATCAATCCCACGACCCGGATGCTGTCGCCGTGGTCGTAGAAGCTGATCGGTTTGCCGGCGAGAACGTCGGGCACGATGCGCTCCACCAAATGCAGCGTGCCCGAACTCGCCGTCCACTCGACCGAGTCGTCGGCCGGCAACAGCCACCGCTTTACCTGTTGGGTGGTCCACAGCGACGTCGCCACGGTCGGGATGCCGAGTTTCATGTAGATGTCGGCGCGAGCGGGGTCGTAGATGCGCGCCACGACGTTCTTGATTTCATAGTTGTCGCGCGCGATGCGCGCACAGAGGATGTTCGTGTTGTCGCCGCTCGTCACCGCGGCCAGCGCGTTGGCTCGGCGGGCGTCGGCTTGAAAGAGCACGTCACGGTCGAATCCCGAACCGACGATGGTTTTCCCGTGAAAGTGGTGTAATCGCCGAAAGGCATCGCGGTTTTTGTCGACGACCACCACCGAGTGGCCCTCTTCGGAGAGCTGCATCGCGAGCTCTGATCCCACTCGACCACAGCCGATGACAACGATATGCACCACGTCATCAGAACACACTTCGCGATAAAGGTGCAACTAACGACCTGCCTCCGCGGCGTCGCCCAAGACGTTGGAGGGCACCGTTTAGTATCGAATGAGTGTCAGACGCCGATAAGCAGATATCCAATAGTTCGCTGATTCTGACGTCTCACGCGAATCTGACAGACGTCTATCCCGAGACCTTGGGTTATCGGATCAAGCGGATCTTCCTGGGCAAGCCGTTCGTCACCGAGCAATTGAGTGGAGAACGGCTCAACCGGGCGATCGCGCTCGGCGTCTTAGCGCCGGACTGCATCTCCTCCTCCGCGTACGGCACCGAAGAGATCCTCACCCAGATGACGCCGTTCATCGGGCTCGCCGCCTTCGCCCTCGTGGTACCGATCATGTTCGTCATTCTCGGCGTGTTGTTCTTCGTCACTACGAGCTACATGGACGTCATCAAGTACTACACGACCGCCGGTGGGTCCTACGTGGTGGCGCGCGATAACTTCGGTCCCAAGATCGCCCAGATCGCCGCGGTGGCGCTCTTGATCGACTACACCGTCACGGTCGCGGTCCAGTGCTCGGCCGGCACCGCCGCCTTGACCAGCGCCATTCCCGGACTTCGACAAGCGCCCGATCCGTTGCTCATCACCGTGGGCGTGGTGCTGATCCTCATCTACGGCAACCTGCGAGGACTGAAAGAGGCCGGGAGTTACTTCGCCTTCCCGACGTATTTCTACATAACGATGATGACGGCGACGATCATCTTTGGGGTCTACAAGAAGTTCGCGGGCACCCTCCACCGCATCCCGCTACCGCTGCAAAAAGACCTCATCGACCATCATCTCGGATCGAAGGGCACCGGCATACTGATGGGACTCGCTTTCATCTCGTTACTCCGCGCCTACGCCAACGGTGGCTCGTCGCTCACCGGTCTCGAAGCGATCTCGAACGGCGTCGCCAGTTTCCGCCGACCCGAGTCGCCGAACGCCCGTAAGACCCTCGTCACGATGTCCAGCATCCTGGCCTTCCTGCTGCTCGGCATCACACTGATTGCCGCCTGGACCCACGCCATTCCTTACGCCGCCGGTACACCGACCGTGGTCAGTCAAGAGGTGCTCGACATCTTCGGCGGCCACGGGTTAGGGCACGCGATCTACTACACGGTGTTGTTGGCGACGATTCTGATCCTCTACACCGGAGGCAACACGTCCTTCAACGGCTTTCCGTTCCTGGCGAACTACGTCGCCACCGACAAGTACCTGCCTCGCCAGCTGACCAAACGCGGACACCGCCTGGCGTTCTCCAACGGCATCATCGTGTTGGGTGTCGTCGCGCTCACGCTCATCGTCGTCTTCAACGCCAGCGTGAACGCCCTGGTCGCGCTGTACGCCATCGGCGTCTTCACCGGTTTCACCCTCGCCGGAGCGGGCATGGTGGCGCGACACCTGCGCGAGAAGACGGGCAAGTGGCGATTCGGCGTCTTCGTGAACGGGCTCTCCGCGACAGTCACTTCGATCGTGGTCCTGATCTTCTTGATCGCCAAGTTCAAAGAAGGCGCCTGGATCATTGCCGTGGTGGGACCGCTGATGTACATCGCGCTCATTCGACTCAACAAGCAGTACGTGCGCGAAGAGCGAGCCTTCGAAGCGGTGAGCGGCAAGGCCGCGACCATGAACATCCGGATGAACCGAGTGGTCGTCTTCGTCGACACCTACGACCTGGTGACCGAGCGCTCGCTGCTCTACTGCCTCTCGTTGAACGCCTATTCCATCCGCGCGGTCCACTTCGATATCGACCCGATCGTCACCGCCCGACTCGAAGAAAAGTGGGGATCGCCCGGCACGGCGTCGGCCGGCATCACGCTCGAGATCGTCGAATGTGACGACCGCCGCGTCGACCGCGCCGCCCTGGAACTGGTGGCCGACATCGTTCGCGACCCCGAAGTCTTCTGCATGGTCATCCTGCCGCGCCGAGGCTACGTCTCACGACTGCAGCGGTTCTTGCACGACCGAAGCGCCGACGCCATCGCCGGCGCGGTCATGCACGTTCCTCGAACGGCCGCCACGATCGTGCCCTATCGCGCGGTGCGCAAACTCTCCGAGGGAGCCATGCAAGAGGCGCCGCGCAGCGACGAAGTCATCCGCGGCGGCGTTCGCGACAGCGCGCACCTGGTGGCCGACGTGAAGCTGGCCCAACGCTCGGCCGACTCCGAACCGATCGGTGGACTGGTCGAGCGTCAGTTCGCCGAGATCGCCGGCCGGGTTCGCTCCATGGCGATCAACCACGAGAGTGGTGGCCACGAACTACGGTGCGTGATCGCCGACAACTCCGGTTCGGTCACCCTGGTGTTCCAAGGGCGATCGAACATCCCGGGCATCGAGCGCGGTACGCGACTGTTGGTTCGCGGCACGGTCACGTCGCTTCGACGCGAAGCGGTGATTCTCAATCCCCAGTACGAGATTGTGGCCGCGCCGGCGGGCGAAGCGTAACAGTCGTTGGAGAACGAATCGCCAGTAGCCGCCTACTCATTGACGCGACCGATGGGTCGCGGACGCCGAGCATGGCGGCGGTAGGGTCGAAGACCTGTCTATCTTGTAGAGCGCAAGGAGAGGTGGCGAGCACGCCGCCTCGTCAACGTAGGGAAGGAGGAGCATGGCCCGGGCCCTCGTCATCGTCGAATCGATAGCGAAAGCGACGCGTATCCAGGACATGCTCGGTCCGGACTACATCGTCAAGCCCTCGATCGGTCATATTCGTGACCTCCCACAGAGCGCCGCGGACATCCCGGCGTCGGTGAAGGGGGAGAAGTGGGCCCGTCTCGGGATCAACGTCCACGACCACTTCAAGCCGATCTACGTCGTCTCGAGCGATCGAAAGAAGATTGTCGCCGAACTGAAGGCCGCTCTCAAACAGGTCGACGAACTCTACCTCGCGACCGACGAAGACCGCGAGGGAGAGGCCATCGCCTGGCACCTCCAGGAGGTACTCAATCCCAAAGTGCCCGTGAAGCGCATGGTCTTTCACGAGATCACGCCCGCCGCGATCGCCAAGGCGGTCAGCGAGACGCGCGACCTCGACCTACGACTGGTCGACGCCCAGGAGGGCCGTCGTTTCCTCGACCGCCTCGTCGGCTACGAAGTGTCGCCGGTCCTGTGGCGCGCCGTCGACAAGGCCCGTTCGGCCGGTCGGGTCCAGTCGGTCGCGATTCGTTTGGTGTGCGAACGCGAACGCGAGCGAATGGACTTCACGTCGGCGACCTGGTTTGACGTCACGGCAAACATGGACGCCAAGGGGAACGCCTTTGACGCAACGCTCGAGTCGGTGGACGGAACGTCGCTGGCGACCGGCAAGAACTTCGACGCCGGCGGAGTGCTGGACGCGAAGGCGAACGTCCGGGTCCTGAGCGAGGATTCCGCGACGTCCCTCGCCCGGGCGCTGCCCGGCGCGACGGTGACCGTGACGTCGGTCGCCTCGACGCCCCGTACCCAGCGCCCCCAGCCACCGTTCATGACGTCGTCGCTGCAGATCGAGGCCAGCCGAAAACTCCGTTTCGACCCGGAGCGAACGATGCGCGCAGCCCAGCGACTGTACGAACAAGGCTGGATCACCTACATGCGCACCGACTCGACGACCCTGTCGGACGAGGCCATACGTGCGGCGCGCGTGACGGCGGCGTCGATGTTCGGCGACGACTACGTCGCCGAAGCCCCGCGACGCTACGACCGCAAGGTGAAGAACGCGCAAGAAGCGCACGAGGCCATCCGCCCGGCCGGCGAGTCGTTTCGCTCCCTCGACGAGGCGCAGTCCCAACTCGGGGGTGACGAACTGGCCGTGTACGACCTGGTGTGGAAGCGCACCCTCGCCTCCCAGATGGTCGACGCCCGTCTCACCCAGGACAAGGTCCGTTTGGAATCGACTCTGAGCGGCGTGGCCGGTTTCGACGGCCACGTAAACGTCGGGCTGAGCGCGACGGGGCTGCGCATCGAGTTTCCCGGCTTCCGTCGGGCCTACGTCGAGGGGACCGACGACCCCGAAGCCGAACTGGCCGACCAGGAGCGCATCTTGCCGCCGCTCGCCGAGGGCGAGGTCGTGCCCGTCACCAGCGCCGAGGCCAAAGGCCACGACACCCAGCCGCCGGACCGCTACTCCGAAGCGACGTTGATCAAGAAACTCGAGGACCTCGGTATTGGACGACCCTCGACCTACGCGTCGGTGATGAAGACGATCGATCGTCGCGGCTACGTCTGGAAGAAGGGCAAGTCCCTGGTACCGGCCTTTCGCGCCTTCGCGGTCGTCAATCTGCTCCAGCAGTACTTCGCCGACCTGGTCGACTATCAGTTCACGGCCGCCATGGAAGACGAACTCGACGAGATCGCCCAGGGCAACCAAGACCTTGAGCCGTGGTTGCAGAAGTTCTACTTCGGCAACCCCGCGGCGACGACCGAGTTGGCCAAGCTCGGGCTCGAACACATGACCCACGAGCCGCACGAGTTCGACTTCGCCGCCATCAACTCGATACCGCTCGGCGTGGCCGACGACGGCGTCGCGGTCAGCGTCCGCTCTGGTCGCTACGGTCCCTACCTCGTGCACGGTGACCAGCGCGTCTCCATTCCCGAAGCGACCGAGCCCGATTCACTCAGTGTGGCCAAGGCTCTGGAGCTGCTTTCGGCGCCGAGCAACGACCGTGAACTCGGACTCGACGACGAGACCGGACTGCCGGTCTTCTTGAAGGCCGGTCGTTACGGCCCTTACGTCCAGGTCGGCGAGTTGACCGACCCCAAGGACAAGCCCAAAACTGCCTCGCTGCTGACGACCATGTCGCCCGAATCGGTCACGCTGGCCGACGCCCAGAAACTGCTGTCGCTGCCGCGCGTAGTCGGACTTCACCCCGAGGGCGAGGCGATCATCGCCCAAAACGGCCGCTACGGTCCGTACATCACGTGGGGCAAAGAGACCCGTTCGCTCGGGGACGAGGAACAGATCTTCTCGATCGATCTGGCCGGGGCGCTCGCGTTGTTGGCCCAACCGAAGCAGCGCGGCCGCCGCGCGGCCGCCGGACCACTGAAGGAACTCGGCGAGGACCCGGTCACCAAGCGCAACGTCGTCGTGCGCACTGGCCGATTCGGACTGTACGTCACCGACGGCGAGACGAACGCCACCCTTCGACTCGGCGACACGCCCGAGACCATCACGCTCGATCGCGCCTGTGAGTTGCTCGCCGAACGGCGCAACGCCGAACCGTCGAGTCGCCCGCGAAAGGCCGCTCGCCCGACGAAGAAGGCCGCCAAGAAGCCCGTCAAGACGACGACCAAGAAGCCCGTCAAGAAGACGACCAAGAAGTCGCCGGCGAAGAAGGCGACCGGTTCGGCCAAACGAGCGGCGGTGGCCCAGGGCGCGACGTCCAACGCCGCCTTGATCGCAGCAACGCACCCGGAGGAATGATGCGTCGCGGCCTCTTCGTCGTGTTCGAAGGGATCGACGCGAGCGGCAAGAGCACTCAGGCCCGTCGTGTTGCGGAACTTCGTGACGCGCACTTCACCTTCGAACCGGGCGACACGCCCCTCGGGGTCGATCTTCGCCGCTGGGTCCTCGACGCGGCGACGCCCATGACGCCGATCACCGAGGCGTTGCTGATGCTGGCCGACCGGTCGCATCACGTGCGCACGGTCATTGAGCCGGCACTTTCCCGTGGCCGGTCGGTCGTCAGTGACCGCTACTTCGCCTCGACGTTGGCCTACCAGGGTTACGGCCGCGGCGTCGACCTCGCGAGGCTCGAGGCCGCGACCGAATTGGCCATCGGTGACTGTCGTCCGGACCTGACGGTCCTGATCGATACGCCGCTCGACGTCGCCAACGTTCGCCGGACGCCGGACGTGCGGGACCGCTTCGAGTCGGCCGACCTCGACTTCCACCAGCGGGTGCGCGACGGCTATCTGGCGATCGCGGCCAAGTGGGGCGACCTCTGGTGTGTGATTGACGGTTCGCGCAGCGAGTCGGAGGTGGCCGATTTGGTCGACGAGCGACTCGCCTCTTTACCATGTTGAGATGACTGACGTCTTCGATGTCCTCGTCGGACAAGAGTCGGCGGTGGCCGCGATGCGCCAGTACGTCAAGTCACCGGTGCACGCTTATTTGATCAGCGGACCGGTTGGATCGAGTTTGCACGACGCCGCGCTCGCGTTCGCGGCCGCGTTGCAGTGTCCCGAGAACGGCTGCGGTCACTGCGACATCTGTCGGTTGGTCTTGAGCGAAAGTGACGCCGACGTCTACGTCGCGGAGCGAGCGGGACTGTCGTGGCGCAT
>PNAH01000009.1 GCA_003170315.1 Acidimicrobiaceae bacterium
CCGTTGATCACTCGACAGAGCGCCAAGCGACCCAGGTACGGGGAGGCGTCGAGGTTACAGACCAGGGCCTGGAGCCCGTGGCCCTCTTCGTATTCGGGCGCCGGGACGTAGTCGGCGATGGTCTGGAAGAGCGGCGTCAGGTCGCCCGAGGTGTCGTTCAGGTCGAGCGAGGCCCAACCCTCTCGCGCGCTGGCGTAGAGGATGGGAAAGGAGATCTGGTGTTCGTCGGCGTCGAGGTCGAGAAAGAGGTTCTCCACCTCTTCGACGACCTCTTTGATTCGTGCGTCGGGGCGGTCAACTTTGTTGATGACCAGCACGACCGGCAGGCGCTTCTCGAGGGTCTTGCGCAGGACGAACCTCGTTTGGGGCAGGGGACCTTCGGCGGCGTCGACCAACAAGATGACGGCGTCGACCATCGCCAGTCCCCGCTCGACCTCGCCGCCGAAGTCCGCGTGACCAGGCGTGTCGATGATGTTGATGGTGAGGTCGTGCCACTTGACCGCGGTGTTCTTGGCGAGGATGGTGATGCCCTTTTCGCGCTCCAGGTCGCCGGAGTCCATGACCCGGTCGGTCAACTCTTCGTGGGCTGTAAATGACCCGGTTTGACGCAGCATTTTGTCCACCAGCGTGGTTTTCCCGTGGTCCACGTGGGCGATAATCGCGATATTTCTAAGGGAAGTTCTCAGGGCCATGACCCATCAAGGCTACTCGGGCGCCCTTCGAATCAATACCTAGGCCGCTTTGAGAGCGCTGTGACGTCGTTGCGCGACGGCGGTGCGAACCAAGTCGCGCGCGCCGCTGCGCAGGTCGGTCATGGTGCCGTCGACCGAGAGACAGACCCCGGCCTCGGGCCAGAGGCCGATATAGCGGACGGGCGCCACGCCCTCGTGGTCGGCCAGCGCCTCGATCGTGAGATCGGCGCGCAGTCCCGGTCCGGCACTCTTGCCCGGCGATCCACTGCGCACGCGAACGATGGTCCGAGTTTCCTGGCTGCGGATCACGAGGTCTCGACGAGCGCGAAGGGTGGTGCGCGCCGCGGCGACGTCGTAGTAGGCGTCGCTGGCCGGGACTTCCCACGGTCCCTCGAGCCACTGCGATATCTCTTGGAGCTGGGTCGCCCAGTTCACGGCTTCGGCGGTCACCAGGCCGATGACCGGATGGGGCGCCGAGGCCAACCAGTGCGACAGTGAGCCGCTCCTCGAATACCCCGACGTGGCACGCAACATCTGATCGCCCAATTCGTCGCGCACGGCGTCACGCACGGACGCCGGCTGCGACGCCATTCGGCGAAGTGACGCATTGCCCAGCACGCGACGCGCGGTGCTCGGCGACCACCGGAAGGTTGATCCACTTCGCCCGGCGCGTTCAACGCCCCACGCCTCGAGTCGGCGGTGTCCCGGGACGCTGACGGCGCGGAACCGCGAAGACAACGAGGCGCGATGTTCATCAGTCAACTGGACGAACACGGCCGGCGCCGTCGCGACCAGATCGTTGAGTTCGGCCTTCACGAGGCGGCGATGCAACAGCGTCATCGAGTACTCCACTGGTCGCGGATACACCCGAGAACGTCCTCGACGCTTCGCGTGAGGAGCTCGTAATCGACGTCACGGATCCAGCTCTCACCGGTGGCGCTGGAGAACGTGCTGGTGCGAAGTGGCATGAGCGACGTTCGCAACGTATGCATGAGGGCGTGAAAGCGCATCGACCGTTCGGCACCCTCGCCGAGCGGGGAGGTGGTGACGTCGAAGAGGGCGATGGACGCCACGTCACTCGTCGAGGTGCCGATCATGAGGTCCACCACGTCGCGCAGGACGACGTTGCCGCCGGCGAGCCGTTGGAAAATGCGGACCGAACTGCGCGGCGTCCAGCGTGCCGGAATCTCACCCAGAGCGCGCGTCAAGGTGACGAAGTGGGCTTCGAGGTCGGTCGCGAGGCGAGCGCGCTCGTCGTCATCCAGTGCGTCGAGATGTTCGGTCAGTTCGTTCACGCCCACATCACCTCGCCACGCCGTGAGCGCGTCGTCGAATGGGTGGTCGATCGACATCCCGACGCTCAAGAGTCGCAAAAGTTGTCCGATCAAGACGCCGCGGATCCGACCGGGCGTCGACATCCCGAGATCGGTGGTGGTGAATCGCTGATGCAGCGATGAGGTCCGCACCACGAGCGGTGTGTCGAGAGTCTTCGCACCGATGATCGCAAAGATTCCGTCTTCGAGGAGCGATCGAAGTCCACTGGCGCTCGCGATATCGATCAGCGGACGCTTGGACCGGTCACCGCGCAACGCCTCGACCACACTGACGGGAGAGGAATCGAGCATCGTGGTCATGCATCCACTTTTGCGCGCTGGTGTGACACGTCGTAGCGTGACGACGTGTTCATCGCGGTCTTCTCGGTCTTCATCGCGGCGACGCTGGTACTCGTCGTGTTGACGATGCGCTGGGCGATCCGCCGCGACCGCGAACGACGGGCCGTGGAGCCGCCAGCGGAGAAAAACCCCTAGCGGACTACTTGCCCTGGAGCTCTTTCAGGGCGCGGTCGATGTCGGCGATAGCGCGCTCGATCACCGAAAGTCGAGCGGCCAGGGCCTCGTCGACCAGCGTCTGGACGCGGTCGTCGACCCGATCATCGACACGTCGGTCGATCTGGTCCCGGAGTCGCGAGTCCAGGGAGTCGACGAACGGTTGGGTCAAGTGCTTGAGTCGGTTGCGTAGGTCCTGGACCTTCTCCCCAAAGGCGTCCGAGGTGTCGCTCGACTCCTTCGGCGGGTCGGCGTCGGTCGGTTCAGTGGAGTCGCTCATGGGCCCAGACTACGGCGAGGCCGGTGGGCAGTACACACCGGCGTTGAACTGGAGCGTATTGAACTGACCCGACCAGGGCGGGTTCACGAGCGTCGCCTCTTCCGAGGCGAGCGTGGAGTTCGGGGTGCAGCTGGCGCTGAAGGAGATGTAGCCGCGGATGTTCGAACCGGTCGCGCCGCCGATCGGTATCGGACCGCCGTTGCCGAAGGCGACGGCGACGAAGACCGGCATCGACTGGGTGACCAGGTCGTAGTTGCGATACTCGGACTGCGAGGCGTACACGCCAGCGTTGAGTGACGGGTCGACCGACGCGAGGCCGTTCGTCCAGCCCGTCAGCATCGCGCTCCAATACGTGGCGTATTTCGCGAGCGTGACGCTCGTTGATCCGCCCGGCGCGTCCAGGCCGGAGTGATTGTCGGGGTATCCCTCGGGATCGAAGATGACCCAGTCCGGCTTCAGTCCGACGCCGAGCGAACGGTACTGATCGATCTGCGCCGCCACCCAGGCCCCGGCCGCGAATCCGTGGTTGTAGTAATTCGACGTCGTCTTGGGCTCGGCCTTCAACGGCCCACTCGCGGTCCAGAACGAGAGCCACGTGACACGCTTGTGCGAGTTATAGATGCTCTGGCCCATCAAGAAGTCCGGAGAGTTCGCCACATTCGCGGTCGACGTGAAGCCGACCCAGGGCGAACTCCGGGTCCCCAGTCCGCCGGTTTCACTGACGATCGGCCAGCCGTCGCTGATCGCCTGGCCCCACTTCGCCGAAGGAATCGCGTAGACGCCGACGCCCTGGGGAGGCGGTGAGTTAACGCCGGCGGCGTAGAGCGTCAGCGTCGTGCCGACCTGGATGCCGGTGACGGCGCCGCCGACCGTGCGCGCGGCACTGCCGCCCGTCGCCGAAACGTCGGTGCTGGTCCAGGTCGGTGAACCCGGCGTGTTGGTGAACGAAAAGAGGTCACCCCAGTTGGCGGCGGGACCGTCAATGGTGATCTGAGTGGGTGTGGCGCTCACGAAGATCGAACCACTGAGCGGCGGCGCGCCGGTCGCGAGAATGGTCACGTTCGTGGCCGACCACACCGGCGCGTTCACGACGGTGGTCGTCAGGGTCGTGGCGTTGGACGTGTACGGCGAAGCGAAGAGTTCGACGTTGCCGCGGCTCGACAGGGCCGCGATGTCGATGCTCGAGGCGTCGTAGGCCATCGAAAGTGTTCCCGCCACCTTGGGGGCCAGGGTCAACGTGGAGACGTCGAGCACCGACCATGAATTGAGTGAGGTGCCGGTATTGGTGTAGACGAGTAGATCGCCGACGTTCGACGTCGTCACGAACGTGGCGACCGGACCCGGAATGACAATGGGATCGCTCGCTACGGCGACGCGCGAGGCGGGGAGTGTCGTCGTCGTAACGGGTTTCGTCGTGGTGGTGACCGGCTTGGTCGTCGTCGTAACGGGTTTCGTCGTGGTGGTGCCCGGTTTCGTCGTGGTGGTAATCGGCTTGGTCGTCGTCGTAACGGGTTTCGTCGTCGTCGTAACGGGCTTAGTGGTCGTGGTTACCGGCTTCGTCGTGGTGGTCGAGGGCGGCGCCGGTGGCGCCTTAACGGTGACGCTGCCCGGCGTGCTGGTCAAGAAGGGAACGGGGTCTCCAGCGGACCAACCGACTTGCAGAACCTCGATGGTGCTCGTCGTCGTGCGAAAGGCGACTGTCGCCGAGAGACCGTTGACCAGAATGCTCGCCAGTCCGTTGGCCGCTGACGCACCGCTTAAGACCGAGAGGTCAGTCGCGACGTAGGGTCGCCACGCGCCTTGACTGTGCAGGTGGCGCCAGAGCGGTGTGACGGGATCGTTCTGACTCAGCAGAATCACGTGGGCCACGTTGTCGACGTAAAGCAGGTCTACGTTGCCGGATGGGTCGAAGAATGGGATCGGATCGGCCGTGGGCGGGGGAAGGCTGTTCTTCGGTGTGGAGAGATTGGTCCAAGATTTCGCGCCCGTGCTGGTCTGGGTGAACAGTGAGAGCTGATCGAGATTCGTTCGATAGGCCAACGCACCCTCGGTGGCGTCACTCGCAGCGTGCGGAGCGCCCAGCATGGTGGTGTGATCGATCGAGCCTTCGAGCGAAAGCGCGTTCCACGGGAGTGGTCCGGTGCCGGAATCGATGAACTGGTAAATGGGATAACCGGCCGGCGCAAGGGACGTCGCGCCGCGCGACCCGGTGGCCGCGAGGGTGATGCTGGCCAGCACCACGGTTGCTAAGAGCACTGCGCGTCGAAGTTTCACTCGTGTCCTCTTGGGAATTAGCCCAATTCGTCGTGCACCTTCAATATGTTGAAGTCTAGGGGCGAGGCATTTTTCATCTCGTTCAACGACCGTCTGATCAGGCGTTGACTGTTACGTTCGCGTGACGATTGTCTTCGTGGGCGACGTCGCGCCCGGACCGTTCGCGTTGATGGCTCGTACCGTTACTCGATACCTCTTGCCCTTCACGAGATTTCTCACTCGAATCGACGTGGATCCCTTCGCGAGCGAGATCCACCTCGCTCCGCCGTTCACGGAGTACTGGTACGAGGTGATCGCGCTGCCGCCGTTCGACGACGGCGCGCGCACCACAATTTCCAAGGCGCCCACGAGCGCGGAGAGCTTGGCGATCGTCGCGCGACCCGGGACGTTCGCCGTGACCTTGGTACTGGCGGTGACTTGAATCGTCGTAGTGTCGATGGTCTTTGATTCGTAGCTCACGACGACGTCGATTGGTCCGGGTTCGCTGCCCGACACCGTGAACTGCGCAACGCCGCTCGCGTCGGTGGTGACGGTGTAGCTCGCGCTGCCGTTCGTGGACTCGCTGGAGCGGTCGCCGTCAATGAGGACCTGTCCGTTGGCGAGGACGTTGGTGGCGGTGACGTTGACGAGGGCGTTGGTGAGCGGGTCGTCGTTGGTGTTGCGCAGTGTCGCGGTGACGGTGACGGGCACGTCGACGAGGGCGCTCGACTTCGAAAGGGCGAACGAGCTCTTGGTGACGTCGAACTTCGGGGGACAGAGACCGGCGAAGAAGCCCGCGCCGTCGGGACTGCCCAAGCCCGAGGCCATGTCGTAGCCGGGGCCGGCGCTGTACCCACCGACGCTGTAGAGGTCGTTCGAGCCGGTCGTCACGTCGACGAATCCAGTGCTATCCATCGCGTAGAGCGAGGGATTGATGAAGCCCAGTCGACCGGAGCCGCACGCCTGGGCCGCCGTCGCGACTAGGGCACTCACCATCGGCGCACCGATCGACGTTCCGCCCACCGAGTTCCAACCGGCCAAGCAGTTCTGGTTGCACGCCGGTTGGCCGGTTCCGGTGAAGTACTGGACAAATCCGGTGCCGGGGTCGGCGTCGGTGGCGAGGTCGGGCACCAGGCGCATCGTCGTACTCGCGGGGATCCCGGGCGCGTTCTGCCACGACGGGCGCGACCACAGGGTGGAGACGCCGCCGCCGCCGGCCCCGGGGGCACCGGACTTCACGGGCGTGTTCCATACGGTCTGGTTCAGGGGATTAATGTCGTTGACCGTCAGTCCACCGACGCCCGTGACGTAGGGCTGGGAAGCCGGGTCGTCCACGGCCGGGCTGTTGTTGGTGATGCCGGTGCAGTCCGAGGATCCTTCGTCACCGGCCGCCGACACCACGGTCTGGCCCTGGGCCGCCATCTGCTCGAAGATCGGTTGCTCGGCCGACGGATTGCCGCCGGGATCGGCCTCACAGGTCCCCCACGAGGTCGTGACGATCGAGGCGGTGTTGTCGTCGGCGATCTGTTGGTAGGTGTCGATCGGACCGTTGCTGTTGTTCGGACCCTGGTAGATGTCGATGACGGCGCCGGGGGCCATGGCCGCGACCTCTTCGATGTCGAGGGTCGGCTCGTCGTCAAAGGGGCCGGTCGGGCCGCCGTCGACCGACACGGGCGTGAGGGTGGGGTTGAGTCCGTAGCAGTTCAAATACGTCGCCAGATCACCCGGGTCATAGGAGCTCAGTTCGTAGACGGCGATGGTCTCGCCCGAGCCGGTGACGTGGTTCGCCCACTGCGTGTTGAATCCGTAGAGCTGGGAGAATTGAAAGGGCGTGTAGCCCCCGTTGGGGTTCGGTACCGTCGACGTCTCGCCGCCGTCATTGGGACAGGTCGTGGCGATCGCGGTGTGAGCGCTGGCGTGCGAGAGCACCAGGTTGGTCGATGGCTGCACCACGGTCGATAGTCCGGCGACGCCGGCGATGTCGTGGGCGACCAGTGCCGGCACCGTACCCTTGGTCGTTAACTGCGCGGCCAGTTCGCCGTTCGATCGACGAAGGGTCTCGACCCGCGCGCTAAAGGCGTGGGCGATCTGGCTCGTCGTGCCCCGCACGTGCAGTACGAGACGACCCTTGCTCAGCTCGCTGGCGCGCAGTCCGAAACCTTGGAAGTAGTTGCGCACCGCGTTGACGCTCGACGGGGACGCGCCAAATCGTTGGGCGAAATCCGCCGTCGTGAGGTAGTGATGAAAGTTCGGTGAGGCGGTATTCGAGAGACTCGCGATGTAACGGGCGAGACCGGCGGGACTGCGCGGCGAGAGCGTCACGTCGAAGGACGTGGTGATCGTTCGATTCACCACGGTGACGTTGGCGGGAATGGGCGCCGTGCCCGCGACGACCACGCGAGCTTCGGTGGCCAGGGCGTTGGTAGTGGGAAGCGCGAGGCCCACGAGCGCGACGCTGACAGCCAGAACGGGCCAGCGTAAGTGGAGGGATTCGCGACGCACGGCCTCAGCCTAGGAAAGCTGTGACACCTCCGACGTAGCACCGTCCAATGTTGTGCAAGAAGTTAGTTGATTCTTAGGACTGGTCGTTGGAAACGGACGCGTAACGACGTGAGATATCGGCGCACTCAACGCAGACCCTCTCGGGGATGACCCCTCGACGCATCAACCAACCGAAGACCGTACAGCCCAAGCAGTAGCCCCAGAACCCTTCGAGTGACGCGGCCAGTATGAGGGGTAGCAGGATCCAGCGTGCGTCGCCCCATCCGGCGCTGAGCCAGACGATCGTCGCGGCGCCGCTGAAGGCGAGACCCATGCCCTGCGCGAATCGTTTCGGTGGTCCGGGAACCGATTGTTGCCATTTCGTGAGTCGCGGCGCCGCCACGCGCACCGCGAACTGTCCCAGCGGCGAGATCTTCGGTCCGGCCGCGACGCGCGCCACGAACCCGTAGGTCAGGGGGATGAGGAGCCACGCGCTATTGGTCGCCAGCGCCACGATCGCCATGGTCAAGACCCCGAGGGCGACGGTTCGCGCGGCGGCGTCGTTGACCGGATTGGGGAAAGAGAAGAACCGCTTCATCCCACAAATCTTATTGCTGCGTCGCCAATTCGTACTACGCCGTGATGGCGAGTCGAATCGTGGTGATCACACCGACCACGATGATCACGATGCGAACGAGGTTCGGCGAGAGTCGAAGGATCAACATGGCCCCCAGCCATCCACCCACCAACGTGCCGATCAAGAACATGTACACGGCGTCCACAATGAGGTGTCCGCGCAGGACGAAGATCAAGGCCGCCAGAGCGTTGATGATCAAGGAGAGCACACTGCGCAGTCCCTGCAGCTCTTGGATCTCGAAGGGCAGGCTGAGGGCCATCACCGCGAGCAGGAGGATGCCCATGCCGGCGCCGAAGTAGCCGCCGTAGATGGCCACGACGAAGATGCCGATGTACAGCCCCCACCGTCGAGCGGGGGCGTGATCGAGGTGGGCCAGCCGTTTCGTAATGAGTGGCGCCAGAGCGAAGAGCAACGTGCCCGAACCGATGAGCCACGGCACCACCAGTGCGAAGAGGTGNNATCAGATCGCGATGACCGCGAAGTTGAAATCGGAATCCGCGAATGCCGCCGAGGTAGCTCGGTACGACGCCGACCGTCGTGGTGACGTTGGCGGTCAACGCCGACGCGCCGGTCGCCAACAACGTCGGAAAGGTGACAAAGGTCCCGCCCCCGGCGATGCCGTTGACGATACCCGCACCAACACCGGCCGCCAGATAGATCGTGAGACGCCACCCCAAAGGAATGGTGGCGGCAATCATTGTCGTAGCCTATTGAAAGTGAAATCTTTGCGAACTGGACGTCGTAATACCCGGGTTTCGTGTCCGGGTCATCTACCGTTAGCGACGTGTACCTCTTGAGCGGTGAGTTGATCGTCCCGAAAGATGCACCGACTGACCTCATACGCGCGGCCGGCGGCATCATCCGGCGTTTCGTCCCCGGTGGTCGCGTCGAAGTCGCCTGCATCTATCGCGAGGCCCGTGGCGACTGGACCTTTCCCAAGGGCAAGATCGACGAGGGAGAGACCTTCGAGCAAGGCGCGCTTCGCGAAGTCTTCGAAGAGACCGGTATGTCGTGTCAGGTCATTCGATTTGCCGGCACCACGAACTACACGCACCGCAAGGGCAAGCCGAAGATCGTCGCTTACTACTTAATGGAGGCGAACGAAGTCGAATTCGCCCCGAACGAGGAAGTGGACGAACTGGTGTGGGTACCTTTCGAGAGCGTGCGGGCGTACTTGACGTGGAGTCGCGACCGAGAACTGTTCGACGAGGTCATGAAATTCCCGGAACTTCTCGCCCAGGCCTCTTAGCGAACTCGCTCTAGAAATAGCCGCGTGGACTCATGCTGCGGGTTCGAGAAGATCTCCTCCGGCGTTCCCTTTTCCACTAGCACGCCACCGTCGAGATAGACCACTTGCTGGGCGACGTCGCGCGCGAAATTCATCTCGTGCGTGGCGATCAACATCGTGGTGCCGGTGTGCGCGAGGTCGCGTAGGAGATCCAGTACTTCTCCCACCAACGACGGATCCAATGCGCTCGTTACCTCATCCAGCAAGAGCAGCGCCGGCCTCATCGCCAGCGATCGAACGATCGCCACGCGCTGTTGCTGGCCGCCCGAGAGTCGGTCGGGGTACTCGTCGGAACGCTCGCGCAGCCCTATGCGATCTAGCAGTTGCATCGCCTCGTCGTGGACGTCACTGCGCTTGCGCTTGAGCGCGCGCACGGGACCAACGAGGACGTTCTCCAGCACGGTGAGGTGCGGGAAGAGATTGAAGGATTGAAAGACCATGCCGGTATGGCGACGCACCTTGTCGGGATCGATGCGCACGTCGGTGAGCGACTGACCAAAAAGGGTGATCGTGCCGCCGTCGATGGTCTCGAGGAGATTGACGCAACGAAGCAAGGTCGATTTCCCGGAACCGGACGCGCCAATCAAGCACACCACTTCGTGACGATGCAGATTCAGAGAGATTCCCCGCAATACCTCGTTGTCGCCGAAGCGTTTCACGACGGAGTCGAGTTCGAGGATCACCTCGTTCACGACGACGCCAATCGTCGATTGCGATCTCTGGCGATGAGGTTGTCGGTGAACCTCGTGAGCGGAATGGTCATGGCGAGGAATAGCAATGACGCGACGACCAGACCACTGGAGTTGAAGCGCAGGTCTTGGTAGATCGTTCCGGCCTGGACCGCCTCGATAACGCCGAGTATCGAGAGCAGTGCGGTGTCCTTCTGCAGCGAGATGAAGTCGTTGAGCAGTGGTGGAACGACGGTGCGCACGGCCTGGGGAAGGATCACGCGTCGCATGGTCGTCGCATTCGTCAGACCGAGGGACCGGGCTGCGAGGAGTTGTCCGTGGGGCACGGAATAGATCCCGGCGCGAAAGACTTCCGCCACGTAGGCGCTGTAGGTGAGAATGAGCGACACGCAGCCGTAGACGGCGAGCGACTGATTCGAGATGAAAGTGATCTGCAGGGCCGGGACCCCGAATCCGATCAAGAGGAAGACCAGTAAGACCGGTATTCCGCGAAAGATGTCCGAGTAGATGATGGCCAGGATCCGAAACGGCATCAGGACCGGCGACTTCGTCATGCGCGTCCAGGCGATCGCCAAGCCGAACGTGAGGACGAAGACCTCGGCGACGAGAAAGACCCAGATGTTGGTCAACAGTCCCAGGCCGACCGAACTCAACGCGTCGCGATGGTCGCCGACGAACGACTGCCACATGTCGTGGGGGTTGAAGAAGAAGTGTCGAACGGTCGCTCCGCCGGGAGCCAACAAGAAGACGGCGAACAGTCCGCCGATGATCAATACGGTCGAAAAGGTGCTCGCCACGATGGCGCGTCGTCCGAGCAGGAGTTGCTTTCGACGGGGCGCGAAGAACGAGGGAGTCTCCTCCGACAATCGCGCGTCGGTTTCGTTGACCACCGAGCTACGGCTCGATAACGGGCACGCTGGTGTAGATACTGAGCCACTTGGTCTGCAGCGCCGCGAGCGATCCACTCGACTTCATCGCCGCGATGGCCGCGTTCACACAACCCGCGAGCTGGTTCCCCTTATGGAAGAGCAGGCCGTAGTGCTCACCGACACTCGGGAACTGACCGACCTGGACGGCGATGTTCTTGCCCTTCGAATTCACCACTTCACCCGATCCCGACGACGCCATGTACTGACCGTCGGGCGTGTCCAGGACGATGGCGTCGATCTGCTTGGTCTCCAACGCCGAGGCCGCGTCGGCGAGCGAGTTGTACACGCGCGTCGATTTCGTCGGATTGATGTGCTGATCGATGAACAACAGACCGGTCGTACCGATCTGGTCGCCGTACTGATAGGTCTTGAGCTCGGCCGGCGTGTGGTCCTTCACGATCTTGCTGCCCTTCAAGGCGATGATCGACTGTTGGACGTCGTAGTAACTATTGGAGAACGTCACCGCCTGGGCCCGAGCACTGGTGTAGGAGATCTCGTTGATGTCGAAGTCGAAGCGCTTGGGGCCGGGCGCGAAACTTGAATTGAATGGCTCGTGGACCCATACCACGTTCGACTTCTTGACCCCGAGTTCTTTGGCGATGCCGTAGGCCACCGCCGACTCGTAACCTTTGCCGTTCGAAGGAGTGTTACTGACGAACCACGGCGTGTACGCCGGGTTGTCGGTGGCGACCGTGAGTTTGCCCTTGGTGTACTCCGAGGAACCAATGGATGTCTTGCACGAGGTGAGCGACGGCGTGGCCGCGTTGGCGGACACGCTCGTCGACAGCGACACGGTGCCGATCGTGGCCAGTGTCACGAGTCCCGCCAGCGTGAATCGTAGGTTGCGCATTGGTTCCCCTTCTCGGTGTTGCGACGTCGTGGTGAAGTCATTGTAACGCTGGGTTCCGTTGCGATTCCGATGTTGATCGCGGCCACGGTCGAGGCGACGGTCGCCGCCTCCGTAAAGAGAAACAATTTCCTTGGACCACGGCTCGTTAGTAGGATGGGTCGGCTGGGAGAGGTGGGTGAGTTCGGTTTAAACCACATTCCTGCTAAGAATGCGGCCTGCGAAAGTGGGCCCGAGGGTTCAAATCCCTCCCTCTCCGCCCTTAACACCGAGCGCAGTGCGCTCGGTGGTGTCGTCAACGGAGGAGACGTGGTGCGGTACTGGATCGAGACACTCGGGTGCCCCAAGAACCACGTGGACTCCGACAAGTTGGCGGGACTGTTGGAGTCCCAGGGCTACAGCGTCGCCTCGTCGCCCGCCAAAGCCGACCTCGTGGTCGCCAACACGTGTGCCTTCATCGAAGCGGCGCGCGAGGAGTCGATCGAAACCGTCCTCGCGCTCGCCGACGTGAAGCGTTCTACGGCGCGCCTCGTCGTCACCGGTTGCATGGCCGAGCGCTACGGCAACGAACTCGCGACCGCGCTGCCCGAAGTGGACCTCGTCGCTGGATTCGGTGAGAGCTTGACGGCCACCCCGTCGACGCCGGTCGCGCTTCGTAGTCGACCGCTGCCGTCCTTCGACCTCTTGAATCTGCCGCGACCGAAGTCCGCCACGCCGTGGGCGTACGTCAAGATCGCCGAAGGGTGCGACCGACGCTGCGGGTTCTGCGCCATACCGTCATTTCGCGGCGACCAGCGAAGTCGCTCCACCGACGAGATTCTGGCCGAAGGGCGCGCCCTCGCCGAGGGCGGCGTGCGTGAGTTGGTCCTCATCGCCCAGGACCTGGCCAGTTGGGGACACGACCGACGTCGAGCCGGCCGCGGCGAGCCGGTCGAAGTGTTGGACGAAGGCGGTACTCAACCACTCATTGAATTGACCCGGACCTTGAGTCGCGAGGTCGAGCGCGTGCGGCTCCTTTATCTGTATCCGTCGGGACTCACCAGCGCTCTGATCGAGGCCATCCTCGAGAGCGGGGTACCGTACTTCGACCTGTCATTGCAGCACGCGTCGCGACCGTTGCTTCGCGCGATGCGCCGCTGGGGCGACGCCGAGCGATTCCTCGAACGTATCGCCGCCATACGAGCCGGCGACCCCGACGCGACGTTTCGTTCGTCGTTCATCCTGGGTTACCCGGGCGAGACCGAGGACGACCAACGTCGACTGCTGGAGTTCATCGATGAAGCCCAGCTCGATTGGGCCGGCTTCTTCACCTTCTCCTCCGAGGAGGGTACCCCCGCCAACGCACTGGGCGGCCAGGTACCGCACGAACTGGCCCTCGAGCGGCTGCGTGAAGTGAGTGAACTCCAAGACGACATCACCGCTCGCTGTCGCGACGCCCTAGTGGGCACGAGACAGCAACTCCTCATTGACGCGCCCGGCGTGGGGCGAAGCGTTCGCGAGTGCCCCGAGATTGATGGCATTGTGATGGTGGATCAGTCACTAACCGTGGGGGCACTGGTCGAGTGCGAGATCGTGGCGAGTCACGGGACGGATCTGGAGGCAGTGCGGGTATGACGAGCGAGCCCACCTACGGCGAGTCCGCTCTGCTCACACCGGCCAACATGCTCACCGCCTCACGTCTGCTCGTGGCGCCGGTCTTCATCTACCTCATCGTCTTCGACCGGATCTCGTGGTGGACGGCGCTGGTGGGGTTCTTGGCCGCGATGTCGGATTACTTCGACGGCATCGTCGCGCGTCGCCACGGCACGACGACCTCGGGCGCGTTCCTCGATCCGCTGGCCGACAAGGTCATCGTCCTCGGATCGCTCTACGCCTTGATACTGGCACGGCCGCACGGCCTCCAGGGCTTTATCATCCCGGCCGTCCTCATCACGCTGCGCGAAATCTGGATGAGCGTCTTTCGGGCCCGTGCGGCGCGCCGCGGGATCTCAATTCCGGCGAGCAAGCTCGCCAAGTGGAAGACCTTCACGCAGGACTGGGCGATCGCCTTTTGCGTGATACCAGTGACGGCTCATCACCCGTGGATCGGCGTCACGGTGATTTGGATCGCCGTCGTGCTGACGTTCTATACCGGATGGCAGTACTACGTCGAGGGTAAGAAGGTCGGTCTGCGTGCGCGTTGAGATCGTGGCCGTCGGAACCGAGTTGTTGCTCGGTCAGATTCCCGATACGAATTCACAGTGGCTGGGTGAACAGCTGGCGGCCCACGGCATCGCCTCCCAGTTCCATCAGCACGTGGGCGACAATCACGAGCGGATTCTTCTGGTCTTTCGCACCGCGCTGGCGCGCAGCGACGCGGTCATCGTGTGCGGGGGACTGGGACCGACCCAGGACGACATCACCCGCGCCGCCTTGGCCGAGGTGATGAACGTCCCGCTGGAGCGACATGAGGAGATCGTCGAGCAGATTCGATCGATGTTCTCGTCGCGGGGACGTTCCATGCCCGAGAACAACCTGCTGCAGGCCGACGTGCCGCGTGGCGCGACGATCATTCCCCAGACGCGCGGCACGGCCCCGGGACTGATATGTGCCGTCGGCCAGAAAGTCGTCTACGCCGTGCCGGGCGTCCCCTATGAGATGACCGACATGTTCGAACGCGCGATCCTGCCCGACCTGGTGGCGCGCCAGGCGGCCGCCGGCACGACCTCAGTGATCACCAGTCGGGTGTTGCGAACGTGGGGCGCGAGCGAATCGGCGCTCGCCGAAGCCGTGGCGCCGCGCTTCGACGAATTGGTGGATGACGACCGGGTCACGATCGCGTTCCTCGCCTCGGGCATCGAAGGCATCAAGGTTCGCCTCACCGCACGCGGCGACGACGCGTCGCACGCGACATCGCTCCTAGTCCACGAAGAGTCGCTCGTGCGAGCCTTGATCGAAGAACGGCTCGGTGACATCATCTTCGGTGTCGACGACCAGACGATGGAAGACGTGATCGCCGCCCAACTGCTCGAACGTGATCTCACGCTCGCGGTCGCCGAGTCCGTGACCGGCGGACTCATCGCTTCTCGACTGGTGGGCGTCGTGGGCGCCTCGAAGTGGTTTCGAGGCGGGGTCGTGAGTTACGCCTCCGAAGTGAAGTTCGACCTGTTGAAGGTGCCCGTCGGCCCCGTCGTGAGTGCCGTCGCCGCCGAAGCCATGGCCAGTGGGGTGCGCGCCCTGCTGCACGCGGACGTCGGGTTGAGCGTCACCGGCGTCGCCGGACCAGAAGAACAGGACGGCCAACCGGCCGGCACGGTCTTCGTCGGACTGTCCTTCGGTGAGACACTGCAACACGCCGCGCTGCGACTGCCGGGGGACCGACCGCTCGTTCGCGCCTACAGCGCCATCAGTTCCCTCGACGTGCTGCGGCGGGCGCTCATCGCCTCGTCGTAGGTCGACGGGTTCTCGAATAATCTCGCACTAAGACGGGAGGTAGTCATGACGTCATTGGAGATTCGCGTCGATCCGGCCGCCATGGGATTCGATCCCGCGCGGCTCGAACGCATCACACCGCACTTCGACGCCTACGTCGAGGACCGACGTCTGGCCGGCTGGCTCGCCACCGTCGCGCGGGGCGGCGAACTGGTGTGGAGCGCGAAGGGCGGGTACCGCGACCGCGAGAGGGCCCTCGAAGTGACCGACGACACGATCTGGCGCATCTACTCCATGACCAAACCGATCACCTCGATTGCCGTGATGATGCTCTACGAGGAAGGTCGCTTCGATCTGAACGACGACGTCGGGCAATGGATCGATGCGTTGAAAGAACCTCGCGTGTGGGCCGGCGGCACGGCCGCCAAGCCGTTGACAGTCCCGGCGATCGAACCGGTGCGCGTGCACCATTTGCTCAGTCAAATGAGCGGCCTAACCTACGGCTTTCACTACGCCCATCCGACCGACGAGATCTACCGCACCAAGGGCTACGACTTCGGTTTCGCGCCCGGCGCCGACCTCGCCCAGGCCGTGCACGACTGGTGTTCCAGTCCGCTGGTCTTCCAACCCGGAAGCGGATGGAACTACTCGGTCTCGGTCGACGTGCTCGGTCGGCTCATCGAGATCTGGAGTGGCCAGAGCTTCGAGTCGTTCCTCCAGGACCGGGTCCTCGGGCCCCTCGCCATGACCGACACCGACTGGTACTGCCCCGAAGAGAAGTGGGAGCGCTTGGCCATGCTCTACGTGCCCCACGGTGGTGACTCCTTCCCCCACGAGGAACTCGCCAAGGCCGCCACCCACGCCCCGCGAATTCACGGCGGCGGCGGTGGGTTGGTCTCCAGCGCGCACGACTACCAACGATTCATGACGATGTTGCTGCGGGGCGGGGAGTTAGACGGCGTGCGCCTGGTGTCCAGTCGCACGCTCGAGCTGATGACCCGCAACCACCTCCCGAACGACGCCGACCTCGAAGAGTTCGCGACCGACTCGTTCTCCGAGACCAGTTACGCCGGCGTCGGCTTCGGGCTCGGTTTCTCGGTGGTCATCGATTCGGTGAAGAATCAGTCCCTCACCACGGAGGGGACGTTCGCTTGGGGCGGCGCGGCGTCGACGGCCTTTTGGGTCGATCCCGAAGAAGATCTGACCGTCGGCTTCTACACCCAACTGCTTCCCAGCGGGACCTATCCGATCCGCCGAGAGTTGCAACAGCTCGTCTACCAATCGCTGGTCGATTGACCAGAAAATCGTTGCATTCACTGTATTTCCGGTCCCCTAAGGTGCATGATTAAGAGGTCGTCGGAATATCCATATTACGAACACTTGTTCGTATAGTGTGATTACGGGTGGAGACCGACCGATGTCACAAGAGGCTCATAGCGTTCCTCCGATGACAAAAAACAAGGAGACAGCAATGGCAACCGACGACCGCGAGAAGGCTCTCGACGCCGCGCTCGGCCAGATTGAGAAGCAGTTCGGCAAGGGCTCNNCTATTTCTTCAACAGTCTCCTAGCGGCCCGTACGCACGCCCCAGCTCGGCGAGGTGATCGTTCTCCGCCTGTGTCCGCGGCCGATCTAGTCGCAGCAATCGCCGAATCTCCGCGCGGATCGCGACAAAGTGGGCGCGACGGCGAGCCTGCAACTCGTTGTACTCAGTCAGGTCCACGCAGCCATTTTGCACGGTTCTTCAGGCCCGGCTCGTCTGGGTTTGTCAGACCGCACGTCACCCATCCTTGAAACGAACGCGTGTTCGCTCTAGGCTGACATTCGTCGAACGGGGGTTCGATCCCCGAGAGTGTCACACCCCCTCGGTACGTTCACAGCCACAGCTTTCCCCGTCTCACCGTGAGTCGCAGACAACGCCGGCAACGGCGAGGAGGAATCGGAAGTGGAAAACGGGAATCACGAACGCGACAAGGCCCTCGACATGGCGCTGGCCCAGATCGACAAGCAGTTCGGCAAGGGCTCGATCATGCGTATGGGCGAGAACCTCCATATGAACATCGAGTCGATTCCGACCGGCGCGCTCGCTCTTGACATGGCGCTCGGCATCGGCGGACTGCCCCGCGGTCGCATCGTCGAGCTCTACGGACCCGAGTCCTCGGGCAAGTCCACCTTGGCGATGCACGTGGTGGCCGAAGCCCAGCGCAACGGCGGGGTCTGCGCCTACATCGACGCCGAGCACGCCATGGACCCGGTCTACGCGCGCGCCATCGGCGTCAACGTCGATGACCTTCTGATTTCCCAGCCCGACACCGGCGAGCAGGCCCTCGAGATCACCGACATGCTGATCCGCTCCGGTGCGCTCGACGTCATCGTCATCGACTCGGTCGCGGCGTTGACGCCGCGCGCCGAGATTGAAGGCGACATGGGCGACTCGCACGTCGGACTCCAGGCCCGACTCATGAGCCAGGCGCTTCGCAAGTTGACCGGTGGACTTTCCAAGTCCAACACCATCGCGGTCTTCATCAACCAGTTGCGCGAAAAAATAGGAGTCATTTATGGGAGCCCCGAAATTACCCCTGGTGGGAGGGCCTTAAAGTTCTACGCGTCAATTCGACTCGACATTCGTCGGATCGAATCGATCAAGGACGGCACCGAGGTCGTCGGCAACCGCACGCGCGTGAAGGTCGTGAAGAACAAGTGCGCCGCACCCTTCAAGCAGGCCGAGTTCGACATCATGTACGGCCAGGGCATCAGCCGCGAAGGCTCGGTCTTGGACGTCGCCGTCGAACTGGGCTTCGTGAAGAAGGCCGGCGCGTGGTTCACCTACGAAGGCGAGCAGATGGGCCAGGGTCGCGAGAACGTGAAGGCCTTCCTGCGCGAGAACCCGCAGACCATGGCCGAGATCGATGGTCGCGTACGTGAGCACATGGCGAACGCTCTTTTGCCGGACGTGGTCGGCACGGGGGTCGAGATCGACATCGATTCGCCCATCTCGCTCGACTAACTCTTCTCCATTTCCCTCATCAGTCACTTGGGTTGAATCATTCGCGCTCGCGGCGAATTGCGCTCGAGCGGACAACTAACGTGACTCCGGTGAATAACCGACTTCGTTTCCGGCAGTTTCTGGGCGCCCGTGTCCGCGCGTTTCGTCGATACGTCAACGAAGTGGCGACGGTCGGACCGAGCGACCCGTACGCCAAGAAGTTCCAGTATTTCGGTAAAGGAGCGGCCCTGATGGCGCCCCAGGGAGTGATCTACAACGAGCGCTACCTCGCGATCGGCGATGACACGCTCATCGGCCCGAACGTCTGTCTGACGGCGGGAATCAGCGGCGAGCAGACGATGCTGAGTTCACCGGTCGTCTCGATTGGACGAAAGTGCATCATCGGCCGCGGATCGCACATCATTGGCCACTGGTCCATCGTGTTGGGCGACGAGATCCAAACCGGTCCGTACGTGTACATCACCGACGAGAATCACTCCTACGAAGACCCCGACCAGCCGATTGGTTGGCAGCGACCGACCGAAGCCGCGGTTCGCATCGGATCGGGCAGTTGGCTCGGCGCCAACGTGGTGATTCTTCCGGGCACGGTGCTCGGAGAGAACACCGTCGTGGCGGCCGGCGCCGTCGTACGCGGAGTGTTTCCGGATCACGCGGTGCTCGGGGGCGTTCCGGCGAAGGTGCTCCGTCACTACACCCGGGAGAATGGATGGCAATCGGGACCACCGAGTGAGTAGTCGAAAACTCGGCGTCGATCTCACGCCGCTTCGAGTGTCGACGCAGTACCGCCGTCTCTACATTGCGGGATTCATCACCGCCCTCGGAAGTCAGGCCACCTACGTCGCCGTACCGTTCCAGCTTCGACTCCTCACACATTCACCGCTCGACGTCGGGTCACTTGGCTTGGCTGAGTTTTTGCCGCTCGTCGTCTTCGGTCTCTACGGTGGAGTCCTTGCCGACCGACTCAATCGACGGCGTTTGATCATTTCGATGGAGCAGGTCCTGATGATCTCGACGGCGGTCCTTTTCGTCAACGCGCTCTTGCCGCATCCTCAGGCCTGGATTCTCTATGTGGACGCCTTCGTCGCCTCTGGCGCGGGCAGTCTCCAGCGTCCCAGTATTGAAGCACTGAACCAAATGTTTGTGCCGCACGAGATGCAACGAGCAGCGTCGACGCTCGCGAACATTCGCATGACGACCGCGTCAATTATCGGGCCCGCTCTCGGAGGATTCGCCGCCATCGCGCTCGGTCCCGGCTCTGTCTATCTGGCAAATCTCGTGACGTTCACGCTGTCACTGATTCTCCTCTACTCTCTTCGCGCGACCGCGGCGAGCGTGCCCGCCGAAGATGGCGACGTGGCAGCCGTTCGGTCGGGGCTGCGCTACGCGAAGTCGCGACCGGACATCGTGGGCACCTACATCATCGACTTGCTGGCAATGGTTCTTGCGTTCCCCATCATCATGCTGCCCTTCGTCGCCGCACGATTCCACGAAACCTATGCCCTGGCGCTGCTTTACTGCGGACTTCCGAGTGGCGCTCTCATCGCGACCTTGACCTCGGGATGGTCTCGCAAAATCCATCGGTACGGACGAGCGATCGTCTTCGCAGCGGCGCTCTGGGGTCTCGGAATCGCTCTTTTCGGCTACTCTTCGTCACTTTGGTTCGTTTTTCTCGGGCTCGCCATCGGCGGCGGCGCTGACTCGATCAGTGGCATTTTTCGCACCACCATGTGGAACGAGTCGATTCCTCCGGAGATGCGCGGACGAATGGCCGGTATCGAGATGATCTCGTACTCGCTCGGACCGACGGCCGGACAATTCCGTGCTGGTGTCATGGCGGCCTGGACGACGTTGCGTTTCTCCCTGACCTTCGGCGGGCTGGCCTGTACCGGATCGGTCGGGGCCGTCGCTCTCGCGCTACCTCGACTGTGGAGTTTCGATGCGCGTACCGACCCACACGTCGCCGAAGTGCGCGAGATGCGCTCGGGCGAAGATCACTCAGAGTCCTAACGACGAATCCCCAACCTCTACGATTCTGGGGTGAGTTCTACGACATTCCTCGTGACGGTGAGTGGTCCGGACCGCGTGGGTGTCGGGGCCGAGCTCTTCTCCGCCCTTACTTCGCTCGGAGCTCGAGGCATTGAGATCACCGACGTGGCGCAGATAACCATTCGAGGCGCTCTGGTGCTTTGCGCCGAAGTGAGTTCTCGAAACACCGTGACTCGAGCCGTAATCGAAGAGGCGTTGGCGGAACGAGATATCGTCAGCCACGGGATCACCGCGACGATCGAAGAAGTGACGCCGAGCGACGTGAGCGATGGTCGCCGACTCTTGGTGACGTTCCTCGCTCCGCGAATTGGCGCGACGCAGTTGGAAGGCGTCTTCGCGGCGATCGCCGCGTCCGGCTCGACGTGCGAACGGATCGTGCACCTCGCCAGCTATCCGGTCGACTGCTACGAACTTGTCGTGCGCGGATCCGATCACGCGGCGCTCCGCGAAGCGCTCGTCGACGTCGCACGTGACACGGGAATTGATTTGGCGGTGCAGCGTGCCGGTCTGCACCGACGCGCCAAGCACCTCGTCGTGATGGACGCCGATTCCACCTTGCTCCAGGACGAGGTCATCGACCTGCTCGCCGAGGCATGCGGATGTGCCGCGGAGGTGACGGCGATCACCGAGTTGGCGATGTCCGGCGAGATCGATTTCGTCGAAGCGCTACGTCGTCGCGTGGCACTCTTGGCGGGACTTCCGGCCACGGTCCTCGACGACGTGCGCTCGCGACTCCGATTGACACCGGGGGCGCGAACGTTGCTGCGCACCTTGCAACGACTCGGTTACGTCCCAGCCGTCGTGTCGGGTGGTTTCGTCGAGGTGCTGGCGCCCTTGATGGCCGAACTAAAGGTCGAGCACCTCGCGGCCAATCGGCTGGAAATCCTTGACGAGAAATTGACGGGCCGACTCGTGGGCGAGATCGTCGATCGGGCCGGCAAAGCCAACGCGCTGCGTCGCTTCGCCGAGGACGTGGGCGTTCCGTTGGAACAGACGGTGGCGGTGGGTGACGGCGCCAACGACATCGACATGCTCTCGGCGGCCGGCTTGGGCATCGCCTTTAACGCGAAGCCCGTCGTCCAAGAGCACGCCGACACTCATCTGACCGTGCCGTATTTGGACGCGGTGCTGTATTTCCTGGGCATCAGTCGCGAAGAAATTGAGACGGTGTAGTCGACGGCTGCTTCGGCGATTGACTACGGTTGCTCCAACGCCAAGTCATACATCTTGTCTTTTACCGGGTAGTAATGTCAGTCTTAGTAGGGAAAAGGGGGACCCGTGAAGGTACGTATTGACCCTGAGATTTGTCAAGGTCAGGGCCGTTGTTTCTCGATCGCTCCGGGAATCTTCGACTTCGACGATCTCGGTAGTGGCGTCGTCATTGGCGACGGCACCTTGACCAACGACACGATCGAACTGGCGAGACTCGCCCAGTCGAACTGTCCCGAGCACGCCATCTTCATCGAGGAGTAGCCATGACCGACAGTCCTCTCGTTCAAGACTTTGCTACCGACTGGGATCATTCCGATCCGCAGTGGGTCGCCGATCCCTATCCGATTTGGGACGACCTACGTCAACGTTGTCCGGTCGCGCACACCGAGCGTTACGGCGGCGGCTGGTTCCCCGTGACCCACGCTGGCGTCTCGGAGATCGCCAAGGACACCGACAACTTCACCAGTCGCAACGTCGTCATCGGCAACGGCCGTCCGACCGAGCTGGACCTGCCCGCACCGATTGGTGTGGCGCCGCCCATCACCTCGGACCCGCCGTTCCACGCGATCGCTCGCCGGCTCATCCTTCCGGCCTTCGCGCCCGGTCCCATCAACGCCCTCGAGCCGATGATCCGAGAGTTGTGTTCGAGCCTGCTCGACGGGTTGGTCGGCGAGGACGTGGTGAACGCCGGTACCAAGTACGCGCAGTACATTCCGCCGGGCGTCATTCGGGGCATGTTGGGCTTCCCGGAAGAGGATATTGAGCACTTCCTCGAAATGGTCCACATCATCATGGAGGGCATCGATCACCCGGAGGAGGAGCGCATCGTCGAGTTCGAGCCCGTGGAGGCGTACTTCGTCGCCCAAATGGAAGACCACATTGACAACCCCCGAGACGATCTCACGTCGTATCTGTTAAACGTGAAACTCGACGGACAAAATCTGGCGATGGAGCACGTGTTCGGGACCATGGTCCTCATCCTGGTGGCCGGTATCGACACCACCTGGTCGGCCATTGGTTCGGCGATCTGGCATCTCGCCCAGAACCCCGAGGACTTGGCACGACTGGTCAACGAGCCCGACCTGATGCCCGTCGCCATTGAGGAGTTCCTCCGCTTTTACGCCCCGGTCACCATGGCGCGATTGGTCAAGCACGACATGGAGTACCAGGGCTGTCCCATGAAGGAAGACGACTGGATCCTGCTGGGCTTCCCGGCCGCGAACCGTGACCCCGTCGTCTTCAAGGACGCCGAACGGTTCATCATCGATCGCGCTGAGAATCGTCACGTCGCCTTCGGCCTGGGTATCCACCGCTGCGCCGGATCCAATCTGGCCCGCCTGGAGATGCGCGTCGCCTTAGAGGAGTTCATCAAGCGCTACCCGCGCTTCGACTTGGCCGAACCCGACGCGGTGACCTGGGCGCCCGGACAGATTCGCGGACCACGGAACTTGCCGATTCGAATACTGCCGTAGCGAGGGAGATGAGCGACATCGTCGAGGAATCAGTGAAGGTGCCGGTCGACGACTTCGCCTCCGACTGGGACCACACCGATCCGCAGTGGGTGAATGACCCGTATCCCATCTGGGAGGACCTGCGCGAACGCTGCCCGGTCGCGCACACCGATCGTTACGGCGGCGGGTGGTTCCCCACCACGCACGAGATGGTCTCCTCGATCGCCAATGACACGGAGCACTTCACGAGCCGCATGGTCGTCGTGGTGCACAACAAGTACCCGCCGAACTTCATTCCCGCGCCGATCGGCGGCGCGCCACCGATCACGTCCGATCCACCCTTTCACTCGATTGCTCGTCGGGTTATCCTGCCGGCGTTCGCCCCGGGACCGGTCAACGCCCTGGAACCCCAGATTCGCGCCCTCTGCAACAAACACCTCGACCATATGGTCGGACGTGAGTTCGTGGACGGGGGAACCGACTACGCCCAGTTCATCCCGCCCGGCGTCATCGCCTCGATGTTGGGCTTCCCATCTGAGGACGAGGAGATCTTCCGGGACATCGTCCATCTGGTGCTGGACCTGATTGACCTCCCTTCAGAAGTTCGCGGCCCCTTGTTCCAGCCGATGAGCGAGTACTTCGGCAAGCAGATCGACGACCACATCGAGAATCCCCGCGACGACTTGACGAGTTACCTCTTGAACGTCGAGGTGGCGGGTCAGAAGCTGGAGCGTCAACACGTGGCCGGGACCATGGTCTTGATCCTCGTGGCCGGCATCGACACGACCTGGTCGGCCATCGGTTCCGCGATCTGGCACCTGGCGCGTCATCCCGATGACCTGGCCCGGCTGGTGAACGAACCCGATCTGATGCCGGTGGCCGTCGAGGAGTTCTTGCGCTTTTACGCTCCGGTGACCATGGCCCGGTTGGTCGCCGAGGACTACGAGTTCTATGGCTGTGCGATGAAGAAGGACGACTGGGTCCTCTTGGGTTTCCCCGCGGCCAATCGCGACCCGAACGCCTTCGAGGACGCCGACAAATTCATCATCGACCGCGCCGCCAATCGACACGCCGCCTTCGGGCTGGGCATCCATCGCTGCGTCGGCTCGAACCTCGCGCGGTTGGAACTGCGCGTCGCCATTGAGCAGTTCATCAAGCGGTTCCCGAAGTTCGAACTGGTCGACGGCGACACGGTGACGTGGGCGCCCGGTCAGGTACGCGGACCACGACACCTGCCGCTTCGCATTCTTTCCTAGGCGATTACAGCCCGAAGTTCGGGCGCGCCTCATTCCAGAGTTCGGCCATCCACGCCTCGACGGCGTCGGGGTCGCGCGGTAGGGCCTCCGAGAGATTCTTCGAGCCGGTGGCGGTGACGAGCACGTCGTCTTCGATACGCACGCCGATGCCGCGATACTCCTCGGGCACGGTGAGGTCATTCGCCTGGAAGTACAGACCCGGTTCGACCGTCAAGACGTAGCCCTCTTCGAGAACGCCGTCGCGGTACATCTCGTCGCGGGCGTTGGCGCAGTCGTGCACGTCGAGCCCGAGCATGTGACTCGTGCCGTGCAGGGTGTAGCGCCGGTGCAACTGACGTTCGCGCCGAAGGGCCACCTCGGGTTCTTCTTTCAAGATGCCCAGGTCAAAGAGTCCCTGGGCCAGGATCTTCATCGCCGCTTCGTGGGGCGCCTGGAAGGTCGCGCCCGGCTTGACCGCGTCGATCCCCGCTTGTTGGGCCGCGACCACCAGTTCGTAGATGCGACGCTGCGCCGGCGAGTACGTCCCGCTGATCGGCATGGTTCGCGTGACGTCGGCGGTGTAGAGGTTGTGGCACTCGACACCGGCGTCGAGCAATAGGAGGTCGCCGCGACGCACGGCGCCGGTGTTCCTCGTCCAGTGGAGCACCGTGGCGTTCGAGCCGCTGGCGGCGATGGTGTCGTAACCGGTGTCGTTACCTTCGACGCGCGCGCGCATGTGAAAGATGCCTTCGATGACCCGCTCGCCGCGTCCTTCGGCGATGGGAAGGGCCCGTACGACGTCTTCGAATCCCTTGACGGTGTACTCCACCGCCAACTGGAGCTGGGCGATCTCGAAGTCGTCCTTGACCAGGCGCTGTTCGCTGAGGGTCGTCGCCAAGACCTGGTCGTCCTTGTTGGGTTCGAGATAGTCGTCGAGTCGCTGGTCGAATCCTCGAACGCTCACGATCTCGGTCGTCGCCAGCGCGGCGAGGCCGGGCTCGAGGGTTTCGAGCGGCGCCGTGTCGATCTCGTAGTAGCGAGCGGCCTCGGTGACGCCGCGCCGGGCCCCGACCCACAACTCGCCGTAGCGCGCGTCGGTGAAGAATTCGTGGGTCCGCTGGTCCCGTCGGTCGGCGAGGTAGAGCGTGGAACGCGGACCGTCAGATCCTCGCGCGATCACGAGCACCGCGTCGGGTTCGTCACATCCGGTCAGGTAGAAGAAGTCGGTGCCGGCGCGAAATCGGTAGTCGGTGTCGTTGGCGCGCACTTTGTAATTGCCGGTCGCCACGACGATCGTGCGGCCCGAGAACTCCTCGGCGATGCGCGTTCGCCGCTGCGCACAGTACGTCGCGGCGGGGTGTACTTCGTTGCTCGGCGTCACACTCGCCCAATTGCTCGTCATGTGCTCGACGAGCGCGCGGGGCACGGCGGGACGGTGGTCACCAGCCCAAATCCAGTGTTCGGAGACGGGATTCTCTTGGGAGACGTCGGGTTCGGGGACTGCGGAAAGGTTCTCGGCCATGTCCGTAACTTACAACCGCTGCAGGCGCTCGCCATAGGCTCCCTTCATGGACATCACCATGACTCGCGAGGGCTCGGTCGCGGTACTGACCTGGAATGAGGGGGAGAATCGGATCAATCTCGACTCACTCGCTCGATTCAATGACGTGTTCGACGAACTCGACGGAGTCGAGGGACCGCTGTCGGTCGTCTTGACCGGTTCGGGGAAGTTCTTCTGCAACGGGCTCGACCTTGAACGATTCGCCGATAACCGTGACGAGTTCGTCGCGACGCTGCACCGACTCGAGCAGACCATCGGTCGACTACTCGTTTTCCCGGCCTACACGGTGGCCGCGATCAACGGGCACGCCTTCGCCGGCGGGGCGCTGATCTCGTGCGCCTTCGACTACCGCGTCATGCGTGAAGATCGTGGCTACTGGTGCATGAACGAAGCCGAGATCGGGCTCGCTTTGGACGAGCGACTGTGGTCAATCCTGGAGAATCGACTCCCGCGGTCCACGGCAATCGTCGCGGCGACGACGGCCCGGAGATTCTCCGGTCCCGACGCCCTGCGCTTCGGCATTGTCGATGCGGTTGCGGGAGAAGCCGAGGTACTCGCGCACGCGCTCGTCGTGGCCGAGAGTATGGCGAACCTCGATCGGTCCACGCTGGGCGTGCACAAGCGTCTCGTTCACGGAGCCGAGGCACAGAAGCTGGGCTACACGCTTTAGGGCTTCGTCGAATCGGTGACGGGCGTTTCGACTTGTCGAGAAATTGTTCTTGGGCCAACCTGAACGCGATGGACCGTCGATATCTTAGGAACGTGAACATCGACCTCTACCGCAGTTGCACGTTCAAAGAAAAGCGCGACGTTCTCAACGTCTTTTGGCGAAAGAACGTGGAAGCCTCGTCGCGCATCGGAACAGCGGCCGTACAGTACGGCTACTACGCCATCATCTGTCTCGTGGTCGTGATGCTCGAGCTCGCCTTGATACTGGCCGCGGCGCTGGACCACGCTTCATTCGTCGCGGGGACCTCGGCCCTGGCCGAACTCTTCATGATTTGGTCGACGTGGTGGGCGATCAAGCGCTACCAGGTCTTGAAGTCGCAATTCGCTGGTTGACGAACTCTACGGTTCTTTGATCCAACCCTGGTTGACGCCGATCTGCTCAACGTCGCCGATGCGTAGACCGGTGCGGTGTTGGAGCGTGCGGATCAAACCGCCCGCTTCGTAGAGCGACTCGTGCGTTCCGGTGTCGAGCCACGTTGTGGCCCGTGAGAGGATCTCCACGCGCAGTTCACCCCGCTCCAGATAGGCGTTGTTCAGCGCGGTGATCTCCAATTCGCCGCGGTCGCTGGGTTTGAGTTCGCGCGCCAGTTCGGGCGCTTTGGCGTCATAGAAGTAGATGCCCGGGACGGCGTAGGTGCTCTTGGGCTTGAGTGGCTTCTCTTCGATGGAGAGGACTTTGCCGTCGCCATCGAATTCCACGACGCCGTAAGTGGACGGGTCGCTCACCTGATAGGCGAAGATCAACGCGCCCTCGATCGACGTGTTCTCTTGAAGGTGCGTCCCGAGGCCGGGACCGTAGAAAAGATTGTCCCCGAGGATCAGCGCGCAACTGTCACCGTCGAGGAACTCCTCGCCCAGGATGAGCGCCTCGGCGAGGCCGTTCGGTTGATCCTGCACGACGTAGGAGATGGCGATACCGAGCTGCGAACCGTCGCCGAGGAGTCGTCGAAAGGCGTCTTGGTCGTGCGGCGTCGTAATGAGAAGAATTTCACGAAGTCCCGTCAACATCAACGTACTGAGCGGGTAAAAGATCATTGGCTTGTCGTAGATGGGCAGTAACTGCTTGGACACCGCACGAGTTATTGGGTGAAGGCGTGTGCCGCTACCACCAGCCAGAATGATTCCCTTCACTGAATTAGTATAGAAGTCTTGCAACCCCTTCTAAAGGTCGAGGTATCGCCATGCGTGTTGTGATAACTGGAGCTGCGGGGTTCATTGGATCGCGAGTCGCCGAAGTGGTACTCGAGAACGCCGAGCGACTCGACTACGACGACATCGTGCTGCTCGACGCGTTGACCTACTCTGGTCGACGAGAGAACATGGTCGACGTGTTGCGCGACTCGCGCGTCAGTTTCGTCGAGGGATCGATCACGGACGCTGTCGTCACCAACGAAGTGCTGCGTGGCGCGCACGCCGTCGTCCACTTGGCTGCGGAGAGTCACGTCGATCGCTCGATCACCGGGGCTCGAGACTTTTACGAAACCAACGTGATCGGCACGCACCAACTTTTGGAAAGCGCGCGCGACGGCGACGTGCAACGATTCGTGCACGTCTCCACCGACGAGGTCTACGGATCGATTGGCGAAGGATCGTGGCGCGAAGACCACCTCCTCGAGCCCAACTCGCCGTACTCGTCGAGCAAGGCCGGGTCCGACCTCGCCGCGCTGGCCTATCACCACACCTACGGCCTCCCGGTCGTGGTGACGCGTTGCTCGAACAACTACGGCCCGCGTCAGTTCCCCGAGAAGGTGATCCCCCTCTTCGTCACCAACCTCTTCGACGGCGTGAAGGTCCCGCTCTACGGCGACGGACAGAACATTCGCGATTGGCTCTTCGTGGACGACCACTGTCGCGGCATCCTCGCCGTCCTCGAGCGCGGTCGCGCCGGGGAGATCTACAACATCGGTGGCGGCACGGAACTCACCAACGAAGAATTGACCACGCGCCTTCTCGACCTCTGCGGCTACAGCGATTCGATGATCGAGCCGACGACGGATCGCCTCGGTCACGATCGCCGGTACTCGGTCGACTGGACCAAGATCAAGAACGAGTTGGGCTACGAACCTCTGATGAGCTTCGAGGAGGGTTTGGCCCAGACCGTGAAGTGGTACCACGACAACGAGGCCTGGTGGCGACCGCTGAAGGGTCGTTCGTGAAGCTGATCGAACTCTCGATTCCCGGCCTCTACGTCCTCGAATCCCCGGTGTGGGGTGACGACCGAGGATCGTTCCGCGAATGGTTCAAGGATGAGGACTTCCAAGCGGCCGGCCTCGAATTTCGCGCGCGACAGGCGAACCTCTCGATCTCCAAGAGGAACGTCGTCCGGGGACTGCACTATTCGATGGCCCCCGAAGGCCAAGCCAAGGTGGTCACTTGCGCGCACGGCGAGTTGGACGACGTGATCGTTGATATACGAGTCGGCTCGCCGACCTACGGACGCTACGAAGTCGTGCGCCTCGCCGCGGGCGAGGAACGATCGGTCTACGTGCCGGTCGGCGTGGCGCACGGATTTTGTGTGACCAGCGAGTTCGGCGCGCTGACCTATCTCCTGTCGTCGCCCTTCAACGCGCCGCTCGAACTCGAGATCAATCCCTTCGACGACGAGATCAACGTTCCCTGGACCGTCAGTGGCGAGGCGGTCGTGAGTCCCAAAGACGCCGCAGCCCCGTCGCTTCGTGAACGCCACGACGCCCACGAGCTTCCACTCTTTCACTGAACGTTGATCGGTGGGGCTGGCGGCGCGCCGCGTTGCTAGCGTTGACCACGTGAGTACCACCCCTCTTCGTCTGGTTACCGCCGAAGATCGCCACGTTCAGATCGCCTCCACCATCGCGGTGCCGACCATCGAGAATGAAGCCCAGTTAAAGGCTCTGATCGCCAGTCTTTCCGGCGTGGACGCCGTGGGCGCCGAAGCGCGGGCCGCGAAACTCTCCACCCGATCGATCAAGAAGTCCACCAAGCTGGCCGCGATCGAGATGGCGATTTCGATGATCGATCTCACGACGTTGGAAGGCGCCGATACGCCCGGTCGAGTGGCGTCACTGTGCACCAAGGCCATGCGACCGGATCCCCGCGACTTGACCGTCCCTTCCGTCGCGGCTGTCTGCGTCTACCCCGATCTCGTGGCGCATGCCCGTTCGGTACTCGGTTCGTCCCCGGTCGCCGTGGCGTCGGTCGCCACCGCGTTCCCATCCGGTCGGGCGTCGCTCCAGGTCAAGTTGATGGACGTCCGTGACGCGGTCGTCGGCGGGGCCGACGAAATCGACATGGTGATCGATCGCGGGGCCTTTCTCTCCGGTCGCCTCGGCCAGGTCTTTGACGAAGTCGTGGCCGTGAAGGAGGCGTGCGGTGACGCGCACCTCAAGGTGATCCTCGAAACCGGGGAGTTGGTCACTTACGACAACGTGCGTCGCGCGAGTTGGGTGGCCATGCTTGGCGGCGCGGATTTCATCAAGACCTCGACCGGCAAGGTGACGGTGAACGCCACGCTCCCGAACGCCCTTGTCATGCTCGAGGCGGTCCGCGACTTCGCCGAGACGGCCGGCCGGACCGTCGGCGTGAAGGTCGCTGGCGGGATACGAACGTCGAAGGACGCAATTCGATACCTCGTCCTGGTAAACGAGACGGTCGGCTCCACGTGGCTCACGCCCCATCTCTTTCGACTCGGCGCGTCGTCGCTCTTGAACGATCTGTTGATGCAACGTCTCAAGCAGCAACGCGGTGTCTATGTGCGCGCCGATGAATTCAGCGGGGACTGACGTGAGCGACCGCCAACTCGCCAACTCCCAGCTCGGATCCCTCGAGTACGACCCGGCACCGGAATCGGCCGCCATCGCCAAGTTGAAGCCGAGTTACGGCCTGTTCATTGACGGCGGATTCAGCGACGGTGAGGCTCACCAGCAGTTCGCGACGGTCAATCCGGCCAACGAGGAGACGCTTTCGATGGTCGCCCAGGCGAGTTCCGTTGACGTCGATCGGGCCGTCTCCTCGGCGCGTCACGCCTACGACAAGGTCTGGTCCAAGACCACCGGCGCGCAACGTTCCAAGTACCTCTTTCGGATCGCTCGACTCATCCAGGAACGCTCGCGCGAGCTGGCGGTCGTCGAAACCCTCGACAACGGCAAGCCGATTCGCGAATCGCGCGATGTCGACATTCCCCTGGCGGCGGCGCACTTCTTCTACTACGCCGGGTGGGCCGACAAGCTCGAGCACGCCGGCTTCGGAGTGAATCCGAAGCCGTTGGGCGTCGCCGGACAGATCATCCCCTGGAACTTCCCGTTGTTGATGGCCGCGTGGAAACTGGCGCCGGCGTTGGCCGCCGGTAACACTTGCGTGCTGAAGCCGGCCGAGACCACGCCGCTCAGTGCGCTCGTCCTGGCCGAGATCCTGGAACAGGCCGAACTGCCGCCGGGCGTCGTCAATATCATCACCGGCGACGGCGTGACCGGCGCCGCCCTGGTCGATCACCCCGACGTGGACAAGATCGCCTTCACTGGATCGACCGAGGTCGGTCGAATGATTCAACAGCGCACCGCGGCCAGCCATAAGCACCTGACGCTCGAGCTCGGGGGCAAGGGCGCCAACATTGTCTTCGATGACGCGCCGATCGACGAGATGATCGAGGGCATCATCGACGGCATCTTCTTCAATCAGGGCCACGTCTGTTGCGCCGGCTCGCGCCTCTTAGTCCAAGAGTCGGTGGCCGACGAAGTCCTGCGACGCCTAGTGCGTCGCGTCGAACAACTTCGCGTCGGCGATCCCCTGGACAAGAACACCGACGTCGGCGCGATCAACTCCGCGGCGCAACTGCTTCGCATCCGTGAGCTGACGGACTTCGGCGAGAGCGAAGGTGCGACGCGCTACACCAGCTCGTGTGCGCTGCCGCAAAAGGGCTACTGGTTCGCCCCCACGGTCTTCGCCGACGTCGCCCAGTCGCACCGAATCGCGCGCGAGGAGATCTTCGGCCCGGTGCTCTCGGTGCTGACCTTTCGCACGCCCGAGGAGGCCGTCGCCAAGGCGAACAACACGAACTACGGACTGGCCTGCGGGGTGTGGAGCGAGAAGGGGAGTCGTACGCTCTGGGTCGCCGAGCGACTGCGGGCCGGCGTCATCTGGACCAATACCTACAACCGCTTCGACCCGACCAGTCCGTTCGGGGGCATGCGCGAGTCGGGGTTTGGTCGCGAAGGCGGACGTCACGGACTGGAGGCGTACCTCAATGTCTGACGCCCGACTCGATGTCCGCAAGACCTACAAGCTGCTCATCGACGGGGCCTTCCCGCGCTCGGAATCGGGACGAAGTTACAAGGTGGCCTCGACCAAGGGCGCGTTCCTCGCTAACGCGGCGCAAGGCTCGCGCAAGGACCTGCGCGACGCGGTCACCGCCGCGCGCGGCGCGCAGGCGAAGTGGTGGAACGCGACCGCCTACAACCGCGGTCAAGTGATCTACCGCCTGGCCGAGATGGCTGAGTCGCGCCGCGACGAGCTCGCCGAACACGTCGCGCTCGCTGAAGGAATGAACTCGAGGACGAGTCAAAAGACGGTCTCGGCGTCGATCGATCGCATGGTCTGGTACGCGGGCTGGACTGACAAGATCGCCCAAGTGCTCGGCGGGACCAACCCGGTGGCCGGGCCGTTCTTCAATTTCTCGATTCCCGTCCCGAGCGGCGTCGTCGGGGTGATCAGCGTCCAGGAGTCGTCGCTCCTCGGATTCGTCGACGCCGTACTCGCACCGATCTGCGCCGGTAATACGGTCGTCGCCATCGCCAGCGAGGCACGGCCCACGCCGGCCGCACTACTGGGGGAGATGACGTCGTCCTCGGACTTTCCCGGCGGCGTGCTCAACGTCGTGACCGGACTTACCAGCGAATTGGCCCCGGTCCTCGCCGCCCACGAAGACGTCGACGGTCTCGATCTTTCCGGCGTCACCACGGAGGTTGGCGATGAGCTCGCGGCCCTAGCCGCCGGCTCCATCAAGCGGGTCTATCGCCCCCACGAGAAGGAGAGTGACTCCTCGCTTCGACGCTTGCGGGCCTTCGTCGAGACGTCCACCGTGTGGCACACGATTGGACAGTGATGACGAATCCGTACAAACTCGCACGACGCGCCGCTGACGAACTGCGCGAAGAGAGTGGCTACGACGACTACGACATCGCGATCGTCCTGGGCTCGGGCTGGCGCGAGGGTGCGGTCGCGCTCGGCACCCCGACGAACGTCGTCTCGACGGCGTCGCTGAGCGGCTTCGTCGCGCCGACCGTCGCGGGCCACAGCGGCCAGATCCTCTCGCTCACGATCGGCGACCGACGCATCGCGCTGGTCGCCGGGCGCGTCCATCTCTACGAGGGGAACACCGCCGACCAAGTCGTGCACCCGATACGCACCGTCATCGCCGCCGGAGTGACCAAGGTCGTGTTGACGAACGCGGCCGGTGGCATCGATCCGTCGTGGACGCCGGGCACCGTGGTGATCATTCGCGACCACATCAACTTGACCGCTACTTCACCGCTCGAAGGGCCCGCGCCGCCCAAGGGTTACGGCTCGCGGTTCGTCGACCTCACCGATCTCTACAGCGCGCGACTACGCGCCGCCGTCCAGAAAGCCGAGCCCCAGTTGGTCGAGGGCGTCTACGCCGGTTTTCGGGGACCGCACTACGAGACCCCAGCCGAGATCGTCATGGCGCGCACGATGGGCGCGACTCTCGTGGGCATGTCTACGGTGCTCGAAGCGATCGCCGCGCGTCACCTCGACGTCGAGGTCCTGGGACTCAGCCTCGTCTCGAATCCCGCCGCGGGCGTGACGGCGAGCCACTTGAATCACCTGGAGGTGCTCGAAGCCGGTCAGTCGGCCGCGGCGTCGCTCGGTACGTTGTTGACTCGCGTCGTTCCCGTCCTGTGAACCAATCGCTGCGCGACCGGGTGCTCGAATGGATCGACGGGGATCCCGACGTCGATGACCGCGAGACGCTGCAATCACTGGTGGACAATCACGACGAAGCCGAGCTCCACCGCAGATTCGACACGCCCCTGACCTTCGGCACCGCGGGACTGCGCGGACCGGAGATGGCCGGGCCGGCGGGGATGAATCGCTACACCGTGCGTCGAGCGACCCAGGGCGTGATCGCGTGGTTGAGCGAGATCGGCGTCGACTCCGCTCGCGGGGTCGTCGTCGGACGCGACGGCCGTCACGGCTCCGAGTCGTTCAACCACGAAGTGGTTTCCGTGCTCCTAGGGGCCGGCGTCAAGGTCTACGAAATGCGCCGACCGCTGCCGACACCGCTCGTCGCCTACTGCGTGAAACAGCTCGACGCCGCGGCCGGCATCATGGTGACCGCGAGCCACAACCCCCCGCAGGACAACGGCTACAAGCTGTACTCGAGCGACGGTTCTCAGGTACTTCCACCCAACGACCAGATCGTCGAGCGCTTCGCCAACGTCGCAACAACTCCGGCATTGGGGGAGCGCACGAGTACGCACCACCGATGGATATCCCCGGACCTCCTCGATCGGTACCGCACTCATATGACGCAGCGTTTCGCCGTCTCGAACAGCGATCTGGCGATCACCTACACACCGCTCCACGGCGTTGGCGGCGCCACCATGATGAAACTCTTCGCCCGGGCCGGTTACACCAAGGTGACGCCGGTTGCGGCGCAGTTCGAACCGGACGGGGCGTTCCCGACCTTGCCGTTCCCCAACCCCGAAGAGCCGGGCGCACTCGATCTCGCCATAGCCCGCGCTGACGAAGTCCAGTCCGATCTCGTGATCGCCAACGACCCGGACGCCGATCGTTTGGGCGCGGCCGTGCGCGACGACGCCGGGTGGCACGTTCTTCGCGGCGACCAGATCGGCTGGCTGCTGGCCTCGGCGATGTTGCCCACCATGAAGGACTCTCGCGACGTCGTCGCCACGACGATCGTCTCATCGACGTTGCTGCGAGCGATGGCGCGTGACGCCGGTGTGCGATTCGCGATGACACTGACCGGCTTCAAGTGGCTCGCCCGGGCGGCCGGTGACGGGGTTCTCCGACTGGGCTACGAAGAGGCCCTGGGCTTCGCCGTTGATCCCGGGGTCGCCGACAAAGACGGTCTTTCGGCGGCGCTGGCCCTGTCTCAACTCGCCGATGATCTACGCCGACACGGTCAGACGTTGATGGACCGATTGGACGAGATCGAGGAGCGATTTGGCGTCCACTCGATCCTCCAACTGTCAATGCGAGCTGAAGGCCCCACGGGATTGAGTGCGATCATCAACGCTGTGCAGTCGCTGCGCGAGCAACCACCGACGATGTTGGGTGGACTCGCGGTGAGTGCGCACTACGATCTCGCGCTCGGTTACGAGGGTCTTGGTCCCACCGACGGTGTATTGCTGCAGCTCGGTGAGTCCGGACGAGTCGTCGTTCGACCATCGGGGACCGAGCCGAAATTGAAGGCGTATATCGAGATCACGTCGCCGCCGAGCGTCGCGACGTCGCTCGCCGAACAGCGGCGTCACGGTGAATCCCTCGTGACGGCCGTACGGGCCGATCTGGAATCGCTACTGCAACTCTGATCGCAACGCGGCGTACCCAGGCTTGATCACGGTGTTGATCATCGCGAGACGCCGGTCGAACGGGTAGAAAGAACTCTTCGCGGCGTTCAGGGTCAGCCACTCCATGTCGGCGAGGGTCCAACCGAAGGTCTCGGCGCACGTCTCGAACTCACTACTCATCGAGATTCCGCTCATGAGGCGATTGTCGGTATTGAGCGTGACGCGAAAGCGAAGTTGGCGAAGTAGCTCGATCGGGTGCGTGGCGATGGAGCTGGCGGCGCCGGTATGCACGTTCGAGGTGGGGCAGACCTCGAGTGGGATTCGTCGGTCGCGCACGAAGTTCGCCAATCGCCCGAGGTGATAGTCGCCGTCCTTTTCGATGATGTCGTCAGCGATGCGCACGCCGTGTCCGAGCCGCTCGGCGTTGCAGAACTGCACGGCCTCCCAGATCGATGGCAGGCCGAAAGCCTCGCCGGCGTGAATCGTCATGTGAAAGTCTTCGCGCTGCACGAGATGAAAGGCGCGCAGGTGATGCGTCGGGGGGAAGCCGTCTTCGGGACCGGCGATGTCGAATCCGCAGACACCGCGGTCGCGGAACTCGACCGCCAACTCCGCGATCGTCTCACTGAGATTCGCCTGACGCATCGCCGAGAGAATCGCGCGCACGACGATTGCGTGACCTTCGAGCTCGGCGTCGTGCATACCGCGGGCGAATCCCTCCAACACGGCTTGGACCACCTCGTGCAACGTCAGACCATTCTCCAGGTGCAGTTCGGGAGCGAATCGAATCTCGGCGTAGACGACGCCATCACGGGCGAGGTCGAGCGACGCTTCGAACGCGACGCGCTCCAGGTGTTCCTTGGTCTGCATCACGGCCGTGGTGTGCGCGAAACCTTCGAGGTAGCGCACGAGGTCACTGCCCGGTGTGTCGGCGATGAACCAATGACGCAAATCGTCGGCGTCGTTGGTCGGCAGCCCGGTGTAGTGCGTCTCGTGAGCGAGTTCGAGCACCGTGGTCGGGCGAAGGCCGCCGTCCAGATGATCGTGCAACAAAACCTTCGGTGCTCGTTGAATCACGTCACGCGTAAGAGCAACTGCCATGGAACGAGGTTAGTCAACAGGCCTGTGGACTAGTTGGTGATACGTTCCAGCAGCAACGGTTTGGCGTTCACGTTGCGTTCACCTATGACGACGGCGTCGGCGATGGCGTCGCGCCCCTGTTGGAGATGCGTCTGGTCGTCGGCGTGGAGTTCGAACAGCGGTTGGCCCTTGCTGATCGCCTCGCCTTCACGGACCAGACACACGACGCCGGCCGCGGCGCTCACGGGATCCTCCTTACGAGCCCGCCCGGCACCGAGTCGCCACGCCGCGATACCGACCGCGAGGGCGTCGATGGATTGAACCACTCCGTCGTCGGCGCTCACGACTACGTCGTGTCGCGCCGCGACCGGGAGTGTCGCGTCGGGGTCGCCGCCCTGCGCGCGGATCATGCGTTGATAGACCTCGTACCCCGATCCGTCGTCCAGTTTCGATTCGGGATCGACGTCGAGGCCCACGAGTTCGACCATGATTCGCGCCAGGGCGAGCGTCAACTCTCGAACGTCACTGGGTCCGTGTCCTCGTAGAACGTCAACCGACTCGTTCACTTCGAGGGCGTTGCCGACGGCCCTTCCCAGCGGTGCGTTCATCGAGGTGAGTTGCGCGATGGTCGCGACGCCGTGGTCGGTGCCCAACCGCACCATCGTGGTCGCGAGTTCGCGGGCCCGCTCGACACTCTTTATGAAGGCGCCCCGACCGACCTTTACGTCGAGCACCAGGGCCTGCGTGCCCTCGGCGATCTTCTTGGACATGATCGACGACGAGATCAAAGGGATCGACGCGACGGTCGCGGTTACGTCACGCAGGGAGTACAGCTTTCGATCGACCGGGGCCAGTCCTTGGCCCGCGGCACAGATGACCGCGCCCACCGAATCGAGTTGTTCGCGGATTTCGTCGTTGGAGAGAACGGCGCGCCACCCCGGGATCGACTCGAGCTTGTCCAGGGTTCCCCCGGTGTGTCCGAGACCGCGACCGGAGAGCTGGGGAACCGCGGCGCCGCACGCCGCCACGAGCGGTGCGAGGACGAGTGAGATCTTGTCACCGACCCCACCGGTCGAATGCTTATCGACGGTCGGTCGAGACAGCCCACCTAAATCGAGTCGCTCGCCGGACTCAATCATCCGGTCGGTCCACGTATTCAACTCTCGGTCACTGAGTCCGTTGAAGAAGATCGCCATCAACAGTGCCGACATCTGTTCTTCGGCCACTTCACCACGCTCGTAAGCGTCGAGCATCCAAGTGATGGCGTCGTCGCTGAGAACGCCGTCATCACGTTTGGTGGTGATGACGTCAACCGCGGAGAAGTAGCTCACTCACTTCTCCGCAAACCGAGGTCATCCGGACCGAACGCCCCGGGCAAGAGTTCGCGAAGAAGTGCGGGTTCGACGCCGTCGCCGGCGTCGACGAGCAGATCGTCACCGCCGTGCTCGAAGAGCAGTTGGCGACATCGACCGCACGGGGCCATGGGCTCTCCGTCGCCCGCGACGATCGACACCGCGAGGAGACGACCTCCGCCGAGGCGCGCCAGGTCACTCACCAGCGAACACTCGGCGCACAGCGTCAGGCCGTAACTCGCGTTTTCGACGTTGGCCCCCACGACGAAGCGTCCGTCAACCGTGATGGCGCAGGCGCCGACCAGGACGTGTGAGTACGGTGCGTACGACGTCGTGGTGGCGTGTCGGGCCTGTTCACGCAGTTCATTCCATGGGATTTCTGTCGGCGAACTCACCGTCAAACAGTACACTTCGCCTGAAGTGACTAACTTTCGAAATTCCTCGGTCGAGATCAACGACGAAGTCGCCAACGCACTCGAAAAGGGCCGCAACGTGGTGGCCCTCGAGACGACGATTATCGTGCACGGACTGCCGGCTCCGGCGAATCTGGAAGTCGCCGAAGAGTGCGAGGCCGCGGTGCACGAGGCGGGATCGGTACCGGCGACGATTGGAGTTCTCGATGGTCGGGTGGTTGTTGGTCTCAGCGCCGCGCAACTACGTCTGTTGACCGACCCCGATCGACACGCGGCCAAGCTGTCGGCGCGTGATCTCGGCCTGGCACTCGCGAATCACGGGGACGGCGCGACCACCGTCGCGGGAACGATCAGCATTGCCAGCCGCGTGGGCATCGAAGTGATGGCGACCGGCGGACTCGGTGGAGTCCATCGTGACGTTCGCGACAGCTTCGACGAGTCGGCGGACCTCACCGCGTTGTCACGCAATCAAGTGCTCGTCGTCGCTTCCGGCGTGAAGTCGATTCTCGATATTGGGGCAACACTCGAGCGCCTCGACACGTTGGGCGTCCCGGTGGCCGGTTATCGAACTGACCGGTTCCCTGGCTTTTACCAGAGCGAAAGTGGATTCTCCCTGGACTGGTCGCTCGCCAACGAGACCGAAGCCGCTCTGGCGTTTCTCGCACACCGCGAACTGTCGTCGACGGGTTTTCTCGTCGCCAATCCGATCAACCAAGAAAGTGAACTCTCAGTGGAGTTGCACGACCGTGCGCTCTCCAGCGCCCTCGAACGAGCTCGCGCGCTCGGCGTGAGCGGCAAAGAGGTGACCCCGGTGCTGCTCGCAGAGTTCGCTCGTTACACCGCCGGCGCCAGCGTCGCGGTGAATCGAGAGTTGGTGGTGGCGAACGCAAGTCTGGCCGGAAGGATCAGCGCGGCGATCGCCAAGGAGCGGGTGTGATCGCTCGCGACGTCGTCGTCGTCGGCGACGTGATGCTCGACGTAGTGGTGAAGCCGTCAAATGACATAGCGCCATCCAGCGACACGCCGTCACGGGTGCGACTCAGTCGCGGGGGTGCCGCGGCGAATTTTGCCGAAGCACTCGCACGAGCGGGACATCATGTGACCTACGTCGGTGCGTGCGGTGCAGACCTCGCGGCAAAACTCTTCGAGGACACACTTCGCGGCGCGGGAATCGACGTGGCGCTCGAACGCGTCGACGTCTCAACGGGGGTTGTGGTCGCCGTAGTGGATGGCGTCGGACAGCGCGCCATGTTGACCGATCGCGGAGCGAACTCGATGCTCGGACTCGAGCACGTTCTTCGTCGATTTGAACAGCCCTTCGACCACCTCCACGTGTCGGGCTATACCTTGCTCGATCCGATAACGACCGACGTTGGTCGCGCCGCTCTCGCTCGCGCCATCGAACTCGGACGCTCGACGTCCGTCGACGTGTGCTCGGTCGCTCCTCTCATCGAAATGACGCCCCGAGCGTTCATGGAAGCGACCCGGGGTGCGCGATTTCTTTTCGCCAACGAAGAAGAGGCCCTGACCCTGAGCGCGCGTGGTGACGTCACCGCGGCGATCGATCAATTGGCGCAATACTTCAGCGAGGTCGTCATTACGCGAGGTGAACACGGCGCTCGAGCCCGAAGCGAGGGCGTCGACCACAACGTGACCTCCACGAGCGACGTGGTCGTTGACACGACGGGCGCCGGTGACGCCGCCACGGGGGCGTATTTGGGTGCTCGCCTCGATGGCGAGGCCCCCCTCGACGCGCTAACGCTGGCCATGACGGCGTCGGCGCGCGTCGTCGGTGGCTTGGGAGCCCTCGGTTAATCGCGGATATAGGGCTGGCCGTCGGCGGCCGGGGCTCGCACTCGGCCGATGAGACCGGCCACAACGGCGATGGTGATGAGATACGGGAACGTCTGCAAGATGTAGATCGACACCGGAAACTGGTACGTGACGAGGTCGTACGAGAGGTACACCGAAAGGCCGAAGATCACCGAAGCGACGACGGCGCCCGAGGGACGCCAGCGGCCGAAGATGAGGGCCGCCAACGCGATGTAGCCGAGGCCCGAGGTGTAGCCGACCTGGAACTGTCCCTGGGTCGCCATGAAACCGACGCCGCCCAGCCCGGCAATCGCGCCTCCGAGGACGACGTTGATGTAGCGCACCCGAACGACGCTGATGCCGACCGTCGCCGCGGCGCGCGGATGTTCACCAACCGCGCGCACGTGTAATCCGTAGCGGGTTTTGAACAAAGCGAAGCTCACGAGCGCTACGAGAATGATCATGACGTAGAAGAATCCGGACTGATTAAAGAAGACCGGTCCGAGGATAGGGATCTTCGAGAGCAGTGGAATCGGCAAGTTCGGCGCGATGTTGCCGGTGTTGAAGTTGGGGAAGGGCGTGAAGATCTCGAGGTTCAGATACGACGAGAGGCTGCCGAGCATGGTGACCAACACTATGCCGACGATGATCTGATCCGATTGATAGCGCAGCGAGAAGAAGGCTAAGAGGAGGCCGATGAGGCCGCCGATGACGAGTCCCCCGATCGCCGCATAGAAGAAATTGTTCGTCGTCGAGGCGATCATGCTCCCCAAAAACGCGCCGCCGATGAACTGACCCTCGATGGCAATATTGACGACGCCGGATCGTTCGCACATCACGCCCGACAGCGAACCAAAGACGAGCACCATGACGGTGGCGGAACTGCCGACGAGGATGGACGTCAGGTTCACCGACGAGATGACCGAGGGTCCGGGACTGCGCGCGGCCCAGAACAACAGCGCCAACAAGAAGAGAATCGCCACAATCCCAAAACGGAGCATGACGGCGCGGCGGGGGCGACGAATGAACACTTCGGCGCCGAGAGCGATCATGAGCAGTCCAAGTACGATGTCGGTCCAACGCACCGGCATGGTGAGTGAGCCCAATTTGATAGGCGCGTTGGCGAGATTGATGGGGTCAAACGTCAGCGACGATTTCGCCTTCGAAACACTGCCGAATCCGAAGATGAATACGGTAAAGAGACCGACGAGCGCCATGATTACGGCAATGACGCGCGTACGGCGGTTCTTGACCTGTGGCGTGTTCGGCGTCGTCTCGGGGGCGTCGAGGAGGCTCACGATCCCCATCCCGTCGTCGCGAGTTGCAGGGAATTGGTCGTCACGTGGCGAAGTTTGAAAATCTCTTTCACCAGGACCGGCGTTGCCACGAAGAGTACGATCGCCGACTGGATAACGGTCGCTAAGTCCAGCGGAATGCCTGTCAAGGACTGCATGTTGCGACCGCCCACCCCGAGGGCGGCGAAGAGGAGGGCGGCCCACACGATGCCCATGGGACGGTTTCGTCCGAGGAGCGCCACGGTAATCGCGGTGAAGCCGATACCGGCGCTGCCGATCAAGAAGCCACCGTCGATGTAGTGCGTCGTGCTCGCCACTTGGACGACGCCCGCGAGTCCGGCGAGACCACCCGAAATTAGGAAGGCCAACACGATGACCCGCTTCGCGTTGATGCCCGACGCGCGCGCCGCCGACGGGTTGGCGCCGGTGATCCGGAAGTCGAAGCCGAGCGACGAACGATCGAGCAGCCACCACGCGAAGACCACCACGATCGCCGCCACGAATATTCCGTAACTAATGCGCAGCCCCGACGTGGTGCCAAAGAGCGGCGCGAGGATCGCCGAAGGATCCAGCGTGCGCCCGATGTCGTTCGCCTGACCCGGTTGCTGGAACGGCGTCGAAAGCACCATGAACAGGAGGACGGAGTACGTCACGTAGTTGAACATCAGCGTCACGATTACTTCGTGAGCGCCGGTGTACGCCTTCAACAGTCCCGGCACCGCGCCCACGAGCATGCCCCCGGCGATGCCCATCAGCAGCGTGAGCGGGAGATGGATGATCGTGGGCATGTGCAGCATGGAGCCGAAGGCCGTCCCGGCGATGCCGCCAATCACTGCTTGGCCGTTCGCGCCGATATTGAAAAGGCCCGTCTGAAAGGCGATGCCCACTCCAATACTGACGATGATGAGCGGCGTCGCGTAGGTCAGTGTTTCCGAGAGGGGCGTCAGCGTGTTGGGCCAACCCTTACCAGTGGTGAGCGAGTGCCAGAAACCTTGAGGGTCCACCACCGAGCCCGTGAACATGTCGCGATACGCGGCGCCGACGTTGTTGAACGTGATATTGAGTGCGTGGGGCAGACCGTCCCAACCGTGGAAGATTCCCCGCCACGCGTCGAGCACCGCGGGCGTCGTCGTGGCGATGATGACGACACCGACGACGAGGCCGAGGATGAACGCGTAAGCGGTGACGACGGTCGGGCTGCTCGAAGTGAAGCGCGACCACCAGGCGTGACGTGGGCTGACGTCGTGGTCAGACATTGGTCGCCTCGAGGGTGTGGCCGGCCATCAGGAGTCCGATCGACTCTCGACTCACCGTCGGCTCCACGGTGCCGACGATTCTCCCTTCGAACATCACGCAGATGCGGTCGCCGAGTGCGAGGACCTCGTCCAGCTCCGAGGAAACGATAAGAGATCCGTTGCCCCGATTTCGGTGTTCGACGATTTGTCGATGCACGTACTCGATGGATCCGACGTCGAGACCTCGCGTCGGCTGTGAGGCAACGAGAAATTCGAGGGAACGGGAAAGCTCGCGCGCGACAATAACCTTTTGCTGGTTGCCGCCGGAGAGTGAACTCGTCGGCGCCTTGATCGAGGTCGTGCGAATGTCGAAATCGTGAACGAGGCGCACGGCGTAGTCATTCACGGCCCCGAGGTTGCGAGTGCCCCGACTGGCGAAGGGCGCGCGTCGAGGAGTGTTGAGAACCAGGTTGTCGGCGACCGACATCGTGAGCACCAGGCCGTCGCGTTGACGGTCTTCGGGGATGTGACCGATGCCGGCGTCGAGCGCTTTTCGGGGCGTCAGATTAGTGATGTCGCGACCGTGGAGTGAGATCGTGCCCGACAACACCGGTCGCATGCCAACGATCGCTTCGACGAGTTCGGTCTGACCATTGCCCTGCACGCCCGCGAGCGCTAACACTTCACCGGCGCGCACGTCCAGCGAGACGCCATTCACGGCGACCAGACCGCGGTCGTCGAGCACGACCAGGTCGCGAATTTCAAAGACCTCTTCGCCGGGGTCGTACGGCGACTTTTCGACGATTAGTTTGACGTCGCGGCCCACCATGAGTGAAGCCAGTTCGGACTCGGTCGCGGTGGGCTCGGCGGTGCCCACCACCTTGCCGTGGCGAATGACCGTAATGACGTCGGCGATGGCCTTTACTTCCTTCAGTTTGTGGGTGATAAAGAGGATGGACTTGCCCGCGGCGGCGAGGGAACGCATGATTTCCATCAGGGAGTCGATCTCTTGGGGCGTCAAGACGGCGGTGGGCTCGTCGAGAATGAGCAGATCGGCGTCGTGACTGAGCGCTTTGAGGATCTCGACGCGTTGCTGGAGCCCCACGGGCAGGTTCTCGATGACGGCGTCGGGATCGACGTCGAGATTGAACTGCTTCGACAGTCGCCGAATGTCCTCGGTCGCCTTTTTGTAGTCCACGCGATTGAGTGACTTCACCGGTTCGAAACCGAGCACCACGTTTTCCGTCACCGAAAAGACGGGAACCAGCATGAAATGTTGGTGCACCATGCCGATACCGCGTCGAACCGCCTCACCGGAATCGGTGATGGCGACCACCTCGCCGTCAATGAGTATCTCGCCCTCGTCGGGACGAAGGAGGCCGAAAAGTACGTTCATCAACGTCGACTTGCCGGCGCCGTTTTCACCGAGCAGCGAATGAATTTGACCCGGTTCGACCGTCAAACTGATTTGGTCATTGGCGGTAAGTGATCCGAAGCGCTTGGTCATTCCGCGGAGTTCTAAGCGCATGAGTTCTTATCGTACTCACGAGAATGCCCCGGGCCAGGAGGCCCGGGGCATTCTCTTCGACCGAATAAATCGGCGCGAAACTACTTAACGGCGGGGTAGCTGTTCGGGTTCACCGATATCGTGCCCGCGATGATTCCGGCCTTGGCCTTGGCAATCTCGGACTTCAACTTCGCCGAAACCTTGATGCCGCCGTACTCGACCGCGGTGCCGTTGTTGGCCAGCGTGCCGATGTACGTGCCGGCCTTGAAGGTGCCCTGGGCTGCGGACAACACCGCGGCCTCCACCGAGGGTTCAACGCCCTTGGCGACGGTACCGATGAAGTACTTGCAGTCGGCCGCGTCAGAGACACAACCATTGGAGTCGACCCACATGATGCTGTGTCCGGCGCCCGCGAGCTTCGCCGCGGCAACTGATCCGAGACCCACTGAACCCGCGACGGGGAAGACGATGTCCGCACCCTCCGAGAAGAACGTGGTGGTGTCGGACTTGCCGGCCGTCTGGTCGGTGAAGTTACCGACGAAGGTTCCGGTACCAGCGCAGGCCGCGAGTGAACAGGCGGTCTTCGGCGGGGTCCAACCAAGAACCTTCACCTTCTTGCCGTACGTCTTGTCGTAGTAGCGCACACCGCCGACGAAACCGTTCATGTACAGCGTGACCGCGGAGAAGTTCTGTCCACCGTAGGTCGCGACGGTACCTTTCTTTGAGGCTCCGGCGGCGAGAATCCCACCGAGGAAACCGCCCTGGTCGGTCTCGTACTGGAGCGCGTCAACGTGCGTGCCCGCCTTCACCTTGGGCGCGTCGTCCACGATCGCGAACTTCTGGCTCGGGTGGGCGTTGGCGGCGGCCGCCGTGGCGGCGTCCATCAAGAATCCGACGGTGACGATGATTCCGCAACCCTCGGTGACGAACTTGGCTATGTTCGGCGCGTAGTCCGTCGACGAGGTCGACGAGAGATACGTGTACGAAATCTTGCTGTCCTTCTTTGCGGCGTCCTTCAAGCCGGCGTACGCCGAAGCGTTGAACGACTTGTCGTTGATGCCACCAGTGTCGGTGACGACGCAGGCCTTGAACTTCGACGCGGCAGAAGCCGACACCGATGTCGCAGCCACACTCACTGTCAAAGTGCCAAGGACTAGCGCGCTAGCTCCCAGCACCGTCGTGAGGCGACGAATGCTCCCCATGTATTTCTCCCTTTATCGTTTTATCAGTCCCCAAAACGAAGACTGTCCTTGGCCTCGATGCGCCCCGACACGGCGTCATCACACTTTCGGATAATTGTCATTCGTGAGACTAGCCCCGAATCGGGCTTCGATTTTAGGCAGGTTCTACGGGAATATTTGGTGAGACCCGAGGCGACGGTGCGGCGGTCGCCACCATCATTCGACCGGTATTGCGGGGTAGCGCGAATGACACGAAGAACGCGACGAGCGTCACGACCGCCGAAATCTGAAAGGCGCGCTGGTAGCCCGAGGTCAGGGCCGACGCCTGAGTCGCCGTTGCCAGCGCGCGATGCGTGACGTCGGTCGCCACGGTGGCCAGGATTGCCAACGACAACGAACCGCCGACCTGTCGCGCGGTATTGAGAAGGCCCGAGGCGAGACCGGCGTCGGCGCGATCGACGCCTGAGGTGGCGGCCGTCGCCAGTGGCGCAAAGAGCAGTCCCATCGCAAAGGCGCAGACGAACGCGGGCACCAATATGTGGCTGGCGTAGGAGTCCGCCGGCTTGATCAACGAGATCCAAAGAAAGCCCAGGGTCGCGAGGGTGGCGCCGATCTGGAGCAGCGGGCGTACTCCCGTCCTCGTAAGGAGTCGAGAAGAGATCTGGGCACCGATGATGATGGCCAGGGCCATCGGGAAGAAGGCGAAGCCGGCCTTGACGGGGCCGTAGCCGAGAACCAACTGGAAGTAATAGGTCAGGAAGTACCACATGGCGAAGAACGTGCCACCAATGAGGAACATCATCAGATTCGCGGTGGTGAGCGGTCGCGACTTAAAAATCTTGAACGGCACGAGCGGATGCGACGCCACTTTCCCTTCCCAGAAAATGAAAACCGCGAGAAGAGCGAGTCCTAATATGAGCCAACTCAGCGTCGTGGACGAGGCCCAGGCGTGCGTCGTCGTATTCACCACCGCGTAGATCACCGACGCTAGGCCCCCGGTGACGAGGACCGATCCCGTGACGTCGAGCTTGGTGGTGGCGTCGCGATTGCGCATCTCGCGGAGGTACAACGCCGCGACCGTACCGGCGACGATGCCGAAGGGAACGTTGATGAAGAAGACCCACCGCCACGAAGCCCAGCCCGTCAGGATTCCGCCCAAGAGCCCTCCGACCGCCCCGCCGGCACCGGCCACCGCGCTCCAGGCGCCGATGGCCTTGGGCAGACGAGGACCGGCGAAAGTGGTGATGATGATGGTGAGCGTGGCCGGCGAGAGGATGGCGCCGCCAATGCCCTGCACCGCGCGAATTGCGATCATCTGCGATCCCGTTTGCGCGACGCCGGCACCGATGCTGGCGAGCGTGAAAATGATGATGCCCGTGATGTAGACGCTTCTTCGACCGAAGAAGTCGCTGGCCCGGCCGCCCAACAGCAAGAACCCCGCGAAGGTCAAAACGTAGGCGTTCACCACCCACTGGGCGCTGTTGTAGGTGAAGTGCAGATCGTGACCCATGCGCGGCAAAGCGACGTTCACAATGGAGACGTCCAAGACGACCATGAACTGCGCGATACAGGCGATTGACAGAATCAACCAGTCGGGTGCGTGGCGATTGGTCGCAGTCAGGTCGAGCGAGCTATCAGACATTTTCCGATTGTAATAGTGCGCTCGAATTTCTCGTGACGTGTCAATTTCGCGGCACGGCCGATATCGGTCACACTGGAGGGCATGGTTGCTCAGTTCATCTTCACCATGCGAGACCTCCGCCGGTTCTACCCACCGGACCGAGAAGTCCTTCGCGGCATCAATCTCTCGTTCTATCCCGGCGCCAAGATCGGCGTGATCGGCGCCAACGGGTCCGGCAAATCATCCTTACTGCGCATCATGGCGGGACTCGACGACGGCTTCAGCGGCGAAGCCCGACTCACGCCGGGCTTCAGCGTGGGTTACCTCTCCCAGGAGCCGCAACTCGATCCCACTAAAGACGTCGTGGGCAACGTGGCCGACGGCATCGCCGAGCAGCGAGACCTGCTGATCCGATTTAACGAGGTCTGCGCCGCGATGGCCGATCCCGACGCCGACTTCGATGCTCTGCTCAGCGAACAGTCCGATCTCCAGACGAAGATCGATGCCGCCAACGCGTGGGACCTGGAGCGAACCCTCGAGATCGCCATGGACGCGCTGCGCCTGCCCCCACCCGACGCCGACGTGACGGTCTTGTCCGGCGGCGAGCGCCGGCGAGTGGCGCTCTGTCGCCTGCTGTTGTCGACGCCCGACCTGTTGTTACTGGACGAACCGACCAACCACTTGGACGCCGAGTCGGTGGCGTGGCTCGAGCGAACGCTCCAGGACTACAGCGGTACCGTGGTCGCGATCACCCACGATCGGTACTTCTTGGACAACGCCGCGTCTTGGATCCTGGAACTAGATCGGGGTCACGGAATCCCGTGGGAAGGGAACTACTCCTCGTGGCTCGAACAAAAGCAGGCCCGTCTCGCGCAGGAGGAGAAGTCGGACAAGGTCCGTCAGGCGGCGCTCGAACGCGAACTCGAGTGGATCCGGATGTCGCCACGCGCGCGTCAGAGCAAGGGCAAGGCTCGGCTCAGCGCCTTCAACGAGTTGGTGGCCGAGTCCGAGTCGAGCGAGCGGCGCGCCGACCGACTGGAGATCGCCATCCCTCCCGGTCCTCGCTTGGGCGACGTCGTCGTGAACGCCTTCGACGTGGTTAAGGGTTTTGACGACCGGCTGTTGATCGAGGACTTGAACTTCCTGCTCCCGCCGGGCGGCATCGTCGGGGTCATCGGGGCGAACGGCGCCGGAAAGACGACGCTCTTCAAGATGATGCTCGGCCAAGAGAAGCCCGATGGCGGGTCCTTCGAGGTGGGCAGCACCGTCGCCTTCGCCTACGTCGATCAGTCGCGCGACAATCTCAATCCCGACGCGACGGTCTTCGACGAAATCAGCGAAGGGCAGGAACAGACGATCGTCGGCAACCGGGAAATCCACGCTCGCGCCTACGTCGCGAGTTTCGGTTTCAAAGGCAGTGACCAACAGAAGAAGGTGGGCGAGATTTCGGGGGGCGAGCGCAATCGCGTCCAGTTGGCCAAGGTGCTGCGAAGCGGCGGCAACGTATTGCTATTGGACGAACCGACCAACGACCTCGACGTCGACACGTTGCGCGCGCTCGAAGACGGACTCCTGACGTTTCCGGGCTGTGCCGTCGTCATCAGCCACGACCGCTGGTTCCTCGACCGGATCGCCACCCACGTACTCGCCTTCGAAGGTGACGCCGTCGTGCGTTGGTTCGAAGGGAACTTCTCGGACTACGAAGTCGAGCGTCACAAGCGCATCGGTACCGACGCTGACCAGCCCCATCGGATTCGCTACAAGCCCATCACTCGTTCGTGACGCCCGGGGCGGTCGTAGTGTGGGCCCGTGGCTAAAGGCACCGACTATTCGACCTACCTGCGCATAAACGACCTTCTGAAACTACAGATTCCACTGACCGACGACGCCCCGGACGAACTGCTCTTCATCGTGGTCCACCAGTCCTACGAGCTCTGGTTCAAGGTGATCGTCGACGAATTGCGCCGCGCCGCCACCGTCCTGCACGACAACCGTCCCTGGCTCGCCGTCTCGCACCTGCGCCGGATTGTCTCGATCGAGGACCTTCTCCTCACACATTTGCAACTGCTGGATTCCATGTCACCCGAGGGTTTCCTCCAGTTTCGTGACCCGCTGGACCCGGCTTCGGGATTCCAGTCCTTCCAGTTCCGTGCGATTGAGTTCCTGAGCGGCGGCGGTAACAGGGCGATGCTCACCTTCGAGATCTTCGACGACGACCAGCGCGCGTGGCTCAAGGAGATGAGCGAGGTTCCCTCGGTGTGGTCGAGCTTCGAGCACTCCTTGCGACTCACCACGGGCGCCGCGAACGACGATCTGCTGGACGTCCTTCGAGCGCTCTATCTGATCCACGACAAACCAGCTTTGAGCGCCCTGCACTCGGTCGCCGAGTTGTTAATGGATCACGACGGGCACCTGGCGGTGTGGCGACACCAACATATGTTGATGGCCGGTCGACAGATCGGACGGCGTCCCGGCACCGGCGGCAGCGAGGGCATGGCCTATCTCGATACGACACTGGCCCAGCGCCTCTACCCGGCGTTATGGGAAGTGCGGTCGGTCCTGTGATTACTCGCGAGTCTTGCCAGCTGATGGACGAGGCCGACGTCCTCGCACCACTACGTCAGGAGTTCACGCTCAACGATGGCGAGATCTACCTCGACGGCAACTCACTCGGTCCGGTGTCGACCTCCGTTCGACGACGGGTGAGGGAGGTCATTGATGACGAGTGGGGCCGGGGACTCGTGCGCAGTTGGAACGACGCGGGCTGGATGGGGGAGCCGACGAGGCTCGGTGACCGCATCGCGCCGCTGATCGGGGCCCAACCCGGCGAGGTACTCGTCGCCGACACTCTTACCTTTCTGATCGCCAAGTTGATCGGCGCCGCCCTCGAGCACCGACCCGATCGGCACGTCGTGTTGACCGACGCCGCGAACTTCCACTCCGACATCTACATCATCGAGGCCATGTGCGAGCGCGCCGGACGACCGGTCACGATGAAGACCATCGACCGAGACCGCCTGGAGGAGTATCTCAACGACGACGTGGCCCTTGTCGAGTTGACTCAGGTCGATTACCGCACCGGCGAGTCACTCGACATGGCTGGCATCACCGAGCAGGTGCACGCGGCCGGGGCGCTGATGCTCTGGGACTTCGCCCACTCGGCCGGCGCCGTGCCCTTGGACGTGACCGGCGCCGACGTCGATTTCGCCGCCGGCTGCGGGTACAAGTACCTCAACGGCGGTCCCGGTGCTCCAGCCTTTCTCTACGTGCGTAAATCCTGGCAGGGCCAGCTCCGCAATCCACTACCGGGTTGGCTCGGCCACGCCAGGCCCTTTGATTTCGAACTGACGTACGAGCCGGCCGACGGGATGCAGGCCTTCGTTACCTCGTCGCCGTCGATCGTGGCCCTCGCCGCCCTCGACGGTGCACTGGACATCTGGGATCGCACCTCGATGGACCAAGTTCGCGTCAAGAGCCTGGCCCTGACGGACCTGTTCATCGGACTCGCCGAAGAACGGCTGCCGGGCATCTTTGAGGTTGTGACGCCGCTCGATCACGCCAGGCGGGGCAGCCAAGTGGCCCTTCGCCATCCCGAGGGGTACGGCATCATCCAGGCGCTAATCGAAAACGGTGTCATCGGCGACTTTCGAGCTCCCGATATCTGTCGATTCGGCTTCACGCCGCTCTACCTACGATTCGTCGACGTCTTTGACGCCGTCGAACGAATATCCGGCGTCATGGCAACCGAATCCTTCCGGGACGATCGCTTCGCCGTGCACAATGCCGTGACCTGAGAGTCTCGGTTCGAAGTTCCTAGGCCTTGTACGAGTAAAAGCCCTGGCCCGACTTTCGTCCCAAAAGACCGGCCTGAGTCATGCGCGAAAGTAGCGGCGGTGGGGCGAGGTGGGGCTCTTTGAACTCCTCGTACAGCGATTCGGCGACGGCGAGCGTGGTGTCCAGGCCAATGAGGTCCGTTAACGCCAACGGTCCGAGGGGATGCGCGCAGCCCACGACCATGCCGGTGTCGATGTCATCGGCGCTGGCGAAACCGGACTCCAGCATTCGGATCGCTGACAGTAGATAGGGGATTAACAGCGCGTTGACGACGAATCCGGCCCGGTCCTTCGAGTAAATAACGCGCTTGTTCAGCGAATCGGTAGCGTAGGCGTGGACGCGCTCGGTGGTGTCGGCGCTGGTGAGCAACGAGGAGATGACCTCCACGAGCCGCAGCACCGGCACGGGATTGAAGAAGTGCATGCCCACGACATGTTCGGGTCGCTTCGTGGCCATCGCGAGCTTGATAATCGGGATCGAGGACGTATTGGTGGCCAAGATCGCCCCCGGGTCCGTCACCACCGCGTCGAGCCGCTGGAAAACGTCGATCTTGAGGTTTTCGTCCTCCGCGACGGCTTCGATGACCATTTCACAGTCCGAGAGCCTTGCGAAGTCCTCGCTGAAGCTCAGATTGCCCCTCGCGTGATTGGCGTCGTCTTCGGGCAGCTTGCCCGAAGCCACCGCTTTCTCAAGGGATCGCTCGATGCGGGCTTGGCCTTGGGCGAGCGCGTCGGCGTCTCGCTCGATCACTACGACGTCGGCACCGGCGCGAGCGCAAATCTCGGCGATACCCGAGCCCATCAGTCCACAACCGATCACGCCAATTCGTTCCATTCGAGTCTCCTCAGTTGGCGAAGCAAAGGCTTCGCGACGGCAAAGTCTACGTCCGAGCCATCACGCCCAACGAGTGAGGTCCCGACCGTCGATGAGTACGATTAGCAGAACTTTGAAGTTCGACAGAGCCCTATTAATAAGGAGACGCCATGGACACCGTGAATGTCATCGTCGAGATCCCCCGCGACAGTAAAAACAAGTACGAATACGACCATGACAACCACACGATCAAGCTCGACCGCCATTTGATCGTCTCCATGGGCTATCCGGCCGAGTACGGATTCATCCCCGATACCCTCGGCGGCGACGGCGACCCCCTCGACGCCCTGGTTTTGACCGAATACCCGACGTTTCCCGGATGCCTCATCGAGTCCAAGATCCTGGGCATGTGCAATATGACCGACGAAAACGGGGAGGACGCGAAGTTGATCTGCGTTCCGGATTATGACCCCAGATGGAAGTCGGCGACTGACATCAATGACGTTCCTAAGCAAACTCTCGACCGTATCGCCCATTTCTTCACGGTGTACAAGGATTTGGACGAGGGCAAATGGATGAAAGTGGAGAATTACGTGGGTCGAGCCGAGGCATTGGCCGAGCTGGAGGCCTCGATCGCCAGGTTCAAGGGCTAAACGGCCTCGAATTCTCCCACGTCGTTCATTGACGACTCCTCCGCGCATCTGGTCGCCGACGCTCAGGCCCGGCATTTCCTGCTCGGAACCCAACTGATCTTCTTCTTCGCTTGGGTGTCTGATCCTCAATCACACCTTCTCCAAGGCGAAATCGTTTTTCAGATTGGCTTTGCGTGGTGTCTCATCGAATGGACCTACGCATTGACCGATCGCGTGAGAAGGACGTAACCATTTCGCGTCATCGAGAGGGCCCGTGCCGTACTTCGAAATGAATTCTCGGAAGTGACAATTGTTCAGATGAATCGTCGAAGAATAACCTCGAGCTTCGAAGTGACGAGTCGTTGCGGCGAGTGCACTCCTGTCGTTAAAACTTCGGCTCGAAATCGGGCCGGAGTTCCCAGCCGCTTTGACCACCTACGGGCTTGGCGCAGAGAATCTGATGAATCTCGAGGTGGTGGCGCTCGAAGCCGTAGGCCGATCCTGCCATGTAGAGACGCCAGACGCGAGCGCGAGCGTCACCGACCTCTTCGACGGCCTCGTCGAATCGTTTGACCAGGTTGGCCAGCCAGTGACGCAGCGTGAGCGCGTAGTGCTCGCGCAGACTCTCGAGATGACGAACTTCGAAACCGTGCGCTTGGAACATCGACACCATCGTGCCGACCTCGTGGAGCTCGCCGTCGGGAAAGACGTAGCGCTCCATGAAGGGGCTCCCGATCTTGGACGGACCGCGCAGGCCCAGCGCGATCTTCACCTGTCTCGACAGCTCCGACACCTTAGAAGGGTCCGGGTCATCGTCGAATGAGACCGGTCGTCCAATGGCATGGTTGAGGAAACGTCCTCCCGGACGAAGTAGATCGAAGAGCTGTTGGGTGTAGGTGGGCAGCGAACTTCGTCCGACGTGTTCCGACATACCAATGGAACTGATCGCGTCGAAGGGGCCGTCGAGAACGTCACGAAAATCTTGCAGCCGAAACTCCACCAAGTGGCCGACGCCTTCACGCCGAGCCTGTTCCACAGCGTATCGACGCTGTGGTTCGGACAAGGTGATACCGACCACCGAAGCGCCGTATTCGCGCGCCGCGTGAATCGACATGGCCCCCCAACCACAACCGACGTCGAGCAGGCGCGTACCCGGGCCCAGTTCGAGCTTGCGAGCAACGAGGTCAACCTTGCGGCGTTGGGCCTGTTCGAGCGTGTCATTGCTCGTGCGAAAGACGGCGCACGAGTACGTCATGGAAGGGCCGAGCACCATTTCGTAGAAGGAGTTTGAGACGTCGTAGTGATGCGAGATGGCCTGACGATCGCGCGAGCGACTATGCAAGTCACCGCGCTGTTTGGCTTCGATCTTGGGGGGGGCGATCGGGCGAAGGGTGCCGAAGCCGACGACCGTCAATAGTGCGCGAAGATTCTCAATTTTCAACAAGCTGCGCATCGGCGGCATCGAGAGGTCAAACAGTGCGTCGAGGTCTCCGTCGATATCGAGATCGCCCGCGACGTAAGCACGCGCGACGCCAAGCTCCCCGGGGTGGGTGAGCACGCGGGTGAGGGCCTCGCGGCGCAGGATCTTCAAGGTGAGGTCGTTGCTGGCTGAAGCGACACTCGGCAGGGCGACACTGCCGTCGTACGCTTCGACGCGAAAAGGAAGTTCGTTGTTAAACACGGCGGCGACGAACGATGCGACATCCATGGCGTGACCTCCAATCGTCTTCGCGATGACGATACGTCAATTGCGACATTCCGCGCTAGCCCCCAGGGCATAACAATTGTGTTGCGAAGGACTCCAGCGCGCTTCGTCGCCGCGGAGCATCCCCGTTCGCCCAGGGATTACATGCAAAACTTCGTGTGAGCGAGGTGCCCTTAGGCCATCGTTCCAGTTTGTCGACGCCAAGTAGCCAATTGGAGTGATCTGAGCATTAGCGGTTTTGGGCGCTTCGATACGAACACACCGCCGCCACTCCTTGTCGGCTCGGCTTACATCGTGATGTCACGGAATTGATAAAACTTTTGAAGCGGCTGCGGCCAATAGAACGTCCGCGTTGTGATGGGTGTGTGACGGCGCACTTCGCATGGATGGAACGCCAAGATTTTGTACATGTCATAAAAGCCATGCATCGCTTGACGTGAAATGGCTTTACTCGTTCAATGACGCGAATGGAGCGGGTGCGCGATGACGTCGTTGGTTGTCGTGCTGTTGAGGATGAGACGATTCGTGAATAATTGATCGTCCTAACGCAACAACATCCGTGCGAATCAACAACAAAGAGTTTTTATTCCGGTGAGAGTAATTGGTCATCCATGAGTGTAAATTTCCAATATTCGGGATAGATTATTTATCAGAAAAAGTTTTCACCGAGAACCTTTGGGGTAATTCGTGGCGTTCAAAAAGAAGAGCAAAGACGACGATGGTGCTGACTTTCGCGCGCAAAGCGATGGCGGAGGTGGAGTGACGACCGTCATTGAAGATCGCGTCGAAGACGAGGTCGCTCAGACTGATGACGCCGTTCACAGCTCGTCGTCAAGTTCGGCTGGAGCGAATCCCTCTTCAAACGGCAACGCGCCTGAGCGGCAGAACATCCGACTTGGCGATCAACTCATCGCCAACGATTTGATCACCGAGGCTCAGTTGGAGAAAGCCCTCGAGATGCAACGCGACTCGGGCGGTCTCCTGGGTGAGGTTCTCGTCAGTACCGGCGCCCTGAGTGAGCAAGCCCTGGCGCACGCCCTCGCCTCGTTCTTCGGATTCGACGTCGCCAACTTGCGTCGTGACAATGTTGACCCGGCGGCGCTGGACTTCTTGTCCGAGGACGCTGCGCGACAGTACGTGGCTTTTCCAGTGCGAATGGTCGACGACAATCTCTACATCGCGGTGGCTGAGCCGAGCGAAGATTTGCGCAACGCGCTATCCAAGGCGAGTGGCAAGCCGGTCAAATTACTCATCGCGCCGCTCAGTGACGTGCGATGGGCCATCGACAGCAACTACCGCGCGTTGGGAACAGTCGCGCAACTCGTTCAGGTGTTCGAGTCGGTCGAAGGTTCGCGCAAGCGAAACGTCGACAACGCCGAGCCCGAGATCGTGGCGGACGACGCTCCCGTGGTCCAGGTCGTCGACCGCATCTTGACCCAGGCAATGCGCGACCGGGCCTCGGACGTGCATATTGAACCGGCCGACGACATCGTGCGAGTGCGCTTCCGCATTGACGGCGCGCTAAAAGAGATCCTCCAACTACCTGCCGCGATCGGCCCGGGTCTGGTGAGTCGAATCAAGATCATGGCAAATATGAACATCGTCGAGCGTCGTCGGCCCCAGGACGGCCAGCTCACGATCAACATCGACGGGAAAGAGGTCGACGTCCGGGTGGCGACGACGGCGACGATCATGGGCGAAAGCTGCGTCATGCGACTCCTGGATAAGACCCGCTCGGTCCTGCGACTCAACGACCTCGGCATGCCCGTCGACACCCACGAGGCCTATTCGAAGATCGTTCGGGCCCCCTTTGGGATGGTGCTCTGCGCCGGCCCGACCGGCAGCGGAAAAACAACGACGCTCTACGCGACACTCAGTGAAGTGAGCAACCCGACCCTGAACGTGATGACCATCGAAGACCCGGTCGAGTACGTATTTCCCTCGATCAACCAGATCCAGACCAACGAGCAGGCCGGCCTGACCTTCGCGACCGGCCTTCGGTCAATCCTTCGCCAGGACCCCGACGTCATCCTGGTCGGCGAGATCCGTGACGTCGAGACGACTCGCGTCGCCGTCCAGTCCGCCCTAACGGGACACTTCGTGGTCTCCTCACTCCACGCCACGGACTCGGTCTCGGCGCTCCACCGCTTCTTGGACATGGGCATCGAGTCGTTCCTCATCGCCTCATCGGTCTTGGCCGTGGTCGGCCAGCGCCTCCTCCGACGAATCTGCCCCTCCTGCAAAGCGCCCTATCAGCCGACGGACGAAGAAATGGTCTTCTACGAGGAGAGTGGTGGACCGGTGAAATCTGAGTTCTTCCAAGGGACCGGCTGCAACTTCTGTACCAATACCGGTTACAAGGACCGAATCGGTATCTACGAACTCCTTATCATGACCCCCGAGATCCGACGCCTCGTCGTGGGCTGGGCGACGCAGGAAGAGTTACGCAACATGGCGGTGAAACAGGGGATGCGTACCCTGCGCCAAGAAGCCATCAACCTAGTCAACCAGGACATCACGTCCATTTCAGAAGTGATTCGGAGCGTGTACACACTATGAGTAGAACCAAGACCCTGAATAAGGAAAAGGCGCCGAGCAAGGACAAGGCGCCGAGCAAGGACAAGGCCCTCCTCAAATTCACGTACCGGGCCCTCGACGACGACGGGAAAACAATCACGGGTACCGAAATGGCCACTTCGGCGGGCGCCGCTCACGTGGCGCTGCTGGCCCGGGGACTCCAGCCCATCGAAGTCGAAAACAAACGGGGCCTCCTGAAGTTCGAAATCACCAAAAAGAAGGTTCCGCGACAAGACGTCATGAACTTCACGCGCCAATTGGCGGTGTTCATGCGCGCCGGTATCCCGATCATGGAGGCCCTCGAGGTCATCGTCGAGGAGACCCAGAACAAGATGCTCAAGGCGATTTTGAGCGAAATGATCGACAGCCTGCGCGCCGGCGACACCTTCGCTGCCTCGGCCGCGGCCCACCCCGAGGCCTTTCCCAGTTTTTACGTGGGAATCCTCGAATCTGCGGAGTTGACGGGAAATCTCGACAACGTACTCAACCAGCTCGCCGATTACATCGACCGGGACGTCAAGGCTCGCGGAAAAGTCACCGCTGCGCTCATTTATCCAGCTGTGGTGGCAGCAATGTCGGTCGTGACGGTTCTCGTGCTTGCGGTTTTCGTCATGCCCCGCTTCGAGGTCTTCTTCGCGTCATTGCACGCCAAATTACCGTTGGTCACCCGCTTGCTCCTGAGTATGACCTCCTTCATGGGTAAATGGTGGTATGGGATCCTGGCCTTCGTCATCATCGTCGTGGGCGGACTGATCGCGACGAACCGTTCTCCGGGTGGACGAGCCCGGCTCGATGCCATCAAATTGAAGCTTCCGGTCGTCGGTGACCTCACGGAGACGGCAATCATTGAGCGAACGTGCCGGGTCCTGGCTTCGATGTTGCGAGCTGGGGTCGATTTGCCCCGTTCGATGGCCGTGACCGCCGAATCGTCCAATAATGCGGTCTATCGCAACGCTCTGGAGAAGATCCGAGAGGCGATGATGCAGGGCCAGGGATTGGCCGAACCGATTGCTCAGAGTGGACTCTTTCCAGCTGCCGCCCGACAAATGTTTCGTGTCGGTGAGGAAACCGGCACTTTGGACCAGCAGTTGGAAGTGGCCGCCGCCTACTACGGCCGAGAATTGGAGACCAAGCTGGAGCGAGCTACAGCGCTTTTTGAGCCCGCAATCATTATTTTCATGGGAGTGGTCGTAGGTTTCGTCGCCGTTGCGTTAATATCCGCAATGTACGGAATCTACAACCAAGTGAAGGTTGGATGAATAAAAACAGAAATTGCCGATTTCAGCAAGGGCAATCTCGTTATCTTCGACAGTCGCGTCCGAAGTTAAAAAACCTCACCTCTAGAAAAACCTCTCAGAGTGACGAAAATGGATTCACTCTGATTGAATTGCTCATTGTCGTAACGATCGCTCCGTTGATCGTCGGCGCATTAGCCGCGGGCCTGATTGCGATGTTTTCACTCCAGTCCAGTGTGTCGAACCGTCTTTCCGACTCCGGCGATGCTCAGTCCGTGACGGCTTCATTCGAGCCAGATGCCCAAGCCGCTCAGGAAGTCACGACGTCAACTACCCCCGTATGCGGGTCTGGATATCAGGTGATTGGGTTGGAGTGGGACCTTCAATCGGGTCAATCAAGTGGTGGCATTTATAACACCGTCGTCTCGTATGTCGAAGTCCCAAGCGGCTCGAATTTCAACCTGGTCCGCCAGCTCTGTGGTCCCGGCAGTTCGACTCCGACCAGCACATCGATTGTCTCGTACAATCTGGCCTCGAACATCGGAGTCAACGCACCATCCGTTGCAATCACCTGTACGGCCACTGTTGCAGGTTGCAGTAGCACCGCAGCTGCTGGTTGGGCACCCACGACGGGTGTGCAAAATATCGCCCTAACCGTCAATGAACCAAACAGTACCGAAACGGGTGGTCTCTACACGTACACCTTGGCGGGCGTCCCTGCGGCGACCGAGACCGGAAACGATTCGGGCGGACCCATCACCATTACCGCTTCCACCGGTTGTAATTTCGCCACTGCGGGATCTGCGCCTCTGGCAACCTCGATGTGCTTCCTCGACTTTTCTAACTTGGGGACCAATCCGAACCTATTGGCGGACGCGGAAACGCCCGGATCCTGCCTTAACGAGTCGGTGTCCCTGAGTTCCAGTTGGACAATGTACTTCTGCATGAACATAACGAACTCCCAAGCTGGTGAGATAATCACGCCCTTCGCCCTCCCCACGTGGTGCGGTGCCTTTTTGGGGAATCCGGGCACATCCGCGGCCTGTGGAACCACGGGCATATTTCCCAATTACTACGGCGTGGCCGGCGAACCGGCACTGTACCAGCAGGGCACCGGGGGCGGTCTGAACAACGGCTATGTGACGACGATCACTCTTAGCAATATTGGTATCGTCAATTCGAGCGGCGTACCTGCGACCGGCTGGGAGCTATTAGCTGCTGACGCCGAATCGACGGATAACGGCAGCAGCTACGCAGAGTCGATGACATTCACCTCGGCACCCAATCCGCTACAGGTCGTTCCCAACGGTTATTCGGCCGCCAATGGATATTGCGGGAACTTACAGCCCTGCGATACCGGCACTTCTCCCTTTGGCAACGCCTGTAATGGCGGCCTTTCTTGGCTGAGTGGCGGAACGACGTACTACGGCATTGCGGCCAACGCTGCGAGCACGGTGGACTACTTCACTGATCCACAGGGTGACGCGGTCACCACCAACACCATTAAGTGCACCGTTCCACCGAGCGGCTCTCCTCCTTCGGGAGGAACCGGCCTGGGTACCGCCCTGCAAGGTGCGGCCATCGTGGAGTCTCTGACTCCAACTACGTTCACGACGGTGCTCGGCGACGGCCCCGGCGGACTTGAGGCTGTCGTGTTTGGGCTGCGGCAATGACGAGTCGTCGCCCACCCAAAGAGCTTCGAGAGACGAAGCAGGGCGTCGCGGGCTATCGCGCCCGTTGGACCGAGGCCGGGGACACCCTGGTTGAGGTTCTGCTGGCGCTCGTAGTACTGGGTTTGACCTCGGTAGCCTTGCTCATTGCCTTCGGCACTTCGATTTCGGCCTCGTCAGAGCACCGAACGCTGACGAACGTCAATACCATGCTGACGAGCATTTCCCAGCAGGTGATTTCCAAAATGCAGTCGTCAACGTATATATCGCTGCTCACATCGTGCAATACCCCTGCCAACTACATCTCTGAACTCCAAGTGGCCACCCTCGTTCCATTTCCGTACACGGCCAACTATTCGGCTGCGCTCGCCACGGCGAATCCGTCCGCGGGCCTGTATCCCGAGCAATGGTGGAACGGCAGCAATGCGTTCGTTTCTTCGTGCGGCGGTCTTCCTTCGGATCAGCCTCAGTTGATCACAATTGCGGTGACCAGCAATGCCACCGGCGTCACGTACTACAACAGTTTCGTGGTCACCTTGCCTCAAGCCAACTCGACCGCGGTGACGTCGGGCACGGCCGGCGTTCCGGCTCAACTCGTCTACATAAGTCAGCCCTGTCCGCTGGTCAGCGGCTCCTGTTCGGTCCCCGCCGGCACGCCTATGAACAATTTCACCATGGAAGTGCAGAGTTCCGGCGGCGCACCGGTTGTCAACGACTACTCCAGCCTCACATATTCGCTCATCGGAGGAACCAGTGGGGCGCAAATTTCAGGTTGCTCGGGAGCCGAGGTCAACGGTTACATCTACGTGTCGGGCTGCACCATCAGCGCCGCGGGGATCGGCTACCAGATCGTGGCGACGGATTCTTCCGACGGCTTGACGGGCGTCAAGGGGGCGACGAGCACGGCCTTCACCGTCAGTGCGGCGGGACTGTACTTGAAGTTCACCACGCAGCCGAATGTGGGTATCTCGGGAGCATCCTTTGGGACCTCTCCGGCCGTGGTTCCAGTCATCAAGGTCTATAACTCGAGCGGTCCGGTGGTGTGGTCGGGGACCATCACGTTGACGACTTCGGCCGGCACCGCCCTGAACCCAACATTGAACTGTTCGGGCACCCTGAACAGCATCTCGCTGTCGACCGTCAACGGCACGGTCACGTTACCGTCTTCGTGCCTATTTTATGGTGGTTATCGCTATAACGCGGGTTCGGCGCAAAGCGAACCAACGTCCTACACGTTCAAAGCGACGGCGTCTCCGAACTCCGGATCCGCGGCCGCGCAGCCCGCGATAAGTCAGCCTTTCTCCGTCTCGGGCACCGGTCCGGCGTACCAACTGAGCTTCAGCACTCAGCCCACGGGCGCAGCGGGATCGACCGGCGCCACCTTCGCGGTCCAGCCGGTGGTCTCAGTTGAGGACAAATTCGGCAACTTGGTTTCGACGGCCAACAGCACCCCCGTCAAACTTGTACCTAGTGCGGGCAGCACTTTGACGTGCGCGGGCGTACTGAACCCAACGATTACTTCAAACACCGGTCTCGCGACATTTGCGAGCTGTCAGGGAAGCGCCTACGTCAACGGTCTCACTTTGACCGCCACCAGTGCGGGGCTACAGCCCGCCACGAGCAATCCCTTCAATCTGACGCCCGCAGCCAACCTGGTTGTATTCACACAGCAACCGCAAGCCGGTGCTTCGGGATCAACCTTGTTGCAGCAGCCGATTGTGACGCTTTACTACCAGCAGGGTGTGAACCTCAGCGTCGTGACCGCGGCGTCCGGACAGATCATACTGACGCCCTCGGGAGGGATCCTTTCCACCTGCTCCGGCCTTACACCAAACGCCGGCATAGTGGACGTGGCGAGCTGTAACTTCGCCGGCCTAGACCAAACGAACAATCCGGCGGGCTACACGATGACCGCGACGTTGCCGGCATCCAGCGGTCAACCGCTGGTCGTTTCGGCGCCGAGCAGCGCTTTCTATCCCACGGTGCCGGGCGTCGCCACCCAACTGGTCTTCACAACGCCACCGACGGCCGCAGCCTCCGCATCGGACTTCACCGCAGGACTAGTGAAAGTAGAGGACTCGGGCGGCAACATCGTCACGTCATCGACCGCCCCCGTCACGTTGACTACCTCGGGCGGGATATTTGCTGCCGGATGCGCCACTATGAACGCCGTATCGGGCGTGGTGAATCTGACGACGTGCAGTTTCGCTGGCTTGGACCACGCGAACAATCCGTCGGGCTATACGATGACCGCAGCGTCTGCTGGGCTCACTTCGGCAACCAGCCCTGCCTTCTCACCCACGGGGCCCGGACCGGTGACCCAGTACATCGTGGCGGCTCCGTCCACTTCCATCGCTGGCGTTCCCATCTCGGTGACGGTGTCGGCGGAGGATTCGGGTGGCAATGTCAACCCGACCTACCTGGGCACGGCAGACTTGTCGACGACCGACCTCAACGTCGCCGCGGTGGTCCCAGCCGATTACACCTTCGTCGCCGGTGATAATGGCGTGCACAACTTCACCAACGCCTTCACGCTGGTCACCGCCGGCACCCAGACCGTTGGCGCCACCGACACGGTCACCTCCTCGATCACCGGCACCAGCGCCAACGTCACCGTCAGTGCGGGCCCACCAGCCACGGCGAGCTTCACCACCGAGCCTTCCAACGTCGTGGCCGGTCTTCCGGCCAGTGTCGCTGTGACCGTCCACGACGCCTACGGCAACCTGGTGCCCAGTAGTACCGTGACGGTCTCGAAATACGCTGCCGGCAGCTCCGGCGCGGGCTCGCTGACGGGTACGACCACCGCTACGACGAACGCCTCGGGCGTCGCGACATTCTCCAACCTGGTGTTCACGGTTGCGGGCAATTACGAGCTCACGGCCACGGATGGCGCGGCTACGACGAACTCCACCAGTTACACCGTCAGTGCCGCTGTCGCGACGCACTACGTGGTCGCGGCTCCGCCCACCACCATCGCGGGCACCGCGATCGCCGTCACCGTCACCGCCGAGGACCAGTACAACAACGTCGGCACGGGCTACCTGGGCACGGCGCACTTCACCTCGTCCGACCTCAACGCCAGCGCGGTACTCCCGGCCGACTACACCTTCGTCGCCGGTGACAACGGCGCGCACACGTTCGCATCCGTCAAGTTGGTCACCGCCGGCATCCAGACCGTCACCGCCACCGACACGGTCACCGGGTCGATCACCGGCACCAGCGCTGGTACCACGGTCAGCCCGGCTGCCGCCACGCACTTCGTGGTTTCGGGGCCGCCCACCGCCACCGCGGGCACCGCGTTCTCGGTCACCGTCACGGCCGAGGACCAGTACAACAACGTCGCCACGGGCTACCTGGGCACGGCGCACTTCACCTCGACCGACCTCAACGGCAGCGTGGTGCTCCCGGCCAACTACACCTTCGTCGCCGGTGACGCCGGCGTGCACATCTTCGTTACGGGCGTCAAACTGATCACCGCTGGCACCCAGACCGTCACCGCCACCGACACGGTCACCTCGTCGATCACCGGCACCAGCGCCAACATCACCGTGAACCCAGGTGTCGCCACGCACTTCGTAGTCGCGGCTCCGGGTGTTGCCACCGCGGGCACCGCGTTTGCGGTCACCGTCACCGCCGAGGACCAGTACAACAACGTCGCCACGGGCTACCGCGCCACGGCGCACTTCACCACCACCGACGCCGGTTCCGTAACGCTGCCGGCCAACTACACCTTCGTCGCCGGGGACAACGGCGTGCACACCTTCGCGGGCGTCAAGTTGGTCACCGCCGGCACCCGGACCGTCACGGCCACTGACACGGTCACCCCCTCGATCACCGGCACCAGTGCGAACATCACCGTGAGTGCCGCTGCCGCCACGCACTTCGTGGTCGCGGCCCCTGGTTCTACCAACGCGGGCTCTGCGTTCTCAGTCACCGTCACGGCCGAGGACCAGTACAACAACGTCGCCACGGGCTACGTAGGCACGGCGCACTTCACCAAGACCGACGCCGGCGCCGGCTCAGCGGTGCCGGCCAACTACACCTTCGTCGCGGGCGACGCTGGCGTGCACACCTTCACCAACGCCTTCACCCTGGTCACCGCGGCCACCCAGACCGTCACCGCCACCGATACGGTCACCGGGTCGATCACCGGCACCAGTGGCAACATCACCGTGAACCCGCTCGCCGCCACGCACTTCGTGGTCGCGGCTCCGGGTGTTGCGACCGCGGGCACGGCGTTCTCGGTCACCGTCACCGCCGAGGACCAGTACAACAACGTCGCCACGGCCTACCCGGGCACGGCGCACTTCACCTCGAGCGACCCCAGCGTCAGCGTGGTGCTGCCGGCCAACTACACCTTCGTGGCCGGTGACGCCGGCGTGCACGTCTTCTCCAACGCCTCCACCTTGGTCACTCCTGGCGCTCAGACCGTCACGGCCACCGACACGGTCACCGTGTCGATCACCGGCACCAGCGCCAACATCACGGTGAACCCGGGTGCCGCCACGCACTTCGTGGTCGCGGCTCCGGGTTCTACCAACGCAGGCGCCGCGTTCGCGGTCACCGTCACCGCCGAGGACCAGTACAACAACGTCGCCACGGGCTACCGCGGCACGGCGCACTTCACCACCACCGACCTCGGAGCCGTAACTCTGCCGGCCAACTACACCTTCGTCGCCGGTGACAACGGCGTGCACACCTTCGCGGGCGTCAAGCTGGTCACCGCCGGCATCCGGACCGTCACCGCCACCGACACGGTCACCGGGACGATCACCGGCACCAGCGCCAACATCACCGTCATCCCGGGTGCGGCCACGCACTTGGTGGTCGCGGCACCGCCCACCGCCACCGCGGGCAC
>PNAH01000035.1:0-697 GCA_003170315.1 Acidimicrobiaceae bacterium
TAGTACGAGGCCGTCGACTCCCATGAGAGTCCGCCGATAATTCCGATTCGCGTGTCGGTCATGGCCGTTGCTTAGAAGTAACTGATGAGGTCGACGCGCTCCATGATTTCCGGCGTGAGCAGCGGCATCACGTCGAGGGCGGTCATGTTCTCTCGAACCTGCGCGGCGCTCGAGGCGCCGGTGATGACGGTTGACACGTGCGGGTTCATCGCGCACCATGCGAGGGAGAACTGAGCGAGTGACACGCCGAGTTCGTCGGCGATCACCTTCAGGTCGGCCACTTTCTTGTTGCGCCCTTCGTCGGTGAGCATGCCCTTGAGCCATTCGTAGCCGGGGAGCGTCGCGCGCGAGCCTTCGGGTACGCCGTTGAGGTACTTCCCGGTCAAGAGGCCCGACGAGAGTGGCGACCAGGTGGTGGTGCCGAGACCGATGTCCTCGTACAGTCGCAAGTACTCCTTATCCACCTTGTCGCGGCGCAGGATGTTGTACTCGGGCTGTTCCATGAGGGGCTTGTGGAGGTGGTGGCGATCGGCGATGTCGTAGGCGGCGCGAATCTCGTCGGCGCTCCACTCCGACGTGCCCCAGTAGAGGGCCTTGCCCTGGGTGATCATGTCGCTCATGGCCCAGACCGTCTCCTCGATGGGCGTCTTGGGATCGGGACGGTGACAGAAGACGAGGTCGACGAAGTCGAGGCCGA
>PNAH01000035.1:765-12834 GCA_003170315.1 Acidimicrobiaceae bacterium
TCGGCGTTGTCGAAGAAGTTGACGCCCGCCTCTTTGGCGGCGTCCAGACACTCGGCGGCCTGCTTGCCCGTTTCGATCTGGTCGGCGTTGGCGAAGGTGACCCAACTGCCGAAAGAGAGCAGGCTCACTTTGAGACCCGAACGGCCGAGTCGGCGATATTGCATGTCAGTCATGATTTCTCCTTGGGTGCAGTAGTGAGGACGAACTATTCAGAAGCGGGATGGCGGGGAACGTCGGGCCACTCGTCCACGGAAACGGACTCGTCGTCCTTGGGCCGCTTCACCAACATGACGATGCCCGCGATACTTGCCGTGACGACCACGACGAACAGGAGTTTGAGAACCGTTTTGAGTACGCTCATGACCAATGAGGTTAGCGGCGACTTTCTCTGGACATCGACGCTGGTCGGAGTACAATGAGACCGTGAGAACCGGCCAGAACGACCTGCTGCTTCGATAGGGGTGAGCCCGTGCTCGCCCCGACCCCCGCTGTGGCGGGGGTTTTTTGTTTCTCGTTCGACCGCGATGGAGAGGATCAACCAGGTGAAGGACAACCAGCAGCCCAGCCCCATGGCCTACGCCAAATACCTTCCGACGGTGCCGGTTGACCTGCCGGACCGCACCTGGCCCAACCGCCGACTGACCAAAGCGCCCCGCTGGTGCAGCGTCGACCTGCGCGACGGGAATCAGGCCCTGATCGACCCGATGGACCTCGAGCGCAAGAACGCCATGTTCGTCCAGCTCCTCGAGATGGGTTTCAAGGAGATCGAGGTGGGATTCCCCTCGGCCTCCCAGCCCGACTTCGACTTCGTGCGTCACATCATCGAAGAGGATCTGATTCCCGACGACGTCACGATCCAGGTTCTCACGCAGTGCCGTGAGGACCTCATCCGGCGCACCTTTGAATCGGTGCACGGGGCTCGCCGCGCCATCATCCACTTCTACAACTCGGTCTCGACCCTGCAGCGTCGCGTCGTGTTCGGCCTCGACAAAGCGGGCATTCAAACGATCGCCACCGACGCGGCCGCGTTCTGTCGCACGCTCGAGTCGACGTCGCCATCGACCGAGTTCTACTACGAGTACTCGCCCGAGAGCTTCACCGGCACGGAACTGGACTACGCCGTCGAGGTCTGCAACGCGGTGATCGACGTGATCGATCCCTCGCCCGATCGGCCGCTGATCCTGAACCTCCCGGCGACCGTCGAGATGTACACGCCGAACCTCTACGCCGACGCGATCGAATGGTTCCTACGTCAGGTGAATCGCCGCGACAGCGTTGTCCTCTCACTGCACCCGCACAACGACCGGGGCACCGGTGTGGCCGCCGCCGAACTCGGCGTGCTCGCGGGTGCCGACCGGGTCGAGGGCACGCTCTTCGGCAACGGGGAGCGCACCGGCAACGTGGACGTGGTGAACCTGGCGCTCAATCTCTTCTCCCAGGGCGTCGACCCCGAACTGGACATTCGCGACATCGATAAGGCGCGCCACGTCGCCGAATACGCCAATCGGCTCCCCGTCCACATGCGCCACCCCTACGTGGGCGAGCTCGTGTACACCGCCTTTTCCGGTTCGCACCAGGACGCCATCAAAAAGGGCATGTTGGCGATCGGTGACACCTACGACGTCTGGGAAGTTCCTTATCTCCCGATCGATCCCAAACACACCGGACGGACCTACGAAGCGATCATCCGGGTGAACTCCCAGTCGGGCAAGGGCGGCGTCGCGTACCTGTTGAACGCCGAGCACGGTCTGGACCTGCCGCGCGCCATGCAGGTCGAGTTCTCCAAGCAGGTGCAAGAACTCACTGAGGCGACCGGCACCGAGATCTCCCCGGCCGAGATCTGGGACGTTTTCACTACGACCTACCAGCCCGAGAACCCCACGATCCAACTGCTCTCCAGCGAGGTCTCGGCCGACCAGGCCAGCACCCGCATCTTCGCCCAACTGGTCGTGAACGGTCATCACCTCACCGTGAAGGGCGAAGGCAACGGTCCGATCGACGCCCTCATGGACGGCCTGCGCACCGAGATGGACGTCAAGTTCAAGGTCCGCGACTACTCCGAGCACGCGCTGACCTCGGGGTCGGCCGCGTCGGCCGTCGCCTACGTCGAAGCCGAAGGTGACGACGGCACGACGTGGTGGGGAGTGGGAATGAGTTCGTCGATTCTCGACGCATCACTCGAAGCTGTCATTTCTGCCGCAAATCGCCGTCGATAGAAAAAGCCCCAACTAAACTTGCACGATGACTTGGCACTCCCTCACGATCTCGATGGGGTGGCTGGCGGTCGCCAGCGGGGTGGTCGGGACCTCGTATCAACTGCGCCAAGTCCGTGCTTTGGGGGTTGAAGGGGTCTCGCTCGCCACTTGGGTTCTTTTCGTGTACATGGGCTGTTTCTGGATCACCTACGGGTTCGCGGCCCACTCGGCCGAGGTCGTTTTGGGCAGTGCGCTCCTCTTGCCGATCCAACTTTCGATTCTCTTTCGCCTGGCGCCTTGGCGAAGATGGGCCGTCCCGGCCCGGGCGTTGGGCTATTTCATCCTCTGCTGTGTCCTGCCGACCGTGGTGTGGGGCTGGGCCGGTGGCGTCTTCGGCACCGGCGTCGCCATGACCATCAACCGCGCGCCGCAACTCATTGAGTTGGTCCGTCATCCCGACGCCTCGGGCGTCTCGGCGACCTCGTGGTTCGTCGGGGCCTTCGGTTGCTCGCTCTGGATCCTCTTTTACACCGGGGTGCACCTGTGGGCCGCACTCACCGCGACGGCCTTCGCCGGGCTGGCCAATTTGGCCATCGCGTTACTCGCCACGTGGCGACACAGCCAAGCGCGCCAGAGCGTGATCGCGCTAGAGGTCTTCGCTCCCTCGATGTAGGCGTCGCGTCGTAGGGCGCGAGCAAACTTCCGTAGGATTTGCTCAAGCCGGACGACCCCCGGATGTGACGGCAGGTTCACGTGACGACAGATCTCTTGAATGACGCACTCGCCATCAGTGACGCGTGGTCGAGCGAGTTGAATCTTCGCGACGTACTCGAAGAACAATTGCGTGCATCGGGGGTTCTTGGTGTGGTCGACGTCGTCGCCGTCGGCAAGGCGGCTCGCGAGATGGCTTCGGCCCTCCATGTTGTGCTGGGCGAGCGCGTGCAACGACAGCTGATCATCGTGGATGAAGGACCGGCGTTTTCACTACAATCCGACGTCGAGCTCGTAATCGGCGACCATCCACTCCCCGGTCTCGGCAGTCTGATGGCCGGTGAGCGACTGGTCGAATTCTTGGAGCAACCCACGACGGCCGAGTGCACGATTTTCTTGGTATCGGGAGGAGCGTCGAGTCTCTGTGCGTTCCCTGAATCGCCCGTAACCCTCGACGATCTCCACGAACTCTTCAAGGCGGTCCTCGCTTCCGGGGCCGACATAACGACGCTCAATCAACTGCGTGCGGCGAGTTCGAGAATTGCCGGCGGCGCGATTCTTCGGAGTGTTCGAACGCCGCGCTCGCTGGCGTTGATCATGGTCGACAACGTGGTCTCGGGCGAGCGCTGGGTGGCGTCGGGCCTCACCTTCGACTACACGCCGGCCCGCGGCGAAGTGGCAACACTCCTCGAGATGGTGGGGCGCGGCACGGAGCGATGGGCGGAGAAGATCCTTGAAGCCTCCGAGCGTCGTGGCGCGGTCATGAGTGGTCCGGTAGAGACCGTTCACGAGAATCGCGTGATTGCCGCGCCGTCCCAAGTGTTGTCAGCCGTGTCGAAAGAGGCAACGCGACGCGGCTATCAAGTGATCGAAGTCGGCGCTTCGCTGCACGGCGACGTCCGGGACGTCGTCGCCCTCATGGCCCAACCCCTGTCGTCGGAGACGGCGCGATGGGGACCGTTCTGTGTCGTGGGGGTGGGGGAAGTGACGTTACGGGTTCGAGGGTCCGGCACCGGCGGTCGTTGTCAAGACTTCGCGTGGCGAATGGCCGAAGTGCTCGATGGACACCACCGAGACGTCGTTGCCCTGGCCAGGGCCACGGATGGGCGAGACTACGTGAAGGGCATTGCTGGTGGCTGGGTCGACGCGACGACGTGGCGTCGTGCTCGAGAACACGGCATCAATTGGTCCGCCGTGGTGGAGACCAGTGACAGTTTCAGCGCGCTTCGCGATCTGGGACAACTCATTACCGGAGGGCGTACCGGATGGAATCTCTGCGACGTCTATCTGGTGGTCGTGGGCGCCTCGTGACTCAGGTCCGCAATACCACGTTCAGGGGTTCCTCACCTCGCTGCATCCGCTCGATCTGTTGGTGCAGGAGTCGGGCTATTCGCGGCAGCGCCGCCGAACTCATGCCGCCGACGTGCGGTGAGATGAGTACGTTCTCGAGCGCGAAGAGCGGGTGACCCTCCGGCAGGGGCTCGGGGTCGGTCACGTCGAGGGCGAGGCGAATGCGTCCGCTCTGGGCCACCGCGAGCAGGGCGTCGGTGTCGGCGACGGCACCGCGCGAAACATTGACCAGCAGGCTGGCGTCACCCATGAACGAGAGGAACTCGGCGTCGACCAGGTGATTGGTGCTCTCATCGAGCGGCACCGCGACCACCACCACGTCGGCTAGGGGCAGGAGTTCGCCCAAGGCGTCGCGACCATAGATGCGACCACGTTCGTCACTTCGTTCGTGCTGAGCGAGGCGAAGGATCGTCGTCTCGAAGGGCAGCAACCTCGCCTCAATCGCGCGTCCCACGCCGCCGTAGCCGACGAGCAGCACCGTACGGTCGGCCAAGCTTGGGCGCCACACCGGCGCCCACTTGCCCGCTTGAGCAGCGCGCACGAAGTGCGGTAGGGCGCGTTGTGACGCCAAGATCAGCGCCAAGGTCAACTCGGCCGTTGACGTCTCGTGCACCGACGCGGCGTTCGCGAACGTCATGTTCTTGGGCAATATTTCGGCGACGCCGTCGTAACCGAGCGTGAGGCTCTGTACGAGACCGACCTCCAGACCGTCCAGGTTCGCTAGTACCTCGATCGATTGCAGATACGGCGGGATCACGATGTCGATGCGTTGCACCGGCGACGGCCCCGTCATATCCCATTCCACCAGATCGACGTCGTTCGAGATCTCCCCGAGCGTGGCGCTCACGAAGGAGTTCGGAAAGGTGACGACCAGGGCCTTGTTTTCCACTGGGATTACTTGAAGAGACTGGAGTAGGCGTTGAGCGCCGGCTGGCCGCCCAGGTGGGCGAAGAGCACGTTGGCCTCCGGCGGAATCTCACGTTCTTGCACCATATGAATCAATCCCGCGAGAGACTTGCCCTCGTACACCGGGTCGGTGATCATCGCTTCGAGTGACGCGCCGAGTCGCATCGCGTCGAGGGTGCGGTGGTCGGGGATGCCGTAGGTGCCCGCGTGAAAGCGGTCGTCCAGGATGATCTCTTCATCGGGGATCTCACGTTCGACGCCGATCAGTTTCGCGGTCGCGCGCGCGATGCGAGCGATCTGCTGCCAGGTCTCCTCGGGCTTGGCCGATCCGTCGATGCCGATGACGGTGTGGGCGTCAACGTTCTGCGCAAAACCGGCGACCATGCCGGCCTGCGTTCCGCCCGTGACCGAGCACACAATGATGTAGTCGAAGACGACGCCCAATTCGACTTCTTGCTGTTCGACCTCCTTCGCCCAACCGGCGAAACCGAGACCACCCAGGGGATGATCCGACGCGCCCGCCGGAATGGCGTAGGGCCTCCCGCCGCGCTCTTCAATCTCGAGGATCGCCTTCTCCCAACTTTCTTTGAATCCAATATCGAAGCCGGCTCGTACGAGACGAACATCAGCACCCATGAGGCGACTGAGCAATATGTTCCCCACTCGGTCGTAGGTCACGTCCGGCCAATCGACCCAACTCTCTTGGATGAGGACGCACTTCAAACCGGTCTTGGCCGCGGCCGCGGCCACTTGTCGAGTGTGATTAGATTGCACGCCGCCAATCGACACCAGCGTGTCGCAGCCGCGCGCCAGGGCGTCGGCCACCAGGTACTCGAGTTTTCGAGTCTTGTTGCCGCCGAAGGCGAGGCCGGAGTTCACGTCATCACGCTTGGCCCAGATCGTGGCGCCTTCGAGGTACTCGGTCAGGCGATCGAGTCGATGGATCGGCGACGGGCCGAACATGAGTGGGTAACGGGGAAACGATTCCAACGACATGGCGCCTCCAGTGTTCATTCCCACATTTGAAGATACCGCACCGGCTGCGACCCTTTCTCGGTCGTTCGAACGTTGAGTGCGCCTTCGCCACCATAGAATTGAAGTTACGGATATCGAGGTCAGCGACCAAGCGCGCGAGTTCGTGGCGACGCGCGGCGGCACCCTGTTTTTGCGGGTGCGCCACAATCGATGCTGCTCCGGCGGCCTCACTTTTCTCGACGCATCTACGAGCGCGGACCGAGACGTCGACCAGTATGAAAAGTTGAATGACGCGAATCCCGAAGTACGGCTCTTCCACCTTGGCTTGGTACTCCCCGAAAAAGTGAGCGTCGAAGTCCGAGGGAAGGTGCGTCCCCATCTCGTTGCGTACTGGGACGGCTGCGCCTACCGACTCTAAATCGGTGCCCGGCGCCCCCAATAGCCAGTAGAACACTGTCTCTTCGCGTAGTGGGGATGTTCAATTTTTCGTATAGGGCGGACTACCGTTGAATTTACGTTGGCTCCGAATTGTTATGGCCAAGCGCTGAGTTTTGCCACGGTTCTTCCGAACGAAGACTGTCAGGAGGTCGGATAATGCAAGACGACATCGAAGACGATATCCGCCCGAGTCATTTCCGCTACGCGCGAAGAGATGAGTCGGGAAAGTCCAAAAAGGCCGTCGTGCCGGCCCAACCTCACCCCGGGGTGGCGCCCGAGTTCTCCTCGAGGGTGCAGGACCTTTCGCCGTTCGCCTGGATCGCTTTTTCGGTCCTCGGCGTGATGGTGCTGGGCTACTTGATTTCCGTACTCGTGCGCACTCCGGCGCAGCATTGGACGTGGCTCGACGGCTGGGTCGTGTGCGCCATTGAACTCACGGCATCGATCATCTGCATCATTCGCGGCCTCGACAAGAACCCCGGCCGAGTCGCTCCCCTGGCCTTGGGGTTGGGTCTCCTGTCGTGGTCTTTGGGAGACGTGTTCTTAACCATTGAGTCACTCGGTGGGAAGACACCGGCGTTACCGTCCATCGCCGACGTCTTCTACCTCGGCTTCTACCCGTTGGCCTACGTCGCGACCGTGCAGTTACTACGAACGGCCCTGGGTCGGCTTTCACGTCCCAACTGGCTCGACGGCGTCGTGGCGGGATTCGGTGCGGCCGCGATCTGCGCTGCGTTCGCGTTCCACAGCATCTTGCACGCTGCGGGTGGCAGTGTCGCCACCGCGGCCACCAACCTGGCGTATCCCATAGGCGACCTTCTATTGCTGTCCTTGGTAATCGGCGGAACGGTGCTGCTCTCTGGTCGTACGACCTTGCCGTGGTTCCTCCTCGCGGCGGGTATCACGCTGAACGTCATGGGCGACACGGCGAATCTGTTTTCTTCCTCGGCGGTCTTCGCTTCGAGGATTGGTACCGATTTCAACGCCGTCGCCTGGCCCGCATCGATCTTGTGCATGTCGATGTCCGTGTGGCTGAGGCCTCGAACGCTCGATCCCTTGCGGGCCCAGCGTGTCGCCGGCGTCGCGTTGCCGAGTGTGGCCGCTTTCGCCGCCCTGGCCATCCTCTTATTCGGCTACGTCCGCACGATTACCTGGGTCGCTCTCTGGTTGGCGGCGGCAACGCTGCTGGTCGCCGGTCTGCGACTCACGCTCTCGGCTCGGGACCTACGAGTCCTGACCGAAGAACGCCATCGACAGGCTCAGACCGACGAGCTGACCGGCCTCGGCAACCGCCGCTATCTCTTCCACGTGCTCGAGACCTTCTTCTCGGACTACGCCAATCCGTGGACCAATTCCCGAAATCTGGCGTTCCTCTTCATCGACCTCAATCGTTTCAAGGAGATCAACGACTCCTTTGGACACCCCGCGGGTGATGAGTTGCTACGCCAACTGGGTCCGAGGATAAGCCGGGCCGTACCCGCCACCGGATCGGTCTTTCGTCTGGGCGGCGATGAACTCGCCGTGGTCTTGGTTGACGCGGACTCCGGCGTCGCCGAAGCCGTCGCTGAGGACATCTTGAAGGAGATCTGCGAGCCGTTCATTTTGCAAAAGATGAAGGCCAGCGTCGGCGCTAGCATCGGCATCGCCCTGGCCCCGTCGGACGCCACCGAAGCAATCGGACTCACGTGGTGCGCCGACACGGCGATGTACCGAGCGAAGTTGGGCCACATCCCCTACGTCTTTTACGACCAGGAGATCGACGGCGGCGAGCAGAAACTCAATCTGGTCGAAGAGCTGCGCATTGCGGTCGACGAAGGAAATTTCGTCCTTCACTATCAGCCGCAGTTGGACCTTCGAACGGGAGAGATCCTCGCCGTGGAGGCGCTGATTCGCTGGCCCCACGTCACCCTCGGCCTGGTGCCTCCACTGAAGTTCCTGCCCCTCGCCGAGGACGCCGGCCTGATGCAAGAACTTACGACATGGGTGCTCGCCGAAGCCTTGGCTCAATGCGCGGAGTGGCGAGCTTCCGGTCGCGATCTGATCATGTCGGTCAACATCACTACGACGAACCTTCTCGAAGATGGGTTCACCGAACTCGTCGCGAAGCTTCTTCGTCAAAACGATTTGCCCGGCAGCGCTCTCGTCATCGAGATCACCGAGACCAGCATCATCACCGATTTTGCTCGCTCCAAAGCGGTGATTGAGCTGTTGAAGACGATGGGGATTGTCGTATCGATCGACGACTTCGGCGCGGGATTTACGTCACTGGCCTACCTGAGTTCTCTGGCGGTGGGCGAACTGAAGCTCGATCGCGAATTCATCACCGGTCTCAGCGGTGAAGGAAAGGAACGCGACTTGGAATTGGTTCGCGCCACCATCCAGTTAGGACACGATATGGCGCTTCGAGTGGTGGCCGAAGGGATCGAGGACGAAGGAACCTTGGAACTGCTGAGTGAACTCGGTTGCGATCTCGCCCAGGGATATTTCATCAGTCGACCAATGCCCGCCCACAAACTGTCCTTTTACTCAGGGAGCCTGCCGGCGCCCGCGGGCGTCACTCCCTGACGCCTCCGAGTGGACTTTTCCGTGGTGACGGCGATTGTCGATACGTTGGGTCCGGCGCCCTTCGCACTCTGGAGGAACGGCTTTCGAAAATGACTAGGGCGAATCTATCGAAGCCGGTGGATCGGAGTTTTTTTGAGCGACCTCCGGACGCCGTTGCCGTCGACCTGGTGGGATCGTGGCTGGTGGTGCACGACGGGCCACGAAAAACGCTCGCTTTCATCGTCGAAACCGAGGCGTACGGCGGGAGGAACGATCCCGCGTCGCACGCCTTTCGGGGGCCCACCAAGCGCAGCGAGATCATGTTCGGACCGGCGGGATTTCTCTACGTCTACCTGATCTACGGGATGCACTGGTGCATGAATATCGTGACGGAGCCGAGTGGCACGGCCAGCGCGGTCTTGTTGCGCGCCGCCGAGCTCTACGCTCCAGCGCCCTGTGGTGCCGGCGATGAATCAGTGGCGCTGCGCGGTCCCGGCAATCTGACGCGAGGACTGGGCATCACGGGAGCCGACAACGGGCTGGACTGCTGCGGCGGCGAAGGTCGACACCTCACGATTCATCCACCGGGCCCGGGACTGAACGATTTAGCGACGGGCCAGTCGAAACGCATTGGTATCACTCACGAACGAGATCGTCCTTCGAGATACTTCTTGGTTGGTCACCGTGCCGTGTCGAAGTTGCCCGCAGATCCAGATCGAAATCGAAAGTCCTCGGGCTAACTCAGTTTGCGAACTTGCGCGTAGCGAAAACATTTCGGACTGTGGTCGTTGACCAGTCCGGCGGCTTGCATGAGCGAGTAACAAGTCGTGGGGCCCACAAAACGAAAACCGCGCTTCTTCAACTCCTTGCTCATGAACGCGGCCACTGGCGTCGAGGCCGGAACCTTCGAGTCTCGGGTCCAATCTCGTTGCAACGGCTTGTGGTTGACGAAGGACCACAACAGTTCGTCGAGGCTCGAGCCACTCTTTTGAAGATTGAGCACCGCACCGGCGTTGTTGATGGTTGATTCGATCTTGCCGCGGTGGCGAATGATGTCGACGTTCGCCAACAGGCGCTCCACGTCGGCTGAGGTGAAGGCCGCCACGGATTTCGGATTGAACTTTTTGAAGGCCTTCACGTAACCGGGACGGCGCTTCAGTATGGTCAACCAGCTGAGCCCGGCCTGCGCTCCTTCGAGCGTGAGCAGTTCGAAGAGTCGGGCATCGTCGTGCAACGGCACGCCCCACTCTTCGTCGTGGTAGGCGCGCATCTCTTCACCTTCGGCCCACGAACATCGCATGGGAGAACCGTACCAAGTGGAGAGCGAATCTTGAACTTGGCCGTCCAACGCGTCACGCGTCAGCTGACGTGACGTGACCACTTCTTGTCGCGGTTGTAGAGACTCGGAAACTGCTCTCGTCGGACGCGGTACAGCTCGGTGACGCCGCTCTCGGGCGTGAAGGTGCGGCCGCGGGGACGAAGACCCGCCACGCCGTCGAGTCGGTGCCGTCCGAGGTTGACAGCGGCCAAGAGGGCGGCGCCTCGGAGTTGCGCGACCATTGGTTCGGGGACCTGTTCGACCTCGCGCCCGAGAGCGTCGGCGTAGATCTGGCACCACTCGCTCGACTGGGCGCCTCCACCGAGTAGGCGCAGGGGCGTCAACGTGCGCCCGGCGAACTTTTCGACGTAGCCCAACAGCCACGCGCTGTTCGCCGCCACGCCCTCGAGCACCGCGCGAATGAGATCGGCCGTCGTCGTGGTGAGCGAGAGGTTCGTGAAGCCGCCGCGCAAGTGCTTGTTGCCGACGGGGGATCGCTCGCCGGCGAGCCACGGCGTGAAGAGCACGTCGTTCGCGCCCGGTGGGGAGGTCGCGGCGAGGGCGGTCATCTCGTCGTAGCGCATCGGCGTTCCGGTACCCGCCAAAAGAGCCCGCAGCCACTCGAGGGACTTGGCCCCCGTCTCTTGATTGTCGATGATCAGATAGGCATCGTTGGTGAGGCCCGGAACCGAGGCGATCGAATGCAGGACGTCGGTCTTTTTCCTGGGCACCGGACAGCTAATCCACGAACTCGTGGAGAGCGCGACGTGCGTCTCGTACATTGCGGTGCCGCCGCAACCGATCGCCGCCGCGTGAAAGTCCGGAATGCCCGTGATCACGATGGTGTCAGGGGAGAGTCCAAGGCTGTCGGCCACCTCGCGAGTGACCGGGCCCACGACGCTGCCGATCGGCTGCAACGGCGGAAGTAGTCGCCGGTCGATGCCGACGATCTTGAGGAGTTGCTCGTCGTAGTCGTAACGGGTGAGCGTGCGGTTGTCAGTGAGCCAACTCGCCAGTCGCGAAGCGTGGGTCGCTGACGCCACGCCGGTGAATCGCATCGTGAGGTAGTCAACCGGCTCCATCATCCAGCGCGTCGCGCTCATGATCTCGGGCTCGCGGTTCATCAGGTAGAGGATCTGTCCCGTGGGGTCGGCCCCCGACGGCGAGGGTCCGCCGCCGGATTTTCGCACGAAGGGCACTATCTTTCGGGGGCTATAACCCTCGATCGGTCCGCCGATGGCCCGACGCGCGAATTCGCGCCCGCGTGTGTCGAGCCACATCAGACAGGGACCGGTCGGCAGTCCGTTGACGTCGACCGGCACCGTCGACGCGTACTGGCCGGTGACGGCGACGGCTTTGACGCGGTCTTTGGTGACGTCCGGTCGGTCCATGAGTCGACGCGTTGATTCGCCGATGAGTGTCCACCACCGCGCCGGATCCTGGGTCGCGCCCCCGTCACTGGTGTACGTCGTCGTCACCGAGTGGAGTTCGTACTCGAGCACCTCGCCGTCGAGGCTCACCAGTCCGATCTTCGGGCCGCCCGTTCCCAGGTCGATGCTGAGACAGAGATCGTCGCTCATGCCATGGGTATGGAGGCCTGTTGGTCCATCATGTCGGCCATGACGGCCCGGA
>PNAH01000035.1:12852-41177 GCA_003170315.1 Acidimicrobiaceae bacterium
GCGTCGGCGAGGTCGCTCGTCCAGCGCTCGACCACGCCCGGTTGGGTCTGGGGGCGAGTGACGGCCATGTGAATGGCGTTGGGGTACTGCTGGCCGTTCATCCGCCACCCCTTCGTTCGCAAAGAGTCGTTGACCAGGTAGATGTCGTACTCGTCGGAGGTGAAGGAAAACAAGAAGCTCGGCGTGCCCATGAGGCGCAGTGACGGGTGGCTGCGAATGGCGTCTTGCATCGCGGCCGAGGTTTCGAAGATGGCCTTCGCGTAACGAAGGTAGCCCGCTCGACCGAGGCTGACCATGGCCGCCCAGGTGGCGGCCAACAGCCCGCCGGAACGCGAACCGTCCATGCCCGGGGAGCAGTACTTCCCGCCGGACCAATCGGTCAGGTAGAAGTATTGAGAGTTGCGAAGGGACTGGTCGGCGAAGGCCAGCACGCTGGTGCCCTTCAGGGCGTAGCCGTACTTATGCGTGTCGGCCGAGATGGTCGTGACGCCGGGCACCGTGAAGTCGAAGGCCGGAATGTCGTAGCCGAGCTCGCGACCGAAGGGCAGGAGGAAACCGCCGAGGCAGCCGTCGACGTGGAGACCGATCCCTCGATCCAACGCCATCGCGCCCAGCGCGGCGATCGGATCGACCGTGCCGTAGCCGTAGTTCGGTGCCGAGCCGATTATGGCCACCGTATTGGCGTCGATGTTCTTGCGCACCCATTCAAGGTCGACCTCGAGCGTCACCGCGTCGACCGGGGCGATCTTCATGTCGACGCCGAAGAGGTGCCCGGCCTTGGCGAAGGCCGGGTGCGCGGTCTCGGGCTTGATCATGTTCGCGCGGGCGACGTTCGGATTTCCTTCGCGATAGGCGAGCACGGCGTGGGCGATGGAACTCGAGCCGCCGGAGGTGACTAGACCACCGGGCTTGCGGCCCTCCAGGGCACCGGCTCCCAACATGTCCAGGGTCATGGCGATGATCTCGGCCTCGAACTTGGTGGCGCTCGGGCACATGTCGCGTTGCAGGGTGTTCACGTACGAGAAGTTCGAGAACGCCTGGTTGAGAAAGTCGTAGTGGTCGTGATCGCCGCAGTACATCGTGCCGGAGCAGTGACCGTCCTCCCATACGACGTTCTCACGCGACGCCATGTCGGACATCATGGCGAGAATCTCTTCGCGCGAGGTTCCCTCGTCGGGCAACGCGCGATGAACTTCGTACTCGTCGAGGTAAGGGAATCGACTCATGGCGTCTCCTGTCGGTGGCTTCAAAAAAATGGTAACGGAATCGAGGATTGGCCGAAGGCGCTTAGCGCACGTGGCCGGCGCCGTCGAAGATCCCTTCGAGGTCCGGAGCCTCTTCGGTCGCTTCGAAGGCGGCGATCGCTGGCTCGCGCAGCAGCGTGAGGCCGATGTCGTCCCACCCGTTAAGAAGTCGCTCGCGCGTCATCGGATCAATCTCGAAGCGGCGTTGGAATCCGGCTTCCGGTACCTCCACGCGCTGTCGATCGACGTCCACGACGACGAGCCGAGAGGGATCGACTTTGATGAGTTCGGTTAACTCTTCGACGTCGGCCGTTGCCAGCACCACGATGACCAGTCCCTGTTTCGAGGAGTTGTTGACGAAGATGTCGCCGAAGGACGGCGCGATGACGGCCTCGAACCCGTAATCCATCAGAGCCCAGACCGCGTGTTCGCGTGACGATCCGATGCCGAATCGGGGCCCCGCGATCAGAACGCTCGCGCCGACGTAGTCCGCTCGATTGAGAACGAAATCGGGATCGTCACGCCACTCACTGAACAGACCGCGGCCGAATCCGGTGCGCTCGACTCGCTTCAGCCAATCCGAGGGAATGATCTGGTCGGTGTCGACGTCCGAGCGTTCGAGCGGCACGGCTCGACCTTCGACCACTCGAACCGGCTTCACGCTAACTCCTCCGGAGAAGCGAAGCGACCCATGACCGCGCTCGCCGCCGCGACCGCCGGCGACACGAGATGCGTGCGACCGCCCCGGCCCTGGCGACCTTCGAAGTTTCGATTGGACGTCGACGCGCAGCGCATCTCGGAGCCGAGTTGGTCGGGGTTCATCCCCAAACACATCGAGCAGCCCGGTTCGCGCCACTCGAATCCGGCGTCGAGAAAGACCCGATCGAGCCCTTCGGCCTCGGCCTGGCGTTTGACCCGGTGCGAGCCCGGTACCACGAGCGCGCGAACACCGCCGGCGACGCGACGACCCCGCGCGAGTGAGGCCGCCACGCGCAAGTCCTCGATCCTGGAATTGGTACACGAGCCGATGAAGACCACGTCGACCGGAATGGAACGCACGGGCGTGCCCGGCGTCAGTCCCATGTAGGCGAGGGAGCGCTCGGTCGTCGATCGCGCGTCGGGATCGGCGAACTCGTCGGGCGAGGGTATGACGCCGTCGAGGGAGACGACCTGCGCCGGGTTCGTGCCCCAGGTGATGGAAGGGACGATGTCCTCGGCGCGCATAACGATCTCTGCGTCAAACGCGGCGTCGTCGTCACTGACGAACGTCCGCCAGCGCTTCGCCGCTGACTCGAATTCATCGCCCGTCGGGACGCTCGGGCGCGAACGCAGGTACTCAATCGTCGTGTCGTCGACGGCGACGAGCCCGGCGCGCGCGCCAGCCTCGATACTCATATTGCAGACCGTCATCCGGCCCTCCATGGTGAGTTCGCGAATCGCGTCACCTCGGTACTCGATCACGTGGCCGGCGCCGCCCCCGGTGCCGAGGTGGGACACGATTGCGAGCGCGATGTCCTTGGCCGAGACACCGGGGCGAACGCTACCCTCCAGCGTGACGGCCATCGACTTGGCCTTTTGCTGGGGAAGGGTCTGCGTGGCGAGGACGTGCTCGACCTCNNTCACCGCAGACAATGGTCATGCCCGGCTGGGTCACGCCGAGTTCGGGTCCGATGACGTGGACGATTCCTTGATTCTCGTGGCCCCGGGGAAACACGGTGATGCCAAATTCTTGGCAGTTCTCCTCGAGCGCTTCGAGCTGACGAAGCGACACCGGATCACTGACCGGCGTCGAGATCGGATCGGTGGGCACGTTGTGATCGGCGGTGGCCAGGGTTCGTTCGGGTCGGCGCACGCCGCGACCGTTCAGTCGAAGGCTCTCGAAGGCCTGCGGACTCGTCACCTCGTGGACGAGGTGCAGATCGATGTAGAGGAGCGTCTGTTCGCCGGGCGCCTCGATGGCGTGCTCGTCCCAGATCTTCTCGAAGAGGGTCCGGGCCGGCACCTAGCGAATCCCCACGATGGTGAGTCGCAGAACCCCGGACGGCGCTTGGTATTCAACGTCGTCACCCACGGCGTGACCGAGCAACGCGCTGCCCAGCGGTGAGGTGGGCGAAGCGACGAGGACGCCGTCGGGCTTCTCCTCAATGGATCCGATGAAGAACTCTTGGCGGTCCTCGTCGCCGTCACCCTCGTAGATGATCTGGACGATGGTGGCGTGTTCGACGGTATGGGAGTTCTCGTCGCGTTCGACGATCTCGTGATTTCGGATCACGTTGTCAATCTGGCGGATACGTGACTCCATCTTGCCTTGGCTGTCCTTGGCGGCATGGTAGTCCCCGTTTTCCGAGAGGTCCCCGAGCAGTCGAGCCGACTCGATGACCCGGGCGATCTCGGTGCGACCCACGGTCGTGAGTTCGTCGTACTCGGCTTGAAGTTTGTCGAGTGTCTCTTGGGTAATGCGGTGGATTTCGCCGGCCATAGCCTTCTCTTCTAGTGGAGAGATATCGATTCTACTGATGTGGCTTGGAGCAGCACCCGGCTGAGTTTGCGGCGCCTAGGTGCCGGCGAGCAAAATAGACCAAAGAAGGAGACGGCCCGTGAGCAACGAACGCACCCACCGCGTGGCGGTGATCGGCGGCGACGGCATCGGGCCCGAGGTCACTGCCGCGGCGCTCGAGGTCGTTCGCGCCGCCGGCGTGACCCTCTCGACGACGTCCTACGAACTCGGCGCCGGCCGGTACCTGAAGGACGGATTCGTCCTCGATGACGCCACCTTGGAAGAACTACGGGGCTACGACGCCATCATGCTGGGCGCGGTCGGACCGGCCATCGGCGACACGCGGATTCCCGGGGGCGTACTGGAACGCGGACTGTTGCTTCGACTGCGCTTTGGGCTCGACCTCTACATCAACTACCGTCCGTTTCGCGGCGTCGCCGGTTCACTGGCCGAAGGATGCAAGTTCGCCATCGTGCGAGAGAACACCGAGGGTCCCTACGCCGGCGAGGGTGGCATCCTTCGACGCGGCACGCCCCAAGAAGTCGCCACCCAGGGATCGGTCAACACCCGCTTCGGCGTCGAGCGCTGCGTGCGTTACGCCTTCGAGCGGGCCTCGTCTCTCGCGTCACCCACGCTGACCCTGGTGCACAAGACCAACGTGCTCACGTTCGCGGGCGACCTCTGGTCGCGCGTCGTCAACGAAGTCGCGGTCGAATTCCCCGAAGTCACCGTCGACTACAACCACGTGGACGCCGCGTGCATCTATCTCGTCGAGAACCCCCAGCGCTACGGCGTCATCGTGACCGACAACCTCTTCGGCGACATCCTCTCGGATTTGGCTGGCGCCGTCACCGGTGGCATCGGCTTCGCCGCGAGCGCCAACCTGAACCCCGCGCGCACCGGCGCCTCGCTCTTCGAACCGGTCCACGGCGCGGCCCACGACATCGCCGGTACCGCGAAGGCCAATCCCTTGGCCGCCGTCTCGTCAGCGGTTCTCATGCTTGAGCACTTGGAGGAAGTGGAGGCCGCGCAGCGCATCGCTCGAGCGGTGGCAGACTTTGAGGGTGACGTCGCCGAGCTCGGCACGGACGGTGTCGCGAAGAATCTAATCGGAAGGTTGTAAATGCCCTTAACGCCCACGAAGAAGATCTGGATGGACGGAGCGCTGGTCGACTGGGAGAACGCGACGACCCACGTCCTCAGTCACACCTTGCACTACGGCATGGGCGCCTTCGAAGGCATTCGCGCCTACAAGACGCCCCAAGGGGTGGCGGTCTTTCGGTTGCGCGAGCACATGGAACGACTGTTGCGCAGCTGCAAGATCTTGATGATCGACGTTCCCTACACGCTCGATCAACTGTGTGACGCCGTGGTCGACACCGTGCGAGTCAATGAGATGAATGACGGTTGCTACATTCGACCGCTGGTCTACCTCGGTTACGGCGAGATGGGCGTGAACCCCATGGGTGCCCCGACCAACGTCGTCATCGGGGTGTGGCCGTGGGGCGCCTACCTGGGCGCCGACAGCCTCGACAAGGGTGTGCGGATGAAGATCTCCTCTTGGGCTCGACACCACCCGAACTCGATGCCGACGGCCTCGAAGACGGTGGGTGGTTACGTCAACTCGTGCCTGGCCAAGCTCGAAGCCGTGAAGGCCGGCTACGACGAGGCGATCATGCTCGGGACCGACGGTCTGATCAGTGAGTGCACCGGTGAGAACCTGTTCATCGTGCGCGACGGACTGATCATCAGCCCGCCGCCCTCCGAGGCCGGCGCGCTGCGCGGCATCACCCAGTCCAGCATCGTCAAGATCGCCAACGACCTCGGTCACCCCGTGAGTTTCGAGGCGATGCGTCGAGACGACCTCTACCTCGCCGACGAGGCCTTTCTCACGGGCACGGCCGCCGAAGTCGTGCCGATCGACTCGGTGGATGACCGCGTGGTCGGGGCTGGCAAACCGGGACCCATCACGATGGATATCCAGTCGACGTACTTCCAAGCGGTGCGCGGGGCGCGACCGGCCTACGAGAGTTGGCTGACGAAGGTCTAAATCTCATCGCGGTAGTGTCGTTACGTGACCCAACCAACGTTCTCCCCGGTATCCGCCGCCGGCCAGGTTCGCCCGACGATGGAGACGGGTACGCCGGAGTTCGCTCGTAAGCCCAAGCCCGGACTGCTGCACGCGCTGCCCGCGCCCGGCCATGCCGGTCGCGGTACGCAGGCGCCGGGCGAGGGTTTTGCGTTGACGATCGCCGCGCGAGAGTGCGCCAAATTGAAGTTCGAACACGAGCTCGATCGACCCGACGTGGCCCTCGGCGTGGCCCTCGTCGCCGCCAAGCGCGCCAGTCTCATCGGCCGAGGTCCGCAACTCGGTGACGTGAAATCCGTTTTGAACCTGTTCGGAATGCGCGACGTGGCACTCGTCGATGACCGATTGAGCAAGCCCTTTCGCGGCTTGGCCCACAGTTATATCCTGCAGCGTCGCTTCGTTGACGCCGTGGACGGCGACGAACTCGTGGCGACGCAGGCACACGCCCTTCAGTAATTCTCAGCACGCAAAGGAGTGACATGAGTTTCATTCTCACCGAAGAACAACGGGCCTTTCGCGACGTCATGCGCAGTTTCGTCGACGAACAAGTGGCCCCCTACGCCGCCGAACACGACCGTGATCAGTCCTATCCGCGGGAGAGTTTTGACGCCTGCGTGAAGATGGACCTGCCGGCCATGCAGGTCCCCGCGGCCTACGGCGGTGCCGGGGCGGACATGGTGACCCAGGCGATCATGATCGAGCAGTTGGCGCGGGGCTGCGCCTCGACGTCGGTGACGATTCTCATCTCGAAACTGGCGATGCTGCCGATCATGAACTTCGCCTCCGAAGAGATAAAGCAGGCCTATCTGCCCCGCATCGCGTCGGGAGAGATTCAGGGAAGTTACTGCCTCTCGGAGGCCGACGCCGGGTCCGACGTCGCGGCGATGCGCTGTCGGGCGGTGCGCGACGGGGATGACTACATCTTGAACGGTTCGAAGTACTGGATCACCAACGCCGGGGTCTCGGACACCTACACGGTGTTCGCCACGACCGATCCGACGGCCCGAACGCACGGCATCACGTGCTTCCTCGTCGAGAAGGGTCCGGGTGTCGAGTTCCCCAAGCACGAGGACAAGATGGGACTACGGGCCTCGCCGACGGGCGAAGTGATACTCAACGACGTTCGCGTCCCCGCGTCACACCGCATCGGCAACGAGGGCCAAGGTTTCCTCATGGCGATGCACACGCTGGATCGCTCGCGCCCGACCATCGGCGCCCAGGCGGTCGGCATCGCCCAGGCGGCGATTGATTTCGCGGGCAACTACATGAAGGGTCGCAAGGCCTTCGGCCGGCCGATCGCCGATCTGCAGGGCCTGCGCTTCATGTTGGCCGATATGGCGATTCGCACCGAGGCCGCGCGTGCCCTGGTCTATCAGGCGTGCGCGACGATTGACGCCGGCGACCCCGACGGGAATCTGTCGTACCTGGGAGCGGCCGCGAAATCCTTCGCCTCGGATACGGCCATGAGTGTCACCACCGACGCCGTGCAACTCCTGGGTGGCTACGGCTTCACGAAGGAGTTCCCGGTTGAGCGATTCATGCGCGACGCGAAGATCACGCAGATCTACGAAGGAACGAATCAGATCCAGCGCGTCGTGGTCGCCAAGCACCTGCTCAAGTAGTCGCGGACGTACGCGAGAAGTGAGAACTCATGGCCCCGTCCAAGGGTAACGCCGCCGAGATCTCGCGACGGGCCCTGTTGAAGATCAGCGAGTCGACGATTCTCACGACCGTCGACGGACTCGACCTTCGCGGTCACGCGAAGATAAGTGCCGTCGTGGGAATACCGCTTCGAAATCTCCAACAACGCCACGACGTCGAGACCTTCGCCGCGACGGCGCCGATTGCGGCGGTCACCGCTCTTCTCGAGCTCCTCGCGATGGCCCCGTCGGAAAAGGTCATCGCGGCGTTGGGCGAGCACGCCGACACGCCGAATTTCGAGCAACTCTCCGCGGCCATCGACGACGTTCGCCGTGACGGGTCGTCGGTCGACGACGTGGTGGCGGTCCTGGCGTTCGCTATCGCGGAGGAGTTCCCGGCGGCCCCGCACTGTCGTCGCCTGTTCGACGAACGAGACGATCTGGCGTTGCCGGAACTGCCCGACATCGTGCTCGCGCCAACCGTGCTCGCACCCAAAGAGACCGATCCCGAGATCAAGGAACAGCGCCGGCGGCGCCGAGAAGAAGAGAAGAAACGCAAACGCGGACCGACGTCGCCGCGCCCGCCGCGCCCGGCCAAGACCAAGTCGGCGCCGAAGACGCGCGAGACACCTCCAGGGTCACTCAAAGTCAACGACGATTTGACCGAACGACGTCGGCCGATGATCTTCACGCCGGCGGAACTTGAGCGCTTCGACCCCGAGCACGCCTTGGTCGGTGTCGTCGTCATCGTCGAGGTGCCCTTTGACGCCACGGACCCCGCCGCACCCGAAGTGAAATCCAAGGAACGACCCGCGCTGGTGGTCGCGGCGAACGCGGACGCCCTCTTGGTACGACCGATCTACTCGAGCGTGGCGCCCACCAGGAAGGTCCTGCAGGCGTGGCGCCAACTCGGCCTTGATCACATCTCGTACGTCGATGACGTCCGGGTCGCGCTGAGTGTTTCTACGGAGTCCCTGGAGCGTGTGGGTCGACTAACTGATCAGGAGTGGAACGCACAGCTCTGAACTGGTGCACGATCAACGCCGCCCCGCACAGCGTGAGCACCACGCCGGCGATCTGAACGCCGATCGAGCCGCTGTGGGACTCTTGTCCGAGGAGCAGTCGTTCGTCGAGCGAACGTACGAGTCCCCAGATGATCATCGCGACGCCGGTTACGACACCGACACGACGGTGGGGACGTCGGTGCTCGACGGCGAGCAATGCCAGCCACAGAATCGCGTCCTCGGCGCCCTGGATGAGGGGCACCGGAACGCGTCGGCCCACTTGTCCCGCGTAGTGAATACCGAACCACTGATGCGTGAGGTGTCCGCCGCCGTTGACCATGAATTGGGGACCGAGGACGCGACCGAGGGCCCACCCGGCGATCAGCGCCGGCACCAGCGCGTCGCTAAAGCGGGCCAAGGAACTTCCGGGCCACCATCGACGCTGCAAGTAGAGACCCATGGGCAGCGCCAGTGCAACGCCCCCGAAACTCGCGAGCCCGCCTTGCCAGACGGCGATCCAGCGAGCCGGGTGATCCGAGTAGTAGCTCCAATTGGTGGCGATGTTGGCCAGTCGAGCGCCGATCAGACCGGCCACAATCAGGCACAACGCGAACTTGCCGAACGGTTGAACGTTGAAGTCAGAGTTCTGTAAGCGCCGCCTGGCGTAGAGGAAGCAGACGTAGGCCGCGATGGCGAGGCCGAATCCGTAGGTGTGGAAGACGAGGGGGCCGAGGTGAAACGAAGTGGGGACGCCCGACACGGCTAGCCCCGCGGGCGACCGAGACCAAAGAATCCGTAGCCGAGTCGAACCGGGACGACGTGCACTTGCGTGCCCGTCATCTCGGCCTCAATCATCTTGCCGCCTCCGACGTACATCGCCACGTGCTGGTCCCCGTCGTAGCCGTAGAAGAGCAGGTCGCCCGGCTCGATGTCGACCAGGGGCACGCGCTCCGTATCTTGGTACTGCGCACCGGAGTAGTGCGGGAAATAGATGCCCGCCGCGTCGTAGGCCAGCATGATCAAACCGGAACAGTCGACGCCCGAGTGGCTGGCGCCACCCCACGCGTACCAGGTGCCGATGTATTTCATCGCCTCGTCGATCGCGATGTTGGCCTTCGAGTCCGGCGGCGGATTGACGGTGCCGTCGGCCAAGCTCTGGTTGTTGAACGAGGACACTACTTTCGCCGACGCGGCCGCTTGCGCCTGCGCGATAAAGGTGGCGATGTTGCCCTTCACCTGACTGAGCGCGTGATTCAGCGTCGACTGATAGACGCCGGCCGAATGGAAGGATCGAGCGGCGGCCCGCGTGAGACTGGCCGCTTTGCCCACTTCGGTCGCCAGGATGCTGCGCTCCTGGGTCAGTTCGATCTTGTAGTTCTTCAGGTTCGACAGGGTTTGGGCCACGTTGCCCTGGGCCAATTGGTTGTAGACGTTGGTCGCCCCAATTTTCGAGGCGCTGTTGGAAAACAGGGGGTTGTTGCTCGCGGCCGCCCCATTGGTCACGTAGGCGAAGACGGCCTCGGCGCGCAACTGCGCGTCGCCCTTGGTGACGTTCTTCTTGATTATGGCGACGTCGGCCTTGGTGTTGCGGATCTCACTGGCGATCTTGTTCAGCTTGATCTTGGCCAGGTCGTACTTTTGGCCGAGGTAGTCGACGTGGGCGCTGATCCGATTGATCTGTTTGAGGAGTTGGTTCGCCCGCGCGCGATCGGTGCTGAGCGTCCCGGCCGACGCGAGACGCGAGGAGAAGGTCACAGTGCCAAGACACACTGCGACCACAGCCAAAATGGAAAACGTCCACCGGAAGCGCCTGAGTTCCCTTGCTGGCCGTAGCGTCGGAGGCGCCATGCGCACGACGTCAGTCACGGGATAAGGCTACCGGCTTCGGCCGATCCCTTGCAGACTCGAGTTGCTAAGAAGTTCACTTCTACCTGATCAACGCCGGTGAATCGACGCACTCCGGGTGGCAACTCTGACGCGTGTTCGGACTGATTCGCGTCCGAGAATAGGCTCGGCGCATGTCGAATCGATCTCGTGCGTTACCGCGTCGCTCCTGCCTCTCGACCCCCGGCTCCTCCGAGCGCTTCTTGGCCAAAGCGCCGACGGCCACGACCGACTTCTCCTTCCTCGATCTCGAAGACTCCGTGGCGCCGAAGGAGAAGGTGGCCGCGCGCGCCAAAGTCGCTCAGGCGATCCGCACGTTGGACTGGGACGACCGTGTGCTGTGCGTGCGGGTGAACGCCTGGGACACGCCCTGGACTTACGGCGACGTGATCGACGTCGTGACCGACGCCGGTCCTCGTCTCGACGAGGTCATGCTCCCGAAGGTGCAGCGGGCTTCGGACATCGTGGCGCTCGATCTCCTGCTTTCGCAGGTCGAACAAAACGCGGGACTGGAGCCGGGTCACATCGGCATCGAGGCGCAGATAGAAACGGCGCAGGGACTCATCAACGTAGAAGAGATCTGTGCGGCGTCGCCGCGCCTGGAGTCCATCGTCTTCGGGCCGGCCGACTTCGCGGCCTCGATCGGCATGCCGGTCACCACGATCGACGAGACGATCCATCACGCCCCCTCGAATCCCTTCAGCTACGTGTTCGCCAAGATCTTGATGGCCGGGCGGGCCAATGGGCTCCACGTCATCGACGGCCCGTTCCTCAAGGTTCGCGACCTCGAGGCCTTGCGCTACGCGGCCCAGATCTCGGCCTCCTACGGATTTGACGGTAAGTGGGCGCTCACCCCTGACCAGGCAATTGTGCTCAACGAGGTCTACTCCCCGAGTCAGGAACTGTTCGACAAGTCCTTCGACATCCTCGACGCCTACCAAGAGGCTACGGAGAAGAATCACACCGGCGCGGTCATGTTCGGCGACGAGATGATCGACGAAGCCTCGGCGAAGATCGCTCACTCTTTCGTGGCCCGGGGAGAGCGTTCGGGGATGAAGCCCACGCCGAAGTAGCTTTCGCAACACTTCGTTCACTGAAAATTCAACAAACCCGCTCTATCTATTGAGTCCGCCTGGCGCTAGATTTCTTATTAGGAGTGACTCGCAACAAGGATATTTCCAACACCGGGCAAGTGATAAAGGAATTCCGAGCGCATGGCAATCATTGAACTGACGGCTCCGCGAAGTCGCTACGAAGGGCTGAAGCGTGCCTTCAGCGCGCGCGAATGGCGCACCATCAGTTGGATGATGGCGAGCATCGTCGCCCTACACGTGATCGGCTTCGGCATCCTCTTCGCCTTCGTCTTGCCCGGGCACTACAAGAGCTTCGGCATCGGCCTCGGGATTCTCGCCTACACCCTGGGCCTTCGCCACGCCTTCGACGCCGACCACATCTCGGCGATTGACAACACCACTCGCAAACTCCTCAACGAACGTCACGGCGTCGAAGGCACGAATCGCCCACTCACCCTCGGCTACTTCTTCTCGCTAGGCCATTCGACGATCGTGGTGGCGATCGGCATCGGCTTGGTCTTTTCGGAGCGCGCCGTTTTTCACGCCGTGTCACACTCCAACTCCGGTCTCGAACAGTTTGGTGGCCTCTTCGGGACTTTGGTCTCAGCCTCCTTCCTCTTTTTGATCGCGCTGATGAACCTGGTGATCCTGGCCGGGATCATGCGAGTCTTACGTTCGATGCGCGACGGAACCTACGACGAGGCCGAACTCGAAGCGCAGCTGCAGAGCCGCGGCCTGATGTACCGATTCTTCGGCAAGTGGATGCGCTCGCTCGACAAGGAGTGGAAGCTCTACCCGGTGGGCGTGGTCTTCGGCATGGGCTTTGACACCGCGACTGAGGTGGCGCTGCTGGCCTCCACCGCGGTCCTCGCGGCCACCCACGTGCCGTGGTACTCGATCATGTGCCTACCGATTCTCTTCACCGCGGGTATGGTCCTCATGGACACCATCGATTGCATGTTCATGAACGTCGCCTACGGCTGGGCCTTCTTCAATCCGGTGCGTAAGATCTTCTACAACCTCGCGATCACCGGACTGTCGGTGGCGATCTGTTTCTTCATCGCCGCGATCGAGGTCTTAGGTCTCTTGCCGCAAGAACTCCACTGGAAGGGCGCGTTCTGGCACGCGATGTCCGGTTTCGATATCAACAAGGCCGGATTGATCATCGTCGGAATGTTCGTCGTGACGTGGTTGGGTGCGGTGCTCATATGGCGCTACGGCCACATCGAAGAGAAGTGGGGCTCGAGTCTTCGCCCGACCGAAGTAGCCGTCTTGGTCGGTGCCGAACGGTCCTTGGGCGACGAACATCCCCGAAGCGACGTCGACGGCCCGGCCTACGGTTTCGCGGCCGACTAGTTCCTTACTCGCGAACGTCTTCCAACAGTCGTCGCGCGATGACCTTGAGACAGAGCGTCTCGTCGGCGCCTTCGAAGATCGATAGCACTCTCGCGTCGACGAAGTAGCGGCTCACCGGGTACTCCTCGGCGTAACCCATCCCGCCGTGAATCTGCATGGCCTCGCGCGTGACCCACTCGGCCGCGCGACAGACGTAGGCCTTGGCCATCGACGCCTCGAGGGCGCCCCCGCCGCGACCCATCTCGCGCGCCACTTCCAGCGAGAACTGGCGGGCGCACTGGATGATGGCGGCCATCGTGCCCAGCTTCACGCGCGTCAGTTCAAAGTCGATGATGGCCTCGCCGAAGACCACGCGACTCTGCGCGTAGGCGAGCGCCGCTTCGTAGGCCGCTTGCATGACGCCCACGGCGCGCGCCGCTGTCTGCAGTCGCCCGTTCTCGAATCCGGCCATCTGGTAGTAGAAGCCCCGGCCGAGTCCCTCGTCGCCCCCGACCAGGTCGGCGTCGGGCACGAACCAGCGCTCGAAAGCCAGTTCATAGGAGTGCATGCCGCGATAGCCGATCGTGTCGATCGGACGTCCCTCGAGGCGCCCGCTCCCATGGCCCGGACCTTCGTGGGCGCCCTGGGTCAGAATGAATCCGTGGCTTTCGCCCTGGAGCTTCTCGACCAGGAATAAGGACAGGCCCCGGTGCGCCGCACCGCGGTCGGCGTAGGTGCGCGCGAGCAACATCAAGACGTCGGCCCGGGCGGCGAATGTGCACCAGGTCTTGGTCCCGTTGATGAGCCAGCCGCCCGGCGTCTTCGTGGCGCTCGTCGTGACGCCCGCGACGTCGCTGCCGAAGTCCGGCTCGGTCACGGCGACCGCCGCCAAGACCTCGCCCGACGCCAGTCGGGGTAACCAACGTTGCTTCTGGTCGAGCGTGCCTCCCTTGACCAGGGCCCGGGTCAAGATCTCCGGACGGGTGATCAACGACCCGCCGACGCCCAGGGCGCCCCAGGAGAGCTCCTCGGTCGCCACGACCATCCCGAGGTACTCCGATTCGCCACCGGTCGCGAAGCCGCCGAACTCCTCGGGTACCGAGAGACCGAATCCGCCGAGTTCGGCCAGCCCCGCAATCACCGACTCGGGGATGTCGGCGTTGGTCCGGTGCACGTGTTCGGCGTGTGGGCGCACCCGCTCGAGGGCGAAACGGTGAAAGGTGTCGGCGACCATCTCGAAGTCGTCGCCGAGGTGACGCGGCCCGGGGCTTTCGGCGAGGCTCGCGACGAACTGAGGATCGCGGTAGGTCGTGACGAACGACGCGAAGGGTCGGTACCAGTCGTCGTCAACGGCCCAGAGAGTTTCGCGTCCGAGGATTCTCGTCGCCAGGTCACTCAAGGCGATGGCGAGGAACGCCGCGACCAGTTGGGATTCGACGTCACCGTGGGCGGCGTAGGCGAGTGAGGCGCGAGCCGTAGCGACCGCGCTCGCTCCGTGCGCCACGTCGTAGGCGAGGCTTTGGTGGGCGTCGACGCCGCCACCGCGTTTTAGATTCACCAACGCACCGTCGATCACCGACTGCGCGCGCGCAATCAACTCCGACGCCTGCGCGAGATCGAGTAGGGGAGTCATAGGTGAAATGTATCGGGTGGGAGGAATGCGACCGTGAGACCTAGGCTCGGAGCGTGAATGTGACAATGCTCCTCGCCGATTCGGCCCAAGTGGCCGACGGCAAGCTCTACATCCTGGGCGGCGGATGGTCGGTGACCGGACCGGATCCCACGCCGTCGGCCGTCGCCATAAAAGTGATGGTCGATTGGCACGAATTCAACTCCAGTCATCACTGGGAGTTGTTCCTCGAAGACGCCGACGGACAGCCGGTGCGCTTCGATACGCCCGACGGGCCCCAGCCCATTGAAGTGCGGGGCGACTTCTCGGCGGTGGCGCCCGACGGCGTGCCCGTGGGAACGCCGGTCGACGTGCCGATCGCGGTCAACTTCGGACCGATTCCCCTGCAAGACGGCGCTCGCTTCACGTGGCGCTTGGTGATCGACGGCGACTCGTTGCCGGGCGGCACGGTCGCCTTTACGACGCGTCCGGCGCTTCCGGTGAGCGTCGACGAATAGTTCGACGTGGTCGTTTTGTGCGAGAGAATGGACCCATGAGTTCATTCGAACGTCCCTTCGGACGCTACTTCGAGGAGTTCGAGGTCGACGACGTCTACAAGCACTGGCCCGGCAAGACGATCACCGAGGCCGACGACCACCTCTTTTGCATGATCACAATGAACCATCATCCACTGCACACCGACGCCTGGTTCGCCGAACACGAGACCGTGCATCATAAGAACGTGGTGGTGGGCAACTTGGTCTATTCACTGGTTCTGGGCATGAGCGTGCCCGACGTCTCCGGTTCGGCCATCGCGAATCTCGAAGTCGAGTCCCTCGTCCATCGTCACCCGACGTTTCACGGCGACACCATCTACGCCGAGACGAGGGTCCTTGAGAAGACCCCTTCGACGTCCAAGAACGACCGGGGCATCGTCACCGTCGAGACGAAAGGCTTCAATCAAGACGGTCTTGAGGTCTGTTACTTCCGACGCAAAGTGATGGTCTGGAAGCGAGAGTTCGCTCCGGTTCGAGAACGTCCGTACAGTGGCGACGTCTGGTCGTAGCGACCACGCGGCGTTTCGAAGAGCGCTGCGTCGAAAGGCGGCGAAACTCGCTCGTCCCTTGCCGTGGATAGCGCACGCCGATCCGTGGGCCGTGCTGGTCAGCGAGGTCATGCTTCAACAGACGCAAACGTCGCGGGTGATCGATCCCTGGACGAGGTTTCTGAAAGCGTTTCCGACGCCCGCCGCGTGCGCCGAGGCGCCTCTGTCCGACGTACTGCGACTGTGGAGCGGCCTCGGCTATCACCGCCGGGCTAAAGCCCTGCACGACGCGGCGAAAATGATTCGCGACGAATTTGACGGTGCGGTGCCGAGTGAGGTGGCGGACCTGCGGCGCCTTCCCGGGATCGGCGAATACAGCGCGAACGCCATCGGCTCGTTCGCCTTCGGACGCGCGGTCGCCGTCGTGGACACCAACGTCGGTCGCGTGCTCGCGCGCGCTCTCGCCAATCGAACGCTGAGCGTGAGCGACGCCCGCGTAGAAGCGAACGAACTGTTGCCCCGATCGCACGCGGCGTCGTTCAACCAGGCCCTGTTGGACCTGGGGGCCCAGTTCTGCACCTCGGCGCCCCGCTGTGCGCTCTGTCCCGTGGCTCGCGTCTGTAAATGGAACCGCGAAGGTGGACCGGACCCCGCGCCGCGAAGCGCCGGAGTGTCTCGAGCGCAGCCGAAGTTTCACGGATCAAATCGCGAGGCCCGCGGGCGCGTGATCGCGGCGTTGCGCGAGCGTCCTCGCTCCATGCAACATCTGTCGGCGTGCGTTGCAATGGACGCGGATCGTGGCGCCGCCCTCATCGCCGGACTGGTGGCTGATGGTCTCGTCGAACGTCGGGGACGACTCGTGCACTTGAGCGGAGAGTAGGGAAGTCTTCGCCGCTCGGCGCCGGCGGCGTCCTCGGTAACCTCAACGTCGTGAGTTCCATCGACGTCGCGCGCTTTAAAGAGGTCCTCGGACATTTCGTCACCGGCGTCGCCGTCGTCACGGCCGCCACGCCCGAAGGGCCGGTCGGCTTCACCTGTCAGACCTTTGGCGCCCTCTCGCTCGAGCCCACGCTGATCTCGTTCTCGGCCCTGTCGGCCAGCCACTCGTGGCCCCGAGCGCGTGACGTGGGCGTCGTCGGCATCAACATTCTCTCTTCTGATCAGGAGGCCGTGGCGCGGGTCTTCGGGAAATCGGGCGCCGAGAAGTTCGCCGGGATCAGCTGGTCACCCGCTCCGAGTGGCTCGCCGTTGATTGAGGGGGCCCTCGCGCATTTGGAGGGTCGAATCGAGCTCGTCACGTCCCAGGGTGACCACGACATCGTCGTGGTGGCGGCGCAGTACGGAGTGAGTCATCACGGCGCACCGTTGGTTTTCTATCGCGGCCGATTCGCCGGATTCGACTGAATCGAGACTTAACTACGATTCCAAGCGTGATGACTCTCGTCAGTCCCGTTGATGCTCGAATGAGGCGCTGATGGCGCTCGCCGTCAAAATCTTCATCGTGGTGGTCGTCGTGGTGGTGGTCGCGATTGCGGCCCTGCGGATTCGAAAACTTCGACGCGACGAAATCCGAGAACTCTCCCAGCCGGTCGAGCGACGACTGATGTCGCCACCGCCCTCGCCCTACGCGCCGTCGAAGGGATTTCGCTTGCTCGACGGTCCTCTTGATTCGACGCGCCGCCCCGAGCCCCTTCGACCGCGCCTCGAATCCGATCGCGACTACGTCTTCAGCGAGTCCCAAATGCCGGGCGACGGGGAAGTGGTGCCGACGCAACTACGCCACAACGAAAAGTGGGCCCTTTCGAAGTCGGCGCGGCGATCGACTTCCTACTCGGGACTTCGCGTCGCCATCATTGCGTTGATCGTCATCGTGATCGCGGGTGCGATCGGTCTCTATCTTCAGCGCGGGCCATCGAAGTCCGGTTCGACCACGACCACGACCACGAGACCTCCTACGACGACCACGACCTTGGCGCTCCCGTCATCGTTCGTCGCGACGTCCACGAGTGGTCAGATCGCGACGTATCGGGTGCCGCTCAAGAAGTACGCCGTCATCGTGAAGGGTGCGCTCGGACCGACGTGGGCCGTGTACAAAATGGGACCCCTCAGCACGCTCGAGTGGCAGGGCACCGTCGCGACGGGCAACCACGAGTCACTCCAAATGGTCGGCGATTCTCAGATCACCATCGGTGCGCCCCATAGCGCGAGTGTCACGGTCGCCGGAAAGCCGGTGGTCTTTCCGTCACCGTTGCCGACAACGCTGGTGTTGTCCTTCGTCTCGTCATAGGTCGGCGATCTCGTTCAACGTCCAGGCCAGGACCTGCGCTTCGTCGCGCCACGCGTCGTAACGCCCGGAAGGCCCGCCGTGGCCCGCCCCCATCTCGGTCTTCAGGTAGGCGACGTTCTGGGCGTTGGCGTCTCGAAGTTTCAGCACCCACTTGGTCGGTTCCCAGAAACCGACCCGCGGGTCGTTGAGTCCACCTGACGCGAAGAGGTGCGGATAGACGCGCTCGGTGCCGTCCGAGTTCGTCGCCACGACGTTGTCGTAGGGGGAGTAGCTCTTCATCGTGCGATAGGCCGTCGCGCTGGCGTCGGGATTACCCCACTCCTCCCACTCACCGACGGTGAGCGGGAGGGTCGCGTCGAGCATCGTCGTCAGCGCGTCTACGAAGGGCACGTCGGCAACGACGCAGCGAAAGAGCTCGGGCGCCAGATTCATGACGGCCCCCATCAAGAGGCCGCCGGCCGACCCTCCGCGAATCGCGAGCAGCTCGCTCGTCGTCCAGCTTCTTCGAATGAGCTCTCGCGCGACCGCCACGAAGTCACTGAAGGTCGTCGGCTTTTGGGCCAGCTTGCCCGTTTCGTACCAGGAGCGGCCCATCTCGCCGCCGCCTCGAATGTGGGCGATCGCGAAAATGACGCCGCGTTCGAGCAAAGAAAGTCGAAGCGACGAGAACGACGGATCGATGGAGATCTCGTAGCTGCCGTAGCCGTAGAGCAGGAACGGTGAGGCCGCGAGAGCCCGCAGTTCGCCGTCGGCGCCGACGTCGATGAGATCCTTACGCCCCACCACCGAGACCGGGATGCGCACGCCGTCACTCGCCGTGACCCACAGTCGTTCGGTGACGTACGCCGTCGCGTCGTAACCGCCGAGGACGATCTGCTGCTTGCGCACGATCGTCTCTCCGGTGGCGATGACGACGTCGGCCACCAATCGAGGCGTGACCAGTGACGTGATCGACACCCGCAGTTGGGACGTGTCGAAGTTCGGATTCGCCGAGAGCGAAACGGTACTGGGGCTCGCCAGCCCCTCGACCATCCACGAACGCTCGAGAAGACTGTCACCGAAAGGATCGGAGCCGCCCAACGCCGTCACGAGCCGAACGGCCGCGCCCCCGTCGTGTCGTTCGCTGATCGCGAAGAACGACTTGAAGGCGTCGACGCCGTCGAGGCGCGACCCGCGACGCTCGGGGATCACTTCGCGCCACTCGCCGCCGTCGACCTCGCGGACTAGCAGTCGAAAGTCGGTCGCGCCCTCGTTGGTCACCTTCAACCACCACGCGACGCCGCGTTCGTCCACGAAGTGTTCGACGCCGTATTCGATGCCGTGACGGCGGGCCTCGAGCATCGTCAACTCGCTCGTCGGATCGTCCGCCGCGAGGTAGTGCATCTCAGTCGTCATAGACGATCCGAGTTGGACGACAATGACCGCGTCGTCGCGACTACGACCCACCGAGAGATTGAACTGCGCGTCGTCTTCTTCAAAAATCAGCGCGTCAGTGCTCGGATCGGCCCCGAGTTCGTGACGCCAGAGCTGGAACGGTCGTTTGGCGTCGTCGGTGCGCGTGTAGAAAAAATGACGGCCGTCCGTGGCCCACGCGAAGCCGTAGTAGACGTCGTCGAGTTGATCGTTCACGCCGGCCTGTCCGGCCAACGGGCGCACCGTCACGTGAAAAAGTTCGTCGCCGTCGAAGTCGGTCCCGACCGCGACCCAGTCGTCGTTCGGACTCACGGCGAGAACGCCGACGGCGAAGTAGTCACGGTCACCGGCCTCTTCGTTCTCATCGAGAATCACCTGCTCGCCGGCGAGCGTGGTCAACGGATCGATTTCCGGCGGTGTGAGGTCGTCACCGATCGCTGGCACTCGACAGCTGAGTGGATAGTTGAGACCTTCGCGCGTTCGCTCGAAGTACCACCACGGCCCTTTTCGAACCGGCACGGAGATATCGGTCTCTTCGATCCGACTCTTGATCTCTTCGAACAGCTCGTCTTCGAGGGGCTTCAGGTCGCCAATGCTCTGGTTGAGAAATTCGTTCTCGGCGCGCAAGTGGGCGAGGACCGTTTCGTCGTCGCGGTCCATCAACCAGTAGTAGGGGTCCTCGCGGACGTGGCCGTGACGGGCGATTTGAAAAGGACGTTTCGGGGCGGTCGGGGGAGTAGGCACCGCTCTACTTTGCCTTATTTGTTGACATGTCCCGTTCTCGAGTTAGTACTATGGACGTAGGGATTATCCCAAGGGAGAGCGATGTCAGTCGACAATCTGGATTTCAGCCGGTACCAACTGGGCTGGTCGGACGACCAGATTCCCGTCTTCAAACCGAAGAAGGGCATCAACGAAGCGATCGTCCGTGAGATGTCGGGCATCAAGAACGAAGAGAAGTGGATGCTCGACTTCCGCCTCAGTGCCCTGAAGAAGTTCGAGAAGAAGCCGATGGTGCCGTGGTTCGCCGATCGGATGCCGGACCTGGATTTCAACGACATCTACTACTACATCAAGCCGACCGAAAATCAGGTCGACCGGTGGGAGGACCTGCCCGACGACATCAAGAACACCTACGAGCGCCTGGGCATCCCCGAGGCCGAGCGCAAGTACTTAGCGGGCGTCACCGCCCAGTACGAGTCCGAAGTGGTCTTTCACCGCAACCGCGAGGACTTAGAGCGCCTGGGCGTGCTGTTCTGCGACATGGATACCGCGGTTCGCGAGTACCCCGACCTGGTGCGCAAATACTTCGGCACGATCATTCCTCCGAACGACAACAAGTTCGCCGCCCTGAACTCCGCGGTGTGGAGCGGGGGGTCGTTCATCTACGTGCCGCCCGGTGTCAACGTCGACCAACCGTTGCAGGCCTATTTCCGTATCAACACCGAGAACATGGGTCAGTTCGAACGCACGCTGATCATCGCCGACGAGGGATCGCAGGTCCACTACGTCGAGGGCTGCTCGGCGCCGGTCTATTCGACCGACTCGCTGCACTCGGCGGTCGTCGAACTCGTCGCGCTGCCCGGCGCGCGGATCACCTACACCACGATCCAGAACTGGTCCAACAACGTCTACAACCTGGTGACCAAGCGCGCCCGCGCCGAAGCCGAATCGCACGTCGAATGGATTGACGGCAATATCGGCTCACGACTCACGATGAAGTACCCGTCGGTCTACCTGATGGGCCCGAAGGCCTCGGGCGAGGTCCTCTCGGTCGCCTACGCCGGTCCGGGTCAGGTGCAAGACGCCGGCGCCAAGATGATCCACTGCGCGCCCGAGACGACTTCGACGATCATCTCGAAGTCCATTTCGAAAGACGGCGGACAGACGACCTACCGCGGCCTGGTAAAGGTGGAAGAGGGGGCGACCGGCGCCAAGAGCTTCGTTCGCTGTGACGCGTTGATCTTGGACGAGCAGTCCATCTCCGAGACCAAGCCCTACATGGAGGTCGGTGAGCAAGACGCGTCGATCGGACACGAGGCGACCGTGTCGAAGATCGGTGACGACCAGTTGTTCTACCTCATGAGTCGTGGACTTACCGAGGCGCAAGCCATGGGCATGATTGTGAACGGCTTCATCGAGCCCGTCACGCGCACGCTGCCGATGGAGTACGCCGTCGAGTGGTCGCGCTTGATTGAGCTGCAGATGGAAGGCTCGATCGGCTAACGAGGCGCTCGCCACATCGTGTAGTACGGCGGGCCGCCTTCGACCGGGGTCAAGGTCTCAATCAGTTCGTAGCCGAATCGCTGGTAGTACGCGACGTTCTCGTGTCGTGGCGTCTCTAAGTGGCTGCCCACAACTTCGCGGTCGACCTGGTCGAAGGCGTGCTCGAGCAGCATCGTGCCGACCCCGCTTCGCTGGACGGGCGGATCGGCGCAGAGCACCATCAGGTACCAGTGGGGATCCTTGCGGTGCGCGCGCGCCAACGCCGCCACGTAACGGTTGCCGGTCGCGATGGCGCGAGGACGCCGATAGAAGGCCCGCAGCGAGGACGGAATCTGACTCAGCTGCAGTGTGATGGGCAACGGATAGCCGCCGGTCGTCAACCACGCGGCGACGCCCAACGCTTCGTCGGCGTCGTTGCGCACGGTCACGATTCGACCATGCACACCCATGTGGGTGTAGACGGATCGGAAGAAAATCGGGAGGCGTGAACGTCGAAGATCGTCGTCCGGTAACAGGTAGCTGAAAAAAGGATCATCGAAAAAGGCCCGACTGGACAGCGCGATAACCGCCGACAATTCCTCGCCGACCAGCGGTCTTTCGTCGATTCGGCGCCCGAGCATTCGCAATTCTTAGCAAATTTGCCGGCGCGACGTGGAAGAATAGGAGCATGGGAATGCGCGAAGAGTGCAAACACTTTCAGAGTCGGACCTACCAGTCCGGGGAGGTCGCGCGGTTCTGCGTGATCGGTAACGCCCCCGACCAGCCCTGGTCGTGCCCGGAGAACTGCATCACCTACGAACGCCGCCTGGCCGACGTGGGCTGGTCTCACGGTTCACTGGTCGACCGTCCGGTTGAGAAGGCGCCCGAAACGAGCGCCAGTTTGGACGAACGGCGCGAGCTGCTCAACATGGCCAGTGAGATCGTCAACAACGTGGCGCCCGAGATGTACGAAGAGCGACGCAAAGAACTCGACGAGATGGAGCGCAAGCAGCGCGGCTGGAAGTTCTGGAAGCGCTAGTCGCCGTGAAAGACGGGCGTTCGCTTCTCCACGAAGGCCGTCATCGCCTCGCGCAGGTCGTTGCTCTGTAAGTACATCGTGTTCCATCTCGCGACGAACTCCAGACCTTCATCAACGCTTCGACCGTCATTGGCGGCGAGCACGGCCTTGGTGCCCTGATCGGCTAGTGGCGAGTTCCCCGCGATGTCCATTGCGAGTTCGCGTGCACCGGCGAGCAGGTCGTCACGAGTGTCGAAGACCGCGTTCACGAGACCGATGGCGAGCGCGCGCGCCGCGTCAATGTCCTTGCCGGTGTAAGCCAGTTCGGCCACGTGGCCGGCGCCCATGATCTTGGGCAGTCGCTGTAGCGAACCGAGGTCGGCGACGATCGCGACCTTCGTCTCGCGTACGGAGAATTTGGCGTCACGGGCGCACAGGCGCAGGTCACAGGCGCTGACCAGATCGACGCCCCCACCGATGCAGTATCCGTGAATCGCCGCGATGACCGGCACCGCCAGATCGGCGATCGACGTCACGGACGCTTGCATCGCTCGCACCCCCGCGTAGGACTGGGCGTTCGACGCGGCCCGGGACTTCGAGGTCGCGGGGGAGCTGAAGCCACCACCGAACTCCTTCAGGTCTAGCCCGACACTGAAGTGTGGTCCCTTCGCCGCGATGATGAGCACGCGAATGTCCTTGACGCTCGAGACCGCCGCGGCGGCGAGCGGCAGGTCGCGCCACAGCGCACTTCCCATGGCATTGCGCGCCTCTTCTCGATCGAGCCACAACGTCGCGACGTGAGCGTCGACGTCAAGGGTTAGTACGTCCGAGGAAAACTCCACATCACTCCTTGTTCGAATCGACCTCAGCCTAGGACCGACTTCGATGGATAATGAAGGGCGCCCAGTACACTGCCTGGGTCCCGATATCTATGAAAATCTTCGCTGATTCAGCCGCCGCCTTCATCGCCGAGCGCCCCGACGCGGCCTCTCGCCAGCGGGCCTGGGGGGCCTTCGAATTGGCGGGACTCCCGACCACCAATGACGAAGTCTGGCGTTACGCCCCCTTGAAGGATTTCGTCCTCGACCGATTTGACGTCCCGGGTGAGCCCACCACGCGCTCGGATTCGGCGTTCGCCGCCCAACTGTGCGAGCGAGCGGGTCTGGTGGTACGCGTGGTCGACGGTTTCTGCGTGAGCACCGGCGCCGCCCTCGAGGGAGTGGAAGTCGCGGTCGTCGAGTCCTCGCAGTCCCTGGCCGGTCCGTCGTTCATCGAGCGCTACGAGAGCGACACCTTCGCGGTCCTGAACGCCGCCCTCACCCCGGCGACGACGGTGATTCGCGTGGGCGCCGGCGTGAACGTCGAAGAACCCATCGTGGTCTTGAACGTGTCGAATTCGACGGCGTCGTTCTCGCGCACCCAAATCGAACTCGGGCGAGGCGCTAGCGCGACCATCGTGGAATATTTCGAAGGGGGTGCCGACGCCCTCGTGGTGCCGCTCAGTGAGTACCAACTCGGCGACAACGCGTCGCTGCAACTCATCACTTACCAGCGACTGGACCAGAGCGCCTGGCACGTTGCTCGAACGACGGGCTTCGTGAGCCGCGACGCGCGACTGCGTCAGGCCGTCGTCGGCATCGGCGCCCACTACAACCGCTCGCGCAACGACGCCGAGATGCGCGGCGCCGGGTCCGAGAATGAACTGCGCACGACGTTCCTCGGCTCCGGCGACCAGGTGCACGATTTTCGTACCCATCAAATGCACACCGGTGCTCGCTCGCGTTCGACGCTGCTCTCCAAGGGCGCGGTCGCGGACCAATCCCGTTCGGTCTACACCGGACTGATCGAGATCGAAAAGGGCGCCAAGCGCACCGACGCGCGCCAGACCAACCACAACCTGTTGCTCTCACCCCGGGCCCACGCCGACAGCGTGCCCAACCTGGACATTCGTGAGAACGACGTCATGTGCGCGCACGCGTCGAGCGTGGGACCGCTGGATGAACTGCAGCGCTGGTATTTGGAATCGCGGGGCGTCGGCCGTGAAGACGCCGAGCGACTCATGATCCAGGGTTTCTTCTACGAGATGCTCGCCAACCTGCCTCCGGAGTTGGCCGAACTCGTGGAACGTGACGTGACGTCGGTCCTGGCGACCGTCAACGTGGTGACGCCTTGAGCGCCGTCGACATCGGACAGCTAAGCGACTACGAAAGCGGCGTGCCGCGCCAGATTCACGTCGAGAGCCGGATCCTGGTGGTTGTTCGCATCGAGGACGACGTCTACGTCTTAGACGACCGCTGCAGCCACGAGGACTTCAGTCTCGCCGAAGGCGAAGTGGACTGTGAAGCAGGCGAGATTGAGTGCGCTCGCCACGGATCGATGTTTCGACTGAAGGACGGCGAACCGACGTCGTTGCCCGCGACGCGACCGGTGGCGCACTACGACGTTCGCAATTTCGACGGTCGTCTGGAGGTCGTCCTCCCGTGACCTCCACCCTGACCATCGAGGGTCTGCGCGTGGAAGTGGCCGGTAAAGAGGTCCTGAAGGGCTTCGACCTCTTCATGAGGACCGGCGAGGTCCACGTCATCATGGGTCCGAACGGTTCGGGCAAGTCCACGTTGGCCCACGCCCTCACCGGGCACCCGGGCTACACCGTCCTGTCCGGTTCGGTGCGCCTCGACGACGTGGAACTCTTGAACCTCTCGCCGACGGAGCGTGCGCGTCACGGTCTGTTGTTGGCGATGCAACAGCCGCTGGAGGTGCCCGGCGTTCGTCCGTTCGACCTCTTGGTGGCCGCCGGCGTCGATCCCACGAATCTGCGCCAACGCATGCGCGACGAGGCCGATCGCGTGGAACTGCGTCCCGAGGTCCTCGACCGGTTCGTCAACGTCGACCTTTCGGGCGGTGAACGAAAGCGCGCCGAGATCGTGCAGTTCGGATTGCTGCGTCCGAAGTTCGCCGTGCTCGACGAGATCGACTCCGGACTCGACGTCGACGCGCTCGGTGCCGTGGCGCGACGATTGTCACTGGCGAGCGGTGAGTGGGAGTGCGGCATCTTGGCGATTACGCACTTCAAGCGACTGTTGCAAGAACTCACGCCCACCAGAATCCACGTGCTCAGCGAGGGCCGCGTCGTGGCGACGGGCGGGCCCGAACTTTCTGAGATTCTCGAACGCGACGGTTACGAACCGTTCCGTGTCACGTCGGCGTGACCCCGACGTTGTTAGACCGACGGTTAAACTCGACGGATGGCTGACGGAAGCAACGGCGCTCCTCGGGGCCCTTCAGAGAGATCTTCTGGCGCCAAACGACGAGCCCTGGCCAACGAAGGTCGGCTCATGGCGTTGGGCGACGCCGTCGAGCGCCAGTCGGGCCGGACTCCCAAGCGACGTCGTCGGCGCCGCCGTGGACGAGCGTGGCTCATCGCGGGCGTGTCGGTCATCGTGCTCATCGTCGGCGTCTTGGGCGGCGGCTACCTCTACGCCAACTGGCGATTCGACGCGATCCCGCGGATCCACGTTCCCCATATCACCTACCCGGTTCCGGGACAGCCGTTCAATATCCTCGCCATCGGTTCGGATTCGCGCGCGGGACTCTCGGGCGCCGTCGCCCGTCAAACCGGAGCGAGCGGTAACTCGGTGGGTGGCCAGCGCAGTGACGTGATCAAGATCATCCGGGTCAACCCGGTCGCGCGCACCATCACGATCCTCTCCATCCCGCGCGACACCGAGGTGACGTTGCTCGCTAACCAAACCTTGTACGGCCAGTTCAACCGCATCAACGTCAACTACGCCAACGGACCGGGACTCTTGGTCCAGACGATCAAGGCGAACTTGGGGATAACGATCAATCACGTCGTCCAAGTGAACTTCAGTGGTCTCATAAACTCCGCGGTCGCTATCGGCGGCGTCTATCTGGACTTCCGATACCCGGTCATCGATCCGAACTCCGGCCTCGAGATCACCCATCCCGGCTGTCAACTCGTCAACGGTTTCCAGGCGCTCGCGGTCGCGCGCAGTCGTCACTACTACTACGCGCTCAATGGTCATCCCGTGTGGCCGAACAGAAAAGACTTCGCCCACATGACGGACAGCGCCATCAACGCCGAGCTGCTCAACGACGGTTTTACCTATGACGGCACGAGTGACTTCGGGCGCATCGATCGCCAGACGTCGTTCCTGCGAGCGATGTTCGAACGAGTGAAGAGTAAATTGGCTGACCCGTTCGCCATGAACGGTTTCCTCTCCAACCTGCCCAAAGGCATCACCATCGACGACACCTTCTCGTTGAACGAACTGATCGGTCTGGCGCTCAAGTTCCACGGCTACAACTCGAACGCTATGCAGACCTTCACGCTGCCGGAGCTTCCGGCCACGGTCAACGGAGCCGACGTTGAAGTCGTCGAAGAACCCCAAGCTGAGCAGTCGCTGATCAGCATCTTTGGCAGTTCCCTGCTCCGGCCGACGAACCCCCCACCGAACGCCGCGGGGCAGACTCCGATGCCGCCGGTCATCGCGCCGACGACCACCACGACGGTTCGCACGACCACGACCACGAAACATCACCACGCGCCCACGACCACGACCACGAATCCGACGTTCACCCTGCCGAGCTTCGACCCGGTGCCCTGCACGCCGAGCTGAGTCAGTTCAGCTCGTCGAGTCCTTGCGTCAGGGCGTTCCACGCCAAGGTCGCGCACTTGATGCGGACCGGGAATTTAATGACGCCCTGGAGCGCGGCCAGCTCGCCGAGGGCGCGAAGGTCGACTTTGGGCGATTCGCCTTCGTGGGCCAGGGTCGACTCCTGGACCGTCATGAGTTGCTTGAACGTGGCGATGGTCTCGCGCACCTGCTCGAGCGTCTTTCCCTTGACCGCGGCGCTCATCAACGAAGCCGAGGACTGCGAGATAGAGCAACCACTGCCCACCATCTTGATGTTCTTCAAGACGCCGTCTTCCACGTCGAGGTAAACGACGATCTCGTCGCCGCACAGAGGATTGAACCCTTCAACGCGAATCGCCGGCGGCGAATCGAGTTCGCCGCGATTGCGCGGCGAACGGTAGTGGTCCAGAATGATCTCGCGATATAGGTCGTCGAGGTTCGAGCCAAGGTTCGACACGGCGCTACCCAAACATCTTCACCGCGTGACCGAGCGCTTCGATCAGCACGTCAGTGTCCTTGGCGAGGGAGTAGGGCCCGTAGGAAGCGCGCACCGTGGCCGCGAGATCGAAGCGACGCATGAGGGGCTTGGCGCAGTGGTGACCCGGTCGCACGCACACGCCGAACTGGTCGAGCACCTGGGCGACGTCGTGGGGATGCACACCCTCGACGTCGAGACTGATGACGCCGCCGCGATCAGTGGTATCGCTCGGGCCGATGACGCGCACGCGACCCTGGAACTCCAGCGCCAGTCTCGTGAGCGAATCTTCGGCTAACGCGCGTTCGTGTCGCACGACGTTGGTCATGCCCAGCCCGTCGAGGTAGAGGACGGCGGCGTTCAGTCCTACTGCTTCGGCGATGGGCGGCGTGCCGGCCTCGAACCTGGTCGGTCCGTCGGCCGGCGTGTAGCCGTCGGTTCGCACGTCGGCGATCATTCCGCCACCGCCCAGGAAGGGCGGCATCAAATCCAAGATGTCCTCGCGAGTCCAAAAGACGCCGATGCCCGTCGGTCCGAGCATCTTGTGGCCGGTGAAGATCAAGAAATCGATATCGAGCGCGACGACGTCCGTCGGCAAGTGCGCGACCGACTGTGCGCCGTCGACCGCGATCAAGGCACCGTGACGATGCGCGACTCCAGCCAACTCGTTGATCGGATTGATCGTGCCCAAGACGTTGGACATGCCGGTGATCGAAAGTAGTTTCACCCCCCGCATCAATTCATCGAGTCGCGAAAGGTCCAATCGGTAGTCGTCGGTCGTCGGGATGAAACGAACCTCGACGCCCGTCTGTTCGCGCAACTGGAACCACGGCACGATGTTGGCGTGGT
>PNAH01000029.1 GCA_003170315.1 Acidimicrobiaceae bacterium
AAGGCCGCGAAGAAGCGTCCTGCTGCTAAGAAGGCTGCCGCTAGGAAGAAGTAAAGTCCCATCAGGGATTTGTGATTCGAGGGGGGCCTATGGCCCCCCTCGAACGCCGTTACCGGTCCAAATCGTCCGGCTCGTCAACGTCGAAGCGCCAGGGGCTGTCGGTAACCAATGCGACAGGCGTACCCAGTCGCTCGGCCTCGCGTCGGTGCAACCACGCCGAGTTCGCGCCGTAGGAAAAATGGAAGTTCAGTCCGGTGGGTAGTGCCATGACGTTGGTTCCTAATCCGTGATGATCGGTGACGATCGTTATTCCCTCCCCGGGCTCGAAGTTGCCGAGTCCCTCGGGATGACGCAGGTCGCCGTGAACGATGATGAGGCGTTCAAATCGGCTCTGGAGGGCTCCGTACGCCCGCTGAACGGCGTCGTTGAGGTGCTTGGCGTCAGAGCGCAGAACCTCGCATCCCTGTGCGGAGGCGAATTGAGAGATCTCATCGCTTTCACTGAGTACGATCGTGTGTCGCGGCGCACAATTGGCAATCACGTGCGTCGCGAGCTGTTGCGCCAGTTCGGTGACCGACGCGGCGTTGTTGACGCGAAGCCGGTCCTTGGCGAGGTCAAAGCGTTTCAGCGGAATGAGGTACGCGTCGGAGGTCACGAGAAAGCATGTTACGTGAGGGGCCCTTCGGTACTGTTGAGGCGTGTCGACGTTGCAATCGGACTGGCTCGTCCACGAACGAGAGTTGTTGGACCGAGGAGAGATCGTCGTCGGCATTGACGAGGTCGGACGCGGTGCTCTAGCCGGCCCCATGGTCCTGGGTGCCGTCGTGTTGACGGGCGCTGCAGCGCCGCCGGAGTCGTTGAACGACTCGAAACTGTTGTCGCCCCCCCAGCGCCAAGCCCTCGTTGGTCCGCTCGAGGCATGGGCCGCTGACTGGTCCCTCGGATCAGTGAGCGCCGGAGAGATTGACGCGTGGGGACTGAGGCTCGCGTTGGCGGTCGCCGCGACGCGCGCACTCGACGCCCTTCGAGTTCGTCCGAGCGTCGCCTTGATCGACGGATCGTTCAATCTGCTGCGCGCCCCGCAGAACATCCGCTTTGGCGTTCGGCGGGCGCCGGCCCTCTCGTATCGCACTATGTCCGCCACCACGATCGTCAAAGGTGACCAACGCTGTGCGTCCATTGCCGCCGCCTCGGTGTTGGCCAAGGTTCATCGAGACCGCTTCATGGTCGAGTTGGATCGCGACTTCAACGACTACGGCTGGTCGAGCAACAAGGGTTATGGGGCCAAAATGCACATGGAGGCGATTCGACGATTGGGCCAGACCGTCCACCATCGACATTCGTGGCAACTACCCGAGCGAATGGCCCAATAACCGCTAATTTTCGGGCCGAGGGCGTGACAGCGCGCACTTCTGAATATTGCTCGTACGGATATGATTGACAGACCATGGCGTCGCTGCTCACCGTAAAAGATCTTCAAGTCCAGTTTTCCACTCGAAAGTCATTCGTTACCGCAGTCGACAACTTCTCAATCGAAATTGACCCCGGCGAATGCGTCGGTCTGGTCGGTGAGTCGGGCTGTGGAAAGACGACGACCGGCCTGGCCATCATGCGCCTGCTGCCCGGCAACGGCCACATCGCCTCGGGCACGGTGGAACTCGAAGGCGTCGACCTCTCGACGTTGACCGAGAAGGAGATGCAGCGCCAGCGAGGTCAATCGGTCGCCCTGATCCCCCAGGACCCCATGAGCTCGCTGAACCCGACGATGAAAATTGGGCGTCAGATCGGCGAGGGACTGCGTATCCACAACGACGCCACGGACGAAGAGGCCCGCAAGCGCGCTCTGGAAGTCCTCGACATGGTCGAGATGCCCCGACCGGCCGAGCGGCTCGACCAGTATCCCTTCGAGCTTTCCGGGGGACTACGGCAGCGCGTCATCATCGCCATGGGACTGGTCTGCGAGCCCAACCTCTTGATCGCCGATGAGCCGACGACGGCGCTGGACGTCACCATCCAGGCCCAGATTCTCGACATCATCGACTCACTGCGCAAGCAGCTCAAGATGGGCGTTCTCTTGATCACCCACGACATGGGCGTCATCGCCGGTCGCGCCGACCGCGTCGTCGTGATGTACGGCGGTAAGAAGGCCGAAGAGGCCTCGACGTTCGATCTGTTTCGCTCGATGCGCCACCCCTACTCCCAGGCCCTGTTGGCGTCGATGCCCAACCTCGAAAACGCCACCAAGCACGAACTCGCGTCGATCGCCGGACTGCCGCCGGACCTCTCGAAGGAGATCGTTGGTTGTCGCTTCGCGCCACGCTGTCGCTACGCCACGGACCAATGCCGCGACGTCGAGCCCGAATTGACCGGTACCGATGAACACGTGTTCGCGTGCTTCCATCCGGTCGACGGCCCACAGGCCGTCGTCGTGCGAACCGAAACGCGCGCCGAGGTGGTGGCGAAGGTGAACGCGAAAGAGTTGCTTCGCGTCGAAGGCCTCACCAAGGAGTTCGCGGTGAAGGCCGGTCTGATTCGCCATAAGGTCGGCGCGATTCACGCTGTCTCGAACGTCACGTTCGCCATCAACGAGGGCGAAACGTTCGGACTGGTCGGCGAGTCCGGTTGCGGTAAGACGACCATCGGACGCATGGTCGTCGGGCTGGAATCGCCGACGGCCGGAGCCGTGTTGTTCGACGGCAAGGTCGTGTCGTCGCACAAGCACAAGCCGACGCGCGCCGAACGGCGCGAACGTCAGATGATGTTCCAAGACCCGTACTCGTCGCTCAACCCCCGCATGAAGGTTTCCGAAATTTTGGGAGAACCGCTGCTGGTCCAAGGCGACGGCACGAAGGCCCAGCGCCGGGCCCGCGTCAGGGAACTGTTACTGGCGGTCGGACTCGAACCGCTCGCCGCCGATCGATATCCTCACGAATTCTCGGGTGGCCAGCGCCAGCGCATCGGCTTCGCCCGGGCCCTGGCGCTCAACCCACGTTTGATCGTGGCCGACGAGCCCGTCTCGGCCCTGGACGTTTCGATCCAGGCGCAGATACTGAACTTGATGAAAGAGCTGCAGCGCGAGCACAACCTTTCGTACATCATGGTCAGCCACGACCTCGCGGTGGTCTATTACATGGCCGACACCATCGGCGTCATGTACCTCGGCAAGATCGTCGAGATTGGCGACGCCGAATCGGTCTTCCGCCATCCGGCCCACCCGTACACGCAGGGCCTCTTGAACGCGGTTCCGGTTCCCGACCCGGTGGAGGCGAGGGCCCGCCACGGCAAGCAGGTCACGGGCGAACTGCCGTCAGCGGTGAATCCGCCTTCCGGGTGTCGCTTTCGAACGCGCTGCGAGTACGCCCAGGACATCTGTGCGAACGAAGAGCCGATGTTCCGCGACTTCGGGGCGAACCAGCAGGCCGCCTGTCACTTCCCGTTGCAGACGCCCGTCTCCATCGCCGTTCGCGTCTAGGTACTCACTCGCCGTTCGGTTCGGTGGGCTACGCCACCACCGGAACGACTAGCGCTCGAGCAGTCGCACTTCGAAGCAGTCGCGCAGCGCGTCACCGATGTAGTTGATCGACACGACCACCAGGATGAAGATCAGCGCCAGGGGGTAGATCTCCCACCAGAAGCCGTTTTGAATTTGGGAGGTGCCGGCCTGGAGCATCGTGCCCCAGTCGGTCGGCGGGGCCTGGATGCCCAGTCCCAAGAACCCCAGCGCCGAGAGGAACAAGATGGCGTCGGCGATCGAGAACGTCGCCACGGTCACGATGTTGCTGATCGAGTTCGGGAAGACGTGACGGCGAATGATGTGCCATTTACGGGCACCCATCGCCGTCGCGGCCTGCGAGTATTCGAGGTTGCGAATGAGCAGCGCGTCACCTCGAATGATGCGGGCGTTGCCCCACCACAGCGTGAAGCCGATGATGCAGATCAAAAAGACCGTCGAACGGTTGAAGATGGAAATCAGGGTGATCAAGAGGAAGATGTAGGGGATCGACAAGAAGGCGTCGATGATACGCATCATGATGGTGTCGGTCACACCGCCAGCGAAACCGGAGATCATGCCGTAGGTGGTGCCCACCACGATGGTGATGAAGCCCGCGAAGAAGCCCAGCGTCAGCGAGTATTCGCCGCCGAAGAAGATGCGCCCCAATTCGTCGAAACCGGAGCTATCGGTGCCGAGCCAGTGGTGCCACGACGGTGCTTGGTTCCAGGGCAGGCCGAAGGTGAGGGCCTGGTTCGTCTGGTTCGTCGGGTGGAAGAGGGGCACGAGGAAACACGAACCAACCGTGATTAACAAGAAGAGGACCGAAGCGATGGCCAGTTTGTTGTGCACGAAGATACGCAGGCGCTGCTTCCACATTGGGACAATCTCGTCATCAGTATTCAGAGAGATCGCAGAGTCCGCTGGCTCCAGAAGCGCGACGCGCTCGCGCTCGCGTTCCGTGAGGTCGGTCACCGGGAGTTCCCTTCGATGCGAATGCGCGGATTGACGAGGCCCAAGGCGACGTCAGCCAAGAGGTTGCCTAGGAGCGTCAATATGGCGACGAGGAGAGTGATGCCGAGCACCGTGGGCAGGTCGAGGTTCGTCGCCGCGAAGACGGTCTGGATGCCGAGACCCTCATAGTTGAAGACGCTCTCAATAATGAGTGCGCCGCCCAAAAGTGCGGGGATGGAAAGGCCCAAGAGGACGATGATGGGCCCCAAGGCGTTGCGGAAGGCGTGTTTGAAGAGAGTTCGACGACCGCTGCAGCCCTTCGCCTTGGCGGTGCGAACGTAGTCCTGGACCAAGACTTCGAGGACCGTGCCACGCATGTATCGACTGAGGCCGGCCACCGAGAGCATGGTCAAGGCGGCCACGGGCAGGATGAATCCCACCGGGTCCGTGAAGATCGCCCAGGCCTGGACGCCTTGCGGGGGTGAGTTGGGCAGGTGCGGAAAATGGAAACTGAACGCGTCCAGCAACAACATGGCCAGAAGGAAGTTCGGCATGGCGTAAAGAACGAAGGCGACGCCCGTGGCCGTGTAGTCACCCACCGTGTTGCGACGTGAAGCCTGGTAGATCCCGAGCGGAATCGCGATGATGGTGGTCAAAATCAACGAGACGGCGGCCAACCAGATCGTGCGGGGCACGTAGAGACTGATGATTCCCCACACCGAGGAATTCTCCTTATAGGAACGACCCAGGTTGAAGTGGAAGAGGACCTGAGTGGAGTACGTCCAGAATCGGTGGAAGTAGGTCGCGTCCATTCCGTGCTGCTTGGCCCAAACCGCAACGTTGTACGGCGTCGCTTTGGTGCCGAGCACGGTGTAGGCCGGAGCGACAATGCCGTGAGTTTGAAAGTAGGGCAGGCTGAACGTGAACAGCATCACGATCATCAGCACGAAGAACGACTGAATGATTCGTCGGATGACGTAGGCGAACACGAGCGAAGTCTACCAGCGCCCTCCCCGTAAAATATTGGCACCGGCCCCGTGGCGTCGATCGGAAGAGAGCCTTCTAGTCCACAAAAAAGGGCCCCCTTGCGGGGGCCCTTTTTAGCGGACTTTGCGGTCCAATTGAATCTCTACCAGTAGTAATACTCCGGCATGAAGTTCAGGATTGGGCTGCCAACGAAACCGATCTTGCTGTGCAGCGTCTTGATGATCTCACCCGTCGGCGTACCTTCTGGCTCGAACAAGACCGGCAGGTTCTGCGCGGTGTAGGCGCCGTAGGCCGTCAGGTTCGAGTGACCGAAGTCTGTGGCCTTGATGTCTGCCGTCATCGTCGCGCTGTTGTAGTCACCGACGTTGAATCCACCACCGACGGCGAAGAGCGTCTCACCGGTCGGGAAGTAGTTCGGAACGAAGGTCCAGCCGCCGCCCCACATGCAGAGCTGGAAGCCAGATCCGCTGGAGCAGTCCGAGATCACGCTGTTGAACGACTCGGTCGAGGTGCCGACCGCGATGCCGATCTGAGCCCAGTCAGCGACTTCGGCGGTGATCTCTTGCGTAAGAGCCGGCGAACCGCTCGCGTAGACCAACTTGAAGTTCAGCGTGTAGCCCTGCGTGATGTTCGCGCCGCACTGAGTCGCGCCGGTGCCCGGACTGGTGCACGTCATAACGCCACCGGTCTTGGTCCAGCCGTGTGAGGTCAACAGACCCTCAGCGGTTGTGAGGTTGAACGGATACGGGTTGGCTGGCGCCTTGCCCATGGACGCGGGGACGATCGCCGGTAGCGCCGTGTAGGACGGGAAGCCGTAACCCTTGAAGACGTTACTGATGATGCCGGCCTGGTCGGTTGCCTCTTGCATCGCCTGGCGGATGTACAGCTGGTTCACCGCGTCGACCTTCGTGTCCTTCGTGCTGAAGTTGAACGGCGCGTAGTTGAAGCCCCAGATGATGCCGGTCGCCAGGTTGTAGCGCGACGCCAGGTTGCCCCAGTTGGGACCGACCTTGCCCGGCGCGGGGGCCGGCGAGGTGAGGACACCCGGGTCAACGAATCCGAGGTCGATCTTGCCGGCCTGGAGGTCGTTCTCTTCGGCCTGGGTGGTCGTGTAAGCAACTTCCTTCACGAACTTGATCGTCGGCTTTACCGGACCCGAGTAGTGCGAGTTCGGCTGGAACGTCAAGTTGCCCAAGTTGTCGAATGACGTCAACTTCCACGGACCGGTGTCACCGCTCTGCCAGAGCTTGCCGGTGTAGCTGGTGGTCTGGCTCGAGAGGGTGTTCAGGTAGTTGTAGACGTTCGTGCAGGCGACCTTGTTCGAGGCCGAGCCGTAGGCGCCCGTGGCGCACGTGGACCTCGCGCCCGAAGACGTGCGGTCCCAGGTGTCGGGGAACGGCGTGACCTGGTCCAGGTAGTTGTTCGTGATCCACAGTGGGTTCACGACGGCCTTGAAGTTGATGGTGACCGTCATCTTGGTGTGGGTGATGGTGGAAACCTGGTCGGGGATGCCGTAGCCCGGGTTGTAACCCCAGAAGTCAGCCGGCAGCGCCTTGTACATGTTCAAGAAGAACATGACCGATTGGGCGTTGACAACCTGGCCCGAAGCGAACTTCCAGCCCTTCAGCTTGAGCGTGACCGTCCTGTTGCCGTGCGAATACACGGGACTGCTCGCGAGTGAAAGCGAGGGGACAAGGGTGACACTGCCGCCGAGGCCGAACCAGTAGAGAGGTCGGAACATCTCGTCCTGGAACTGGTTGATGTTGTCGACCGAGCAGTACTGGCACGACTCATAGGGGAAGATCCAGTTCGGATTAGCGCCAGCACCTTCTGCGAACGTTAGGGTTCCGGAAGCGGAGCTCGCGCCACTCACTGTCGGAGCAATGAGACCTAGCGATAACGCACAGGCCGAAAGGCCCACCGTGACCGCTAGTCGAAGTTTGCGTCCAAAATGCATATGAAATATCCTCCCAGTACCACCGAAGTGGTCACATTTGATTTGTCTTTCCATCACAGATGGATTAGTGGCAACTGTATCCGCAAATATGAGGCCCAGAATGTTCACCCCGGGCGAAAAAATGACAAATCTCGGGAGTCTTCACCCCGGTCACGGGGTGAAATCGCGGCAACCAGAGAATTCATCGTCGAAAGTCCTGATTGATGGTCGTTTGGGCCCGTACAAAACCAGGAAGGGGTGCATTCTGGTCGCCCGCGGTTCGCCACGTGCGCATGACGTCGGCAAGTCTTGACGGCGAGTGGGGGCCCATTCGACCCATGCGCCAGCCTCGCTAATAGTGCAGGTACTCCGGCATGAAGTCGCCCAAGGGATTCGGCGTGAATCCTACGGAACTCTTGATCGCTCGAGCGACTTCGACGATCGAGTTGGCCTGGGGCTGGTAGAGCACGGGAAGTTGTTGGGCCGCGAAATTGGCGTAGGCGCTCAGCGTGGACGTGCCGGAGATCGAACCTCTGATGAGTGAGGACATTTGGGGGTTGGCGTAGGTGCCCACGTTGAAGTCGCCTCCGGGCAAGAACAACGACTCGCCCGACGGGTCGTCGCTCGGTACGTAGGACCAGCCGTAGCCCCAGGCGCATATCTCGAAAGGCTTGGCCCCGGTGCAGTCACTGAGGACGTTGTTGAAGGTGTCGGTGCTGTGCGTGATCAGAATGCCGAGCGACTGCCAGTTGATGATCTCGGACGTGAGTGTCTGGTCGAGCGGGACCGATCCCGCGGGCCAGACGACGTTGAAACTGAGCTGGTAACCCTGCGCAATGTTCGCGCCACACTGCCCGTCGCCGGTGCCCGGTTCCGTGCAGGTCTGCACGTCGTTCTGCAGCGTCCAACCGTGGGCGCTCAACAGGGTGCGAGCGGCGGCGAAATTGAACGGGTACGGATTGGCGACTGGTTTGCTGAGCGTGACCGGCGTCCTCGGAGGCAGCGGACTGTCGATCGTCGAGCCGTAGCCCTTGTCGGCGCTTTCGATGAGGCTGCGCTGGTCGACGGCGTACTGCAGGGCTTGGCGGATGTAGAGCTGATCGACCGCCGCGCCGTTGGGGTCCGACGAGGTGAAGTTGAAGGCGGCGTAATTGAAACTCCACGCCGAACCGGTGACCAGCGAATAGTGCGACGCCAGGGGGACCCAGTTGGGTCCGACGCGACCGGGCGCCGGCGCCGGACTCGTCAGCACGCTCGGGTCGATGTACCCGATGGAGAGTTTGTTATTGAGCAGGTCGCTCTCTTCGGCCTGGATCGTCGTGAAGGCGATCTCCTTCACGTAGCGAACCTGGGCCATTTGGGGACCGCGATACTTGGTATTGGGTTGGAAGACGGCGTTACCGGCCGGGCTGAAGGCGGTAAGACGCCACGGACCGTCATCACCGCCCTGCCACAGGGCACCGGTGAACGTGGAGGTCGTCGAGCCTTCTTTCGAGAGATACGTCATCACCGCACTACAGGCCGCGTCGGTGCTCGCGGCCCCGTAGGTTCCGCTCGCGCAGGTCGAAGCTTGAGTGCTCGATGACACGTCCCATCGATCGGGCATCGGGGTGATCTCCGAGAGGTAGTTGTCGAGGATCCAGTTCGGATTGACGGACGTGGCGAAGTTGATGCGCACCGTGTTGTCGTGTCCGGCGGCGTTCTTGACCTGATCTGGTATTCCGTAACCAGCGTTGTAGCCGCAGTAGGCGGTCGGATCGGCCTTGTACATGTTGAGAAAGAACATCACCGAGCGGGCGTTGACGACCTGTCCGTCGGCGAATCGCCAACCTTTCATCGTGATGGTCACGGTGCGATTGCCGTGGGAGAAAACCGGTCGATCGGCCGGGGAAAGCGTCGGCTCAAAGGTGGCCGAGGCACCTAAACCAAACCAGTAGAGCGGTCGATACATGAGCATTTGGAACTGATTGATGTTGTTGACCGAGGCGTAAGCACAGCCCATGAAGGGAAAGATGAAGTTCGGATTGGCCCCCGGGGCCTCGGCGTACGTGATCGTCCCCGACGGTTCGGCGGCGACCGTGGCGAACGCGGACGGGCCGACGACGGCCACGCTCAGCACCACCAAGGTGGCGAAGGCGAGGCGTAGGGAATGTCCGACGTGCATGGAGGTCTCAGCCCGTGCCATCGAGATGGCCAAAGGTACGGCGCCCGCAACTAACGGGCCATTTCCACGTTACTGGCTGGACTTTACGGTTCAGTGGTCAGGCCAGTGCCGACGACAGGATCGATCCGATGTCGGGATGCTCGAACGTGAATCCCGCCTCGCCCAACGCCGCGGGCGCGACGCGTTGACTCGCCAGAACCGCCCCGGTCACCAGTTGGCCACCGAGCGCAGCTCGCAGGGCGCTCGAAGGAAGGCGCAGGCGCGCGGGGCGACGCAGTTGTTGGGCCAGTGCTTCGGTGAACGCGCGATTCGTCAGCGCCGCCGGCGCGACGAGATTGAACGGACCGCCCGTGCGGTTCTCGAGAAGCCACACGATGGCTCGCACTTCGTCGCGTAGGGATATGGGACTGATCCACTGGCGTCCGGTCCCCAAGACGCCACCGAGTCCGAGTCGAAAGAGTGGCAACTGCTTCTTGAGCATCCCGCCCCGCGACGACATGACGATGCCGGTGCGCAGGTGCGCGACGGTCGTACCGGATCGCTCGATCGGTGCCGTCGCCCGTTCCCACTCGGTGCAGACGTGCGCGAGGAAGTCGTCACCGGTCGCCGAGGACTCGTCGAGCGACTCGTCGCCCCGAGATCCGTACACGCCGACGGCCGAACCACTGGCGAGAAACGCCGTACCGGATGATTCACCGAGGAGTCGAACCAGCAACGTCGTAGCGTTCGTTCGCGAAGTGAGTATCTCCGCCTTGCGCGTGGCCGACCATCGTCGATCGGCGATGCCCGCGCCGGCGAGATTGACCACGGCGTCGAAGCGGCCCACGCGGCGCAGGTCTTCCTCGTCGACGAGTCCGCGTGCCGGGTCCCAGCGGACCTCCTCGCCGCTACGGCGCGCGGAGTCGGGACGAACGAAGCGCACGACGTCATCGCCACGATCCTCCAGGGCCGCCACCAACGCCGAACCGATGAAGCCCGACGAGCCGGTTACGCCGACGCGCACTTTTCGTCCCACAGTTCTGCAATGAGCGCGGCCAGTTGGTCGGGAATCGAGAGGTGCGCGCCGTGAGCGGCGTTCGTCACTTCTCGGCTTTCGATGAGTGGATTGATAGCCGCCAATTCGGCGCTGAGGGATCGATAGAAGTCCGGCGCGAGGATGTCGCCGTACACGTAGACGCCCGGCACCGTCAGCGTCGCAATGTCGAAGGGCGGTGGTGTCGTGTGCAAGCTGGTGAGATCGTCCACAAGCGCCGGACCGTCACGCCGACGCGAATCTCGCTCGCGTTCACTCAGGCGTTCCCACGCACCGTCCGAGACGATGCGACGAAAGAACTTCTCCGCCTCGAGCTGCGGATCGTCGCCCAGCGCTGCGCCGGTGCCGCTGCGGCGAAGGATCCACGGCAGCGGGGCTTCGTAGGTGACGACGAGGCGCGACACTGAAGGCTCGGCGATGGCGGCGCCGTAGGCCACCACGCCGCCGTAACTGTGACCGAAGAAGATGATGGGCCGACGCTCTTCTTCGTGACGGGCGACGGCGATGAGGTCAGCGACGTGGTTCGCCAGTCCGAGCGGAGCGAGCGTGCGCGATCCTTGATACCCGCGTCGGTCGTAGGTGACGAGGTCGAATCGATCCGTTCGACGCGCGAGTCGGGCGAACGATCCGCCGCGGTCCAGCCCGCCGTGGATGCAGATGATCGTGGCCTCGGGCCGAACGACCCGACGTTCGGCGACCGCGAGACCGGGGACCGGTGTTTCGGTGACGAAGTGCAGTCCGTGGGGAGTGGGGGCGGAACTCACCTTGCGAACTTACCGTTCCGCGAGTGCGTGAACCTCCGAAATTATGGTGCTCGACCCCTAGGCTGGTAGTCGTGACTGCGCCTCTTGAATCATCGTCGCCTAGTGCACCTAAGGGCTCCTTCGGACCCAACGCGTGGCTCGTCGACGACATGTACGACCGCTTTTTGGCCGATCCGAGCTCGGTCGCCGAGGGTTGGCGCGAGTTCTTCGCCGACTACCAACGATCCACCGTGCCGAGCGTGGCGACGTCGTCCGCCCCGGCTGCCGCCGTCGCGACGCCCGACATTGACGCCGAGGCGACGCCCCTACGCGGTGCCGCGGCGCGCATCGTGGCCAACATGGAGGCCAGCCTCGCCGTTCCGACCGCGACCAGCGTGCGCACGGTGTCAGCGAGGCTCTTGGAGATCAATCGAGCCGCGCTCAACGAATCACTGTCGAGGTCCAGTGGCGCCAAGGTCTCGTTCACGCACTTCATCGCCTTCGCCATCGTCAAGGGCTTGGCGCAGATCCCCGCCATGAATGCGTCGTTCGTCACGGCGGTCGACAAGAAGGGCACACCCGGCATCCGTCGACACGAACACGTGGGACTCGGACTGGCCGTCGACGTCGAGCGAACGGACGGCTCGCGCAATCTCTTGGTACCGGTCATTCGTGACGTCGACACGATGGATTTTCGTGCGTTCCTTTTGGCCTACGAGGACCTCATTCGAAAGGTCCACTCCGGGAACTTCGGCGCCGACGACTTCGTGGGGGCGACGGTGTCACTCACCAACCCCGGCACGCTCGGTACCGTGCAATCGGTGCCACGTCTGATGGCTGGCCAGGGGGCGATCTTTGGCGTCGGCGCACTGGGCTGGCCCGCCGGCTTCGAGGCGGCCGACCCGCGCGCCCTGGCCGAACTGGGCGTGGGCAAGGTACTCACCCTCACGTCGACCTACGACCATCGAATCATCCAAGGGGCCGAGTCGGGACTGTTCTTGAAGTTCGTCGCCGAGTGTCTCACCGGTCAGCACGATTTCTACGACGACGTCTTCGCCTCGCTGGGCATCCCGTACGAACCGGCGCGCTGGGCGCCGGACCGCAACCCGTCGCTGAGTGACGGTGACGCCGAGCGGATCTTGAAGCAGATCCGCGTCCAAGAGCTCATCAACATGTACCGGGTGCGCGGACATTTGAACGCGCACCTCGATCCGCTGCACAGCGATCCGCCGGCCCTGCACGCCGAACTCGACCTCGCGAACTACGGGCTCTCGATGTGGGACCTGCAGCGATCCTTCGTCGTCGACGGACTCGCGGGACGTAGCGAGGCGACGTTGGACGAGATCTTGTCGATCCTGCGCGAGGCGTACTGTCGCACGACGGGCATCGAGTACGGCCACATCATGGATCCCGATCAGAAGCGTTGGATCCAACAACGTGTGGAAGGCGTCAGCGCTTCACTGAGCGTCGACGAGCAGCATCGAGTCCTGGAGGCGTTGAACGAAGCCGAGGTCTTCGAGCGCTTCCTGCACACTCGTTACGTCGGTCAGAAGCGCTTCGGTCTCGAAGGCGCGGAGTCGACGATCGTGGCCCTGCAGACGATCCTCGACGTCGCGGCCGACGAAGGAACCAAGGAGGCGGTCATCGGCATGGCGCACCGCGGGCGCCTCAACGTGCTCGCCAACGTGGTCGGTAAGTCCTACAGCGACATCTTCTCGGAGTTCGAAGGGAACTTGGATCCGGAGAGCGTGCAGGGCAGTGGGGACGTCAAGTACCACAAGGGCGCGCGCGGCGAGTTCAAGAATCCGCGCGGTGCCACCATCGACGTCTCGATGGCCTCGAACCCCTCGCACCTCGAGGCGGTCTCGCCGGTGGTCGAAGGGATCGTGCGCGCCAAACAGGACCTGGTCATTCGACCGAGTGACGGGACCAACGTCGACTCGATGATCGAGCACTACCCGTACCTCGCGATCTTGATACACGGTGACGCCGCCTTCGCCGGTCAAGGCGTCGTCGCCGAGACGCTCAACATGAGTCAGCTCTCGGGCTATCACGTCGGTGGCGCGATTCACATCGTGATCAACAACCAGGTCGGCTTCACGACCGCCCCGGAATCGGCCCGATCGAGCTTCTATCCGACCGACGTGGCCAAGATGATCCAGGCGCCGATCTTCCACGTGAACGGCGACGACCCCGAAGCCTGCATGCGCGCGGCGCGACTGGCCTACGACTACCGCGGGACGTTCCACCGCGACGTCGTGCTCGACATCGTCTGCTATCGCCGGTTCGGCCACAACGAGGGCGACGACCCGAGCTACACCCAACCCCAGATGTACAAGATCATCGACCAGATGCGTTCGGTGCGAAAGATCTATACCGAGACGCTCGTTCGACGCGGTGACATCTCGATCGACGAGGCCGAGGCGGCCCTCAATGACTTCAACGAGCGTCTCCAGCATGTGCTCGACGAAGTTCGGACGGTCCCGGTGCCGGAGTTACACGGCGTGCCCGTCGCCGAGGTACCGGTCGACGCCCCCGCGCCGGAGACCGGCGTCGATCGAGACACGCTCCTCGAGATCGCCCGGGCCACGATGAGCGCGCCCGAGGGCTTCACGATTCATCCCAAGCTGGAGCGCCAGTTCGCCCAACGCCACGCCCTGCTCGACGAAGGTGACGTCGACTGGTCGCTGGGCGAGGCGCTGGCGATCGGAACTCTGCTCCAGTCCGGGGCCAACGTGCGCCTCATCGGCCAGGACTCGCGACGCGGCACGTTCTCACAACGTCACGCCGCCCTGATCGATTACGACAACGGCGCGCAGTACGTGCCGCTGGCCAACCTGGACTCGAAGGGATTCTTCACCGTTCGCGACTCGTTCTTGAGCGAGTACGCGGCGCTGGGCTTCGAGTACGGCTACTCGGTCGAAGCGCAGAACACGCTGGTCGCCTGGGAGGCCCAGTTCGGCGACTTCATGAACGGCGCCGAGATCATCATCGACAACTTCCTCGTCGCGGCCGAGGACAAGTGGGGTCAACTGGCTAGTTTGGTGATGCTCTTGCCCCACGGTTACGAAGGACAGGGCCCCGAACACTCGAGTGGTCGGCTGGAACGATTCCTCACGTTGTGCGCGCGCAACAACATTCGCGTCGCCCAACCCACCACCTCGGCCCAGTATTTCCACTTACTGCGCTCACAGGTTCTTCGTTCCCACCCGACGCCGCTCATCGTCTTCACGCCGAAGTCGATGTTGCGAGCGGTGCAAACTCGCTCGACGTTGAGTGAGTTCGAACAGGGAACCTTCCGCAGCGTTCTCGACGACACCGTCGGTGACGCGTCGCTGGTCACTCGAGCGCTCCTCGCGTCCGGCAAGATCGCGCACGAAGCGTTCGGGCGCCGAGACCAGTCGGAGTTAAAGACGGTGGCGATCATCCGCGTGGAGCAGCTCTACCCCTGGCCGCGGGTCGCGATCGACGAGGCGCTCTCGCGGTACCCGAATCTGCAAGAGATTGTCTGGCTCCAGGAGGAGCCCGAGAATATGGGGGCGTGGCCCTTCGTGCATCAGCAGATGCATTCGCAGTTCCGTGGCGCGAACGTGAGTCACGTGGCGCGCGCGGAGTCGGCGAGTCCGGCGACCGGTAGCAGTCTCATCCACAGCGCGGAACAGGCCGACCTCTTGACGCGGGCGTTCGGGTGAGTCCCATTCGGTCGTCGCGACTTCGCGTCGTGGTCGACGGATCGAACTTCGCGACCGAAGGTCGAGTCACGCCCAGCCTCGCGCAGTTGGACGAAGCGGTCCGTGCTTTCGTCGACGAGCACCCGAACGCCGAAGTGATCGTGGTCGCCGACGCGAGCTTCGAGCATCGCGTGGCGCCGAACGAGCGTGCGCACTTCAAGAGCGCCGAGCTCGCCGGTGAGATTGTCACGCCACCGGCCGGGGCGATCGGCCGCGGTGACGCCTTCATATTGAAAATCGCCGATCGCATTAAGGGCGTGGTGTTGAGCAACGATTCTTTCCAGGAGTTCCACGACGAGTACCCGTGGCTCTTCGATGATGGGCGACTCATCGGGGGCAAACCGGTGAAGGGCGTGGGCTGGGTCTTCACGCCTCGACTGCCGGTGAGAAATACCAAGACGTCAAGGCCGGTGAAGAAGCTCTCGGTGACGTTGTCCGACGGGGCCAAGCCGTCCATCGGTACCACGTTGACGCCGGTGAAGGCGACGAAGAAGAAGGTGCCGACCAAGGTCGCCAAGGTGCCGCGCAAGGCCAAGAAGTCGCTCAAGGTCGAGATGGCCGAAAAGAAGACCGTCAAGGCGGCGAAGCGGTCGCCGGTGAAAGTGGCCAAGGCGCCACCGAAGCCGAAGAAGGCCGCGAAGTCGGCCGAGGCGCCGGTGACGCCACCACCGGTCGTCGCGCTTCGACGGGGCCGACACCCCGTCAACCCCGAGGCGGACTTCGCACTCTTTCGTAGCGCCCACCGGATCGGATCGCGCTTAGAGGGCGAGGTGACGGCGTTCACCTCGCACGGCGCGGTCATCAAAGTCGCGTTGAAGAACGGCCGATTGATCGAGTGTTACGCCCCGACGACGTCGCTCGGTGATCCGGCGCCGGCGCGCGCGCGCGACGTGTTGCAGCGTGGCGATCGACGGAACTTTCGGCTCGTCGCCGTCGACGCCGAACGTCGCATCGCGGAATTGGCGCTGCTATGAGCGGACTCTCGATGAACCCCAGTGATTGGCTCCCGCACCGCCCGCCGTTCTTGCTACTGGACCAAATGCTCACCATCGAACCGGGGGAGCGCGCCAGTGGTCTGTGGACGCTGAAGGGTGACGAGTGGTTCTTTCCCGGTCACTTTCCCGGTCGACCGACGACGCCGGGCGTGTTGTTGCTCGAATCGATCGCGCAGTGCGGCGCCGTGGTCGTGCTGGCCGAGCCGAAGTACAACGCTCGACTGCCGCTCTTCGGTGGGGTCGAACACGCGCGATTCCGCCGTCAGGTCCTGCCCGGTGACGTCGTCCTGGTCGAGTGCGAGATGACCCAACTCTCGGCGCGTGGTGGCAAGGGTCACGGTCGGGCGAGCGTCGAGGGTAAGACCGCGGTGGAGGCCAGTTTGCTCTTCGTACTCGCGGACGCGTCGTGAGAGTGGCGACGTGGAACGTCAATTCGTTGACCGCGCGCTTCGGCCGGGTCGAGGCGTGGCTCGGCACCCGCAGTCCTGACGTCGTCCTCATCCAAGAGACCAAACAGAACGACGCGAAGTTCCCAGCCAAGGCGTTGGCCGACCTCGGCTACGAGAGCGCCCACTACGGCCAGGGTCAGTGGAACGGCGTAGCGATACTCTCCAAGCTCGGCATCGACGACGTGGCGCGCGGCTTCGGTGACGACGATCCCGAAGCGCGCATCATCGCCGCTACGTGCGCCGGAGTGCGGGTCGTGTCGTGCTACGTGCCCAACGGCCGAGCGCTGGATAACCCCCACTACGCCTACAAGCTCCAGTGGCTCGAGAAGCTGCGCCAGATGGTGGTGGCGCGCGACGACGGTCAGTCCATCGTCGTCGGTGGCGACTTCAACGTCGCGCCGACCGATTTGGACTGTTACGACCCGTCGCTCTTCATCGGCGCCACGCACGTGAGTGAGCCCGAACGCGAAGCACTGCGCGCGCTCGAGGCGACCGGTCTGACCGACCTGACGCGAGCACTCCATCCCGACGAGCCGAGTTACTCGTGGTGGGACTACCGCAACGGCTCGTTTCACCGCGGCTGGGGACTTCGCATCGATCTGCTTTTCGTCGACGCGGCGTTACTGGCCAAAGCGTCGGCCAGCTACGTGGACCGGGACGAACGAAAGGGCGAGAAGCCGTCGGACCACGCCCCGGTGATCGGTGAGTTCGCTCTTTAGCCCAACCCCTTGGGCAGCACCGCTTCGATGAACATCGGACCCGGTGTGGCGTAGGAACGACGAAGCGCCACCACCAGTTCATCGGCCGTCGTCACGCGCACGCCGGGCACGCCCTGAGCGTTCGCCAGCGCGCAGAGATCGAGGGTCGGGCTGTCGATCTCGAGCATCCGTTGACTGGTCGATCCCTCCCCGATCACCCCCACGCGTTGGAGCTCGAAGTTGAGCACGGCGTAGCTTCGATTCGAGAGTGCGACGACCGTCACGTCGAGACCTTCGCGCGCCATCGTCCAGAGCGCCTGGAGCGTGTACATCATCGACCCGTCCGCTTCGAGGGCCAGCACGCGACGTCGCGAGCCAACGGCGGCGCCGAGCGCCAGCGGTAGCCCCATGCCGATGGCCCCACCGGTCAGGGTCATCCACGAGTGGCGCGCCGAGTAACGTGACGCGCCGTAGAAGTGGACCCCGCCCGTGATGGATTCGTCACTGACAATGACGTCCTCGGGCAACGTGGCGGCGATCGCCGCCGCCAACGACTGAGTCGTCAGATCGCCGGTGGGCGCCGCGGGCGCGGCCCCGACGGGTGCGCGAACCGTCGCGGCACCGAGCGCGTCGACCAGGAAATTGAGTACCGTCAAGGTGTCCGTGCCCGGTGCTCCGACGTCGATGAGTTCGCATTCGGGCGCGCGTAACTCGCTGGGCACGTTGGGATAGGCGAAGAACGACACCGGATCGCGAGTACCGATGAGCACCAGGGTCTCGAAGTCCTTGAGTTGCGCAATGGCGAATTCAGCGACGTAGATAAGTCGTTCCGGACTGGCGACGCCCGCTCCGCGCTCCATGATGCTCGGGAAGGTTTCGACGATCACTCGGCACGACGTAGCGGCGGCGATTCGTTCGACGAGGTTCAACTGTTCGGCGTCCAGTGCCGTGCCACCGACCAGGATCGCCGTTCGCTTGGTTCGAAGAGCGTCCACCGCTCGCAGGAGCTCGTGCTCATCGGGCGCGCCGAGGGGACGACGCGACGCGACGGGCCACTTTCTGGGCACCGTCGACAGTTCGTTCCAGGAAACGTCGGCGGGGAGGATCAACGTCGCGATCTGACCGGGCGGTCCGTACGCGGCGGCGAGCGCCTGGACGGTATCGGACGCGACGGAGTCGCTGGTCACGGTCGTTCGGTGCCATCCGTCGAGCGCCGAGGCGAGCGCGTCGATGTCGCTCTGGAGCGGCGCGTCGTAGGTCGCGTGATACGTCGCGTGGTCCCCGACGATATTGAGGATCGGCACGTGTGCTCGGCGGGCGTTATGGAGATTGGCCCAGCCGTTCGCGAGTCCCGGTCCCAGGTGCAGCAGCGTGACGGCCGGCTCGTGCGTGACGCGCGCGTAGCCGTCGGCCGCTCCGGTGGCGACGCCCTCGAAGAGGCACAAGATGCCTCGGACCTCGGGGAAATCGTCCAGGCCGGCGACAAAATGCATCTCCGACGTGCCAGGATTGGCGAAGCAAGTCGTAACGCCGTTGGCCCTCAGCGTCGCGAGTAACGCGTGAGCGCCATTCACGGACGTCATCGTTCAATCACTACGACGCGTGAGCGCGTCATTGACTCAGTCAAAGAGTTCGGGGTCGGTCTTTACGATGTCGTCCCACAGGGGCTGGAACGAGAACCAGCCCGCCAGTGGGTAACCGGTCTGATCGCGGGTGTAGCGCGCATCATCGGCGTTCACGAGTATCGGCTTGCCGGCCGCTTCGGCCAGCAACTGCGCTTGGCACGTGCGCTCCATCGTGATGAACCACCACGCCGCTTCGTCGACGGACTCACCGACGGTGAAAAGACCGTGGTTCTGGTGGATGGCGGCCTTTTTGTCGCCCAGTCCCTTGGCGAGAATGCGACCGCTCTCCTCATCGAGCACGATGCGTCCACCGCCTTCGGAGACGAGCACGTGGTCCTCGAAGAAGATGCAGGCGTCTTGGGTGAGGGGGTCGAGTTCTCGGCCGAGCGACGAAAAGGCCTTGCCGTAGATCGAGTGGGCGTGGGCCGCGGCGATGACGTCCGGACGCGCGGCGTGAACGGCGGCGTGGATCACGAAGGCCGCTCGATTGACCGGGCGCTTACCCTCGACCACTTGACCGTCGTGATTCACCAGGATCAGATCCGAGACCCGGATGTGGCGAAAGTTCATGCCGAAGGGGTTGACCCAGAAGTGGTCAAGCAGTTCGGGGTCGCGCGCCGTGATGTGCCCGGCGACGCCCTCGGAGAATCCGAGCTTGCCAAAAATGCGAAGGGCTCCGGCGAGACGCTCCTTGCGGTGGCGTCGCTCGGCCTCCATCGTGGCGAAGGTGGGCGGAACGTTGAAGACCAGTTGGGACTGGCTTTCCGTGAATCGATTCACAACGTCAGTCATGCGTCACCTCCGAATAGTTCCTAGTGAACTATACCGCCGGCCTTTTATCGCAAGGTCCTGGGCTCGTCCGCGGACGCGAGCGCGTCGGAGGACTCCAACTCGGCGCGAATCGCGGCCAAGCGGGCTCGTCGCGCGTCACCGGTGAGGGGCGCGTTGCGTTTTTCTATTGCGGCGATGGCCTGTTCAATCGGTGCGAGGAACCGCGACGGCGCACGATCGGGATAGCGAGGATCATTGCGGCCGCGACTCCACGTGATGAGTATCGAGTCCTCGGCGCGGCTAAGGGCCACGTAGGCGAGGCGTTGCTCTTCGGCGAGTTCAAGCGCGGTGGTGGCGTTGTAGTTGGGCAGTTGCCCCTCGGCCCAGCCGATCGCCGCCACGTGTTTGAACTCCAAGCCCTTGGCCCGGTGGATCGTCGAAAGCGCGACGACGTCATTTGGTTCGTCATCGGGCCGTCGCGCCGACGTGTCGGCCGAAGTGAAGAGGTCGGACGCCGGCGAGTGCTCCGGCCCGCGACGCTCGTTGGGGATGCCGGCGGCCTCGAGGTACCCGGACACGACTTCGAGTTGCGCGTTGGTGCGAGCGAGAACCGCCATCGATCGCCACGTCGTACCCGGCTGGTGATTGGCGGCCAGCCACGTGGCCACGTGCTCGGCCTCTTCGGCGTCGGTGTCGTAGGCGCGGACCATCGGCACGTCGCCGTCGTCTTTGGCGGGCACGATGCCGGCCGCACCGTCCTCGAGCAGCGTGCTCGCCACTTCGATGATGTGCGCCGTCGAACGATGGTTGCGCGTGAGGTCGAGTACCACGGTGTCCGGCCACGTGCGGATGATCTCCTGGAGGAACTGGGGGTTGGCGCCATTGAAGCCGTAGATGGATTGATTGGGGTCACCGACGCAAAAGAGATCGGGATCGTCACCGGCCATCTGGCGCAGCAGGCTGAACTGCAGTGGGTTCATGTCCTGGGCTTCGTCGACGTAGAGAGACTTGGTGTGGTGTCGAAAGGACGCCAACACGTTGGGCTCGTCCGTTAACAGCGCGATCGCCTCGGAAAGTAAGAGGTCGAAGTCGAGTACTCCTCGTGCGCGACAGAGTCCGACGTAACGATCGAGGACTTCGGCAAACTGCGACGGCGGTAACGGGGCGTCGCGACGGAGTTTGCGAACGCTCTTCACGTAGAGCGCGCCGTTGAAGCCCTGAGAGAGCGCCCAACCGATCTCTTGTTCGACGCGGGGCAGTTGCCACTCCTCGAGCTTCAAGTCACCGCTGTCTCGTAACTGGACGGCCAGCGCCGCGACCAAGCGTCGTCGGCTCGGTTCCAACGTGAGCGCCTTGAGGTGTTGATCCTCTCGGTACTGCGTCACGATGGTGAGGGCCATCTTGTGGAACGTGCCGGCGCGCACGTCGCGGATCCCCGCCCGAAACAGACGCTTGCGAAGTTCGTCGCCGGCCTTTCGCGTGAAGGTCATGGCGAGCACTTGGTCGGCGCTGACCTCTTCGTCCGCGATCCGACGTTGAATTCGAAGCCCGAGGACGTGCGTCTTGCCGGAACCGGCGGTCGCGCGCACCAGCAGTCGGCGCGAGGGCGACATGACCGCTTCGCGCTGCTCGGGCGTCAGGCCGACGAGTAGTTCGCGCGTGAAGGTCGTCTCATCCATGGTCACACCGACGCTACCGGGAAGGCGTGACGCGACCGAGGGCCCCGCACCAGGTCTGTAACCTGAAGTACGTGCTGCGTGCCTACGGCGACGGAACCCTTTTCGGTGAGCCTTACGGCGAAGGTCCGGTACGGGTCATCTGGCTCCACGGGTGGGCCCGGCGCGGTCAGGACTTCGCCGTGGCCGCCAACGAATTGGCCCGTCGGGGCGTCGCCTCGGTGGCCCTGGATCTCCCCGGATTCGGCGCGTCCCCGGCACCTTCGTCGCCCGGAGGGGCGCGTCGCTACGCCGAACTGGTCTGGCCGGTCTTGAGAGAAATCGGCGACGGACCATTCGTGCTGGTCGGTCACTCCTTCGGCGGGACCGTGGCCTGCGTACTGGCGGCCGATCATCCCGAGTTCGTGCGATCGTTGGTGTTGACCGGTGCCCCGCTCCTTCGGAGTCCGTCGTCATCGTCGCCCATGATCTATCGCGTCCTTCGTTGGCTGCACGCGCGGCGGGTCGTGAGTGACGCACGTATGGAAACGGCGCGTCAGAAATACGGTTCGAGTGACTACCGCCGCGCGACCGGCGTCATGCGCGACGTGCTCGTGATCAGTGTCAATGAGAGCTACGAGGATGAACTCGCTCGCCTGGATGTTCCCGTGACGCTGCTCTGGGGCGAAGAGGACCGCGAGGTTCCCCTGGACGTCGCCACGCGGGCCAGTGCACTCCTCACCACCACGCACACGCTGCAGTCGTTGCTGGGCATCGGGCACCTCTTACCGAGTGAGGCGCCCGAGGAGCTGGCCAACGTCGTGGGAGCGCTCGTCTAGTGCGCGTCGCTCTCGATATTCTCTTCGCCCTCGGACTGAGCGCCGCCTACGGCGCACAGATGCTTCGTTGGCTGCGCGTCTTACAGCGCGAGCACTACGAGGCGGCCGCCTTGGCCCGCTTCGTCGGTCGCTGGTCCTCGCCGCAGGTGACGTTGATTCCGAAAATGAAGGTGCGCCTCGAGCAATCTGACGCCGGCGTGCGAAGCGCCCGGCGAGACGATTTTCAAGGCGCCGCCCGTCACGAACAGGACCGATTCCGGCCGCGGCCGGAACGGGGAGCGCGCCGACCGATCACCGTGTCGCACGTTCTGATCTTCGCCTTCGTCGCGGCGCTCTTGTTCAAGAACGAAGCGGTGATCGTCGCCGTCGCCGTGGTCTACGGACTGGTCACTCCGTGGGGACTCTCCATCAAAGGTCGCACCGGACCCTTGGTGTGGACGCGCCGAGTCACGACGACCGCAATGGTGGCCACCGTGATTGCGCTCGCTATTGCTCTCATCGGACTGGTCGTGCCGAGACCGTGGTATCCGGCCGCGGTCGTGGTGTGGGCCGTCCCGGTGATTCTCGATTTTACGACCCGGGTCTTGAAACCCTACGAAGAGCACCGGTCTAAGAAGTTTGTCGATCTGGCGGTGGCGCGACTCAATCAGGTTCACCCTCGCGTCGTCGCCATTACCGGTTCCTACGGCAAGACTTCGACGAAGAACCACCTCGCTCAACTCATGGGCGACCAGGGGATCGTCGTGACGCCGCGCAGCTTCAACAATCGCGCCGGTCTCTCGCGGGCCATCAACGAGAACCTCGCCGACGGCACTCGCGTGTTCGTCGCCGAGATGGGGACCTACGGCCCGGGCGAGATACGTTCGCTCTGCTCGTGGTGCGTGCCCGAGATCGCCGTGGTGACGGCCATCGGACCGGTCCACCTGGAACGTATGAAGCGGCTAGAAGTCATCGAGTCCGCAAAGTACGAGATCACCGAGCGCGCGAGCGTGGTGATCGTCAATATCGATGACCTGGTGCTGGCGCGATGGCCCCAAAGGCTGGCCGAATCCGGTAAGCGCGTGCGCACGGCGGGCTCGACGAGCGAATCGGCGTCGGTGCGCGTCGCAGTCGACGGAGCGAACTGGACCGTGAGCGTCGACGGCTCCGCCGTCGGGACGGGACCGGCCATCGTCGGGGTGCAGCCGACCAACCTGGCCTGCGCCGTGGCGGCGTCGCTCGAACTCGGCGTCGGCACCAGTGAACTGCTCGATCGTCTACGGCGCGTCGGCGCAGTGGAGAATCGATCCCACGTCGTGACCGCCGCCTCGGGCGTCGAAGTGATCGACGACACCTTCAACGCCAATCCCGCCAGCGCGGTCGCCGCCCTCAAGCTCCTCAAGGGCATGCCGCTGTTTGGTCGACGCGTGGTCGTCACGCCGGGACTGGTGGAACTCGGTCGCGAACAGTACGGCGAGAATCTCGCCCTGGCGAGAAAGGTCGCGTTCTACGGGGCCGAACTCGTGATCGTCAACCGCACCAACGCCGTGCCCCTCACGCTCGGATTTGACGGACCGGTGCGTCGTTTCAACACCCGCGATCAGGCCGTCACGTGGGTCCGCTCGGCGTTAGTGCCGGGCGATGGCGTGTTGTATCTCAACGACCTGCCCGACCACTACCCTTGAGGCTCACATGACGTGGCTGCGAGGAATCCGATGACGCTCGGCGTGCTGTTCGGCGGACCGACACCGGAACACGACATTTCGATACTGACCGGGCTGTTGGCGCTGCACGAACTCGAGCGATCGAAGAGCGACGTCGTCGGGATCTACTGGACCAAGACCGGCGCGTTCTACCGCGTGCCGAGCGGCGTCGAGGCCGAAACGTTCCTGGACGGCGTGCCCAAGGGATCGAGTGAACTCAGCTTGCGCCTGGGCGATCACGGTGGCTTCTTCGAGAGCGCCCGCTTGGGCAAGGACCGCTCGATCGACTTCGAGGCCGTCGTACTCGCCACCCACGGCGGCCCCGGTGAGGATGGTTCGTTGCAGGCCGCGCTCGATCTGGCCGGCGTGAATTACACCGGACCGAGCGTGGCCGGTGCGGCGCTCGGCATGGACAAGTGGACCTTCGGCGCCGTGATGGCCGCAAACGGACTGCCCACTTTGCCACGGGTGTTGCTCGACTCCTCCACGACCTCACTACCGTTCGACGGTCCGTACATTTTGAAGCCGCGCTTCGGGGGCTCTTCGATCGGCATCGACGTCGTGGCCGACGCGGCGACGGCGACGGCGCGACTGACCTCGAATCCGCACTTCGCCCTGGGCTGCGTCGTGGAGCCGTACCGCGCCGATCTCGCGGACCTTCAGATCGCCGTGCGCACCTATCCGTCGCTCGCCCTCTCGGCGATCGAACGGCCCCTTCGACGCACGGACGAAACCGAGATCCTGAACTACCGCGACAAGTACGTGGGCGGTGAAGGAATGGTTTCGGCGCCGCGCGAACTGCCGGCCGTGATGACCCAGGGTCAAGCCGACGCCGTCCGGCTCTACACGACGAGCATCGCTGAGGTGGCGTCCGTTCGCGGCGTGGCGCGCGTCGACTTCCTCGCCAGTGACGACGAACTGTTCGTCAACGAGATCAACACGATTCCCGGTTCACTCTCCAAACATCTTTTCGTGGACCCACCCATCGCGTTCGCCCAGCTACTGAGTGACCTAATTGCGGAGGCCGTTCAACGACCAGCTCATCGTTATAGCGCGGCCGGGGCCGACGGACAGGTGTTGCGCGGGGCCACGTCCATCGCGGCCAAACTGGCCTAGTCGCAGGACTCGGGCGCTGGCGTAGTCCTACCCATCACCGAGTTCGCCCAATTACTTGGTGACCTGGTTGCTCAATCCGTTCAGCGACCAGCTCATCGTTACCGCGCGGCCGGGACCGACCATCTCGTCTGTCGCAGGGCCACGCGCCTCGTGGCCAAACTCGCGAAGCCGCGGGACCCGTGCGCTGGCCTCGATAAGCACGTCGCTGTAGGGATCGATGAGCAGGCCCTGTCGCAGGGCCCAGAAGGCCATTTCGTAACGGCCGTTCGCCAGCGCGTCGTGGTGCAGTGCGAGGGCGGCCCATTCGCCGTCGCGCGAGAGACGCGCGCCGAATCCCTCGGCGAGGAACCACTCGAAACCACGGAGCGCGCTCGCCAGGGGTTCGCCTTTCACCATCGCCAAGGCCTGGTGCGCGAGGGGAGCGGCGTCGGCGTTGGAGAGTTGTCGGGCTCGAGAAATCAACGTCGAGAAGACTTCGACGTCGCAGGTAATGCCGTGGGTCACGTAGAGACCCGAAGAGGTGACGGCGTGCAAGCGCGGTCCTTCAGCATCGGCTCCGGCGCTTCGTCGAACGACGCTCGCGGTATTGGCGAGGGTGCGCAGTGACGCGTCGACGTCGGCGTGGGTCAAGACGCGGGTGCGCAGTCGCTCGCCGGTGATCGGCTCGTGACGGTGCATCGCCAAATAGGCGAGCATCTCGACGCCGCGACGACGAAGCGTGGGCGTGAGCGGTTCGCTGAGGCCCACCACGTGCGCTTCGGCGCGCAACAGTTCGACGCGAACGTCACCGTGACGCGAACGAGGGGCGACCGTCGACCACGACGATGTCGCCGCCGGGCGAGGTCGATCACTGTACGGCGTGACGGTGATCGAACAGGCCACTAATTCGTCGTCGAGTTCGGCGCGATCTCCGAGGTAGAGCACGAGGGTATTGCCAATGCTGCGCGTGGCGAGCGCTCGGAGCAGTTCATTCTCGTTGTCGGCGAACACCAGCTTGCCGTCGTGGAGCGCCACCACGGCGTCGACGACGTCGCGGCTGCTCCACGTGGGAAGGATCGCCAAGGTGCCACCCTCGCGGGCGAAACTGACCAGCGTTCCGAATGACGACGGTTGCAAGGCGCACGCGACGTAGGCGTCGACAAATTCGATCGACGTTTCCGACGTCTCGATGGTGTTCGGCACGTCGAGGACGCCGTCGAGTCCTTCTCCGATCATCTGACGCAAACGTCGCAACAGTGCGGGATTGAGGGCTCGCAAGAGTTCAATGGACTCATCAACGTCGTAGTTGAGCTCAACGAACTGGTGTTGTCGAATCAAATCGCTGCGCCGCTTCGCCATGAGGGCCAGTGGTAGGACGCCCAGGCTCGACGGCCACGGCACGGGTATTCGACCCGGCGTCTTGGTGGGTTCGCGGCGTGAAAGCGAAATCTGACGTGCGCTATGCATCGTTGAATGGGGCGCCACCGACGCGGCGCCGGCCGAGGACGGAAGGAATAGCGACAAGAGCGCCACGAGTCCCGCGGCGAGCCAGGCGCTGCCGCCGGTACCGGCGCTGCCGCCGCGAAGAAGACGCCACACGTCGCGCATGACCTGATAGAGAAAGACGAGCCAGAACAGAGCGAGGGCCACGAGCAGGATTCGGACCAACGCGCCATCGTTTTGTCGCTGCGTGCGGTGCCACTTCGTCACGACCACATAGGGCAAGAGGACGAAGTAAATCGCCAGCGCGCAGCCCTGGAGTGGGGCGACGACGCGCTTTAGGTGGTGGATGTGAGTTGCCACGTGAGTGAGGTCCCGGCCGAGGTAGAAGCGATCTCCAGTTGACAGTTCTGGTTGGAGCCCACCACGACTTGGCTCACGACCGGGCTGGCGTCGGCCCCGCAGTTGAGTGATTGGTCGGTTGACCCGCTCACCGACAGGGTCCAGTTTCCCGGACCGCGGAGGGGCACATCGACGGTTTCGAAACCCGGTCCGAGCGTTCCGGACAGATCGCCGCTCAACGCGCTCGCGTTCGATATCGGCGCGACAGGCCTGACGCTCGTCGTGGTCACGCTGGAGAAGCTCCTGGCGACTGACGACGTAGTCGGCGGAGTATTCACCGTCACTAGGACCGGGGTCGGGTGCGTCCTCGTGGCGATCGTCGAGGTCGTCGTATTCACGACCGTGGTCGGGACCTGGGTCGTGACCGGTGACGTCGAAGAGGGTGGGGGCGACGAAGCCCCGGGGACGCTCGGGGACGCGGCGGTCAGGGTGAAGACCAGTACCAGGAGCAAGAGTGGACTCGACCACATCAAGAGATGGGCACTCTTCAGCGAAAAGGGTGAGCGCGGCATTGTTTTCGAAGGGTAGCGGTGACGAGTTCAAATAGCGATTCGACATTTCCGGTCCTGTGTTTCATTCAAATAAGGAAGCGCACAGCGAAGTGCTGCAGCTCTTTCTGCAAGGTGGCCGGCGCGGAACGGTCCTGGGCGGCGACTTCACGAAGCGATTGGCCCTCGTACACGCGCGCGTAGGTGAGGCGGGCAATCCGGTCGTACTGGCTGCCACGAAAACTGTGGAGTCGCGCCAGCAAGGGTGAGGCCTCGCCGGCCGGTTCATCGTGTTGATCGAAGTACGAGATCGCGCGCCGGGCCGCCTTCTCCTTGAGCAGCCAGCGCCGCAGTCGACCGCGTAGGGCCGAAAGAATATCGGGCGCCGCGTACTGCCGACTCTGGCCGGCCCAGTCGGTCAGGAGCTCACTGGCCAGGCCGAGCGCCACGCCTACGGTCTCGCTGGCGTCCTCGACGATGCCGTCGCCGAAGCGCAACTGGCGACAGACGCTCACGATTCCCGGAATGAGCGTCTGCAAGAGTGCTCGATGGATTTCGGGATCACCGGCCTCTTCGAGGAGCGCGCGCACAATTTCGGCTCGCTCGAGGACGTTGCGTCCGCCGCGAGCCTCGAGGAGTGACACCACGTCGTAGAGGTCATTCAACAAGCCGAGGTCCAGGTCCTGGTGCCGTTCGGCGAGCGACGCCATCGCGGCTCGAGCCCGCGGCGCGTGTCCCACGTGGAGCCATTCGTATCGCATCTGTCCTAAGAGGTCGTTCTTGAGTGTCATGGCGCCCAGTACAGGTGGCGTCACGCATCCGAGAACCCCTCGACGTGCGCCACGGCGCAGTACATTTTTCACGCCGGTCATCATGCGCCGAGCCACGCACACGGCAGCGCACATAGCCGAGACGTAGGCTGGACCCATGGACATCGAATCTTTCTACGAGCAAAATGAGGCGCGCCG
>PNAH01000003.1 GCA_003170315.1 Acidimicrobiaceae bacterium
TACTTCCTCGCCAAGATCTTCGCGACCGACGGACAGAGTTTCCAGCAGGCCGCCGCGTCGATGACGGGAATGACCAGCGACGAATACGCGGCCATGATGATCTCCGGTGGACGATCACCCGAAGGACAGCGCTCCATCAAAGAGGGGCGCTAAGCGATGGCTCGAATCACCGCCGGGGTCGCCACGAGCCACGTGCCGGCGATCGGGGCCGCGCTGGACCTCGGTAAGTCCGGATCCGACTACTGGCAACCGCTCTTCGACGGCTACGACTGGTCCAAGGCGTGGATCGCGAAAGAGAAGCCCGACGTGATCATCCTGGTCTACAACGACCACGCCTCGGCGTTACCCTTGGCGGTCCTCCCGACGTTCGCCATCGGCTGCGCCGAGAGCTACGCCATCGCCGACGAGGGCTTCGGCCCGCGACCGGTGCCCGAGGTGATCGGCCACGCCGACCTCGCCTGTCATATCACGGAGAGTCTCATCTTGGACGAGTTCGACATGACGATCATCAACGAGATGACCGTCGACCACGGTCTCACGGTGCCGCTATCGCTGATGTTCGGCCAGCCCCAGGCGTGGCCGGTGAAGGTAGTGCCGATCGCCGTCAACGTCGTCGAGTATCCCCAGCCCACCGGCAATCGTTGTTTCGAATTGGGCAAGGCGCTGCGCAAGGCCATCCGGAGCTACGACGAGGACCTCAACGTGCAGGTCTGGGGTACCGGCGGCATGAGCCACCAGTTGCAGGGTCCGCGCGCCGGCCTGATCAACTCCGAGTTCGACCACGAATTCTTCGATCAACTGGTGTCGGACCCCGACACGCTCAAGAAGGTGCCCCATATTGAATACCTGCGCGAAGCCGGCTCCGAAGGAATCGAAATGATCATGTGGCTCATCATGCGCGGCGCCCTCGGCAAGAAGGTGAAGGAGCTCTACCGCTTTTATCATGTACCGGCGTCCAATACCGCGGTCGGTCACCTCATCTTGAAACCGTCCAAGTAACGCTCGTTGCGTCGAAGGGATCTCATGCGCGTCGCCCTCGCTGGAGCCGGAGCCTTTGGCCTCAAGCACCTCGACGCCTTAACGCGAATCGACGGCGTGGAGATCGCCGCCGTCGTGAGTCGCCGCCTCGACCAGGCCCGCGAGGTCCGCGACAAGTACGGAGCGCCCCTCGCGAGTACGGAGTTGGAGGAGGTCTTGGCGTCACCCGATGGCGACGCCGTCATCTTGGCCACGCCGACCCAGATGCACGCGGCACAAGCGATCGCCACCCTGCGCGCGGGCAAACACGTGCAAGTGGAGATTCCCCTCGCGGACAGTTGGTCCGACGCCGAGGCCGTCGCCGCCACGCAGCGCGACACGGGACTGGTCTGCATGGTCGGTCACACGAGGCGCTTCAATCCGTCGCACCAGTGGATCCACCGACGAATCGTCGCCGGAGAACTGACCGTTCTCCAGATGGACGTCCAGACGTACTTCTTTCGGCGAACCAACATGAACGCGCTCGGTCAGCCGAGGAGCTGGACCGACAACCTGCTTTGGCACCACGCCGCGCACACCGTCGACCTCTTCGCCTACCAGTGTGACGCCGATATCGTCATCTCGCACGCCCTCGCCGGACCGATCGACCGCATCTTCGTGCTCGACATCTCCGACCCGATCAGCGAGCGCCCCATCCGCTCGCCGCTCGACGTCGTGATCCGCGCCTTCGCCATCTCCCGCGACCTGCGCTACGAGCTCGAGATCCAGTGGATCCCCGAGGACGTGCAGCTGTGCGTGCTCCCGGCGCCCGTCGACGACCGCGACTTCTTCGACTTCTCCGACGGCCAGCGCCTGATCGACGAGGCCTACGCGCACGCGGTCGCTGCGCTCGACGAGCTCGAGACTCCCGCGGAGGAGGCGCTGGCCGAGGAACCCAAGCGCGCGCGCTGGTGGAAGCGCCTCGCCAGCTGACGGTCAGAGCAGGAAGGTCGCGTCCTTGGCGAAGTGGAGCCAAGCTCCCGGGAGGATGCCGGCGAACAGGGTTGCCGCGACGGCGACGGCCAGCACGACGCCGGTCCACCCGTCGACCGGGCGGCTGCCCGCGGTCGGCTCCGGCGCGTCAGCGCTCTCAGGCTTGGTGAACAACGAGACGGCGATACGGAGATAGATGAAGGCAGCCACGACCGCCGCCAGCACGCCGATCACCACGAGGCCGTACTCCTTGGCATCGATACCCGCCGCGAACACCTGGAGCTTCACCACGAAGCCACCGGTCAGCGGCACACCGGCTTGCGCGAGCACGAAGAAGGCGAGGAGGCCACCCACCACTGGCCGACGCAGCGCGAGCCCGCGGTAGTCGTCGAGCGAGTGTTGATCGTCACCCTTGTTCGTGGCGACGGTGATCACGGCGAACGCACCGANNGCGGTGTCGGCCTGGAAGCCGATGAGGATGTATCCGGCATGCGCGATCGATGAATACGCGAGGATGCGTTTCACGTCGGTCTGGATCACCGCGGCGACGCTCCCCACGATGAGCGAGAGCGCGGCAAGCACCCAGATCGCCGGTCGCCAGTCGGTGCGATACAGCGGGAACGCGACGCCGATCACGCGCAGCAGCGCGGCGAAGCCCGCGGCCTTGGTGGCCGACGACATGAACGCGGCCACCGGCGTGGGCGCGCCTTGGTACACGTCGGGCGTCCACATGTGGAACGGGACGGCGGCGACCTTGAAGCCCAGCCCGACGAGGAGCAGCGCGAGGCCGGCGAGCAGCGTGCCCTGGTCGAAGAGGGTGTTCTTGGCGAGGAAGCTGGCGATGCCGGTCAGCGACGTCGTGCCCGTGGCGCCGTACGTGAGGGCGATGCCGTACAGGAACACGGCCGACGAGAACGCGCCCAGCAGGAAGTACTTCATGCCCGCTTCCTGCGACGACGTGCGCCGCCGGTCGAACGCGGCGAGCACGTACAGCGGGATCGAGAGCAGCTCGAGCGCGAGGAACACGACGATGAGGTCGTTGGCCGTCGTCATCACGAGCATGCCTGCGGCCGAGAGCAGCATCAGCGC
>PNAH01000022.1:0-28794 GCA_003170315.1 Acidimicrobiaceae bacterium
ATCCGCACCACCGAGCCCCGGCACTACCAGAGCGTGCAGAAGTTCCTCACCGCGATCTACGACAACGGCTACATCTATAAGGACACCTACAAGGGCCTGTACTGCGTCAGTTGCGAGGACTACTACACGATCGAGACCAGCATTGACGGCAACTGTCCGATCCACGGACGCCCGCTCATCGAGATGGAAGAGGAGAACTGGTTCTTTCGTCTGAGCGCCTTCGAGGATCGGCTGATCGAGCACTACGCCGCCCACCCCGGTTTCGTGACGCCCGAGACCAAGCGCAACGAGGCGCTCTCGTTCATCCGGGGCGGCCTGCGCGACATCTCGATCACCCGCACCTCCATCTCGTGGGGCGTGCCGGTTCCCTGGGACGAGGCGCACGTCTTTTACGTCTGGTACGACGCCTTGATCAACTACCTCACGGCGATCGGCTATGGCCGCGACGACGACGAGGTGGCCAAGTGGTGGCCGAACTCGCACCACCTCATCGGCAAAGAGATCATTCGCTTCCACTGCGTCTGGTGGCCGGCCATGTGCATGGCCGCCGGCCTCGACCCGGTCAGTCACGTGCAGGTCCACGGCTGGTTGCTGTTGGGCGGCCAGAAACTCTCGAAGACCATGGCCGCCGAAGGGGCCGTGCGCCTCACCGACATCGCGCCGGTGGAACTGACCAATGAGTTCGGTGTCGATCCGCTTCGTTACTACTTACTGCGCGAGACCGCCCTCGGCAACGACGGCAACTTCTCGCACGAGGGAATCCTCGCGCGCTACAACACCGACCTCGCCAACAACCTGGGTAACCTTGTCGCGCGCGTGACCACGATCGTGGCCACCAAGTGCCACGGCGTGGCCCCGACGCCGAACGCCGATTCACCGCTTCGCGCCTCCGCCGAAACCGCGATCACTGAAAGCGCGACGGCCTGGAACGGCTTCGCGCCCCAGAGCGCGCTCGAAGCGACGTGGGGACTGATTGGCGCGACCAACGCCTACCTCGAACAACACGCGCCGTGGAAGATGGAAGTCGGTGCGGACTTGAACGCCGTGATGGGCGACGCCCTGGAGGCGATACGACTCGTCGCGATCCTCGTCTCACCGGCGATGCCCAAGGTCGCCGAAGAGATCTGGCGTCGCATTGGTCTCGTCGGTTCGCCGAGTGACCAGGTCTTCGCCTCGAGCGCGACCTGGGGACAGTACCGAAGCGACGTGACGATCGAAAAGGGCGAGCCGCTCTTTCCGCGGATGAAGAGCGACGAGTGAGTCACTGGAGCGACGCGCACTGTCATCTGCAGGATCACTTCCTCGGCGACGAAGCGACGACGGCGACATTGAGTGACACCCTGGCGCGTGCTTACGAGGGCGGCGTCGACCGGGTCGTGGTCATCGGCACCGACGCCACGACCTCGGCCCAGGCGCTTGCGATCACGGCCTTCGAAAGTCCCGTCGAGATCTACGCCACGGTCGGCCTGCACCCCCACGACGCGGTCCAGGACCTCGATCCGGTGCTGGAACTGGCGCGAAAGGGTCACCCGAAGCTGGTGGGAATCGGCGAATGTGGCTTGGATTACTACTACGAACACTCACCGCGCACTGATCAGCGCCGGGCCTTCGCGCGCCAGATCGGCCTGGCCCACGAGTTGGACCTGGCCCTCGTGATCCACGCCCGCGACGCCTTCGACGACCTCTTCGAGGTGTTGACGAGTGAGGGCGTACCGCAACGAACGGTGGTGCACTGTTTCACCGGTACGCCCGAGGACGCGCAGGCCTGTCTCGCGTTGGGCGCCGACATCTCGATCTCCGGGGTCGTCACGTTCAAGAACGCCGAACTGCTTCGCGAGGCGGTGCGCGGCGTACCGCTGGATCGGCTCCACGTAGAGACCGACAGTCCGTTCCTCGCGCCCGTGCCGTATCGAGGAAAGGCCAACGAGCCGGCCTACGTCACGGTCGTGGGTGAGTACGTCGCCGAAGTGCGCGGCGAGAGCTTCGTCGAGGTCCGGGAGGCCACCAGGGCGAATACGGCCCGACTTTTCCGGTTGCCGCCTACGTAAAGTAGGTGTAACCAGGAAGTTCAGGTGTGGCGTGGGCCTGAGTTGCCCCGGGACCCGCCCTCTCGTAGCGTTGTGGGCCGGGGGATGGCTAGGACCCCGAGGCGGTGGCGGAGGGTGGAGATCTGAGGGCATCAAACCCGCGGGCGTCGTGGCGTCCGTTGTCGGTACTGATCATGATCGTCGCACTGGTGGCGTCCGGGGTGCTCGCCGCGCCCGTGACCGCCGACGCCGCCACGCACGCCCGTCGACACATGCCCGATCTGATCGGACTGGGTCGCGCCCAGGTCTACGCCGTGATGCGCGCCGACGCGCTTTACTTCATGACGACCGGACCCGGTAGTTCGAACGGCACCTGGAGAGAGGCCGTCGGTCAGTCGCCCCGGCCCGGCACCGTGGTGCCCTGGCACTTCCAAGCAACGGTGCGCACGTCGCTCGCCAACCCGCACGGTCCGCGCCGGGTTCCGCGGCTCATCGGACTCTCGCGGGCGCGCGCATTCGCCGTGATGGAGCGGGTCCAGCTGTACTTTGACACCCGCGGACCAGGGAGTACGGACGGAAAGTGGGTGGTGGTCCTGCGCCAGTCACCGGCCGCCGGGACCCGGGTCAAGTGGCACGCCACCATCACCCTGGTGGTCAGTACCCACCGGCCTCGGACGAAAAAGCCCGTCCGCAAGCCGGTTCGCAAGCCGGTGACAACGACGACCGTCAAGAAGCGGCCCACGTGCACGCCGGTCACCACGACGCTTCCCCCGACCACCACCACGTCGGAGCCGACTTCGACCACGATTCCCGGTGAGACGACGACCACCACGACACCACTACCGCCCACCACCACAACCACCATCTGCAAGGTTCCCGTGACCACGACGACGGTGAAGCACGAGAAGAGACGGAGGTACCGCATTGGAGACGCGACGTGGTACCGCTACATTCCGGGACACTGCGCCACGTGGTACCTGCCGCGCGGTACGCGGATCACGGTTCGCGATCTCGCGACCGGCAAGGTTATCCACTGCATCGCCTCGGACCGAGAGGGGGCCCACGGGAATCGGGTGGTCGACCTCGATACGGCGCAGTTCGCTGAACTGGCCCCATTGTCCAAAGGGGTGGTCGTCGTTAAAGTCTCCTGGTGACCCATACGCGCACCGAACTCCGGGCCCTGCTCGATGAGCACGGTCTCAAGCCATCGCGGGCCCTCGGTCAGAACTTCGTCGTCGATCCCAATACCGTGCGCCGAATCGCGCGTCTGGCCAACGTGGGCGAGGGCGATCTCGTGCTGGAGATTGGGGCCGGGCTCGGTTCGCTCACGCTGGCTCTGGTCGAAACCGGGGCCGAAGTCCACGCCGTGGAGGTCGACCGCTTCCTCCTCGAGCCCCTGCGCTCGATCGTGGAGCCGCGCGGGGTCCGCGTGCATCACGCCGACGCGCTCAGCGCCGACTACGAGGGCATCCTCGCCGGTCGCGAAGCCGTCGTGGTGGCCAACCTTCCCTACAACGTGGCGACACCACTCGTCTTGCACCTGCTCGAGAGCGAGCCTCTGATCCGGCGGATGCTGGTCATGGTGCAAAAGGAGGTCGGCGAACGCTTCGCCGCTCACGCCGGGGACGAGGCCTACGGGGCGGCGTCCCTTCGCGTCCAGTACTTCGCCGACGCGCGCGTCGTGGGCAAGGTCAGCCCTACGGTCTTCATGCCCAAGCCGAACGTCGAATCGGCGCTGGTGTCGATCGTTCGTCGCCCGAGCGTGCGCGTCGACCCTTCGTTGGTGAGCGAAGCGGACCTCTTCGAGGTCATCCGCAGGTCGTTCGGTCAACGACGCAAAATGCTGCGCCGATCGCTCGCCGGATGGTCCAGTGACGGAGTCTTTGAACGCGCCGACGTGGCCGAGACGAGACGACCGGAAGAGTTGACCATCGAGGAGTTCGCGAGATTGGCGGCCGCCCGATGATCGAACTGATGGCCCACGCCAAGCTCACCTGGAACCTCGAGATCACCGGTCGCCGCGAGGACGGCTACCACGAACTGCGCAGCGAGATGACCACCATCAGCCTTCACGACGTGCTCTTCGTCGACGAGAACGCGGACCACCTCGAGGTGCTCAGTCCCTTCGCCACCGAGATCGCCACCGACGAACATAACCTCATCGTGCGAGCGCTGCGCCTCGTGGGTCGGCGTGCCGGCGTGCGCGTCGAAAAATCGATCCCGGTCGGCGGCGGCCTCGGCGGCGGCAGTGCCGACGCGGCGGCCATCCTTCGCTGGGCCGGGGGAGTGTCGAACGAGTCGGCGGTCACACTCGGCGGCGACGTGCCGTTCTGTCAGCGCGGCGGACGCGCCTTGGTCGAAGGGGTGGGAGAACGACTGAGCGACCTGCCCTTCGAAGGACGAAAGGTGACGCTCATCGTGCCGGACTTCGGCGTCTCGACCGCCGCGAGTTACCGCGCCTACGACGAGATGCGCGCCGACGGCTGGTCGCCGTCAGGAGTGAATCACCTGGAGGAGCCGGCCGGGCGGGTCGAGCCGCGTCTCGCCTCCACGCTTCAGTGGCTACGCGCCGAGATCGGTCCGGGGGTCCAGTTAACCGGGTCCGGCTCGTCGATGTTCATCGAGGGTCACCTGGACGCCCTGCAGGGTCGCTGGGACATGACCAGTCCCGAGGGCCTTCTCCAGTTGTCCACGCTCACTACGACGCCCCGATAGGCGTCGACGAAGGCTATTTTCCGGCGGCGCGACGCTGAAAGCGGGTTCGCTTCAGCATCTTCTTGTGCTTCTTCTTGCGCATGCGCTTACGGCGCTTCTTGATTAGTGATCCCATGGCTCGAACCAACTTAGTCGGTTTGGCCAGGACGACCAGAAGCCCAGCCCGACGTCGCGACTAGGTCGGGCCGCTGATTCGTTCGATTCGCAGGGCTTGACGAGGGCAACCCCGCACCGCCAACCTCGCCGACTTCAAGAGGGCGAGGTCACTCGACGAGGTCGGCTGTTCGTTGATGATCGGATAGCCCCACTCGTCGACGTGGACCAGTTCGGGCGCCAGTTCGTGACAGTGCCCGAAACCGTCGCAAAGGATGGGATCCACCTTCAACACGAAGTGATCGATCCTGCGGCTCATTCCCACACCAGTTCCGATTCGCGCTCTAAGGCGGGCACCGCGACCCAGTGCCGCGTCGACGTTACGCCGTCACACGGCGTTCCATTCACGTGGCCCTCGACGTCGTCTTTGAACACCTCGAGCGCCGACTGCACCAGGCGCACGACGCCGTCGGGGTGGCGACAGGCGCCGCGTCCGTCGATGACCGCGCAGCGTTCCTTCAGACGTTCGAGGACGACGCGTGGAGCACGTGATCCCCGAAGGACGGTGCGCAGGTCCTGGGCCAGAGCCGGCAGGCCGAAGGCGCAGGGGCCGCACTGCCGCGAACTCTCGTTGGCCATCCAGGCCACGATGCGCTGGGTCTCGGCGATCCCGCACGCGCCCTTCGGGACCACGACGATGATACCCCCGCCGACCGAGGCCCCGAATGGGAGTAACGCCTCGTTGCAGTAGGCGACGTCTTGGTGCTCGGCGCTGAGCCAGGCGCCCCCGTAACCACCGAGAAGGATGGCTTGGGGATCGGGGTCGGCGCCGGCGTCCGCCAGTATCGAGCGCAGCGTCGTGCCCAGCGGCACCTCGTGCACGGTCGGTCGATAGACCGCGCCGGTGATCGAGACCAGCGTGCTGCCGGGGCTGAGGGGCGTGCCGAGTTCGCGAAACCAATCCGCGCCGAAGCGACCGATCATTCCCACGTGCGCGCTGGTCTCGGCGTTCACGGCGAGGGCGGGCGAGCGACCGACGTGCAAGACGTGAGGACGATTGGGTCGGTATTGCGGCATCGTCTCGTTGTCGTTCAGCCAGTGCACGAGCGCCGACTCTTCGCCCGCGACGTAACGCCACGGTGGCGTCTGCAGCACGAACTCAGGGCCGGTCTTTCGAAGTTCGCGCTCGTGCAGGGCCCGTTGGACGTGGTGCACGATCGTGGAGTCTTTGCGCGAGACGCACACCTCGATTCGTCGCGCGCCAATCATCGTGGCCAGGTACTGAGCGCCGTCCAGCACGAGGTGCGGGTTCGACGAGAGCAGGGTGCGATCCTTGTGACCGACCGGCTCACCTTCCATGGCGTTCACGACGACCACTTTGTGATGACCGCGTTGACTTCGTAAGAGTTCCACTTTCTTGGCCGTGGTGAAACTCGCGCCGCCGCGGCCCAGGAGACCGGAGGCGTCGAGCTCGCGCAACAGGGCGGCGCCGACTGTTGTCGTGCCGAACGCCTCCTCGTGTTCGCGCAGAGAGAGCGGTCGACCCGATGCGCCGTGCATGACGCGGGGTAACGAGTTGGTCATCGTCATCGTCGGGTTCGATTTTGCTGGTTCGACCCGCTGGGAAAGGGTCGGGTCGTGGTCGTCGTGGTCGTCGTGGTCGCGTCCGTCTTCGTCGCGTCGTGGGGCGCGAGCGGTGATAGCGCCGTGCGGCCCAGTGCGCGCGCCGGTCGCTTGAAGAAGCGCCACAGTGCCGTCGCCAGCACCGCGCTCGCGCAGCTCACGATGACCGCCAGGCCGATACCGGAACGGCCGTCCGTGCCGGTCAAGAATCCGTGGGCGAGCGCCGCGACGAAGGCCAGCCAACTGAACCAGTGGATGAATCGCCACGACGTGTTCGCCATACGAGTCTTCATCAGACTCGAGGCCCACACCGCCAGAATCAAGTCGAAGGCGACGGCCCCGATGGCGACGTCGACCCGTTTGTACGACGAGGTCATGGGAACGACGGTCGACAGCCAGCCGGTCGGCACGAAGCTGTCGACGACGGTGGTGACGATGTGCACGACGAGGAAGGCCATGGCGACCATCGAGACCGATCGATGGAGTTCATTGAGCTCAAAGCGACCGACGCTGGTGCCGCCGACGCGGTTGGAGACGAACGTGCCCAGACACACGACGACGGTGAAGAGGACCAACGCGACCAGTCCGGTGGCCCGCGTCGTGTACCAGAGGTAGGGCGAAGTCAAGGCGATCATCGCGCGACCTCGTCGTCGGGCCAACCGCCCACGAACTCGAGCGAGCCATCGCGCCGCACGAGTCTCGCCGACCATCCGGCCTGGGCGATGTGGTAACTGGCGTCCTCGTTCCACAGCAGCGCCGCGGTCGCGAACGAATTGGCCAACACACAGTCACTCGCGGTGACGCTCGCCGTGGTGTAGAGACCGCGGGCGCAGTGTCCGGTGCGGGGATCCACGATGTGGTTGACGGTGCGCTCGCCGACCCGCCAGGTGCGCGTCGCGGTCGACGACGTGGCGATTCCTCCGTGGCGCAAAGTGATGCGCGACTCGTGCCCGGTCAGGACGAGCGCGTCGCTCACGGCGATCGCCCAAGGCCCCTCGGGACCCTCGCCGCGAACGGCGACGTCGCCGCCCAGTTCCACGACCACGCCACCGGACTCCGCGACGTCATCGGCCACGAGGTCCACGACGAGTGCCTTGGCGCTCGCGCCGAGATCGAGACGACACGGCGGGTCGAGCATCACGGTGTGCTCCTCGAGGTCGAGGTGGATCGCCGACGGACCCATCGAAGGCACCGCCGCGTGCTCGAGAATGGAATCGCCGGGGCCGAGTTCATCGAAGTCGCGGTCATAGCCCAGGGCGAGGAGAGCGGGAAGCACCGTCGGATCGACCAGGTCGCCGGTGACCTCGGCCGCGCGTAACGCCGCCTGGAGGGCCAGCTCCAGCGTGGGACTGATCGCCACGGTCTCGCCGTGACTTTCGTTGAGTCGAGAGAGTTCGGAGTCGTCGTGGAATCGATTGCACGATGCGTCAACGGCGTCCAACCAGTACCAGAGTCGCTTCGTCGCTGTATCCATTTGAGCGTCGTGCGCGGTAGTGAGCGTTCCGGTGAGGCCCCAGATTTCGAACTTCATCATGGTCCTAGTAACAGATCACCCGACCGGACGGCGTCGACGAACAGACTGTCGTCGTCGTGACCGGCGCGGTCGTCGGGGGAGTGTAAACGGTCGTCGGCGCGACCTTCTTCACGGTCGTGGCCGTCGTGGGGACCGTGCGGGGCGTGGTCGTCCCGGTCGTCCCGGTCGTCCTCGGCACGGTGGTCGTCGGCGTCGTCCGGTGGACGGTGCTGGTGGTCGTCGGTGCGGACGTGCTGGTCGTCGTCGTATCGTCGCTCGTCGAAGTCGTCGTGGTCGTGGGTGGGATGGTGGTGAGCGAATGGGCGGCGTTGGCCGCGTACCCGACGAAGAGCGCCGACGTCGCACACGAACCCAAGAAGATTGCTTGGGTGACGTGGCGCACGCGGGCAAATCGTCGATCGCGTTGTTGGGGGGTCCGCTTCGAGGGGGTCATCGATCTCCTTGGAGTCCTATTCTCCCATCCCGACCTAAGAAGTCGAAAGTCAAAGGCTAAGAAGGGCCGCAAATTTGAGGCAATATTGTGCGATCGCTACGTTTCGTCGGCAATTGGTAGGGTGATCGTGAAGCGAGCGCCCCCAAGATCCGGGTCGCGGTCCACCGCAACGCTGCCCTGGAGTTCGGCTACCACTTGGGCGACGATCGAGAGACCGAGTCCCGAACCGGGCAGGGCTCGCGCCGACGCCGATCGCCAGAAACGGTCGAAGATAAACGGTTGGTCGGCCTCGGCGATTCCGGGGCCACTGTCGCTCACCGAGATGGTGCCGGCGCGGGACTCGACCACGATGCGTCCACCGCGGGGCGTGAATTTAATCGCGTTGGTGAGCAGATTCGAAATGGCGCGTTCGAGCCGATCTCGTCGTCCCAGAACGCTGGAACTCTCGACGTCGACGTCGATCGTGATGTCCTTGATGCGCGCGTGGGTGCGAGCCGTGTCGACGCACTCATCGAGACACTCATCGAGCCGCAGGGTCTCGATTGCGCCTTCACTGCGTTCACCGCGCGAGAGTTCGCCGAGGTCGGTGACCAGCGCGGCCAACTCGTCCACCTGCGTGACCATGTCGTCAGTGAGTCGACGAAGATCCTCGGGATTCAACTCCTGGGCGCGACTTAATACTTGGGCGTTCGTCCGTAACGAGGTGAGGGGAGTGCGCAGTTCGTGACTGGCGTCGAGTACCAACTGGCGCTGAAGTATTTGACTGCTCTCCACGCTCGAGAGCAGTCGGTTGAACACGCGTCGCAGTCGACCGAGCTCATCCTCGTCGCCCTCGGTGAGGCGGTACCCCAGGTCATTGGTCTCGGCGACCGTTTCGATCTCGTTGGTCACCTCTTCGAGCGGTCGAAGCGCGGTACGCGCGAGCATCAGCCCCAGCCCCAACGCGAGCAAGAGGCCGCCGACGGCGACGAAGGTCAACGTGCGGATGAGGGTGCGCAACTCGTTCACTTGTCCGTCAATGTCGGTTATGAAGAGCTCCGCCGACGTCGTCTTGATTACGCATTCACTGCCGTTGGCGCACGTTTCAACGGAATTGGCAGGGAGGGGCACGATGAGTTCGCGGTAGTTGTGCGTCCCGATCGCCACGCTGCGAAAGACCTGGGCGTTTTTGCCTTTGGCGACGGCGAGGACCGTCGCGTCGATCAGCCCGCTCGACGAGGGGACCGTTTGGCCGCTCGGAAGTACGAGGAAGAATCCGATGTGGAAATCGTTGCCACGACCCATCTGGGCCGACTCGGCGCTGAGCGATACGTCCACCGAGTGGATGAGCGAATTACGCGTCGTTACGAAGGAGGCGAAGCAGCCGAGGATGACGGCGATCGCGGCGGCCGCGACGGTCGCGGAAATTACGCGCGATCGAAAAGTCACGTGGCGCGAAGCGCGTAGCCCACGCCGCGCACCGTCTGAATCAGACGCACTTCGTTGGCCTCCTCGAGCTTGCGACGAAGATAGCCAATGTAGACGGCCAGGGAGTTGGTCCCGGAGTCGAAGTTGTAGCCCCACACGAGGTCGAGGATCTGGTCGCGCGTGAGGACCTGTCGGGGATGGTGCAGGAAGAGTTCCAGGAGGTCGAATTCGATCTTGGTGAGCTCGACCGGACGATTTCCGCGGTGCACCTCACGAGTCTGCGGGTTGAGCGAAAGGTCTTCGAAGCGAAGTACCGCGCCGTCGCCCTCGATGAGGTTATGACGTCGCAGCAGGGCGCGGAGTCGTGCCAATAACTCAGCCAGGTCGAACGGTTTCACGAGATAGTCGTCAGCGCCGACGTCGAGACCGGCGACGCGGTCGTTCACGGCGTCGCGCGCCGTGAGCATCAAGATCGGCGTCGAATCTCCGGAGCGCCGGATTCGCCGGCAGATCTCGAGTCCGTCGATGTCAGGGAGTTGCAGATCGAGCACGATGGCGTCCGGTGCGCGCAATTGAATTGACTTGAGGGCGCTGAGGCCGTCTTCGAACAGTTCGACGTCGTAGTTCTCCATTCGCAGGGCCCGTCCCAGGGCGCTACGAATCGCGGCGTCGTCGTCGACGATCGCGATGTAGGAGTTCGAATGTGGGGCGGTGGTCACGACGTGGCTTTCTCAGATCATTGTTACAGGCTCTAGTGTTGCTGGTTGGTGTTAAGCGTCTCCAGACATTCGCTAAGAATCTCGGAAGATTGTCCAAGCATCAGTGATGGCGGGTAGTTCAATCGGCAGAACGACGGACTTTGAATCCGTAGGTTGGAGGTTCGAGCCCTCCCCCGCCAGCTAGACCACCCCCAGTGCGTGATGCTCGAGGAGAGCGGCCAGGACCAGTGGTTGGTCGCCCTGGACCGAATGACCGGAGTCGGCCACGAGCACGATCGTCGCGCTCGGGAGCCGTCGCAGGAACTCGGCCTGGTCCTCGTCGTCGACGACGGAACCTGGTCCCATGGCGCGTACCAGCGTTACCGGCATCGACAACTCCGAGAGCTTCTCCCAGAGGTCGCCGGCGGCGGGCGCCTCTAGGTCGGACTTGCCGTGTTGTTGGTGTCGCCACACCCACGAACCGTCGGCGCGCCGCAGCGCGTTGTGCAAGATGCCGCGACGAAGTGACGACTCCGAGCGCGTCGGGTTGTGCTGCTTCGTGCGCTCGAGCAACGCGTCGAAGTCCTCGAAGGACGTCGGGCCGTTGACGAAGTCGGTGATGTGGCGCGCCTTGTCGGCGTTGACGCCCGGCGTGATGTCAATGAGTACTAACGCGCTCACCAGGTCGGGACGGTCGTGTGCCACCAGCAGCGCCGTCAAGCCGCCGAGGGACATGCCGACGAGCGGACGCGGCGGGGTGATCAGCTGCTCGAGCGCACGCGCGACGTCGAGGGCGTGACTGGCGATCGCCGACGCCGGATAAGTCGAGGGGTCGGAGTGACCGTGACCGGGCAGGTCGAGGGCGATGAGTGAGTGTCGCGACAGGGCGAGCGCGACCGTGTCGTAGGTGTGGGCGTTCTGTGCGCCGCCGTGGAGCAACGTCAATTCCGGATCACCGTTTCCCCAACGCAGTCCGCTTAACTGTCGCAGGCCGTCGACGGTCACGAAGAATCGTCGGACGTTCGGCACGTATGGTTCGATGTCCCATTCGTTCATGTTCTCGTGGAAGTAGGAGAACTCGTCGTACGTGAATTCACTCATGATTGGAATCGTAAAGGAAGAATGGTAAAGATATATGGGTGAGCCGACCAACCTGCGTCGTGGTACTCGCCGCGGGCGAGGGAACGAGGATGAAATCGACCCGTCCCAAGCCGCTCCACCACCTGTGCGGACGGCCCATGGTGCTCTACGTGCTGGACGCCGCCGCGCAAGACGACGTGCGCGCAACGGTGGTCGTGGTCGGCCACGGCGCCACCTGGGTGGAAAAAGCGCTGACCGAACGGGCGCGCGCCGACGTCAATCTCGTGTTCGTCGAACAGAGCGAACAACTCGGCACCGGCCACGCGGTCTCGGTGGCGCTGCCGACCATCGACGACGAGCTGGGCGCCAGTGACGGCGACGTCCTGATCCTGCCCGGTGACACGCCGCTGCTGCGACCGAGCACGGTGGCCCGACTGCTCGACGTGCACCGCGAGAGTCAGGCGGCGTTGACCGTCTTGACGGCCGAGGTCGAGGACCCGTCGGGCTACGGGCGCATCGTGCACGCGAAGACCGGGGCCATCGCGAGAATCGTGGAAGAGCGCGACGCCAGCGCCGACGAACGGTTGATCACCGAGATCAACACCTCGATCATGGTGGTGCGCGCCAGTTTGCTCGGTCCGGCACTGCGGCGCGTCGGTCGCCAGAACGCCAAGCACGAGTACTACCTGACCGACCTCATCGCGGTGTTGCACGAAGCCGGTCACGTCACCCAGGCGCTGTTGCTGGAGGACTCCAGCGAAGCGGCCGGCGTCAATGACCTGGTGCAGTTGGCCGGGGCCGAGTCGGTGCTGCGCGGCCGGATCAACGAGAAGTGGCTCAGCCGTGGTGTCGTGATCTGGAGTCCGCTCAACACCTACATAGACGCCGACGTCGAACTGGCTCCGGAGGTCTCGCTCCTCCCGGGCACGGTCTTGAAGGGTCACTGCGTCATTCAGCGAGGAGCGCGCATTGGGCCCAACGCCATCTTGAGCGACGTCTTCGTCGGTGAGTACGCCCAAGTATCCACGGTCGAGGCGACGAACGCGCGCATCGGCGCTGAGGCGCGCGTCGAGTCCTTCGTCGTGCTGGCGCCCGGTACGGTGATCGCCTCCGGTGAAGTCGTGATGCCATTCTCTTTCCGGACCCCCTAAACAGCTCCTCGTAAACCTGTACGCTGGCGCCGTGGAGACACTCGCCAAACGACGCCTCGTCATGGTGACGGGGCGCTGTCATCCGGCCCTGGCGATGGACATCGCCGAGAAGTTGGGCATCACGCTCACCGAGGCCAATCTGCGCGAGTTCGCCGACGGCGAGATCCACTGTCGCTTCGACGAGTCGATCCGCGGCGCCCACGTGTTCATCGTCCAGACGCACGCGACGCCGGTGAACGACGCCGTGATGGAACAGCTCATCATGATCGACGCCGCCAAGCGCGCCTCGGCCAAGAGCATTACCGCGGTCATTCCCAACTACGGCTACGCCCGACAGGACCGCAAGTCGGCCGGCCGCGAGCCGATCACCGCCAAACTCATCGCCGACATGCTCCAGGCCGCCGGCGCCAGTCGAGTGCTCTCGGTCGACTTCCACTCGGGTCAGATCCAGGGATTCTTCAACATCCCGGTGGATCACCTGGTGGCCGCGCCGGTCTTCGAGGAGTACCTCATCACCCACGCCGAGAACCCGCACGACCTGGTTGTCGTGGCTCCGGACGCCGGTCGCGTCAAAGTCGCCGAACGCTACGCCCAGCACTTGGGCTGTGACCTCGCGTTGGTCCATAAGACGCGACCGCGCGGCCAGGCCAATATCGCCGAGGCGCGCCACATCGTCGGTGACGTGAATGGCCGTCACTGCGTGTTGATCGACGACATGATCGACACCGCCGGCACGATCGTCGCGGCCTGTGACCTCTTAAAGGCACACGGCGCCGAAGAGATATGGGTGATGGCCACCCACGCCGTCTTCTCGCCGCCCGCCGTCGACCGGCTATTCAATGCCCCGATCAGTCGTGTGATCGTCACCGACACATTGCCGCTGGGGCCGGAACGCCGTTTCGAGAACCTCGAGATACTTTCGATTGCCACCATCGTCGCCAACGCGGTTTCGGCGATTTTTGAGGACGCTTCGGTGTCGGACATCTTCGGCGGCGAGAACCTCCTCTGACCCGGGGGCTCTGACTCGAGTCGGGCTAGACTGAATTTCTTGTGCGCGCCACTATCGCGCCAGCCATTCAACAGGAGTTTCGATGTCACACGCCACTTTGAACGCCACCGCCGCTCGGGCCAAGGGCTCGAGCAACGCCCGACGCCTGCGCCTGGCCGGTTCGATCCCGGCCGTCGTCTACGGCGAGGGCGTGGAGCCGCTCGCGATCGCGGTCGAGGCCAAGTCGTTTCGCACCGCCGTCTCCGGGGAACAGGGCATCAACTCTTTGATCGAACTCGACGCCGACGGGAAGAAGTTCCTCGTCATGGCCCGCGACATCCAGCGCCACCCGGTGCGCGGCACCGTCGCGCACGTCGACTTCCAGGTGGTCGACCCCAACCAGGCCGTGGTGGTCGAAGTGCCCCTGCACATCATTGGTGACGCGGTCGAAGTGCGACACGCCGACTGGGAAGTCGACCAGCAGATGTTCTCCATCGAGGTGCGCACCCGCCCCGACCAGATCCCCACCCACATCGACGTCGACATTTCGAACCTCAAGGTCGGCGGCACGATCCGCGTCGAGGAGCTCGAACTGCCCAAGGGTGTCGAGCCCGCCGGTGACGCGACCGTGTCCGTGGTGACATCGCGACCCGGTCGCACCACGGCCCCCGTCGTCAAGGCGGACGTCGAGGTGCCGACCGAAGTCACGGAATAGACCGTCGTGGCGCTTCGGCGCTTTCGCGACCACGACCGACGCGGGAGTGCGAGCACACTGGTCATCATCGGACTGGCCAATCCCGGTTCGGAGTTTGAAGGTTCCCGGCACAACGTGGGTGGTGACGCCGTACGGCTCGTTGCCGAACGTCGCGGTCTTCGACTCACGCACGAGAGTCGCCAGCGCGCTCTGAGCGCCACCGTGTCAACTGAACGCGGACCGATCACCCTGGCCGTGCCGACCACGTTCATGAACGAATCGGGCGCCGCGCTGCCGCCGCTGTTGCGACGAACTTCACTCGAAGACCTCTCGCGTCTGGTCGTCGCGCACGACGAACTCGACCTCGAACCGGGACGGCTCCAATTCAAATTCGGCGGCGGTCTCGCGGGCCATAACGGCTTGCGCTCCATTGCCCAGACGCTCGGCACCCACGACTTCTCCCGATTGCGCATCGGCATCGGCAAGCCACCGTCGAAAGAGCAGGGCGCCGACTACGTGCTCCAACGTCCCACCGGCGCGAGGAAGCTCGCCGCCGCCGAGTTGGTCGCCGCGGCGGCCGACGCGTTAGAGATACTCCTGGACTATGAGTTCGAGGATGCCCAACAACGCGTCAACCGCTCGTGAGTGAAGCCACGGGCCTACGGCGGGTCCTCGAACGCGTGGCACCATCGGTGCGCGCCGAGAACGCCAGCGGAACCTTTTCACCCAGTTCGTTCGCGACGCCGCTCTCCGTCGCGGCCTACGCCCTAGAAAATCCATTCACTCTCTGTGTGGTGGCAACGTCGAACGAAGCCGAACAGCTACGCGATTCGGTCGCCGCGCTGCTCGGTCCCGCTGACGAGGTCGCCCTGTGGCCGGGCTGGGACACGCACCCACTCGAGCGCGTCAGCCCCGACAACCAGGTCATGGCCACGAGAGCGCTATTGCGCTGGCGCGTCGCCCAGGGCGACGCACCGCCCGTCATCATCGCGTCGGCCCGATCGATCGCCCAGGTACTCTCGCCGGAATCCATCGTCGCGCCACTGGTCGCGCGCCAAGGGAGCGAACTGGACCGCGATGAGTTCATCGCGTCGCTCGCGAACTTCGGCTATCGCCGCGAGAGCCTGGTCGAGCACCGCGCCGAGTTCGCCGTTCGCGGTGGCATCGTTGACCTGTGGCCGGCGCAGGGTCACGAACCGATTCGTCTCGACTTCTTCGGCGACGAGGTCGAGCGTCTGACGTCCTTCGACATCGCCAATCAGCGTTCGCTGCACGACCTCGACGAGGCGCTGGTGGCCCCGGCGCGCGAATGGCTGTTAAGCCCCGACGCGCGTCAACGCGCCGAACGGATGATCGATCTCGCGCCGTGGGGTCGATCGACCTTCGACCGACTGGCCACGGGCCAGCTGTTCGACGGGATGGAGGGCTGGATGCCCCTCTTTGTCGACGCGCCGCGCACGCTGCTCGATGACGTCGTCGGCGCCACCGTGGTCGTGGTCGAGCCCGACCGAGTGCAGAGCCGATTGGCTGAGCTGCTCGAAGAAGAGCGCGAGTTGAGCGACGCGGTGGCGGCGACGTGGAAGGCGACCGCGGAGATACCGCTCTTGCACTTGGGTTGGTCGCGGGTCCTCGAGGGTCGCATCGACGTTGCGCTCGACGCGTCGCTGGCCAGCGAGCGAGGACCGCTCAATCTCACCTCGCCCCCGATCGTCCAGGGCGAGCCCGCGCGCATCGCCGCGCACGTTCGCGGTTGGTCGACCAAACGTCGCGGCGTGGTGCTCACGTCGAACGCGCCGTCCGTCGAACGCATGGCCGACCAGTTGCGCGGCGAAGGACTGGAAGTCTCGACCGACGCCACCAAGGTGCTCGACGTGCGACTCACCGTGCTCGAAAGCTCCTTGGCGTCGGGATTCAGCGTGGACGACCCCGAGGTCGTGGTGTGGAGTGAGAGCGACCTCACCGGGCGAAGGACGGTGCACCGAGCGGCACGCACGCGCACCCGCAACGTCGACGGCTTCTTCGATGACCTCGCTGTCGGCGCCCTGGTGGTCCATCGTCAGCACGGCGTGGCCCGTTTCTCGGGGACGACGACGAGGGCGATCAACGGCACGACGCGCGACTATCTAATTCTCGAATTCAAGGACGGGCGTAGTTACTGGCCGACCGAGATGATTGACGCCCTCACTCCTTATTCGGGTGGCGAACACCCCGCGCTCTCGCGCATGGGCGGCGCCGAATGGCAAAAGACCCGCGCCAAGGCGCGCGCCGCGGCCTTCTTAGTGGCCCAGGAGTTGGTGGACCTGTACCGCCAGCGCACCGTCGCCGTCGGACACGCCTTTGGCGTCGACACCGAATGGCAACGCGAGATGGAGGACCTGTTTCCGTATACCTTGACCGCGGACCAGGCCCAGGCGATCGAGGACGTGAAGGCCGACATGGAGTTGGCGCGTCCGATGGACCGACTGGTTTGCGCCGACGTCGGATTCGGCAAGACCGAGGTCGCGATCCGCGCGGTCTTCAAAGCGGTCCAGGACGGGAAGCAGGCGGCGGTGTTGGTGCCGACGACGTTGCTGGCGAGTCAACACTTCGCCACCTTCAGTGACCGCTTCGCCGGCTTCCCGGTGAAGGTGACCATGCTCAGTCGCTTCGTCGACGACGCCGAGAGCAAGGAAACTATCGCGGGACTGAAGGACGGCAGCGTCGACCTGGTCATCGGCACGCACCGGCTGTTGTCCGAGAACGTCGGCTTCAAGGACCTCGGTCTCCTGGTCGTCGACGAGGAGCAGCGATTCGGCGTGACGCACAAGGAGGCGATCAAGGCCCGTTCCATCGGCGTCGACGTCTTGACGCTCAGTGCCAGCCCGATCCCGCGAACCCTCGAGATGGCCTTCGTCGGCATCCGCGACCTCTCGATGATCACCACGCCGCCGGCCGATCGACGACCGATTCTCACGCACGTCGGGGAGTTCAACGAACCGGCCGTCGTCGAGGCCATGCGCCGAGAACTGTTGCGCGAGGGCCAGGTCTTCTTCGTGCACAACCGGGTCTCGGACATCGATCAGGTCGCCCGGCGACTCGGTCAACTCGTGCCCGACGCGCGCATCGCCGTCGCCCACGGACAAATGGACGAGGGCACGCTCGAGCGGGTGATGGTCGACTTCTGGCAGGGCCGCTTCGACGTGCTGGTGTGCACCACCATCGTGGAGTCGGGCATCGACCTGCCCTCGGTCAATACCTTGATCGTGGACCGCGCCGAACGACTCGGTCTTGGCCAGTTGCACCAACTTCGTGGCCGCGTCGGCCGTAGCGGTCAACGCGCCTACGCCTACCTCTTCCATCCGGCCGATCAAGTGCTCTCCGAGACCGCCTACGAGCGACTGCGGACCATCGGTGACAACACCGCGCTCGGCAGTGGCTTCAAGATCGCCATGCGCGATCTCGAGATCCGAGGCGCCGGCAATCTCCTCGGTCACGACCAGTCGGGGCCGGTCGCGGCCGTCGGCTACGACCTCTACGTGCAGCTCGTCGCCGAGGCCGTCGCCGACGCGAAGGGTTTCGTCGTGCCCGAGGTCGTGTCGATCAATCTCGACGTACCGGGCGAGGCCCATCTCCCCAAGAACTACGTGGAGGCCGACGACGCCCGACTCGAGGCCTACCGCCGCCTGGTCGGCGTCGCCACTTTCGACGAGCTCCACGACCTGCGCGACGAGTGGCTCGACCGCTACGGGCCGCTGCCGGCGCCGGCGCGGGGACTGCTCGAATTGGGCGAACTGCGCCTCGAATGTATCGAGCACGGTGTGCGGTCGGTAGTCGTGTTGCCCGCTCGGGTCGGGATCCGCACCAAGCCGGTGGTCAAGATCGGACCGCTCGAACTGACCCTCAGCCAGCAGTTACGACTTCGTCGAACTCTCGGTTCGCGGGCCTACGACGAGGGGACCAAGGAGTTGCGCGTCGAGGTGGCCAACGAAGGTACGACGCCGCACGCGCTGCTCGAAATGCTGCGTTCGCTGGTCGCGGTGTCGGAAGAGGCCAACGCTTGAATTAGTAGCATTGGATGGTGCGCCGTCTCGTAGCTCTCCTGGTCATCGCTCTACTCGGAGCCACTTTTTATGGTCTGAGTAATAACTCATCGGGCCTTTCGGTCAATGGAACGACGGTGTCGAGTTTGAATTTTCGCAGCGAGTTAGCCGCCATCTCGACGAATCCCACGCTGGAGTGCTTCATCTCGGCGCTGAATCCCACCAGTTTCGCCGCCGGGGCCGGCGGTACCTCGATGAACGCCACCGGTGCCGCGGCGTGGGCCAATCTGCGCGTGGAGGGCCTCGCCATTGACCGCTACGCCGCGAAGACGCTGAAGTTCCACCCCAACGCCGCGACCTTGGCCAAAGCGCGCACGTCGTTGGAGGGTGAGTTGAGCGCCGCCTCGTCCGGTTCGAGCGCGCCGTGTCAGGGAACCTCGACGCAAGCCTTGAATGAGATGCCGACCGAAATGCGCAACTTCGAGATCGCGTCTCAGGCCGCGTCGCTCGACCTGGTGGCGAAGCTCAACACGACAGTCCCGCTCACGTTGACGTCGATGAAGACGTACTACTCGACGCACGCCGCGAACTACGACACGATCTGCGTCAGCGTGGCCGTAGTCGACCCGACCGCAGTTGCGGCCTTTAACGCGGGCCAGAGCGCGGGTCTGAGCGTGGCCGCCCTGGCGAAGAAGTTCTCGATTGATCCGTCAGGCAAGACCGGTGGCGTTTACGGTTGCTTCGGTCCGTCGAGCGCTTCCTACAGCGGCGTGCGTACCGCGACGCTGTCGACGCCACTGAATACCTTCTCGAAGACGCCGGAGCAGATCACCTATAACAATGCGACGGACGACTTGTTCGTCGCGCCCACCAAGCGAACGCCGACAACCTTCGCCCAGGCTGAGGCGTCGGTCCTCAGTGACCTCGAGAACGCGAACGCCAGCGCGGCCAACACCGAGAAGGAGAGGATCCTCTACTACTACTCGGTGGTCGCCATCGACCCGGCCTTCGGTCGCTGGGGACTGAGCTCGAGCGGCCCCTCCGTCTTCGCGCCCGCGGCGCCGTCGAGCACGATCGTTGGATCGGCGACGGTTACGGCGCTCGGCGTCGGCGCCTCCACGTATAAGTGAAGCCCGTCGTTCGGGTCGTCGGACTCGGCCCCGGTGACGCCGAGCTGATCACCCGGAGAACCTTCGATCTTCTGCGAACAGCGCCGATCGTTCGACTTAGAACTCGTGTTCACCCGGCCGCCGAATCCTTCATCGACGTAGTGAGTTACGACGACTTCTACGAGACCGCGGATTCCTTCGAGGAGCTCTATCAAAGGATCGCGGCGGACCTCATTGAACTGGCGCGCACTGCGCCGAGTGGCGAGGTCGTCTACGCCGTGCCCGGATCACCCACGGTGGCCGAGCGAACCGTCGAGCTCTTGGTGGCCTCGACGGACGTCACGACGGTGATTGAACCGGCCGTCTCGGTCATTGACGTCGTGTGCGCGGCCCTCGGACGTGATCCCATGGCGAGTTGACTGCGTGTCGTCGACGCCCTCGCCAACGTCGAACCGTTGCGCGGTCCCGGTCCCTTGTTGGTGCTGCAGACCTACTCGTCGGAGATACTGGCCAGCGTCGCCGATCGACTGCCGCCGTCCACCGTGGTCACGGTATTGCATCACGTGGGACTGAGCGATGAGGTGATCGTCGAACTCTCCGCGGCGGAGTTGGTCTCCTTCGGTGACGTCGATCACCTGACGTCACTCTGGATCGACGGACTGCGCACGGCCGGTGAGGCGATGGACGACCTGGTGGCCTTCATGCGCCGGCTTCGTCTTGAATGTCCCTGGGACCAGGAACAAACGCACGCGTCACTGACGCGGCATTTGCTCGAAGAGGCCTACGAGACGCTCGACGCTCTCGAGGCGTTCGTGCGCGTCGAGGAGGACGTGCGCTCCGAGGAAGCTGCCCATGTGGAAGAGGAGCTCGGCGATCTGCTGTTCCAGATCGTCTTTCACGCCGAACTCGGCGACGAAGAAGATCTGTTCAACTTCGCCACCATCGCCGACGGGGTGCGCGACAAGCTCATCGGGCGCCACCCGCACGTCTTCGGTGACGTCCAAGTGAACGATTCGAACGAGGTCGCGCAGCGCTGGGAGATTCTCAAACGCGATGAGAAGGGGCGCGAGAGCGTGACCGACGGCATCGCCTGGCAGCTACCGGCGTTGATCCTGTACACGAAACTGTTGCGCAAGGCGACGCTGGTGGATCGTCGTCGAGGCGCTGAGGATTCACGCGCGACGGCGCTCGCCGCGGTGCAATCACTGTCGCTGCGTCACGACGGCGTCGACGACGCGCAGTCCTCTTCCGACGTCGATCACCGGTGGGGCGACGCGATCGCCGCGCTGGTGGAGATGGCCCAGTGGGCCGGTGTCGATTTAGAAGGTGTTCTGCGCGATCGCGCGCGTCAGTTGCGTGACGAGATTCGCATCGTCGAACAACTTCCGTAGTGAAATCCGGCTCCTAGTAACGTGTAGGTCAAAACCAAGAGGAGCTGCGCCATGAGTGCGATTGAAATAGTCCTGGGACGCCAAATCCTTGACTCGAGGGGCAATCCGACGGTCGAAGTCGACGTCCACCTGGAATCGGGCGCCTCCGGTCGCGCCGCATCGCCGTCGGGCGCCTCGACCGGGATCCACGAAGCGGTCGAACTGCGTGACGGCGGCCACGCGTGGGGCGGCAAGGGCGTACAGAACGCGGTCGAGTACGTGAACGGGGAGATCAGCGATCTCCTCGAAGGCTTCGACGCGCAAGATCAGCGCGCCGTGGACTTCGCGATGATCGATCTCGACGGCACGCCGAACAAGGCTCGCCTCGGCGCCAACGCGATTCTCGCCGTGTCCTTAGCCACCGCGAAGGCCGCGGCCATGGAGTGCGATCGGCCGCTCTTCCAGTACCTCGGCGGCGTCAACGCCCACGTGCTGCCGGTGCCGATGATGAACGTGGTCAACGGTGGCGCGCACGCCATGAACTCGATCGACTTCCAGGAGTACATGGTGATGCCGATTGGCGCCGCGACGTTCTCCGAAGCGCTGCAGTGGGGCGCCGAGACCTACCACGCCCTCAAGAAACTGCTCACCACCAAGGGCCTCTCGACACTGGTCGGCGACGAGGGCGGCTTCGGGCCGGACCTCCCGGACAACGAGACCGCGGTGAAGGTGCTCGTCGAAGCGATCGAATCGACCGGTCGCGAACCGGGACGTGATATCGCTATCGCTCTGGACCCCGCCGCGTCGGAGTTCTACCGCGACGGTGCCTATCACCTCGACGGTGAAGGTCGAGTGCTCTCCAGCGACGAGATGGTCGACTACTGGGCCGACCTCGTCGATCGCTATCCGATCGTGTCGCTCGAAGACGGCATGGCCGAAGAGGACTGGGACGGCTGGGCCGCGTTGACCAAGCGCCTCGGCACCAAGATCCAACTCGTCGGTGACGACAACTTCGTGACGAACACGTCACTCTTGCAAAAGGGAATCGATCTGGGCGTCGCCAATGCCGTTCTCGTCAAATTGAATCAGATCGGTACGCTGAGCGAAACACTCGACACCGTTCGTTTGGCAATCGAAAATCGTTACGGCGTGGTGATTTCGCACCGATCCGGCGAAACCGAGGACACCACCATCGCTGACGTCGCGGTCGCGACCAACGCCGGTCAGATAAAAAGTGGCGCGCCGGCACGTACTGACCGAGTAGCGAAGTACAATCAGTTGCTGAGACTTGAGGAACAACTCGGGGATCAAGCCCGTTTTCTTGGTGCATCGTCTTTGTCGAGGGCGGCAGGTGTCAACTTCAAATGACTTGGTAACTGGTGATCGCAACCGTTGGATGGTGCCCCTCGCCGTCGTGACGGCGGTCGTGATGCTGGTCGGATGGTTCCCGTTGTCCGAGATTTGGCACCAACAGAGTGCGCTCAACGCCACCAGCACGCAGATCAACGCCATCAAGGCGCAGCAGCGAGCGCTCACGCTGCAGGCCAAGTCGATCGACTCCAAAGCCGCGGCGATTCTCTTGGCCCGTGAGCAGTACCAACTCGTCTCGCCCGGCCAGAGCCTGATCCAAGTCCTACCGGGCGTGGGACCGGGCAGCGCCGATCAGAGTACCGGCGACCCGGGACTGCAACCCCTCATCTCGCCCTCGTCGGTCTCGTCGTTAGTGGCGTCGAACGCCACGACTGTCTCGAAGCACCGTTCGGCGGCGAAAGCGTTTCTCTCGCGCCTCGTGCGCACCCTTGAGTTCTGGCGTTGAGTTTCCGTGACGCGTCGCCCGGCGACCTCGCCGTGGTCGAGGAGTACCTCGGTCGGCCCCTCTCGGGGCGATGCGCCGTCGTGGTGCGACGACTCGACGGGCGCCCGGTCGTCATTGAGAACGAACCACACCTGCGTGACGGCACGCCGATGCCGACGCTCTTCTGGCTCGTCGATCCGGAATTGCACGACGCGGTCAGTCGACTCGAAGGCAGTGGGGGCGTCCACCGATTCGAAGAGCTGGTCGACGCCGAAGCGTTACGAACGACGCACGAGGAGTACGCCGAGCGTCGCCGTCGCGCCACCGTGCGCACCGACGGCGCCCAAGCGAGCGGTGGCGTCGGCGGCACGCGCGTCGGCGTGAAGTGCCTGCACGCCCACCTCGCCAATTTCCTCGTCGGGGCGAGCGATCCCGTAGGCGAACTCGTGGCTCACGAAGTCGAGTTGCCGGAGTTGACGTCGGAGGATCCTCGTGGCTGAGGTCGTGACGGCGCTCGATTGCGGCAGCAACTCCACCCGACTGCTGATCGTCAACGAGCGAAACGAGACCCTTCGTCGAGAGACACGAATCACGCGACTCAGCCAGGGCGTCGACGCCTCGGGCACGTTGTTGCCGGAGGCGTTGCAGCGCTCCTACGACGTCTTGAGTGAGTACCGCGACTTGATGGATGAAGCGGGCGTCGCTCGCGGACTCCTCGTCGCGACGTCGGCTGTTCGCGACGCCCGAAACGGTCGGGACTTCTTGGATGAGGCGCGGCGTCGAAGCGGCGTCGAGGTGAGGATCCTGGCCGGTGACGAGGAGGCCACCTTCTCCTACGTCGGCGCCACGACGGGACTTCCGCCGGACGTACGACCGACGCTCATCGTCGACGTCGGCGGGGGATCAACGGAACTGGCGGTGAAGATCGATGGCGTCCTGGAGAGTTACTCGATGCAGTTGGGATGCGTGCGCGTCACGGAGCGAGCCCTCGGCAAGGGCGTCGTCAGTGCCGCGAGCGCCGCCGCGGCGATCACGATGATCGAGACGGAACTTGACCGCGCCTGGACGGCGGTGCCGGACTTCGCGACGCTCGTCGGGAACGTTCGTCTGGTCGGGTTGGCTGGTTCGGTCTCGACCCTGGCCCAACTCGACGCGGGACTCGCGCAATACAACCGCGACGCGGTCCACCTTCGACGACTCTCGCTGGAGACGGTCGAACTCTGGCGCGACCGGTTGGCGAGTGAGACGCCCGAGGCGCGCCTGGCTCGGCCGGGCATGGTGCGCGGACGCGAAGATGTGCTCCACGCCGGCCTCTTCGTGCTGGCCGCGGTCATGACGCGCTTGGGCGCGACCGAGCTGCTCACCTCGGAGAACGACATCCTCGATGGGATCACCGCATCGTTGCTCAGTCCCCGAAATGCGCGTTGACCCACGACCTGTAACGATGGATGAGTGAGGACTCGAGCACGATGAGCACGCGATCCGCCATCTACTCACCGATTTCCCTGCACGGCCGGCGGATAGTCCTGCGCACGATGACCGAGCAGGACTACGACAGCTGGTACGAAGTTCGCACGCGGTGTCGCGAATGGCTCTTGAAGTGGGAGCCCCGTTCGGCGCATTCGTCGCACCTCGCCGACGACCAACGTAGTTTCGTGAGCCGCTGCGCTATACGAGAGCGCGAGCGTCAGTTGGGCACCGGTTTCGGTTTCGGCATCTTCCAAGACGGTCGCTTCCTCGGCGAGATCACGCTGTCGTCCATTCAGCGCGGCCCTCTGCAGTCGGCCTTCGTCGGCTATTGGATCGACGAGGTCTTCGCCGGTCAGGGCCTGATGCCCGAAGCCGTCGTCGTGCTCTTGCAGTACGCCTTCGAGTCGTTGAAGCTGCATCGCATCGAAGTGAACATCATCCCGCGCAACGCCCCGTCGCGCCGCGTCGTCGAGAAATTGGGCATTCGCTTCGAAGGTATCGCCGAGCGCTACCTCGAGATCGACGGCGCGTGGGAAGACCACGCTCGTTACGCCATCACGGCCGAAGAGTGGGGCGACCGAGCTCCCGAGCTGGTCGCGGACTGGCTTTTGCCGCGCCGCGCCTAGTCCATTTCGCACGGCTCCGTCGCGCCGATTCAGCGACTCCATCGTCAAGGAAATGTCCATTGAGGGCGTGCACGAAATCGAATTCCGTCCCCGACAGCTGACGACCTACGGTCGAGCGGCCCCGATTAGTCCGTTCGTGAAGACCGGCGCCAGCTCCACGTTGGTACCGGTGTGCGCTGCGGCGATGACCGTACTGGATCCCCATGGACCGCTCCCGACGTACATGACGACGTGATCCACGGCGTGGTCGCCATCGAGGTTGTAGTAAAAGAGCAGGTCACCGGGCTGGAGATCGTTGAGGGCCACGTGCACCATGTCGGGCCACTGCGACTCGGTCGTGCGCGGAATCTGAATGCCGGCCTGAGCCCAGGCCCACTGGACGAGCCCGGAACAGTCGAATCCGGCGCCCGGCGTCTCGCCGCCCCACACGTAGGGCACGCCCTCCTGCGATTCGGCGTAGTGCACGGCCGCGAGGCCCTGGGCCGAACTGCCGACGTTCACGAGCGTGACCGTTTGGGCGGCCTGTTGAATGGCTTCGGTCACTTGGTTGGCCGCCGTTTGGCCACCGACCGCCGAAGCGGCGGTGATCGCGGTCTCTTCGGCGGCGAGGTTGTTTTCCTTCGCGGCCAAGACGCCCTGTTGGATTTCGTAGGCGATGATCTCGCCCCTTAAGGCCACCGTCATTGAGTGCAACGTGCTTTGCGTCGTGTTCGTGTTGTAGATGTTGAGCGCGAGTAACTGTGACATGGCGTAGGTCTGTTGACCGGCGTCTCTTCGTTGGACCCCGACGAGTCGGATCGTCGAGTCGAGTGAGATCTTCTCTTTCATGTACGTGTGCTTCAGTTGGTTGAGGTTGCCGATGACCTGGGTCTCGTAGATCGACCTCGAGTCGCTCTGGGTCGCGTTCTGATTGAAGAGCGCGAGGATCTGCGCGTCCGAGGCGCCGAGCACGTAGGCGCGCACGATGTCCCGGACCAGCTTCTTCGAGGTCACCTTGATCGCCGCACGCTTGCCCTTCTCCTGACCTTGGAGCCTCTTGATGTTCGCCGTGATCGTGGCGAGCTTGACCTTGTCGGCGTCGTACTGATTGGACGTGATTTCACTGGTCTTTTCGAGTCGCGAGAGCCGGTTCGTCAACGCGGCGATCATGGCCTGGGTCGCCGAGATGCTCGCCGCGTGGGCCGCGACCGGCGTGATGATCAAGGCGGCGACGGAAAACGCCAGCACTGCGAGGGGAGTTGATCGAGTCGTGCCCCGACGACGCACGCGAATCATAAAACAAGCCTAGTTAAGGCTTTTGTGAAATTAGTGTCGTTTAGAAACTCTTTAACATGCATTACGGTTACAACGCAACATCCGTGCACGGGGGCGTAGCCCAATTGGCAGAGGCAAGGCGCTTAAACCGCCTCCAGTGAGGGTTCGAGTCCCTCCGCCCCTACACAGGTGCGTTTATTCGACGTTTCATTCTCCAGTAGCGTTGTCCCCGTGGCTAAGAGCGCAACGGGCAGATGGGTAAGTAGGGTCGGGGCGTCGGGGGGCGGTAAGGCCTACAAAAAGACGCGTCCCGGCAACTTCTACGGAGCCCTGGCGGTCATCGTGGTCCTCGGCCTGGTCGCGACAGTCTTCGCGCGCTACGAGTACCAGCACCCGGCCAAGCACGCGGCCGGCATCCAACCCAAGATCGGCACTACTTGGTACGCGGCCCTCTCGATTCAGGCCTGCGGCAAGAGCCTGCCGTACCTCGCGACTGACACCGCCCTGAAGGCCGAAGGCATGTACGCGCTGCCAGATGGCGTGCTCAAGATCAGCCCGGTCTCGGCCGCCGACTCCGGGAACAACGCCACGCTCTCGCAGTTCGGTGCGGAGTATCCCGGCCTCATCATCAGTTCGACCCAGATGAACGTTCCGAAGAACGACCAAGGGACCGCGAACCCGTCGACGTCCTACACCAACGGACATTCCTGTCCGACCGGTAAGGGTGCGCTCTACCCGGGCCAGAGCGCCAAGGTCAGCTACGTCTACTGGACGGCGTTCGGCGCGAAGCCCAAGACCACGACAAATCCGGCGTCGATCAAGTTCGCGCCTGAGCTTCGCGTCACCATGGCCTTCGATCCCGCCAACGTCAAACCGAGGCCGCCGAGCACCCTCACCGACAACGCCATGGTGGCCGACAGCACGGCCGTGACGCCCACCACGACGGTCACGGCGCCTCCGGTCACGACGACGACGAACAAGTCGGGTACCACGACCACCAAGCCGAGCACCACGACGACCAAACCGAAGGGCTGAGCTTGAAGTCGATCATTCTGGTCGGCGGCAAAGGAACGCGTCTGCGTCCTCTCACCTACGAGACGCCCAAACAGATGTTGCCCCTCGTGGGTGTGCCCATGATCGAGTGCGTCTTCGAGTGGCTTGGACGCCACGACGTCACCGACACCGTGCTTTCCCTGGGCTATCTCCCGGAGCAGTTCACCGAGTCCTACCCGAGCAACATCATCGCCGGCGTGCGCGTGGACTACGCCGTCGAGCCCCAACCGCTCGACACCGCGGGCGCCATTCGCTTCGCCGCCAAACAATTCGGCTTCGACGAGACCTTCCTCGTCGTCAACGGCGACGTCCTCACCGACCTCAACATCACCACGCTGAAGGCCTTCCACCTCGAACACGGGGGAGAGGCCACGATCGCGCTGCATCCGGTGGACGACCCCTCGAGATTCGGCGTGGTGCCGACGACGCCCGACGGTCAAGTCATTGCCTTCGTCGAAAAGCCACCGCGCGACCAGGCTCCGACGAACAACATCAATGCCGGGACGTATATCTTCGAGCCGCGCGCGCTGGAGCGGATCGCCGACGCCGGTCGAGTGAGTGTCGAACGCGACACCTTTCCGGCGCTCGCGCACGCCGGTGAGCTCTTCGCCATGGTCGACGACGCCTACTGGCTCGACACTGGCACGCCCCAGGCCTACCTCCAGGCGAACGTCGACATCTTGAACGGGCGCCAGGGCATGCACGAGTTCACCAACATCGTGGACTGTTCGTGGCGTCACGCCTCGAGCACCGTGGACGCCACGGCGACGCTCACCAATTCGGTGGTGGACTGCGACTGCGTGGTGGGCGCCAACGTGATACTCGAAGAGACGGTCCTGCTACCGGGGGCCATCGTGCAGAGCAACTGCGTCATTCGCTCCTCGATCATCGGACCGGGCGCGGTGATTGGGCGCTACTCCCAACTGGGCGCGACCTGCGTCGTCGGGGCGGGCGAACACGTCGCACCGGCCTCGGAGCTCTCCGGCGAAGTTCGACTCGGCGGCGTGTAGTTAGCGAAAGAGGTCTTCGTTCGAACGACGAAGAGCACTCTCCTTGATCGATCCTTCACCGAAGTACGCGCCGTCGAGACCGCGCACAATCGCGAACGGCGTCGCTTCGGCTTTGCCAAGTACGAGATTGGCCGCGCCGGCGATCTCGTCGGCGATCGCCACTTCGGTCACTTCCAGGACCCGGCCGGTGGCGTCGGTCGTTCCCCGAAGGTCGAGTACCGGTGTCACGCCCGACGAGCCGATCGCCACGTCGGTGACCCCGACGCGCCACACACGCCCGAACGTGTCGGTGATGATGACCGCGACCTCGACGCCGCAACGTCGCTGGATCTCGGCCCGGAATCGCCGCGCCGATCGGTCGGGGTCCTTCGGCAACAAGACCGCTGTGCCGTCGTCGGTGTTGGAGAGGTCGATACCGGCGTTGGCGTTGATGAATCCGTGATGCGTCTCGGTGATGCGCAGCGGTCCGCGTCGGCGCAGGATTCGCGCGGACTCGCCCTCGATCAAGGCGGCCTTGTGCTCTTCGGTGCCGTCGAAGTCCACGACTTGGCCCTCGGCCTTCGACACGACCTTGCTGGTCACGATTACGAGGTCCCGGTGTTCGAGGGTCGTTGTCGAGGTGCCCAGCGCCTCGAGGAACATCGC
>PNAH01000022.1:28929-47161 GCA_003170315.1 Acidimicrobiaceae bacterium
CCCTTGTAGAAGTCGAGCACGCCGAGACACGACACCTCGTGGCCGAGTTCGGCCAGCAGACGATCGGCCGGGCCCTTCAGAGCGCGGCCGTCGATGATGGGGGAGACGCCCACCACGACGTCGCGTCGCTGTTCGAGTACCTCGCGCACACCGGGCACGCGCAATAGGGGATCAATCGAAATCAGTGGATTGGACGGGGCGATGACGATTCGCGAGGCCTCGCGAAGGGCCGCCAGCGCGTCGTGCGTGGCCGTCGCCTGGTCGGCGCCCACGACGTCGATCGCCGTCACCGCGACGTCGTGGTGGTGACGAACGAAATACTCCTGGAAGCTCAGTCGTCCGAGTTCGGTGTCGAAGACCGTGGCCAGCACGTCATTCGTGACCGGCAACAACCGCACCTTGACGCTCAAGCGCTCGCACAGTTCTGCGGTGACCTGCGTCTTCGTAGCGCCTTCGCTCAGTCGCTGCGAGCGGTAGAGATGCGTGGCGAGGTCGCGGTCACCCAATCGAAACCACGCCGCGCCGCCCAGGGCGTCGAGCTCTTCCATCACGCGCCAGCTCTCACCGGCGAGTCCCCAACCGAGCTCGTGGTTGTTGCGACCGGCCAGGGTGTACATGATCGTGTCGAGGTCGGGACAGATCGTGAGCCCGTGCATGACCAGGTCGTCACCCACGTTGACGATCGCGGTGATCTCGTTCGGGTCGAGCGATTCGCTCAACGCGGACAACAGTCGCGCTGCGCCGACGCCGCCACTCAGAACCGTTATCACCACCGAGACTCTACGGGGCCTTGGGTAGCATCGAGTGTTGTGAGCACGAACTCCCTTGTCGACGGGTGGCCCGGCACGCCCGCGACAGTGCTCTTGTCGCTGAAGGGTGGGGTGGTGCGACGAATCGCCGAAGCCGGCGACCTCGACGACGTTCGACCGTGGGCGTCGGTCTCGAAGATGGTCGTGTCGCTGGCCTTTGGCGTGGAGAGCGACTGGGAGCTTCAGCGATTCGATCAACGCGTCGGTCCTCCGGGGTCGACGCTGGCCAACTTGCTGTCGCACAGCAGCGGACTGGGACTCGAAGAGGGCGATCCCGTCGTGCCGGTCGGGACCCAACGGATCTATTCGAACTACGGCATCGACTGGGCCGTGGAATCGATTCTCGGTGAGAACACGGCCGACAACTGGTTGCAAGAACGTGTCTTTCGTTCCTTCGGCATGCGCACGACCACGCTCGAGGGACCTCCCTCGCACGGGGTCGTCGGTTCGACGAACGACCTGGCCACGCTGGCCGTCGCGTGGTTGCGACCGGACGGGATCGCTCGAGAGACGCGGAACCACCTCATCACCCCCTACGCGCCGCAGCTCGATGGATTCGTTCCCGGTTTCGGTCGATTCTCTCCTTGTCCCTGGGGGCTCGGTCCGGAGATCCAGGGGGAGAAGCATCACTGGATGGGGGACTGGCCGGCGGCGAGCTTCGGGCACTTCGGCCGGAGCGGCGCCTTGATCCTGCTCAACGCCGATGAGCAGATCGGTCTCGTGGCGACGAGTACCGAAGCTTTCGGTGGGTGGGCCACCAAGCTTTGGCCGACCTGGACGAGTGCGATGCGAACGTTGGCTCTTGGTTCGTGAGTCCTTCGAGCCTTCGCGTCGGCCTGGACCTGGACGGTTCGCTGGAATCGCTGGGCAACTCCATGACCGACCTGGCCGACGCGCTGGATCGCACGGGCGAATGTCAACTCATCCGGTTCCGCTCACGGACCTCGGCACGCACGAGCAGCGAAACGCACCTGTCACTGCGCGCGCTCTGGTCGCCGCTGTGGCGTCGCAGTCTCGGACGCTCGATTGACGGTCTGTTGCCGCCGGTCGACGTGTTGCACGTGGCCGGACTAGCCACGCCACCGACGCTGAAGATTCCGCTGATCGTCTCGGTCGACGACCTTCGACCGCTGCGCGGAGAGACCCGAACCCATTTGCGCATCACCCAACTGCGACGCGCGGCCCAGCGCGGCGCGACGCTCGTCGCGTCCTCTCGCAGTGCGAGCCATGAAGTGATCAGCGTCCTGGGTGTGGCGCGCAGTCGAGTGGTCGTCGTGCCGCCGGCGGTGCCGCTCGTCGACGAGACGATTGAGGGTGCGGACCTGGTGGTCAACATCACCGGCGTGGATGAGTTGTTCATCGAACTCGCGCCACACCTGATTGCCTTCGCCAAGGAACACGGTTCGCGTGTCGTGGCCCTCGCCAGTACCGGGGCCGGTCAGAAGATCCGCTCCAGTGGCCTCGCGATCACCGTCCACGCCCGTCAGGACGCGCGCGACGCCTTAGCGAACGCGCGCGTCGTCATGCACCTCTCGGACGGCGCGCGCTTTCCGTCATTCGCCATTGCCGCACTCTCGGCCGGCGTCCCGACTCTCGCTCGCTCGACCGAGATCAACCGCGAGCTGCTGGAGGGCGCCGCGGCGTTGGTCACCAATGACCGCGAGGTGCACGACACGCTCGAAGAGGTGTGGACCAGCGGTTCGCGACGTTCGATCATGGTGGCGGCCGGACGATCTCGAGCGGTCGATTTCGCCCCGGACACCGCGGCGCGGGCCTACCTTTCGCTCTATCACGAGGTCGTGCGAGGCTGGACATCGTGAAACGCACGATCACCATCTCGATCGAGCAACTCAACCGCCCGCAGCCCGGCGGCATCGCCACCTACGTTCGCGGTCTCGCGGCCGGACTGGCGTCACTGGCCGATCCGTCTCTCGACGTCGTCGGACTCGGCCCCCGGGGCGCGCTCGATGACGAACTGACGTTGCGGCGCGTGCAGGCTCCGTGCGGCGTACGTCTTTTGACGAGGCTCTGGCCGATCTGGCCCCTCGGCGTCCCGAAGGACGCCGACGTCGTCCACGCCACGTCGATGGCCGGCCCCTTCGGGGGAGGATCCGAGGGAGCCGTGCATTCCGTCGCGATGCACGACTTGTCGTGGCGCGATGAACCGGGGATCTCGACGCCGGCGGGAGTGCGCTTCCACGATCGCCGGCTCCGACTGATCGCCGACCGCAAGGACCTTCGCGTCATCGTCACCTCGCCGGGACTGGCCGAACGGCTGGTCGACGTCGGCATCGACGAGTCGCGCCTCCACACCGTTCGCCTCGGGGTCGACGAGGATACGGTCCAGGCCGCCTCCGAGTCGTCGGTTCGCGATCTGCTCGTCGAGCACGGCGTACGGGGCCCGTTCACGCTGTACGCCGGCACGCGCGAACCGCGCAAGAACATCGAGCGTCTCATAGAGGCGCACAAGATCGCCTGCGCGACGAATAGCGATCTCGGCCCGCTCGTCCTCGCCGGTCCCAGTGGGTGGGGCGACGTCGCCACGGGCGACGCGATCGTATTAGGTATGGTGTCGCGCGCGATGCTCCTCGCTCTCTATCGTGACGCGACCGTCTTCGCCTACGTGCCGCGCGCCGAAGGGTGGGGCCTGTCGCCAGTCGAAGCGCTCCACGCGGGCACGCGCGTGGTCGCCAGCACGACGACCCCCAGCGTCGCGGCCAACGACCTGGTCATTCGCGTGGATCCCTTCGACGTGGAATCGATCGCCGAGGGACTGCTGACGGCGCTCAATGAAAGTGTCGAGGAAGAACATCAGCAAGCGCGACGCCAATCGGTCGCCGAGCTCACGTGGCGCAACCTGGCCCTCGATCACCTGGCGGTGTGGCAATGAAACTGGCCCTCGACGTGTCGGCCGCGCCGCCGCGACTCGCCGGGGTTGGTCGCTACATCGGCGAACTGGCGCGGCGCGTCCCCGCGACCGGCGTGGACACGACGTTGGTCACGCGACGAGACGATACGTTGCGCTGGCACGACTGGTCGCCGTCGACGCACATTGCCTCGATCATTCCTAACGCTCGGCCCTCTCGTCTTCTCTACGAGGCGTGGCTGGCCGGTCGGAGTTCGACCGCGAGCTCGGTTGACGTGTGGCACTCACCGCACTACACCATGCCGCATCGCTCAAAGTCGCCGACCGTCGTCACCATCCACGACCTGACGTTCTTTACCAATCCCGAATGGCACGAGCGTTCCAAGGTTCCGTTCTTTCGCCGGGCCATTTCCTACGCCGCGACGCACGCCGACGTGCTGGTGACCATTAGTGAGTTCACCGCTCGTCAGCTGGATGCGCAGGTTCCCCGCCACGCGCCCGTGGTCGTGGCGAATATGGGCGTTGACCTCGATCGTTTCACGACCGATTCGAGTGGCGACCAAGAACTGTTGCTCGCGCACGAGTTGCCCGCCGAGCGACCGTACATATTCTTTTTGGGTACCGTTGAACCTCGAAAGGGCATCGACGTCTTGCTCGAAGCCTTCGAAGAGGTGGCCCGCAACGATCCCGAGGTGGAACTGTGGTTGGCCGGTCAGCCGGGCTGGGGCGTCAAGGAGATCGAAACACGGATCGCCAGTCACGGCGCTCGCTCGAGAATTCGCCGCCTGGGTTTCGTGGAGGAAGTTGCCCTTCCCGCGCTGTTGCGCCAGTCACGCGCGGTCGTCTATCCGTCGCGCGGCGAGGGATTTGGAATGCCGGTGCTCGAAGCACTCGCCTGTGGCGCGCGGGTCGTGACCTCCTCGGATACCGTGATGTCCGAAATTGCGGGCGACGCCGCGCTGCTCGCTCGCGCCGGCGACGCGAATCAGTTGGCCGACGTGATCACGATCGCCCTCACGATGAGCCGTGAGGAGCGTGCGCTTCGCGCGCGGCGCTCGCGCGCTCGCGCTGAGACTTTTACGTGGGACGCCACGGTGGCTCAACACGTGCGGGCCTACGAGATGGCGATGCGATCGTGAAAGCACTCGTCACCGGGGCCGACGGCTTCGTCGGGCATCATCTCCTCGAGCACCTGCGCGCGCAAGGTGATGACGCGATCGGCGTCGACCGCGAGTGTGATGTGACTGACGCGAAGAGCGTCCTCGCCGTGTTGGAGAGCGTGCGGCCCGAGGCCATCTACCATTTGGCGGCGTTAACCGCGGTCGGCGCGTCGTGGTCGAACCCAGTGGAGTACACGCGCGTGAACGTCCTGGGCACCAAGAACGTCCTCGACGCGGCGAGCCACGTGGTACCCACGGCGAGAGTCGTACTCGTGAGTTCGGCCGACGTCTACGGCGTCGTTCGACCCGAGGATCTTCCGTTGGTCGAAACGTTCCGAGTCGCACCGGCCAATCCCTACGCCTCGAGCAAGGTCGAGGCCGAGCACGTCGTTCACGACGCCGTTCGCGAACGTGGCCAGGCCATTGTCATCGCGCGGCCGTTTAACCACCTCGGCGCGGGTCAGTCCACCGACTTCGTTGTGCCGGCGATCGTGAATCGACTGCTCCAGGCCCTCGCCGACGGAGCGCACGAAATCGTCGTCGGCGATCTTTCGACCCGACGTGACTTCAGCGACGTTCGTGACATTGTGCGCGCCTATCGACTGCTCATCAAATCGGGCGTGAGTGGCGAGGTGTACAACATCGCTTCCGGCATCGACGTGAGCCTGTTCGACATAGCGCAACGTCTGATAGCGGCGATCGCGCCGCACGTGCGTCTGGTCACTGACGAGTCACTGATTCGACCGGTGGAGGTCCCCGTGTCGTGCGGCAGCTACGACAAACTCTTTCGGGCAACGAAGTGGCGTCCCACGATCACGCTTGATGAATCACTGAATGACGTCATCGATGAAATGCGCCGTCGTCGCGGCGAATCGTAAGAAACGACGACCAATTGTCGCGCGACATCTGCGAAAGCGGCTAAGTCGGTCACTAGGGGCCAAGTAGCCTTTATGGACTGATGGAATCTCGCGCTCCGGCCGTTGTCGCCGTCGTCGTTACCACCGGTTCCGGGCCCGGATTAGAAGTTGCGGTTGCTTCTCTCGCGGCCCAGAACTACGAGGAACTAAGCCTGCTCGTCGTTGCGAACGGGGAGACCGAACACGTCCCGGGGCGCGTCGCCGCCGTCGCCCCGAACGCCTTCGTGCGCGCCCTCGACGAGAACCGCGGCTTCGGTGCGGCGTGCAATGAAGCGGCGCTGTCGGTCGAGGGCTCGGCCTTCTTCCTCTTCTGTCACGACGACGTTCGATTGGAACCGGACGCCGTGCAGATGATGGTGGAGGCCGCGTTTCGAACGAACGCCGGTGTCGTCACCCCGAAGTTCGTCTCCTACAACGATCCGATGGTGCTGTTGCACGTCGGTCAGACCTGCGACCGTTTCGGCGTCGTGCACGAGCGCGTGGAACCGGGCGAGATCGACCACGGCCAACAAGACCTCGAGCGCGACGTCTTCGTCGCGCCCGGTGGCGCCACGCTGGTACGCAGCGACCTTTTCGCTACTCTGCGCGGTTTTGACCCGTTGATTACCGTCCTGGGCGAAGACCTGGACCTTTGTTGGCGCGCCCAGATCGCGGGCGCGCGCATCGTGGTCGCGCCGTCGGCCAAGGTCGCGCACCGCGAGACAATTGCTTCGGGCGAGCGACCGGTCACCGCCGTCGGCACGCGACGCGCCAGTCGTCAAGACCTTCAGCGCCGCCACCAGTTACTCGTGGTGGCGACCGGATGGGGACGTCGATACGCCTTCACCACGCTGCTCGCGCTCTTGCTCATGGACACCATGGAGTTCGTGCTCGCCCTGGTGGGTCGCGACAGCGACCGCGCCGGCGCGATCCTCGGTTCGTGGCGTTGGCTCTTCCACCACCGTCGTCGGATCCGAGAACGCCGGCGCCAGCGTCACGAGATCCAGGTCCTCTCGGATGAAGAGCTTCGACGCTTGCAGGTCGGGGGAGCGAGTCGACTGAAACGCTTCTTGGTCCTCTTTCTACGCGAGGGACTGGACCGGGCTCGGGGAATCCTCCCGCCCGAGGCGATCGAAGATCACGAGTTTGACGCCGACGCGGTCGGTTTCGCCGCGGCTTTTTCCGAAGACGAAGAGTTCGACGAGATTCCCGACAGCGCCATGATGGAGCTTCGGAGCCGACCGGCTCGGGTGCTGACCTCGTTTCGCTCGCAGGCCGCCGCGGTGCTCGTGGTCATCGTGCTGTGGCTCATCGGGTCGCGCAACCTCGTGGTCACGCACCTTCCATTGATCGGGCGCCTCGCTCCACTCGATTCGTGGTCGATGATGTGGCGTCACTTCTTCGCCTCGTGGTCGCCGAACGGCGTCGGTACCGGTTCACCGGGCGTGCCGGGATACGCCGTGCTCGCCTTCGCGGGCACTTTCGTCCTCGGTCGAATGGGGATCCTTCCTCGACTGGCGCTGGTCTTCGCCATACCCGTCGGCGCCATCGGCGTCAGCCGACTGCTTCGCGGACGCGTCTCCAACCGCGCTCGCCTCATCGCCTCGGTCGCCTACATGGCGCTGCCGTTGGGTCTCGACATGATCTCTCAGGGACGCATCGACGTCCTGGTCGTGGTGGCGGGCCTGCCCTTCATCGTGCGCCGGCTCTTCGAGTTGATGGACGTACCGGGCTTTCGCACCCAGCCGTACGCCGAACCGGTGGCGTTCGGTCACCGTGGATGGCGAAGCACCCTGTCAGGTCAGCGCATGATCGCGGTCATGCTCATCGCCATCCTCACCGCGATGGCGCCGGCCACGATCATCGTGGTCACGTTGATCGTGCTGGGCGTATTCCTCGCGCGTCTCTTCGAGACCGACGAAGGAGTGAACACTGCTCATCCGTGGCGTTTCCTCGGCTCGCTGTGGGTCAACGTGGCGATCCTTCTGTTGCCCCTCACCGTCGATGTCGTACTGGCCGGACGACGCGCCCTGGGCGTGTTCGGTCTCGCGCGAGGACCGTGGTCGGTCCCTTCGTTTCCCGAGTTACTCCGGGGCGCCGACGGTGGGTTCGGCCTGTCCTGGGCCGGCTGGTTACTGCCGGGTGCGGCGCTGATCGGCCTCCTACTCTGTCGCGGCGAGCGGCTTCGTATCGCCTCGAAAGCGGCGTCCATCGCGACGCTGACCTTGATCGTCGCGGCCCTCGACGCTCGTCACTGGATGGGTTCCTTCGCTCCCGACCTCGACGTCTTGCTGGCGCTTTACATGGTGATGCTCGCGCTGCTCATCGGCCTGGGCGTCAGCGCCCTGGAGAACGACCTGCGCCAGGCCGGTTTCGGGTGGCGCCAACTGGCCGCGGGCCTCACCGTGTCGGCGTTAGTGGTGGCGGCCGTGCCGTTCGCGGCGATCTTCTCGAGCGGACGATTCGATCTGCCCACCACGAGCGTGGCCGAATCGTTGAGCACCCTGTCGCCTTCCTCCGCCGGGGGATACCGCGTCCTATGGCTGGGCGATCCGTCGGTTCTGCCCCTGGCGGGATGGTCGGTCGCGCCGGGGCTCGCGGCCGCGACATCGAGCAATGGACTCCCCGGTGGGACGTCACTGTTCTCGACGCCCGATTCGGGTACCAGCAACGTCATCTTGAACGCGGTGGAGTCGGCCCTGTCGGGCGAGACCGTGCGCCTCGGGCAGTTGCTCGCCCCGGCCGGCATCTCGACCATCGTCGTGATGAACTCATCAGCGCCGGAACTGCAAGGGGTGCAGATCGTGCCGTTGCTCCCGGTACCCAAGGTGCTATTGACGACCCTCGGTCGCCAGAGTGACCTGTCGCTCGAGCTCCAGACCAAATCGGTCGAGGTGTTCGCCAACTCGCTCTTCCACGGGATCGTCTCCGAGACGGTGCCCGGCGAGAAATCACCGACGGCCATCTTTTCCAGTACGTCCTATTCCGGTCCGGTGATTCCGGGCACGACCGTCCAAGCGGGCGTCGCCCCGGCCAGCGCCTTCGGACTGAACGTCGACGGTCAACCGGCGTCGCGCGCCATCGACCACCTGTGGACGCCGATCTTTCACGTCAGCGCCACCGCCGGATCGAGCGACGGCACCACCGGACCGACCGGTCGGCTCGTGCTTCGTCGGTTGCCCCTCAACGCGCTGCTCGCGGCCTTCACTTTGTTGATGTGGGCCCTGGTGTGGCTGGGATTCGGTTGGGTGAATCGACTCGAGTGGCTCGTGACCGGTCGACGTCGAGGGGTCCATCCGCGACACGCGAAGGAAGACGATGAATAGTCCTCGCCGCGTGCCACTGCTCATCGTCCTCGCCGTGGCCCTGCTGGTGGTCGGGGTCGTGAGTTTTCTCGCGAAGAAGGGCGACAACTCACAACTCCCGAGTGCGCTCGCGCTCAACGGTCGCGCCGAGTCGACCGCGCTGTACTGCACCGGGTTCTCCGATCAGAAACTCGGTGAATCCGGGCGCGTGATCTTCTTGAATACGACCAACCAATCGCACCTCGTCACGATCGATGACGTCTCGGACACGGGCGACGCCACTTCGAAGGAGGTCACCCTCCACGCGTACCAGCAGTTCGGCTTCGATCCCAGCGCCGGTATGCACGGCGACTACTTCGGCGTGGGCGCCCAAGTGAGCGGGGGCGGCGTGGTTGGCGTCCAGGTCACCAGGCGCCACACCAGCGAGGCACCGTGCATCTCGACCGGCGTCACCAACTGGTTCGGCGCCGGCTTCGACACCACCGTCGGATCGAGCGCCATCTTGAGCGTCTACAACCCGACCGCGACCCCGGCGGTCTTTAACGTCTCCACGTTCTCCTCGTCCGGTTACGTCGCGCCGGCCAAGTTCCAGGGCTACGCGGTCGGCTCCCACTCACAGGCCGAGATCCACCTCGGGACCGAGATCGTCAACATGAGAGACGTCGGCGTGCACGTGCGCGTGCTTCGCGGCTCCCTCGATATCGTCGGCCTCCAACAGTCCGGCCCCACCGTGTCGTTCAACACCGGGGTCAACAACGCCTCAACCTCGGCGATCTTTCCTCTGGTGACGACCGCGAACAACGCCACCGCACAGATTCGACTCTCCAATCCCGGACCAACACCGGCCAACGTGACGCTCAAAGTGACGCTCGCCCCCTTCCACGTGCCCAACCAGACGTTGAGCGTGCCGCCCTACGGCAGCACCGTCGCGTCGATCACTCCGAACCCGGCCATTCCGGCGGGCATCGCCAGCGTGGTGATGAACGCGAGTCATCCGGTGATCGCGGCGCTGGCGACCGGCACGGGCAATGACGTCGCCTTGAGTGCTCCGCAGTCACCCGAACCGGAATTCTTGGTCGGCGACTTCACGGGGAACGGCTTTGACCACGTGACCGTGACCAACACGTCGTCGCGATCGATATCCGTCAGTGTCGTGTCGTTGCCGAATAGTCGAAGCGGACAGCCCCGCACCGCTCAGCTTCGTCTGAGCGCGAACAGCTCGCAGACGCTGCGGAGTGAATTTCCGACGGACCCGCGTCTGCGCGGCATCGACGTCATCGTGGCCGCGCCACTACCGTCACTGCCGGCCCTGTTGGTCACGGCCACGCTGCCGACCCGACCGGCCGGGATGACGGTGGTCTCGGCGTTAGACGGACGGTAGCGTCGGCGGCTGCCAGCCTGGTAGGGGCGGCACGACCGGGACCGGCGCCGGACTCTTCTTCGACGCGGACGCGGCTCCGACCCCGGCGAGTGAACTGACGGTCTTCGAGCCCTCGGGATGGATCTGCTCACCGTGCGCTTCGTCGATCAATCGGGCGGCGGTCTCGCCGTCGAGGGTCTCTGCTTCGAGCAGCGCTCGCGTCAGCGCCTCGAGGCCGCGACGGTGCAGCGTCAACACTTCGATGGCGCGCGACTCCTGCTCGCGAAGGATTCGCTCGACCTCGTCGTCGATCACTTGCGAGGTGTGGTCCGAGTAGTCACGGGTGTGCATGAGGTCCTCGCCCAAGAAGACCTGGTTGTTCGATCCCCAGGCCATCGGTCCGATCTCTTTGGACATGCCCCATTCGCGGACCATGCGGATCGCCAGTTCCGTGTTGCGCTGGAGGTCGTCGGCGGCGCCGGTCGAGAGGTCGCCGTAGACGAGCAGTTCGGCGACGCGACCGCCCATGCGCATGCACAACGAGTCCTCGAGGTACTGACGGGCCACGATGTGGCGGTCCTCTTCGGGCAAGGTCATGGTCACGCCGAGCGCCATGCCCCGCGGGATGATGGTGATCTTGTGCAGGGGATCGGTCTTGTCGAGCACGTAGGCCAAGAGCGCGTGCCCGCTTTCGTGGTAGGCGACGCGTTCACGCTCGTCGTCCATCAGGACCATGGTGTCGCGCAGTTGTCCCATCATGACTCGGTCGCGCGCCGACTCGAAGTCCTCCATGCCGATGGTCACCGAGTGTCGGCGCACCGCGTGCAGGGCCGATTCGTTCACGAGATTGGCCAAGTCGGCGCCGCTCATGCCGGGGGTGCCCCGAGCCACCATCTCCAAGGAGACCGAGGGATCGAGCGGTTTATTCTTCGAATGGACCTCGAGGATCGGCAGGCGTTCGTCTAAATCCGGCAGCGGCACCACGATCTGGCGGTCGAAGCGGCCCGGTCGAAGCAGGGCCGGGTCCAAGACGTCGGGGCGGTTGGTCGCGGCGATGACGACCACGCCCTCGTAAGTGTCGAAGCCGTCCATCTCGTTCAGCATCTGATTCAGCGTCTGCTCGCGTTCGTCGTGGCCGCCACCGAGCCCGGCGCCGCGCTTACGGCCGATGGAGTCGATCTCGTCGATGAAGACAATGGCCGGCGCCTGCTTGCGCGCCGTGGCGAAGAGGTCGCGCACTCGACTGGCCCCGACCCCAACGAACATCTCCATGAAGTCCGATCCCGAGACCGAGAAGAAGGGCACACCGGCTTCGCCGGCCACGGCTCGAGCGAGCATCGTCTTGCCGGTGCCCGGAGGTCCGACCAGCAAGATCCCCTTGGGGATCAACGCGCCGATCTCCTTGTAACGGGCCGGCGTCTTCAAGAACTCGACGATCTCACTGATCTCTTGTTTGACCCCGAAGTAACCGGCGACGTCGGCGAAGGTGGTCTTCGGCCGGTCCTGGTTGAACTGTTTCGCCTTCGAGCGCCCGACCGACATCATGCCGGTCATCTGATTGCGGGCCTGACGAGAGATGAAGACCATGAAGGCCACGAAGATCAGTACGAAGATGAGGTACGGGAGCAAGGTGCCGAGGAGGCTCGAGGGATTGGCGAAGGTCACCGACACGTTGTCGGTGGTGCGCAAGGTCGTGATGTCACTGTTGATGACCGGGGTCGGGCCGTTCGACGTGTAATTGGTGCCGTTGGTCAGCTGTCCGCTAATCACTCCGGTCGTCGAGTTGATGGACGCCGAGACCACTTCTTGTTGGCGCGCGTCGCGCAACAGCGTCGAATAAGAGACGGTCTTCACGACCTTGTGCGTGAAGAGCGAAGGAATGACGAAGATGCCGACGACGAAGGCGATGGCGCCAAAGGTCAAGAGCCGACGGCGAGCGTCCGGCGCCAAGGGCTTGTCGCCGCCCGGCATGTACTTCTTGTAGCCTGACGGTTCTTCAGGAGGCATACTCACCAGACCAGACTAGAGGTCACGCGCGACACATCGTCTTGCACCTGTGGAAAAACTGCCAGCAGATTAGGGTAATTGTTTGTGGATTCATTGATCGACGCCGAACCAGTCGAACGGCCTCGAGTGTTGGCAATCGCGGTGGCCGGCTTCGTGGGATTCCTCGCCGGACAGATTCTCGGATCGCTCTTCGAGCTCGTAGGAGTGTCGTTGGCCCACTACCCGGGTGGACTGAGCGCACTTTCGAATGCCGGTTCCCCTCCTTGGTGGGCGAACGCCCTCGGACTACTCGGGCTCTGGGTCGGGTTCGGCGGGGCGATTTTTTACGCCTACAACTACGGCAATCTGCAGGCGCTCCCCAGCCAGTGGCGAGTCAAGCCGACCGACGTGTTCTACGTGGCCCTCGGCGTCGCCTGTCAGTTCGTAGTTGACCTGCTCTACCTCCCTTTTCACCTGCAACACCTCAATCGCCCTATCCATCACCTCTTTGGATCAGTCGTGGGCGCGAGTTTTGTCCTGCTGATCGTTATGACCATGTTCTTGGCCCCGATAATGGAGGAGTGGCTGTTTCGAGGCGTGCTCTTTCGGGCGTTGAGCGAGGGTGGTCGCAGCGGCACTCGCGCGAGCCTGGTCTTCGCTGTCCTCTTCAGCGCGGCGCTCTTCGCGCTGGCCCACGGAGAGCCGCTGCAGTTCGCCGGACTGTTTCTTCTCGGCATCGTGTTGGCGATACTGGTGTGGCGCACGAAACGTCTCATACCGAGCATCGTGACCCACATTTCCTTTAACGGCGTCGCCATCGCCGCGCTGGTCAGCCAGCGTTCGGGTCATTGATGCGCGACTGGATCGAGCGGCACAACACCCCCGGTGCTCGCATTGACGCGCTGGTGGTTCTCGCGGTCATCGCGGTCACCCTCTTCGAGTTGCATCCGACCTTGCTCTTCTCCAACACGTTGATCACCGGAGGGGACACCGGATCGCACTTGGCGGTGCCGGCCTACCTCAAGTCGGTCGGCAACCCCTTCAACCTGACGCCGTGGTACCCCGGCTGGTTCGCCGGCATGCCGGCCTACACCTACTACTTCGTCCTCCCGGACGTCCTGTCGTACTGGGGCAGTTACCTCATCGGTTTCGCCGTCGCGTTCAAACTCGCGACGGTCCTCGGATCGGTCTTGATGCCGATCACCGCCTACATGATGGGCCGACTCTTCAAGGCGCCGCGTCCGATTCCGGCGGCGCTGGCGGTGGCGACGCTGCCCTTCCTCTTCGACGCCTCGTTCACCATCGACGGGGGAAACCTGTTCTCTTCGATGGCCGGGGAGTACGCGTTCGCGTTGTCGCTCGCGCTGAGCCTGTTGACGATCGGACTGTTCGCACGCGGCGTGCGAACCGGGCACGGCTACTGGCTCGCGGCGGTGGCGCTGAGCGCGACGCTCGCGGCCCACGTCCTGCCATGGTTCTTCACCATCGAAGCGGTGATCGTCCTGGTCATCTTCGAACTGCTGCAACGTCGCGGCATCGGTGATCCCCACGACGAAAGTCTGACGGGCGACTACGCGAGGCCCGTACGCTTCGCGGTCGTGGCCGGCCTGATCTCGATCGGCCTGTCGGCTTGGTGGCTGACGTCCTTCGTCACCACGCAGAAGTACACGAACTCCATGGGCTACACCAACGACTCCGCCAATACCCTGCACGCGATCTTCACCACCCTCGGATGGTTCACCTTGAGCGGCGGCGCGGCCGGCGACCGCTGGGTGATCGTGCTGGCGATCGTGGCCTTGATCGTGGCCTTCGCGGTGCGCGACCGCTTGGGCATGATTCTTGCGACCTTGACGGTGCTCTCGATCGGCGCCTTCGTGTTCGACCCTCAGAACGTCATCTGGAACGAGCGACTCGTCCCGTTCTGGTTCATCACGATTCATCTGAGCGCTGGCTGGCTCTTCGGCTACGTCCTGGCGCGCTGGGCGAAACGGGCACCGGAGAAGCTCGGTCAGTTCGTGGTCCAGATTGGCGAGAACCGCTTCCGCTTCTCCCACGAAGCGGCCACCGATGCTGGCGCGCTGACCGCCAACGAGAACCAGTTAGTCGATGAGGACGACACCGGGGTGACGCCGTCACGTGACGACATCTTCGTGGCGTCGTCCTATAAGGCCGACAACGCGGAAGTCGAAGATGATGCCACGCGTTGGCGTCGGCGCAGCGTGCGCGCCACCGTCGTGATTCTCATCCTCGGACTGGCCACGACGGTGCCCGGTTTGATCCCGCCGGTCGCCTCGGCCATCGGATTCAATACGACCGGTAACCAGGTCTCGGGTTGGGCGCAGTGGAACTACTCGGGCTATCAGGCCAAGCCCGCGTGGCCCGAGTACCACGACCTCATGACGACGATGGCGAAGGTCGGCCGAAAGTACGGCTGCGGTCGCGCCATGTGGGAGTACAACGCGAACCAGAACCGCTTCGGCACGCCCGAGGCGCTGATGCTACTGCCGTACTGGACGAACAACTGCATCGACTCGATGGAGGGCCTGTACTTCGAATCTTCGGCCACCACGCCGTATCACTTCCTTGATCAGGCTGAGCTCAGCGCGTCGCCGAGTAATCCCATGGTCGGCCTGCCCTACGGTCAACTCGACATCCCCCTGGGCGTCGAGCACCTGCAGATGCTGGGCGTGCGCTACTTCGTCGCGTTCTCGCCCGCGGTCCAGGCCCAGGCCGACCTCGATCCCGCGTTGACACTCATTGCCTCGACCAAGGCCTGGCCGTCGCCGGGCGACACGTGGCGCGTCTACAAGATCGCCTCGAGCCAGATGGTCGTTCCGCTGACGAGCCTGCCCAACATCGTGGCCAACACCACGAGTCGCGTCGGCTGGCTGCAGGCCAACACGACCTGGTGGCTTAATCCCAAGTTGTGGGGGACCGTCGCGGCGACGAGCGGACCGTCGAACTGGCCGACGGCCGCCAGCGTGCAGACCATGGACCTGCACACCACGCTGCCCAAGACCACGGTGAGCAACACCGTGGTCGGACTGCAGTCGATCTCGTTCCACGTGAGTCGCATCGGGGTACCGGTGCTGGTGAAGATCTCGTACTTCCCACGCTGGCACGCCACCGGCGCCACGGGACCGTATCGCGTGAGCCCGAACCTGATGGTCGTCATCCCGACCGCCCATGACGTCTCCCTGGTCTACGGCAGCACGCCCATGCTGACGCTCGGCAATATCATCACCGACCTGACGGTGTTGGCCGGCGTGGTCGCGCTCTACTTCTACGTTCGACGGCTCGTCGCGCGACGACGAAGGCCGATGAGCGGCGGTCTCAAACGTTGAGACCTCGAGCGGCGACTACGGTTTCTAGTGGCCCTGAAGCAGGGGCTGTGCTCAGGGAGAGGAAGTAACGATGGCGCTCGACAGTTTCTTACTGGCGTTGCTCGAAGACCCGGTCGACCACGGCGAGTTGCTCTACGTGCCGAGTGAGAACGTGTTGTACAACCCTCGCAAGCGCGTCGTCTACGAAGTGCGTGACACGATCGCCGTGTTGCTGCCCGATGAAGCCAAACCCGTCTCGGACGCCCAGCACGACGCCTGGACCAACGACCCCAACGTGGTCAGGACCGGTCGCTAGCCGCTCGCCTCCTCGCTCGTCCTACGGCCAGTCCTATGCGAAGTGCGTCTGGATGACTTCGTCGACGAGCCGGTACCCAATCGCTTGATAGATGCCATTGCTCATCGGATTGGCGGCGTCGGTGAAGAGCATGACGCGTGCGCCTTTTTCGATGAGGTGGCGTGTCACGTACGCGGTCACCGCTCCGCCGAATCCCCGCCGTCGAAATTCCGGTGGCGTGAAGACCGGACCGACTCGCCCGATGGTGACCTCCTCGGTGGTGATGATCGGCGCGTGTCCGGCAATGGCGACGATGTCGCCGTCCATCTCCCAGCAAAACAACCTTCCGTCCGTGACGGACTTCTTCACGCCGTTGCGCGCGTCGGCGGGCGACAGGGGCGCTCCTTCGACTTCACGCCAGAACTGAGCGAACATCTCGGTGAGGACGTCGATCTCCCCGGCGCGCGCCGGTCGTCCCCTCCCCTCAACGTCGGGGGTGACCAGCTCCTCTAGCTCATAGAGGAGATCGCGACGCTCCTCCGCCAGCGCCCTCCTCGATCCGGCGCTCTTCGACTCGACGTACCCCTCGACGAACGCGTTCACCATGTCCCGCGATCCCGCCAATCCGGGGAGAGCGTCGTCATTCTGTCCCACACTTCGACCCAAGGCGCGCGCGGCGTCAATCGGCATTGGCGCGATGATCATTTTGAACGGACTCGTGCGCATGGCCACGCCCACGACCTCGTCGTCGTCTCGCACGATCCACCAGTGATAGTCGTCGTAGGTGGTGCGTCCCGTGGCGACCGCGAGTGAAACGCTGCCGATGACGATTGTTCGCAACGGGTCCGCGGCGCGAAACGCCGTGGACACCGCGATGAATTCATCAACCGATTCGATCAGTTCGACTTTCATCGGTCGATTCTGTCACCGTCCCTGCGCCGGCGCACTATTGATAGGGCGAGAGACCCAAGTCGTGGCTGACGATCTCGGAGAATCAAGAACGACGCCTCGAAACACGTTCGCCACGAAGTCACTCCGTCGACACCCGGATGTCTGCGGGGTTGTCGATGATTTGATACGTGAGCTCGAAGACCTGATTGCCGTCGCTCGACTTATCGGACCGGTCGAAAGTAAATCGCCCACCCCATACATCCGCGCCACTACTGCGATCAATCTGCCACTCCAGACCTTTGTACGAGGCCCACCCCTGGATCTTCACGTTGGCCTGAATGTGATCGTCTTCCTCTTCGACGGTGTAAAAGAGCGTGACGTACGAGCCACTAGGAATCGATCCGACAATGATGCGTTCGTCGCCCTTGAGAGGTGGGTCGACCGGTACACCGACTTCGATGTCGAGTTTGGCCGTCATATCGCTCGTCCAGATGCGAACGAAGGAAGGTCCGGCGGGAACAGCTCCTTGGCGCTCTAACCACGCGTACACCTCGCCGGTGAGACTTTCCACGATGTCGAACTCGTCCATCGTGACGGCCGTCGCGATGGCGACATAGTGCTGAGTCCCGCGAATGTTTCTAAATGGCTGTTCGTTCATTAGGCGCCTCACATTCCTTGAGAGTGATATCAACGCGAACGACTCGAACCGTACTCAGTCCAGTCGCTCCACGATCATGGCCATGCCTTGACCGCCGCCGACGCACATCGACTCCAGACCGAAGCGCGCCCCGGAATCTTCGAGGGAGTTCAACAGGGTGGTCATGATGCGCGCGCCGGTCATGCCGAAAGGGTGACCGAGGGCAATGGCGCCTCCGCGGATATTGAGCTTGTCGAGCGTGATCCCTAGATGCTTTGCGCTCGGTATCACCTGCGCGGCGAAGGCCTCGTTGATTTCGACGAGGTCGATATCGTCGATGGTCATGTTGGCGCGCTTCAGGGCCTGACGACAGGCTTCGATCGGACCGAGGCCCATGATCTCGGGGTTGAGTCCGCTGACGCCGCTCGCCACGATTCGCGCGAGGGGCTTGATGCCGAGCTCCTTGGCCCGCGTGTCACTCATCACCACGACCGCCGCGGCGCCGTCATTCAAAGGACAGGCGTTGCCGGCGGTGATGGAACCGCCCTCGCGAAAGACGGGCTGCAGCGTCGCCAGGCGCTCGAGCGTGGTGCCGGCGCGCGGACCGTCGTCCTTGGTCATGACGGTGCCGTCGGGCAGAGTGACGGGAACGATCTCTCGCTCGAAGAAGCCGTTCTCCTGGTGCGCCACGGCGAGTTCTTGAC
>PNAH01000016.1 GCA_003170315.1 Acidimicrobiaceae bacterium
GTTTCGGCCATTGCGAACTTGCACGGTGTGATGTCCAGATTCGATTGGTATCTCGATCGTGTCGTTCATGTCGAGCGATCCGGCACGCTTTCCGTCAATCACGATGTCGTACGTGCCACGACGGACCTCGACGCCGATCGCTTTATGCGTCAGTTTCAGCGTTGCGGCCATAATTGATTTCCTTTGGTTTTCTGGAAAATGTTTCTGTGGGTGCTGGGACCGTAAGAGGAAGAACCGTAGTTCATTGATTTCAACCTAATCTGCACGCTTTATCCGGCAATGTCCCGGTCGGGTCCCGGGCCCTACGAGACAGCAATGCCGCTGGGACGACGCCCAAAACTCCGACTTGCGGATCAATTCACGGGCGTGACACCGCTGGAGGTCAAGGAATCAATGCCTCAGTCGCTCTTTCGCCACCGACCCATCGGTCTCATAGGCCACTGACCGTTCCTTCAATTTCTGGTGCCGTGCGTAACACTTCGCTCCGACCGGACAGTAAACAGTAAGAAGTGACTCTAGGAGGTCTCTGTGCGACCATGTAGCCGTCTCCTCGTCGCGACGTTATTACTCGTCGCCCCGTCCGTCCTCATCAGTGCGCCCTCTGCCGTCGCGGCCACTGCGACCCGCTCTGCCTGCTCCCCGACACAGGTCACGCTCTCGACCACTCCTAACCATTCGCTCTATACATCGGGCACCCTGGTGCACGTCACGGTGGCGCTACACAACCACTCCGCCATCGCCTGCTCGTTCGCGACCGGTCCCTTCTCGCCCAACTTCGTCCTCACCAACTCCGCCGGCGTCACCGTCTGGGGTTCGTGCTGGTTTGGAGGAGGCCCCGCTCCTTGCGCTGACTACCTCCTTCACCGCACCCTCGCCCCGGGGGCCACGTTCCGCGACCGGCTCACCTGGGATCAGCGGACCGGTCATCCCGATCTGGCCGTGCTCGCCGGCCGCTACACCTTCAACGCGAACTTCCTGGGCAAGGCTCTTCACTCCACAACCTCCTTCGTCCTCACTCGGCCCAGTAGCGTCACAGTCACCCTGGCCGACTCCGGCCGCCACTACGTTCTCGCCGTTGGCGACCTCTTGACCGTGAATCTGTCCGCCCCGTCACTGATCTGGACTGCGGCCGTCTCCTCTGATCCGCGGGTCTTGATCTCACTGCCCGAGATGAACCCCGTCGCCGGTCTCTTCGCCTTCCGTGCCCTTGCACCCGGCACCGCTCGTGTTTCGGCCGTCGGCAACCCAGTCTGCTATCCCGAATGCCTAATGCCGAGTCGGCTCTTCTTCGTCACCGTGACCGTACGTGCGTCGTGAACGTACACACAATTGATTTCAATGTTGACGTTTCTCCGAGTTAGCAATCGCCCGAGCAATAAAATAAAGTTGGTTGCAGATTGTTGGTGTCGGACGCCCGCATTCCATTTATAGGCTCGTTGAGCGAAGGGCGTGACGGTCAAATCGCGTCGACCTAACCTCACCGCGACGCGGCCACGTCGTCGTCAACCGCGCAAGTGCGTTTCATTCTTGTAGACCTCGCAAAGCGCCGCCCGTTGATTGGCGTCCAAGTCCAGGTCAGGATGCGAGTCGGGAATGCGTCCTCGGCCGACGTCATTGTCGTGTGTCGGAGGGAGTTCGAAATAGCCCTTTCCGACAAGCGTGATCAACTCCTTCATCGTGCACGTGGGGCTCGCGACACTCCGACCACAACCCGCCAAAAATAGTGAACTCGTGACGAGTGCGAGCACAGATAGAAATGTCCGCGCAGCGCAACAGACTCTTGGTTGACGACGCACAGAGTCACCTTTCCTCAATGTCCTTGCGTTCAAGTCCCTATTGTTAGCTCCCGTTGAGCACAGTGCACTTCAAAGGCGAAACTCAAAAGTTCCTCCTCCGAACCCCGTGCAGAGCGACGACTTCCGAGCGTACTCCTCCGCAATTCGGCGATAGTGACGGCGTTCACTGTCGTTCAAAACTCATGCGTCCGATTGAATATTCTATTCAACGAAGTTGGACTCAAGGTGCCGGAGATTGTTATTGTCGGAGGCCCGACGTGACAGTTCTGCAACCTTGCACTGGCGTTTGGCCTTGTACGCAAAGGTTGTACTCTATGGCCCGACGAATTAGAAATGCCAACGTCCATTGGAGATTGGCAGGGTCGAGTTGACCGCAAAGTCTGCGCTAGACAAGACGGCTATCGCCAACCCAATCCAGTGATATTCAGACCGCATGCTACGTCGATACTCAGACCGTAGATGTAAATCGGGTCATTCGAATGTGGGAATTTGACACTCACGGTATACGTATGATTGGTAATCACTTTCTTGATTGCCGTTTGGTTACCAGTATTCAAGGCGTTGCAAAGAGCCTCGGTGGTCAAGACCATTTCACCGCTCATTCTCGGTGCCACGATCGTGGCAGAGATATCGAATGGTTGATCCTTCAGATGTCCAGCCGACAAAGGGTACTCGCGACCATCCCGATAGCCCTGAATCGTGGGATAGCCAGCGAGTCGGCACGTGTCGTGCCCGACATTAATGAATGCCAGATCAAAAATCGAGGTTCCCGTTGCGCCGTTCTTACCTACCCAGCCGCCCATGAAGTTGCTCCCAATGCAAACGGGAATCGTCGAAGCAGAAGCCAGGTTTGCACCGCTTCCTAAACCGAGCGAGGGAATTCCAACCGCAAACCACAGGGCGGATGTGGCGAAGGCTACCGACATTCGCATCGATAGGCGTCTCATGGCACTCCTTTGCTTCAGGCGGGATTACGCGATCAATAAGCGCATGGTAACGGACTTGAAGGTGCCATAACAGTGCAATCCTCTACCTCATGAATGGGACTCGATCGCCGTCGTTTTGGGCTTGAAAGGACTTGAACGTCATGCACAATGTCGGTGCGACGACGCCAACAATCTCCGACTGGCGAATAGCTAACTGGACAACCATGGCAATTGCCTGAGAGGGGAGAATTGAACTGCACCCTTATTGTCACTTCCACGATTCGCCTCGGGATCGATGCCCATTCGAAAAGGGCGTCTCGCGTTGAGCGGAGAGATGCGCTGGTCCGACGTTACGGCTCTGCATCAATTCACTGTCCAATGGTCGTCTAAGTCTGGCGGAATCCCGCAGCGTTAGTCTTTCGAAGTGACTCCCGCAGACCATTTTCGAATCAAGAATGCGTCAATTGCGGGTCGGGTCATGTCGACCGACGAGGCAGCCGAATTCATACGACCGGGCGACAATGTCGGGATGAGCGGCTTTACCGGGGCGGGTTATCCCAAGAAGGTACCCGGGGCTCTCGTGCGACGAGTCGAAGACGCGGCCAGACGAGGCGACCGTTTCGCGGTGAGTGTCTGGACGGGGGCGTCAACGGCTCCCGAGCTTGACGGTGCACTCGCAGCCGTCGACGCGATCGACATGCGCATGCCGTACCAGTCTGACCCGGTGAGTCGCGCCAAGATCAATGCCGGTTTGCTCGACTACCTTGACATGCACCTTTCGCACGTCGCGCAGATGGTCTGGGAGGGCGCCTTCGGACACCTCGACGTCGCGGTGGTAGAGGTGTCCGGTATCACTGCGAACGGCGAACTGATTCCGTCGTCCTCGGTCGGCAACAACAAGACGTGGATTGACATGGCCGACCGCATCATCCTCGAGGTGAACGAATGGCAGCCCACCGCGCTCGAAGGGATGCACGACATCTATTACGGCACCGCACTACCGCCATTTCGAAAGCCCATCCAAATCATCCAAGCGTCGGACCGAATTGGCGTTCCCTACCTGCATTGTCCACCCGAGAAGATTGTGGCCGTCGTCGAGACGAATTCCCCCGATCGCAACACGGCGTTCAAACCGATCGACGACATCTCGCAGCGAATCGCGGACAATCTCTTGGAGTTCCTGGCTCACGAGGTGAAAGGAGGGCGCCTGGCCGCATCACTCTTGCCCCTGCAGTCGGGCGTGGGCAATATCGCCAACGCCGTCCTTCGCGGACTCGACGGTGGGCCGTTCCGTCCACTCACCGCGTATACGGAGGTCATCCAGGACGGCATGCTGGCGTTGTTGAACTCGGGCACCATGAGCACCGTCTCGGCTACCGCCTTCTCGCTCAGTGAGGAGGGAGCGGCCGACCTACACGCCAACATCGCCGAGTACCACGACCGAATCATCCTTCGACCCCAGGAGATAAGCAATCACCCCGAGGTCATACGCCGGCTCGGGTGTTTGGCGATGAACGGCGCCATCGAGGCCGACATTTACGGCAACGTCAACTCCACCCACGTCATGGGCTCGAGCATCATGAACGGCATCGGCGGCTCGGGTGACTTCGCCCGCAACGCCTACATTGCGATGTTCCTCACGCCCTCGACCGCCAAGAACGGTACGATCTCCTCAATCGTGCCGATGGTCAGCCACGTGGACCACACTGAGCACGACGTGCACGTCGTCATCACCGAATGGGGCGTAGCGGACCTGCGCGGTCTGGCGCCGCGCCGGCGGGCTCAGAAGATCATCGATAACTGTGCGCACCCCGACTACCGGGCGATGCTGCAGGACTACTTCGATCGCGCGAGCGCCACGGCCCCCGGCAAGCACACCCCGCACTTGATCGAGGAGGCGCTCTCGTGGCACGCGCGCTACCTTCGCGAAGGCACCATGCGGCCCTCCTGAGACTCGCGCGGCTCGACGCTCAATCTGTTTGAGTGCGAGCGACCTGGCGCGACTTCGACGTTGGGAAGCAGGTATTGCTTTGACGCAGTTTCTCCCGGCAGCGATACTTTCGACTCACTTATTAATTTGCCTTCCCACAGCTATCCGCAGCATCACGATGGTGCGCGCGGACGATCCACTATTTAGTTAGGGCCTCGGGTGTCGGAGGCCCGACGTAACAGATGTGCAACCTGTCACTGGCGCTTGGGCTAGACGGCGAGGGTTCTCTTTCGTAGCGTGACGAAATTGCCCCGCCACCATCCAACTTCGTTAAGGGGCTTCTCAGTTCGTTTGACGACCGCGAATGCGCCAAGCCCACGTGAGAAGGGCTACTCCGATCAACAACACCACGACACCGAGGACCGTGTAGGCGCTGTGGCCACTCATGCCCGATCCGTGAACCACGTTCGTTCCTTGGAGTATCCACAAGATGCCTGTGAGACTTAGAACCAAGCCCACAATTCCGCGAACCCACATAACCGACTCCCAACCGAGGAAAGCCAAGCGGCTTCTGACAGAACCTAGCGGTGACCTAAAATACAACTGCGCTGGCGCTTGGCCGGTCCGTGCGGGTTCTGTTCTGTGAGCCGACGTCAACAATCTCCGACTGGCGAATTAAGACCTGGAAAACACGCGAACGCGCCGGGGTTGGCTATGGAGATAATGAAAGTCAGTCGTAAGGAAGGTCCTCAGGTCGAATGCTCACATGGTCTGGCCTTGGCTGCTGGGCGAACTGAACCGCCAACACGGTTGGTTTCCCCAATAACAGTGACTTGGCAATTCGATGCATACCGTCCATCACCAGTCCATCTGCACCAATAATCGCCGGGTATGAGAGGTCAGCGGCGTTCACTAGTTCCATGTGTCGCACCAGAATCCGAACAGTAGGTGAAGATCCGTCGGCACCCATCCAATAGACGGAATCAATCTCCGCGATCGAACTCAGGGGAATCTCTCGAACCGGAAGATCTGCGGATAGTTCGACTAAGCGTTCGACGTCCCAGGCGTCAAAAGCATCGCCATTGGGCCTGAAGTAATAATGCCGCCGCACAGTGTCAATCATCTCTCATTCCACACTTGACATTCTGGTCGTCGGGCCGACCTCAACATTCTCCGACTGGCGGCTCAAGTCGTGGGAATGACGGCCAAGGGCCGCACGACATAACTGGTCCAGTTGAGCGCGTGATTCTTAGCGTGCCACCGTTGTCACCGTCATCTGGCGGTAGATCGGTTCGAGTTCGTCGAATCTCATGTTCCACGAGATAGACAAGTCCGCCTTCTCTCGACCGGCCAGAAATTCCGCAAGATCCTCCAAGTGCGCCTGCCAGCCAGCCCCGTACGCCCAACAAAGGTCCGGAGCAATCCCACCTTTCTCGAGAATGAGATTTGTGTGACTTGCATCGGCTACGAGATCAACAGTCAAACCTTGCTCTTCGCCTTCGTTCTCCCACATCGTGACTGATAAATGCCTCGGCGCGTCGCATTCGTCGACTCGGCCTTGTCCGTCCCAGCCACTACTAGGGATGAAGGCCGTGAAAGTTCCACCTACGTAAAATTCACCATCGAAGTTTCCATACCAACGGGCCAAAAGTTGAGGTTCAGTGAGCGCCGACCAAAGGTCATCGATACCGGTATCCAATTGGGTCTTCATACGAACCAATCCTGCGCCACCATCCGCATGCAAGGTTCCTTCGATTGCAAACTCCGAATGTGCGGTCATGCTTCCCCTCCAGTTCGATTCTGGACCGTTGGCCATTTGTGAAAACAATACGCACTTGACCATCTAGATTCCGAATTTCGGTGGTCCGAGGTGAACCCGCACGCCCTATGCAAATGAAAGGGTGGGGGAGTACTCGCCGCCGCTCAACGATGTCACCGTGCGAGTGACATTCCAAGGACGAACATTCCTGCGCAAAGCAGTGGGGTAGTGGTAATTAGTGCAGCCGCGTAACCCCAATGGTGCTCGCGCTGGAGAATGACTGGAACTGCGAGTGCCGACGAGAACGTGGTCAATCCCCCACAAAAACCAGACAACACAATTGTACGTATGTGATCTTGATTGCTTCCAACGAGTCGATACGCCGCGTAGCCAGCAATGCCGGTACCCAACGCGTTCGCCGCGACGGTGGCCCACGGTCGGCTCGTCGGATGATTTCGTCGAACTCCATATTCGAATAGATAACGAACGACGCATCCAAAGGCGCCGGCAATCGAAACTAGCAAGAGCGTCATGTTTTGCGCCGATGTCGACCCAAACCGAGCATGCCCGCAAAAAGGCCGCTCAGGATGGCCCCTGCGGTCACTAAAAGGCATCCTCCTATGGTGAGGTGCCAGATTTCCGCGAGATTGGCGAAGAGGCCCGAATACGAGGTCAGTCCACCCAAGAATCCGGTAACCAGAAGTAATCGCATTGGATCGTTCGGATCGTGATGTTTCAGTCGGTGTCGAAGTAGGTCCGTCGCCACAAAGACACCGACTGTGTTGATGGCGAGCAACACCCAAGGAATCTGATGAGTCCAATCAGGCATATAAAACGCACCAGGCCGTGCAGGTTCTCCGTAAAAAGATTAATTTTTGAAGACAAATCTCGAATCAATGTTCCGATCGCGCCGCCAAGTGCCACCATGAGCACGGCGAGGCCCAGATGTTTTGGAGAGAGGGTGATGTGAGAGCGCATCGGTACTACGAAACTACTTTGAGGGGGATTACGATTTAGTCATTGGGAAAGTTGGGAAGTTCCAAAATTTTCTCTGCTTGCGAATACGAACTTGACTTTACATAACGTACATTATCGGCGTTACAGTGGGAATTCGCTGTTATACTGGTCGGTATGCGTCGGCTACTTTGTGCTGCCCTGCTTGTGGCATCCAGCATCGGGATCATCGTGATTCCAGCCACGGCCGACAGTGGAAACGGCACTGTTCTCCTGTCTTTTGACTACAGCGACAACAGCGCGCCGCCGTCGGTTTCTAATGGTCCGTTCAACGTCATCGTGGACGTCTTGCCGGGAAACACGACGGGCCTGATCAGAATGTTCGCGGTCGCTCCGGCGAGCACCAACGATTCGAACATCGTGTGCCACTTCCGTTGGATTAATCAGAGCCAGGCCGAGTGCGCGTTCAACTTCCCGGACAATGGTGTTTGGGCGATGCACGCCCAGTACGTCGTTGTTCCCCAGACCGACGTCGTGGCCGTCGCGGTGACGAACCTTCGCGTCGACAACTAATCGGGGCCCCCTGGGTCCGGTCAAGTTTCGAGTCTTGTGGGGTGACCCGTTCAAGGGCATGTCCCAGGTAATCGTAGAGGCTCACGACGCGGATGAGGCGCTCGTCCACGCCCACGCTCTGCACCCCGAACTCCCCCGTCCGCGGGTTGCGCTGCCATCGATGGTGTAATTGCCACCTGAAAAAGGACATGCGTGGTGGTTTACACTTCGCAGGTGAGCTCTCTCTTTGACGTCAGTGGCAAGGTCGTACTGGTGACGGGCGGAAGTCGCGGCATCGGTGAGATGATCGCTCGAGGATTCGTGGAGGCCGGGGCGAAGGTCTACATATCGTCACGCAAGGCCGACGTCGGTGACGCGTTGGCGAAGGAACTCTCTGCGTCCGGTTCGTGTACCTCAGTACCGGCGGACCTGTCGAGTGAGGCCGAGTGTCAACGCCTGGCGAACGAGATCGCCGCGCGCGAAGACCACCTCGACGTCCTCGTGAACAACGCCGGCGCCACGTGGGGCGCTCCCCTGGACGACTACGACGAAAAGGCCTGGGAGCGAGTTCTTTCGCTGAACGTAAAAGGTGTCTTTCACTTGACGAAGTTCTCGCGACCCCTGCTTGACGCCAACGGCACGGCGGAGAGCCCGTCGAGGGTGATCAACATCGGCTCCATCGACGGGATCCACGTTCCGTCGATGGACACGTTCGCCTACTCCGCTTCCAAGGCCGCGGTGCACCAACTGACTCGTCACCTCGCCAAGACCATGGCCCCGAAGATCACGGTGAACGCCATCGCCCCGGGACCGTTCCCGTCGAGAATGATGCGCTCGACCCTGGAAGCGCACGGCGACGAGATTGCCAAAGCGGCACCGATGAAGCGCATCGGACAGCCGTCAGATATGGCGGGGGCGGCCATATTCCTCGCGTCACCGGCGGCGAGTTACATCACGGGCGTCATTCTTCCGGTCGACGGCGGTCTGGCGACCCTGGCTTAACTCTTGGGTTGGGTGCCCAGCGTCACGGTGATCGTGAGGCGTTTCTTGCCGCGCACCACGTGCAAGGTGATGACGTCGCCCGGTCGGAGCGACGAGATGACACTGCCCACGTCTTGAGCGCTGCCGATGGTCGTCTTGTTGATACCGACGATGATGTCGCCCTGCTTCACGCCGGCGGTCGCGGCGCCGGTACCCGAGATGACGCTCATCACGACCGCGCCCGCCGAAACGGTAAAGCCGTACTCCTGTTGCAACGAGGGCGTCATCGAAGTGATCTCCACTCCAATGAAGGCCCCGTGGTTGACGACGCTCTCCCCGCCTTTCAGCTGCTTCAAGAGCGACTCGATCGTGGCGTCGGGAATGGCGAAGCCAATGTTCTGGGCGCTCGTTCCGTCGGGCAAGGTACCGGCCACCGCGGTGTTCATGCCGATCACGTCACCGCTCGAATCGAGCAACGGGCCTCCGGAGTTGCCGGGATTGATCGCGGCGTCGGTTTGGATCATGTTGTTGAGTGTTTCGCTCGAACTGCTCGAACCGGCGGTGACGGTGCGACCGAGCGCCGACACGATGCCCGACGTGACGGTGGGCGTGCCCGCGGCCAGTCCCAGCGCGTTGCCAATCGCCACGACCGCGTCACCCACGACCAGATTGTTCGAGTCACCGAAGGTGACCGGCGTCAGTCCGGCAATGTTGTTGATGCGAATAAGGGCCACGTCGTCGATGGGGTTGGTTCCTATCAGTGTCGCGGGCAACGCCTTGGTTGAACCGGTGCGCGTGACGGTGATCGTTCCGCCGTTCACCGCGGCGGCGATCACGTGATTGTTGGTGATGACCAGCCCGTTTTTCGTGATGACCATGCCGGTGCCTTGATCCTCTTGGCCTTGACCCTTGACGTCGATCGACACGATGGACGGCAGAGCCTTGTTAATCAGTTTTGGAATGCTCATGCCACCGGGTAGGTAGCCCGCTCCGGGCTTGTTAGTCACGGCGTCGATGGTCACTCCCCCGGGTCCGGTGTTGGACGTCGAGGCGTAGTGGCCGGTCAGGCCGCCCACCAGGGCCGCCACCAACAACAGCGACACCCGCGTTGACCAGAGAGAACGCTTGGCCGGACGTAGGGACGGCTGAGAAGAAAGCGGTACCACGTCGACGATGGTCGCGACATTCGGTGGCGGCGAACTTGGTACCTCGTGACTCGCGTTCACGGGAGTCGCATCGACTGACGATGGAGCATTCACCTCGAGCGTTTCGGTCGCCACGACCTCGCCGGGCGTCGGTTCGACGCCGTCATCGGGTAGATCGTTCATTCGGACATGCTAGGCACTCAAACTAAAAATGACCTAAATGCGGACGAAATGTTTGTTTATGAGTGAGCGGCTAGATTGGAGACCCTATGTCGCGTCGTATTGAGATTGAAATCACGAGTCTGAACGGCGACGTGGCGACGTGGCGCGCGGCCGGTGCGAAGCTGCCCAAGGGTGTCCTCAATTCGTCGCTGGTGCCCGGCGGACCGGTCGTGGGCAACGTCTATCGCGCCGACGTCGAACAGTACATGGAGGGCATCGAAATCCTTTCGGTCATGGCGCCCAAGACCGCTTCACCGACCGACCCGCGCCACGAGCGCCTCGAACTCATTCCCACCTTGAAGTCCGGGCCGGACGTCGTCGTGACCTACGCCCCGAAGGGTCGCGGTGGATCGCGTCGAGAAGGCACGGACGTGCGTCGAGAAGGTGGACCGAGTCGACGTGAAGGTGGGCCTGGTCGGCGCGAATCCGGTCCGGGACGCCGCGAGAGCGGGCCTGCTCGTCGCGAGAGTGCACCGCCAAAATCTGAAGGTTCGGAGGTGCGCGAAGCACCAAAGCGTCCCGAGCGGACCAAGCGACCACCAAGGAATCCCGGCGACCGAGACGCCGCAACGTCGACACCCGGCAAGCGTCCGGCTCGCGCTGCGCGCACCGAGCGTCCCGCGCGCGGGGCTCGTCCACCACGCCCCGAGCGTCCCGCCGGTCCCGTCCAGCCCCCGATGACCACGACGCATCGCAACGCGTTGCTGGCCACCCTTTCGCCGGAGCAACTGCCGGTCGCGGAGCAGTTACTGCGCGGCGGCATGCCATCGGTTCGGGCCGCCGTCGCGGAACAGAACAAGAACGCCACCACCCAGGGTCGTCCGACGATCGACGCCACCACGATCGAGCGGATCGCCGAAGAGCTGTTAGGTAAGACCAACCTCGCGCTTTGGAAGGACCGCGCGGCGGGCGCCATCGGGGCCGGTCGGGAACTTCGCCTGCGTGACCTTCGAGCGGTCGTCACGTCGGCCAAGACGGTCTCCTTGGATGACGAGGCTCGCACGCAGCTGAAGGAACTTCAGGCCTCTCTCACCGCGCGACTCGAACACCTACGAACGCAGTGGAACGCAAAACTCGACACGGCCATCGAGACGAAGAACGTAAAAGAAGCGCTCGCGCTCGTCGCTCGTCCGCCCGACATGTCGACGCGCGTGAGCGCGGAGATGGCGGCGAAGGTCGTGGCGATCACCTCCGAAGCCCTCAGCGCCGACGCCGACCCGACCCTCTGGAAAGAGATCGTCGCGTTGACGATTGACACGTCAATCCGTCGCAACGTGAAGCCGCTAGGCATTCCGAATGACGAGTCGTGCAAGGCCGACGCGATCCACCACGCCGGCGCTATACCGGAGTTGGCGAAGCTGCTCGGCATGAAGGTGCCGCCGCCGCCACCCCCGACCAGACTCGCGCGTCGCCCAACGACGCGGCGTCCGCCTACTCGCCGCGCATCGTAAGGAGGCGAGCCTTCCAACCGAAGGACTCGTACAGGGACTTCATCCCACGGTCCCCCGGCAACGCGTAGCCGTCCTTCGGGGGGTTCTCCCCCGCCACCAGCGCATTCAACAATTCGGTCGCGACGTGTTCGCGACGTCGTTGATGATCGACGAAGACGCACTCCACGACTTGGTCGCGTACGAGTGCGAATCCTAGAAGCGCCTGGTCGTCGCCGATGGTCCACAGCAAGCCGCTGGCCACGACGTGCGCGAGCAACTCGTCGCCGTCCACGTCACGTCGAATCGTGTGGTAGAGCTCGGGGCCGCCACGATGACTGATAAGTCGCTTATAGGCATGCCCCCACAAGGCACGAAGTTCGTCCGATACGTCGATCGACTGAATGACCCGCACGTCAGCTTCTAGGAAGGAGCCAGAATAAGAACGGTCGTGTCTTAGACACAGTCGCGACAAAGTATTTGCTCTCGGTCCGAGAGCTGGCTCATCTTCTTCAGTAGTCGGCACGACGAACAACGGAATTCGTCGTCCTGCTTGGGCAATATGGTCTCGGCCGGGTCGACCAACGTGTCTACTTCGCCGGGTGCCTCTTCGTCGTCCTCGGGCGTCGACGTGCGCCGGATCGTCTCGGCGAGAACCTCGTCAAGCGCTAACTCGATGTCGGCGTCATCGACCACGTCGTCGTCTTCGACCGCGACTACCTCGGGCACGACGTCCTCATCTTCCACCTCTTCGACATCGTTCACATCGACCACGCTGTCCACTGCGACGTCCTCGACGTCCTCGACGTCCTCAACATCTTCGACGTCTTCCACGTCCTCGACGTCCTCGAGGTCCTCCTCGCCAATCGTCTCTTCATCAAAGCCGTCAGCTATCTCTTCTTCGTCGAATACTTCTTCTGTATTGCCGTCACTGGACATAATTCCCTCTTCTATAGCGCTGGCATTGTAGAGCCTTTTGGGCCTGAAGTGACGACAATTGGCATAAACAATGCCTAAGGATGAGAAAAACTAGCGATTACGGCGGTTTCGCTCGGCGGCGCGCTCGGCTTCGAGTCGCTCGAGGTCCGTGTCGGAAAAATCGACGTATTTCATGGCGTCGGCGATCCTCTCGTGACCGGCGACGTCGCGCACCAGGCGAGCCATCTCTTGAGCGACGCGCCGGTAGTTCGGATGGCCCTGGGGACTGGAGCGAAGTTCGATGAGGTGCATCGCCTCGCGGGCGTTCATTTGCATGACGTAACGAATGCGAAAGGCCAGCGCCACCGCGTACTGCGCCTGTTCCGGGAACTCGCGTCGCAGGTCGTAGTAGAGGTCGGCCGAGCGCCGCAACGACTCCTCGAAGCGTTCGGCTAGACCGGCCTCAACGATGACCTCGGGCACGTCGTAGCCGAGTTCGGCGGTGAGGGGCTGCCACTCGATGGTGAGGAGTCGGTGGCGCTGCAAGTCACGGAAGGCGCCGTAATCGGTCACCAGCTCGAATCGGTAGTCCGTGCGTTCAAAGGCCCGCCCCGGACGGTGGCGACGATTCTGGCGATTCCCCACGTATGTGCTCATCAACGTGGTGCGCTCGTCGGCCGACATCGCGTCCACCCGCTTGTGGGCCTCGTCGTGCGAGACCGTCGAATTGCCGAACAGAATCGCCTCCAGCACTCGTGTCTCGCCGTCGGGGTCGAACGAGATGAGTTGCACCTGTTCGGTCGGCTCGTCTTCGACGACCGTCGCCCACATCGAGTCCACCAGATCGCGCGTGGCGCTCTTCGTTTCGGCCATGTACGTCGACCATGCGACGCCGCGCTCGGGCACGTCGACTCGCTTGAGGAATGACGGAATCACCTTCACGAGCTCGTCGAGCATGAGCTGAGCGTAGAGACGGACTTCGAGGAGGGGATGGGCGCGCATGTGCAAGAGCAACGATTCGTAGGCCTGGCCCGAGGCGTAGATGCCGAGGTTGGACAGTGCACTGGCCGGCAACAGGCCGCGCGTGGCGTCGAGGGCCTTGGCGCGAATGGCTTGCCGGTAGACGAAATCGGTGTCCTCGGCGGTCTTCGGGAACTTCTTGGTGAGCCACTCGGTGAGGATCGGCAACAGTTCGGCGTAGGTATCGAACATTCGGTCCATCTCGCCGATGTAGCGCGCGCCGAATCGTGATTCGAGAAGGTCGTGATCCCGATAGAAGCGGTAGTGACCGTTGTGAAATCGTCGGTCGTAGCCGAGATAGCGCGTCGACTGCTCGAGGTAGCTCATGAGGCGACCCCACTCCAGGACCTTGGTGAGAACGTTGCTCGCCTGTTCACAGGCCAAGTGGACGCCGCCCAACTGGGCCACCGAGTCGTCGCCGTACTCGACGAAGATCCTCTGGTAGAGCTCGTCGGCGCGGTCCAGTCCGACGGTCGCGTCGATCGACGTGTCGCCCGAAAGGTCGAGGTCACCGACGAACTCGTCGAGGAAGAGTCGGCGCAGGCTCTTGGAGGATCGTGAATAGCGCGCGAACAACGCTCCCTTGACGACTTCGGGCAGGTTGACCAGGGCGAAGACCGGACCTTCGAGGTTCGTGAAATACCGACGAAGGATCGCGATTTCGCTGTCGGTGAACTCTTCGGCAACGTAGGCGTGCATGGACTCTCGAGGCTAGAGGCGAAATCAGGCGAGGGGGTGGACGCTGGAATGGCCCGCCACCACACTACGAAGGACGGCGTCACGGGCCTGGGCCGCGACGTCAGCGACCGAGGTGAGATCACTCATCCGGGCCAACTGCTCGCACAGATCGGCGACCTGCTTGGCGTTGCGCACGAAGTCCCCCGGCGAAGTCTGACCGATCTCGACGTCGGCGAGGTCCAGCACGGTGCCGAGCGAGGCCCCGCGGGCCCAGGCCGCAATCGTGGTGGCGAACTTGCCGTCGGGCTCTTTGGCTCCGGGCACGTTGAAGCGCCGCTCGATCTCTTGAATGGCGGCCGCGGCGACGTTGATCTCGGAAAGCCGGTCATTCAGGTTGCCTCGACGCTGTTGACCGAGCCGGTCATTGAGCGTGCGCCGCTTCTTGGTGGTTACCTGTCGCGAGGCGTTCGCCGCACGACCGGCGCGCTTGGACTCGAAGACGAAACAGGACAACAGTCCGGCCAGTTGCGCCGGTTCGAGACCCTCGAAGACCCCGCTGGTGATCGACTCGGCGATCAGGAGATCGCACTCGTGATAGATGGAGCGAAGGAGTTGACCCCGCGTCGTGAGGTGCCAACCGTCGGCGTAGCCCAGCTCCTCGAGGACGTGGTGGCGCGCGACCATCTGGTCGCCCAGGGGGCGCTTGTTGCCGGTCGGTCGATGGTCGGTCTCGAATTGGGCGTAGGAGCGCTGCACGACTTCGAGCGCCGTGTCGTATTCGAAGTGATTGATCAGGTTGGCGGTGAAGTTGTAGGTCGGTCGAAACGACGAGTGCAGATCGGACGGTGGGGCGAGCGCGACGCGGCCGACGTCCCCGAGCGCGACCTCGTTGGCGAAACAGACAATGGCGTGACCCTCATCGTCGAGTCCTCGGCGACCGGCGCGTCCGGTCATCTGCGAGAACTCCCCGCTGGTGAGGAACTTTCGACCGGCGTCGGAGTACTTGGAGAACTTCTCGAGCGCCACGGAGCGCGCCGGCATGTTGACGCCCAGTGCCAGTGTCTCGGTGGCGAACACGACCGCGAGTAGGTTCAACTCGAAACAAGCTTCGACGATCTCGCGAAAGGCGGGGACCATCCCGGCGTGGTGCATCGCCAATCCTCGACGCAGGCAGTCGATGAAGTCGGCGTACTCCAGGGCCCGCAAATCGTCATCGGAGAAGTCCAGGAGTCGTGACTGGGCGATCGCCCCGATATCGCGTCGCTCGTCGGGCGTCGTGAACATGAGTCCGTCACGTCGACACTGATGAGCGGCATCGTCGCAGGCGGCCCGGGAGAAGATGAAGACGATGACCGGCAGAAGGTCCTCGCGCTCGAGCGTTTGAAGGAGTTCGCTGCGCCGCGGCGCGCGAAACGGGGGTGGCGGGGCACTGGTCTTGGGTCCCTTCCACTTCGGTCCGGGCCGAAACTTTCTCGTCGCCTTCATCAATTGTTCGATGCGCCGGGCGTCGTCCGAGAGTCGTTGTCCGTCGAGCAGGTCGACGATCTCGACGTGGGGCTGCCCTCGGCGCACGACCGCCAAGTGATTATGCAATTGAATTGGGCGTTCGTTCTCTACGATGATGGCCGTGGGTCCGCGAACCTCGGCGAACCACTCCCCGATGAAATTGGCGTTGCCGATCGTCGCCGAGAGAGCGACGAAACGCACGGCCGCCGGCGTGAGGATGATGACTTCTTCCCAGACCCCGCCGCGAAAGGGATCCTGCAGATAGTGGACTTCGTCGAGGACGACGAGGCCCAACGTGCGGAGCTGGTCTGACTCGGTGAGCAGCATGTTGCGGAGCACTTCGGTCGTCATGACCACGACTTCGGCGCCCGCGTTGATCGACACGTCCCCGGTGAGGAGTCCGACGCGTCGTTCCCCGTACAGGGCGCACAGCTCGCCGTACTTTTGATTCGAGAGCGCCTTCAGGGGCGTCGTGTAGAAGGCCCGCTCCCCTCGTTCGAAGATTCGGCCGATGGCGTAATTGGCGATCAGCGTTTTCCCGGAACCGGTCGGCGCACTCACCAGTACGTTCACGTGCTCATCCACGGCGTCCACGGCGTCCACCTGGAAGCGGTCGAGTCCAAACGCGAGGCCGTTGATGAACCGACTGCGATAATCGCTGTCGCTCACTTATTCAACAACTTGCCGACGCCGATCGCGATGAAATAGAACACCGTGAGGGGTAGCGCCAGGGCCAACATGGAGAGCGGATCGCCACTCGGGGTGAAGACCGCCGAGGCGATCGTGATGGCGATCAGCATGTAGCGCCAGAAGTGCAACAGTTGGTTCGGCGTCACGATGTTGGCCATCTCCATGGCGACGAGCACCACCGGGAACTCGAAGGTCACGCCGAAGATGAACATCATCAACAAGAACAGCGTCAGGTATTGGTTGGGGTTGTACTCGGTCAACAGTGATTTGCCACCAATGGACTCGAGAAACTGGATGGCGTGGCCGAAGCTGAAATACGCGACGGTCATGCCCGAGATGAAGAAAATCAGCGACGCCGAGACGAAGGGGATGATGTACCGGCGCTCACGGGCCTTCAGCCCAGGAGTGATGAAACGCCACAATTGCCAAAAGAGCACCGGTGAGGCCAGGAGAATGCCGCCGAAGAAGGCGATCTTGATGCGCAACGTCAGACCGTCCAACGGGTTGGTGACCAGGAAGACGCAGGTCTTGTGGGCCGCGTCGCGAGCGGCGCAGTACGGCTCTTGCAGGAGGTGCAAGATCTGCGGATAGAAGATGAACGCCACGACGCCGAAGAGTGACACCGTGATGGTCGCGATGAGAAAGCGGTGGCGTACTTCGGCGAGGTGTTCGGCCAGCGTCATGCCGGACTGTGCTTTACTGAAGCGCGACACGTTCGGCCTAGTTCAGAGACGGATCCGGCGGCAGCGTGGAATTCTCTGTTCGCGCGACGACCGGCCGACTGGGAGGGTTAACGAGCGGCGCCACTGTTTCGGTCGCCACGGGTGGTGCGCTCTGCATTGCTTCCGCGGCCTCTCTCGCGTCGACATTGTCGGACAGTTGATTCAGCAGGTTGATGGGACTTCGCACTATTCGGGCGATGTCCCCGGTGCTCGGCAGGTCGGGAATGGCGTCGCGCACCTCGGTTTCCACACGTTCTTGCAGTCGCTTCAGCGCCCGCCAACTCGAACCGAGACGGTGCGCCACTTCCGGCAGTTTGTCCGGACCTAGCAGGAGCAATACCACCGCCACAATCACCATGATCTTGACGGGACTTAAGAACATCAGTCCATTGTACGTCGGGGACTAGAGAAATCCGATTCGGGAGAGGGGCCAGATTCTTACGAACGCCTTGCCAATGATGTCCGAGCGCGGCACCGGTCCCCACATGCGACTGTCACAAGAATCGGAGTGATTATCGCCCATCATGAAGTACTGATTCGCCTTCAGATGGACGTGACCGATGGATTGCCCCAGCGGTTCGGTGTGCGGCCATTTCTCGGTCAGCGCTACCCCGTTCACGAAGATCGTGTTGCCTTTGGAAGTCAGGGTGTCACCGGGTATGCCGATCACCCGCTTCACGAGGTCGGTGACCGGCTCGCCGCAGTTCTCGGCCGGCGGAGCTTTGAAGACGACGACGTCACCGATATTGATCGTTCCCCACGAAATGGCCAGTTTGTTGACGACGATGCGATCACCGATCTGCAAAGTCGGCTCCATCGAACCCGACGGGATGAAGAAGGTCTGGAACGCGAAGGTACGCATGAGAAACGAAACCAGCACCGCGATGACAATGATCGCGGTCCACTCAATCATTGCGCGATGACGAGGTTTCCTTGGAGTCGGCGGCGGCGGCGGCGTGGGCGGCTCGGACGTCAAGACGCCCGAGGCTTCGTGGGGGGTCACTTCAGACACTTGTCGAGTTTAGTCCGCTCAACCGTGACGCTCTAAAGAGAGCAGGAGCTTCTGAAAACGTTCGTCGGTGCTCTTAAAAGGATCCTTCAACAACACCGTTCGTTGCATTTCGTCGTTGAGTTTGAGGTGAACCCAATCCACGGTGTAGTCCCGGCGCCACTCTTTGGCTGCCTTGATGAACGTGCCGCGCATGTGAGCGCGCGTGGTCGGCGGTGGCGTGTGCGTCGCGGTGGCGATCTCCTCATCGCTCACGATGCGTCGCAGGTGTCCCCGGGCTTGGCGGCGATAGTAGAGACCGCGTTCGAAGCTCGTGTCGTGGTACAGCAAATCGATGAGGGCGATCTTGGGGTCGCTCAACTCCACCCCGCTGCGTTCGCGTTCGCGCTCGATGATTTGCAACTTGGCGATCCAGTCGACGCGGTCGGCCAGTCCCATGGGGTCGTTACGATACTGCTCGATCACCTCGCGCCACAGTTGCACTGCGTGGACCTGATCGGCCGGGAGCGGGTGACCCTGCGAGAACTGCTCGGCGCGCTCGCAGAGATCGTCTTGGATCTCCAAGGCCGTCAGGTCGCGCCCGTTGGTCAACTTGACCGGCTCCTTGCTCCACAGGTCGTAAGAGATGTCGCGCAGGGCGTTGATGGGTGAGGCCATGTTGTAGTCGCGCAAGACCGTGTTGCGGTCTTCGATCATGGCCAACACGACCGCGGCGGTGCCCAGTTTCAGGTAGGTCGCGAACTCGTTCATGTTGGAGTCGCCGACGATCACGTGGAGGCGCCGATACTTCTCGGGGTCGGCGTGAGGTTCGTCGCGGGTGTTGATGATGGGACGGCTGCGCGTGGTGGCTGAGGAGATCGCTTCCCAGATGTGCTCGGCCCGTTGGCTCATCGAGTACGCCGTGCCCTTGGCGTTGGTGACGACCTTGCCGGCTCCGGTGAAGATCTGGCGGCTGATGAGGTACGGGATGAAGACCTGTTCGAGGCGTGTCAGGTCATCAATGCGCTCGATGCAGTAGTTCTCGTGACAGCCGTAGGAGTTACCGGTCGAGTCGGTGTTGTTCTTGAAGAGGTAAATGTCACCGCGAATCCCTTCGTCACTGAGCTGGCCCTGGGCGTATTCGACCAGTTCGCGAAGAATGGACTCCCCCGCCTTGTCCTGGGCGACGGCGTCGACGAGCGTGTCACACTCGGCCGTCGCGTACTCCGGGTGGCTACCGACGTCCAGGTAGAGGCGACTGCCGTTCTCCAAGAAGACATTGCTCGAGCGGCCCCACGCCACGACTTTTCGAAAGAGAAAGCGGCTGACCTCGTCCGGGCTGAGGCGGCGCTGGCCGCGCAGCGAGAACGTGATTCCGTATTCAGTCTCGATGCCGTAGATGCGTCGCAGCATGACGTGACCTTTGCCGATCCCTCAGCGAAGGAGCTCGCTGACTTGGTCGTCGTTTAGACGAGTGAATGTCCGTCGTTCCCCGCGGTCCTCGAGGATCCCGACCTCGAGGTCGCTGACGGCAATAGTCCGGTCCGGTCCGGCGAGGGCGCCCACGGCGTTCTTCAACGTCGTGGTGAGCGGTTCGAGCGAATCCTCGGACGCGGCGAAGCGGGCCTTGATCGTCTCGGCGTCGCCACCCAGCACGGCGAATCGAGGCTCGTCGGCGATCGTGCCCTCATAGGCGATGCGATAGAGCTTCGTCGGACGCGTCGAATTGCCCAACTGGGCGACAAGAATCTCGACCTCGAGCGGCTTTTGACCTTCGGTGAACATGTCGCCCAGGTGCTGGGCGTAGTAGTTCGCTAGCGCCCGCACGTCGACGTCGCCGCGGGAGTAGGTGAAGCCCGTCGAGTCGGCCCAACGGATGCCCGCCTCTCGAAGACGGTCGAATTCGTTGTATTTGCCAACCCCGGCGAAAGCGATGCGGTCGTAGATCTCGGAGATCTTGAAAAGCGACGCCGAAGGGTTCTCCGCCACCACGACCACCCCGGTATCGAAGATGGCGCCCAGGATGGAGCGGCCCCGCGCGATTCCCTTCTGGGCGAATTCGGCGCGGTCGCGGATGAGCTGTTCGGGCGCAACGTAAAAGTAGTTGCTCACCGCAACGACCCTCCGGCGACGCCGCCGCTCTGGGTGCGCCGCTCGTTGATGACCCGGAATCGCTCGGCCACGTCGTCGTGCTCGAGCTCTTGAAAGCCGTCACTGGAAATGGTGACGATCATGGGAAAGAGATGCCGCACGAAGTCCGGTCCCCCGGTGCTGGGATCGTTGTCGCCCGCTTCGTACATGGCCAGCGCGCCGAGTTCGATGGCTCCGTCGCGGTCCAATTCGGCGTTAAAGCCCAATCGCAGGGTCCCTTCGGCAAAGGGCGTCCCGGAACCGATGGTCGAAAAATCGAAGCGCTCGTAGCAACCGCCGGCGCCGTCGTACTCGAAGATTCGCCCGACCCGGAGGGCCACGTCCCAACCGGCGAGCAGGGGCAGCACCAGCAGCGGTGACGAGAGGTTGTTGCGTTGGATGATCGGCGAGAGGTAGTTGGCTTTACCCTCGAGACTGAGGGTGGTGTCCGTCATTTTCTCGTAGTGCTCGAAGGAGAGTTGTGCCATGCGGATGAATTCAATGCCCCGCGCCGCCGTGCCGGAAATGGCGATCGCCGTGAATCGGTCGGCCGCTTCGATCTTGCGGACGTCGCGGCTGGCGATGTAGTTACCGGTGGCCTGACGGTCCCCTACCATCACGACGCCGCCCTGGTAGCGCACGGCGATCACGGTCGTCGCATGGGCCGAGGTGGCGCTCGCGCTCGAAACCGGTGGTGTCAGTCCAGTGGACTGGGCGAAATGGAAAAACGAAGGCCCCGGATCGTCCGAGGTGTTGAACAGCGGTAGACCCATCTACTCGCCGCCTTTTTGAACGTAGTTGCGAACGAACTCCTCGGCGTTCTCCTCGAGTACTTCGTCGATTTCGTCGAGCAGGTCATCCAGGTCGGCCTTCAACTGGTCGCCCTTGGTCGCGTCAACCGTCACCTCGGGCGCGGCTTGACTCGCGCGCTCGGTGCGTTGCTTTTGGATTCGCTCTTGTTCCGTCATACGTGTGTTCTACCTGTCTAGTGCTTGGAGTAGCGCTTGTGCCGTCGCACTCGTTTCTAGCAACTCTTCGGTCAGAAGACGGGTACCCCTTAGAGGATCGAGCATTGGCACACGCTGGAGCGGGCCTTCGCCGAGGTCGAAGACGACCGAATCCCAATTCGCCGCCACTATCTCACTGGGGTATCGGGCCACGCACTGGCCCCGGAAATAGGCCCGCGTGGAATCCGGCGGATTGTGAACCGCTTCACGAACTGCGTCGTCACCGTGCATCGCGCGAAGGCCAACGCGTTGCGCGAGCGATCGTTCGGGGCGCAGATCGTGGTATTGCAGGTCGATGGCCTGCAGTCGCGCGTCGCCCTGCGAGAGCGCGTGACGTTCTTGAAAACCTCGAATGACCCGGAGTTTGGCCACCCAGTCGATCCGATCGGCAACCGACTCGGGGTCGTCACGCACGCCGTCGAGCATCTCGCGCCACTGGGTGAGGACCAGTTGAATCTCCTTGGGCGTCGCCACCGCGTCGCCCCCGTGTTGCTCGACGTGGTCGTGGGCGAGGCGCCAGAGCTCGTCTTGAAAGTCCCACGCCGTTCGTTCGCGGTTGTCTTCACAGAGGACGGCGCACTTCAACGTGGGGTCGAGGGCGAAGCCCCGGACCGCGCCCACGGGATGAAGAGGCATCGCCGGAAACGCTCCCACACCGGAGTCCTCTAAGACCGCGAGAAGCAGGGCGGTCGAGCCCAGCTTGACGAAGGTCGCCACTTGGCTCATGTTGGCGTCACCGATGATGACGTGGAGCCGGCGAAAACGCTCCGCGTCGGCGTGCGGCTCATCACGGGTGTTGATGATCGGGCGTTTCAGTGTCGTCTCGAGTCCGACCACCTCTTCGAAAAACTCCGCGCGCGAGCTCAGTTGGAAGAAGGGATCGCTCTCCAGCCCGGCCTCGGTCTCCGCGCCCACTTTGCCCGCGCCCACGATGATCTGGCGCGAGACGAAGTGCGGCACCATGGCGCGCACCACGTGATTGAATTCGACGTCGCGACTCACGAGGTAGTTCTCGTGCGTGCCGTAGGAGTTGCCTTTGCCGTCGGAGTTGTTTTTGTACAGCGAGATCGCCTGGTGCGTCTCGATCATCTCGTTGGCGACCATGAGGGCCCGGCGCATCACTTCTTCGCCGGCGGCGTCGTAGAGCGTCGCCTCGAGCGGCGTGCGACACTCCGGCGAGGAGTACTCGGGGTGGGCGTGGTCGACGTAGAGACGGGCGCCGTTGGTCAACACGGTGTTGGCGAGGTGCGTCTCGACGATGGGAGCGAAGGACGTCAAGTCGGGTAGTCCGCGCGCGTCCATGTCGGGCGTCTCGCCTTCGAAGTCCCAGTTGATTCGGGTTCGACCTTCCTGGGCGTAGGCGTTGACGATGATGCTGGAAGCGACGATCTGATCGCCGTCGGGACCCCCCGCGATGCCGTATTCAGTCTCGATCCCGAGGACCTTCGCGACGGACATCGTCCTAGAGGTACTGGCCGGTGCCGACGTGTTGGATCGATCGACCGCCGAGGACGTCGGTCTCTTCGCGATTCACCAGGGTGCGAATGAAAATGATTCGTTCGCCCTTCTTTCCCGACACGCGCGCCCAGTCGTCCGGGTTGGTGGTGTTCGGAAGATCCTCGTTCTCGCGGTACTCCTGTCGAATCGATTGAATCAAGTCGTCGGCGCGAAGCCCGCGACCATTGTCGGCGATCTCGCGCTTGACCGCGAGCTTCTTCGCGCGCCGAACGACGTTCTCGATCATGGCGCCGCTCGCGAAGTCCTTGAAGTACAGCACCTCTTTGTCGCCGCCCTGGTAGGTCACTTCGAGGAATCGATTCTCGTCGTGCACGGCGTACATGTTGGCCACGGTCTCTTCGATCATGACCGTGATGGCCTTGGCGCGGTCTCCCCCACCGAGGTCGCGGATCGAGGACTCGTCGATGGGCAGTTCGCTGTGGAGGTAGCGCTGAAAAATCTGGGCGGCGGCGTCGGCGTCCGGACGCTCGATCTTGATCTTCACGTCCAGGCGACCGGGCCGAAGGATCGCCGGGTCGATCAAGTCTTCGCGGTTCGTGGCGCCGATGACGATCACGTCGCGCAGCGATTCGACGCCGTCGATCTCGGCCAGCAGTTGCGGGACGATGGTGGACTCCATGTCCGAGCTGATGCCGGTGCCGCGGGTGCGAAAGAGTGAGTCCATTTCGTCGAAGAAGATGATGACCGGCACGCCCTCTTCGGCCTTCTCGCGCGCGCGCTGGAAGACGACGCGGATCTGACGTTCGGTCTCCCCGACGTATTTATTGAGTAACTCCGGTCCCTTGATATTGAGGAAGTACGAACGCACGTTGCGGTTCCCGGTCAATTCGGCGACCTTTTGCGACAGCGAATTGGCGACGGCCTTGGCGATCAGCGTCTTGCCGCAGCCCGGCGGTCCGTAGAGCAAGATGCCCTTGGGCGCGGGCAGGTCGTAGTCGTTGAACAGCGCGCGGTGCAGGTACGGCAACTCCACGGCGTCGGTGATCGCCTCGATCTGGGCGTCCAGTCCCCCGACGTCGGCGTAGGTGATGTCGGGAACCTCTTCGAGGATGAGTTCTTCGGCCTCCTGGCGCAGCAGTTTTTCGACCAGCAGGTTCGAGCGCATGTCGAGCAAAAGGGCGTCCCCACTGCGCAACTTGACCTGGCGCAAGGAGTCGGCCAGTTCCACGACCCGCTCTTCATCGGCGCGGCCGTAGACCAGGACCCGGCGATCGTCGAGCACCTCTTTGACGGTGACCACTTCTCCTTGGCCGTCCGACTCGCGCACGGCAATGACGGTGAAGGATTCGTTCAGTACGACTTCGTTGCCCCGGTCAATCTGTCCGGGATCCAGTCCCGGGTGCAGGGCCACGCGCATCTTTCGCCCGGAGGCGAAGATGTCGACGGTGCCGTCGTCGTTGAAGTCGATGAAGGTGCCGTAGACCGCGGGCGGTTGCGTCAGCTTCTCTACTTCGTCACGAAGCGCCGCGATTTGATCACGGGTCTGTTGAATCGTGATGGTGAGCTTCTCGTTGTTCGAGCGGCTCTGGGCCAGGGCGCCTCGCGCCTCGAGCAGTTTCTCTTCGAGCATCTCGATACGTCGGCTGGCCTGCTCGACGTCACTCGTGGTCGCGTCGCGTGGAGAACTCACGACGATTTGGTCGTCGTTGTCTGGAACATCATCACTGCCGAAGGGCGTTGAACGGTCCATAACGCCACCCTAGGTGAGCGCGGCGGGCCGGTGAAAGTCACCAGTAATTCGAGTGGCCCGCTAGAGTAACTAGACACATCGCGCCACGAAAGGGCCCCTCGATGAAGGTTTGGATTGACCAGGA
>PNAH01000033.1:0-44312 GCA_003170315.1 Acidimicrobiaceae bacterium
TCCATCTGCTCGAACTCGCGCGTGCGAAAGACGAAGTTCTGCGGCGTGATCTCGTTGCGGAAGGACTTGCCAATCTGGGCGATGCCGAAGGGCGGCTTCTTTCGCACCGTGGCCAGCACGTTGGCGAAGTTCGTGAAGATACCCTGGGCCGTCTCGGGTCGCAGGTAGGCCGTCGCGCCTTCACCCTCGACCGGTCCGGCCTGGGTCTTGAACATCAGATTGAAGGCCCGGGGCTCGGTGAACTCGGTCGAACCGCAGTTGGGACAGACGCCGTCGATCTTGTCCTCGCGCCAGCGCTCCTTGCACTTCTTACAGTCCACCAACGGGTCGGTGAAGGTCTCCAAGTGACCCGAGGCGGCCCAGATGGCCGGCGGGCCGAGGATAGCCGCGTCGAGGCCCACGATGTCCGAGCGCATCTGGACCATCGAGCGCCACCAGGCCTGCTTGACGTTGCGCAACATATTGACGCCCAGGGGGCCGTAGTCGTAGGTCGAGCGGAAGCCGCCGTAGATCTCGGCCGAGGGAAAGATGAACCCGCGGCGCTTGGCGAGGTTCGTGACCATCTCGAGCAGGTCAGGGGCGGTGGCCGGCGTCGAAGTCATCGACAAAGGCTACCGGTTCACTCTGCGCTACCGAGTCGGAGAATCACCTGGTTGGCGAGCAAGCGACCGCTGGGTGCCAACGTCACGCGTCCGTCGCGGACCGACACGAGGTGCGCGACCTCCTCGAGCGAGTCGAAGGCTTCGAGCGGCACCCCCTTGGATGTTCGAAGCGCCAACGAGTCGCGCTCGAAGGCTTGCGTATGAGCATCGAGGCTCTCTTCCCCGCCGAGTGGTCGTGTGCCGTCGCGCACCATCGCGATGTAGCGATCGGGCGTGCGCACGTTCCAGAATCGTCGCCCGTGGCGATGCGAGTGGGCCGCCGATCCGAAGCCGACGTAGTCGTCCTGATCCCAGTAGACGTGGTTGTGTCGACACTCGTGTCCGGGCTTGGCCCAATTCGAGATCTCCTCCCACTGATAGCCGTTTTCTTCGAGCACTCGGCTCACCAGTTCGTACGCGTCAGCCGACTCGTCCTCGTCGGGGTGTCGAAGTGGGTCTTCACCCAGGGGCGTGCCCGGCTCGGGCGTCAACACGTAGCAACTGATGTGCGGCGGCGGAAATTCCAGAGAGAGGAGATCGTCCAACGTGTGCGCGACGTCTTCGAGTGACTCGGCGCGCGAGCCAATGATGAGGTCCATGTTCCACGTGGCGAAACCGGCCGCCGTGACCGCGCGCGACACCTCTTGGTGGGCCATGGTGCCGTGGCGGCGCCCGAGGTCCGCCAGGACCGCCGGTTGGGTGGACTGCACGCCGAAACTCATGCGATTGACTCCCCCGGCGCGGTAGGCGTGCAGGCGCTCCAGCGACGCGTCCTCGGGATTGCACTCCACGGTCACTTCGGCGTCGTCGGTTCTGGGAATGGCGTCCAAGATGCGCAGTAACTCGTCGGCGGGAAGTCGAGAAGGTGTGCCGCCTCCAAAGAACACCGAAGTCGCGACGGGAAGACCGTCTTCGAGCGACCACTCGATCTCTTCAATGACCGACGTGACGTACTCCTTCATCAAGTGGTCGCGGTCGGCGTAGGTAGCGAAGGCGCAGTAGTCGCAACGATGCGCACAGAAGGGCACGTGGACGTAGACCCCGAATGGGCGCGAGGCAGCGTTAGTCATCGTGACGGCACGTTACCGGGCCGGTGACGGCGGCGAGAGCGGCGGTGTCGAGCGCGTCGCGCGAAGTTGCTTGCCGAAGTGCGCCTCGATCGACTCGAGCGCGATCGCCATGACTTCGCCGGCGCCGGCCGGTGATCCCTCGCGCAGCACCGACGCCAAGTCCCCGCTCATGATGCGACGAATCAACTCCAGCGCGTCGCGCGAAATCGAAGTACCTGAACGACAGTCGGCGCACAGCGTGCCCCCGACCTCGGCGTCGAAGGCGACGAGGGGCACGTCGCGTTCACAGTTGACGCAGACGTCCACCACCGGCCCCGAACCGTCCAGGGCGAGCAACTTGAAGTAGAAGGACGACGGCACCAGCATCGGGTCGTAGGTCTCGTCGTCGAGTGTCAACAGCACTCGCGTCAAGAGATCAAAGATGTCCTCGTCGGCGACGTCGTCCGACGGAATCGCGTCCATGACTTCCACGACGGCGTAGCCGGCGTTGATCCTCGAGTACGAGGCGCGCAGGGTGGTGAGTCGTTCGCGATGCGCTACGTGTCGCGCGATGTAGAACTCGCCGCGGGTCTTCACGAGATCGACGTTCACGTAGGCCAACGTCTCGAGGTTGCCGCCAAGACGACTGGTGGCCTTGCGAATGCCCTTGGCCAGCACCCGGACCTTGCCGTAGTGGCGCGTCCACAGCACCACGACCCGATCGGCTTCTCCCGACTTGTACGTACGAAGCACGACCGCGTCGTCTTGAAGTTCTTTCACTTTTCGGTCTCGTCCGTCGCGTCGTCGAAGTGCTGTCGACGTGGTTCAATACCGATGAATCGCTGGAGGGCCACGCCCAAGGCAACCATGATGCCGATGATCGCCGGGATGAGGAGCGGCGCCAGCAGTACCGAGTCGCCGTAAGCGTAGAGCGCCCACAAGAAGGCGTAGACCAGGACCCCGAGGACCAACATGGTCTTGGTCATGATCATTTGTCGAGGCCCCCGAAGCGTCGCTCGCGTTGCTGATACTCCTCGACGGCTTCGAAAAGATTCTCGCGTCGAAAGTCCGGCCACAGGACGTCGGTGAACACCAGTTCGGAGTACGCCATCTCCCAGAGCAAGAAGTTCGAGATCCGGTACTCCCCCGACGTGCGTATGACGAGGTCGGGGTCGGGCAGTTCCGGGTGGTACATCCGTGATCGCAACGCCTTTTCGTCGACCTTCTTGGCCGAGACCTTGTCGGCGACCAACTGGGCGACGGCGTCCACGATCTCGGCGCGTCCCCCGTAGTTGAAGGCGATATTGAGCGTAAGTACCTTGTTCTTTTTCGTGAGATCTGAAGCGTTGTCCATGTTGGTGAGGACCTTTTTCGGCACGCGCCAGTCTCGTCGGCCGGAAAACGTGATCCGCACGCCCTGTTCGTGCAGCTCTTGGGAACGTCGCTGCAGGAGTCCGCTGTTGAAGTTCATGAGGTAGCGGACCTCGTCGACCGGCCGCCGCCAGTTCTCGGTGGAGAAGGCGTAGACGGTGAGGACCTTCACGCCGATTGAGAGCGCGCCGTAGGTGGTGTCGAGCAACGACTCCTCTCCGGCTCCGTGACCGACGGTGCGCGGCAGGCCCTGACGTTGCGCCCAGCGACCGTTACCGTCCATGACGATGGCGACGTGATGGGGCACGCTCGAGGCGTCCAGGGACGCCGGAATCGGTCGCGGACGCGGATCGGGCACGTTTCAAAACTACTTCGTTGCACTCACAAATCGATCAGGGTATGCCCGTAAGGTCGACGGGTGAAGAGTTTCGATCCCGACGAGGAGAGCGCCTACGTCGAACCAGACACCGAGAGCGGGGTGCAACTCGACGACGACGTAGTCGAAATCGACGCGGAGCGTGCCTTGGCTCTGCTCGACCGCATCACGCACGAGCTTCCCGGGGGCGGTGAGAACCGCGAGGGCCAGCGCGACATGGTGCGAAGTGTCGCCGCCGCGCTCTCGCGTCGTCGAACAACGGTCATCGAAGCCGGTACCGGGATTGGCAAATCGCTCGCCTATTTGATACCGGCGGTCATGTCCGGTCAGCGCGTCGTGGTGGCGACGGCCACGAAGAACCTGCAAGACCAACTGGCCCAGAAAGATGCCCCGACAGTGGCCGCGAACGCCCCGGGCGTGCGCGTCGCGGTCCTCAAGGGAAAGCAGAACTACCTCTGTCGAAACCGCGTCCAGAGCGTCGGTGGGGCGGCGCAACTCAGTTTCGACGACGGCACGGATGTCCCCAAGGGCGTCGCCGACCAGATGCGCCGGATTCTCCAGTGGTCGAATGAGACCGAGACGGGCGACCGCGACGAGCTGCCCTTCGAAGTCGACCAGCGCGCGTGGCGCGGCCTTTCGGTCACACCCCAGGAGTGTCTGCACCGCGCCAACTGTCCCCAGGGTCAGAACTGTTTCGCCGAATTGGCGAAGGACCGCGCCGCCGAGTCATCGATCCTCATCGTCAACACTCACCTCTACGCCTCCCACCTCGCCTCGGGCTCGATGCTGTTGCCGGCGCACGAGTTCGTGGTGTTCGACGAAGCGCACGAGATCGTCGACATCTTCGCCTCGCTTCTCGGCACGTCACTCAACGCCACAAGACTTCGGGGGCTGGCCGGGGTGGCCCGACCGTTGCTCGGCGCCGAGTTCCTCGAACGTTGCCTCGATCTCGTCACCGTGGCCGACCGCTTCGCCGCGTCGTTGCAGATCCAATACGACCGCAACGAACTGACCGGCTTGGACGAGGACTGTTCGCGCGAACTCGGTCGAGCCAACGAACTCGTCGTTGCCCTCGTAGAAGGGCTTCGCTCGCTCACGACCAGTGGCGCCGACGCGGAAGCGAGGAAAATTCGCGCGCTCGGACCGGCCATCCACCTCGCGAACGACCTCGCCCGCGTGAACAACGTCCGGGCCGGCGAGCTGTTGTTCATCTCCAAGCGCGACCGAGAAGTCGATGTCGAAATCTCACTGGTGGATGTCGGACCGCGATTGGCCGATGATCTCTGGGGCAACGTCACCGCGATCCTCACCAGCGCCACGATTCCCGACACGTTGCCCAAGAGTCTGGGCCTGGGTGGCACGCCAATCGAGCACTTCGACAGTCCCTTCGACTACGCCGCGAACTCCCTGCTTTACGTGCCGGAGAACTTCCCCGGTCGCAACGACGCCGGCGCCGAAGAGGCAATAATTGAGGAGTTGGTCGAACTCATCGCGGCGGCCGGTGGACGGACTCTGGCTCTCTTCACCAATCGCTCGGTGATGAATCGCGTTGCCGACGCGGTGACGCCACGAATCGAGACCGAGGTCCTCGTCCAGGGGACGCGCTCGCGTCAGCGCATCATCGAGGAGTTTCGCGACAACGCCGAAGCGAGCCTGTTCGCCGTCGCGAGTTTCTGGCAGGGCATCGACGTGCCGGGTCACTCGCTCAGCCTCGTCACGATCGATCGACTGCCCTTCTCGGTACCGAATGATCCGTTGGCCGAGGCCCGTCGGGCTAACTCCGAGCGCCCGTTCTACGAAGTCGACTTGCCTCGCGCGACAATGCTGCTCGCCCAAGGTGTCGGTCGCCTGATCCGCAACAACACCGACCGCGGAGTCGTCGCCGTCTTGGATACCCGCCTCGCCCAGTCCAGCTACCGCTCGGCGATGTTCCGCAAGTTGCCGCCCATGAAACGCACCCGGGACCGCGCCCAAGTGCTCGCTTTCCTTCAAGAATTGCGTGCGTAAGCCATATTTCCAAGAGTTTCGGCGAAATCCAGCGTCGCGGCTCATTTTCGAATAAACTACTTATTCACTAGATTAAGTATTGATGGAGTCCTTGCGTGCATATTGACATCTACCTAGTCATGGGAAGTGCAGTCGTGGGCCTCCTCGTGGGTCTGACTGGCATGGGCGGCGGCGCGCTCATGACGCCAATGCTCGTTCTTCTGTTCGGCGTCACACCGTCAGCCGCCATCGCCTCGGACCTCATGGCCGCATTCTTCATGAAACCGGCCGGCGTCTTCATCCACTGGCGTCGCAAGACCGTCAACACGAGCGTGGTCCGCTACCTCTGTTACGGGTCGGTGCCCGCGGCGTTCTTGGGGACGTACGTGATGCACCTGCTCGGCCAGAGCGTCGTGGCCGAGCATCGACTCCAGATCCTGCTCGGCAGCGCACTCATCATCGGTTCGATCGCTATCTTCTATCGTTCGGTCTTCGTGGAGACCCCGGCGTCGGGCGACGAACACGTCAAGGTACGACCGCTGCCCACCGTCTTCATCGGCATCGTCGGTGGATTCATGGTGGGACTCACGTCGGTCGGTGCGGGTTCATTGATCCTTGTCCTCCTGGTGATGGTCTATCCAACGCTGAGCAACAAGCAACTGGTGGGCACCGACTTGGCTCAGTCACTCCCACTCACTTTCTCCGCGGCGCTCGGGACGCTCTTGTTCGGTCACGTGGAGCTCGGGTTGACGAGTTCCATCATCATCGGCAGCGTCCCGATGGTCATCGTCGGATCACTCCTGTCGTCTCGCTCGAACGGCTACCTGCTACGTCGGGTCATCACGGGCGTCGTGTTGTTAAGCGGACTCAAATACGTGGGCGTGCCCGTCGATTGGTTAGGCGTTATCGGAGCTCTGGAGATCGTGCTCATTACATTTCTCACCATTCGGCACTGGCGGCGAACTCGCGATCGGGTCGTTGAGGTCTCAGTACCCGAAACGGTCGAGCGTGTCGTCACGCTTCTGCCAACCGGGCTCGACCGAAACCTTTAGTTCCAGAAAACAGCCCTCGGGGAGCTGCCGTCGCGCCGCGATGCCGACGTCTTTGAGTAACGCGCCGCCTTTACCGATCACCATCCCCTTTTGCGATTCGCGTTCGACCAGTATCTCGACGGTGATGTGGGGCCACTCGAATTCGATCACCCGGGTATGGATCGAGTGCGGCAGTTCCTGTTTGGTCTTGCGAACCAGCTGCTCGCGGACCAATTCCGCCACCCACATGGCTTCGGGCACGTCGGAGACTTCATCCTCCGGGAAAAGGAAGGGCGACTCGGGCATGGCCTTTCGAACGTAGGCGATCAGTTCCGCGGTTCCCTCGCCGGTCTTGGCGGACACGGGAAAGTATTCGACGCGATCGATAATTTCGCCCAGGTTCAACTCCTCGGCGATCTCTTCGACGGCCCGAGTCGCGGCGACCAGTTGCGCGACGACCGCATCGCGACCGGACTTATCCATCTTGTTGACCACGACAACCGGAAGTGGTGCTTGGCGCCCTCGCGCGTTGCGAAGCATCGTCTCCAAAACGTTGCGGTCACCCGGTCCGATGGCCGCGCCGGCCTCGATGATCGCTAGTATGACGTCGACGCCGTCGGCCGCGGCGCGCGCGGTGTCATTCAGTCGGCCGCCCAGGGTCGTTCGCGGACGATGGATGCCCGGAGTGTCGACGAAGATGATCTGCACGTCGCCTTCCGTGAGGATGCCGCGAATCGCTTGACGCGTGGTGTTCGGTGAGGCCGCGGTGATGGAGACCTTCGTGCCGACCACTTGATTGAGCAGCGTCGACTTACCGACGTTGGGCCGTCCGATGATGGCCGCGAAGCCGGAGCGCGTCATTCGACGTCGACGAGCGGCTGAACGAGCACCTCTTCGACCCGGCGTCCCTCGAGGCGCAGCACCGTCAATCGGTAGTGCTTCGTCGAATAGACGTCGCCCACGTCGGGTACGCCGCCAGCGAGGTCCATGACCAGTCCCCCGATGGTGTCCCACCCGTCCTTCGGCAGGGCCAGTCCGTACTCCACGTTGGCGTCGTCAATGTTCAAACGGCCGCTCAACTCGAGCCCCCGTTCGATGGTCTGTTCGTCGTCGTCCTCTTCGATCGGATCGGACTCGTCAGTGATCTCGCCCACCAGCTCTTCCAGAACGTCCTCGAGAGTGACCAACCCGGCGGTGCCGCCGTATTCGTCCACTACCACGAAGAGGTGACTCTTGGCTCGACGGAACTCAACGAGGAGCGCCGCCACCCGCTTCGTCTCGGGCACGAAGTGGGCCTGGCCCATGTGATCGCGCAGGATCTCCTGTCCCAAGTCATTGGCGACGAGGTTGGCCAAGTGGCGCAGGTTCACGATACCCACGACGTCGTCGACACCCTCGCCCAGTACCGGGAGCCGCGAACGACCGGTCCGCACGGAGAGATCGAGCGCCTCGCGCACGGTCGCGGAGTCGGCGATGTCGACCATGTCGATTCGCGGGACCATCACTTCGCGCACGANNCACGACGGTGTCACCGAACTCGATCACCGAGTGGATGAAGTTGCGTTCCTCGGATTCGATCGCCTCGTCCTCGTGCGCGACGTCGGCCATGGCTAGCACTTCGGATTCCGTCACACGCGACGTGCGTCCGGTCGGTCCGAACCAGCCGATCACCGTGTCCGCAATCGACAACAAGAGGTGCGAGACCCACTTGATGGGCCAGAACTTCAATATCCGGCGCACCACCGGCGCGGCGGTCAATGCCGCCGAATCGGGGTGCTGGACCGCGTAGTTCTTGGGGATCGCTTCAAAGACCACGAAGATGATGACGACTTCGCCGACCGTGGCGATGAACAGTCCGGCCGCGCCGAAGAGCCGGCCAGCGAGCACGCCGACCATCGTCGCCGAGACCAGCTGGCAGATCAGCACCAACAACAAAATGGTGTTGAGGAACTTCTCCGGCGATTCCGACAATTCCACCAGCGCCTTGGCCCCGTGTCGTCCCTGGTCGCGCAGCGAGCGTGCTCGCGACTTGTTCATGCGCACGAGTGACGTCTCGGCGACAGCGAAAAATCCCGAGAGGACCAAGAGCACCGCGACGGTCACGCCGAGGTAGGTGTCACTCATCGACCAAGTTGCGGCGATCACGTCGTGGCCTTTTTGTAGTGACGCGCCAACAGTTCTCGCTCGCGGGCCTCCATCCGCTCCGCTTCCTCGTCTTCGGCGTGGTCCCAGCCCAGGAGGTGCAGCACGCCGTGCACGACGAGGAGCGCGAGTTCGTCGTCGAGTGAACATTCGTGTTCGACGGCGTTGCGCGCGGCCACGGCCGGACAGATCACGATGTCACCGACGAGTTGGGGAATCTCGGGAATCGGCGGCTCACCGGGACCACTGCCGCCGGCGTCGGGGACTCGACCCGAGGGCTCGGGCTCGTTGTCGATGGGAAAGCTCAAGACGTCGGTCGAACCCTCCTTCCCCATGAACTGCTGATTGAGGGCGGCGATCGCAGGCTCGTCGAGAAAGATCAGCGAGACCTCGGCCAGACCGCGCACGCCTTCGTCGGTCAACGCGCCGTTCGCCACTGCCACCCAGGCTTCGAGGTCGATGATCTCGTCGTGCTGCTCATCGGCAGCGTAGATATCAATGCTCATGACGTCTGTTGGTCGTAGGCGGCGACGATATCGGCGACGATGCGATGGCGCACCACGTCCTTCGCGCTGAGGTGGATGAAGCTGATGCCCTCGATCGGCCCGAGGATCTTCTCGATGGTCGCCAGGCCACTGTGGCGTCCGTTGAGGTCGACCTGGGTCACGTCGCCGGTCACCACGGCCTTGGAGTTGAAGCCGATTCGCGTCAAGAACATCTTCATCTGCTCCGGCGTGGTGTTCTGCGCCTCGTCGAGGATGATGAACGAATCATTCAGGGTGCGTCCGCGCATGAAGGCCAGCGGCGCGACTTCGATGGTGCCGTTGGCGATGAGGCGCTGGGCGCCCTCGGGCCCGACCATGTCGTAAAGGGCGTCGTAGAGCGGGCGCAGGTACGGGTCGACCTTGGCCATGAGGTCACCGGGCAGGAAGCCCAGGTGTTCGCCGGCCTCGACGGCCGGTCGCGTCAACACGATGCGCTGCACCTGTCGGCGGTGCAGCGCCTGCACCGCCTGGGCGACGGCGAGGTAGCTCTTGCCGGTACCGGCCGGCCCGATGCCGAAGGTGATGATCGAGGAGTCGATGGCGTCGGTGTAGCGCTTCTGACCGGCGGTCGAGGGACGAACGGCCTTGCCCTTGGCCCCGCGCACGACCTCGTGGCGCAGCACCTCGCTCGGTCGAAGGTCGTCGTCGACCATGTCGATGGTGCGCGCGATCTTGGCCGAGTCGAGGGCCTGGCCGCTCTCTAAGACCAATACCAGCTCGTCGAAGAGTCGCAGCACCTTGGCGGCGTCGGGGCCGGTGACGGCGATCTGATTGCCCTGCACCTTGATCTTCGACTTAGGGAACGAGTGCTCGATGATGCGCAGGTGCTCGTCACGGGGCCCGAGCAGTCCCGACATCAGATGCGTATTCGGTACGAAGGTGGTCGCCGTGAGGGCCTCTTGGGCCGTGGCATCAGAGGTCATCCCGGGGGCCACTCCATTCTGCGTCCACCGAGGACGTGCATGTGCAGGTGCGGAACGGTCATCTGTCCGTCGCGACCAATGTTGAGGACCAAGCGGTAGCCGCTCTCGCGGACCCCTTCGAGCTCGACGACCTCCTGGGCCAGCAAGACCATGTCGTCGATGATGCCGCCGTGCGTGCTGGCTATCTCGTCGGCGCTGGTGATGTGCTCTTTCGAGACGACCAGGACGTGGACCGGCGCTTGCGGTGCGGTGTCGTAAAACGCGTACGCCCGTTCACTCTGGGCCACGGGCTTCGACGGGATCTCCCCGGCGACGATTTGGCAAAACAGGCAGTCACTCATGTGTTGTTCTCATCATTACCGAGATTGCCCGTCGGCGAGGGTAAATCCCCACCCACCAGCGCCAAAAGCAAGGAGCGACGCCGCGACCACACCGGCCGTGTCGGCGCGCAGCACCGTCGGCCCGAGCGAGAGTCGTGGATGCTCGCCCCACTCGCCTTCTTCCCAACCGCCTTCCGGTCCCACGCACACGCTGTGCACGTCGTTCCAGTCACTGGCGCCATCGAAATGCGTGAACGCCACGTTCACCGGGACGTCACGCACGTGCAACGGCTCGTCGATGATGACGTCGTAGGTTCGACGGCACTGGTTATTCGCTTCACTGGCGACCCGGCGCCAGCGCGCCACGATCTTGTCGCGCACGTCACCGCGAAACTTGACGACCACTCGCGCGCTCATCAACGGCACTATGCGATGGACCCCGAGCTCGGTGACCTTGACGACCGTCGATTCACTCTTGTCGCCCTTCAAGGGCGCCAGGAACAACGTCGTCTGCGGCGACGCCGGATCGACGTGCACCGGGGTCACTCGATGCAAGGCGTGCTCCCCGACTTCGCACAGGGACCACGCGCCGGCGCCATCGGTCACCACGAGCTCTTCGCCGCTCTTGGCGCGCAACACCGTGCGCAGGTGATGTTCGTCGGCGGCGCTCAGGGTCGGTTGATTCGGATCAACGACGTGGAACTGCGCGAGGGCGGCCACGCGACGTGGCCACTCGAGGAGGCTCACTTTTTCGCTCGACGTCGACGAAAGAGTCCCCCGCTCTCGTCGAGAACCGGCTCCTTGCGGTGTTCGGCCAGCTGGCGAAGCAGGTCTTCGGAGGTGTCGTCCAGATCGGTGGGGACGTCGACGATGAGGTGCACGAAGAGATCGCCGCGCCCGCGGCCGTGCAGGTGCTCAACGCCCTGGTGGCGAAGTCGGTGCACCGTGCCGTTGGCGCTCCCCGCCACGACGTCCACCGGCACCGTCTCGCGCAACGTGGGCACTTCGATGGTCGCGCCCAGGACGGCCTGGGTGAAGGCGATGTGCGCCTCGTGGTGCAGGTCGTCGCCGTGTCGTTCGAATCGGCTGTCGTTTTGCACGCGCAGGTGCACGAAGAGGCGACCGTTCGCTCCGCCGCGAAGTCCGGCTGGACCGCGGTCGCTGAGACGCATGGTCGAGCCGTCTTCGACGCCGGCCGGCACCTGGATCGTCAACGTCGTCGTCTCGTTGCGACGGCCGTCGCCGCGACAGTCGGCGCACGGCGTGTCGATGCGCGACCCCATGCCATTACAGCGCGTACAAGGCATCGAGGTCACCATCTGGCCCAGGATCGAGTTGCGCACGCGCTGGACGACTCCCGCGCCGGCGCATTCGATACAGGTCACCGGTGAGGTCCCGGGCGCACAGCCGGTTCCGTCACACGTGGCGCAGCGATGAGCCAGCGTGACCGTCACTTCCTTTGTCGCGCCGAAGGCGGCGTCATCGAGAGTGATATCCAGCGAGATCTCGGCGTCCGGTCCGGGCTGGGGTCCGCGGCGCTGCGGTCCGTGAGCGCCCATGCCGCCGAAGAACATGTCGAAGATGTCCTGGACCGATCCGGCGCCGAAGGGATTGCCGCCGGTCCCGACGTCGGAACCGAAGCGGTCGTAGTTCGCGCGTCGATCGGGGTCCGAGAGGATCTCGTAGGCCTGGGAGACCTCTTTGAAGCGGGACTCGGCGGCGGGGTCGCCGGGGCTGGTGTCGGGGTGGTACTGGCGCGCGAGTCGCCGATACGACCTCTTCAACTCCTCCTGGGTGCAGTTGCGTTCAACCTCGAGGACGGCGTAGAGATCGGTGTTAGCCACGGTCGTCGGCTCCAGCGAAATGGCGCGAGAGACGCGCCGAGACGACCTCGGCCGCGGCCATGGCCTCGCGGTACTTCATGCGCGTCGGTCCGAGCAGTCCGACGGCGCCGGCCGGGACTCCGTCAATGGTGACCGGCGCGACGATGAGTGCGCACGTCGCCAACGGTTCGAAGCCGTGCTCGGATCCGATGGCGACCGAGAGACCCTGGTCGAGGATGTCCTGGACCAGGCTCACTACCAGCAGTTCCTGTTCCAGAATGGCCAGCACCTGTCGCACGGTTTCGACACCGTCGAAGACCTCGGCCACCCGAGACGAGCCGCCGATGAAGACCTGCTCGCCTTCCATGACCGGCTGTTGGGCGTGCAGGATGCTCACGGCTTCGCGCACCAGGTCGGCCTCGTGATCGCGACGCGAGGGCACCTGGACTCGAGTCGCGAGTGACGTATTAATGAGCAACGCGTTGAGTTGACGCGAAGCCTCCATCACTTCCTTGGGCGTCGCGGCATAACTGGGCGTGAGGCTGTGCTTGACGACCGAACCGTCCGAGAACACCGTGACGAGCAAGTGATGGTGCGAATCGAGATTGACCAACTGCACGCTCAAGATCGTGGCGTGCGCGTGAGAGGCCCCCACCACGACCGAGGTGTAGCTCGTCATTTGGCTCAACAGAGTCGAGGTCTGTTCCAGGACCTCTTCGACCTCGCCGCGCACGCTGGCGAAGAACTCCTTGACCTGTTGTTGCTGGACTGCGCCGAGGACCCCGGACTGCAGGTGGTCCACGAAGTAGCGATAGCCCTTGTCGGTCGGGATCCGACCGGCCGAGGTGTGGGGCTGGGCGAGGTAGCCCTCGCGCTCGAGGGCGACCATCTCAGAGCGCACGGTTGCCGAGGAGACGTCGAGGTCGGCGCTCGCCGCGACCGCCGAGGAGCCGACCGGTAGGGCGGTGTCGATGTGTTCGACGACGACCGCTTTGAGGATCGTGGCCTTACGCGCGTCCAGGTCCATCAGCACCTTGGTGGGTTTACGCACTACGCGACGAGCCATGCCTCTCCTTGTTAGCAGTCAATTCTACCGAGTGCTAACGACGATGCGCTGGTTGGGTATCGTCACGTCATGGACGAAATACCCAACTTTGAACGACCCAAACCCCTGTTGTCCGGCGGCGAACGCGAGCAACTGGAGTCGTGGCTCGCCTTCTATCGTGCAACATTGATGAAGAAATGTTCGGGGCTCTCTTTCGGGGAACTCTGTCAGCGTCCGGTCGAGAGTTCGACGATGTCGCTGCTGGGCATGGTGCGCCACATGACGTTCGTCGAACAGGTCTGGTTCGACGTTCGTTTCGCCGGAAATGACGTCGTGGAGTACTACAAACGTTCGAACGACCGTGAGGCCGAATGGACGGAACTCGACAACGCGACGCTCGACGAAGTCGTCGCCAACTTCAACAGGGCGTGCGAGACGTCTGACCAACTCGCTCGTGGTCACGAACTCGAAGAGTTCGTGAAGCAACCGGGTGCCGGTCGCGAACCGGTTGATCTTCGTTGGATTTATCTCCACGTGATCGAGGAGTACGCGCGACACTGCGGGCACGCCGACATTCTCCGTGAGTTGGTCGACGGAACCACCGGCTACTAACGCTTCTAACTTCAGAACGTTCTTATGCGAAGTGTGCGAACGTGACGGGAGAACCTCACTCGACCCCCGATGGGAGACAGCGCGGCTACCGCGTCCACAATCGCGAAGGCAACTTGTGGACCTTCGCTCGGTATCGTTTTGGGGAGTAACCCCGGAGTCTTGATTCAAATCCTTCATCCCTACTGCTTTCAGCGACTCCCATATCGAGAATTGAAGTTCCCGATTATCGCCTTGCACGTGGACGTGTTCGTCGGTGGAAGTACGCACGTCTCAGTCCAACTGCCGTCACTATTGAGGTCATCGAAATAGGTCATCACTCCCGTGGCGGGATACGCGCCACCAGAGGGATCGGCATCTCCGTTAACCCCTGGTGGGTCCTTAAATTCCACGATGTGTGCATTGATCACGGTTACAAGTTCCGAAGTTGGTCGGCTAGACGGACAGGCTTTCTGATATGCGTGCAGGTAATCGTTCGCTGCATTGACGAACAAGGGGCACGCCAGAGATTCACGACAACCAACGCACGCGCTCGTCTGTGAGGCGTTGATTTCCTCGGCCGTGGAGCCAGGAGTGAGCGCTCCGTTCGACACGTCGGATTGACCCGCTGGGGACACCGTTACTGAACTGGAACCGTCGGCGCCAATGACCGCCGTACAGGTCCATCCCGAGGGAGCCAGTACCTCGATCACACCTTCATTATCGGAATAAAAAGCAAGTTGGGTGGCTACTCCCTTTGCGATGTCGACCTGGACCGTCGCCGGCAAGTTCGCCGGAGTGTTGCTGGAGACTCCCACGGACGTCGCGCAAACGTTCAACGGCAGCTGTACAGAAACAAGATTGTTGGAAGAAATCTCGATGTGAACATTTCTCAGTAAATACGTGAGGCCAGTAGCGACGACCAAGGCGATCGCGATGAAACTCGCGATGACGGCAAGGATTCGTTTCTGTGGGACCTGGTTCGCCGTGATCGACGCAACTCTCTCGACCTGAGAAGGTGCCGTGTGAGCATCGTCAGCCACGGCCAGCCGCCTGCCACAAGAGGCGCAGTAGACGGCGTCGTCACCGCTAACCGCCTGGCATTCACATGTCTTCACACGTTTTCCTCGCTGATATCCAGTTGGTAATGAACTTCTCAGTCCTCGAGCTTCAACGCGGCGACGAAGGCCTCCTGAGGAACTTCTACGCGACCGAGACTCTTCATCCGCTTTTTACCTTCTTTTTGTTTCTCGAGGAGCTTTCTTTTTCGGGTGATATCTCCGCCGTAACACTTGGCGAGCACGTCCTTGCGACGAGCCTTGACGGTCTCACGACTGATTATGCGGCCTCCAACGGCGGCCTGGATTGGCACGTCGAACATCTGGCGCGGAATGAGCTCTTTGAGACGCTCCGCCATCCGGCGTCCGTAATAGTCGGCGTTGGACTTGTGCACGATCGTGGAGAATGCGTCGACCGGTTCGTGGTTGATCAACAGGTCGACGCGTACGAGTTGGGAGGTAATGTACCCACTCGGCTCGTAATCGAGACTGGCGTAACCCTTGGTGCGGCTCTTCAACGCGTCGAAGAAGTCGATGATGACTTCGGCGAGCGGGATGGAGTAACGCAGTTCGACCCGGTCGGTCGACATGTAGTCCATCTTCACCATCTCACCCCGTCGACTCTGCGCGAGGTCCATCACGGCCCCGAGGTACTCCGAGGGCGTCAGGATCGTGATTGCCAGCATCGGCTCGTCGATGTGATCCAGTCGACTGAGGTCGGGCAGTTCCGTCGGATTGTCAACGAGTAACTCGGTGCCGTCAGTGAGAAAGGCGCGGTAGACGACCGACGGCGCCGTCGCGATGATCCCGAGGTCGAACTCGCGGTCGAGGCGCTCGCGGACAATCTCCATGTGCAAGAGGCCTAAGAATCCGCAGCGGAAGCCGAAGCCGAGCGCTTTCGAGGACTCCGGCTCGAAGGTGATGGAGGCGTCGTTCAGTTTCAGCTTGTCCAGCGCGTCGCGCAGGTCGGGCAGGTCGTCGCCGTCAATGGGGTAGATACCGCAAAAGACCATCGGCTTGGGATCCAGGTAACCGCCCAACGGCGCCGCGGGTCTGGCCGTCTCAGTGATCGTCTCACCCGAGCGAGCGCCGCCGACGTCTTTGATGCCGGCCACGATGTAACCGACCTCGCCGGGTCCGAGTTGGCCAACACGAATCATGTCCGGAGTGCGAATCCCGATCTCTTCAATCTCGTGGTTTTCACCGGCCTGCAACATCCGCACGCGCGCGTCGCTGCGCAGCGTTCCGTCGACGATGCGAATCGAGCTGATCACACCGCGGTACTGGTCGTAGTACGAGTCGAAGATCAGTGCTTGCAACTTGGCGTCGGGGTCACCCTTCGGCGCCGGAATCCGCTCGATGACCGCGCGAAGCAACTCCGGCACACCTTCGCCGGTCTTCGCCGAGATCTGCAAGATCTGGTCGCCCGGTAGCCCGAGGACCCGTTCCAACTCTTCGATGCAGCGTTCGGGGTCGGCGGCCGGCAGGTCGATCTTGTTGAGGACGGCGATGATCTCCAAGTTGTGTTCGATCGCCTGGTAACAATTGGCCAGGGTCTGGGCCTGAATCCCTTGGCTGGAATCGACCAGAAGTACGGCCCCCTCACAGGCGGCCAGCGATCGCGACACTTCATAGCCGAAATCGACGTGCCCGGGCGTGTCGATCAGTTGGATGATGTAGCCCTCGTAGTTAACTCGGACGTTCTGAGCCTTGATCGTGATGCCGCGCTCGCGTTCGATGTCCATGGAGTCGAGGTACTGCGCTCGCATGAGTCGTGGGTCGACGGCACCGGTCATCTCCAGGATGCGGTCCGACAGCGTCGACTTGCCGTGATCGATGTGCGCGATGATGCTGATGGTGCGAATTTTGGCGGAATCGACGGTCGTTGAAGGAGCAGCCACGGTCCATAAAGGCTACCTGCGTTCTGATCCATTCCTTTGCGTTAAAGGCGGTCAGAATCGGCCTGCTATTGTGAACAAGCCCGTCGGACACGTTGTCCGCGCACTAGAACGAGGAATTTCGTGGCAAATATCAAGAGCCAGATCAAGCGCAACAAGCAGACCGTGGTCGCGCGCGAGCGCAACAAGAAGGTCAAGTCCGAAGTCCGCACCCGCGTGAAGAACGCCGTCGCGGCCGTCGGCACCGAGGACGAAGAGTCCGCCCTGCGTATAGCCATCAAGCGCATCGACAAGGCCGCCACCAAGAAGATCATCCACAAGAACCAGGCCGCCAACAAGAAGAGCGGGCTGATGAAGCGCATCGCTGTCTTGAAAGAGAACGCCTAACGCCTCGCGGCACTATCTAGCGGCGCCGGGCGCCCTGGGTCATCTTCGCCAGTCGCGCCACCAGAATCTCTACGACCGTCAGTTCCGTCACGTCCATGTCGGTATCGAGGTCCTTGCCGCCGTAACTGACGCCGCCCTTCAAGGCCACGTCGGCGTCAGCGATCCAGTGAACGGCCGTCGCGATTCGCTCGGTCCCCAGACGCTGGGACATCTGCCACGCCTTGGTCGCGGGAAAGCCCTTGATTCCGAGCAACGCCCCCGCCTCGTCGCCCGAGCGAACGCCACTCCCCTCGAGTTTGGCCATCCGCAGGTAGTACCGCTGGAGGATGTTGACGATCTGCAGACCGGCGCGGCCCTTGGAATCGAGCATGCGACGCGCGACGACGATGGCTTTGGTGGCGTCACCGGCGTCGATCGCGTCGGTCAGGTCCCACTCCGGGACGTCGCCGGCGTCGCCCAGATACGGCTCGACGTGGCCGAAGTTGAGCGGTGCAGTTCCGTAGATCGTCTGGAGCGTCCTCGCGAGGGCATCGACCCGAGCCACGTCGTCACCCAGCCGGTCGGTGATCTTGAAGGCCGTTTCGTGATCAACGCTGACGCGATACTCGGCCAACTTGGCTTCCACGAAGGTCACGCGGTCAGCCGTGCGCGAACCGACGTTCACTTCCACCACGGAGGCCGCGCCTTTCACGAGTTTGTTGGCCTTCGTGCCCACGACGGCCAGGACCAGGATTACGTCGGGCGCCGGATCGTTCATCCACGCCAGAACGTCGGCGACCTCGTCAGCGAGCAACGACTGAGCGTCACGAACGACGACCACGCGTCGCTCGACCAGAAACGGCGGCGTATTGAGAGCTTCCATCACCAGCGGCGTCACCGGCTCTCCCCCGGCCGAGGTCACGTCCTTCGCGGTGAAGTCCTGCAGCGCGAAGGACGGATCGAGCTCACCCAGGGCCTCGGCGATGACGTTGTGCACGGCGTCGTAGACCATCGTCGCATCCGTTCCCACNNGACGTCATGAACCCGAACGATACGACAACCGGACGCAATGCCGAGCGCCGTCGCCGCCAACGACGGTTCGCGACGATCGTTGACGGGTAGGTCGAACATGACGCCCAGGAACGTCTTGTTCGACGCCGAGAGCAGGAGTGTCGCGCCAAGTCCGGCCAGTCGGTCGGAGTCGCGCAGAAGTTGCAGCGACTGGGCGGCCGTCTTTCCCAGATCCAATCCGGCATCGACCACGATTCGGTCCTCGTGCACGCCGGCATCGAGGGCCCGTTGACGCCGCTCCGTCAGGAAATCGGCCACGGTTGCGGTGACGTCGTCGTAGTGCGGGGTGGGGTCGGCCACGCGCGGTCGAAGGCGAATGTGCGTGGCGACAACGGCTGCACCGGCCGCGGCCGCGACCGGAAGATACTGGTCATCAGCGAAGCCGCTGATGTCGTTACCGATGCAGGCGCCCTCGGCGAAAGCCGCCCGGGCGACCGACGCCCGCCATGTGTCAATACTTATGGGGACGTCGAATCGACGCACGAGTTCCGTGACGACCAGTACGACGCGCTCGAGTTCCTCGGCCTCGTCGACCTCTTCACCAGGTCCGGCCCTCACGCCACCAATATCCAAGAGGTCCGCCCCCTCGTCGACGAGTCGCTCGGCGCGCTCGAAAAGCGTATCGAGGTCGAACGTGGCGGCCGGTTCGTAAAAGGAGTCGCGGGTGCGATTGAGGATGCCCATGACGAGCGCGCGCGACGTGAGGTCGAACGTGGTTGCACCGAGTGAGAGAGATATCGGCGCTGGTGGTTGATGGACCCGCACTAGTAGAGGCGACTGGCGAGTTTTCGACGATACGACACGTAGCGCGGATCCCCGGGTCCCAGGGCGTCGAGAATCTCCAGCAGTGAATCTTTCGCGCTGGGCGCACTGGAGGACTGCTCCAACAGGTGCTCGAGCGTGAGATCGAGATCGCCGTCAAGCGAGACGCCACCTCGTTGCAGGCGAATTCGAGCGAGGATGGTCTTAGCGGCCACGACGTTCTCGAACGGTGTGAGTACCTCGTCGGCCTCGTCGAGTCGATCAGCCTGACGCAAGAGATCACCGAGCGCCACCGCGGTGTCGACGTTCGTCGCGTCCAGTTCGAGCGCGGCGCGAAGCGACACTTCGTCGCCGGCGTCAACCAACTGGTCGACTTTCGATGCACCGGGGGCGAGTTTCTCGACAAACTCTCGCACCGCCGACTCCGGCAACGCCCCGACAAAGGAATCCACGATCTTTCCTTCGTGAATTGCGAACACGGCGGGAATCGATTGGACGTTGAAGGCCTGGGCGATCTGCGGGTTGGTATCGACGTCGACCTTGGCGAGCTCCACCGCACCTCCGGTCTCGCCGACGACCTTCTCGATGATCGGTCCGAGCGTCTTGCACGGCCCGCACCACTCGGCCCAGAGGTCCACGACGACCGGTACGGTCATGGAACGCTCCATGACGGCGGTTCCAAATGTCGCGTCGGTTACGTCAGTCACGAAGGCCAGCCTAACGGTGTGTTCGGATGAATAAGTGGGTCGCAATGCGCTGTTAGCCTCGGCGTTTATGAACCGTGTCGTCGTCGGAATTGACGAAGCCAACGTCTCGGCGTGGATGAGCGAGCACGTGAAGGCGGTCGCGCCACTCTCGTTTGAACTCATCGCCGGCGGCCGTTCGAACCTGACGTATCGCGTGGTCGACGCCGAGGGAACCGCCTTCGCGCTTCGGCGGCCACCGACCAGTCACGTGCTCCCGACGGCCCACGACATGGTGCGCGAACACACCGTCATTTCAGCCCTCTACCCGCTCGGGATACCCGTCGCGGAGCCGCTCGGACTCTGCGTGGACGAAGAGGTCAACGAACGGCCCTTTTACGTCATGGAGTTCGTGGACGGGGCGATCCTGCGCGACCGCGCCCAGGCCGAGGCGACCTTTGACGAGGCCACCCGCGGCGTCATCGGTGATCACCTCGCCGCCACCCTGGCCCAGCTCCACGACGTCGACGTCGAGGGCGCGGGTCTTGGGGAACTGGCTCGCCACGACGGCTACATCGAGCGCCAGCTGCGGCGCTGGACTACCCAGTACGAACAGATGCACGTCGAAGGGGTCGATCACGGCGGCCTCATCGAAGCGGTCGGCGCCGAACTGAGCGCGCAGATCCCGTCCCAACAGCGCGTCTCGGTCGTCCACGGTGACTACCGCCTCGACAACACGGTCCTCGACGAGAGCGGCCGCGTGCGCGCCATTCTCGACTGGGAGATCTGTACGTTGGGAGATCCCATGGCCGACCTCGGACTCTTGATGGTCTACTGGGCTGAGCCGACGGACCCGACGGTGTCGTTACTCGGCGTCGCTCCCACCACCGCTAAGGGCTTCGCCAGTCGTGATCAGGTGCTCCGCGCGTACGCGTCACACTCGTCACTGGACCTGAGTCACGTCGCCTACTATCAAGCGTTCGGCTACTGGAAATTGGCCTGCATCATGCAGGGAGTATTCGCCCGCTACAGCGCCGGTGCGGCCGGCGGTGATCAGGGCAGCGTCACCGAATATCCGACCCATATTTTGATGCTCGCGCAAAGTGCGAAGATGACATTGGAGAGGAATTGATGGACGACGAGATCTACGACCACATCATCTTCCTCGCGGACCCCGATCTCAACGAACCGGTCCTCGTCGTCGCGCTCGAGGGTTGGATCGACGCCGGCCTCGGAGCGAGCAACGCCATCAGCACCATGCTCGACACCATTTACACCGAGGTCCTGGCCACCTTCGATACCGAGTACTTCATCGACCAGCGCGCGCGCCGTCCGATCGCGCGCATCGTCGACGGCGTCACGACCGAGCTGACGTGGCCCGAGATCCAACTGCGCTTCGGTCGCGACGGCGACGGCGCGGACATTCTCTTTCTCGTCGGCCCGGAACCCGACTTTCACTGGAGCGACTTCGTGGACGTGGTCACCGACGCCGCCGGTCGCTTCGACGTGCGATTGGTCGTTGGACTGGGCGCCTTCCCCGCGCCGACCCCGCACACCCGTCCAGTGCGCATCATCGGCACCGCTCCGGCCACGAGCGCCAACTTGCTCACTCGCGTCGGCACGGTGTCCGGCGAACTCGAAGTCCCGGCCGGCATCAGCTCAGCCTTGGAGCTCGGTTTCTCCGAAGTCGACATGGAGATCGTCACCCTGTGGGCCCGCGTGCCCCACTACGTGGCCTCGATGCCCTATCCGCAAGCGTCGGCCGCATTGATTGACGGCTTGGCGAGCGTCGCCGGACTGACCCTGGACGCGGGTAGCCTTCGCGCTTCCGCGGAAGAGGCCCGTCGGCGCGTGGATGACCTCGTGACGAACAATCCCGATCACACCACGATGGTCGAACAGTTGGAAGAGGCGGCCGACGAAACCGAGGGCGTGTCACTCGGCGACGGGCTGCCCAGCGGTGACGAACTGGCGGCCGAACTCGAGAAGTTCCTAAGGGGCGAAGCCAACTAATCAGTTGGGACTCAGCTAGTTAGCCGAGATGACGTCGACGTCGCCCTCTTCGATTCGAAGACCCAGTCCCAGCGCGTAGCCCTCCAGAAACAGCGCGCTCTCTTCTTGTCGCTCGAAGCGGCTGGCGATCTCGTTGAATCGCGCGGTGTGGCCGACCTCTTGAAGATGGGCCAGTTCGTGGACGAGCACGGCGTCGATCACCCACTCGGGACACTGGCGCAGTCGATTCGACATCCGAATCTCCTTGGTGGCGGGTGAACACGACGCCCAGCGCGCCTGTTGATTCTTCACCCAACGAACGGAGCTGGGCATCACGCCGTCATTGAAGAGTTCGGCGAGTTGATTCGCTCGATCCTCGAGAGTCGCATCGCCGGCGGAGTTCTGTGGTCGCTGCGTCATGAGTCGTTCGACGAGGTCATCGACGAAGGTGGTCCGCTCGCGTCCCTTGATTCGCGCCGGGATCAGCACCACGATCCGACTCCCCGACCAGTGGGCCGTGCCGGTCTTCTTTCGCCTCGTGGACGCTCGGATCTCGACTTCCGGACGATCGAAGCGTGGCGGCTCAATCGTGATGGTCGTGTCCGAATCCTTGTTTGAGTGTTTGCTCATCAGACGATGATGTTCACCAGTCGGGGCGGCCGAGACACGATCCGCTGCGGCGTCGCGCCGGCTAGCGCAGCGCTGATCGCGGCGTCCTCGAGCGCCTCGGTCGCGGCGTCGGCCATCGAGATGTCGGGCGGAACTTCGAGGCGCGCGCGGACCTTCCCGTTGACTTGCACGACCATCGTGACCTTCGCCCGCTTCACCAATTCGGGATCGGCCTCCGGCCACGTCTGTTGGTGGACGCTATTCTCGCCCGGGTGTCGTTCTTCCCAGATCTCGGCCGTGACGTGCGGCACCATGGGGGCCAGCAACATCACCAGCCCGTCAATCGCCTCGTCAAAGGTGGCGCGCTCGGCTCCGTGCTCACTGCGCGCCCACTTCGAAACGGCGTTCAATAGTTCCATCAGCGCGGCGACCGCGGTGTTGTGACCCCAGTGCTCGAGGTCGTAGGTGACCTTGTCGATGGTGCGATGCACGGCACGCCTGACCTCTTGATCGCTATCGTCGACGCCCTCGTGAAAGTTGACCTCGTGGTACTGGCTGAGTCGATAGACGCGATCGAGGAACCGTCCGCAGCCTTCGATGACTTCTTCGGTCTGGTCGGTCCAGTCCATGTCGTCGGCCGGTGGCCCGGCGAAGAGGTGGAAGAGCCGGAGACTATCGGCCCCCACGGAGTCGAAGTACTCCTCGGGCGCGACGAGGTTTCCCTTGGATTTGGACATCTTCGAGCCGGAGAGTCGAATCATGCCCTGGGAGAACTGTCGTTTGAAGGGCTCACGCGGCAGTCCCGGTGAGAAGCCGATATCGACCATGGCCTTCACGTAGAAGCGTGCGTAGAGCAGGTGCAAAATCGCGTGCTCGATACCACCGATGTACTGATCGACCGGCATCCACTTGGACGCCTCGACGGGATCGAAGGCCCTATCCTTCGTCCAGGGATCGGTGTAGCGCAAGAAGTACCACGACGAGTCGCAAAAGGTGTCCATCGTGTCGGCCTCGCGAATGGCCGGCGCGCCACAGATCGGGCAGGTCGTGTTGCGGAACTCCTCGTGGGTCGCGAGCGGCGACTGACCGGTCTTGTCCATGGTCACGTCGTCGGGCGCGAGGACCGGCAACTCGTCGTCCGGCACGGGCACGATCCCGCAGTTCGAGCAGTAGACGATGGGAATCGGAGTGCCCCAGAACCTCTGGCGCGAGATCAGCCAGTCGCGAAGGCGATAGTTCACCTTGACGTCACCGTGAGCGTTCTCGGCGAGGAACTGCGTTGCGCGGAGCTTGGATTCGCCCGTATCCAGACCGTTCAAGAAGCCGGAATTGATCTTCTCGCCGTCGCCGGTGAAGGCGCCGCCGTCAAAGCCCTCCGGCACTTGGGTGGTGTGCACGACGGGCAGACCGTAGGCCAGGGCGAAGGCGTGGTCTCGTTCGTCCTCACCGGGCACGGCCATGATCGCACCGGTGCCGTAGGTGCCGAGCACGTAGTCCGCCACGTAGACCGGGACGGATTCGCCGTTGAAGGGGTTGACCACGTGGCTGCCGGTGAAGGCGCCGCGCTTTTCCAAGGCGGCGCCGCCTTCGGATGATGCGGTGCGAACGACCTCGCTCTCCTTCGAGGTCCGCTCGACCAGTTCCGTGACGCTGGCGCGCTGGTCATCGGTGGTCAACTCCTCGAGCAACGGGTGTTCGGGCGCGACGACCGCGTAAGTGACGCCAAAGCCGGTGTCCGGTCGTGTCGTGAACACGCGAATGGCCTTCGCCGGATTGTCGGTGAGGATCAAATCGAACTCCACCCCTTCGCTGCGTCCGATCCAATTGCGCTGCATCGCCTTCACTCGTTCGGGCCATTCGAGCGTGTCGAGGTCGTGCAGCAACTCTTCGGCGTAGTCCGTGATCTTGAAGAACCACTGCTCGAGGTTCCTTCGCTCCACGAGATCACCGGAGCGTTCGCAGGTTCCGTCGGGAAGGACTTGCTCATTCGCCAAGACCGTGCCGCATCCGGGACACCAGTTGACCGGTGCCTCGGCGCGATAGGCCAGACCGGCTTTCAGAAAGGCCAAGAAGATCGCTTGTGACCAGCGAATGGTTTCGGGGTCGTGGCTGCGAACCTCCCGGCGCCAGTCGTAGACCGCGCCGAGTCGGATCAGCGACGACTTCAGTTCAGCGATGCGCGCTTCGGTGAAGATCCGAGGGTGCGTGCCGGCCTTGATCGCCGCGTTTTCGGCCGGCAGGCCAAAGGAGTCGAACCCGAAGGGCGAGAGCACGGCCTTGCCGAGCATGGTCCGGTAGCGCACGTTGACGTCCCCGAAGGTGTAGATCCGTACGTGTCCCTGGTGAGCCGAGCCCGACGGGTACGGGTACATGCACAGCGCGTAGTAGCGCTCGCGCCGATCATCGTTGTCGACCTCGTACGTGCCGTCGTCGAGCCAGCGGTCTTGCCACTTCTTCTCGATTTTCTTAACGTCAAAAGGCCGCGCCATCTAGACATTCTAGGGAATTGGCGTCGACTCCCCACGTCGTGAAAGATGGCGCAGTGAGTTCTCCCACGTACATCCTCGTGCACGGCGCGTGGGGTGGCGCGTGGTGTTGGCGAGACGTCGGCGTTGAATTGGATCGCCGAGGCGTCACGTGGAGGGCCGTCGACCTCCCTAGTTCGAAGAACGGCGCCGACCCGGCCACCGGCCTCGCCGAAGACGCCGTTGCTGTTGCTGCGTTGGCCGACGGAGTCGGACCCTATGTTCTCGTCGCCCATAGTTACGGAGGCGCGGTGGTTTCTGAGGTCGCGTCTCGCATACCCAATCTCCAGCGATGCATCTACGTCGCGGCCTTGATCCCCATTCCGAAAGAAAGCGCGACGGATGCCTCTCGACGTATTCAAGTTCGAACGCTTCTCGATGACGCCATCGAAGTCGATGGTGAATTGCTTCGATTGAAGCCTGACTTGGCGAGCGATGCCCTCTACAACCGCTGCACTCCCTCGATTTCGAAATGGGCCGTAGCACAACTCTCGACACAAACCATCGCCAGTTTCCGAAGTCATCGCGTATCCGACAATGCCCTGACGGAGACGATCTATATACGCTGCACCGACGACCACGCAGTTGATCCGGAGCTACAGCAGTTGTTTTCCGAAGAGTGCGACTTTGCCTTGACTCTGGAGAGCGACCATTCGCCCTTCCTTTCCCAAGCGTCAGATTTTTGCGACGTGCTTCTCAATTGAGTGACGAGTGGGCAGTTGGTTGGTCCGCTTCGAGTTCGGCGAGCGAGGGAAGACCAATATGTCCCGGCATGGCCCCTTCCCTACTCACAACTCATTGGGTGTCGCCAGGGTGCGAGACTTTGTAAATGAGCGAAACCCTGTGGACTGATGTCGATGATTACTTGGTCGGGCTTTTCTTGCCCGCCGATAGTGCGCTGGAGGAGACCCTTGATCGAAGTGCCGAGGCCGATCTCCCACCGATAAGCGTGGCGCCCAATCAAGGAAAACTCCTGGAACTTCTCGCAAGGATGCAGCGAGCGCGGCGAATCCTGGAAATTGGAACTCTCGGAGGGTACAGCACGATTTGGCTGGCTCGCGCTCTTCCAAGTGACGGCAGCCTGGTGACACTCGAGCTGGAACCTGTGCACGCCGAGGTGGCGCGCGAGAACATCGATCGAGCGGGACTTGGACCCTTGGTTGACATTCGAGTTGGTCCGGCGACGAAGTCGTTGCAAGACCTAATCGATGGAGGTTCGGAACCATTCGATTTCATCTTCATCGACGCGGACAAAGAGGGATATCCGAAGTACTTGGAGCTATCGCTTCATCTCTCTCGACCGGGCACGGTCATTGTGGCCGACAATGTGGTGCGCGACGGCGAAGTTGCCAATTCGACGAGCACGGACGAACGAGTCCAGGGCGTCCGTGCGTTTCTCGCGATGGCGGCCGCGAATGACCGGATCGAAGGTACCGCGATCCAAACCGTCGGGAGCAAGGGCTACGACGGCTTCGCTCTTCTCTTCGTCACTCGGTAGATCGTCGAAATGAGAATCCGTATTCAGGTTTCTGTGCTTGAGCCCTGAACTGATAACATCGTGAATCCTTTGGGGGTATAGCTCAGCTGGTAGAGCACTTGCATGGCATGCAAGGGGTCCGGGGTTCGAATCCCCGTACCTCCACAAATTTGTTCCCTATTCCATAAGGCTTTTCGAGTTTCTTTAGATTCCTATCCGCGGTCCGCGACCGTTGGTTCAGCAGTTACTTCAGCAGTTCTTCTGAGGGGAATCTGATGACACCGCGGCGATCAAATCATGAGGGCTCGATCTATCAACGCAAGTCCGATGGTCTGTGGATGGGCGTTGCGCACGTCGGCTACGACGCTTCAGGCAAACCACTGCGAAAGTACGTGTCTTCAAAGAAGCGACCTGCAGTCGTTAAGCAACTCAAGGAACTGCGCAGGAGGATCGACGATGGTCAACTTCTCAAGGAAGATGGCGTCAACGTATCCGAACTCTTCGGGCGATGGTTCAACGACGTCATGCGCCACCAAATTGCGCCGAGCACCTTTAGCAACTACCAGACGGTGGTGCGTATGCATATCCTGCCAATCCTTGGCAGGAAGAAACTTGTCGAACTGACCGTAAGTGACGTCGACAAACTCCTCTCCCTTAAGACGGACAGCGGTCTCTCGCCCTCCACGGTTCGACGTATTCGAGCCGTGCTCGCCCAGTGCCTCGACCAGGCGATCCGCTGGGAACTCGTTTATCGAAACGTCGCGACGCTCTCTAGGTCACCCAAAATGATGCGCCACGAAGGTCGAACGCTCTCGCCCGAGCAGGCGCGACACCTCCTCGAGTCGCTGCAAGGACACCACAACGAGGCACTATACGCTCTCATGCTGTCGACGGGCCTACGCCGTGGCGAAGCGCTTGGACTGCAGTGGAACGACTTTGAACGAGCCACTGGAGTTCTCAGGGTGTCGCGACAACTCAAACGGGAAGGGTCACGACTCGTCACGACGGACACAAAGACTTCATTGAGCCGGCGTGCGGTGAATCTTCCAGTGCCGATGCTTAAGACGCTTCTCGAGCATGAAGATCGACAGAGAGCCCAAAAGAAGCAGCTTGGGACGTCCTGGATCGACTCGGGGTACATCTTCACAACCTCAATTGGCACACCTATCGACCCACGAAATCTGTATCGGGAGTTCCAGAAGGTTTGTCGAAACGCCGGTCTTGGTGATTGGCATCCTCATGAACTACGCCACTCAGCGGCGAGTCTCATGCTCGCCCAAGGCGTGAAGATTCAAGTCGTAAGTCAAGTATTGGGTCATTCGTCGATTCGGATGACTGCGGACGTCTACGGACACCTCCTCGATCCTGATCGAAAAGAAGCTGCCCAGGCAATGGGGGCGATCCTGTGGGGCAAGGACTAGATCTCAGTGGTGTTTTGAGTTCGCACAAGTTCGTCGACGTAGTCTCGGACGCCATCAAGGACAACAAGCCGACGTCGACCGACCTTTACCGATTGAAGCTTTCCACTCATGACGAGTTCGTACGTTGTCGTCCGACCAATTCGCAACAGCCTTGCGGCCTCTTCGACGGTTACCAGCATGGGATACACGATCTGCGACTTCGAGGATTTTTCCGAATCAATGGGCAGTCTCATAATGCTCCTAACTGAGGAGCGAAAAATTCGCCCTCTATAAGACAGCCACACCCGTTTCCGCGTTTTCGAACAGAAACTTTGAGAAGAGGCTCAAATATTTTCAGAATTTTCGAAGTATTAATTGATTCTGAAATCACCCAGGAAGCCCGAACGGACGGCTTGGCGCTTCGCGCCCGCCGTCCTCGGGCTTTTGGACTTAACAGGACAGGTGGCTCAAGGAGATGAGCGTGATGAACTCACATATACGTCAAACAAGACTGTAAATTCGATGCTCAGTGAAGACGTCGTCTCCTGCTCCTCGGTAGTCTTCGTTGAATGCTCCGTGACCAGAGTGCACCATGATAGGAAACCTCTTGCCGGCGTCTGATGCAGATCCGACGGAACCCGGTGATACCAACCCGTTCGCGAGAGCCGCACAAGTGCTCGAGCAACGCATGGCGGAGCATGAGGTCGTCAGATCTAGTGACGCCTATCGGGGAGCGATGACCTACATGTGGAGGCTCAACATGGACTTCGTTGTTGCCGTAAGGGCAGCGGCTATCGCCTTCACCCGTTACCCGGACAGTGAGAAATGGCTACTTCAGTCGTCGATGGACGACTACATGCAGTCAGCCATCACGATCGTTTCGCTGGGGCAGCAAGGCGTATTCAACGTGGGACGACGTGAACTGCGGTACATGCTCGAGTCAGCGGCCAAGTGCGTCTATGTCGACCAACAACTTCCCGGGGCGACTCCATTGAATGAGCGCATCGCGTTCGTCGCGGATCCGTCGAAGGTGGCACGTTCCTCCATCGATGCAGTGGACCACCTGAATCTTCGGCTACTGCCAGATCCCAATGGCTTCACGAGTGCCGTCCACAGTACGTTCGGCGCACTTAGTAGCTTCACCCATGTCTCAGAAACTCAGCTTCAAGAACGGCAGCGACGTTGGGCACATGGTGAGCTCGTCGGCTTTGAAGGGCCAGCAACTCTGGATCGTTTCAACAAGATTGTCGCCCAGGCGTACGATCTAATTTTGGCATTGATCTTCGAGGGAATCGGGCCCTCCTTCACCGGCGACCTCTTTGTATCGGTCTTTGATTCTCATCAAGATTGGAAGTTCCACAAGGGAAGATACGTGCGGGAAATCTCCAAATTCTTCGACTACAAGGCTGAGCGACAGCGGTCTCGATTCTGAGATTCCACCAGGAGCGTACTGGCCTTGCTCACCGACCAGCGGCTTGGAGTCATCTTCGCCTAAACGACAATGTCGAGTCCATCAGGTTGTGGACGTCCGTTCTCCGACGCCGCAGAATCGCTTCCGCGTCGCAGCGCCCCGGATTCACTGAAGTCGAGGTCTCGGTCTTCAAACACATCGTTAACGCGATGCGCTTGATGACGTCCATCGTCACCATTCGAGACTGATTCGCCCGTCGACATTTGATTTGACGTCACCACTTAGGTACCGTTGCGACGTGCGTCACATGGTGTTCCTACAGACAGCTTGCGATGAGGTCGAACTGTACGAATTCGACACGGCTGCCAGTTCATTGACGCGGCGCGGCGCGTCCGGGATTCAGTACCGGAGCCCTAACCAAGCCATGCTCGACCATCCTCGAAGACTCCCCGCCTATCCGTTGATCTCGCTCATTGGGCGCAGCGGCGACGGCAATTCGTGGAACAATTTCCGCTGCTCGGGCTGCTTTCGTCCTCTCCAGGCATCACGTTGGCACCTTTTGGAAAATCTCGGAGGCTTCGGTGGCTCGGGTACCCCGATGAGTCGAATGCGAGTACCCGAGAATTCGCTCGGCCGTTTCACCGGGCAACGAGGCACCGAGATGGATGACGCCGGTCTTAGACCGCACCGTCCTCGGATCGAGATCATGCCCCACGGACTTGGTGATGGAGAATGCTGGCTCGGAGATTCGTGCACGGATCTTCACGCGGACTACAGAATCCCTCGTGAGCGATTCTTCTGGGGCGATACTCGCGACGGCACCCCACGGGCACAACTTGAGCGACACTTGCTGTGCTGCGAACACTTGCCGGGCACGTAACAGACAACTCGAATGGGTTAGGCGGCATTGACGTATCTTGTCTGAATGACACCCCTTGGAGCGGGACCGCTTGGAACCACATATCTCGGCGGTACGTTCTTCGCGCAAACAAGTGCGCCCAATCCGTTGCTAGGAAACTTTGTCGGTCGAGACGAATTGCTTCGCGAACTTCGTGACCGTTTCTTAGGTGGCTCGCGCGTGGGTCTCATAACAGGTTCTGAAGGTGTTGGAAAGACAGCCCTTGCGTCTCAATTCGCGTATACGGTGGCCCCTGAGTTGTTTTTAGGTGGAACCGAATTCCTGGAGGTCAATTGGCAGATGACTTCTTCGCCTTCTGAAGATGAAGCCGCTATAGAGGGAGATTGGCTCCGTGCCTGGATTGCCGACTCGACGCGCCGGTGGACTGACGAACCATCGGAAGGATTATTGATTGTCGACGGATTCGGGATTTTGTCGAATGCGGTGATTACTAAGTGGATGGAACTGGCCCGACGCAGGGGGCCGAGGATCCTCTTTATCGATCGGGATGAGCACGGAGTCGTGGCTGACTTTCATCTTCGAGTCAAGCCTTTCACTATTGCAGAGCTCAACCAAATCCTGACAAAGTCATTGGGGCGGCTCGATAAACCAGGCCTTGTAGAACTGATGAGGATTACTGGCGGAATTCCCGCCAAGGTGAACCTCGCAATCTTTAGAGCCACCGAGATCGGAACGGAGTACCTTGGTTCATTCGGCGAGCTGCTTTCAGACTTTGCCTTTCCCGGATTGGTCGATTCTGAAGGACATCCTCTTAGCCAAGACGCCGAGCGTCTCATCATTTCCTCGGTCTGTGACGCGAACGATGAACTTCTCCAGAAATTGGCAGCCAAACCAGATTTACTTTACGAACTTTCCGATCGAAAATTCGAGCAAATTGTCGCCGAGATTATGAGTCGGTTCGGGTACGACGTGACGCTGACACCGTCGACGAGGGATGGTGGGAAGGACATATACGCGGCTAAGAAGAACGACCTTGGCTCGTTTCTCTACGTGGTTGAATGCAAAAAGTACGCGCCAAATCGCCCCGTCGGAGTCGGGGTCTTGCGACAATTGTACGGAGTGGTCGAACAAGAAAGAGCTACCGCGGGTCTCGTTGTCACAACCTCATCATTCACTCAGCCGGCCCAGTCATTTACATCCGAAGCAGCGTTCCGGTTATCTCTGAAGGACTACACCGATTTGCATTCCTGGCTCAATAAGGTGACGAATGTTCGAAGCTCCTGAAGGATTCAGCGCCAGTCTGGACGTTGTTCCAGTATTACTGGTACATGGCTCGGAATCTCCTAGAAGAAGAATTCGATCGAAACGCCGATACAATATGACGCGTTTTACATGGAGCTCTCTAAGCAATCCGAATTGACCAAAAGTCACGAGTCACCTAGTCAGAGTTCGCCGCCCAAAGCAATGTCAGGCCAACAGCCACGCCGCCAATCAAAACACCAAGATCTTCCTTCGAACCACCAGGAAGAAATTCCTTGAGCCGTTCAGCAATTTCACGCGCAGAGATGGCACTTGCACCGACGCCAGACGTGAGATTCCCTTGGCTCGCAACCAACTGCTGCACTCGCTGATGAGATAAGCCGAGTAGGTCGCCGGCGTCTCGCCTCGAGAGGTGTGCCTCGCTCACTAAAGCGATTGCGGCCTGAGATAGGAACTCATTGGAAAGTCTCGTCGTAGTTTCCGCAATCAACCTCGCCGAGAGAGCTTCATCCAGGGCCAATTGCACGTCATTCGGTAAAAGTGCCGGGCGATGCACGAGATCAAGCTGGACTTTCTCGACGCTCGAATTGAGCCAAAGAGCAAGCGCGTCAACTAGGTACTCTCGAGCCTTCCCCAATGTCGACGCATAGGTGTGCACTTGTGGAATCTCAGCAACACTCGCAAGCCAAACACCGTTGGAGTCAATCTCGTAATGAGCGTGATACTTCTCACCACCAGCCTTAACTACAGCCTTTTCGCTTTCAACATCGTGTCCACTCGTAGTCATGACTCCCACCACCTCTCTCCTAAGCACGGTGCCAGGTCGCGACGAATTGCTCCCAGCGTTCCCTTTGGAATATCGCCTGAATGAATCGGAATAACGGTCTGACAATCACCACATCGAACAATGAGATGTGCGCCACTCTGACGTACATCGCTGCAACCCTTTGCCTTCAATTGCGCTCGCAATTCTCTTGTCTTCACTTTATCAGTCTATCGCGCTAGACAGAACAGTTTCAACTCACGTGAATGGGCTTTTCCACCCATGGGGACCAAAGACCCTTCCCGGATTGCCTCCCATCAAGAACTGCGAGCCAGTGTGCGCACCCGCGGCATTATGACCGTCTCGGACTGGCGCAGCCGGGCGAGCGGCACTTCCTTGCTCATTGAATTACAGGCGGACTCTCGGATCATCAATCTGGCGCCCTTCTGTTGAAAACGGTTGCTATTGTCCGACGCAATTGAACGAACTTTAGCTCTCCTTCACCAACCTCCACCGGCTCGATATTTGCGATCATGCGATCCCAAGAGCAGTGCTGAACCACAAGGCTGCCGGTCCCCGTCAACTGGGCCAGTCCATGGATGGTGTTCACTTCATCCATCGGAAAGTCGGCTCCGAGGATCACGGAATGGAGAGCTCCAGTTATGTCAATGATGTCGGAAGCAAGCCGTTCGGGATCATAAGCCACCCAGCGATATTCGACTTCAGGTGACCAATCGGCATGCTTTACAAAGAAGATGCCATACCAGTGTTGAAATAGATGTTCCTCTACAGCGAGGTCTACTGTTTGTGAGGCGATCTTGTCTAGATCTATCCCTTGAAATGAGCCATCTTCAATGGAATTGAACGCGTAATGCACATCTCCCGCAGTTAGTTTCCCACCTGATGCAATTGAGTCCGCAAATGAACTTTCGATGCACTTGTGCAATTTCAGACGATTTAGAACTAAGCATGCACCAGAATGACTTCCTCCATAGTGTGCCCACATCGCGGGTTTTGCGTATCCATGACCACTCCGGTCGGAGTTGGTGAGTTCGTCCGGGGAGCCCATAGAACACGAAAGCACACGAACGTTTGCCTTGAACCGTTCGACTTCCTCAGAGACAACTTCCGATCTCACAAGAGGCTTGCCCGAACCGTAGAACCCAACTTCCCATTTCTTTGACTCACGGGGATCGTTCAGCTTTGGGAACGCGTTCATCAGGAGCCCGCAAGTGTCAGCGATCTTTCTAAGGCTCTCCCAACTCGTGTAGTGATACACGAACTGTGGGCTCGCCCATTCTCGACCAGGGAGCGGAATCGTCGGATCCTCGCCGAGAGCCAGCACGCGGACGCTCGAACTGGTGACGTTGCTTACATATGTTCGTGGCCAAGCCTCGTCGTGATCTACTGCCTTCTCACGTCGCTCTACCATGGCCCCCTGATTCTGCTGGATCTCCGCGTCACATTAGAGCGTCACCTGGCAACAGCGCTGTCTCTCTCATTCCGAGGTCTCACACAGAGAAATGACTATTGCACCTAGATTCATAATGAGGGAGGAAAGCGTTTGGATTGACGCGATGCCCGATCTACGAACGCGTCGCACTTCCTGCCAGACGACGAACAAGTTCACCGGGAAGTGCATTTCGAACCGTTTCCGAACCTCCCGCCGCAAGGATTTCACCTAACAAGTTCGGTTCTTCGGGTCTCCCGAGTGGTGCTGGCTCTCTCTTTCGCCATCCTCGAGCCGACATCATCTTCACGGCTCCTAAATAGCTTGACTCGGGCATTTTTCCCAATGACCTTGCGCGCATGAGAAGAGCGGCGACTGAGACCTGCCACTTCTGCTTCAACGCGAATAGAGCGGGCCAGTCGGCTGTTGCGGGAAGTTCATCAATAATCAAACTCCTCGGCATTAGGAATGCTGCTGCGAACCAGTTTGCTTGATCTTCGACTTCTTTTAGGCCCCAAAACTGCTCTCCATGCAGGACGAGATGTCCCAATTCATGAGCAGCATCAAAGCGTGATCGAGCACGATCGCCCTTATCTGAAGAGAGCACTACGACTGGATAATCCAGAAACGGAAGGGAAAACGCGTCAACATCGCCGGTGTCGAGAAGCGAGCGAATGACGATGACACCATGACTTTCAAGGAGTCCAATCATGGATGGCACCGGTCCGTCCGGTAGACCCCACTGCAACCTCACCGACTCGGTCAGTGATTCAATCTCCCCCTTGGTCGCTGTCAGACCGGGCCGTATCAAATCTGGGGGTTCAAACGATCGAGATTGACCATGTCTACCTGAGGCTGCAACGTCATACGCGAGATGGGCCAGCGCCCTGGCCTTTCGACGATCAGCAACGGAGGTTCGTCGTAGGGAGCGAAAAAATCCCTCGTGAGTCTCGACCATAGGTAACGCAAAAAACGTCACTGGAACATCTAGCTTCTCCGCGAGTCGCATCTGCGTTTCGGGTGAGGGGCTGGTCACACCCGATTCGAATTGACTCACGGCGGCTGCCGTTAGATCCAACTCCACAGCCAATTGGCTCTGATTCCAGCCCTGTAACTCCCGGGCGAGAGTCATTCGCTGCGGCTCGAAACCCGCTTCAGTCACTCTGTCATGCTCCTCGTACGCTACCCCCACACCATTCTTGCGCGTGAGCGATAAAAAAGCTGACTATTAAGGCACATTTTCGTGACGTTGTCGACCGCTTTGACGGTGGCAAATAAAGTGCTAAATTAAAGTCCATGCTGTGACTAGATATTAAGGGGAGTCAACCCATGGAAGATCAGACCAAGAAGTCCTCGGTCCCGGTCGAGCGGGCGTTCGACGAATTCGACGCCGAACTCAATCTGGATCCGGTGGAGCGGCTGCGAGCCGTAACGTTCCACAACGAGTTGACTGCGCGCCTCATGAGTGACGAAATCATCTCAGGATCCTTTCTTCAGGGCAGCTTCGCGCGTAAGACGATGTTGAGTCCGCTGCGCGACATCGACAAAATCTTCCTGTTGCACTCGAGGTACGACAACTGGTTCACTGATGACGGTGGAGCGATCGCCGCAGCTGAGCTCGTGGAGTCTGCGCTTCGAAGGCACTACCCGGACGCGAAGTTCGATCGCACGCGGCACGCGCTGCAGTTGGATCTCGGCGAGGACACTTTCAGCTTCGACGTCGTGCCCGCATTCGAGGTCGTCGGAGACACGACCGACGTGATGATCATGGATCTCGAGCAAGCATCATGGAAGCGTTCGAACACTCGAGAGTTAATCAGGGTCGTAGCCGATCGAAACAGAACATGCGAAGGTGCCTTCGTACACCAGGTCCGATTCGTGAAGCATTGGAAGCGTCTGGTTCTTGGCGAGCGCCTGCCCGGGCTTCACGTGGAGTCAATCGCTTTCGCGTGCATCGAAGAGCCGCTCGGGCATGCCGAGGCGGTCTCGCGCATCTTCGCCTGCGCCGCGGAGCTCCTCGGCTCGGGCTCGGGCTATTACGATCCAACGGGCGCCGAGCGACTTTCCGACAAACTCGCAGACGTGGATCGCGAGGCTGCGCGCCAGGCGTTTGTCGCTGCGGCGGCTCTATCGTCCGGTGCGTTGGCGCTGGATGAGTCTGGACAAGAGCATCAGGCCGTCGCGGCTTGGCGAGAGATCTTCGGTGATCTCTTCGGCGTCGGTGATTCGAAGGGCGTCGACTATCTCCGAGGGCTTGGAGCCGGCGCAGCCGTGGCAGGGGCCAAGTCGTCTGCGCCGGGGGCGGCAACGACGCGTGCATGGGCACCCTGATGGTGGCTGGGTCTCGCGAGTACGCGCTGCGCCGAACCGCGGAGTGCGCGGAGTGGCTGAGCCTCGAGATCAACGTCGTGGGTTGCCACGTCAGCGTCGTCGCAAGCGAGCGTGACGTTGCCTTGTTTAGAGTCGACTTCGAACCGCCCCCCAAGGAGTCCCGACTGAATTTTCCGGCCGAGTCCGCTCACGTCTTGGTGGCGGTGTTCGGTGATCCGGTTGCGACACCTATAGGGCCGGATCGGCCGTGGCGGCACATCTACGCGCGTGCACCGCTAATTGCACCGCCTGGTCAGACCATGGCGCACGTACCACTGGTCGAGCTCGTCGGCGGCCTGTGCCTCTGGTACCCCGATGACCCGCCGCAGTTGCGGTGGAATTGGCGAAATGGACTTGACGAATTCGTACGCATCCTTCAGCGCCACCTCTGGTTCGAGGAGTCCTGGCGTCGCACGGGCGACTGGCCCGTTGAGGAGGCGCCGCATGGTCATCGGCCCGACAACACGCCTCACCCGGTTCTTGACCAGCGACTGTTGAAGGCTTCATGATCACCGCGACCGTGTCGGGCTTCTCATACGCGGTAGGCGTCGCGGTCACAATCGCATTGGCGACCGCCGTCGGAACCCAAATCATCTCGAGATTGAGTGACGCCGCCGATCGACGGAGAGATCGATACTCAATCGTCGTGCGCACACTGGTGGCGTGGATTGAGTTCCCGTATCGCGTTCGCCGACGAATCGACGACGAACCAGCCACCTTGGCGGGACTTGCGGCCATCGGGCACAAACTGCAGGAGCGACTGGCGGGAAATCAGGCTTGGGTCCTCGCCGAAAATCGCTACGTGGGTAGGGTGTACGTCGCGGTTCGGCTTGCCATCAACAAGGAGGTGGGTCCGGCGATCGCAGAAGCATGGAGTTCGCCCCCGATTTCGCGACCGAGCGACATGGTGCTCGCAAAGTGGGGACCCAATTTGGCATCGGCGGCACACCTCGAGCGCCTAGAGGCGAGCATTGGTCAGCGGTTTGGTTGGCGGAGAGCAAAGGTTGCTGTTGGGGTCGGCCTCAATCGAGACGAGAAGAGTCGTGGTCTCCGGCGGGGTGAGGGCGCCTATGGACTCAGCCACGATTAGTGCACCATTCAATAGTGAGTTCTACGCGGTCGCGGCGACGGTGATTCCGCTGTTCTTCATCGCGTTGCTCCTGCCCGACGCCTTCCTCTTTGAGTACTGGCGTCAAGTGGAGTCGCACCACAACAATCTCGGCAACACTCGTGGTCGACGAAAGTGGCGGAGTCACCTCAAGAGGCACTCGCTGTACTTGGTCAGCGTGCTCCCTCCGATGATTGTTGTTGTCGCGGGAAGCGTCGCCGAGATTTGCGCGATTCTTGCACTCAATGGTCGCAACGCAAGCCCTTTCGAGCACGCGGTAGTGCTCGTCTATTTCTATCTGCTTCCTGCCGTTACTGCCGTCGGCGTGATGACCCTGGTGATTGCACGGAGCCAACCGTGATGAGCGACTGGCACGATGGAACCTTTGCCGTTTGGTGACGATGACCGAACGCTCAACACCCGACGAGATTGATGACCCTCATCGCGCTTGTCAACGCAGCATCTGCGGGTGAGCTCAGCACCCACGAGGTGCAACGGCGCCTCGGTTCCGGGCACGACGACAGAACGTCTGCGCCCGCGGCGATAGATGTGGCGCTCACGTGCTTCGAAAAGCACGATCGTTGGGCATCGATTACTTCTTGCTTCGCGAACAAATAGGGGCAGCCAATTGACCCTTTGCACGACGCGCAATGGACTTACTTCAGCAGCAACTTCAGCAGTTGAATTGAACTGAGGCGAAATTTGATGAACGCAGATGAACTAAAAACGGAAAAACGAAGTCAGATTGGACCAATGTGAACTCACATGAACGGTTCTCGAGCCAATGGCATGCAAGGGGTCCGGGGTTCGAATCCCCGTACCTCCACTTGTTGGGCTTAACCCCATTGGTTGGACCGCTCTTATGAGAGTGCAGTCTGATTTTCGTTGGACAGGGTGTCTAAGGTATGGGGTCCACTTCAGAATGTCAACGATTGGCTCAAGGTTTGAAGAGCACGAACCCTGGACGACGTCGATGGCGATCGCCCGGTTTGTGCATGCACAGCAACCGAAGGGAACGACTCCGAGTTGCACGGGAAGCAAGCTGCTAAAAACGGCGATGGCATGCTCTCAGCTGAATGCACGCCTCGAAACAGGGGGGCTCAAGGCGTCGGAAATTACCGGACTCTGGGGCGTGACGTGACGGAAATGCTACCTTGAAATGGAGACTTGCAAAAGGCATAACGCGGCCGCATTGAGTTGCCGCGCAAGTGAACCACCGAAACACTCACGACAAAATGCTGGCTTAGCGAGAGGTCATTTGTAGAAAGTATTTCATCTGTATTGAGAAGCATTGGCTACGAACAATGAGAAGGAGCAGGAATAGCGATGGCAAGGAAAAGAAAAGCCAAGAAGATTATGAGAAAAGCTGAACGTCGAGCGGAACAGATTGCCGAGGAAGCGAACAACAGGGCGAAAGCCGTCATGGACAAGGCCAAGCGAAGGGCCGCCAAATTCTCGGGTGAGACTGGGGCCCAAGCCAAAGAAAGTTCCGAATCTCTGAAGCGTAAAGCAAAGCGCAATTTGAATGAGTCTGTTGACAAGGCTAAGCGGAAGGCCAAACAACACACCGATGACACCATTCGTTCGGCAAAAGACAAAGCCAAAGAAGTTGCCGCAAAAGCGGTGAGCGACGGTAGTCACGCAGTCGCTGAAAAGGGCCATCAAGCGATGGACAAACTCAGAGAGTCCGGTGATAAAGCTAGCGAAGCCCTGTCCAGCTAGTTGAGTCAAGTCCGTACAGAACTCTTCGAGAAAGTAAAAACGCAGAAACGGCGAAGGATCGGTCTATCGACGCGAGGTTGTGGGCGATGGACGGTTCTTTCAGAACTAGAACACGACGAATTCGGTCACTGACTACGAAGTAGTTGCCTCGCGCTCACTCCGAAGAACTCGCGCGGTCCCGGTCGCCACCACGACCACCGCGCTAAGGAGAGGCAGCAAGAACAGAGCAGTCCGGAGCGAAGTCAGAGACGCAATCGCTCCAATAAGAGGAGGACCAAGGACAAACCCCGTCCACCCGCACGCCGACACGGTGGCGACGGCCGTACCCGGGTGAACATTGGGAATGTGCCCACACGCGCTGAAGACCATGGGTACGACCAATGCCAGACCTGCTCCGAGACACATGAAGCCCACCAGAACACTCGCCGGGTGATTGATGATCAGTCCGACTCCGAGTCCGACCGTGCCGACGATCGCCAGCAGCGGGAGCGCCAAGTAGACGGGAAAGCGATTCATTACCTGGTTACCGAGAAGTCGCACGGTCATCATTATCAAGAGATACGCCGCGTACCCGAGTCCGGCTACCACGGCCGACGTGTGGAGAGTACCGCGCAGGTACACCGCCGTCCAGTCCGCCACCGCGCCCTCACATAACATGTCCGCGAAGGCGATGGCGGACAAAACGACAATCGCTTTCTGCAAGAGACTCCAGCGAGCGTTCTCTGACAGGCCGGAGGAACTCTCGACCCGAGCTTGATCGTCGGGGATCATCTGAGTCGACAGCCACCCCACCACGAAGAGACAGGGCACCGCGAAAATCAGGAGTTGCTCGCTCAGCGACCAGCCGAGACCGACCCCCAGCACCCCCACTCCGGCGCCGGCCAGCGATCCCATGCTCCACGATCCGTGAAACCCTGGCATGAGACGGCGGTCCACCCGTCCTTCGACCGCAATGGCTTGGGCGTTCATCGAAACATCGAGAGACCCTTGAAAGATGCCCCACAGCAAGAAGGCGATGAAGAACGTGACGAGCGAGGTACTGAGACCCACGAGGGGACCGGCGAGACAGTACCCCACCAGCGAGATGCGCACCACTCGGCGACTCCCAAATCTGGGGAGAAGTCGCGCGACCGCCAGCATCGCGAGCATCGAGCCCATCGGCGCTCCGAGCAAGGCGATCCCCAGCGAACCGTCACCGAGGTGCAGGTGGTCTTTGATGTGAGGAATGTGCGCCGTCCAGGACGCGAAGAGAAAACCTTGAACAAAAAACGCCGCGACGACAGCGTTACGCATCCAACGTCCCGCGTCGGAGATCTCCACCGATTTACCTCTCTCGCGAGTGCTCATGCTCGGCGAACGTGGCCGGAGGGCACTCGAGTCAATCGAAGACGCACGTGCGCGTCCCGAATACGATGACCCGCCCAGTTGTCGTCAGTCACTGCGAGACTGTCCGTCGGAGGATCGGGCGTTGCCATGGAACCGTATGGTACCGGCCTCATCGCGGCGCTTACTTCAGAATTCGCCGACACCGACGTAAATCAAGAGGTCTTCGTATCTGCCCAATCTCTCTCATCGAGCAACGCGGGCACCACACGAAGACCCGCCAGTACGGACGCGGCGTGAAGTTGGCGATCCCACACCGCCACAATGAGATCGTCAAGTCCCATTGCGAGAGCACTCGCGAGGTGGACGGAATCGGCACCGCAAAGTGAGGAGTCTCGCGCGATCGTGCCCGCGCTCGATGCCACGTCAGCACTCAGTTCGACAGGTCGTATGGCGCCCCAGTACATCTCCCACGTGACCACTGCCTCTCGACAGTCACTAGGCCCGATCAGTTTGCTTTGTTCGACCGCCGCGAGGGCCGCGCACACTTCCGGGTACGCGAGTCGACTCGAGATGGCGGCGTCACAACCGTTCCATACTTCATCAACCAGATCGCTGCCGTCCTCCGACATCAACAGCTTGACGAGCGCACTGGAATCGAAATAGACAATCGCCACGACTAGCAGCGCTGCGAACTCAGAAGGTCGGATACGGAAGAGGTTGGGCTGGGTCGACCTCGACCCCCCGCCTTGATCTTTTCGGACAGTGCGGGTCGAGAAATGACGCCTTCGAGGGTGAGGCGTTGCAGCGTGGCAGCGGAGTTCAAGCCCAGGAGACGCGCGATGGGAACGCCCCGGTCGGTGACGACAATCTCTTCACCAGACTGTGCCTTCTCCAGCCAGTCGCTCAGGTGAGCTCGTAGTTCTGTAACGGCGACATCCATATGATCCTTGTACATCATCTCTTCCCCTATCTGTACAGATTGGCAGTGACATTGAATGACTTCCAACGGTCGACTGGAAGGCCACATGAAACACTGCTTTCGAAAACTTCCGATCGACTCTGCTGAGAAGCACATAGTGGATCCCGATCGCGGGGAGGTTATTTCCAACAACTTTGGAATTCCTTTAGGTGCAGTTATCGTAAATACGAATTCGCTTAAATCCCGACCCGTTGGGCGAGCAGTTCGCGGTGATACGTCCCGTCGCCAAAAAGCAGCTCGGACGACTTGGCCCGCTTGAAGTACAAGTGCACGGGGTGCTCCCAGGTGAAGCCGATGCCCCCGTGGATCTGGATGCTCTCCGCGGCGGCGTGGAAGTAAGCCTCCGAGCAGTACGACTTGGCGAGGCTCGCCGCGATCGGCAGATCATCACCGTCATCGGCCGCGACCCAACCGGCGTAGTACGCCGCCGACCGGGCGGACTCCACCTCCAAGAGCATGTCGGCGCACTTGTGCTTGATGACTTGGAAGCTCCCAATGGGCTGGCCAAACTGCTCGCGGTCCTTGGCGTACTGCACCGTGACGTCCAAGATCTGTTGCGCCCCACCGACCTGTTCGGCCGCCAAGGCCACCGCCGCCAGGTCGAGCATCTTAGAAAGCGCTGACCATCCCGCGCCCTCCTCACCGATCAGTCGGGCCGGCGTCTGGGCAAAGGAGAGCTTCGACTGCTTACGCGTTTGGTCCAACGTGGCGAGAGCGCTCGCCACGAACCCGGTGGCTCCTTGGTCTACCGCGAAGATCGACACTCCGGCGGGGGTCCGGGCGGCGACGAAGACCACGTCGGCCACGTGACCGTCGGTCACGAAGCTTTTCTCGCCGTTGAGTAACCAGCCGGTCGCCGATTTTGTGGCGGCCGTCGTCACCCCGGCCTCGTCCCAGCGGCCGGTCGTCTCGGCCAACGCGACGGTGCCGATTTTCTCACCGCTCGCCAACGTGGGCAGGTAATCGAACTTGGCCGACTCATCGTCGGCGGCTATCAGCAGATTGGCCGCGAGAGCGACCGTGGAGAAGTACGGGGCGCACAACAGGGCCCGGCCCATCTCCTCGAAGACCACGATCAACTCCACGTAGCCAAAACCCGAACCGCCGTACTTCTCGGGGATCGCCAGCCCCGCGAGTCCCAACTGCGCGCACAACTGCCTCCAGACGGCCGGGTCGTAGCCGTCCACGCTTTCCATGAGTCGGCGCACCTCGGTCTCGGGGGACTTGTCCTCCAGGAACTTCCGCACCGACTTGCGTAACTCGTCTTGTTCCGCGCTAAAGGCGAAGATCACGTCAGACCCCCTGACGACCGAGAGTCAACATCGCGGTCCGTAGGACACCGTAATCACTTTCTCGCTCGAGCGCTTTCGCCTCGAGGCCGCCGAAACTTCGACTGTGCCGAGGCTTCGTCCCAGAGGTACGCTTTGGCTCGGCGTCAAGCCATCACGACACGGGGGTGGGGCGTGCGAATCGACGAGAAAGTGCGAGGCGCGTCGCACCATGAGGTCGTCGATCGATTGGGTGCCTTCTTTGGTGCCCGGTCGGTCGTCTTGATCGGAGCGACCGATCGCTCGCCCTGGTCGATCTGGACCCACGCGAACCTGCGCCAGTACTCCCCCGACGTGAGCGTCCACGTCGTCCATCCCCATCACGACGTGGTCCACGGTCAAGCCGCGTTGAAGTCGCTCAAGGAACTCAACGAACCGGTCGACCTCGCGTACGTCATGGTCCCCACCTCCGCCGTAATGGAGGTGATGAACGAAGTAGCCGACGCCGGGATCACCAACGTCGTCATACTCACCGCGGGCTTTGGTGAAGCCGGACCCGACGGCGTCGAACTCGAGTCTCGACTCGTGGAGTTGGCTCACAACCGAGGATTGACCGTGCTCGGACCGAACGGCAACGGGTTCATCAACGCGGCCGGCAGTCTCACGCCCTATAGCCTCCTCATCGCGCCACCCCTCGAAGTCGGTCCCGTCGGCATCGTCCTGCAGTCCGGCGGTCTCGCGAGCGCCGTGCTCGCCGGCGCGCAGGCGCGCGGCATCGGTTTGAGCCTGCTCGTCTCAACCGGCAACGAAGCCCTGACGTCGGCGTCGGACATCATGCGGTACTTGATCGAAGATGGCCAGACGAAGGTCATCGCGGCCTTTTTAGAGTCAATTCGCCAGCCCGAGGAGTTCCGCGAGGTCTGTGAACTCGCGCTGCGAGCCGGCAAGCCGATCGTCGCACTAAAGACCGGTCGCACGGAAGCCGGCGCAAAGGCGGCGCTCGCGCACACGGGTGCGCTGGCCGGCGATGACCGGGTGGTCGATGCCGCGTTTCGTCAACTCGGCGTGGTTCGGGTCGACTCCTTGGAAGAGTTGCTGAACACGGCGGGATACCTGGGCCATCACCCAGGAGTCCGCGGCCGCCGTATCGCCGCGATCACACCATCGGGCGGGGCGTGTGACTTGATGGCGGACTTAGCGTCCGAAGAGAAACTCGAGTTCCCCGAGTTTCCGCCCGAGACCGACAAAGAGTTGAAGCGGCTCCTACCATCGTTTTCCAATCCTCAAAATCCCCTCGACGTGACCGGGTACGTGGTGATGGACCCAATGATCACCCTTCAGTCCCTGGAGATCGTCGCTCGAGACGTGGCGGGAAACTTCGACATGGTGATCTACTCCGCGACCATCCCGCGAAGCGAGGCGCCGAACCCCGCCCCGGTCGAAGAACGGATGGACGCCGTCGCCGCAGCGGGGAGAGCACTAGCCGTTCCGTTAGTCCTGCAAAGTCCCGTCTATTTGGACCTGGCCCCCTACAGTCGAAAGTTGCTCGGGGATCGGGGTCTCTATCTCGTGAACGGCATTGAGCCGGGGATGAGGGCGATCGGCCACGGCGCGCGCTACCACGACCGGCGCGATGCACGACTCGCGGCGGGTCCGCCCCCGGCGGCGCCGACCGTTGAGGTCCCTGCCGGGGCACGAGGAGTGTGGCCGGAGTACTTGGTGAGGGGGTTGCTCGAAGCGCACGGCATTCCTGTCGCTCCCGCCCAGTTGGCCACGTCGGCCGTTGAGGCGAGAGCCATCGCCAAGGAGTTCGGCGGTGTCGTGGCGCTAAAAGTCGCCTCCTCGGCCTTGGCGCACAAGTCGGACATCGGCGGGGTCCGTCTCAACGTCGAAGTCGATGAGGTCATGGACGCCTTCGACGACCTCGCGAATCTGCTCGCGACGGCGCTCCCGGAGGCGGTCTTTGACGGGGTGCTCGTAGGACCGATGCTCACCGGTGGCATTGAGCTCCTCGTCGGTGTGGTCACCGACCCCACGTGGGGCAAGGTCCTCTCGCTCGGCCTCGGCGGTGTCTGGGTAGTGGTGCTGGGCGACGTGGCGCTTCGCGTGCTTCCC
>PNAH01000033.1:44431-105545 GCA_003170315.1 Acidimicrobiaceae bacterium
TTACGAGTTGAAGGAGGCGACGTCGAAGTACTCGATGCCCTCGCGATGTGGCGAAACGAAGGAGAGTCGAAATGAGCGAACGCGAATTGAGCGGCAAGGTGGCGCTGGTCACCGGGGCGAGCCGGGGCATTGGCGCGGCCATCGCCGAGCGCTTCGCTGCGAGCGGCGCGACGGTGGTCGTGACTGCGCGGACCGTCGACCCCGCGGCCAGCAAACTAGCCGGCACGATTCACGAGACGGTTGAGAGGATCTCGGAGTCGGGTGGCACGGCGGTGGCGATAGCCGCCGATCTCTCGAAAGTGAGCGAGCGCGAACGACTCGTCGCCGAGACAGTCGAACACGTCGGACCCATCGACGTACTCGTCAACAACGCGGCCGTCACCTATTTCATCCCCGTCATTGGATTTGGGGCCAAACAGTTTCAATTGATGTTCGAGGTCGAGGTCACCGCTCCGTTCCATTTGGCCCAGTTGGTCCTGCCCGCAATGATCTCGAAGGGTGAGGGGTGGATCCTCAATATCTCTTCGGGCGCGGCGCGCCACCCCACGTTCCCGCCCGACCCCGCGCGACACGGCGGCGGCGCGGTCTACGGGATGTGCAAGGCCGCGCTCGAGCGGTTCTCCACCGGTCTGGCCTCGGAGGTGTACGCCGACAACGTGGCGGTGAACGCCCTCTCGCCCAATCGCGTCGTACCGACCCCCGGCACGGTCTTCCACCATCTGGTCACCGGGGACCCCAACCAAGTCGTCGAGCCACCCGAAGTGATGGCCGAGGCCGCCTTGGCCCTGTGCAGCGTGGCGCCAAGGTCACGCACCGGACGCATTGCCTACAGTCAAGATCTGTTGAACGAGTTAGGTATCACGCTCAACGCTGTCGGATCGTCGGAGTCGTCGTAATGCCGACCGAAGACCACCAGCACAAACCCGCGCCAAAACCCACGCCCGAGACCGAGCACTACTGGGAAGGGACCAAACTCGGTGAGCTTCGCATCCAGCGTTGCCGCGCGTGCGGCCAGGCGTACTTCTACCCGCGTCCGAGTTGTCCCCACTGCTTCTCGACGGACGTGTCGTGGGAGAGAGCGTCGGGACGGGCCCGACTGCACACCTATTTGATTAGTCACCGCCCCGCACCGGGCTTCGCCGACGAAGTGCCCTACGCCATCGCGGTCGTGGAGCTAGAGGAAGGGCCGCGGATGATGACCAATATCGTGGGCATCGAGCAGACTCCTGAATCACTCGTGCTCGACATGGCCCTCGAGGTGGCCTTCGAACCGCGCGGCGATCAGAGCGTCCCGGTCTTTCGTCCGCGGAGCGACACATGAGCGTGCGCGCTCAGAGCGCCATCGTCGGCGCGGCCGAGACGACGCGCATCGGCGTCGTACCCGACGTGTCGGCGTTGGAGATGCACGCCGAGTCCGCCCGTTTGGCCGTCGAGGACGCCGGCATGACGATGTCCGACGTCGACGGCGTGGCCGCGGCGGGACTCTCACCGATTGCTGTCGCGCACTATTTGGGCATCGCGCCGACTTACGTCGACGCCACCACCGTGGGTGGATGTTCGTTCCTGCTCCACGTGCGCCACGCCGCTGCCGCCATCGCCGCCGGACTGTGCGAGGTGGTGCTGATCACCCACGGCGAATCCGGACGCTCGCGCGTCGGTATGCCGCCGCGCGTGGCCGATCCGACGTCGCCCCAGGGCCAGTTCGAAGCACCTTTTGGAACTCTCGGACCACCGACCATGTTTCCCATGGGCGTTCTGCGCTACATGAAAGAGTTCGGCCTCACGCACGAGCAGTTGGCCTCGGTAGCCGTGGCGCAACGAAAGTGGGCGGCGAACGTGCCGCGCGCGATGTTCCGCGAGCCGTTGACCGTCGAGGACGTGTTGGCCTCTCGGCTGATCGCCTATCCCATGCACCTGCTGGAATGCTGTCTCGTCACCGACGGCGGCGGCGCATTGGTCGTGACCTCGACCGAGCGCGCCCGGTCGCTGCCCGGTCCGAAGCCCCCCGTCTACGTGCTCGGTACCGGTGAGGCGGCCGAGACGCCGCTGGTCTCGATGATGGAGGACTTCACGACCTCGAAGGCCTTCCGGCTTTCGTCGGCAAGCGCCTTCGCCGAAGCCGGCGTCGGACCACAGGACGTCGACCACCTGATGGTCTACGACGCGTTCGCGCATCTGCCGATCTACGGGCTCGAAGACCTTGGCTTCGTCGGCCGGGGCGAGGCGGGCGCCTTCATCGCCGAGGGCCACACCTCGCCGGGCGGCTCTTTGCCGATGAACACCAACGGCGGGGGCCTGTCCTACACCCACACCGGGATGTACGGGATGTTCTTGGTGCAAGAGTCGGTTCGCCAACTGCGCCGCGAGGCGTCGGCGCAGGTCCCGAACGTCGAGATCAGCCTGGCCCAGGGGGTGGGCGGGATGTTCATGGCCGCCGGCACCCTGATTCTGGGCATCGCCGCGGCCGCGGGTGTATGACGGAGAAGCGACCACCCCACGAAGGAGGAACACATGGAGGTTGATCTAGGTGAGGAGTACGCCGAGTTTCGCTTAGAGATGCGCGGGTGGATCGAAAGTAACGCGCCGGCCGGCTTGAAGGAGTTGGCCGATTGGAGCTGGCAGCCGGTGGCCGGTGGCAAACGCGGTGCGGCACTTCTCAAGGCCACGACCGATCCCATTTACCGCGAGTGGACGAAGCGACTGCTCAACGCGAATCTCATTTGCGCCCAGTGGCCCGAGGAGTTCGGCGGTCGAGGCTGGGACTCCATTCGCTTCGCCGTGTTCAGCGAAGAGCTCCGCCGCCACGGTGTACCCGCGGTACGTCGCGGCATGGGCGAGACACTGGTCGGCCCGCCCATCATGGTCCACGGCACCCCCGAGCAGCAGGCGTATTTTTTGCCGCGGATCGTGTCCGGCGAGGACGTGTACTGCCAGGGTTACTCCGAACCCAACCACGGATCAGACCTCGGGGCCATCGAGACCAAGGGCGTGGTCGACGGCGACGAACTGGTGATCACCGGTCAAAAGACCTGGACCTCGGGCGCGCAGAACGCCAACATGATCTTCGTGCTCTGTCGCACCAACCCCGACGCGCCCAAACATCGCGGCCTCTCCTACGTCTTGGTGCCCTTCTCCCAAGAGAACGGCGTGACGGTGCGACCCTTGCGCCAGATGTCGGGCGCGTCGGGATTCTGCGAGGACTTCTTAGACGCCGCGCGGGCCCCGTTGTTCAACGTGATCGGGGGCCTCGACAACGGGTGGGCGCCGGCCATGACGACGCTCGGCTTCGAGCGCGGGGGCAACGCCACGACCGCACACCTCGGTTTCGAGCAGGAGTTGTGGGACCTCATCGGGTTGGCTCGCAAGAACGGGAAGGCGAGTGACCCGCTGATCCGTCAACGCCTCGCCTGGTGCTTCACCCAAGTGCAACTCATGCGCTACGCGGGCCTGCGGCTCCTCGCGTCGTTGGCCGAGGGCCGCCAGCCCGGACCCGAGGCGTCGATCTCGAAACTGTTCTGGAGCGAGTATCACAAGACCTTCGGTGAACTCGCCCTTGACATCGTCGGCGCCGACGCCATGATCCGCCCCGACGGCGAGGGGTACGCCACCAACGAGTGGCAAGACGTCTTCTTCGCCAGCCGGGCCGGGACCATCTATTCCGGCACCAGTCAGATCCAAAAGAACATCATCGGGGAGCGCGCTCTGGGCCTGCCCCGGGGACCCCAACGCGACACGAAGGTGACGTGATGCAGATCTGCGAAGGACGCGTCTGCGTCGTCACCGGCGCCGGGCGCGGCATCGGCCGGGGACACGCCATTGAGTTGGCTCGCCAAGGGGCGCGGGTGGTCGTCAACGACCTTGGGGCCGACTTAGACGGCGAGGGCGCTTCGTCGGAACCGGCCGAGGAAGTGGTCGAGGAGATTCACGGCTTCGGCGGCGAAGCCGTCGCCAATGGCGAGGACGTCTCGGACTTCGAGGGCGCGCATCGGCTGATCGACTTCGCCCTGGACACCTTTGGCGGCCTGGACGTGTTGGTCAACAACGCCGGCATCTTGCGCGACCGGATGCTGGTCAACATGAGCATCGAAGAGTGGGACGCGGTCGTGCGCGTGCATCTGCGCGGCACGTTCGCTCCGACCCACTGGGCGGCCGGCTACTGGCGAGACCGTTCGAAAGCGGGCGAGGTCAACGACGCCCGAATCATCAACACCAGCTCCTCGTCGGGCATCTACGGCAACATCGGCCAGACCAACTACGGCGCCGCCAAAGCCGGTATCGCCGCCTTCACGATCATCGCCTCCAAAGAGCTCACCCGTTACGGCGTGACCGTCAACGCGCTCGCGCCCGGGGCGCGCACGCGCATGACCGAGAACCTGCAGCGCGCTCGTGGCACGGCGTCACCGGAGCCCGAGGAGTTCGATGCCCGTTCGCCCGACAACGTGGCCCCGATCGTGGCGTGGCTCGCCAGTGTGGAATCGGCCGGCGTCACCGGGCGCGTCTTTAACGTGGCGGGCGGTCGCCTCAGTGTCGCCGAAGGCTGGCACGCCGGTCCCGTCACGGACAAAGGACGCCGCTGGGACCCCGCCGAACTCGGTCCGGTGGTCCTCGACCTTGTCGCCCAGGCTCCGCCCAATGCGGCCATGAACGGCGTGATCCCCTGGCCGGAAGAGTCGGACTAAGCGGTCGTCCGACGAACGTCGCCCGGTCGAGTCAAGGAAAGAGAGGTTGCGATGGCGGCATCACAGTTCCCTATCGAGGCGGGACACGTCATGATGTTCGCTCGGGCCATCGGCGATTTCAATCCGGTGTACTTCGACGCGGACCTGGCGCGCGAATCAGATGTCGGCGGCATCATCGCGCCGCCCACCTTCGTGCAAGCGAGTGCCCAGTACGATCCCGATTACCCCTTGCGTCCTCAACTGGGAATTCCCTGGTTCGGATCTGGGAGTACGCCAAGCGGCCGCGCGCCAATCACCGATTCCGATGCGAACGCGCAAGGACCGGGCCAGGGACAAAGCGGGGGCACCGGCCTTCACGCTGAGCAACATTATGAGTTTCACCGACCGGTTCGCGCTGGCGAAGTACTGACCCTCACGCAACGCCCAGGAAAGTCGTGGGAGAAGCAAGGTCGCCGAGGCGGACTGCTGCACTTTCGCGAAACCATCATCGAGTACCGCGGCGAAGACGGTGAGCTTGCGGTCACTGCACGCGGGGTCGGCGTTCGCACCGAACAGACGGTGAAGAACTGACCATGACGCTCAAAGCTTCCGGCCTCAGCGTCGGCGTCAGTCACAGCGCAGTGGTCGTCGAAAACCTGACTCGCACCCAGATAGTCCAGTACGCCGGCGCTTCGGGAGATTACAACCCCTTGCACACCGACGAGGTGTTCGCCACTCAGATCGCAGGTTATCCGAGCGTCTTCGCCCACGGAATGCTGACGATGGGCCTGACGGGCAAGATGCTCACTGATTACGTCGGCGATTGCCGACTTACGCGCTTCGGCGGAAGGTTCACGTCCCAGGTCTGGCCTGGCGACACGTTGACCTCGACGGCGACGGTCACGGCGATCAGAGCGGAGAACGGTGTCTCCCTGGTTGACTTTGACGTCGTGACCGAGAACCAGAGTGGCGACGCCGTTTTTAGCGGTTCTGCCACGGCACGACTTGACTAAGCCCAATGCTGTTTGCGTACAGTTCTGAGTGCTCCTCCAGAACACAAATCAAAGTCCCCGCTGAGACGTGGGGTCAATGGATGTCAACAGTTTTCGCAACCAGTTCGACGAATTCAATCGGACGACAGACTTAGGCTGACTGCATGCTTGCCTACGTAGCAACTAAGGGACAGTTCCTCCAAGATGCTCCCGAAATCGAGGAGATGGTCAGAGCGAAAGTAGAAGAGCATCTCGGAATTCGAATTTCTCGGGAGGGTTCGGAGTACCAGTCCTGGCGCAATTCTCTCGGCAACGCGATGTACCACGTCATGAACTCGGCCGACATCCCCAACGATGCCGGTGTCGCCATCGAATACCGATTACACGGCCGGGGCCAGCGCATCGACTTCATGGTTTCGGGCCACGGCGAGAGTGGAACTTCTCAGTTGGTGCTTATCGAGCTCAAACAGTGGCAGGAGGTCGAGTTCTCGACGCTCGATGATCACGTGCGTACGTATATGCACGGCGGGCTGGTCAACGTCAACCATCCCAGTTACCAGGTGTGGTCCTATGGCCGACTACTGCACGACTTCTACGAGTACGTCGCCAATGATCCGGTTGTGATCAGCCCCAGCGCTTACTTGCACAATTGCCACGTTGCGACCGTCATCAAGTCGGGCCGCTACAGCGACCTTCTCGCGAAGGCGCCAGTCTTCCTGGCCAATGAACGTCGAGCCCTGCAGGATCTGATTACCTCGACGATCCGCCGCGGGGACGCAACTAGCGTTATTCGCCGCGTGGAGAGTAGCCCCGTTCAGGTCTCGAAGCAGCTGGTGGACGCCCTCGAGTCGATGCTGCGCGGCAACGAGGAGTTTGTGCTTATTGACGACCAGAAGACGGCCTACGAATCCATCCGCGAGGCGATTCGAACGGTACCCGACCAAAGTAAGGCGGTCTTGCTTGTCAAGGGTGGCCCGGGCACTGGAAAGTCGGTCATCGCGATCAACGCCCTCGTCGACCTACTCGCTCAAAACCTGAACGTTCGCTACGTAACCAAGAACGCCGCCCCTCGCGCGGTCTATCAAGCCAAGCTCAAGGGTAAGCGTCTCGACGTCGCGACCAGCAACCTCTTTGTGAGTTCGGACGCCTTCCACGACGTATCGACGGACGCGTTTGATGTGCTGCTGGTCGACGAGGCTCACCGACTCGTAGAGAAGTCAGGCTTCTATCGTAATCTCGGGGTGAACCAGATCGCTGAAGTCATCAATGCCGCTAGGGTCAACGTCTTTTTTTCCGATGAAAGCCAATTGGTGACGTGGCGCGACATTGGAACACTCGACAACATACGAGCGGCTTCACGCGACGCAGGAATACCAATGAAGGAATTCGAACTGACGACACAGTTCCGGTGTGCTGGGTCCAGCGAGTACCTACATTGGCTTGACCACACACTGGGCCTGGGTGGCGACGAGAATGCGAGTCTGCGGAATTCTGAGTTTGATTTTCGCCAGATCGATGACCCGTCTGAACTCCGCGACTTCATCTTTGAGAAGAACCAGCTCAACAACAAGTCCCGACTCCTCGCCGGTTACTGCTGGGATTGGGTGAGCAAAAAGGACTCGTTGCTGTTCGACATCGAGTTCCCCGCCTCTAACTTCTCTATGAAGTGGAATTTGACCGACGATGGCTCAGCCTGGATGATCTCGCCGACATCCATCAACGAGATTGGCTGCATCCACACCTGTCAAGGCCTGGAAGGCGATTTCATCGGTGTCATCATTGGCGACGACCTCGAGGTGGTCGATGGAATGCTTCATGGCAATCCATTCAAGCGTTCGAAGGGTGATCAGTCACTCCGCGGATTCAAGGCCGCGTTCAAGACGGACCCGGAGTCTGCACTAACTCGAGCCGATGTGCTGATCCGCAACACCTACCGAACTCTCTTGACTCGCGGCATGCTCGGGACCGCCATCTACTGCACAAATGACGAGGTTCAACAGTTCTTCGATGCCCGGATGGCGGCGTAGGGAGTCGCGGATCAGTCTTGGTGCGAGAACCTTGGGATTTTGGACACGTGAACCCGTGACCCCCTGCGTGTCATGCAATGCGCCCGGCTTTCACTTGATAGAACGTAAGGGTTTTCGAGATTTTCCATCAACGGCCTCGCCCTCAGCGACCATCGCTTCAGCAGCAACTTCGGCAGCTCACGCGAGAAGGAATTGATGGTCAAACCGGAGAGCAGATTACGAGGGACCTCTTCATCAACGAAGTTCAGACACGCCGTCGCCTGGGCTGCGCGCCGGTGACTCTCTCGCCGGCAAGCCCATACGTTCCAACAAGAAGCTCCTAGGGAACTCTTCGATACGCTGTCAAGACTTGATAGATCGGATCGCCGATCCTTCCCGAACTCATGATCCATGTCAGGTTGAGATTAAAGTTCGCTGCAGATGCGAAAGAACCCGAGAGTTACGGACCTTGCAAAGACTGCCGGCCTGCAGATTGATGACGTGCTGCTCGAGTTATGGAACGTGGGTATCGAAGAATTGCTCGATGGTCAAAGTGTCATACCTAAGGAGAAACTCAATCTCGCGCGGTCAACCCTGGGCTTCCGAAACGTTAAGCAAGAACAAACAATTACTTACTGGCTGAATTTAACTGACTCGTCATTCTCCGAGTTCAAGGTCCTTATCGAGGAATTGGGTTTCGAGATTAGTGAGTCTGCTAGGAGGCTTCCTAAGAACTCTCTGCGGAAGTTACGACTTAAGTATCAAGCTTCGAGTGTCCAAGAAACGATTCCGCCGCCAAGCGAAGATATTCGAAAACATGAGCCATTCACTATGCCCACAATAGGAACGCCCCGGCACATCGCATTTCTTTCGGAGGATGCTGTAGAAGAGATCCACACCATCTTGACCATTGAGTTTCGCCACTCGAACGATCCGGTGTTCCCAGTCGGCGTCAAGAGCCGAAATCTTCTTTCCAGCGCAGTTAATCGGCCACGATTCGAACATGAAGAGCATCGTAAATATCCGACCATTGAGATGGCGGCCGCTGCCTTGTTTCATGCGATAATAAATGATCATCCATTTCACAATGGGAACAAGCGAACAGCTCTTGTTGCGATGCTCACAATGCTCGACATAAACGGAAAGGTTCTGACTTGCAGGAAGGATGAGCTATTTCGAGAGGCCGCCCTAACTGCTCAACACAGTTTGATTGATAGGAACTATCCAGAACTTAGTGACCGCGAAATGACCGAGATCGCTCAATGGATAAGTTCCCATTTGGGAGACATAAAAGTTGGTGATCACCCCATGAAATGGGGAGAATTGAAGCGACGACTACTCACTCTCGGCTGCGAGATCGAAACAACTAAAGGATTCAATAATCAAGTCACAATATCTCGACCTTTAAACGGGTCGCATTCCCGTCGTACGAGGAGGCCGAATTTACTGTCCATTACCATGCCAAATCACGACAGCGGCTCGGAGATTCACTCTCAGGCGATTCAGCACATTCGAAAGACATTGCAGCTTGATGAGTCGCACGGCTGCGACTCCAATTCCTTTTATCGAACCTCGGAATTGGTAGACATTTACATTGTTGAGAATCGAAGAATCCTGAATCGACTAGCAAAGATTTAAGTTGAGTATTTTGGCCCGACTTAGGTCGGCGAATAGACGAAGTCCCGATGTCAACACATTTGTCAACACTTCTTTCGCTCGGTGCACACAAACGTGCGCAAACGATGCTCACTCGCACACGGCGAGATTGCCAACTGATCAGCACGAACGTAAAATCCTCTCTATGAACACAAGCCGACGAACTGACTCTTAATTATCAGGTTCCAGATTCAAGTCCCGGCCGGCGCACCAGTAGGACCACTACGAACGCGGGAGTTCGGACCGACACATTGCGCACGAACAGGCCAACTGCGGGACCAGTTAAATGTCCGTACCAGTTCAGAGACCGGCGACCTCACCGTCAGATTCCAGTGGTGATCGTGTTCGGGGAAGCTGATTGTCGCGAAATATCACATCACGGTGATACTCGAGATACGGAACTTGTTCGAGACTGAAACGCTTGCCCTGCCGATTGAGGTCAAGATGCCAGAGTTCGGACACCGTGGAATTGACCTGTATGGAAATTACCGGTTGACCTGAATTCTTAAAGGTGATGAGACCTCGATCGAATAGATGGTCGACGTGTGGCGAGAGAAGCAGCCCATTGTGCCCATCCAGACGTTCGGCATTGTTCGAATCGCGCCAGGGCCTCATGTGGCTCGCTATCAAGTACTTCGAATCCGATAGTCCTGTAATTCGACAAATTGGCTCGAATCGCCGAACTTGTTCCTTGAACATCCCTTGGCCAATCCGAGCCGTTGCCAATACATGTTTCTCGGTCGGGGTGAGTTCTGGATCCGTCAGAACCTCTTCGGCGTCTTGAACGAGTCGTTCAATCGTAGGGTCGTAGCGAACAGAAGATTTGACCGCGTCCTCATTGAGTCCCGCGGCACCCAAGTATTGAGTGCCAAGTATTGCGGGTAACTCGAAGAGATACTGCTGATTCACGCGACCTTGACTATTCATTGGCCCGAATCGCTCGGGCGCAACCTGAAGGTACAGAGTGAGTTCATCTTGCGGCTTGACCGGACTCGTGAGCTCAATAAACCGCATTCTGACGGTCCAGCCATCATCAGACCAATTCCTGCCACGAAAGCCAAAATCTGGCTTCCGGTCTGAAATCGCTGGACTTTCTACGACACCGGCGTATCGCAAAGCACCATTGAAGTGGGACAACACAATGTCACCCGGCTGCAATCGAGTCATATTGTCGTAAAAGTGAGTATGGCGACCTTTGGCATCAAGTTTCGGAGACCACAGGTACTCCCCGAATATCTCGTCTCGCCACGTTTGATTCTGATTCACCCACCAGTACGTCACGACGAAAGCCTACGACGGCCGTTCTTAAGCGTCATAATGTGATTTCTTCGCAAGAAATTTGGGAACGAATTGATGAAGTCGCCGATCAACTCAGAGTAAGCGCTCCAGATATTGACGCCTCGGAATCGATACCAACCCATCACTTCGACTCCCTGGCGGCCTGTGGACTCTACGGGGCGTTCGCTCCGACTTCGATGGGCGGAATTGAGCTCGATCTTGACACCGTGTGTGCAATCGTTGAAGATCTCTCCTCGGCGTGCCTCACGACGACTTTTGTGTGGATCCAGCATTTCCGGCTGCTCGCCGCTCTTCTTGATCCGGCAACACCTGAGGGAATTCGCGAACTGTTGCCGCACGTCGTGAGTGGACAATTGAAAAGTGGTGTCGCACTTAGCGGACTCCTTCCTGGACCAGCCCGCTTGACGGCGACCGAGACGAAGGATGGATGGCGACTCGATGGTGTCGCTCCTTGGGTCAGCGGCTGGGGAATCGTTGACGTCCTATTCCTCACAGCGCGCCAGTCAGACGACACCGTTGTCAGCTTTGTGATGGAAGCGAACAAGAAATCAGGGCTCGAGGTAACCGGTCATCAACTTTCGGCGATGAACGCGTCCTCAACGGTCAAACTCGTGTTCACGGATTTCCTTTTACCCCGCACCTGTTACGTGGGAAGCCAACCGTATGAACCGGGACTCGAGCGACCCGAGGGACTGCGGGTCAACGGCTCACTCGCCCTCGGTGTCGTTCGTCGATGTTGTGAACTGCTAGGTCCGACATCGCTCGACGATGAGTTGCGTCAATGTCGCGACGACCTCGACTCGTACGAAACCACAAATATCGCGGTCGCACGCGCTCAGGCGACGGAGCTCGCGGTGCGCGCCGCACACGTACTAGCAGTATCGCGCGGAAGTCAGTCCGCAATCGCGGGAGACATCGCCGAGCGCACCAGCCGAGAGGCGGCACTCTTACTCGTGTTCGCTAGTCGGCCCGCGATTAAGTCAGCGCTTCTCGACCTCATGATCAAAGGTCACTGATTCAGTCCACGACGAGTGGATCGACCGCAATCGTCTCATTGACCTCGTCCGAAGTCGCTTTCACTTCGCTACTCCGGAAGTGTCGAATCGTGAGCCAACCAATTCCTGCCGCTACGAAGCACGACGCCGCCCCCACGCCGAGTCCCACTCGGGCGCTGGTTTCACTGGTGATCCAGCCGATCAGCGGCCCGCCAATGGGCGTTGTTCCCATGAAGGCAACTGCCCAAAGCGCCATCACTCTTCCTCGCATTTGCGGGTCGGTCTCTAGTTGCAGCGTCGAGTTCGTCATGGACAGGAAGGCAACGCTCGCGAAACCGACGAGCGCGAGCGCGAACAACTCAATGCCGAGCTTGGGTGAAAGAGCTGCCATCGTGATGAATGCCCCGAAGAGAAGAGCGGCGCGGCTAATCGCTCGAGTGCCGGTCTTTCCTTTGGACGCGGTCCAGAGTCCACCGATGACCGCGCCTACGCCCATCGAGGCCATCATCACGCCGTAGACCTCGGAGCTGCCGTGAAAGACTCGTCCGGCCACGATGGGCAGCGTCACTTGGAACTCGTAGGCCAGCATGCCTACGAGCGACATCATGATCAGTGGGTACAGGAGTTTTGGCGTGGCGGCGATGTAACGGAAGCCTTCGCGCAACTGGCCCTTTGCTCGCTCGGTGCGCACGCTGGGTCTCAGCGCCGAGCGGTCCATGATCATGAGTGACACCACGACCGCCGCGAAACTCACCGCGTTGATTGCGAAGCACCACCCTTCACCGAAGGAGGCGATGAGGACGCCGGCGACGGCCGGGCCGACGGCGCGCGCCACGTTGTTCATGGTCGCGTTCAGGCTGACGGCGTTACGAAGGTCCTTCGGTCCGACCATCTCCATCATGAAGGACTGACGCGACGGGTTCTCGAAGGCGTTATTCAGACCTAGCACGATCGCCAAGATGCAGACGTCGAGGAAGGTGACGACGTGCGTCAGCGCCAGAACGGCGAGAATCCCCGCTTGAACGCCCATGGCCGCTTGCAAGGCGATCATGAGTCGTCGCTTGTCGACGCGATCGGCCACCACTCCCCCGTAGGGGCCGAGGAGGAGGACCGGCAGAGTCTGGAGGGCCACGACGAACCCGATGTCCGTCGCCGAGTGAGTCAACGTGAAAACCAGCCATGACTGGGCGGTCATTTGCATCCAGGTGCCGATCAGCGAGGTAGTTTGGCCGAAGAAGTACTTGCGATAGTTGTGGTTGGAGAGTGACGAGAAGGTTCGTCGCGCCGATACTTTGACGTTCATTGGTCGCGCTCCCGAAGCGTGGCGACAATGGCCTCAAGCGCCGGCGTGGCGGCATTGAGCGTCTGCTTCTCTTCCTTGGAGAGACTTCGAAGGGCGTACAGCAGCGCGTTCGTTCGCTCACCACGGATCCTCTCGCGTAGCGCTATCCCCTCCGGCGTCGCCGACAGGTGGATGACGCGAGCGTCCTGGGGATCGGACATTCGAGTGACCATCCCGGCCGCTTCGAGTTTTGCGACAATGCGCGACAGCATCGTGGGGTTAAGGCCCTCTTCTCGGGCTAGATCGGAAAGTCGAAGCGAACCGGAGCGCGCAATCGCCATCAGCACCTCTCGTTGGCTGGACGACAGGTCCTTCTGCGCCTGCGTGAGTCGAAGACTCCGATTGAGTCGCCCGAGGACGACGCGAAGGTGCTCGGCGAGCTGTCGTTCCTTCTCGGTCGGTTTTCTCGTGGCGTCAGACATGTAACCAGTATAACGGTAGTTGCTTGCCAGCAGGCAAGTACTTTGCTCTCGCCGAGCCATTCTTCCCCGTGTTCTACGGTAGGCACCACCAAAGGGGGCGTGATGAATCGAGTCGAACTCGAGACCAAATTGAACGAAGGTCGAAACTGGCTACTCGCCAAGTATGAAACTTTGAGCGAAGAGCAGTTGCGACGGCCACTTACCAAGAGCGAGCACAATCCCGAGAATCATTGGAACGCTCTCGATCACTTAGCCCATTTGGCGCTAGTCGAACGCAATTTCAACGCCATGGTGAGACGGCACTTCGACGGCACGTCAAATCCCGTTGGTTTCATGATCGACGACGAGGGACAGCCCCGCACTCGCGACGAGATAATGAAACTCGTGCACGCCGACACCGAAGCGTGGCAAGTGGCCCACCGCAACGACTCCTATAGCGAGGTCGTGGCACTGACGGCCGCGGCCCGGGGCGCGACACTGGCGCTCATCGCCGGACTCAGTGATGCTCAACTCTTGGAGATTCTCCCCACCGCACCCTGGGCCGATGGCACGATCGGCGGCGTCCTGGGTGCGAATGCCGATCACAGTCGAATGCACTGGAAGTGGCTGGAGGACGCTGGCCTGTAAAGCGATGTGACACGACGGAGTAAGTCGAGTGATCCCCTAGCGAATTCACCATTGGTTGTGCTTATGGTGCGTACCGATCTTCGGCGATTCGACGGATGGACAGCGCTATGGCTAGGGCTGGCGGCGCTGTGGAGCCTCGGTCTCGTGGCCGCCGGTTTCTTGGTCACTAGTTACTCCACGTCGAACGGTCCGGGACTGACGCTGATTCAAGAGAACGGCCTCAAGGTGCTCGCTCCCTTGTTGATTCCCTTCGTTGGCGTCGTGATCGTTGCACTCGCACTTTGGCACCGACGGCATAATCAGAAGCGCGGCGTCGGCGTTCTCGTTTGGATCGTGTTTGGCCTGTTGGCTTTACTCGTGGTACTTGGTGCCTTGACCATCGGCCCGTTCATTAGTCCGGTGGCTGTCTTTGTGCTGGTGGCCATCACCCGTGAGAAGGGTCAATCGCCCTCATTCGAGCCCGTCGCTCGTTGATCCATCGCAGCGCAATCGACTCTTTAGCGAAACTGTCGTCGCCGTATTGACGTGCGCAGTCATTTCGCGAATCGTAACTATTTGACTTGAGGCATGACTCGTTCGGCGATGAGACGCAGATGATCCAGATCCGAGAGGTCGAGCATTTGAAGATACATCCTCCGTGCGCCGCCTTGGGCGAATGACTGAATCTTCGCCACGACTTCATCGACCGTTCCCGCCAAACCATTCGCCCGAAGCTCGCCGACCTCGCGACCGATGCGCAGCGCTCGGCGCTCAATCTCCACTTCGTTCTCGCCCACGCAGAAAACCTGCGCGGCTGACAAAATGATCGATTCGCGGCCACGACCGGAACGCTCACAGGCGTTACGAACACGCTCGAACTGCGACGACGTCTCCTCGAGACTATTGAAGGGCATATTGAACTCTTGAGCAAATCGCGCGGCCAATTGCGGGGTGCGCACTTTCCCGCCCCCACCGATCAGTATCGGAGGTCGAGGGCTCTGCACCGGCTTGGGCAAGGCCGGACTATTCGTCAATTGATAGTGCTTGCCCAGGAACGAGAAGGTTTCGCCGATCGGCGTCTCCCAAAGACCGGTAATGATCTCCAACTGTTCGCTCAGACGTTCGAATCGCTCCCCCAGTGGCGGAAAGTCGATGCCGTACGCGGCGTGCTCGTCGGCGAACCATCCGGTTCCGATGCCCAACTCCACTCGGCCACCGCTCATCGCGTCGACTTGCGCGACCGAAATGGCCAACGGTCCGGGCAGTCGAAACGTCGCCGCGCTCATCAAGGTGCCGAGGCGAATGGTCTTGGTCTCTCGTGCCAGACCGGCGAGGGTGATCCACGCGTCGGTCGGCCCCGGCAGCCCGGAAACCGCACCCATGTGCAAGTAGTGGTCCGAACGGAAAAAAGCGCCGAATCCCAGTCGCTCCGCCTCCAGGGCGACCCGCAAAAGGTCGTCGTAGGTCGCACCCTGTTGCGGCTCGGTGAACACTCGCAGTTCCATACGTCGTCCTCCTGAGATCGATTCGTGACCATGTTACGCACGGAGCCACGTCGCGAAATCCTATACAACCGACCGTAAATGGGATAGATCTGCTGATCGACCAATGAGATCCGATGGTTGGCCTTTAGCGCATGAACAGCTTCGGGAATCCTGTGAAGAAGTTCAGGACTCGTTAGTCAACTACAGCATCAACAGCCCGATCGAAATCACATGCTCAGGGTGTATCTCACCTGCCCGGCAATGGGAGTCACGACACTCAATTCGCATGGACCAGCTCCTCAACGACTCCCGCGATTCCCACTGCGTCGAGGCGATAGTGAGCGTAAAGGGCGGCCGGCGGACCAATCAGGACGTACTCATCGAGTACCCCGTGCCGAATGAATGACACCGGGAGCCGGTGGTCCGCCAACACTTCGGCCACCGCGCTCCCGAGTCCGCCAATAATGCTGTGCTCTTCCACCGTCACGACCGCCGACGTTTCTCTCGCTGCAGCCAACACTGCGGCCACGTCGAGCGGCTTGATGGTGTGCATGTCCAACACACGAACCGAGAGACCCTTATTGGCAAGTAGGTCCGCGGCGCCAAGTGATGGGTGAACTTCCGAACCCGTTGTAATGATCGTGACGTCGCGACCCTCACGAAGTGACGTCGCGCGACCGAACACGAAGTCTTCCGGCACCGTGGGATAGACCTCTGGATCCCTGCCGCGCCCGAGTCGTAAATAGAGCGAGCCATTGAGGTCGAGCGACGCGCGCAACATCGCGCGCAACTGATTCCCGTCGGCCGCGCACGCTACGGTCAGATCGGCCACCGCGCGCATCGCGGCGAGGTCTTCCAGGGCGTGGTGGCTCGTGCCGTAGTAACCAAGAGACATCCCTGAGTGATGAGCAAGCACGCGCACCGGCATGCCGGCGTACGCACAGTCTGTTCGAATCTGCTCAAAGCCGAGCAACGCCGCGAAAGAGGCGAACGTACCCACGAAGGGCATCAGTCCCGTCGACGCCATACCGGCGCCAGCCGTGATCATGTTCTTCTCGGCAATACCCATATTGAAGAATCGGTTCGGGTGACGATCCTTGAAATCGATAAGTCGATTGGCCGACGCGAGGTCCGCCGTCATTACGACAATCCGGGGATCGAACTCCGCCAAGGCGGCGAGCTCCTCACCGGCGACGAACGCGGGAACCGATCGCCCACTTATTCCCTTTTCGGTGCTACTTCGACGTGGCGCGACCACGGGACTTTCGCCTCGGAACACGTCGCTCTGATCCTGACCGGCCCCTTCGCTGACACCGCCATTGGGCTCGGCCGTCGCCTCGGACATCATTTCGAAACTCCCGCGAGTAGTTCCTCGTAGACCGCTTGGTAGTCCTCCGGGCCGAGGTTGCCCACGTGCCAGTTCAGGTCGAGCTCCATCCGCTGCACGCCCTTTCCCTTAATGGTGTCGGCGATGATCACGTGTGGTTGACGACGAGACGTCTGCTTCGCGGCATCGAACGCATCGACAATTTCGTCCACATTGTGTCCATTGATCCGCTGCACGTCCCACCCAAAGGAGGCAAACCGATCGCCGATTGGTTCGACCGCCATGATGTCTTCGGTACGTCCATCAATGCCAAGCTGGTTGCGGTCCACAATGCACACCAACGAGTCGAGCTTGAAATGTCCCGCTGACATGGCCGCCTCCCATATTTGCCCTTCGTTGAGTTCGGCGTCGCCGACCATCACGTAGACACGAAAGTCCATCGACTGCACTCGACCCCCGAGCGCCATACCGACACCAATGGAGAGTCCGTGACCCAACGAACCGGAACTGAAGTCGATGCCGCGCACCTTTCGCATATCGGGGTGGTCCCCAAATGCACTTCCGAGTCGCGTGTACGTTTCGAGCTCCGCGGAATCAAAAAAGCCTAGATCGGCGAGAATGGGATAGAGCCCGATGGCCGCGTGACCTTTGCTCAAGACAAATCGATCTCGCTCCGGCCATTGCGGATGAGACGGATCAAGGCGAAGCTCGTGATAGTACAAGGTCGCCAGTAATTCGGCGGCCGAAAACGTCGCGCTGTAATGGCCGGCACCGGCTATTCGAGTGAGACGAAGTGTCTCTAAGCGTACGAAGAGCGCCCTCTCTTCCAAACGCGTGCGCTCGGCACTATCCAATTTGCCCATTCGATCAGTCCTCCCCTGATTCCGCGAACCAATCTCCCTTTGGAGACGGTTCCTTTACTCTCAAAACGGCGGCTCGTCTTCGGGCGACGACCGACACACTGGTCTTCGATCTCGGATGCCCCATCGAACACATCACGTCCGCTAACTCCATATCGCTTGTTCGGTGTCCCCATCGAAGAAGTGAATCCGCGAGGCCGGAATCGTGAAACGGCGGCGCTCCCCCGGTCGAGGTTGACGTGACGCTTCGATCAGACAGAGGCCTTCGTTCAGGTCGTCCAACGCCAAGGGCGTTCCGAGTTCTCCTTGCGCCGACGCCACGTTGGCGGCGTCGAGGCTGAAGTGCACCAACACATCGGACCCGAGGGGCTCGACGAGATTCACTTCGGCCTCAAAACTGGCGTTTTCATCGTCGCCGTCGATAGTCAGATGCTCCGGACGAAGCCCCACGATGATCGAGCGTCCGGCATAGCCTTCGAGGCCGGGACGATCGGCCAGGATCGCCGTGGAGAGTCCCATCATCTGCGAGCCGAGTTTGATCGACATGGGATCGTCGGCGAAATCAACACGATAGAGGTTCATGGCGGGTGAACCTATGAATCCCGCGACGAACACTTCGGCCGGACGATCATAGAGATATTGCGGCGAGGCAAACTGTCGGATAGTGCCGTCGCGCAGAACCGCCACGCGATCGCCCATGGTCATTGCTTCGGTCTGGTCGTGCGTGACGTACAACGTGGCTACACCGAGGCGCCGCTGGAGACGACGAATCTCGGCTCTCATCTGCACTCGAAGGCGGGCATCCAGATTGGAAAGCGGTTCGTCCATCAAAAATGCCACTGGCTCTCGAACCAGCGCCCGGCCCATAGCCACTCGTTGGCGCTGGCCGCCCGAGAGAGATCCCGGCTTTTGGTCGAGCAGATCGCTGAGTCCCATGACGTCGGCCGCGCTCTCCACTCGTCGGCGAATTTCCTTTTTGGGAAGCTTCTGCAATTTGAGCGGAAAGCCAATGTTGGCGGCCACCGTCATGTGCGGGTAGAGCGCGTAGTTCTGAAAGACCATCGCAATGTCGCGGTTCATGGGTGCCACCTCGTTCGCGAGTTCTCCGCCGATTCGCAACTCGCCCTCAGTGATCTCCTCGAGTCCCGCGACCATGCGCAACAGCGTGGTCTTGCCACATCCCGAGGGCCCGACGAGCACCACAAATTCGCCCTCGGCGACGTCGAGGTCGATTCCCTTCACTGCCTCGAAACCGTTCGGATATCGCTTCACGACACCCTGCAGACTGATCATGCCCATGCGTCATCTCCCTCGAGGTCAGACTCCTCTAACTCCGTGACGTCGACGACACGCACTGGCGAGTCGCCTCGATCCGGGACCAAAAGCGTCTGTACCTCAAAAGGTTGTAGTTCGACTCGAACATCGCGACCCAGCAGGTCGCCCCTGAGGGTGAATGATCGTGCTCGCCCGACGGGTTCTACCAACCGCAAGACGACTGCTTCGTCACTCTCGGATCGCTTGACGGCTCGAACGCAACCGTGACTCTCAGCGTCGGCGCTTAGAAAGGCGCCGCGACCGGCGAGCGGCCCCTCGTGGTAGGTCTCGGCGACAACGAGTGGGGCGCGATGGTGCTCGTCGGCCAGGCGCCAGAGTTCGGCGTCTCGCCAGTCGCCATGGTGGGGATGGACCCGGATGCTGAAATCTTGCCTTCCCATATCTGTAAGCGGGAAGTCTTCAGCAATGCGCTTGGCCCATCCGCGCCCGTGATCGGCCGACAAGGGGTTGCGCAACAAGGTGACGCGGGTGACGGAGTCGAGCGCGTCGTACGCGTAGAGGTGGTCCGACGTGAGGGCGATGCCACGGTCGTCTCGTTCGTCGTAGTGATCCAACCACCCTTGAAAGAATTCCTCGTCGCCGTTGGGTCGCCGCTCCTGAAAACTGTAGGCAGCGCCAGCGGTCGTCGAAGGATTGTGCAGACGCCAGGGCAACACCAGTTTGAGGACCCGCTGAGGGTTAGCCCACTGAACCTTCACTCGAAACTCCACGTGCCGATCGGAGTCGTTGACCACCACGTCCATATACAGAGTTGACGCCTCGACGCGATACCGGAGTCGCAACACCGTGCGCACGGGTCCGTCTTCAATGAGTTCACAACCCGCAAACTCCACCGCGACCGACGCTCCGTCATATCGCACGAGACCGTGTGACCACGTGTCGCTTTCATCAACCTGGACGGACGGTCGAATTCCCGAAGGCTCGACGAGCTCGGTGCCCGTCTCGAGGTCGAAGAGACTCACGATGGAGCCATTGGACTCGTCGACGACGACTCGAAAGCGGCCTCGCTCGAACGAGGCGGTGGCGTTCGTGGTCTCGCCGTCGCCTTCGGGGTAGCCGAGCAACCAGTACACCTCATAACCAAACGCATCCAGAGCCACTTCGAAAAGCGTGTGGGTGCGGTACACCGTGGATTCGCCCGAAGCGACCGGTTGAAAGATGACCTCTCGTCCCGCGCTGTCGAGCACTCGAGTTGCGTGATGGGGCACTTCAATGACCTGGCGGACAGGCCACGCCAACGGGTTATACACAAAGTAGGGCGTCGCCGCGTCGTCGCTTCGCGACCAGATGCTCTCGCGTTCCCTCGCTCCTATCGTGACCACGCGAGTGTCAACGCGGTGGGCAACTTCGTAGATGGCATTCGTCGTGACGTCATCGGCGACCGCGTTCACGTAGCCGTAGCGGTCACGGACGGTTCGGTACGCCGCCTCACTCGAAGTCCCCGCGAGAATGTCATGGAACTGGCACAGGGCCAACTGCTCCCAGGCGCCGGTCAATTCATGAACTCGAGAAGGTCGTCCCACCAGGCGGCTGGCGACCGCTTCGAACACCTCGGCGTTCAAGAGTACTGTTTCGCCGTTGCGATTCGCTGTCTTCACCCAGCCGCTCGCCGAGTAGCACCCGACCGCGTGATGTTGAAGTTCACCCAGAACGACCGGAAGTTCCGAGTTGGTCCGGAGTTCGTCAAAGTAGCGTGCCGGATCGCTGTAGCGGATTCGAGGCTCGTCCACACGGAGCACGTCAATGGCATTCAGCATCGCGCGCGTCGGTCCGCCGCCGTGATTACCGATGCCAAAAAAACACATCTGAGGGGTGCGCTCATCGTCACCAATGGTGAAGGTCTTTTCGATCTTCTCGGCCAAGACCTCGATCGTGTCCGTTTCGTAGTTGAACGGTATTCGGTACGTCGGCACCCCTTGCCCGCTCACGTCCGTCCAAAGGAACGTGTGCGCGGGCAACTCCTTCTCCTCGTCGCCGGGGCGCATCATGACATACGAGCGCAGTCCCGCTCGCCGGAGCAGGGTGGGCATTCCCGCCGCGTGTCCGAAGGAGTCGATGTTGTATCCGACGCGCGCGACACGTCCGAAGGCCCGATGAAAGTAACGCTGGCCCAGTAGGAGCTGACGGCAGATCGATTCGCCCGAAGGGATGTTGCAGTCGGGTTCGATCCACATTCCGCCCACGACGCACCAGCGGCCGCCGCGCACCGCCTCCTTGATCCGCGCAAACATCGTGGGGTCGTGCACTTCAATCCACGCGTAGTACGCCGCGGAACTCGCGGTGAAGGTCACGTCAGGGTTCTCCTCGAGACGCTCGAGCGCGGAGCGGAACGTGGCCCACACTTCGCCGAATCCCTCTCTCCAGTTCCAGATCCACACCGGATCCATGTGCGCGTTGCCGATCATGTGAAGGTCCCGGTTGTCGGTGACGTTGTCTCCCGTGGTGGCGCTCGACAACGAGTCTCGGATGCTCATACTCAGCCTTTCACCGCTCCGCGGAGCGCAAATCCTTGGCCGACCCACCGCGTCACGATGAGGTACAACAAGACGGGCGGCAACGAGTACACGATGGCGAAGGCCGCCACCTCGCTGTAGTTGACGCCGTACTGGCCAAAGAAGCTGTACATCGTGACTGATGCTGGGCTATTGGCACCCTGCAGCAGGATGTAGGGCACAAAAAAGTCGCTCCAGGCGTTCACGAACGTGAAGACGGCCACCACGCAGATGCCAGGGATTATCAGCGGCACCACTATGCGCTTCAGGGAACCGAATCTTGACGATCCGTCCATCCACGCCGCCTCTTCCAGTTCACGGGGCACCGCGTCAATGAAACTCCGCGCGATCCACGTCGCGAACGGCAGCGCCGTGGCAGTCATGAAACAGACGGTCCAAAACCGCGAGTTGATGAGGTTCAGCGTCACGAAATAGTCGTATGTCGGAATCATGATCGCAATGATCGGCAAACCGGTCAAAAAGACCAGTACGTACACGAAATACTCCTGGGTTCGCGAACCGAATCGTGACAAGGGGTACGCCGCGAACACGGCGATCACCGTGGTGAAGATGGTCGTACCCACGGCCAAAAAGAGAGAGTTCTCGAAGGATTGCAAGAACATGCCACCCCCCGTGAAAAGGCTCGTAAAGTTCGACAACGTGAATCCGCCACCGCCGGCCAGTTCGAGTGAACCATGTCGCTGAAACGCGACCACCACGAGCCATAAGAAAGGCACCAAGAAGAGTACGCCAACGAGACTTATCGCCATGGTCGAAAGGTTGCGCACCGCACTCGGACCCCTCACTCGTCGCGTCGTCATCGCACGAAGTTGAGAGCCCCGCGCCGTCGCAGGGTTCTAATATAAATCACGGAAAAGATGGCTCCAATCACCAACAGCACGACGGCGATCGCGGTGCCGTACGCGAGTTGGAAGGTACTGAACGCCTGTTGGTACATAAAAACCGACAGCACGTTTGATGCGGTACCGGGACCGCCGCCCGTCATCGCGAAGATCAGGGTGAAGTCATTGAGCGTCCCCAACGTGATCAACACGAAGTCAATGAGGATCGTCGTCGCCAACAGAGGCAAAATGATGCTCCGCAGTCGTCGCCAGGTGTGGGCACCGTCGACCTTGGCCGCGTCGAGCAGCTCGGCGGGTACGTCCGAGAGAGCCGCCGAAAAGAGGAGGAAGGAAAACGCGACGCCCCGCCACGAGTTCGCGAGGCTCACCGAAATCATTGGATGACTGATTAACCACGTCTGGTAGGGAAGACCGACGGCGTGCAGACCCTGCTGCAGCGTGCCGCCGTCGCTCAGCATGGCGAACCACATCCAGGCGGCGATGATCTCAGGCACGAGCCAACAGATGATGATGATTGACCCGACGGTCTTTCGTACGCGCATTGAACAACTCAACATGAGGTACGCCAGTGCGAAGCCGAACAGCGCCTGACCGATGTACGCCGAGGCCACAAGGTAGTAAAGGCTTAGAAAGATGGACTGCACCAGTCCGCTGCCGGACGAAAACAGCTGACGATAATTTGCAAACCCGATGAACTGAAAATGCGTCGCGGTGGGTCCCGTGATCGTCATGTTGGTGAACGAAAGGATCATCGTCCAGATAATCGGCCATCCAATGAAGGCCAAGATGAAGACGATTAGCGGCGCGACCATCGTCAATCCGGTGATACGTCTACGCGTCCGACCCTGGAATCGCGAGCGTCGCAACGCCGTCGGAGATGCGGCGCCGAAACCTTTCGGGGTTTCGGCGCCGTACTCCTTGGGAATCGTTGTGTCGCTCAAAGGATTGACAGATCGGAGGCCATCACTTCGTCATTCTCACCACATGGCTCGCCCCGACGATCTGCGTCACTTTCGCCGCGAACGCCGTTTCCGCCTGAGCGGCCGTCATGCTGCCCGCCGAAATATCGCCCGTCAAAGTCGCGATCTCCGTGGAGATCTGGGGATACTGGGGAAGATTCGGACGGTAGTTCGTTACGGCCAATTGATTGGTAGCAAACGTCAGCACTGGGTCAACCTTGTTGATCGCCGCCCACTGCTGTTGAGTTGTGGCGTCGGTGCGCGGCGGGATGTTCCCGTCGGCCGCGTCGAAGGTGGCGATGTTGCCGGCGCTCGACATGTCCTCGATCATGGCCAATCCCAACTTCGAGTTCCCGGCGCGCGAGCTCAGCGACCACGCAAATCCTCCGGACTGGTTTGTGTAACCACCGGTACCGTTCGTGGGAAAGCGCGCTTCCTTGAAGTTCGTGAAGAACGACGGGTCGGGCTTGGGACCAGCCTTTACGTAGGCCGTCGACACCCAACTTCCGTCAAAGACAATGCCCACCTGATTCGCGGGCATCAAGTTCAGATTCACCGTTGATGAACCATTCGGGTTGGACCAGTCCGACTCGGGCTCCGTGTAAGGACGCATGGCCGCGAGGAAGTTCCACGTGGCCGTAAAGCCCGGTCCGGAGATCTCCCATTTTTTCGTCGCGCTGTTATAGAGCCTGTCGTTCGTTCCGTCGAGGAACACTTCAAAACCTCGAAACGACGAGGCCTCGCCCAGCGGCGTGCCGGTGTAGAGCCACGCTGGAACAATGCCTTTGTCGTGCTTCGCTAACGCCTTGGACGCAGTGACGATGTCCGCGAAGCTGTGCGGTTGCCACGGGACGGCAATACCGGCCTCTCGAAACAGTTTGGCGTTGTAGTAGGCCAGTTGGACGTCAGTACTATTGACGACGCCGTAGACCTTGCCGTTGTACGTCACGACGTTCTGCATCGCGGCCGGAAAGTGTTGCCACCCTGACCAGCTCTTGATCTTTGGAATCGCCTGAATGAATCCAGCGCTGGCGTCGGATCCGATAAGGAACGAGTCCTCCATCACCACGTCAGGTGCCGTGGCCGCACTGCGCTGCGCCAAGTCAATCTTGGCGTAGTACGTCGACTCCGAAGAAGTCGTAATGGGATCCAACACGACCTTGGCACCAGGGTATTGCTTGGCGAGCTGCGCCGCCGCGGCGTTTATCAGTTTTGGTATTGCGTTCGTCCCCGGATTGTCAAAGTTCGTCCAGTACATCACCGAAATGGTTTTGGTGGCCGAAGCGCCGGAGACGGTGTTAAATCCTCCGACGATGACGCCCGACACCATGATGGCAAGACTTGCGACCACCGTTATGTGTTTACTTATTCTCATCCCTAATCCCCCTCAGTAGTTGCTTCATGAACACTTCCCCCTTTTGCACTAATTGTTGTTGGTTTCGCTTTCGCTGGTCTTTGTCGCATTTACTGTCCTTTGAAAGATCCTGTGTCGACATGGAGCTCGCCGACGCGCGCATCGACGCGACCCCACATGCCGTGAGTCCGTTCTGGGGGTACCACGCTCGTCAGCTGGCGACCCGGTCCGGTCGTCTCATTCCCAATCAGTGCGGCCACCAGCCCCGAGTAGTCACCGATCTCTTCACCGAGTTCAGACGGAAGGATCTGGCAGACGGAGAGTGATTCGGCCAACGCCTCTCGTTCAAGCTCTCGACGCATCGTCACTTCGAGCCGGTCGTGCTGGCGATAGAAAATGCCACCGAGCACGATGACGTCCGGGTTCAAGATATCGACCAGCAATGCAAGTCCGACGCCAAGCCACCGACCGACGTCGCGCCACAGTTGCAGAGCGACTTCATCGCCGTCGTCCGCCGCCTTAGCGAGCTGCTGGGCGCTGATGTCAGCCAGATCGAACCAATCCGATGAAAGTTCGCTCGGATCCCCCTCTTGAAGGTGACGCAACGCGACCTGCTGGGCCGTCTTGGCGATGCCCGAACCGCTGCAGAAGCCTTCGAATGATCCGTCTTTGCCGTAACCGTGGGGACCACTCTCGGCGAGTCGCCAGTGTCCAATCTCCCCCGCCAGTCCGCTCGCCCCGCGATGCAGTTGACCGTTGACAATTATTCCGGCCCCAAGGCCAGTACCCATCGTCAAAAAAGCGGCGTCCGTCGCGCCGCGCGCGGCACCCCACATCCACTCTGCGACAACCCCCGCGTTCGCGTCATTCATGAGTCGCACCGGAACTCCGAAGTGCTCTTCGAAGGGGGCGCGAGCGTTTATCCGTATCCAACGCAACAAATTCGGCGGTGACAGCACGAGCCCCTCCGATTCGTCCAGTGGACCACCACAGACAATGCCGATGCTCACCAGCCGAATGCCAAAGTTCTCATGTACGACTTCGTCGAGTTCAGTAACCAGCATCGCCAACACTTCATTCGGCGCCGCGCGAGTGGCGAACATTCGCCGACCGACCCAGTCGATGTCTTCGTCGTTCACCAACGCGACCGCGACGGAGCATTTCGTGCCACCGATTGCCACCGACGCGAAGGCCTCCATCATGATCCATACCGGTCGACTTCAATAGCAAGGCACAAGGCGTGATAGATCAATTGATGCATGTGCTGAACTTCTGGTGTGCTCGCGCCCGGCGATTGAACGACGACGTCGCACAGCGGTCCCATGAGGCCGCCCTTGGGACCGCTGAGGCCAATCGTCTTCATGCCCTTAGCCTTCGCGATGCGAAGCGCATGAATTACATTCTTCGACTCGCCCGATGTACTGAGCACCCAGAGCGCATCGCCTTCCCTCCCGTAGGCCACGACTTGTTGAGCGAATATGAGATCGCCCCCTTGATCATTCGCGATGGCGGTAACGAGCGCAGCTTGACTCACCAGGGGAATTGCCGGCAATCCGCCTTGCAAGTGTTCACCCAGGTAGCCGTCGTCGCCGAATTGCACTAGCGCATCGACCATTTCGGGATCGAGTGGACGCGCTATCGCACACGACTTGGCGAGTTCACCCGCGATGTGCTCGCTGTCGGCTGCACTACCCCCGTTACCACAAACGAGCACTTGACCGTCTGCGAAAAATACGTCTCTCAGAAGTCGCCAAGCACCATCGATGTCATTGCGCAAAGGAGCCAGCGTCGGATTCGTCTCGTAAAAGTCTTGCCAGAGTTGCTCCAAGGACGAATGTTCAGTGACTGACATTGGCAGACTCCCTCGAGTGAACCAGGGTCGCAACGAGAGGCGGATTTGCTGGAAGAAGCTTGTCAAATACCACGCTCGCCGCGCCCACCGCGCCGGCCGCCTCTCCAAGCGTCGAATACTTGACGCTTACGGATCGAACTTCGCGTCGCATGGTGAGGTCATTCAGCGCCGCTTCAACAGGCGGAAGGAGCCATTTGGACACTTGTTGAAAGTGATGCCCGCCAATGACCACAGCGTCGACGTCAAAAAGATTGACTGCCCCGAGGAGCGCTTGTGCGAGCAAGAATCCCGCACGGATCAACAGTTCCTCGATGAGCGGTTCATACGTTGCCAAGAAGACGATCTCATCGAAGCTTTCAGTGAATCCAAGGTCCATCGCCTGACGGCACACCGCCATCATGGAGGCTTCCGCCTCGACACAGCCACGTGATCCACACTCACAGAGTGCGCCATTCGGTACGACAGGTACGTGTCCTAACTCGAGAGCATTGCCCGTTACACCTCGATACGTGTCCAGGTCGATTACCAACCCGCCGCCGATGCCGACCCCCCAGTGGCAGTAGAGAAAGTTGCGCAACTCCGTCCGAGACTGCCACGCCTCACCGAGAGCGGCGGCCGTCGCAGAGTTCTCACAGAAGATGGGTTGCTTCCAACCGGGTGAAAACAGCGATCGAGGGTTTACTCGTTCCCAATGGGGGAACTTCGGTGGATTCATCAATGATTCGCTTGACGGATCGAAGGGGCCCGGAAGACCAAGTCCGATCGCCGGTAAAGCATTAGCCATCAGCGACGGTTCCAGCTGCGCCGTTAAGCGAGCGTAAAGTTCTTCGACGCGCAGGATCGTGCGCTCCGGCTCCTCTCCTCGGTCGATTAAGTCCGAGCCGGATACGACCGGCGTCCCATTGAGGTCAATCCACGCCCCATCAATACGGTCACGCTCGATGTTGCAACCAAAAGCCAATGCCCCTGTCGCGCGAATTTTCACGCCAATGGGACGTCGACCCACTCCCGCTTGGGACTCCGCTCCCGTTTCTTCAACGAGACCTTGCTGTAAGAGCCGTCCTACGATGGCACCAACGGACTGCCCGCTAAGTCCCGTCAAACGCACGAGGGCAGCTCGGGATATTGGACCTTCCTGGCGTAAATGGTGGAAAACACGCCGCTCATTGGCCAAGCGGGCGAGTTGCTGAGGAAGTAACTCTCGGTCATGCGAAGGGCTCCACGACATCGCTGCCGCTAACGCGCCATCCCCCTCATAATGTTCCACGGCCCCCCAGTCGCATTATTTCCGTCAGTTGAGGAACTTATCAAGTTAACTTCAACGGGTCAAATGCCGCGCATATTATTTGGACCAAAGTGACAGCTGACGTCCGATTGACGTCGAACCGAAGGGCTCTTCAACGATCCTACGACGAACTGCGTAATGCTCCTGTGGCTCGACACCGGGCGAGCGTCACTACGTGCCCAAAGGAACCCGCCGCTCGGCCTGATCCGACTACGCCGACTTTCGGTCCTGCGCCACATCTTTGGTTGCGAGACAGCACGCGGCATTTCGGCATTCGGAAAGCCTGGGGTAAAGTCCGAATGATGGTTTTCGGTCCTTCAGATTCGAGTGACACCATGTCCGATCAATCGCCGCACTACGGCGAAACCGGTGGTTCGCAGTTCCCCATCACGACCGCGCTCGTCTTTCCCGACCGCGAGATCGAGCACAGCCTCGGCATGGTCTTCGGCGTGGTGGTGCGCTCGATGGGCATCGCCCGCAACATCGGCGCCGGCTTCAAATCACTTGCCGGCGGTGAGGTGAAGCAGTACACCCGGTTGGTCGAGGACAGTCGCCGTCACGCCCTGGACCGGATGATCGAGAACGCTCAGCTCATCGGCGGCGAGGGGATCATCTCGATGCGCTTCGACTCCTCCGAAGTCGGACAGTCCCTAACCGAGATCGTCGCCTACGGCACGGTGGTCACCTTCCGAAAGTCTGAGTAGACCGTATGAATCCGGTCTTTGCCGTAATCCTGGTGGTCTTGGCCGTGTGCTTCGTCCTCAGCATTGCTTTGCGTCGCCACGGCGAGGCCGACAAGCCGAACCCGGACTGGCGTCGAACCGAGGAACTCTTCAATGACCCTTCGACGAACCGCGTCATGCGCGTCTGGCTCGACACCGCCGGGGATCGCCACTACGTCGCCGAGGGGAAACGTCACTCGACCTGACGCCGTGTGGTGCCTTGGTCTTACGACGGGGGATCGAGCAAGGGGCGGATCTTGGGAGGCGCGATAAGTAGCCACGCGTCGACGATCAGGTCACCCAGCATGTCCCACTGCGGCGCGTTCCACTCTTCGTGGCCATCGAGGTACGCGCCGACCCATCCGCGCCCGCCGACGTAAGGAGGTCGATAGTACCGCTCGGCGTCCTCATCGATCAGTGATTCCTGCACTCCGGCCCCGGCGGCGAAGGTCACCGAGACCCGTTCGTCATGGTGATGATCGGACATGGCCACGAAGTTCTTCTTGTCATTGATGAACCACGATGCCTCGCCATGACTCAGGCGTTCGACGACGAGCGGTAGATCCATGCAGATCCGTCGCACCTTTTCCGTGGCGATCTCGCCCTCGCGCGTCGGCCGTTGATCGGGTGTCACTCCGGACATGACGCGATGGTAGCGCTGCCTCTACTCCAGGTTCGACGGTCCGGCGCCGAAATGGAGTCGCGAATCAGACCGGTGTCTACTCAGTTGATCCGACTGCGCCGACGTTCGGTCGCGCGCCACATCAGTCGACCAAGGGCCAAGAGTGCGGCGAGCACCAGAAGCGCGAACAGTAGTGGGCCGGCGATTCGGATCAACCATTCGAATCCGGCGGCGAAGCCGTGGAGGGATTCGTGCCACGCCTTGTCCACACCCGTGGCCGGGTGCTTGTGCGCGATGACTGGATGTCCGGATTCACTCAATGAGACCGTCAAGGTGGCGTAGGTCGTTTCGCTATTCAGCAGGTTCAATTGCGCCTGGTACTGCTCGATCTGGCTTTGGATGGAGTCCAGTTGTTCCTGCACCGAGAGGATGCCGCCGATGGAATTGGTCCGCGACATGATCTTCAGGTACTGCGTACGACTCACCTGCAACGCGCTTATCCGAGCTTGCAGATCCACGTACTGGCCGGTGACGTCGTTGGCGGAGGTGACCACTGAGGTCGCAACTCCCGAGTGTCGCACTTGATCGACCAGCATCGTGAAATTGCGCTCGGGGACTTGCAGGACGATGGTGCCGGTTGAGAAGGAGCGGGAGGCCTTCGTGCCGATGTGGGACTGCGTGCTGGCGACGAATCCCCCGTCGGTGGTGGCGAAGTCGGTCAGTTGCGTCAGCGTGGACTGGAATTTCTGGCCACCGACGGTCAATTGAATGGTCCCGACCTCCTCCACTCGCAGCGAAGTGACCAACGACGCTTCGCTCGTGTTCGCGCCCGTTTTTCCGATGGTCTTGCTCGAAGTTGGTATCACCACCGACAGGCCTGAAGTGTTAGTGAATCCAGTCCCCTGCACTCCTGAATTTGGCGCTGGCGGAATCGCGGGAGCCGGAGCGCCGTGCGTATTCAATTCTTTGAGGGCATTGTTGGGGACTTGGACTCTCGGGGTACCTTCGGAATTGAAGAGAGGCACGGCGACCGCCAAGACCACGACGCATGCGGCAGCGGCCATCACGCTCGATCGAACTCGTCCGGTGCGTTCCACGAGAGAGCGGATCCGTGGCTGCTTTTCGGAACCGGGCGATTCTCGGGCCTCGTCAAGAATCCGGTCCATGGCGCCCTCGGAGACCGCGAATCCATCGGCGGTCTCGCGAAGGGCACGCTGCAACTTCTCTTCGTCAAACGTGGTCATGACTGACTCTCCTTACGAGCATTGATGGGACTCGGCGCTTCGGACTGAAGGGCCGGATGAAGAGCGAGGCGACGTCGCGCTTCATTGAGACGCGACTTGACGGTCCCGGGTTGGCGGCCGATGACGTTGGCGATGTCGTGCTCGCTGAGATCGGCGTAGTAGCGAAGCACGATGACGATGCGCAAGTGCGCCGGAAGGTCCTTCAACGCCGTCATCACGTCGTTGGTAACCGCGACCTGGGCCATGCGGTCGTCAATCACGGCAACGTCGTCCAGATCGTCGTCGGGGCGACGACGATGACGATGAGGAATCTCCTTGCGTAGCTTGGAGTTGCAAGTATTCACGACCACGCGGTAGAGCCAGGGCTTGAAACTCGATCCCGTCACCAAAGAATCACGGAACTTCCACGCGCGCAGGAACGATTCCTGAACGGCGTCCTCGGCGTCGGATCGATTCCCCAGGATCAGGTACGCGGTCCGAACGGAGCTCGCGTAGCCGTCCTCGAGCCAGGTTCGAAGTTCGTCGACGTCGACGGCGTCACTCATCTAGGTGACCTTCCCGTGACGTCGCGTCCCCATATTTCTGTGCACATATGTAGAGACTCCGATACCTTCGGAAAGGTTCGCGGAATTTGCGATTTTTTCCCGATGGCACAGCGCCTCCGTCAAAAACGCCGCGGTTTCGGGCTTTTCGAGGTGCGTGGCGTCAGTCAGGAATGAGCATGGTGACGCAGAACGGGTTGCTCGCCGGGTCGAGCAGGACTCGCCACCGCTCAGGTTCCGGCTGGTCGGGGGCCAAGGCGGCGCCCACGGCGATGGCTGCTGCTTCGCCGGCGTCGAGATTGGAGACCGAAAAGTCCAAATGAACGTGTGACGGCGTTTCACTCGTCGGCCACGTCGAGGGCTTGAAGCCCGCGACGCGCTGCATCGTGAGCCAGATGTTGTCCAGCTGGATCGCCGAGAAATCGTCGGACTCAAAGGTGATCTCTTTCTCGAGCAGCGCCGAATAGAAGAGCGCCAACGCGTGCGGGTCGGGACAGCTCAGCGATACGGCACCTAGTTTGGAAATCTCTCCCACTTACACTCCTTTATGTCGATGGTCAACAGATTCTTACCGCACGGCCGTGACGTCCGACCGTGCGACCGCTGAACTGAGTACTCGAATCCCTGAACGGCAGTATCAGGACCGCGAAGACCGGGCCAGGGCCGTGGCGCTGCGCCAGAGCTGGAAGTAGTTCTCGAAGGTGATCTCGGCAGTCACGTAGCCGGCCGATTGGAGTTCACGGTGGTACGCCGGCAGGTTGTGCCACGGCACTCCCATGTCGACGTGGTGGGCCAGGTGCCAACCGGTGTTGTACGGGACGAACCAAAACTTGGCCAGCCAGTGCTGGCGCACGTTGTGGGTCGTAAGCCGCCGGTCGTCGCTCTTCAACATGCCGCCGTGTTCGGCGATCGCACGCAGTCGGTTCAGCACGCGCCACTGGGTCATCCACGGTAGCCACCAGAACAACAAATACGACCACGACGCCCCGGTGCCCAGCCAGAACAGTCCGAACAGGACGGCCTGCACGGCGAGGATCGATGAGGCGATGACCCGACTCTGCGTCTTGGCCGTCGCCATCACGATCGATTTGAAGTTCTTGTAGCCCGAGATGCCGACAGCGTCGCGAAGCAGTCGACGTCGAAGGTCGCTGGGCTCGCAGGGATAGCCGCTGTAAAAGGCCATGTCGGGCTCTTCCGGGCCGAACTCCTCACGATGATGAGCGAAGTGGGCCCGCCGGTAGATCGAGATCGGCACCATCGCCGGGTAGGCAATGAACCACTTGCCCACGAAGTCATTGGCTCGCTTGTTGGAGAACAGGAGTTTGTGGGCCGACTCGTGCATCAGAATCGCGAAACGCGCGTGCATCGGTCCCATCAAGACGAAAACGGCCAGCGCCGCGAACGGGCCGAAGCGCACACCGCAGTAGGCCAGCGCCGCGGTCCACAGCCAGACCATCGTCACCGCGCGGACGTTGCGCCAGTTCTCGATGTGGCGATAGTTCTTTCGCACTTCGGGAATTGCCATGCCGTTCACGAGGAGGCGCTCGGTGGGCAAGACGTCCGGCAACTCTTCGGGAATCGGCACGAGTTCGATCGTCATTGGCCCATCATAAGTTCAGTGGTGAATCAATTCGCTGAAGGCTTCAGTCCGTCTTGATCGTATAGATCGTTGGCGTCCCGGCGTCAGATTCGTCCAAGCCGTCGCTGGTCGCCACGTAGTGGCGCTTGGCCCACGTTCGAGGCACCGCCTTCAACTCGCTGCGCAGGTCGTAGCGCTGTTGCTTGGCGATCATGGTGAAGGCGATCACGGCGAGGATCAGACCGGAGGCGACGAAGACGAAGCCTAAGGAGTACGCCATCAGCGTTCGCACGCAGGTCGAATCGATACTCGAATGCGTCGCGCCCAGGCCATTGGTCACGGTGCAGGTCCCGACCCGGGAGTGGACTCGAGCGAGTGTCCAGATCCCGAAGGCGATCACGGCGAGGCCTATGCCGATCACGGTTCTTCTGAGCGTCATACGGCCCTCCCTTGCTAGGACCATAAGTTGGCAAAGGTTGCTGACTTCGAAAACTGGTCGGTATAGCGACTACGTACGTCCATTCGCCCTGCGCTCACTCCCCGACCAGGGTGAACGCGAACAGAGAAAACCTAACAAGTTGTGGGTCAAATCTCCATGAACGAAATGACAAATGGAACACAACGTGCGCGGTGATTCGGCGTACTCCGGTCACAATACCAAGGATCCGTTTCTCGTGTTGCGCCGGTTAGTGACCGGTATCAGTCAGATCGGCCGAGACGTCCCATAACCGTCTTGCCATGGCCGTATCCGTTGCCCGCCGTGACGTTGCGTGGACGATCGGATATCCCCGCAAGTGTCCGATCCCGTTCGGACCGACGTAACTGCCACCGGGAATGTCCTGGGTCGCGGCAAAGAGCGTGGGTAGAGCGCCCTTCTGCGCATCGTTGCATAGGTGCTGCGAGAGTGAGTTCACGAATCCGTTCACGCCACGTACGTGAGCGACGAGATTCGTGCGCGCAATCCCCGGATGGGCCGCCACGGCGCGGACCGCGCTCCCGCTCTCGGTCAGTCGTCGTTGCAGCTCGAGCGTGAACAAGAGATTGGCCAACTTCGAGTCCTGATAGGCCGTCATGGCGACGTAGGGACGTGAATCAAAATGGAGGTCGTCCAGGTGGATCATTCCTCGCCGATGCAGGATTGACGACACCGTGACCACGCGGTCCGTGATGAAGGGCAAGAGCCGGTTCGTCAGCGCGAACGGTCCAAGGTGGTTCGTGCCCAAATGCAGTTCGAAGCCATCAATGGTGCGAAAGGCCGGCGCCATCATGATGCCCGCGTTGTTAATCAAGACATCCAGGTCACCGGTCCACTCGGCGGCGAAGGAACGAATCGACTCCAAATCGGCCAGGTTGAGCGCGCGAACTTCGAAGGAGCCGACGAAGTCCTTGGCGACCGCACGACCCTTTTCGACGTCTCGAACGGCCAGGATCACCCGGGCGCCGTGGGCGCAGAGTTCGCGGGCCGTGACGAGGCCGATGCCGCTCGAGGCACCGGTGACGACGACTGTCCGCCCGGAGAGATCGGGTAGATCGTTCTGCGTCCACTTCTTCGAGGCCATTCTTGGGTCCCATCTCGCGTTCGAGACGCGTTCGACCAACCTTAGGGTGGCCCGTCGTCGCCGAAATCGGTAGGAAAGGAGGCGTCCGAAGGTTTCGAGCGAAGATATTCCTCGTGGTCTAGAAAGTTATTGTCGATTCGACACGAGTCACCACGTCGTTGAGGGTGAGAGGTTCAATGGGAGCCTCACCGGAGGGAGCAGTTATGGCGGAATACTTAGTTCTTATTTACTCGAACGAGGAATCGTGGGCCGGCACGGACGAGGCGTTCTCAACCAAGATCATGGACGGACACAATAAGTTCGGCGAGAAGCACGGCGCATCGCTTCGCGGTGGCAACGCCCTGGAGCCCTCGATGACCGCGACGTCAGTTCGCACCGATGCTTCGGGTAAATCGGTGACGACCGACGGTCCCTTTGCCGAGACGAAAGAAGCTATCGGTGGGTACTACGTCGTGGAGGCCGCCGACCTCGACGCCGCCACCGCCATCGCCAAGGACATACCGGCCCCCTTTGGCGGTATTGAAGTTCGACCGATTCGAGACATGAGCTGAACATCAGCCAAAGTCCGGCCGTCTCGGTCGCCATCGCGAACGCCCACCGTCACGAATGGGCGTTCGTCCTGGCGGCCACGATTCGAATCACTCGCGACTTCGACGTCGCGGAGGAGTGCGCGCAAGACGCTTTCGCCCGGGCGCTGGCGACGTGGGGTGAACAGGGCATTCCAGCGAACCCCGGTGCGTGGCTGACGACAGTGGCGCGACGCCGCGCCATTGACGTAGGACGACGTCGCGACGTCGCCGTTAAGTCGCAGCGTTTTCTCGTCACCGGCGATGTTGACGCCGGTCCAATAACAGCGGACGACGGATTCGAAGACGACCGTCTTCGACTGATCTTCACCTGTTGTCACCCGAGCCTCGCGGCCGACACCCAAGTGGCACTCGCGTTGCGAATGCTCTGCGGACTCAGCACTGCCGAAGTCGCCAAAGCGTTCTTGGTCAAGGAGTCGGCAATGGCGGCCCGACTTACCCGGGCCAAGAAGAAGATTGTCCTCGCTCGAATCCCCTATCGCGTCCCCGCACGAGCCGAACTCCGCGGCCGTATCGATGCGGTCCTGTTGGTGATTCATCTACTCTTCACGACCGGTCACACGGCCCCCGTGGGCAAGAACCTCTCCCAAGTCGATCTCGTCGAGCGAGCGCTCGACCTGGCGCGCATGTTGCACAATCTGTTGCCCGACGATGCCGAAGTAACCAGTCTGCTCGCGTTGATTCTGCTCACCGATTCGCGTCGAGGTTCTCGCGTCGGCTCCGGTGGGGAGTTCCGCGCGCTGGCCGATCAGGACCGTTCGAAATGGCATCGTGACTCCATCGACGAAGGCCTGGCGCTGGTCGGCGAATCGATCCGGCGCGGACGCCCCGGACGCTTCACCTTGATGGCGGCCATTGCCGCGGTCCATTCGAGTGCCTCGCACTGGGACGAGACCGATTGGACCGAGATCGTCGGGCTCTACGACTTGTTACTTGACGCGTGGCCCTCCCCCGTGGTGGCGCTGAATCGTGCCGTGGCCCTCAGTTTCGCCGAAGGCCCGTCAGTTGGACTGGCGGCACTCGAAGAGTTGAGCGCCGAGCCACAGCTCAGCACCTATCCCTACTTGGCCGCCGCTCGTGGCGACTGTCTGGAACGACTCGAGCGGTTCACTGAAGCACGCGAGGCTTTTGAAGAGGCGGCCCTGCTGACCGAGAATCACGTGGAACGCGACTTTTTGCGCCTTCGGATAAGTCAACTCAATTAACGTTCGTCGCGACGATGGACACCAAAGGTCCCGATCCGGCGACCGTTGTATGTAGAGCGTCGCCTACGATGCAGGAGATCTCGCTCGCCCGCGAGGTGAGATCGATAACTATCAGAGGATGCAATGAAGATTCGACTATGGCTCTCGGTCCTCGCCTCCGCGGCCATCATCGCTTCAGCGAGCACCCCGTCGGGAGCGGCTTCCAAATCGACGCCGTACGAGCAGATGAAGCAAGTCGTGGCCGACGCCAACGCGGAACTCTCGGTGCGCGTGACCACCACCGCGTCGATGTCCGGCCTTCAAATTGTGCAGGTCACTGACGCCGGTCGACACGCCGGGCGACAGACGGTCACTCTCTCCCAGTCTGGTAAGAGCAACTCCGTCATCGCTGAACTCATCAAGGGGAATCTCTACGTCAAGGGTGACGCCTCGATTCTCACCACGTACATGGGACTATCCCAGGCGAACGCGAACGAACTGGGCGGTCAGTGGTTTGGGATTCCCGAGAGTAGCGGTTACTACGCACAGGTCGCCCAGGGTCTGACGATCTCGACCGGTATGTCCGAAGTGACGATGACCTCGTCCGTGACCATCGCTCCGGGCGTGACCCTCGCCGGTGTGAAGGTTGACGTCCTGAAGGGCACGTCCGTCAAGTCAGCACTAGAACCCTCGTTCAAAGAGACGCTCTATTTTAATACCGCGAAGAAGCCGCTACCCGTCGAAGTCACCCAGAGCGTCCAAGGCTCATTGGGGACAATTTTGTTCGGCCATTGGAACGAGAAGATCGTATTGGTAGCACCGAAGGTCACACTTCATCTCAACTGAACCGCCGGACCACCGTCCTTCGCGACACCAGCCGTTTCAGTCGGACCCTTTCGGAAGGTGCCACGAAATCATGCGAGCCCGCTCGACACTGACGTAGCCGTGCTCCACGAACCATTGGGCGGAATCGAAAAGCGCTTGGGACGCCGGGCGCGACGAATAACCGATTTCGGCTCGTGCCCTCGAGTCGTCGAACGTCATCGTGGTCGAGGCCATTTGCGCCGCCTCTAAGGAGACTCTCGGCTCGCGACCTAAAACGTCGCCCTCGATGAAACTCGAAACGCGTCCCGCGATCATCGGAAAGATCGAGGGGAAACGACGTTCGGTTGGGGGTAGTCCGGTTACGTCGGCGAGCGTTCGCAGCAACTGGGCCATGGTGATGTTCTCGCCGCCGCAGATGTAGCTCCGGCCCTGACGCCCGCGTTCGAGCGCCAGCAAGTGACCGGCGGCGAGGTCATCCACGTGCGCCACATTCATCGCGGTGTCCACGTAGCCGGGCATCCGGCCGTTCAAGTAGTCCAGCACCACCTTGCCGGACGGCGTCGGTCGATGATCGAAAGGACCGTGCGGCATGGTCGGCAACACCAGCACGACCGGAGCACCCTGCGCCGCTAAACGAAGCACTTCGTGTTCGGCGACGTACTTGGTCTGCTTGTAGTTCCCGTAAAGGTGCGAGATGTCGGCGACGTCGTCTTCGTTGGACGGTCGTCCCTCCTTGGTCTCCCAGAGTCCGAGCGTCGCGACGGTGGAGGTGAAGACGATGCGCTTGACGCCGGCGTCGGTCGCGGCCCGCACGACGTTTTGACTGCCCCGAACGTTCACGTCGTAGAACGAGGCCGCGTCCTTGGGCCAAAAGCCGAACTTGGCCGCCAGATGGAAGCAGTACTTGGCGCCCTCGAAGGCGCCCGCCAATTGGGACTCCCCGGTGATGTCGACCTCTCGACGTTCCACGTCCAGTCCGTCGAGGTTCGAGGTCGCCGCACCGGGCTCGAGGAAGGCCACGACGTCGACGTCGCGCGCGAGCAACGCGCGCACGACGGCCGATCCGATGAAGCCCGCCGCGCCGGTGACGACCACACGGTCGCCCTTATGAAGCTCGAAACTCACGACTTGGCCGCGGCGCGCCTGGACGTGGGGCTTCGCCTCAACATTCCCTTGGTCATCGTGACGCCGAACTCGACCAGTGAGGCCCCGCTTCGCTCGGCTTCGTTCAAGAGTTCGTCGAGCGCACTGACGAAGAGGTCGATCTCGGCGTCAGCGGCGATGAGGGGCGGCAGCAGCTTGATCACGTTGATGTTGTCAGCGGCGACCTGGGTCAGGATCCGGTATCGATGGAATAGCGGGACCACGAGCGTCTGGGTGAACATCGCAGTGCGCGTCGCCTCGATCAAACGCCAACGACGACGCGCGCCGCGCGACGTCGGACGACCGAACTCGATGCCGATCATCTGACCGCGACCGCGCACGACGTGGAGGAACTCGTGACGCGACGCGAGCTCTTCCAGACGGGCGCGCCACACGTTTCCCATGGCCGCCGCGTGCTCGACGATGTGCTCGTCGTCGAAGACCGACAGAGTAGCCAGTCCCGCCACCATGGCCATCGGGTTGTTCTTGAAGGTCGTCGAGTGGACCATCGCGCGCTCCATCGAGCTGTAGGTGCCGCGAAGGATCTTGTCACTGGTCAACATGGCCCCGACCGGCACGTATCCACCGGAGAGCGCCTTGGAGATGGTGATGATGTCCGGGGCGAGTCCGTAGTGCTCGAAGGCGTAGAACGCACCGGTTCGACCGAGCCCCGTTTGCACTTCGTCGCAAATAAACAACGCCCCGGCGCCGTGCACGGCGTTCTCGAGTTCGCGCCAGCGCGTCGCGTCGAGTTCGTAGACGCCCTTACCTTGGATCGGCTCGACGATGAAGGCCGCCGCGTCACCGCGTTTGAGTTCTCGAACCAGTACCTCGAGATCGCCGAAAGGAATCTCCGTCGTGTCGGCCAGCAGCGGTCCGAAACCTTCACGAAAATCGGCCGAGCCGTTGACGGCGAGCGCACCCATCGTGAGGCCGTGGTAGGCGTGCGAGTGATACAGAATCCTCCGACGACCGGTGCTCGCTCGAGCGAATTTGATGGCCGCCTCCACGGCTTCCGCGCCGGAATTGCAAAAGAACAGTCGCTCGATCTGTTTCGGACTCCGCGTGATCAACTGTTCGGCCAAGAGCCCCGGCAAGAGCGCGCAGTCCATCTGGACCATGCCCGGTAAGTCCGCGTCAAGGGCCTGGCGAAGGGCGTCCTTGATCACCGGATGAGACCGTCCAAGGGCGAAGACGCCGAAGCCGCTCAACATGTCGAGGTACCGGTTGTCTTCGTCGTCGAATAGGTAGCAGCCCTCGCCGCGTTCGTAGAAACGGTCGAATCCGAGCGTGGTCACGACTTTCGTGAGCTGCGGGTTGAGGTATTGGGCGTGCAGCGCGAAGTTCTCGCCGTGCCGCTCTTCCATCAGCTCTTTAAGGTTGAAGGTCATCGCTCCCAGTGTTCCTTGCCAAATCTATTACCGCAGGCCGTTAGGAAATTTTCGCCGCCGTCGCGTCAAATGACGGGCGACATCCCGCCGTCGATGCTGACGCCGACACCGGTGATGTAACTGGAGCGCGGCGACAACAAGAACGCCGCCAGATCGGCGAACTCTTCGGCGCGACCGACCCGCCCCAGCGGAATCTTCGCGCCGGTCGCCATGGTCGCGTAGAACTCATCAATCGACACGTTCGCGTCAGCGGCGCGACGTACCCATTGCCCCGACTCGATCAGTCCGATGAGGATCGCGTTGACCCGGATACACTTCGGACCTACTTCGTTGGCGAGCGCCTTGGTCAGGGCCAAACCGGCCAACCTCGACGCCGACGTCGGCGTCGTATTGGCGTTCGGCGTTCGCGCCAATATCGCCAGCACATTGACGATGGCTCCTTGCGTCGTTTCCAGAGCCGGCAGGACCTGGCGCGCCACGTGCAGCGCGGAGATGACTTTCAGTTCGTAGTCACTTCGCCACTCGTCATCGTCCGACGTGGCGATTGGCGTGCCCGCGCTTCGACCGGCGTTGTTCACCGCGCCGTCGAGTCGCCCGAATCGCGTGAGCGTGGCGCTTATGAATTCGTCGAGTTGGTCGGCGTTCGTCACGTCGGTCTTCGAACAAAGGGCGTCGCGGCCGAGCAACTCTTGTGCCCGAGCGAGCCGTTCCTCGTCGCGACCGCAGACGGCCACCAACGCACCTTCGGCGACCAGGCGCTGAGCGAGAGCGAAGCCGAGTCCGTCGGTGCCACCGGTGATGAGAAATGCCCTGTCCTGAAGTTCGAGGTCCATGGATGCATTCTAGGAATGGACACGTTGCGCCATTTCATTGAGCACACGATTGGATTCAATTACGGCGAACTATTCTGTGGCGATGTCGGACTCCTCATCGCGCGCGACGACTCATAATCGACGAGTCATTCGCGGTGCACTGTGTGCGACGATGCTCGCCGGGTCATTGCTTTTTGGCGCCAGCGGCGGTGCGTCGAACGTCGTGCTGCCGCCATTCACCTGGAGCATGGCGCTGGTCAACGCCGCCCAACTGGGCAAGTCGTGGAGACCGGGTTGTCCGGTCGCGCCGAGCCAACTGCGCCTCCTGGAACTTCGCTACGTCGGCTTCGACGGTCGAGCGCGCGTCGGCACCATGGTCGTCAACGCCACCGTCGTGACCACAGTCGTGAAGGTATTTGCCACGCTGTACGCGAAGCGCTTTCCGATTCATCTGATGGTCCCGACATCGAATTTCCAGGGGAAGGACCCGGCCTCCATGGCCGCGAACAACACGTCGGGGTTCAACTGTCGCTACGCCGTGACCACCGGACCCAAGCAATGGTCGGTGCACGCCTACGGCGAAGCGATCGACGTGAACCCGTTACAGAATCCCTACGTCTTCAACGGCGTCGCGCAACCACTCGCCGGTAAGGCCTACATCAATCGACGTGACGTACGCCCGGGCATGGCCGAAGTGGGCGGCGTACTCAACAAGGCCTTCGCTTCCGTAGGGTGGCTCTGGGGAGGACGATGGAGCGTATCACCGGACTACCAGCACTTCTCTTCCACCGGCGGTTGAAACGAGCCTTCGCCCGTTCGCTCGTTCTCGCGATGTTGATGGCGATTGTGCCGTTGCCCACAACAACTGCTGGAGCCCTCGACGGGCCGCGCCTCGCGTCGTGCAATGCCGTGGCGGACGGTATCTCGGGCGCTTCACGCTCCGGACAACTGATCACCGTCATTTCGCCGACGCTGAGGTCCCAGAGCGCCACACTGGAATACTTCGTTCGCCAAGGAGGATGCTTTCGCCTCGCCGCCGGTCCGTACCCGGCGCTCGTCGGGGGAAACGGCCTCTCGGCGCATCACCACGAGGGAGATGACACCACGCCCCTCGGACTCTTCGGTTTTCAATCCACGATGTACGGCGTGAACGCCAATCCCGGTGTCGACTACCAGTACCACCGCCTCGTCTGCGGCGACTGGTGGGACGAACAGTCGTCCTCGCCGCTCTATAACCACTTCGTCCACGTGCCCTGTGGCGTGAAGCCGGATTTCGGCGGTGGCTCCGAAGCCCTCTGGCAGACCGTGCCGTCCTACGACTACTTCGCGGTAATCGCCTATAACCGGCATCCGATCGTTCCCGGCCAGGGATCGGCGATCTTCCTGCACGTCTCGACCGGTCAGCCAACGGCCGGCTGCGTAAGCCTTCCGGCGGCCGATTTGCTGCGAATCCTTCGCGCTCTGCGCCCGAATATGGACCCTCTCATCGACATTTCGGCACGTTAGCTTCGGGCGACGTAGTCTCGCCCTAGTGCGTCCGACTCATGTCGACGACGACGCCCAGACTCGAGGACGCCGCACCCTGGTACACGCCCTTCAAGGGTGCGACGTCGTCGTAGTCGCGACCGTTGCCCACGATGATGTGGCGCTCTGTCTCGGGAATTCCGTTCGTCGGATCCATGCCGGTCCAGGCGCCCGAGAAGTACTCGATCCACGCGTGACTTTGCCCGGCGACAACCTCACCCACATCGGCGTCACTCAGCGGGAAGAGATAGCCCGACACGTAACGCGCGGGGATTCCGAGTTCGCGGAGCAAGCCGATCGTAACGTGCGTGAGATCCTGGCAGACGCCCTCGCCCAGATCCCACGCCTCCTGAGCCGTCGCCTCGACTGACGTGGCGCCGGGTAGGTACGTCACGTTCCCGCGCACGTAGGCACTGACGGCGTCCACGCAACTGTGCAGGTCTGAGATCTGCGACCACTCTGCGAGCGGGTCCAGTACGTCGCCGGCCAGCTTGGTGCGCTCGGTCGCGAACAGGTACTCCGAGAAGAAGTCGACGAGCGCCGGGGCGCGTAGCTCGCGCCACGAGATCGCCGGCGCTACTAGTCCGGCGCGGCTCTCGACATTCGAGCGCGCCTCGACTTCGAGTTTGGGATGCGGCTCTTGGATGTCGAAGGCCGTGACGATCGTGCCGAAGTAATCGGCGTGCGTCGAGAGCGGCACCACCGGCTGCACCGTGACGCGGGCGTGGCGCACTTCCTGGCTCGCGCCCGTGATCGGCGTCATTCGCGCCTCGTTATAGGAAGACTTGGCGAGGCCGTCGTAGGTGAAGCCAGTGTGGTGTCGAATGGTGAGGCTGAGCGTCTCGTTCACAATCCCCCCTCCCTCGACCACACCACGTAGTCCTCATGGCCAAAGAATCGATCGGTCACCGCGTCGTTGATCCGCACGCAGGTCTCTTCGAGCATCTCCAAAAGTTCCGGTAGCTGGTCGAGCAGATCGGCCGGATCCATGAATTCGAGCCGACCGCGTGCCCGCGCCAGACTTTGGCGGGCGAGGTCGGCCGTGGCGATGCGCTGACTACTCGGCTGTATCTCGTACAGGCAGGTGTCGGCCAGGTTCAAGGAGTAGAGCACCGAGCGGGGAAACAGGCGATCGAGCAGGAGGAACGTGGCGACCCCGTTCGCGTTGTGGATCTCACGGGTCGAGCGCATGAAGGCCTCCATAGCGCCGCAAGCTCGAAGGAACGCCAACCAGTCGGGCGCGTGCTCTTCGCTGAGGACTCGACCGCGCAGGAGTCTCGCCGTCATGTCGATGCGTTCGATGCTTCGACCGAGCACCAAGAAGTGCCAGCCGTCGTCGTGGCTCAGCGTGGTGTCGATGAGTCCGGCGAGGAGTGCCGCGCGCTCACGAACGAACAAGAGATATTGCGACGGACCGAGTCGGCGTGCCGTGTTTTCCATCTGCGGCAGGCGGTTGCGGGTTGAATTCAGCGCGACCCACATCTCTGAGGAGATGAATTCGCGGCTCCTTCGCGCGTTCTCGAAGGCGCCGCTCAGTGAGCCGGCGATGGAGTTCGGGTTATCGGCGTCGTACACGATGTGCTGGAGCATCTGCTCGGTCGTCACTGGTTCGTCGGAGTCCACGTCGATCCCTAGGATCGAATAGAGCGAGCGACAGGTGGCGTCCTCGTCGTTGAAAGGGTCTTCCACCATGCGGTGCACGTAGGAGTCGACGATGCGCGCGGTATCGTCGGAGCGTTCAAGGTAGCGGCCAATCCAGTACAGCGACTCGGCCAAGCGAGAGAGCATGCCCCGCTCACTCACTGGTCACCTCGTCCCACGTTGCCGTCTTGTCGCGGACTGAAGTTGAAGTTACGCAGACGCTGCTTGATGACGCGCGATTCGCTAAGAGGTATCGATTCGTCAGTCAAGACCCATGTGTCCTTCGAGCCACCGCCCCTCGAGGAGTTCACCACCAACTCGCCCTCGCCCAGCGCGACTCGGGTGAGGCCGCCCGGTAGGACCCAAACCTCTTCGCCGTCGTTGACGGCGAACGGTCGTAGGTCGATGTGCCGGGGACTCACGCCGTCATCCACCAACGTCGGGTGGGTTGAGAGCGAGACAGTCCGTTGAGCAATCCAATTGCGGGGCGACTCGGTCACGGCCTCGGCGGTCTTCGCGAGCGTCTTCTCGTCGGCCTGGGGGCCGATGATGATTCCCTTGCCACCGGAACTGTCGACCGGTTTCACCACGTACGACGCGAGCGACCCCAATACCTCGTGGCGGACGTCGTCGTCCTCGAGGCGGTAGGTCTCGACATTCTCGATCAGTGGCTCTTCACTCAAATAGAAACGGATGAACTCCGGCACATAGGTGTAGACGAGCTTGTCGTCGGCGACGCCGTTGCCGATCCCGTTCGAGATGACGACGTTTCCGGAGCGCGCACAGTTCACGAGTCCCGCCACTCCGATGGTCGAGTCCGGTAAGAACTGGAGTGGATCGAGCCAATCGTCGTCGACGCGGCGGTAGATCACGTGCACCGGTCGCTCGCCGTTCGTCGTTCGCATGTACACGTGGTTCGAACGACAGAGGAGGTCGCGACCTTCGACGAGTTCCACGCCCATCATGCGCGCGAGCAACACGTGTTCGAAGTAGGCCGCGTTGTGCACGCCGGGACTGAGCACGACGATGACCGGGTCACTCTGGTTCGGTGGCGCGGCCGCGCGCAGGGCCGTGAAGAGATGGGCCGGATAAGAGTCGACCGGGTGCACCCGGTGATCGGAGAAGAGTGACGCGAACGTCTGGGTCATCGCTCGACGGTTCTCGATCACGTAGCTCACGCCCGAGGGAATGCGGACGTTATCTTCCAACACTCGAAAGTTACCGATCTCGTCGCGCACGATATCGATCCCCGCGACCGTGATGCGTACGCCATTGGGGGGATCGACCGCGAAGGCCGGGCGACAGAAATACGGACTCGACGTGACGACCGATCGTGGGATGACTCCTTCGGCGAATATGCGACCCTCGCCGTAGATGTCGGCGAGGAACGCCTCGAGAGCATGGACTCGCTGACCGATCCCCCGCGAGAGGTGGTCCCACTCCATCGCCCCGATCAGGCGCGGTACGACGTCGAGCGGGAAGGGCCGTTCCTCGCCGCTGTGTGCGAAGGTCACCCCTCGTTCGGAAAAGGTGTGTGACAGCTGTTCGGATCGCTGACGGAGTTCCGCCGGTTGATAGCGCCCTAACTCGGCGAAGAGTCGTTCGTAGATCGGTCGCGGACTTCCCGGCGCACTGAACATCTCATTCCAGGCCGCCGAGGAGTCGTCGTCGAACACCATGCTCACCTGGGTCACGCTAGCCATCACGCGAGGTTCGTCTGTTGCCGTGGAATGAATTCAGGTCGAATGGCTTCGTAACTCGACCGGCCACCGGTTCACATGAAAATCGCGAATCTTTCGATGAACTCGCGTTGCTGATCCGTCTCAACCGCTCGTTGGTCGTAGTGAACTCGCACCCAATCGACGGCCTCTCGAAGTTCCACGCCCGCGCGGACGGCCAGACAACTAAGGACCGTCCCTGTTCTACCGAGACCACCGAAGCACGCGATTTCCACGAGCTCGCCTTTTTTGGCTCGAACGTGGATGTCCACGATGACACCGAACATCTCTTCTTCATCGTTCGGCAGTCCGTAGTCGGGCCAATCAATCACTCGATACGGCCAGGTCACATTGGGGTCGTCGGCCCATCGCTCATCGAGGTACACCGCGTAATCGGGAAGGCGAATCCGCTCATGAGGAACCAAACCGAGACGACCCTGAGCGAGCACCGCAGTGTTATCCGGCAGGGTTACGAGCATGGTCGCATTCTTATGCCGGCGCGCCCCTCGTCGCGAATGACTCTGGAAACTCGAGGAAGGCAGCCGAAAGAACTGTGCGATCATTTCCGCGGCCAATTCGGTCGCACCGAGGTGGCGACCGCATGCTGTTTCACTTCGGCGTTCCTCGATGTCGTGAAGGCGGAGCCAGACTGTACTTGTGACCAACATGAATGGCTCAGCGCGCCGAGCAACTCCGACGGACCTCGATCAAGTGCTGGCGCTTGACCGCGGCGCGCCGGTTGGTCATGAGCGGAACGGACTATTGACGGCACGAGTGCAATCAGGCGAGGTCATCGTCGTTGGAAACGAAGATCAGCTTTTGGGTTTCGTGGTAGTCACGCAACGCTCATTCTTCGGTCGAGACTTTGTCGAGTTGTTGACCGTGAGCGATGACATGCGCCGTCAGGGAATCGGTGGCATTCTGCTCAATGAGGCTGTCACTCAGTCATCATCTGATCGCATTTTCACGTCAACCAACCAATCGAATGCAGCGATGATCGGCTTGTTGGAAAAGGCGGGCTGGCACTTCAGTGGACAGCTCGAAGGGATCGACGAAGGCGATCCCGAGATGGTCTTCTGCAAAGATGCGCCGTGAGTGGTGCTCGGCGCTTTTTCCCGCACCTACTCGGCGCGAAGTAGCAACGCCGTAGGGGTACGAGCGGCAACTCGACCGGGAATGGCTGCAACGAGATTAGCGAGGACGAGAGCGCTCACGACGATCAATACGACCGACGAAAGCGGAACAACGGGACTCGGTACCGCGTAGATCTCGTGCGCGAAAAGGTCCCAGAGGAATCGACCGAGCACCACACCGAGTGGCACACCGATGGCCGTGCCGATGGTCGTCGCGACGCTCGACTGCCAGGCGATGGCGGCGGCCAACTGACGTCGGGTGAAGCCCAGAATCTTGAGCAGCGCTAAATCACGACGTCGTCGTCGCACCGAGGTGATGAGCGTGAGTCCCATGGCCACGACCGCTCCCACCGCGAGTGCGGAACCGAGCACCACGGGCGTCGAACCGAGCGAACCGTAGTTGATGATCTGGGCCGGGCGCTGCACGCCTTGGGCTTGCGCTCCGTTGTTGTTGCCGCCCAGTTTGACCAATATGGCGCTCAGTGCACGAAGTGCCGCTCGATGATTAACTCCCGGTTTTGTTCGCACCAGGATGGCGTTAGGACCGGCCGTCACGTCGAAGAGGTTTCGTTGGTTGAGGGGAATCAGTTGGTACGAGAGTATGGCCCCACTTCCCATGTCGAGGTGGTTAATGCCACCAACGCCGATCGTGGGCAACGTCGCCGTTCCCACGATCCGAAGTTTGGTGGACGGGCCGCCGGCACTCACCTCCACCGAGTCGCCAACCTGCTTGTGCAGTTGGTTCAGCGTCGCCGCTCCGAGGACAATTTGGTTCACGTCATTGAAACCGTGTCCGGTCAAAATGGGGGGACTCACGCTGGCGTGCGGGCTGGCGCCCATGACCGAGACATTTTGGCCGTCAATCTTCAAGAGTCCGAAGTAGACACCCGACCAGGCCAACACGTATTTGCTTTGATCGAGGAGCTTCACGACCGGTTTGGCCGGGATGTCACCAAGGCCGCCGCCGCCATTCATTTCATAAGTCCAGTTCCAGCCGTATAGAGGGGGCTGGGCGACCAGGGTATGCAGGCTGGCGCCAAAAGTGATGGTGGAGGTCACGATCATGAGCGCGAAGACCGTGCCGAGGATGGCCGAGCGAACGGGTACGGTGTTGCGCCCGGTACCCGGTTCCAAGGCGAGGCGAATGCCCGTGACCGCCGACACCGGCAGGTTCGCGTTGGCGGCCACTCGTGCCGCGCTCGAACCGCGGACGCTCGTCACTTGGCGACGCGGAGTGAATCGAAGAGGAGTGACCCGAAGAGCGAAGGCTACGGCGAGCGAAGCCAACACCAGCATCGTCACGGCCACGCCAATGCCGATGATGGTCCAGTCGAAGTTGATGCCGTTGGGAATGTACGGTCGAATCGGACCGAGCAACGCCAGCGGCGATAGGGCTATCGCCACGACGCCGGCCAAGATCGAACCCGCAACGATGGACATGGCGATCCCAATGAGGCCGTCCACCACAGTCGTGGATGGAGTGGCACCTAAGGCCCGAAGGACCGTGAGGTCGGTGGCGTTGAAGCGGAGGCGTCGACTGATCACTTGACCGGCGATGACCAACATGGCGATCGCCGCAATCAGGCCGAAAACGCCGAGGGCGATCGACTCGGGCCGCAGCGTTTGACTGGCCGTCGATTCAATCTGCGACACCGCGGTGAAATCGAAGGGCAGACCCTTGGGCAGCGTCTTGGCTATTTCACTCTCGACCTGATTTTGGTGCGCCGTGCCACCGACCAGTTGCAGGGCGCTGATGGAAGTATTCACGCAACAGTTCGCGAGGCGCTTTGCCAGTGCCGGTGTGAAGAGCACCACCGCTCCGTTTCCCTGGTCGACCTGATCCTGCAAGAGATCATGAGGTTGTACCGCACCGGTGCTTACCAAGGTGGCCCGAAGTCTGAGCACGGGCTTCAACTTTTTTAGAGCCGTCTGCGGACTCAAATTGTTCAAGAGTCCGATCTCTTTGTTGGAGAACGCGACGAACGTCACAACTTGGTCCAAATGAAATCCGAATTGCTTGGCCGTCGCAGAATCCATCGCGAACTGATTAATTTTCTTGGGATCTGGCAGGCGCCCGTTGGTGATGAGAACGCGGTCCTGGGTGAACTGCTCGCCGTTGAGGCTGCCGGTGAAGGACTGACCTTCGGAGGCGGGGACCACCGCACCTTTGGCGTTGAGGACGATGAGGTTCATGTCGATGAGGCTCCTCACGTCCTTGACGTAAGGCAGATGTTCGATCCTCATGTTCAACGAAGGGGAATATCCAATCTGACCAATCGTGGGGTTATAGACGCCCGTGAGTCCGAAGAGTTGGGATGAGTTGGCTCGGGCCATGAGAGTGGCAAAGGACGACTGCGTGCGTCGAGCGCCGGCGACCGAGGCCATGGACAGGCCTCCTAAAAGTCCCACCAACAACACGATGGTCACGTAGCCGCTCCAACGAACTCGAAACGTGGCAACGAACCTGTACCAGGCGACACGGAAACCGTTCGTCACTTCAACGAGCCCTCGGCCACGAACGGAACGTGCGCATTCTCACAAGATTGGACCCTTTCTGCGCACGAAGATATATGGGTAACCGCCCAAAGTACTTCGTGGTACTACACAGTGGCGTTGACCCAATGCCTCACCACTTCGTCGTTCAAGGACTGGTCCTCAGGGCCTGACTATTCGGACAGAGCCCGTGCGTAGATCGATTGAAGGCTCGGCCCCGACCGCAGAAGTCGGTCACCCACTAACGCGGTGACGTCCAGTTCTCGACCGGACACCAGCGCAATCACGGGGTGCCCATTGGGCCACACTCGCCAACGGGTGCCAGCGACGTTCTTAAGAATGGCGTTACCTAAATACGTACCCACTTCATTGCCGAGGTCCACCCTCTCGTAGTGACTGGGGTCCGCATTCCACGCATCAATGTATGCGTCCAAGAGTTCCAGGCTTTGCGCGTCATCGTTGAGAACGACGCCATGGTCGAGTGACCACTGACGAAGCCGACCACTTTCGCCGACAGTAGCCGTCATGTCGCGGGAAACGGTGGAATCCTTTGCGGTAAAGACCGCAACTCCCAGAGCGGGGCCGTGCTTCGGACCCATCCACCTGCGTCGTCTGAACCTAAATTTCACGGTTGTTCATCACCTTCTCGAAAATTGATTGTTCCTTGAAGACTATTCAGCGTGAACTCCTCAATGAGAGGATCAAGCTCGAGACCACCGGGGATACTTTGCGATCTGGACGCGGTCTTTCGTGGCGACGGCGAAGACGCGACCGTTACGATGGCGCCATGCCGACCTACCAACCCTCACCCGACCGCTACGAATCGATGCAATACCGACGTTGTGGCCGCAGCGGAATTCAGCTCCCCGCCATCTCCCTCGGGCTTTGGCAAAACTTCGGCGACGACCGCACGATCGATGCCCAGCGTGCGATAATTCGTCGCGCATTCGATCGCGGCGTGACGCACTTCGACCTCGCCAACAACTACGGTCCGCCCTACGGCAGCGCCGAAACGAACTTCGGCCGACTGCTCCGCGAGGACTTCTCGTCGTTGCGCGACGAACTGATCATTTCGTCCAAGGCCGGCTGGGACATGTGGCCCGGCCCTTACGGCGACCTGGGATCGCGTAAGTACCTGCTCGCCAGCCTCGACCAGAGCCTGAAGCGCCTGGGACTGGACTACGTCGACATCTTCTACCATCACCACTTCGACGCCACGACGCCGATGGAGGAGACACTCGGCGCGCTCGATCATGCCGTTCGCCAGGGCAAGGCCCTCTACGTGGGCATTTCGTCGTACTCCGACGAACGCACCCAACAGGCCATCACGATCCTTCGCGACCTAGGCACGCCGCTCTTGATCCACCAGCCGTCGTACTCGATGCTGAATCGTTGGATCGAGGATCGACTCCTCGACGTCCTCGACGAACAAGGGGTGGGCTGCATTGCCTTCTCCCCCCTCGGTCAGGGGCTCCTCACCGACAAGTACCTCGACGGATCGACGAGTGGCTCGCGCGCGGCGAAAGATGACTCGTCGCTGGCCACTCGAATGCTGAACGAGGAGAACCTCGCTCGCGTTCGAGGTCTGACCGAGATCGCCCACGAGCGCGGACAGCGCATGGCTCAACTCGCCATCGCGTGGGCGTTACGAAATCCTGTAGTCACGTCGGTGCTGCTGGGCGCCAGCAGTGTCGCACAACTCGACGAGAACCTCGATGCTCTTAACAACCTGAACTTCAGCGCCGAGGAGTTGACGCGGATCGACGCGTTCGCCGTGGAGAGCGGTATCGACCTCTGGCGTCGACCGGCCAGCGAATAGAGGCAGCCCGGAACTTGATCGAAGTCGGGCTTTAGAGAAGTTCTTCCATCTGCTTGAGTTCGAGCAACTGCGCGTGACGGTCGAGCTTGTCGGGCATCTTGAAGTACGGAGCGCCCTTGTACCAGTACCACGCCATGGGGATGAATCCGAGCGCCATCGATCCGAGTCCCACGATCAACTCGACGGTGTTCAAGCCGGGTAGCGCCTTGACGAACAGGTAGATCATGAAGACCGCTCCGAGCAACGGCCAGAGCCCAATGAAGATGAAGTTGTTTGCTGATTTGAACAGTTGGCGACGATACAGGATCACGACCGAGAGTCCGGCGAGACTGTAGTAGATGCAGATCTGAATCGCAATGGCGTTGTAGCCATCAACCAAGATGTTGCCCACCGAGCCGACGTACTGGCTGGCCACGAAGAGCCCCAGTGAAAGCACCGTGACGACCATGGTCGCGACGAAGGGCGTCTTGCGCGTCGGGTGCGTCGTCCCGAGTACCTTGGGCAGCGTTTCGTCGCGTCCCATCGTGAAGAGCGTCCTCGTCACTTGGATGAGCGTCGTTTCGAGCGTGGCGACCGTGGAGAGCAGCAGCGCCACGATGAGCAACTTGCCGCCGAGACCGTGCCACACCGCCTGTCCCAAGTTGTACATGAAGTCGGCCACGTTGCTCGAATTCGCCAAGGTACTCGGCTTCAAGGTCATGTTCGACGCGACCGTGAACACTTCAAAGAGCAAAAAGACCACGAACGTTCCGAGCAGTCCCCCGAGGCCGGAGGTCTTTTTGGCGTTCTTCGTCTCCTCATTGAGATTCGCGGTCACATCCCATCCCCAGTAGTAGAAGGCGGCGAGCAAGGCACCGGCCACGAAGTCGTTGGTGTGGTGACCACTGAAAACAGACGGCGAGAACCAGTGCCACGAGAATGCGGTCACGTGGTGGGCGTGAAAGAGCGCCAATCCGGCGAACAACAAGAGCAGGAAAATTTCAACGGTGGACATCAGGATTTGCACCTTCACCGTGACCGTCACGCCCAGGGCCACCGCCGCCACCATGGCGAAGAAGAACAAGGCGCCCAGAATCGTGACCGGACCGGTCTGCTTATACAGCGTGCTGGAAAAGAGTCGTAGCACGCTGGAGCCGGCCGGGAACGTGGCGATCACCATGAAGAGAAGGGCGGACACGATGAGGGCCCAACCGGACAGGTAACCCAGGATTGGGTGGATAGCTCGACGGACCCATGAATAGGCCGCACCGGCGTGCGAGTCATCGCGGCTTAAGTAACTGAAGGCCCAAACGATGCCAAACATGAAGAATCCGCAGTACAACAGGGCCGCGGGTCCGCCGTAGGCGACAGCGAAAAAGAGCGCCCCGGTCGTTGCCCCAATGGAATAGGCCGGCGCCGAACCGGCGATACCCATGATCACCGAATCGAAAAGTCCGAGGACCCCGGAGTTCAATCGGTTCGGGGATGAGGCGTCTTCGCTCCGCTCCACGACGTCAGTCATGCCCACCTCTTTCTTGTGTGATCTGACCTGGCAGATCAATTGAGAATCGAAACTAACATGCCCTCCGCGTCGAAGTACGAGCCCGCGCAGGGCGATATCGATGTTGTCGAACGCACCAAGGGCGCGTTCACGCGCCGTTCGCTTCGCGGCGGTTAAATTTGGAGCACGTCGCCGCTTCTGACGATCATCCTCCCTCGAGCGAAAGCATGACCGCGTGCCAGCCTTCCACCGATTCGATCTCGAAGGCGAGTCCGATCAGCCCGTCGTAACCGATCAGGAGATGAAGCGCCGATGGGCCGCGTTCCACGGCGACATGCGTCGGATGTCCGGCAAGTGGTGGCAGCGAATACTCGGTGAACTCCTCGGCGAAGACACCCGGCGCTACCGCTTAGCGCGTCGATTCGGCCGTCCGATACTCCAGTTCTTTCGTCGAATACGATCGTCGCAACAAGACAGCGAACCAACCAAAGCCACCGCCCGATTCGCCACCGCTCCATTGAAAACAGCTGAATCGAATATTTTTCCTTATAACTACTCACCCAAGACCTCCATTCGATTTATCAACCTCGCCTCCTTTGAAGTATCCACCGACGACGTGACGACCGTCGAGGTCGACGAACGCTTGGCGGCGTCGGTCGCGATTGAATCGGCCAACGCCGCGCTGGACGCGGCGACCACCACCTGGCTCTTTCTGTGCGACGTCTCGATCAGCGACGAGGAACGAGCGACCACACTGCTCGCGCTCTTCAATCACTTGACCGAGGAGGCCGACGTCGTCTTCGCCGACGAGACCGGTTCGAATGTCTTTGCCCCGATATTCAAATTCCCTTCCGTGCCGCCTCATACGTTGCTCAGTTACAACGTGGTGGGCCGGCCGGCACTACTGCGCGTGGCAACACTTCGACGCTTTGGGGGGTTCGCTACTGACGCCGGTTGGGCGTTCGAACACGACCTGTATCTTCGCCTCAACGAAGCCAACGCGGTCTTTCGCCACGTCAATCTGGTCCTGCTGGCGGGCCGACCGGACCTGGCCTTCAAGCGCGACCATATCGACACCGACACCTGTCGAGTGACAACGACGGCCCTCGCTCGACGAGGGTGGCGCGGCGACGTCAAGCCGGGCCTAATCCCCGGTCTGGCGCACTGGACGCTCGAGACCCCCACGCCGCAGCCGTCGATTGACATCATCATCCCGACGCGCGACCGAATCGACCTGGTGCGCAACTGCATCGAGGCGCTCGAGAACAAGACGACGTATCAAAATTGGGACATCATCCTGCTCGACAACGACTCGATCGAACCCGAATCGCTGGAGTATTTCGCTCAGTCGAAGTACCGGGTCGTGCCCTGTCCCGGACCGTTCAATTACGCCAAAATCGTCAATCGCGGAGTCAATCACTCGCGGGCCGATTTCGTGGTGACCCTCAACAACGACACCGTCTTGATTACGCCCGACTGGCTGGAACGAATGGTGTCGCTGGCGGCGTTAGAGGACGTCGCCCTCGTCGGGGCCTGTCTCTTGGATCAGTACGGGCACCGAGAACACGAGAGCATCGTCGTCTCGCCGTACCCGCAACACTTGCGCACCGACTCCAACTACCCGCACCTCGATCAGTTCTCCCGCTCGACCCGTGACGTCGCGGCCGTGACGGGTGCCGTGCAGATGGCGCGACGCGAGACCTGGGACTCGCTCGGCGGCATGGACGAACGACTGGCCGTCACGATGAACGACATCGATCTCTGTTTCCGGGCTCAGAGCGACACGAGTTACGTCGTGTACACCCCGGACGTGCAGCTGATTCACCACGTCAGTTCGTCGCGCGGCACCCTCGATCCCCTCGAGGACCGCAATCGATTCATCCGCCGTTGGGATATCTTCGGCACCTTCAAGGATCCATTCTTCCCCGAGGCGCTGCTGTTGCTCGGCGAGACGATGTTCTATCTGCCGCGCTGACATCGTCAGAATTGAATCATCGGCTCTTGTAGCCTGAAGTCGTGACGTCAGCGTGGAGCCGGTTCTACACCTTCTACCGGCGTCTGCCAGCCTCCACCACCCCGCTGGTGCTGATTCTCCTCGCCGTGCTGATCGGCAATGGTCTGTACTTAATCGGCGAGTCCAACATCAGCCCCATCTGGTGGACGGCCAACATCTCGACCATCGTCTGTCACATCACGTGCGGACGTCCGATGATCGACCCCAATGTCGGCTTCATCACCCAACCCATCGGGCACCTCGCAGCGATGGACCTCTTGCACGGTCATCTGCCGTGGTGGAACTACTTCGAGGGCCTCGGTCAGCCCCTCGCCGGCGAAATGCAGTCCGCGGCGTTCTTCCCGCTGACGCTGTTGTTCGCCCTGCCGGCCGGACTGCTCTGGTTCCACATCAGCCTTGAGGTGATCGCCGGGATCTCGACGTATTTCCTCGCCAAGCGCCTGGGCGTTCCGCTCATCTTCGCTACCGCCGCCGGTTGCCTGTTCGCCCTGAACGGCACCTTCGCCTGGGTCGGCAACGCGGTCTTGAATCCCATCGCCTTCTTGCCCATGTTATTGCTCGGGATCGAGATGATCTACGACTCGACACGGACGAAGAACAACCGAGGCTGGTACCTCGCGGCGATCGCAATCGCCCTGGCCTTCTACGCCGGTTTCCCCGAAGTCGCCTACTTCAACGGGCTCTTCGCTATCGGTTGGGCCACGGTGCGCCTCTCTTCGTTGCCGCGCGATTCGCGCTTGCGCGCCGTCGCTCGTCTCGGCCTCGGCGGGGGCGTCGGATTACTCCTGTCGCTGCCGATCCTCGTGCCCTTCGCGGATTTCACCAAGGTCGCCAACCTCGGTCACCACACGGCCGCGATCGACGGGAGAGCGCATATTTCGATTCACGCCGTGCAGATGTTCTTCGACCCCTACGTCCACGGAACGCTCTTCAGCAACCTCAACGCGGCGAGCATCTGGGGCGGCATCGGTGGGTACTTCACCGCGAGCGTTGGCGCGTTGGCGCTGTTGGGACTTTTCGGTCAGCGCCTTCGCCTCCTTCGCATCTATCTCGCGGCGTGGACGGTCATCGGGCTCTGCGGTGCCTTCAACTTCCTGGAACTGCGCAAGGTCTGGAACCTCATTCCGCTGATCGAGAACTTGTCCTTCGGTCGCTACATCATGTCCAGTTGCGAACTGTCGTTCATTCTCCTGGCGGCCTTCGGAATGATGGACCTCGTCGACAACGCCCGGGCCAAGAAACTCTTCGCGGTGACGACGTCGGTCATGCTGCTCGGACTCGTCTGGATCGTGTTGGCGGCCAGCGCAATGAACAATGGCGTGGTCTTCTCGCACCGCGCTCGGTATATTTTCGCCTTCCTCGATGCGATTCCCTTCATCGCGATCATCGCGCTGCTCGTCCTCGGAATTCTGACGAAGTACAAAATTGTCCCGTTGCTGGTGGCGTTGGTCCTGGTTGGCGAGTCGCTCTTGATCTTCGGGGTGCCGGGGGGCGAGTCGGCCAAGTACGTCTACGTCGACCAGGGTCCGATCACGTTCCTGCGCCAACATGAAGGCCAGGACCGTTTCCTCGACTTCGCGGTGTTGACGCCCAACTGGGGATCGCAGTTCGGCCTGAACGCTCTCAACGCCATCGACCTGCCCTTCCCGGAGAAGTTCTCGAAGTTGATCGAGACCCAGCTCTACCCCGGACTGACGCCATCGAACCAGTTCGTGATCCACAACGGTATGACCGGCATGATCGCCCAAGAAAACGAGATCGTCACCCATTTCAAGAACTACGAAGCGGCCTCGGTCAAGTACCTGTTGATGCCCAAGGCGCTGGTCATTCTGCCCGCGTTGACGAATCTCCACGTGAAATTGGTGTTCAGCGACGCCACAGCCAACATCTACGAGATGCCGAGCCCGAGGCCGTTCCTCTCCACCAAGTCCTCCTCGTGCACGGTCACGCGCAAGAACGTTGACCAGACCACCGTGACCTGTCCGAATGGCGCCTCGACCCTCGTGCGAACCGAACTTATGATGGCCGGCTGGAAGGCCTACGTGAACGGCAAGTCCGTCACGATCAAGACCGTCGACGGGGTCTATCAGAGCGTCAAGGTTCCTCAAGGTACGTCGACGGTCACCTACAGCTTCTTGCCGCCGCACGAGAAGTACGCCGTCTTGCTCGCTTTGCTCGCGGCCCTCTTCCTGTTGGGCGACTGGACCTACGAGCGGCGCTACCTCAAGCGCGAACACCTCCCCTAACCGGGCCGACGTGAACGCGGTCACCATCTACGGCGTCATCGCCCTGAGCTTCATGATGTTGATGTACGCCCTCGAATCGCGGGGCCGACGCTTCGTCGAGCTCTTCGCCTTGGGCTGCGTGCTCTCGAGCATTTACGGCTTCGCTAGTGGCGCCTGGCCCTTCGGCGTCGTGGAGGCCGTCTGGAGTCTGATCGCCGTACGCCGGGCCGTGAATTTGCGCTGAACGGCTGTCCGCGCAATCTCTGTTCGGCAGTGCTATCGAAGCGGCGGGTGACATTCCGGCTGATTCGTAACGACGCGACATGTCCGGAGCCGGCGCGAGCGTCCGTTCATCCTGCGCTACTTTGCAGTGGGCGAAAGGACGATCGTGAAACCAGCACAGGACCTTGATCGGAAGTCACCATGACCAATCGAGTGGACGCGATCGACCTTTCGTTGTCGATGGACAAAGCCATGTCCGCCGAGCGCGTCGCGGCGGCCCAGCATCGCCTCACGCAATTGCGCCTCTTCACGGCGGGCTTGCTCCAGCCGGACGTCGTCGCCCCCGGCCTGGTCGTTCTGTTCGAAGGATTCGACGCCGCCGGCAAGGGCGGGGCGATTCGCCGCTTGACCGCCAGTATCGACCCCCGTCACGTTCGCGTCGTGCCCATTGGACCGCCGACGGCCGAGGAACTCCGCCACGTCTTCCTCTGGCGGTTCCAGTCAACTATTCCGGGCACCGGAGGAATGACGGTCTACGACCGTTCGTGGTACGGGCGACTCCTCGTCGAGCGCGTCGAGGGTCTCATCGACAAGGCGACGGCGAAACGATCGGGCCAAGAGATCGTCGAGTTCGAGCGACTGCTCGTCGACAACAACGTCACGATCGTGAAGTTCTGGCTGCACATCTCGGACCAAGAGCAACTGAAGCGATTTAAGGACCGCGAGGGCGATCCGCTCAAGCAGTGGAAGCTCACCCCCGACGACTGGCGCAACCGAGAAAAGCGTGCGGCGTACTTGGGCGCCCTGGAAGACACAGTCGAGATGACCGATCAATCACACGCCCACTGGGATCTGATTCCGGCCGACAGCAAGCACTACGCGCGAGTGGCCATCCTCGAGACGTTGATCGACCGGTGGGTCCATGACCTCGAGCGTCGGGGATTAAAAGTACCGAAGTCGCGCGCCGGCGACTACCTGAGTTAGAAGACGTCGACGACTCGTATCTGGAACACTGACAAGATGGACTCTCGCTACGGCATCACCATCCCCTTCGACGGCGTCTCCCTGCTCGACCATAAGGAGTGGTTCCACCGCATCGCCGACCTCGGCTACACCGACCTCTGGTCGGCCGAAGTCGACGGGGCCGACGGCTTCACCCCGCTCACGTTGGCGGCCATCTGGGAGCCGCGTCTCAATCTCGGCGTGGCGGTCACGCCGGTCTTCACGCGCGGCGCGGGACTACTCGCCATGAGCATCGCCGCGATGGCCGAAGTCGCCGAAGGCCGATTCATTATGGGCCTCGGCGCCTCGAGTGAACCGGTCGTCCAGCGCTGGAACGGCGTGAAGTACGAGAAGCCCTACGCGCGCACGCGCGACGTCTTGCACTTCGTGAAGCGCGCCCTGGACGGCGAGAAGATCGATCAGATCTTCGAGACCTTCGAGGTCCACGGCTTCAAGCTCGCTCGTCCGGTGTTGGTGCGTCCCCCGATCCTGCTGGGCGCGCTTCGCCCCGGGATGCTCCGCCTCGCCGGTCGCGATGCCGACGGCGCCATCCTCAATTGGCTCGCGGCGAAAGACGTGGCGCAGTGCCGCGCCGAAGTCGGCGAGGGCAAGACCATCGCGGCGCGACTCTTCGTCGTGCCGACGCCCGACGCCGACCTCGCACGCATGATCGGCCGACGCATGATCTCGTCGTATCTGACGGTGAACGCCTACGCCGAGTTTCACCGTTGGCTCGGGCGCGGTGAGGTGCTGCAACCGATGTGGGACGCCTGGGCCGAGGGCAATCGCAAGCTCGCCAACGAGTTGATCCCCGACTGGGTCGTCGACGAACTGATCATCCACGGCCCGTACGAAGCGTGCCGCGAGCACGTCCTTCGCTACATCGAGGCCGGCGTCCAGATTCCGACGTTGGCCATCGTCCCCTTCGGGGTCGACCTCAAAGAGGCCGTCGAGGGACTGGCGCCGCGCTAGACCGTCTCGGCTTCGAGGAACTCCAGCATGCCGGCGAACTTCTCGCGGGCCGCCTCGGTCCTCGCGGGGATGAACTCACTCGGGACCTCGTGCGGCACGTAGTTCTTCAACGCGTGACGCGCGACCGTCTGGCGATGGACCTCGTCGGGGCCGTCGTAGATTCTCGCGGCGCGCGCCCAGCGGTACATCCGCTCCAGTGGCAGGTCGGTGGAGTACCCGAGCGCGCCGTGGGTCTGGATGGAGCGGTCAATGACGTTGTGCAAGACCGTGGCGCCGTAGTACTTGATCATGGCGATTTCGTCGCGCGAGGCCGACGCGCCCACTTGATCCATCTTCCACGCGGCGTGGAGCGTCATCAGCCGCGCCGCGTGCATCTCGGCGCGCGAGTCGGCGATCCAGTTCTGCACGGTCTGCTTCTCCGAGAGCAGCGAGCCGTGGGTGAAGCGACTGACGGCGCGCTCGCACATCATGTCGAAGGCCCGTTGGGACTGTCCCAGCCAGCGCATGCAGTGATGGATGCGGCCCGGTCCGAGTCGGGCTTGGGCCAGCATGAAGCCCGAGCCTTCCGGGCCGATCAGGTTCTCGGCCGGGATCCGCACGTCGACGTAGCGGATCTCGGCGTGGTTGCCGAAGCGGCCGTAGTGGTTGTCGGGGTCGTCCATCGAACCGACGTCGCGCACGATGTTCACGCCCGGCGTGTCGGCCGGCACCACGAACATCGAGGATCCCTGGTACGGATGGATGTCGGGATTGGTCACCGCCATCACGACCAGGATGTCGGCCACCGAGCCGTTGGTCGTGTACCACTTGTGGCCGTTGATCACCCACTCGCCGCCGTCGTTGACCGCGCGCGTCTTGAGCAGTCGCGGGTCGCTCCCGGCCGTTTCCGGTTCGGTCATCGAGAACCCCGAGCGAATGGTGCCGTCGAGCAGCGGTTGGAGCCAACGCTCGCGGACGTACTCCTGCTCGGTCATCTCCATGCCGGCGGCCAACAGTTCGGCGTTGCCGCTGTCGGGCGCGTTGTTGCCGAAGACGACCGGACCGTAGGGGGTCTGTCCGAGGATCTCGTGCATGAGACCCAGTCGGACCTGACCGAAGCCCGTGCCGCCGAGTTCTTGGGGTAAGTGCGCGGCCCAGAGGCCGCGCGCGCGGACCTGATCTTGCAGAGGCTTGATGAACGTGAGCGCCTGGTCGTGACTTAGTTCCAGTGTCTCAATGGGCATGATCTCCTCGCGCATGAATTCGCGCATCCAGACCAATTGCTCTTCAAACTCCGGTTCGGTCTCAAAGTCCCACGCCATAGCCCACCATCCTTTGAGGCAACCTTACGTCGCACGAAACGGGCGGGCCAAGGGCCTGGCGGCGCTCCCTACACTGTGGTGACGAAAGATCGGAGCGCCGTGGCCAAGAAGAAACCGACACCCAAGACCGTGAAGGCGCAGCGCATTGGCGTCGTCGACACGATGTTCGCGCGCTTCGACATGGGCGCGTCCGCGCGGGCCGAACTGGAGAGTTGCGCGGGCTACGGCGAGTCCTTCGTCGTCGTCTCTCGCACCGTGCCGGGCTTCAAGGACCTCGCCGTGGCGGCGATGAACCTCATTCAAAAGGAGGATTGCGCGATCGTCATCGCCCTCGGCATGCCCGGATCGGCGCCCATCGACAAACAGTGCGCTCACGAGGCGTCCCAAGGCATCATGCAGGCTCAACTGATGACCGCGACTCCGATTCTCGAGGTCTTCGTTCACGAGGACGAGTCCGACGACCCCGACGTCCTCGCCAAGGTCTTCGACGACCGATCGCGCAAGCACGCCCGCAACGCCTACTGGATGCTCTTGGATCCCGACCAGCTGAGTCGACGCGCGGGCCAGGGCGTGCGCCAAGGTTTCGACGACGCCGGTCCGCTTCCGAGCGAGTAGAGACTCGAACGCTCGGGCTTGGTTATGCTCCACATACCTCGCCGTAACCCTTAGGAGGACCCATGCCCGAAGCCGTGATTGTCGCCACCGGACGTACTCCCATCGGACGGGCCTTCAAGGGCTCCCTGGTCGACATGCGACCGGACGACCTCACAGCGCTCGTCGTGCGCACGGTGTTGGCCAAGCTCCCCGAACTCGATCCGCGAAGCGTCGAAGACCTCATGGTCGGCTGCGGACAGCCGGCCGGAGAGTCGGGATTCAACGTCGCGCGCGTGGCCGCGCTGCTCGCGGGCCTGCCCGACGTCCCCGGCGTGACGGTCAATCGCTACTGCTCGTCCTCGCTCCAGACCATTCGCATGGCCGCGCACGCGATCCGCTGCGGCGAGGGTGACGTCTTCGTCGCCGCCGGCGTCGAGACCGTGTCGCGCTTCGCCAGCGGCGCCTCGGACAGCGGCAAGGCCACCAACGAACTCTTCAGCGACGCCATGGAACGCACGGCCAAGCGCTCCGAGCGCGCCGGCGAGCCGTGGTCTGCGCAGCCCGGTCTGCCCGACATCTACATCGCCATGGGCCAAACGGCGGAGAACGTCGCGGAGTACGAGAAGGTGAGCCGCCTCGAGATGGACGAGTTCGCCGTTCGTAGTCAAGAGCTCGCCGTGGCGCACCAGGAGAACGGCTTCTTCGAGCGAGAGATCGTTCCCGTCACCCTGCCCGACGGCACCGTCATGACCAAGGACGACGGTCCGCGCGCCGGCACCACGCTCGAGCGCCTGGCCACGCTGCAGCCCGTCTTTCGCGAGGGCGGTTCGATCACCGCCGGCAACGCCTGTCCTTTGAATGACGGCGCCGCGGCGGTCGTGGTGATGAGTGACACGCGGGCCAAGGAGCTCGGCATCAAGCCCCTCGCGCGAATCGTGGCGAGCGGCGTCAGCGGACTCAACCCCGAGATCATGGGCCT
>PNAH01000008.1 GCA_003170315.1 Acidimicrobiaceae bacterium
GGTCGGTGCGTTGGTGCTCGGCGTGATGACATCGACAATCGACGCAGGCGGGACCAGGCCGAAGTTATCGGTCAATGTCCCACCAGCGGTGACTGCCACCGCGCCGGAAGTGGGCTGCGGCGACGCGAACGACGTCGTGACGGTGCCACCACACGTAGGGTCTACGACCACTTTGTAGGAACCAGCCGCCAGTCCAAAGACCGTGTACGTTCCATCGGCCGCTGTGGTCGTGGACCCACCGATTCCGCCGCCAATCGAAGTCACCGACACGCAGACGCCCGCGACGTCCGACCCGCCGACGGCAGCGGTCACTCTCCCGGAGATACTTGCCGCGAGGGCCAATTCGGCGTTGATGCCCGCCGCCGGGGACACCACAGACGTGGAAACGGTCAACGCTCCCGACACAGATGACGCCCCCGATGGCGTGTCGTTGTACCACTGCGTTACGTAGTTACGTCCTCCGCACGGATAGGTGTAGAACTCGACGGTGTAACTACCCGCCGCGATACCAGAAATCATGTACATGCCGTCGAGCGCGGTCGTCGCTTTCTCAACGGCGCCGCCGTCGACGGGGTACGCCCACACGCACATGTTGCCTATATCAGCTCCGCTTACTGCTGCACTCACCGTCCCGGAGATGCTCGTGCTCGCCGACATCGCGGCGTTGATGCGGGTTGCCGGGGACGCCACGGTCACGGCAACGGCCATCGCTCCCGACTTAGACGACGCCCCCGTTGGCGTGCCGTTGTACCACTGCGTTACATAGCTTCCCCCGCACGACCCTGCGGAGAATTCGACGTCGTAGCTGCCGGGTAAAAGCCCTCCAACGGTGTACGTTCCATCGGCCGCACTGGTGTCGGCGGTACCAGCGCTACTGGTGCCGCCCACCGGCATCGCGTTGACGCAGATGCCCGCGAGGTCGGCTCCACCTAGTGACGCGCTCACCGTTCCGGAGATGCTCGTGCTCGCTGACATCGCGGCGTTGATGCCGGTGGCCGGGGAAGACCCGGTGACGGCGACCAAGGTACCCGGCGCCGACTGCGTTCCCGACGCCGTACCGTTGTACCACTGCGTTGCAAAGCCCCCGCCGCCGCAACCGGGAACAAACTCGACGCCGTAACTGCCAGGGGCAAGGCCCGAAATCGTATAGGTGCCATTGGCAGCGGTTGTAGCTGCCGCGGCAATGCCAGTGCCGTTGAGGAACGCTTCTACGCAGATACCCGCGAGGTCACCGCCGCCGACCGCTGTCACGGTTCCCGAAATGGTCGCGTCCGTCGAAAGCGGGGTGCCGAACCACTCTTGGTACGCGGCGAGAGACATAGGCGTGCCTGACCCGAGGGCCAAGGCGTGGCCATTCCCCGCGTCGAAGTAGGTCTCGAAGGCGAAGTCTCCGTTGGCGACAGTTGATCCTATTCCGTTGATGTACCCCGGATCGTCCCCGGAGGGGATCGTCGACAGTCCCCACTCAGGAAAGCTCATAGGTTTTCCCTGTGCGGCCGCGAACGCCTCAAAATCTGCGAGCCCAAAAGGCTCATTGGCGAGTTGCGAGAAGGTAACCGATGTATTTGGAGTATTGGAATCTACGTCATAGAGGTCGAGCCCCACGATGTCGACGTACGAATTACCGGGGTAGAAGTTGATGTACGGGTAGCCCCCTTTACCGGCGTTGGGGTCCCAGTCAATGAGGAAGTTCTCCCCAGCCGCTTGACGCAGCGCGGTTACTTCGTTGGCAAAGCACGTAGCCCAGAGATTCTGCTCCTGAGGGGTAGTGCCCATGAAGTCCGCCTCCCACGTACCGTTCATTTCCGCGCCGAGACGAATGACCGAGTTCTGTAGACCGGCGGCGACCAGGTTCGTGCCGAGTTCGGTGGCGTAGGAGTCGAAGTCGCCCGTCGCGCACGACTGCTCCCAACCCAACGGGTCATTTACATTTTCGAGGCTGCTGGGAATCAAGTCCACTTGCAATATGAGCCGGCGACTTTGCGGCTCCGCGGCAACCCACGAGGTGTACCCGTACGTCGGATCAGTGATCCACGGAGATTCCCAGTCGGCCCACGTCGCCGCACCGTTCAAGTACGCCGAGACGCACGTGACGGTCGAGTTGGAAAGAGTATCAAAACTGGTGACTGCCGCCTGAAGGGCTGCCAGCCCAGTGTCATCGAAATTCGGAGTGAGACATTCGCTACGCGATGGACCCGCGGTAATAGGCGCTTCGGATGCCACGTGAGTTGACGGCACGCTCGTAGTAGTCAAGCCGAGAGCCACCGTTGCTGGGGCGACTGCTAGGGCCAGGAGTACGGCACCCGTTCCAAACGCCATCATCGCGATCTTGAGAGTCTTCAACGCTACGCTCCGAAAAGAGTCGGTCTAGGACCCTCTCGGGGCATCTTTTCACATTTCCGGTGGGGACCTTTACGTGTGCCAATCGTGGGCACTCTCCACCCTTCTTACTCCGCGCCAACAACTTTGAAATCCTTACTAACGAATATGTGGTGCGGCCAGTTGACGCCGATGTAGTGGACGTTGTATTGGCCGTTGCTGAGCCTGACAACACGGTCCACGATGCCGCCTGGATACTTCTCCAGCGCAGCCTCGGTCGCCTCATCAGCTGATGTCCCGGCAATTATCGTGCCAGATCCCTGGGTCCAACCGGAGGGTATCTCACCGACCTCCTTCAGATCGGTTGGTGCACCTCGCGTGAAGGAGATCACGGCGGAGGATTTCACAAACATGCTGGATCCAGGCGACTCCACGATGACCTGTGACGCGCCGATGGTCGTGCTGCTGGCTGTCCCGTATACAAGGACGTCTTCGCCTACGGTCAGCGAACTGCTCGTTATGGATTTCGTTCCTTCGTCGTACTTCGTGGCATTCGAATACGTGACCGTCACTGTCTGACCGGCTGATGTTTTGAGTGTCACGCCGGATTTAGAGATTTCGGTGATCGCGCCGGCGGCTCCTCCGGCCGACGGTGCAGATCTGGCGTTTGGGCCGAGGGCACCGGATGCGCTCGTATTACGACCTGGCACGGAAGTGGTTGGGGCGGAAGTGCCGGAGACGACGAGTCCGACCGAAAGTCCGATCACCACAACCAATGCCGAAGCGGCCACCATCCAGGTGCTCCTCTTATTCGAAAGCCATCGCCGAACCTTCTCGTTTGAAGACACTGGTCGGGAATTGTTCATTGTGATGCTCCTTACTTTTCAGTTGTCACCAGCGTGCCAGTCACACATATGGATTGGCTACGGCGGGCGTGAGAAGCGGATATGAATATTTGCGTGTCATCCGGTCCAATGGGCCAACGTTTACAAGGATTGAATTATCGGTCTTCAATTGTGATGTTGTTTTCCATACATCAATCCGACGCCGTCCCAACTCCTAGTCCATCGGTCGTGGGTTCATCGGTCGTGGGTTCGAATCCACCGGCCCTACTTCAACGACTTTCTTCGACCCGCCGACACGTTTGACAGACGAACTATTCGCCGCAGGATCACGAGCATAAGGTGATCGTTCATGGGAGAAATGCGAGACGTTTCGACGAATGGGTTGTGGAGGCGGTTCACGTTCATTCTCATTATGACTGTGCTTCTCGCAGGCGCGACGCTCATTTCGATTGGAATCACTACAACCAGTCCTAAAAATTCAAAGGAGTTGGACTCCGCCTTCCTCCGAATCGCAAAGAGTGCGGAAAGCAGAGAATTCATTGGAACCTACATCGTCCGAGGAAACGCGAGCCCCTTCATTTTTGTCGGCAAGATTGTGCTCGCTAGTGACCCCGCCGCTCTGGCGAAGCATCCTCCCGTCAACGTCGCGGGGTACTCAGGAGCAGGAGAATATTTTGCTTACGTCTTTACTCACAGTGATGGATCAGTCGTCCAGTGGGTTCAGAAAGGGGGAATCGTAAGTTGGTGCCTCAAGTTCTCCTGGATAGAGAAGGGAAGGCTGGAGTGCACGCCTCCCGCACCGTTCTATCCGTCGAACGGATACGCGTATCAATTGCTTCCCTTCGTGCAAACGACACTTCTTTCTCAGGTTGAGAACTTCCTTTCTGGGCAACCTAAGAGATCGCCTCCCGTCGTTGTTGAGAGGTCAAGTGAATTCGGAACTCTTCACTGCTTATTGCAGACGTCCGGAGTGCCACACCTGAAAACCTGCGTGAACCGTGCGGGCTTCATCGTCTCTAGCAACTATCGAAGAGGCAAATATTGGTACTCGACAATACTTGAGTCTTTAGGTCGACGACTCGCAGCCAGCGAGTTCGTGACGTTGCAAGCGCCGTCCAGAAACGTTCCACTACCTCCGGCGTAGATAAGTGGTTGAGCGGACAATGGATGACCAGAATTGGCGTCGCAATTCAATTCACTTCGCTTGTGGCTTACGTAACGCCGACGCAGGAAGCGGGACCGATGTAAGGCTGAAGGGTACCTACTGAGGCAGATGCGTTGCCACCCGCACCAGTGCCAATATTGACTTGAAGAACACCAGCGGCTGTGATCGAAAATATGTAGTGAGGCGCGTTATTTGGCCATGACTGGATGTACGCAGATCCTGCGCCGGCGCCGGTCGTAGTGACACTCGTGAGCCGTGTCTCAGATACTGTGATTCCATTGTTCTGGGCCGTGAAGTCGGCCATTGCCGTTGAAACCGTCGCTCCGTCAGCCTCGCAGGCAGCGACCGCGGTCTTACCGCTGATGCCACCGAGAGCGAAGATCACGACCGCCGCCAAGATACCGAGAACCACGATGACGATGAGAATCTCGATCATCGTGAAACCGTCGATTTCTCCAGCATCTCTCAGGTGCTTCAGTCTGTGAAGAGTGTTGGACATTCATTCTCGTCCTGTAAGGGAGCAACAACTTTTGGTGTTGCTCCACCGAGTTACGCGCTCAACCCAGTTAAGCACTGGAATGAGCCATTTCCTGATCCTTTGGACTTGGGTCCTTTAGAGTACACAAGCGAAAGACCGTGTAATAGCAAAAAACTAACAACTCGATTTATTCGAATTGGGATACGAAGGCCTGCTGCGGCTTCTTGCGGACTCCGGCATGGGCCTCGCGGTCTGGTGGGAGCATCTTGTCGATTTTGCGCACGGGAGTTCGTGGCAATTCATCGATCACACGGAACTGACTAGGTACTTTGTACTTGAATTCGAGCAAGATTGAATTCGGCTCGGCGTTGCAAGGGATGAGAAAAGGAGGTGGCGGATGACACTCGAAGGGAAGGTGGCGCTCGTCACAGGGTCGACGAGCGGCATCGGGTTGGGGATCGCTCGTTCGCTCGCCGGTGCGGGAGCTTCGATCATGATGAACGGATTTGGCGACGCGGACGACATCGAAAGGGTGCGTGCACGACTCGCCGAGGAGCAGGGGGTGCGCGTCGCTTTCGACGGCGCCGATCTGTCCCGACGTGAAGAGGTCAATCGACTCGTCGTCGAGACGATTGACGTCCTCGGCAGTGTCGACGTGCTCGTCAACAACGCCGGCATTCAATTCGTCGCACCGATCGAGGAGTTTCCTGATGATCGCTGGGAAGCGATCATCGGACTCAATCTGTCAGCCGCCTTCTACTCGATGAAGGCCGCCATTCCCGCAATGAAAGCTAATGGTTGGGGCCGCATCATTAACGTGGCCTCCGCGCACGGACTCGTGGCGAGCCCGAACAAGGTTGCCTACGTCGCGGCCAAGCACGGCATTGTTGGCGCCACGAAAGTGGCCGCTCTCGAACTGGCCGATCATGGTGTCACCGTGAATGCCATTTGCCCGGGTTGGGTTCTCACGCCACTCGTTGAGGGCCAGTTACGTGATCGAGCTGAGCAGTCGGGGACCACGGTAGAAGTCGAGATGGAGCGACTGCTGGCCGAAAAGCAGCCATTGTCTAAATTCACGACGCCCGAGTCCATTGGTGCCATGGCCGTATTTCTTTGCGGCAATGAAGCAGAGACCATTACCGGCGCAACGATCTCCATTGACGGCGGTTGGACGGCGCAATGAGCAGTCACGACACATATTTGGATTTACCGAGCGGTCACGCAGATCTCGGTCGTGTGCGTGGTCTGAATAACTGATACCTTGACCGAATCGACTCAAGAGTTGGTTCGAGAGAGGCAAGAAAATGGCATTGGGATTCTATTTCGTGCACGTGGGATTCACACCTGCAAAGTACGACGAGGCAATCAAGAAGTTGGAGGCCGCCGGCGTTGGGTCACCAAAGGGACGATCAAACCACTTCGCGTTGGAGTCAGACGGCGCGATTCAGGTTTTCGACGTCTGGGATTCCCAAGAGGAATTCGAAGCTTTCGGGCAAACCCTCGTTCCCATCCTCACGGAACTCGGCGTCGAATTGACTGAGCCATCGGTGGCGACGATCTACAACTCGATTTCGGGTTAGAGCTTCTGGCGTTCGACGCCTCCATTGGATACCGCGACGTGACTCGTTCGGGAACGATCGAACGCGTGTACGGCCATGAGAAAGAGTGACGTCATGACGGAAGAAGACGACGAAAAGGCAGCGCTGCTTTCCTTCCTTGAGTTCCAACGAGCCTCCGTACGATCGATCGTGGAGGGTCTCAGCGAAGATGGTTGGCACACGTCAGTGGTTCCCTCGGGCTGGACACCAGCGGGCTTCGTCGAACATTTGGGCGGCGCAGAGTTTCACTGGTTTCAACAGGTCATTGAAGGCAACGTCGAGGACTTCTCGTCGGAAGTGGATTTCGTACCGTACGACCCCTTCGCCGCATTTGTCTCCGATCTTCCTTCCGCCGAGATTCTTCGCAACTACCAAGAGACCTGCGACCTCTCCGACGCCGTCTTGGCCGAGACGTCAATGTCGGCGAAACCTAAGGGACGTCACGGAAACGAAGAAGTTCCGAACGTTCGATGGGTTGTCCTCCACATGATCGAAGAGACGGCGACGCATTGTGGGCACCTCGAAATCGCTCGGGAATTGCTCGACGGCCAGGTCCGACTCGGGAATCGTTAAAGGCAAGCTGTTCCAGAAATCGAGATTCGGAGCATTCGGCGAGCAACGATCGAATCGGATCCTGCGTCACGCGGACGAAATCTCCGAGTTAGTTTGAAGTGATCATGCGAATCCATCATTCCCACTCGGCGTTGATCACGATGTTGGCGGCCGCAACGGTGCTGGCGTCGGTCTTATTGGGCGTCGGACCAGGACCGGCGACGGCGGCGTCGGTTGGCACCTCGTGGACCGTCTATCACGGGAACGCGGCCAGCACTGGAGTCTCCACCGCATTGAATTCCGTCAACACCGCCAGTAGGGCGTGGACGTCTCCGAAGCTGAACGGAGAGATCTACGGCGAGCCGCTCGTCTNNGCGGGGCTCGGTGGTGTGGTCGCGACATCTGGCTAGCGCCGTACCGTCATCGGATCTGCCGTGCGGGAACGTCTCGCCGACCGTAGGGATCACCGGCACCCCCGTCATCGACCCGGCGCGTCGTGAGATCTTCGTCGTAGCCGACGAGCTCAAGAACGGACGTCCCGAGCACTTCCTCGTGGGTCTTAGCACGACCACCGGCGCCATTGAGTTGCGTCAGCGCGTCGATCCGACCGGTTCCGATCCGGCGGCACTACTGCAGAGGACCGGGTTGAACCTCGTCGGCGGACGCGTCGTCTTTGGAATGGGCGGCAACTACGGCGACTGCGCGACGTACCGGGGCCGGGTCATATCGGTGTCGGAGGGTGGCTCGAAACCCGCGATCTTCACCGTCGACAACCAGGCGGGCAATAACCAAGGGGCCGTGTGGATGGGGGGAGCCGCGCCGGTCGTCGACGCGAAGGGCAACGTGTGGGTCAGCGTCGGCAACGGGTCGGTGCACGGTGCGGGCCAGGCGTTTGACGACAGTGACTCGGTGCTCGAGCTCAGCGCGACCGGACGACTAGAGCAGTACTTTGCTCCGTCGAGTTGGGCGTCGGACAACGCGGGCGACCAGGACATGACGACGGCGCCCGCGCTACTGGCCGACGGACAAGTGATCCTCACGGGTAAGTCGCGGATCGCCTATCTCTTGAACGGGGCTCATTTGGGCGGCATAGGAAGCCAGGAAGCGAGCCTGTCTTCCCTATGTTCAAACGACATCGACGGCGGAAGTGCGATCGTGGGTATGACGGTGTTCTTGCCCTGTTTGAGTGGTCCGGTCGCCCTTCGCGTCACGAAGACACCTCCGTCACTCGCGGTGTCGTGGAGCGCGAACGTGGGCGGAGGCCCGCCCATCGTCGCGGCCGGTCTGGTGTGGACCGTGGGAAAGAACGGCGTCGTGTACGGACTCGACGAAGCCTCGGGCAACGTTCGACAACAGGCTTCGATTGGCTCCGTCGATAACGACTTCACCACGCCGAGCGTTGGTGACGGACTCTTGTTGGTCGCGTCGTCGTACCGTGTGGTGGCCTTTCGAGGCAATCCAAAAAGCTAGCCGGTACCACCGTTCTCTTGGTCGCCGAACACTGATTGCGGTTAGGTGCTCGTCAAGGGCAATTCGTGAAATGGTGAATTCGGTGTCATTATTTAATATTCCGAATGAAGGCGCCGGTGGGGACGTCGAATTCGTCGACTCCGATCTTTCGACTGCCGACCCACAATGTGTTACCGGCGACGGCGATCGCGCTGGAACCTTGATAAGCCTGTGACGCTGGGGTTTTGAATATTCGAACGACAACACCATTTGATTGATTGACTTCGAAGACCACCCCGTGGACCGAGAACGTCGACATGAAGAGGTGCGAGCCACTCGCGATCAGCGTCGTAGATGCCGCCAATCCCGCGAAGGGCAATTTGATGCGTCGGATCAGATGGCCGGTCTCGGTGTTGAGCTCGGCGATTTCGTTCGAGTCTCCACTCGTGACCCAGAGCCGGTCTCCGGACGTGACGAGGGCGGCCGCGGATTTGAGTCCCAGGATCGGGGCTTTGATGGTTCGGATGACCGAGCCACCAGAAGTCTTGAATTCGGTAATGGTGCTTTGAGAAGCGGGGAGCGGGTTCGCCGTCCACAGGTGACGCCCGCTCACGACGAAGGCGTGCGCGTTCGGGACCAGTAGCACTTTCACGAGTGAACCATTCGATTCGTTCAGTTCCGTGAGGTGCGGAGCGGTTTGACTGTTTAGAACCCACACGTGAGAACCTTGCACGGCTATGTCGTCTGGAGCATTGAGTTCGTCGGCGCTCTTGTCGATCACGCGGACCAAGGATCCGTTGGACAGATTGAACTCTCCAATCGAGTATTTCGCGGCGGCCCAGAGGTGCGATCCACTGACCACCATGGCGTCGGATCGAAGACTCTTTTCCGCCCGAGTGGTGACGTAGCGCACGAGGTCACCGTTGGCGCTGTTGATCTCCGTGATCGAATTGCCCGAATTGTTGCCGACCCATATTCGCCCCGGACTGGCCACAATTACCCTGGGGTTCAGAAATATCACTGAACCATTGGCCGACACGACCGAAGTGGATGCGAGCGCGAAGGTTGAGGCGATGGTCACCGTCATGACACCGACCAGCGCTCGCACGGTCTTGGAAATCCTGCCTCGTCGCATGTCACGTCTCCTGGGGAGGGGTGTGAAGACCATACCCGATGAATTTGTAGAGATCATGAGCTTAACGAAGTGGTTCTGAGACAGGGTCGAGCTACCTTGGTGGCACCAGCAATGCTTGACTAGTACGGAACTGTTCCACGGAGGGCACCTATGAGTCCAGCAATTGGCGAATTTGGTCCACCGGTGTTGTTCGTCGAAGATCTGGAGAGAGCCAAGGCCTTCTACCTCGACGCACTCGGTTTCTCACTCGAATTCGGAGACGATACTTCGGCGGGATTGTTAATTGGCGACGTCATGTTCTTGCTGGTGACCGTTCCGTCCGCCTCGGACATGTTGCCCGGGGAAGTGCTGGGCACGACCCGCGACCAACGTCCGGTGGGGCTGTTGAACATCTTCGTCGAGAACGTCGACAAAACCTATGAGCGTCTCAGGTCGATGGGCGTGGCCTTCATCGTTGATCCCATGGACCGCGAATGGGGGCGGCGAACGGCGCATTTCAAGGATCCCGACGGATTCATATGGGAGATATCTCAGTCGATCGAGTAATCGACGGTCCGATTAGGCGGAGTCGGCCAACTCCGGCGGTCGGTTCTCGAACATTGGAACGATGACGCCTGGCTCAGCGCTCTGATCTGACTGCTCTCGATCCAGTCGCACGGCGACGTCAAGGGTAAAGCCAATCTTGTGGTCGTCAATCCGTTCAGGTTGGGGCACGATCGAGTGGATCGTTGCTCCTTCGGACGTCGGAACGTCATTGCCCAAGAGGAACGGAACACTCGGATACATACAACAAAAATACTCCCTGACCATCCCTTCTTCGGTGACCACCAATGTCAATTTTCCGGCTGATCAACGGTCGGATCTCTCAACGAGGTCACTCACGTTCGAAAGTCACGGTCAACGCAGCGCAATTCCGCTGGAACGAAACTCATGCTTGGTACATTGGCGGCGTCGTCAATTCGTCGGCGATTTAGCGCCGAGCAATCTCCCACTGACTATCGAACGCAGGTCTAAGCACCATGGCAGTCCAATCCACCGACGAGAACCTTCCCCTGGAGTCGGCTTTCAACCCCTTCGACACCGAGTTCATGACGGACCCCGACGCGGTCTTGACTCGAGCGCGCGACGAAGGCACCATTTTCTTCAGTCCCATCCTCGGCGCGTGGATCATCACCCGCTACGACGACGTGGTGTCGGTCCTACGGGACCCGGAACTCTTCTGTTCCAAGGAGATCCTGTCCATCACCGAACTGCTGTCGCCCGAGGTCATCGACCTGTTCGGCGACGAGATCCCGATGGAGGGCACCCTGATTGGCGTCGACCCGCCGGATCACACGAAGCTGCGAAACGTGATGGAAGGCTCCTTCACCGCGAGCAGCGTGGCGTCACACGAAGCCATGATCCGCTACGCCTGCGAAGAGCTGGTTGACGGCATCGCTCAGGGATCGAGCGCCGATCTACTGAGTCAGTTCTCGTATCCGTTGCCGTTGCGGGTCGTCGCGTTGCTGCTCGGAATGCCCAAGAAAGCCATGCCGTCGTTGCGTCGAGGCGTGAAGGATTGGCCCGATCTCGCGATCGCGCTCCTCATGGGCGTACCGCTCGACCAACAGATCACGATGGCCCACAACATCCTTGAAATGCACCGGATGATCACGCGTCTGATTGACGAGCGCTACGTGCGTCCCCAGAACGACCTGTTGACCGTCATCGCGCGGGGTCGCGACGAGTTCAATTTGAGCGAGCGAGAGATGCTGTCGCTCGTGCCCGGGCTCTTCCTCGCGGGTCACGAGACGTTGGCCCACGAACTGACGAACGTGCTCTGGCGACTCTTGTCGGTACCGGAGCGCTGGCACGCTCTGGTGGAGGATCCGAGACTCGGACCGCAGTTCTTCGACGAGGCCCTTCGTTGCGATCCCTCGGTCTACGGGATGTGGCGGATCGCGACGCGCGATACGAAGCTGCTCGGACAAACGGTTCTGGCCGGCCAGAAACTCTTCCTCGTCTACTTGGCGGCGAATCGCGACGAGCGCTACTACACCGACGCCAACTCGTTCTCGATCGAGCGCGGACGCGTCGCCCCCAATTTGGCCTTCGGTCGCGGAATTCATCACTGCATCGGCGCTCCGCTGGCCCGGTTGGAAGCGCGCATCGCGCTAGAAGTGTTGACCACGAGGCTCCCGGGACTTCGACTCGCCGAAGGATACACACCGACCTACCAGCCCCACCCGTTCTTGCGGGGTATGGCGGAGTTGCCAGTCACCTGGTGAACTCCCCGCCAGCGATGACCGTTAGCCCGGTGAAGGAGAGCGATGCTGTGCACGGCCGGTCATAACAACGCCGACGACGCCGCGTTCTGTAGGGTCTACGGGACCAACACCTTCAGTGTGCCTTTCAACGTCGTCCAGCAGTCCTCGGAGTTCAAACGGCCATCTTCCATACGGTGCACCTCACGCCCTACACACCCAACTGTCAACCGTAAATCGGCGCCGGTCCCTTAATCGAGCCCCTTGCGGCGCGCTCCGAGCTTGACACGACGCGATTGTCTGCGACACAACTTTCGAACAATTGCCCTGTGAACAGGTAGTTTGCCCTATACAGATTGTCGAAGGTCTAATTCATCCGGTTAACATAATTTGATGGCAAAACAGAACCGTTCTGCGCCGGTCATGCAGGCCGTCTTGGATGCGGTCGGCGAACGCCTCATGAGGGCCGATGAATCACTGATTCGCATTCCCGAAATTTGCGAGGCGACCGGCGTGAACTACGGCTCGGTGTACCACCACTTCGGATCGCGCGAAGGCGTCATCGACGCGGCCTATCACCAGATGTTCACGAAATTGGCACAAGAGGACATTGCGACGCTGCAGATCGTCAGCGTCAATTCGAAGACCAACGAAGAGTACCTCGTGGCCATGCAGGGGCTCATCGGAACCTTCAGCTCGAGCGACGAACGGCGCGCCCGTCGCGCCTTGCGGGCCCGTATCGTCGCGGCCTCCATGATGCGTCCCGAGCTGCGCATACTCATCGGCGAGACCCAATCGCGCCTCACCACCGAGCTGGAGTCGATCGTGGAATACGGCCAGCAACGTGAGTGGCTCAACCGTAACCTCTCGGCCCATTCGATCGCCGTACTCATTCAAGTCCTCTTGGTCGGGCGCACGCTCGACGACGTGTCGACGACGCCGATCGACAACAAGGAGTGGGAGGCTTCGATGGCCACTCTGCTCGGCGTGATTCTTTCTTCACCAGGCGCAGAGACTGTGGTGTAGTTATTAAGTGAGGATTTCGCGTTTGGTGGTGGCCGCGTTGGTGCTCATCGCCCTCGTGGTACTCAGTTTCCGTACGACCTCGAGTTCGGTGTCGGCCGTCCCACCGGTTCCGTGCACGACCTCGGCGCTGGGTCAGGCCTTCGAAGGCCAGTTCCACCTCGCGTCGATTCAGAACTTCGGTTGCGAAGGGGAGTGGGCCTACGTCTGGGCGACCGTCGGCACCGGTGAGCAGGCGATCGGCGTCACCGAAGTGTTGGCGTACGATGCGACCAGTGGTCGATGGGCCCTCGTCTCTCGCGCCGTCGACTGCAAGGCGAGCATTCTGCCCGGTGTCATCTACCACCAGGGTTGCTTCTCGAACTGAGTCAGACTCGCCGAGACGGTTGAGAGGTCCGCCGCGCTCGCTTCGTGGATCGAACGGTCATCTACGCTCGTGGTCGTGCGACGACGGGGCTTTGGTTCCCTCGCGTGGGCCTCCGCGCAGGAACTCTTCGATCAACGGACGGCCTTCGGTCGTCTCGCGTTGGTGCACGTCTTGATGATGGCGGGCGACACCCTGGTCACGGTCTCGCTGGCCGGATCACTGTTCTTCTCGGTCTCACCAACGGAGGCCAAGGGGCGAGTCCTGGCCTATCTCTTGTTGACGATCGCCCCCTTCGCGGTCGTGTCGCCGCTGCTCGGTCCGCTCATCGACAAGTCGGCGAATGGACGGCGCATCTTGGTGGCGTTGTCGGCGATCGTGCGCGCCGTGCTGTGTTGGTCGATGAGCGAACACCTCAACTCGCTCTGGCTCTTTCCGTTGGCCTTCGTGGTGCTGATCTCCTCGAAGCTCTACGTCGTCACCCGCGGGGCGCTGGTGCCCGAGATGGCGCGCACCGATCAACTGCGCGAGCATTCGGATCGCGTCGGCGGTGCCGGGTGGCCGAGCGCCGCGGCCCAACAAGAAAAGGGCTACTCCGGTTTCAACGCGCAGTTGACGCTCCTCGGTACGCTCAGTGGACTCATCGTCGGCTCGATTGGCGCGGGTATCTTGAAGGGAATTGGGGCGCCGAGCGTGATGATCACGGCCTCCTTCGTCTTCGTCGCGGCGACCGTCGCCAGTGTGCGACTGCAGCGTCCTTCCAAGGTCGTGCGTGACGAGGTCGCCGGTCTGACCCAGGCCGAGCGCGATCGCAACGCCCTCAACCCGATGGGCGACATCGAAGTCGCGTGGGGACTCGGCGCGGCCGCATTGATGCGCTTCACCGTGGGATTCGCGACGTTCCTGCTCGCCTTCGGCCTTCGACGCGAGAACGCCGGTCTCGGCTACTTCGCCATCGCCCTGACCTTGAGCGCTCTGGGCGCGCTCGTCGGACTGGCGTTGGTCACGCGGGTCCGCAACGCCGTGCCGGAGTCGACGTTGCTGACGCTGGCGCTGCTCGCCACCGGACTGGGCGCCGGCGTGGCTTCGTTCCATCCGACACTCATCGCCCAGGTGTTCCTGGCCGGTTGGCTGGGACTCTGCGCCGCGGTCGCCCAGCCCACCTTCGACGCCATCACGCAACGCAACGTGGCGCCCGGCGCCCAGGGCCGGACCTTCGCGCGCTTCGCCGTCCGTCAGCAGTTGTTGTGGGTGGTGGGCGCGGTGATACCGGTCGCCATCACGATGCGTTTCTCGGTCGGGGATGGTTTGCTCGCCGTACTGATGATCGTCGCCGGACTCGTCTACGGACTCGGGCGTCGCCTCGCGCACGCGTGACGGCGCGATTCGGCCCCTCATTATGCTGGCGGGGACATGGCGACTGCCTCCCGCTCCGTGCCTCGGAACCTTTCGTCGCTGCCCCACGTCGTCGTCATCGGTGGGGGATTCGCCGGTGTCGCCACCGCCAAGGGCCTGGCCGATCAGGACGTTCGGGTCACCATCATCGACCAGCACAACTTCCACACCTTCTTGCCCTTGTTGTATCAAGTGGCGACGGCCGGTCTGGAGCCGGCCGACGTGGCCTTTCCGATTCGCACGATCTTCGGCCACGCTCCGAACGTGCGATTTCGTCACGGTCGCGTGCGCAGCGTCGATCAAAAACGAAATCTGGTCACGCTCGGTGACGGTTCGGAGATTGACTACGACCACCTGGTGATCGCGACCGGGGCGACGGCCGCCTTCTTCGGCGTCCCCGGCGCGTCGCAGTTCGCCATGCCGCTCTACACCCTGGCCGACGCTCGACGCCTTCGAAATCGGTTGCTCTCGGTGCTCGAAGAGGCCGAGGTCCGCAGCGAAGGCAAACAGGATTCACCGGACCTGACGTTCGTGGTGGTCGGGGGCGGACCGACCGGCGTCGAGACCTCGGGCGCGTTGTCGGAGTTGATTCAAATCGCGATCAAGCGTGACGGTCTCCGTTTGGACCCGGCGCGGATCCGCGTGGTGTTGGTCGACGTGGCGCCGCGACTATTGACGGCCTTTCCGAAGCGCGCCAGCGCGTACGCGAAGCGACGACTCGAATCGACCGGGGTCGACGTCGAGTTCGGGCGATCAGTCGTGGCGATCGACGAACACTCGATCCGCTTCAGCGACGGTGAGCAAATCGAGAGCGCCGTCGTCATCTGGGCGGCCGGCGTAAGCGCCGGCGACGCGCTGCCCGAGGACCTGGAGTCGACGAGGGCTCCGGGTGGTCGGGTTCGGGTCGGCACGGACCTTCGGCTCCTCGACAGCGCCAACGTGTGGGCCGTCGGCGACGCCGCGGCCGTGCCGCTGCGCGACGGTGAGTACTGTCCGCAACTCGCGCCGGTCGCCATTCAGAGCGGCCGGCACTGCGCCGAGCAGATACGGCACGTCGTCCACGGCGAAGCGACGACGCCTTTTCATTACCACGACAAGGGCATCATGGCGACCATCGGTCGCAACGCCGCGGTCGCCGAGCTGCCGCACGGCGTGGTCGTCAAGGGCCGACTCGGATGGCTCGCGTGGCTCGGTCTGCACCTGTGGTACCTGGTGGGATTTCGCAACCGACTTCGCGTGTTGATCAACTGGACCTGGCGCTACTTCGACTGGCCGTCGGGACCACGACTCATCGTGGCCGACGCCGAGACGGTGGACTAGCGGGATCGTCTAAAGATCGGGTAACTGGAAGTCCAGGTTGGGGATGTCGATGCCCCCGTCGATCTCGAGAACCTTGCCGGTGATGTAGGCGCCGGCCGGCGAGGCCAGAAAGATCACGCCAGCGGCGATCTCTTCGACGTCGCCGATGCGACCGAGCAAGGTCATCTCTTCCATCATCGACTTCAGTTCCGGTGTGGTCATCACGATCTCGAGCGCCGAGGTGGCAATGGAACCGGCCGCGATAGCGTTCACGCGGATCTTGGGCGCGAGGTCTTTCGAACTCAGTCGCGTGTAGTGCGCCATGGCGGCCTTCGCCGTGCCGTAGGCGGCGTAGCCGCGACCGGCCACGCGTCCCATGACCGAAGAGATATTGACGATCGACCCGCCGCCGCGCTCGAGCATGATCGGCACCGCCGCGAGGTTCAACGCGTGGGCCGTCGCGACGTTGAAGTGGAAGGCCTCTTCCATGTACTCCGGGGTCGTCATGAGAAAGGGCAGCGGGACCGCGCCGCCGACGTTGTTGACCACGATGTCTATACGACCGAACTCCCGGCGTGCGATTGCGGCGAGTTCGGCGATGGCCGTGAGATCGGACAGGTCACACGGCACCGTCACCGCTCGACGATCGAGGGCTTCCACTTGGTGGGCGACCTCGTCGAGGTCCGACGCCGTGCGCGACGCGATGACCACGTGCGCGCCGCACTCGGCGAGCGCGAGCGCACTGGCGGCGCCGATGCCGCGTCCGGAGCCGGTGATGATCGCCACCTGGTCGTCGATGCGAAAGCGGTCCGTAATCACCGTGGCCTCCTCAGACGTCGCGCGCGCGACTGCCCGATGGTCTAGCACGGCGCTTCGCGCGCCAGGTCAAACGGTCGCCGACTGCTCCAGTTTGGCTTCGAGTCGATCGACTTCGTCCTTGAGCTTCGACGGCAAGTCGGCGCCGAAGGTGGCGAAGTGCTCGCGAATCTTGGGCACCTCTTCACGCCACTCGTCGTTGTGGACGGTCAGCAGTTCGGCCATGTCCGCCGCGGTGACGGCGAGTCCCTCGACGTTGAGCGCGGTCGTCGACGGCACGAAGCCGATTGGCGTCTCGACCGCGTCGCCGCGACCGGCCGAGCGCTCAAAGACCCACTCGAGCACGCGGCTGTTCTCGCCGTAGCCCGGCCAGAGCCAGCGTCCGTCGTCGCCCTTGCGGAACCAGTTGACGTAGAAGATCTTCGGCAGTTTGGCCTCGTCGAAGCGCTCGGAGAACGTCAACCAGTGCGCGAAGTAGTCGCCCATGTTGTAGCCGCAGAAGGGGAGCATCGCGAAGGGGTCGCGTCGCAGCTTGCCGACGGCCCCGGTCGCCGCGGCCGTCGTCTCGGAGGACAGGATCGATCCCAAGAAGACCCCGTGGGCCCAGTTGCGCGATTGGGAAATCAGCGGGATGACGCTGGCGCGTCGGCCGCCGAAGAGGATCGCGTCGATCGGCACGCCGGCCGGGTCCTCCCACTCCGCGGCGATCGCCGGGTCCTGGGAGGCCGGGGCGGTGAAGCGAGAGTTGGGGTGCGCCGCCGGGGTGCCGAGGTCCTTGGACCACAGCTGGCCCTTCCAGTCGATGAGCCCTTCGGGCGGATCGCCCATGCCCTCCCACCAGATGTCGCCGTCGGGCGTGATGGCGGTATTGGTAAATATGGTGTTGGCCTCGACCGAGAGCATCGCGTTGGGATTCGTCACCATGTTGGTACCGGGCGCCACGCCGAAGAAACCGGCCTCGGGGTTGATGGCGCGGAGCCGTCCCTCGGAGTCGGGCTTCATCCAGCAGATGTCGTCGCCGACGGTTTCGACCTTCCAGCCCGGCAAGGTCGGCACCAGCATGGCGAGGTTGGTCTTGCCGCAGGCACTGGGAAAGGCCCCGGTCACGTAGCGCGATTCGCCAGTGGGACTGGTGAGCTTGAGTACCAGCATGTGCTCGGCCAACCAGCCGTCGTCGCGCGCCTGCACCGAGGCGATACGCAGGGCGAAGCACTTCTTGCCCAGAAGAGCGTTGCCGCCGTAGCCCGAGCCGTAGGAGATGATCTCGCGGGTCTCCGGGAAGTGCACGATGTACTTGTCGGTGTTGTTACAGGGCCACTTGACGTCGGCCTGGCCCTCTTCGAGCGGCATGCCGACCGAGTGCAGGCACGGGACGAACTCGCCGTCCTGGCCCAGGACCTCGAGGGCGCCGCGTCCCATGCGCGTCATGATCTTCATGTTCACCGCGACGTAGGCCGAGTCGGTGACTTCGACGCCGATGTGGCTGATGTTCGAGCCCAGCGGTCCCATGGAGAAGGGCACCACGTACATCGTGCGGCCCTTCATCGAACCCTGGAAGAGTCCTTTGAGGACCTCGCGCATCTCACTGGGCTCGCGCCAGTTGTTCGTCGGTCCGGCGTCGTGTTCATCCTTGGAGCAGATGAACGTGCGGTCCTCGACGCGCGCCACATCGCTCGGGTCCGACGTCGCGTAGTAACTATTGGGTCGCTTGGTCGCAGAAAGTCGGGTGAAGGTGCCCTGCTCGACGAGGAGCTGACACAGGTCGTCGTACTCCTGGTCCGATCCGTCGCACCAGTGGATACGATCGGGAGTTGTGAGCCGCGCGATCTCTTCCACCCACGAAATGAGCTTTTTGTGTTGGGTCGGGTACGACACGTTGGGTTCCTCCACTGATATGGCGTCGCGACATTGCGACGCTCTCCTGGCGAACCAGGTTCATGCCCACGCCGACTGACCCAACAGTCCCCGAAGGGGTTTACTCCCGCCGTGAAGATGACGTTATTGAGCGTATCGCCGAAATAGTCGGACAGCACAAAATCCCGCCGGGTGAACGTCACATCGGCGACGACGCCGCGGTGCTCGCGCCCTTCGTGGGACAGGCTGTGATCAGCACGGACGTCGCCGTTCTCGGCGTGCATCTCGATTCGGAATACTTCCCATTAGAGGACCTCGGATTCAAAGCGGTGGCCGCCGCGGTCTCGGACCTGGCCGCCATGGGAGCGCGTCCTCGAGGCTGCGTCGTCGCCGTGACCGCTCCCGAGGGGACCGCCCTAGAGGAGTTGCATCGCGGCATGGCCGACGCCTCGATCGTGACCAACTGTCCGATCGTCGGAGGGGACCTGGCGCAAGGTCGCGACGTGACGGTCGCGGTCACGGTCTTTGGCGAGTGTCCCGGCCGGGGAGCGCTCTACCGCTCGGGCGCTCAGCCCGGCGACGAACTACTCGTCACCGGCGCACTCGGCCGATCGGCCGCGGGACTTCGCCGTCGCCGAACGGGCGCGTCACTGTCGGATGAACTGGTGGTCGCGCACCGCCGACCATGGCCGCGCCTCGCCGAAGGCATGGCCGCACGCGGCGCCGGCGCGCACGCGATGATGGATCTCAGCGACGGACTCGGTCTGGACCTGCACCGATTTGCCGACGCCTCGGGCGTGGGCTTCGTATTAACTGACGTACCCGCGGCCGACGGCGCGACCGTGGACGAGGCGATGAGCGGGGGAGAGGACTACGAACTGTTGATCGCCACCGACGACGCGGCCCGTCTGCGACTGGTCTTTCAGGACCGAGGACTTCGGGCTCCTTTAACGATTGGCGTCGTGGTGAAGGACGTAGTCCAGAGGTCGTTACGGGGCGAGGCCTTCGAGCGACGAGGCTGGCAGCACCAGCTCTGAGCTAAACGTCGACGTTGCGACGAACGGGCTTGGTGACCTTGCCCGATCGAATACAGCCGGTGCAGACGTTCATGCGCTTCGGTGTGCCACCGACCATGGCGCGTACTCGCTGGATGTTCGGGTTCCAACGACGCTTGGTGCGACGGTGGGAGTGAGAGACGTTCATGCCGAACGACGGCTTCTTGCCGCAGATTTCGCAGACGGATGCCATTATGAACGTTCTCCTTGATTGCGGGCGTCCGATGGCGCCACCGGTCTAAACCGAGTAGTCATTGTAGCATTACCAACCGATGACCTCTCCGTTGACGCTGTCCGCTCGCGAACTGCGTTCAACGATCTCCACGTACTCCGAACTCCTGCGCTCTCATATGGACGTCATCAATCGACTGAACGTCTATCCGGTGCCCGACGGCGACACCGGGACGAATATGACGCTCACCATCGAATCCGTCGCGGCCGAATTGGGCCCGTTGGCCGACGACGCCGAGATGTCCGAGGTCTGCAAGGCCATCGCCCACGGCTCGCTCATGGGCGCGCGCGGCAACTCCGGCGTCATCCTCTCCCAGATGCTTCGCGGACTCGTCGCGAAGTTTCCCGTCCACGGCGACGTGTCGGCCGATCTTCTGGCCGAGTCGCTCGAAAACGCCGACGTCCTGGCCCGCCAGGCCGTCGTGCGCATCGTCGAAGGCACCATGCTCTCCATCGCGCGCGCCGCCGCCGAGGGAGCGCGCGCCCACTGCGAGACGCTGATTGAACTGGTGCGCTCCGCGCGTGACCGCGCCAAGGACGCGCTGGCCTTCACGCCCGAGCAGCTCCCGGTGTTGAAGCAGGCCGGGGTAGTCGACTCCGGGGGCACGGGACTGTTGTTGCTCTTCGACGCGCTCTGCAGCGTGGTCGCGCACGATCCGCTGCCCATCGCGCCGTCGGCCGACTCCATCACCGTGCTCGTGCACGAAGAGACCGAGGCTCGCGAATCCACGATCGCCGACTTGCGCTACGAGGTCATGTACTTCCTCGAAGCCGAGGACGACAAGATGCACGCCTTTCGCGAAGTTTGGTCGGGCATCGGCGACTCGATCGTCATCGTCGGCGGCGACGGCCTCTACAACTGCCACATCCACACCGACAACATCGGCACGGCCGTCGAGGCGGCCCTCGACGCCGGACGACCTCGTGGCATACGCGTGACCGACCTCTCGGAGCAGGTCATCGAGGAACGCTGGGTTCGCGAAGGGAGTGCCGTGCAGCCCGACGAAGAACCGGACGTCGCTCCGACGACCTCGGTCGTCGCCGTTGTCGTCGGTGATGGCGTCGGTCGAATCTTTCGCTCCTTGGGCGTTCGTGTACTCGTGGCGGGCGGTCAGTCAATGAACCCGTCGACCGCCGACCTCGTCGCGGCGGTCGAGGCCACCGGTTCCCAGCAGGTCGTCTTGCTGCCGAACAACAAGAACATTCGCCCGGTCGCCGAACAGGTGAACGATCTCGTCGAGCAAACGGTGACCGTCGTGCCGACCGAATCGATCGTCGAAGGCTTCGCCGCGTTGCTCGAGTACGACCCCGACGCCTCGGCCGAGGAGAACGCGACGGCGATGCGTACGTCGGCCTGCAACGTGGTGGCCGGGGAAGTGACCAAGGCGGTTCGTGACACCGCGACCGACGTCGGCGAGGTGCACGTCGGGGACTGGATCGGACTTTCCCCCCAAGGGGTTCGCTCGATCGATCACTCCATCGCCGGGGCCAGCAATCGACTATTGGCCGAGCTCATAACGCCCAACCACGAACTGCTCACCATCATCGAAGGCGAAGGATCGTCACCCGCGAACACTCGGCGTATCACCGAGTTCCTCGCCGACGAGTACCCGGGCGTGGCGGTCGAAGTCCATCACGGGGGTCAGCCGCTCTACCCCTATTACTTCGGCGTCGAATGAATGAGACGGCGCCGCGCCGGTTACGCGAGTTAGTCGCTATTCCCGTCAGTCGGCTTCGCAACATTGGCGAGAAACGCACGGCGGCGCTCGGGTCATTGGGAATTGACAACATTTTCGACCTGCTGACCATCTATCCCCGTCGTTACATCGACCGCACCAAGCGCGTCGATCTCTCGGACCTCACGGTCGGAGAAGAGGCCGCCGTGTTCGGCGAAGTGACCAAGATCAACGGTCGCCGGACGAAGAACGGCCGCGTCATGGTCGAGGCGAGCGTCAGCGACGAGAGCGGATCGTTCAAGGTCGTGTTCTTCAATCAGGGGTGGCGCGAAAATCAGCTCCCCAAGGGTGTTCAGGCGTTGTTCTTCGGCAAAGTGACGGACTACAAGGGTCAACGTCAGATGACCAATCCGGTTGTGGACGTCATCATTGGACCTGCGGGCGACGAACGTGACGCCTCGCGCATCGGTCGCGTGGTGCCGATCTACCCGGCCTCGGGAAAGGCCGGGCTCACCAGTTGGGAGATCGGCGGATTCATCGATGAGAGCCTGCGACGCGCCGGACCCATGCTCGATCCAGTGCCCGAATCGGCCCGCACGGAACTCGGTCTCATCGATCGCACCGCGTCATATCGAGGAATCCACCTTCCCGCCGAATGGGCCGACAAGGACGTGGCGCGACGACGACTCGCCTTTGACGAGTTCCTGCGCTTGCAGTTGCTCCTCGCCCTTCGTCGCCGCCGTCTGGAGGAGTCGTTGGCCGGCATTCGTCATCCGATCAACGTCGAAGACCTCGACGTCGGACCAGGGGCGCTCGCCGATACGTCGTCATCGCTCGTACGTCGCTTTCTCGTCGGCCACCACTTCGCACTCACGATCGCCCAGCGACGGGTGCTCGGTGAGATCGCCGCCGACCTCTCGTCCTCGTTGCCGATGCATCGATTGCTCCAAGGTGACGTCGGGTCGGGCAAGACCGTGGTCGCGTTGACGACGTTGTTGGCCTCGATCGACGGCAATCGACAGGGCGCCTTGATGGCGCCGACCGAGGTGTTGGCCGAACAACACCTGGCGTCACTACGCATGGACTTAGAGGGTCTCACCAAAGCGGATCGCGCGGTGCTGGGCGGAGAACGGCCGTTGTCAGTCCAACTGCTCACCGGGCGAGTTCGGGCGAAGGATCGCCAGGGCGTGCTGGACGGACTGCGCGACGGATCGGTCGACATCGTGGTCGGCACGCACGCGTTGTTGAGTGACGACGTGCGCTTTCACGCGCTCGGGGTCATCGTGATCGACGAACAGCACCGCTTCGGCGTCGAGCAGCGCGCGGCGTTGCGCGACAAGGGCCGCGAGCGATCGGACGAGTCGGCCGACCCGGACCTGCTGGTGATGACGGCCACGCCCATTCCACGCACGGCGGCCATGGTCGTCTTCGGCGACTTGGACATCTCGGTTTTGGACGAGATGCCCCAGGGTCGTCTGCCGATCGAGACGTTCTGGGCGAAGGGCGACCTGGAGGTCGCCAGTTGCTGGCAGCGAGTGCGCGACGAAGTCGCCCTCGGTCGACGGGCCTACGTGATCTGCCCGCTCGTCGAGGACTCGGAACGAGTGGAGGCGAAGAGCGCGGTCGAAGAGCGCACCCGTCTCGCGCTCGAGGAGTTGCGCGGACTCGCGGTGGGTCTCTTGCACGGCCAGATGAAGGGACCGGAAAAAGATGAAGTGATGGCGCAGTTTCGCGCCGGCGAAATCGACGTGCTGGTCGCCACGGTGGTGATTGAAGTCGGTGTCGACGTTCCCGAGGCCAGCGTCATCGTCATCGAGGACGCGTGGCGATTCGGTCTGGCCCAGTTGCACCAGCTGCGTGGCCGGGTCGGGCGTAGCGACGTCCAGAGTTACTGCTACCTGCTGGGCACCTCACCGTCCGTCGAGGGCGCGATTCGCTTGCAGGCGCTCGTCGATTCCAATGACGGCTTCGCGTTGGCCGAGATTGACTTGGATCTTCGGGGCGAGGGGACGCTTTTGGGCTCGCGCCAACGAGGACGCAGCGACCTGCACCTGGCGTCTCTCCGCCGTGACGAGGACTTATTGATCGCCGCCCAGCGGGTGGCCGACACGATGGTGAGGGGCGACGGACTGGACGCCGAGCCCGAGATGGTGGACGAACTTCGGCTCTTTATCGACGACGAAGAAGCCGACTACTTGTTCAAATCGTGACGAGCGGCCGACCTACCCTTGAGGGATGCGAGTAATTGGTGGGTCGGCTCGGGGACGTCCGCTAAAGGCGAAGCTCCCGTCGAGCGTGCGCCCGACGACCGATTACGCGCGCGAAGCGATCTTCTCGATGCTGGAGAGTCGCGGCGGACTCTACGACCTCGTCGTCGCCGATCTCTACTGCGGCTCGGGCGCCATGGGCATCGAAGCGATGTCGCGGGGCGCCGCCAAGGTCTACTTCGTCGACACCGACCCGGCCTGTCTGGCGGCGGTCAAGTCGAACCTCGAGCCGCTCGGCTTCGACGCCGAGGCGGTCTTCGTGCGCGCCATGTTGCCGGTGTGGTCGCCGCCGGATGACCTCGATCTCGTCCTGGCCGATCCGCCCTACGGTCCGCTCGACCTCTCGAGCGTGTTGAACGGCGTCGTGGCCCGGCGCGTAGTGGTCGAGAACGATCGCCATATGGAGCCGTTGGCCGGCTGGATCGTGACTAAAACCAAGCGTTACGGCACTACGCTCGTAACGATGTTGGAACCGGACGAAGGTGGCGTATGACCGTTGGTCTCATCCCCGGCTCCTTTGATCCCTTCCACAACGGGCACCTGGAAGTCGTCGAGCGCGCCTCGCACATCTTCGACGAGATCGTGGTGGCCGCCATTCGCAACCCCCAGAAGTCCGAGGCGCTCTTCGACCTCGACGAGCGCCGCGACATGATCGCCGAATCCTTGGCGCACTTGAAAAACGTCCGGATCGTCTCGATCTCGACCCTGCTGGTGAACGTGGCCAAAGACGTCAACGCCACGGCGATCGTGAAGGGACTGCGCGCCGTGTCGGACTTCGAGAGCGAGTTGCAGATGGCCCAGATGAACCGGTCGCTCTCGGGCGTGGAGACGCTCTTCATCCCGTCGAGTTCGACGCACTCTTTCATCGCCTCGCGCCTGTTGCGTGAGGTGGCGCGCTACGGCGGCGACGTCTCGCCCTTCGTGCCCGCCGCGGTCGCCAAACGCTTTATCGGCAAGTTTCCAGGAGGTGGGCTATGACGTCCTTTGACGGATACGACGACCCCGAAGAGATCCAGGAGCCGTCCGGGCGCCACGTGCGCCGTGACATCGAGTCCGATCTGCGCGACCTGATCGAGCTGGTGGCCAACGCCAAGCAGATGCCGCTGTCGAATTCGGCCCTGATTCCGCGTGACGACGTGCTGGGGCTGTTGGAGCAGGCCCTGCGCAGCCTGCCCGACGAGATCCGCGAAGCTCGCTGGGCCCTGCGCGACCGCGAGGAGTTGATGGCGGCCGAGTTGCAAAAGGCCCAGCAACTGATGGATCAGGTCCGCGCCGAGGCCGCCCGGATGGTCGACAAGACCGAGATCGTTCGCCAGAGTCGCCTGATGGCCCAAAAGATCGTGGCCGAGGCCCACGCCCAGTCGCGTCAGATGATCAATCAGTCCGAGGACTTCATCGACGGCAAGCTCGGCAGCTTCGAGATCGTGCTGGAGCGACTGCTCAAGACCACCCACTCGGGCCGCGAACGCCTGAGCGCCCAGGGACTGCCGACGTCGCTCATCGAAGAGGCCGCGACCGACGAACAGCTTTCGGGAATCGCGCCCGACTTCAAGGAGCCGACCGGGCTCGAGGACACGACGTCGTTCTTCGACCAGGACGCGTTCTAGGCGGTGGCCTCGGCCTACCTCGTTCCCGTCGCTCGACTGTTGCGCGACGTACCCTCGCGCGCCGAGGTCGCCTTCGAAGCGCTCTTCGACGAACCTCACGAGTTCCCCCCGCGCAGACCGGCCGAGACCGACGTCTTTCCCGAGGCGACCGTGCGCCTGCAGCTGCGCCTGGAGAGCTTCAACGGGGGACTGCGCGCCCGGGGCCAGGTCGAGGCGCCGTGGCACGGCGTCTGTCGGCGCTGTTCGACGCCGGTCTTGGGTATGAGCAGTGTCAGCGTGAACGAACGATTCGTCCACGATCGTCAGGTCGGCGACGACGAGGTCTATCTGATCGAGGACGACTTCATCGATCTGGCCCCGCTGGTGCACGACGCGATCTTCTTGGATCTGCCGCTCGCGCCGCTCTGTCGAGAGGACTGCAAGGGGCTCTGCCCGTTCTGCGGCATCGACCGCAACGAGGCGACCTGTGAGTGCCAGGCGCCACTCGATTCGCGCTGGGCTACACTGGACGGACTCCGATTCACGGACCTAGAGGCCGGCGAATCCAAAGAAGTGTGACGGGCCCGCCCGTGTATCCGAAAGAGAAGAACGATGGCCGTCCCGAAGCGCAAGACCAGCAAAGCCAAGACCCGCAGCCGCCGTGCGGCCAACTGGACCCTGGATCGCCCGGCGCGCAGCGTCTGCCCGCAGTGCGCGACGTCGAAATTGCCGCACGTCGTGTGCCCCAACTGTGGCTGGTACAAGAATCGTGTTGCCGTAGAGGTCAACTAAGTTGACCCTGCCCATCGCTCTGGACGCGATGGGTGGCGACTTCGCTCCCAAGGAGATCATCGCCGGGGCCCGTAACGCCGCCGACGAGCTGGGACTGTCGGTCATCCTGGTCGGCGTGCCCGATCAACTCGGCGACCCCCTGGGACTCGAGGTCTTTCCCTGTACCGAGGTCATCGCCATGGACGACGACCCGGCCGCCAGCGTGCGAAAGAAGAAGGACTCCTCGCTGGTGCGCGCGGCCGAACTGGTGCGCGACGGCAAGGCCTGCGCGATGGTCTCGGCCGGCAATACCGGCGCCACCATGGCCTCGGCGCTGCTTCGCATGGGCCGACTGCCCGGCGTGGTGCGACCCTGCATCGCCACGCCGATACCGAATCCCGGTCACACGCCGATGGTGCTGGTCGACGCCGGCGCGAACTCCGAGTGCACGCCCGAGATGCTGGTGCAGTTCGCCCTCATGGCCAGTACCTTCGTCACGGCCCGCTACAACGTCGATCATCCGCGCGTCGGTCTGTTGTCGATCGGAGAAGAGTCGACCAAGGGAACACCACTGGTCAAAGAGACGCACCAACTTCTGGCCGCGCTCGAGGGACTCAACTTCGTCGGCAACGTCGAGGGCCGCGACCTGGTGCCCGCGCCGGTGGACGTGGTCGTCACCGACGGCTTCACCGGCAACGTGGCCCTCAAGACCCTCGAGGGCGCGCTCAAGTTCATTTTCGCCACGGTCCTCTCGGCCGTCGACACCAACGACGAGACCCGCGCGGCCGGTGACGTGTTATTCGAGTACCTGATGCCCTTGGCCGCCGAGTTGACCCCCGAAAATCAGGGCGGGGCCATGCTCCTCGGCCTCGACGGCATCTGCGTGATCTCCCACGGGTCCTCCAACGCCACCGCCATCAAGAACGCCTTGCGCGTCGCTGCAGAGATGGACGCCGCCCATGTCGTCGAGAAACTGCGTCTCGCCATCCGACCTGATCAAAGTTGATTTTCGGGACCACATCCCCGGCCGTTCGGTAAACTCGAACAGTAGCAATAAGGGAGTGGACAATGGCAGACGCTGAAAATCCATCAACACTGGATCGGGCCACCATTTTGGCCATCGTCCGTGATCAACTCGCCGAAATCCTGGAGAAGAGTCCCGACGAGATCGCCGACGACGTGCCCTTCACCGACTTGGGCGCCGACTCACTGGCCCTGATCGAACTGATCGAGGCCCTCGAAGAGGCCCTTTCCAAATACTCGGCCGGTTTTCACATCGACGACGAGGACCTCGAAGGTCTCCTGAGCGTCCGCGACGCGGTCAATTACGTCGCCGACAAGCTGCAGGTGACCTAACGAGGCACGTGAGTTTGTTGCAGTCACCACTTGAATCCCTTGCCGAGCGCGTGGGACTCGCGCGCGCCAGTGAGGTGCTGGCCGTCGCGATGACCCACTCGAGCTACGCCGCCGAACACGAGTGCGAGTCCAACGAACGATTGGAATTTCTCGGTGACGCCGTGGTCGACCTCGCGGTCGCCGACCTCATCGTCACGGCCTATCCGGAATTGAACGAGGGATCCGGTTCGCTGGTGCGCTCACGCGTGGTGAATGAATCGTCCCTGGCCGAGGCCGCGACGCACTTGGATCTGGCCAGCGCGATGCGCATCGGTCGCGGGGTGAAGAAGGAACACGGACTCGAACGCCCCTCCTTGCTCGCCGACGCTTACGAGGCCCTGGTCGCCGCGATCTACCTGGAGCAGGGTTATGACGCGGCGAAGTCCTTCGTCCACGAGACGCTCGGTGAGGCCGTGGCCGACGCGGCGTCGCGCCCCGGCGACAGCGATCCCAAGACGCGGCTTCGACAGTGGTCCGAGGCCAACGGCCTCGGCACGCCGGATTACGACGTCACCTCGTCCGGTCCGAGCCACGACGCCACCTACAGCGCGGTCGTGCGCATCGCGCGACGAGCAATGGGCGCCGGTGAAGGACGCTCGAAGAAGAGCGCCGAGGCGCGCGCCGCCGAGGACGCCTGGGGGAGGCGCGATGCCTGAGCTTCCCGAAGTCGAAACGGTGCGCGCGTCGCTGGCGCGCGACCTGGTCGGCAAGAAGGTCAAGTCCGTTTCGGTCACCAACGGGCGACTGGTGCGTCGTCACAAGACGGCGAAGGACTTTCGCGCCATGATCGAGGGCCATTCGATTCGCAGCGCGCAGCGCCTGGGCAAGAATCTCGTCTTCGCCCTAGAAAACGGCACGCACCTCGTCGTCCACCTGGGTATGAGCGGCCAGCTCTTGCGCGCCAAGGGTCCCAAGGACCCGAAGCCCAAGCACACCCACGTCACCTTCACGTTCGCCCAGGGCGGCGAGCTCCGCTACGTCGACCCGCGAACCTTCGGCGAGCTCTATATCTCGACGCCCCCCGCCGAGGGCGTGGTCGTGGAGATCTCGAAGTTCGCGCGCCTCTCGATCGGCGGCGACGGATTGGCCCTGCGAAAGGTGGTGCCGGAACTGGCGCACCTCGGGATCGATCCCTTCGAGGACCAGATCGGCTGGGACCGCTTCGCGGCGATCCTGCGCAGCCGCTCGACGTCGCTCAAGGTCGTCCTCACCGACCAGGACATCCTGGCCGGCATCGGCAACATCTACGCCGACGAGATCCTGTTCGCCGCGGGGCTGCGCTTCGACCGCGAGTCCGAATCGCTCTCGACGATCGAGATTCGCCGACTCCACCGCGCCATATCCGAGACCCTGACCGAGGCGATCAAGCACGGCGGCTCGACGCTGGACGACGAGCAGTTCGTCGACCCCGACGGCGTGCCCGGCTCGTACCAACAGTTCCATCAGGTCTACAACCGAGAGGGTCAGCCCTGCTTCCAGTGCCGTCAACCCATCGAGCGAGAAACGGTTCGCGGGCGCTCCACGTTCTACTGCGCGAAATGCCAGTCCTAACCACCGGCGTCACGCTCGAAGGTTGGTAGCGTTCTTGCGTGTTTCTTAAGCGATTGACCATGAAGGGCTTCAAGTCCTTCGCCGACAACACCGTGCTCGAGTTCGAGACCGGGGTGACGGCGGTAGTCGGTCCCAACGGTTCGGGCAAATCCAACGTCGTCGACGCCGTGACCTGGGTGTTAGGCGCCCAGAGCACGAGGGCCCTGCGCAGTTCGAAGATGGACGACGTCATCTTCATGGGCACGGCGAATCGCCCGGCGCTCGGCCGGGCTGAAGTGGCACTCACCCTGGACAACTCCTCGGGCAAGCTGCCCATCGACGGGGCCGAGGTCACGATTTCGCGCACGCTCTTTCGCAGCGGCGACTCCGAGTACGCCATCAACGGCACGACCTGTCGACTGCTCGACGTGCAAGAACTGCTGAGCGACTCCGGTGTCGGACGCCAACAGCACATGATCATCGGCCAGGGCCAGCTGGACGCGATTCTGAACTCCTCGTCAGAGAATCGTCGCGCGGTCATCGAAGAGGCCGCCGGCGTCTTGAAGCACCGACGTCGTAAGGAGCGCGCCGAACGACGACTCGCGGCGACCCAGGAGAACATCGAGCGCCTCGGCGACCTCGTGCGAGAGGTTCGTCGTCAGATGCGCCCACTCGAGCGCCAAGCGGTATCGGCGCGAAGCTACACCGACGTCGAGTCCGACCTCCGCTCAGCGAGACGCGCGCTCTTTTCCACTCGCCTCCACGGCTTCGAGCGTCGTCGGACGATCATCGAAGGTGAGCTGGTCGGTTCGAGCGCGCGCGAACGTGAACTGCGCCTCGAGCTGGTGACGCTCGACGCGCAGGCCTCCAGCGCGGCCGCCGAGATGGCCAGTCGCCGCGAAGAGATGCTGGCCTCGGCGCTCGGGACCCTTCAGGGACTGGCCGAACGAGCCCGCGGCACCGCGTCGGTCATCCAGGAGCGTGAACGATCACTACGTCAAGCGCTGATCGCCTCGGCCGACGAGAACGTGATCGCCACTCTCGAAGCGGACGCCGCCAAGCTCACCACCGACCTCCAGAGCGTCGACGACGAGAATCTCGCGTTGAACGTCCTGCGCGAAGCGGTAGCCGTCGCCCAAGAGGAACTGGACGCGGCCCAGAACACCTTCGACGAGACGTGGGGATCGGGTTCGAGCGAAGTCGACGAAGCGGCCCTGGTCGCGGCGCGACAACGCATCGCGCTCTTGGAACGTTCCTTGAATTCACTGCGCGAGAGCGAGCGTCGCGCTACGACCCGTCTCGGTGACGCTCGCTCGCGACTCACGCAGAGCACCTCGGAACACGAAATGGTTCGACACACCCTCGACGAGGCGCGGCTCCATCTGGAGAGTGCGCGACAGGAACGATCGGAGGCCCAGCGCGCGGCCGACGAAGCCGAAGTGGATCGGTCCTCGTGCGACGAAGAACTTCGCGGGGCGACCGACTGGGCCGCGCGCACCGAGGCGCACGCCGAGGCGTTGGCCCGGGCCCTCGACGAGCTCTCCGGCGCCGGTGGTCGCGCCATCATCGGTGACCTCGAGGGCGTCCTCGGGGCGTTTCTCGATCTCATCGAGATCGAAACCGGTTGGGAGCGAGCCGTGGAATCGGCCGCGGGGGCCTCGGTCGGGGCGATGGTCGTCGACGGACGACGTTCGGCACGAGCCGCGCTGGAAGCCCTCCGTCGCGAACAGGGAGCGGGACTCATCCTGGCGGTCGCCGAGGGTAACGTCGCCGCGCCGGCGACGCCCAAGGGTTGTGAGGCGTTGCGTCCACTGGTGGGCGCACGTCGCAAGGCGCCGGCGCACGTGACGCGGGTGCTCGACGCCCTGTTCTCGCGCGCCTTCATCGCCAGTGACTGGGAGTCGGGCATGGACGTGGCGCTCGCCAACCCCGATTTGATCATCGTGACGCGCGACGGTGATCGCTTCGCGTCCTCCGGTTGGCGAATCGCGTCGGGTCGCTCGGTGGTGACCCGCGCCACCGTGGAAGAGTCACAGTTGGCCGCGCGCGACGCGATCGACGCCGTCACACCGGTGCGGGATCGACGAAAGAGCGCCGACGTCGCGGCCGTTGACGCGCGTCAACTGTTGAACCGCGCCACGTCGCGCGAGGCGCAGACCCACGCCGAGTTCGAACGACTCGAGGGCGAAGAGAGCCGACTCGGTGGCCTCATCGATCAACTCACCACCACCGAAGAGACGCTGAGTGACGACCTCGGCGAACTGACCGAACAGATCGTCACCAACGACGACGAGCTTTGGAACCTGCGAGAACAACTGCCCGCGCTCGAAGAGGCGGTCGCCGTGGCGGGCGAGCGAGAAGCGCGCGTCGCCGAGGCGCTGCGAGGACTCGAGGCGTTGCGCCAGCGAGTTAACGAGGAGGCCACCGCGCTTTCTCGCCGCGAGGCGGAGTTCTCCGAGCGGCGCCGACTCTTGGAGCAGCGCCGGGGCGAGATCGAGCTGCGATTGGAAGGTCGTTCCAGTGAGCGCGCCGAAGCGGCCGGCCGGCGTGAATCGCTGGAGTTCGATCTCCAGGTCCTCGACCGGCTCTCCCGGCTCGTCGAACGAAGCGCCGATGAGATTCGTAGGTCCCAAGAGTCGATGGACTCGACCTACCGCGAACAGTTGGAGGCCACGCGCGCCGGGGCCGAACGACTCGAAGTGGTGCGGCGCGAGCGCAAAGAGGCCGAATCAAAGCTGACCGAGTTGGGCGAGACCGTGCGTCACAGCGAGATCGAACAGGCCGAGTTGGTGGTGAAGATCGCCAACCTGAATGAACTCATTCGACACGACCTCGGGATCGAGCCGTCCGATCTCGGCGAGGTGGCGCACCCGGTACTGCCCGAAGGCGTGACCCTCGAAGGACGCGTCGCCGAACTGGAAGCTCGCATCACCTCGCTCGGTCCGATCAATCCGCTGGCCCTGGATGAACTGGCGTCGCTCGAGGAGCGCTACAAGGACCTCGACGCCCAGGTGAGCGACGTGCGTCACGCGCGCCGCGAGATCCAAGAAGTGATCAACGCCCTCGACCAAGAGATCATGGAGACGTTCTCCAGCGCGGTCGCCGACGTCAACGAACACTTCTCGGCGCTCATCGCCATGCTCTTTCCCGGCGGACAGGGCCGTCTCATCTTGACCGAGCCCGACGATCCGCTCAACACCGGGGTGGAGATCGAAGTGCGACCGCTGGGCCGCAACGTCCGACGCCTTTCGTTGCTGTCTGGCGGAGAGCGATCGATGGCGGCGCTGGCCTTCCTCTTCGCCGTCTTTCGCTCGCGCCCGTCGCCGTTCTACATGATGGACGAGGTCGAGGCCGCACTCGACGACGTGAACCTGCAGCGCTTCCTCAGCCTGGTCAATGAGTTCCGTGACGAGGCGCAGCTCTTGATCGTGACCCACCAGAAGCGAACCATGGAAGCCGCCGACGCCCTCTACGGCGTGACGATGGGACCGGGCGCTTCGTCCAAGGTGATCAGCCAACGCGCCCAGCGGCGAGAGGTTGAATCGGCGTGATCCTCGTCATCATCGTTGTCGCGGTCGTGCTCGTCGTGGGAATCGGCTGGGTGGTGGTGCGTCGTCGTCGCGGACGCGTCGCGATTGCGTCGCCGCGCGCGGCGATGCCGACGGTGCTGGTCACCGAGCTGGCCGAACGGCCGTCGTTGGACGGGCCGTCACTCGCGCAACGACTGGGATCATCGCGCAGCGTCTTCGATCGAGTCCGTTCCCTCTCGAGCGTTGGCGCCCTGAGCGACGAGCAGTTGGACATCGTCGAGGAGGTGTTGTTGCGCAGTGACGTCGGCGTCGCGACGACCACGATGATCCTCGACAACCTTCGAGAATACGGGGCACCCGACGGGGTCGCGAACGCAGTGCGCGCGTCGTTGCTCGATTCGTTGACGGCGGAGCGATCGGTCACGACGACGGCGCAGAGTGGTCGCGTGCCGGTCTGGCTCTTCGTGGGGGTGAACGGCGTGGGCAAGACCACGACGATCGGCAAACTGGCGAAGCGCCAGATCGACGCCGGTCGCAGCGTCATGCTGGCCGCCGGCGATACGTTCCGCGCGGCCGCGGCCGACCAACTCGAGCAGTGGGCCACCAGAACCGGGGCCGATATCGTGCGCGCGTCCGAAGGCGCGGATCCCGGTTCGGTGGTGCACGACGCGCTCGGTCGAGCCGCCGCGAGGGGAGTGGACATGGTCCTGGCCGACACCGCCGGACGACGCTCGAACAGCACGAACTTGCTGGATGAACTGAGCAAGGTCCGACGCGTGGCCGACCGCGAACCCGGTCAGGTGGTGGAGACCTTCATGGTGCTCGACGCCACGACCGGCCAGAACGCCTTGAGCCAGGCGCGTGAGTTCCTCGCCGCGGCCGACGTCACGGGAATCGTGCTCACCAAACTGGACGGCACGGCGCGCGGGGGGATCGTCGTCGCCATCGAGCGCGACCTTGGAATTCCCGTCAAGTTCGTCGGCGTGGGCGAAGGCGTCGAGGACTTGATCGCCTTCGAACCGGGGGCCTTCGTCGATTCACTGCTCGACGCCTGACGGTAAGTTAAGCCCCATGTTTGATGCCCTGAGCGAACGGTTCGAACGACTCGGCACGTCGCTGCGCTCGCGCGGGCGCCTGAGCGACGCCGACCTGGACGAGGCGTTGGGCGAAGTCCGCGCGGCGCTTCTCGAAGCCGACGTCGAACTCGGCGTCGTTCGCGCGTTCCTCGACGCCGTGCGCGAACGCCTGAGCGGCGAGACGCTGAGCCAGAGTCTCTCGCCCGGTCAACAGGTCATCAAGGCCGTCCACGAACAGTTGATCGAAGTGCTCGGGGGATCGGCCCTCAAGGTCACCTACGCCTCCAAGCCGCCCACGGTCATCTTGCTGGCCGGTCTCCAGGGAGCTGGCAAGACGACGACGGCGGCCAAGTTGGCCGCCTGGTTCAAACAACAAGGACGCCAGCCGTACTTGATCGCGGCCGACCTTCAGCGACCGGCGGCCGTGGAGCAACTCCGCGTCCTCGGCTCCCAGATTGGGGTCGATGTTTTCTCGGAGCCGTCGAGGCCGATCGACGTCGCCAAGAGCGGGCTCAAAGAGGCGACGCGACTTGGTCGCGACGTCGTCATCATCGACACCGCCGGTCGTCTCGCGATCGACGAAGCGCTGATGGACGAAGTGCGCTCTATCAGTAAGGTCACCTCGCCGCACTACACCTTCTTGGTCATCGACGCGGTCACCGGTCAAGACGCCGTCGTCACGGCCCGGGCCTTCCACGAGACCCTGGCCCTGTCGGGCATCATCGTCACCAAGCTCGACTACGACGCGCGCGGCGGCGCCGTGCTCTCGGCGCGCGGCGTCGTCGGTCGACCGGTGGTCTTCGCGTCGACGGGCGAGAAGATGGAGGACTTCGAGCTCTTCCACCCCGACCGCATGGCTTCACGGATCCTCGGTATGGGTGACGTGCTCTCGTTGATCGAGCAGGCCGAGCAACGAATGGACTCCGACATCGTCGCCGAGGGCGCCGGGCGGATGATGAGCGGGACCTTCACGCTCGACGATTTCCTGGCCCAACTGAATCAGGTTCGCAAGATGGGTTCGCTCGGAGGGATCATGAAGATGATGCCCGGCGTCACCAAGGAGATGCGCAGCGCGGCCAACAACGTCGACGAGGGTGAGCTCAACAAGGTCGAGGCGATCATCCAGTCCATGACCAAGCGCGAACGGCGCGAACCGGTCATCATCGACGGGTCGCGACGCACGCGCATCGCTCGTGGCTCGGGCACGACCGTGAGCGCGGTCAACCAGCTCCTGAAGCAGTTCAACGAGATGCGAAAGATGATGCGACAGATGAGCGGCGGCGCGATGCCGGCGATGCCCGGCGGCATGGGACGAATGGCGAACATGGCGGCGAAAGCGCAGGCGCAACGCGGCGAGTCGCTCCCTCCCGGTTTCGAAGCGCTCGGCGCGGGAATGAAGGCCGGCGCGCCCGCTCGCGGCGGCGGTGGCAAAAACAAGAAGAAGAAAGGCGGGAGGGTTACACCCCCCAAACAACGCTAAACTTTGACGCTCGGGTATCTCGCCCAGTTCCGGTGGACCGGGACAAAAGGTTTGAAGGGAATTTCGTCGTGGCTGTGAAACTTCGTTTGGTGCGCATGGGTAAGAAGAAGCAACCGACCTACCGCGTGGTGGCGGCCGAGAGCCGCCGGGCGCGCTCCGGGGCCTTCCTGGAGATCGTCGGCACCTATCAGCCCCGGGGCCTGTCGGCCGCCGAGCCCGAGACCATCACGCTGATCGACAACGAAAAGGTCCTGCGCTGGCTCCAACAAGGTGCCCAGCCGACCGAGCGTGTCGCCAAGCTGCTCAAGACCAGTGGCGCGCTGGACATGTTCGAGGCGGCCAAAGCCGCCAAGGCCGCCGGGGTCGCCCAATGAGCGACGTGAACGACTACGTCGTTGGCGACGTGAACACGATTGACGACGGGTACGAAGACGACGACGTCAACGAGGGCGGTGACTCGCTCGACAACGCCGCCACGGCGACCGCGGTCTTGCAGTTCATCGCCACCTCACTCGCCGAGGACGCCAGCGCGGTCTCGGTCGACGTCTCGGAGCGCCAGGGTAAGGTCATCCTCTCGCTGAGCGTCGGCGCCAATGACATGGGCCGCATCATCGGACGCCGTGGTCGCACGGCCCAAGCCATTCGCGCCCTCGTCGGCGCCGCGGGCGCGCGCGACGGCGTGACGACCTCCGTCGACATCGTCGACTAATCGTGAGCGCCGAAGAGCGCCCCACGCTCGAAGTCGGGCGAATCATCAAAGCGCAGGGCCTCAAGGGCCAGGTTCTCGTCGACCTCTGGAGTGACCGCACCGAACGACTGGCCCCCGGGAGCGAACTGCTCAGCGACCGCGGTCCGCTGCGGGTGGTGACCTCCATCGCGCACCAACATCGCTTCATCGTGACCTTCGAGGGCCTCGAGACGCGCGAGCAGGCCGAGCGCTGGCGCGGCGTCGTGCTCTCGGCGACTCGCCTGGAGGACGAGAAAGTCATCTGGATCGATCAGCTCTACGACGCCGAGGTCTTCGACGCGAAGGGCGTTCGACGTGGCGTGGTCGTCGGGGTCGAGGCCAACCCGGCGAGTGACCTCCTCGTCCTCGACAGTGGGGCTCTCGTGCCCCTGACGTTCGTCACGACCGTCGAGCCCAACGTGCGCATCGAGGTCGACGCGCCCGAAGGACTCTTCGAATGACGCTGCGCGTCGACGTGTTGACCCTCTTCCCCGAGGCGATCGCCAACTACGCCTCGACGTCCGTGCTCGGTCGCGCGAGCGAGCGCGACGTGTGGCGATTTCATCTGTATGACCTGCGCGACGCCACCGACGACGTGCACCGTACGGTTGACGACACGCCCTTCGGCGGGGGAGCGGGCATGGTGTTGCGCGCCGAGCCGATCCTTCGAACGCTCGATGAACATCGCGACATCGCGCGACCGCTGATCGCGCTGACGCCCTCGGGGCGTCCCTTCTCCCACGCGATCGCCCAGGAGCTGGCGGCGCTGGAGGGCTTTTCGCTCCTCTGTGGTCGTTACGAAGGCATCGATCAGCGCGCGCTCGACCTGGTGGTCGACGACGAGATCTCCCTCGGGGACTTCGTGCTGGCCGGTGGGGAATTGGCGGCGCTGTGCGTGATCGAAGCCGTGGTGCGGCTGCGACCGGGGGCGTTGGGTAACGACGAGAGCAGTCTCGACGAGTCCTTCAGCGACGGACTGCTCGAGTACCCGCACTACACCCAGCCGGCCGAGGTGCGCGGCGTCGCGGTACCCGAGATACTGCGTTCGGGCGACCACGCGCGAATCGCGCGATGGCGTCGCGCCCAGGCACTACGGCGAACGATCGAACGTCGTCCCGACCTGATCGCGGCGCGAGGTGGGTTGAGTGACGAGGACGACGCGATACTGGCCGAATTCCCGGTGTTGGAAGCGAACGGGCGAAACGGCTAAACTTCTGAAGCCTCAGTGATCCGAAAGGGACCGCTCCCATGAACCCGACCGACCTCATCGACCGTGACTCCCTTCGCGATGACATTCCTTCGTTCCGTACCGGTGACACCCTGAAGGTCCACGTCCGCGTCGTCGAAGGCGCCCGCGAGCGCGTGCAGATCTTCCAGGGCGTGGTCATTCGCCGCCAGGGATCGGGCGTCCACGAAACGTTCACCGTGCGCAAGATCAGCTTCGGCGTGGGCGTCGAGCGCACGTTCCCGGTGCACGCGCCCACCATTGCCAAGATCGAAGTCGAGTCCTACGGCGACGTGCGTCGCGCCAAGTTGTACTACCTGCGTGATCTGCGCGGAAAAGCCGCCAAGATCAAGGAACTACGCGTTACCGAGCGCACGCAGTAGCGCGTGGGCGAAGAGGAACTCGACGACTACGAGTCGACGCTGGAACTCGCTTTAGTCCAGGAGTACAAGGCGGTCGTCGGCACGTTCAACTACGCGGTCGAAACCGATCGCCGCTTCTACCTGGCGAACGACGTCGCCATCGAGGTCCGTTCCACGGGAACGCCGACGCTGCTCGAGGTGAAGCTCAACGATGCCTGGGTCTGGGACATGTACCGTACGGCCCGTTTCGTCCCGTCGGTGCGCGTCCTCACCTTTCGCGACGTGAATATCGAGAAGTTGCCCAAAGAGGACCTGCAGCCCTAGGTCATGGCGTTGGTCCGAATCGACGTTCGCTTCGACGCTCTCGACGCCTTTGTAGAAGAAACCCACCACGCCGTCGTCTCGATCACTGACGCCGACACGATCATCGCCCTCGGTTCGCTGCACGATCGACTCCAACAACCGATTGGCGTCTGGTTGGAACTCTCGGAGGACTACTCGGCCCAGATGGCGGCGCGCGACGTCGCCACGCTCAGCTGGCTGATTCCTCTGGACACCGTGGTCGTGAGCGCGCTTCCGGCCGAAGCCAGCGCGCGGGTCCTCGAGGCACTGTTGACCAATGATGAGGTGAATTTCTCCAACGAAGTCGCCACCCTGGTCGGCGCCTACAACCGACCGGCACCGCCGACGGCGGTCGCCGTGTGGAGCTTCGACGGCACGCAGCTGCGACGCGGTGACGTCGTTTTTCGCGAGGCGTCGCGCCAAGTGAGTGACGCCGGCGAGGCGACGACGTACCGCTAGTCGTTACTCGGGCTGTCGCGAAATGTGATCGGGATGGATCCGCACGGTGACGCGCACCTGACCTTCGCGACGGTCGGGGTAGGAGTCCACGCCGAGGTACTTCTTCGCGAGCCGATCGATCACTTCGTCGGCGCCGATGGTGGTGAAACCGACCACCGATCCGCGAATGGTGATCAGGGAATGATCGTCGTCGGGATCGACGATGGAGACCGCGACGCGGGCGTCCGACGCGAGATTACGAGCTTTGGCGCGACCGAGTGCGGTATTGATCACGAGGTCGTCACCGTCGAGCTCGATCCACACCGGCGAGACGTTCGGGCCACCGTCGGCGTCGAGGCTCGCCACGTGGGCAAGGACCTTTTTGCCGATGAGTTCGCGAGCGGCGGGCGTGAATGCATCGGTCATGTGAATCCTGTCGTCGAGCTCCGGAGGTAGAGGTAGTTTTACTGTAATGAACATAGGTGCACACGTCCGCGGGGGTGGAAAGCTCATCCCTTCGCTAGAAGAGGGCGTCGACATCGGCGCCACGTCGATTCAGATATTCACGCAGAGTCCTCGAATGTGGAAACCGTCGCAGTACGCGCCCGAGGTACTCGCCGCGTATCGCGATGCGCAAGCGAATCATCCGAGCGTCACGCACACCTTCTGCCACGCGACTTACTTGATCAACTTGGCCAGCCCCGATAAGGAGCTCTACGAGCGTTCGATCGCCTGCTTGATCAGCAACCTCTCGACGGGACGAGGCATGGCTTCCTCGGGCGTCGTCTTGCACGTGGGCTCTCACAAGGGCAGCGGATTCGAGGCGGCCCTGCCGCAGATGGCCGAGGCGTTCAAGCGCGCGCTGGACGCCGCAGACTCCGCGCTACCCGGGGTGCCAGAGTGCCCGATCTTGATTGAGAACGCCGCCGGAGCTGGCGGCCCTGTGGGGCGCAGTATCGACGAAATACAGGCGTTGATTGACGCGACCGGCGGCGATGAGCGGATCGGAATGTGCATCGACACGCAACACCTATGGGCCAGTGGGATTGATTATTCGAGCACCCATGCTACGAACAAACTCGTGCACGAGATCGATATGCGCATCGGCCTCGGGCGCCTACGTTGCTTCCACCTAAACGACTCCAAGATCGAATTAGGCGGCAACCGAGATCGTCACGCCAACATCGACGAAGGGACCATTGGCACGATGGGTCTGGCTGCTCTCGTGGGACATCCAGATTTTCGCGACCTGCCATTGCTGCTCGAAGTACCCGGAACGGGCGAGGGACCTCGTTGGGAAGATGTCATCGCAGCTCGGAAAGTTGTCGTTGAGGGGATCAAGCTCTACGACGGAGAAGTGTCCGCTGAACTCGAAGCGATTGTCCTCGTCATGCCTCCCGCCGCTACGAGGACACCCCCAAAGAAGAAGCCGGCGAAGAAGACCGCCGTCAAGAAGTCACCCGCGAAGAAGTCACCTGCGAAGAAGACACCGGTAAAGAAGGCACCGGTAAAGAAGGCCGCCGCCAAGAAATCATCCACGAAGAAGACACCGGTAAAGAAGGCACCGGTAAAGAAGGCCGCCGCCAAGAAATCATCCACGAAGAAGACCGCCGTCAAGAAGTCACCCGCGAAGAAGTCACCCGCGAAGGAGTCACCTGCGAAGAAGACGCCCGCGAAGAAGACGCCCGCGAAGAAGGCTAAGAAGCTTGCCAAGAAAAGGTAAAGAGGCTGCGATGAGTGAGGTAAGGGTGGAGTCCGACTCGATGGGCATGATTGAGGTCCCAGCGAATCATTACTGGGGCGCTCAAACCGAGCGAAGCCTCCATCACTTTGCAATTGGACACGAAACCATGCCCCCGGCATTAATACGGGCATTTGGAATATTAAAGTTCGCTTCGGCCCAGGTGAATAACGATCTGGGCAAGCTCGATTCCGAGCGTGCATCACTGATTGAACAGGCCTCGCGCGAGGTGATTGACGGGGTTCTCGCTAATGAGTTTCCCCTCCGAATCTGGCAAACCGGTTCTGGTACGCAGACGAACATGAACGTCAACGAAGTGATTTCGAATCGCGCCATCGAGTTGTCCGGCGGCGTGATGGGCACTAAGGATCCCGTTCACCCCAACGACCATGTCAATATGTCCCAGTCGTCCAACGACACCTTCCCCACGGCGATGCACATCGCGGCGGTCCTCGAGATCACCGACCGCCTCGTGCCCTCGGTTGCTCGACTGCGCGACGCACTGAACCAGAAGTCCGAAGCCTTCTCAGGTATCACCAAGATCGGGCGAACGCACTTGATGGACGCCGTGCCCCTCACCCTCGGCCAGGAATTCTCGGGCTACGTGGCCCAACTCGACGCCGACCGCGCGAGGTTGGAACTCGTCCTGCCCGGACTTTGTGAGTTGGCCGCCGGTGGAACGGCCGTTGGCACCGGACTCAATACGCATCCCGAATTTGGCGAGCGCGTGGCGGTCGCCATCGCTGCACTCACCGGCAAGCCCTTCGTCACCGCGCCGAACTATTTCGCCGCTTTGGCGGCGCACGACGCCCTGGTCTTCGCCCACGGCGCGATCAGAACGCTGGCCGCGAGCCTGGCGAAAATCGCTGACGACATCCGCTGGCTCGGTTCGGGTCCGCGTTCGGGACTCGGCGAATTGGTGTTGCCGGAAAATGAACCCGGCAGTTCGATCATGCCCGGGAAGGTCAATCCCACACAGTGCGAGGCGATGATCATGGTCGCCGTGCAGGTCTTCGGTAATGACGTCGCCGTGACGACGGCCGGTTCACGAGGCAATCTGGAACTGAACGTCTGCAAACCGGTACTCATTCACAACTTCTGCAATTCGGTCGATCTCCTCACTGACGCCTGTGACCGGTTCCGCGAGTTCTGTATTGAAGGACTGGAACCGGACGTCGAACGCATTGCTCGGCACTTGCACGACTCATTGATGCTCGTGACGGCGCTGGCGCCGAGCATTGGTTACGACAAAGCCGCCGAGGTCGCCAAGAAGGCTCATCACGAAGGCACCACCTTGCGCGAGGCGGTGCTCACGCTAGGCCTGCTCAGCGCCGAAGAGTTCGACGCCGCCGTGGTGCCCGAGGATATGACCCACCCTTGACGTGACCGACTCGACTCAATGACGCCGTCGTGGAATCCTGGATCACCACCCATCCGACGTGGCGTGTCGACGATTCACACCTCGTACGTGAAGTCGCGACGACGGACTATCCGAGCAGCGTTCAGCTGCTGCAGGCGCAAGTGGTTCTGGCTGAGGGTCTCGACCATCACCCCAACGTGACGTTGGGATACCGCCGCGTGCGCTTCGAGTTATGGACCCACGACGTTGACGCGCTGACGCAGCTAGACCTCGATTACGCCGAAGGACTGGAGGCGATCATCGCCGATGACTTCGCCGAGTTCGTGATTTAAGCGACCGGAAGGTTCCACAGCGCCATCCAGCGCGAGAGGTCCTTCTCGATGGGCAAGTCGTCACCGACGAATGATCGCACGCGTAGTTCGAGCTCGTTGTCGCGCTGGTTCGGTCCGGTCGGTGCGAAGGGGTAGAAGGTGCCCTGCTTGAGTAGATAGACCAGGCGAACCGCGCCGTCACCCGGCGGAGTCTTGGGGACGAAACCGAAGACCGCGCACAAGAGCCGCGGGCCGAGACCGTGTTCCACCATGGTGGTATTGGCCCCGTGAATTCTGGTGACGAGGCCGTCGAGCTCGGGATCGGTCACCACCAACCACTTGAATCCCAGATCGTCCGTCGTGACCTTGACGGTGCCGCTCTGGTCATTGAAGTTGAGCAGCTCGAGGATTTCGTCGTCGGTCGTGATCGTCGTTTCGCCGCTGCCGGCCTTGAAGCACAGTCCGGCGTTGCCGGAAGAGACGAGGTCCAGTTCACTCTGCAGCGTCAGCGCCGCCGAAGGCAACGCGAAGAGTCCGTCGAGTTTCGGCGCGACTTGCTTGGTGCGACCGAAGAGAGTGTCGCGAAGACCCACTAGCCGTTGAGTTCGACTTCGAGCTTCTTCAACGCGTCCAGTCGCTTCTCCAACGACGGGTGCGTCGAGAAGAGTGAAGCGGCCGTGTTGCCCGCGAGGGCCGGAGCGAAGAAGAAGGCGTTCATGCCCTCGGACTTGCGAAGATCGGTGCGCGGAATCTTGCCCATGTCGCCGGTGACGTGCACGAGCGCGCTGGCGAGCACGCTGGGCTTGCCGATGAGAATCGCTCCCGAGCGGTCGGCCGCGAGTTCGCGGTAGCGCGAGAGGGCCATCGTCAACAAGAAGGCGATGATGTAGATGACGATGGAAATGACGAAGGTCAGCAACTCGAGAAGGACGATCTGATTGCCGCTGCGACTACGGCCGCCGCCGGTGAGCAATGCGCCCCACAGCGCGATTCGACTGACCAATCCGGCGAGCATGCCGACCCCCGAGGCGATCGTCATGATCGCGACGTCGCGGTGGGCCACGTGGCTCAGTTCGTGGGCCAGCACCGCTTCGAGCTCCTCGTCGTTCAGACGGTTCATCAGACCTCGCGTCGCACAGATCACCGCGTGCTTGGGGCTGCGGCCGGTGGCGAAGGCGTTGGGAATGTCCATCTCGGCGACGCCGACGCGGGGCTTTTCCATGTTGGCGAGCAAACAGAGCCGGTCCACGATCTCGTGCAGCTTGGGCTCCTGGGCCGGCGTTACCTCTTTGGCGTGCATCGAGAACATCGCGATCTTGTCCGAGAAGAAATACTGGGAGAACAGCAACCCGGCGCAAATCACGATGACGAAGACCAACTGGACCCCGACGTTCAAGAGCACCGTGAAGATGATGACGTAGAGGATGACGAGCGCGAGGCCCGTCATGAACATTCGAACGTTCAGCCCGTGGTCACTCTCGATCTTCGACTGGGCCATTACTTGGCCGCTTCGGGGTCGGTCGGGGCATCCGCGGCCGGAGCGTCACCCGAGGGAAGCTCCGACGTGGCCCCGGCCCCGACCTGCGTCTTCAACGCCGCGATCTGCGCGTCGATATCCGACGTCCCCTTGGCCTTGTCCAGCTGGGCTTGAATGTCGTCGTTGGTGCTGGTGAGGTCGGTGAGCGCCCCGGAGGCGAGCAACTCGTCGAGCGCGCCACTGCGGGCTTGCATCTCGGCGACCTTGTCCTGAGCGCGCTGCATCGCGGCCCCGGCGTCACCCATCGAGGTCGAGATCCCACTGACCGCTTCGGAGATGTGGGCCGACGCCTCGGCGGCGGTGTAGGTCGCCTTGATCGTCTCTTTCTTGGTGCGGAAGGCCTCGACCTCGGTCTGGAGGCGCTGGGCGGTGTCGGTCAGTTTTTGTTCCTGTTCGACGATGGTGGCGTGCTGGGTCTCTAAGTCGGCCAGCTGGACCGTGATGGCCTGGCGACGCGAGAGCGCTTCGCGCGCGAGGGGCTCGTTGTTCTGGCCGAGGGCCGCCTTGGCCTGCTCGGCGAGCTTGTCGCCCTGGCTCTTCAACTGCTCGGCCTGGATTTCGACGCGCTTGCGCGCGGTGGCGACATCGGCCACGGCGCGCTTCACCTTGGTGAGGTTGTCGAGCTGCTGTTCGTACGAGAGGTCGAGCGTCTGGCGGGGGTCCTCCGCCTTGTTCAGCGCCGAGTTCGCCTTGGCCTGAAAGATGGTGCTGACGCGCTTCATGATACCCATGGGAGTCTCCTTAGTTACGAGTCCACACTAGGGGGCCACGCGGGTACCCCGCGAACGATATGCCGCCGGTGCATTGTAAGAAAGTCGTTAATTTCTCGGCAGGTCGCGGTCCTGTTGGCGGGCGTGCGTCGCCAACTCTTCACGGTACGCCTCGAGCGCGAGCGCCAACGCGTCGTCACCGAGCGAGAGGATGCGAGCGGCGAGCAGTCCGGCGTTGGCCGCGCCGTTGACGGCGACGGTGGCGACCGGCACGCCGCGGGGCATCTGGGCCATCGACAATAACGAGTCCAAGCCGTCCAATTGCGCGAGGGCGACCGGCACGCCGATGACGGGCAGCGTGGTCACCGCGGCCAACATGCCCGGCAGATGGGCTGCGCCCCCGGCCCCGGCGATCAGGACCTTGAGTCCGCGCGAACGCGCGTTCAGTCCATATTCGATCATGGCTTCGGGCGTGCGATGGGCCGAGACCACGTGCACCTCGTGGGCAACACCGAAGCGATCCAGGATCGCGACGGCGCCGTTCATGATCTCGTGATCCGAAGAACTGCCCATAACGATCCCCACCACTGGCTGCACTATGTCTCCCGTGTCCCCGTGCCGTACGCTCGCGCGCTCTCCCATGCTGTCACGTGGGCGCTGCGCGCATCGTCGCCCACGACGGTGACGTGACCGAGTTTGCGTCCCGGGCGCCACGACTTGCCGTAGTCGTGCACGTGCGCCCCGGCGATCTGCCTCGCGCCCTCGATCGATCCGGGCTCGTCGGCACCCACCACGTTGACCATCGCGGCCGAGGCCACGATCGCTTCGGTCGATCCCAGGGCGCGACCACTCACGGCCAGCAAGTGGTTGGTGAACTGGCTGGTGCGCGCGCCCTCGATCGTCCAGTGGCCCGTGTTGTGGGGGCGCAGAGCAATCTCATTGACCACGAGACCGCGGTCACCAACGAAGAATTCAATGGCGAGCACGCCCACCGCGCCCACCAGGTTCGCGATCTTCCGGCCGAGCCGATTGGCTTCGCGGGCTGTCGTCTCGTCGACGCCGGCGGGGTAGCGGACTTCGACGCACATGCCCTTGGACTGCACCGTCGAGACGAGGGGGTAGCTGGCGAATTCGCCGTGGACGCCGCGTACGACGACGAGCGCTAGCTCGCCTTGCAGGTTGAGTCGCTCTTCGACCACGACGCTCGTGGTCGAAGAGAGTTCGTCGATCATCGATATCGTCTCGACGCGGCTCTGCGGGAAGAGGACGCCACGTCCGTCGTAACCCCCACGCGCGGCCTTCAATACCGGCGGTCCGACGCTGTCGAGGAAGCCCTTCAACATTGGATCGCTCGAGGACGTGACGACGATGAACCGGGGCAGCGGTACGCCCGCGGCGTCGAAGGCCCGGCGCTGATGACCCTTATCCACCGCGAAACGAAGGGCGCGCGCGCCCGGTCGCACGACGACGCCGCGCGTTTCGAGCGCGGCGATCTGATCGAGATTGACGAGTTCGTGGTCGAAGGTGACGACGTCGACCCGGGACGCGAGTTCATCGAGCGACTGTGCGTCATCGGGTGATCCGAGAATCGTCACGTCGGCCGTTTCGATCGCTGAATCCTCCGGCGACGAGGCGAGGACCGTCAAGATGACGCCGGCCCCGTGCGCCGCGTCGCCCATCATCCGAGCCAGCTGGCCTGCTCCCACCACCCCCACTGATACCGGACCAGTAGGTTGGGATTCGATCAACACGACCGTAACGATATCGGTCGAGCGAGGAGGTCCTCATGGACATCGCCATCGGATTGGCCGTGGATGGACCGATCGAGAAGACGCTCGAGCGCGCCGCGGGACTGCGAGCGCGCGGCTTCACCCGGATGTGGTCGTCGCAAATATTCGGCCCCGACACCCTCACCGTGCTGGCCGTCGTCGGACGTGAGTTCCGCGACCTCGACCTCGGCACGGCCGTGGTACCGATCCAGACGCGCCACCCCACGATGCTGGCCGCCCAGGCCCGCACCGTGCAAGAGGCCATCGGCGGGCGACTCTCCCTCGGTATCGGCCTCTCCCACAAGGCGGTGGTCGAGGGCATGTGGGGCATCTCCTTCGATCGCCCGGCGAGCTACATGAGCGAATATCTCGAGGCCCTGGCGCCAATGCTGCGAGGAGAGCGCGTCCAAGTGCACGGTGAACGCGTGAGCGCGACGACCATCGGCGCCTTGGGACCGAGCGAGGTGCGAACGCCCGGCCTCTTAGTGGCCGCCCTGGCGCCGAAGATGCTCGAGATGGCTGGGACCGTGACCGACGGTACGTTGACGTGGATGACCGGCGTGAAGACGATCGCCACGCACGTCGTGCCGACGATCAACGCCGCGGCGGCGGCGGCCGGTCGGCCCACGCCGCGGGTCGTGTGCAGTCTGCCGATCTCGGTGACCGGCGACGTCGCCGACACCATGGCCAAGGTGAACGAGACGCTCGAGATCTACGGGACGTTGCCGAGCTATCGCGCGATGCTGGACCGCGAAGGGGCGAAAGGTCCGGCTGACGTCGGTCTCTTCGGCACCCGCGCGCAGGTCCTCGAACAGCTGAATGACTTGGCTGAGGCCGGCGTGACGGAGTTCTCGGCTTCGATGACGGGCGGTGCCGACGATCGAGACGAGACCTACGACACGCTGATCGAATACCAGTCGATGTAAGTCGAAAGTATTAGCGCGGCAGTTGCGTGTGCTTGAACTCGTTCAGGTCGCGCCGGTTCGTCATCAGGGCGAGCAGAGCGGTGATGAGTTCGACCGACTGCGCCGGGTCGTCGCCGGGCTCGCTCATGTAGCGCACGAAGGTCGCTTCGTCATCGACGACGAAGGTGGGAACGCCGAAGGCCTCGAAGCGTTCGAACTCCTTGTGACTCGCCGCGATCACATCGTGGGGTCGCCGCGAGGCCACGTCCACGGCCACCTGGGCCATGTCGACGCCCAGTGGCGCGAGGACGTTACTGATCTCATCGAGCGTCACCAGACGGATCGCGCGATCGTGGCGCGCTCGAAAGAGAGCTTCGTGCGCGTCGAGAAAGTACTCGTTCTGTTGGTCGCGCACCGAGACCGCGGCCGCCAATGAGAGCAGATCGCCGTCGTACTCGGGGTCGTTCCACACGTCGGGGCCGTCACCGTGACTGCCTTGACTGAGCGACCAAGGGACGAAATTGACCTCGAAGTCGGCGCCAGCGCGTAGCGCCTCGATGACGTGGAGGTGGAGGTTCTTGGCGAAGGGACAGCGGTAGTCAAAGGAGAGATCGAAGGAATGCATAACCTTCAGCCTAAAGGTCAATTCGCAGAAACCCTCGAGTGTCAGACCGGTACCGCGACGCCGTTCGCGCGACAGAGGTCCTTGTACGAACAGAAGCGACAGGCGTTCACCGACGGGGTCGCCGGGAAGTCGCCGTCGTCGTAGAAGCGGTTGATCTTCTCCCACGCGCTGGCCGCGGAGTGCGAGCGGGCCTTCACGACGACGTCGGTCACGTTTCGTTCAATGCTCTCGCCCTGGGCCACGTACAACAGTCGGATCTTGGCGGGCTTTTCGCCGAGCTGGGCTTCGCACAGCGCGGCGTACAGCTCGGCGTTGGCGAAGGTCTGGGAGTCGTAGTTGCGGTTCGGCAATCCGCCAGTCTTGTAATCGACGATGGTGAGCGAACCGTCCTGGTCGCGGTCGAGCCGGTCCAGAATGCCGAAGAGCGGCGCGCCGTCGACGATCGCGCCGAGTCGCAGTTCCACGCCCTCACTGGTGACCGTCGTCGGGTCCTCCATGCGGAAGTAGGTCATGATGATCTCTTCGGTCTCTCGCAGGAGCCGCTTCATCATCGCGTCGTCCAGGGCGACGTCGGTTCGCACGTCCTCGGTGAGGATCGCCTCGACGGCTGCCGGGACGAGCTCGCGGGCCCGCTCGATCGTCCGCTCTTCGGGATTGAGCATGAAGAGCTGCTCGAAGACGAAGTGGGCGAAGCGACCCTTGGCCGTGGCGTAGGAGGCGGGCTGGGGAATGCGTTCGATCGAGGCGTACTGGTAGCGGCGCGGACAGGTCTGAAAATCCGAGAGTCGAGAGGGGGAGAGCGAGCGAGGCAACTCTTGCGTGAAGGACATATTCCCACCGTAGGACAGCGCTGTGACGTCGAGTGACCAAACGCTCACCGACTAGAAATGAAGTATGAAACAACGCGCCGAGGTCACTCGTCACGGCCACGTGGTACGAAGCACACGATGGAACGGCGTGCGAGCCGGTGATGCTGTCGTCGTGGACGGCGTCAAGGAAAGACGTCAGCACTGGGTCTTCGTGGCGCACGTCGTCAACGAATCGACGAACGACGAATGGGTCGAAGTCCGAGGCGGTCGCGTAGGCGAAGCCAAGGGCCGATCGTTTCGACCGGAGGCTATATTCCCAGGTTCTGCGAAGAAGGGTTCTCGCCTGGTGGGAATGTCGCTAGCGGTGGCTCCGCAACTTCCGATTTCTTGAGGCGGCCCGCGTCGACCTGGTTGATCTTGCGCGAGAGGATGATCCAGACTCCCGGGGCGCTGGACAAGAGACTCACCACGACGAAGTAGGTGCGCACGCCCCATTCGGTGGCCAGTAGTCCGGCCACCACCACACCGATGGGCGACAGCCCCAACGTCATGAACCAGTCGACCGAGCTCACGCGTCCAAGGAGCTCGCGGGGCACCTCGGTTTGCATCATCGACTCCCAGATGACGTTGCCCAGCAGAAGTAGCGGTGAGGCGACGACCGGAAAGATCATGACCTCCCAGAAATTGGTGGCGATGCCAATGATCAACCCGGAAAGTGACGCGACTGTCCACACGCCCCACATGACGCGTATTCGTCGTCGAGGCGCCTTCATGTTGGAAGCGACGAGCGCACCGATAGCGCCTGATAGACCCATGACGGCGAAGGTGTATCCCACGATCACTTTGCTGTCGTGCAAGGTGTGTCGGAGTAAGTACGGAATCAACACCGCCAAGGGGCTGAACATGATGGCGTTGGTGACGCCCACGGCCACCAACCCCGTTCGTAACCACCGGGTGGAGCGAACGAAGCGCACGCCTTCTTTGATCTCGGAGATCATCGAGGTACCGGGGGTGCGACGGGGCGTCGGCGTCGGTTTCATCAAGAACAGCGCGCTCGCCGAAACCAGAAACGTGGCGCAGTCGACCCCGATCGCCCACGACGTGCTCACGGCGGCGATGACGCCACCGACGGCCGGACCGAGCATGTTGCCCATCAGATTGTTCGACAGTGGTCGCACGGCGTTCATAGCGGGCAACAACTCCTCCGGAACGATCTCCGGCGTGAGGGCGGTAATCGCCGGCATGAAGACCGCGTCGAAGGTTCCGAAGAGCACGGCGAAGAGGAGCAGCTCGTCAAATCTCAAGTGGCCCGTGGCGATCAGGACCACCAGGACGGCCGTCAACAGCGCGCGAACGCAGTCCGAGATGAGCAGCAGAATCCGACGGGAGAAACGATCGACGATGGCGCCGCCCACTAAGAGAAAGATCACCTGGGGCGTCGTTCGCGCGGCCACGAACCACGCCAGCTTTGACGCACTGTCGTGCGTCGTGTCGAGCACCAAGAGCGTGAGCGCGACCAGGGCGACGCCGTCGCCGAACTGCGAGACGGTCTGGCCCGTCACGAGCAGTCGCGGCTCGCGATGTTTCGCTAGTTGGACGAGGGCGATCTTCTTTTTCACCAGAGTCGACACTACGTTGCATTGGAGTCCACGAAGATTCACCAAGTAATTGGCCAAGGGCGCCTGGCCCATTCTTCACTCGGTATCGTGAACTCCGTGTCCCTGGATTTAGAAGACGCTCGACGTCGATATCACTTCGCCTTCACCCGCGAAGACCACGACCGACTGCCGTTCTATTCCGCGTTAATGATGGCCCTCGAAAGCGATCTCGTCGCCCAAGAGTTGCTCGCCGGCGTTCGCGTCGAACAGAGAAACCCCATGCTGGTTCTGGCGTCTCTACACCTGGCGGCCCTGCGCGGTCATCCGGAATTGACACCGATTTACCGCGACGCTCGATGGGGATTGATCACGGACCCCGAAGGTGCCGCGCGACAAGTGGTTGACGTCGTGAACACCGAGCCGGAGTTGGTGCGGGCCGAACTCCATCGTTCGACGCAAACCAACGAACCCGGCCGATCGGCGATATTTCAGGCCGTCATCGCGCTCATCGCGCAGCGGGGCCATTCGTCGATCAATCTCATCGACGTCGGTACCTCGGCCGGCATCAATCTCTACTTCGACCAATTCCCAGTTCGAGCGGAGGACGATGACAATCCGTTGACGCTGGTCTGTCGCGACGAGACGCCGGTCAACCGTTCGCTGCTGTTGCCCGACGTTTTCTCGCGGGTCGGCATCGATCCCTCGCCACTGGATCTCGCCGTCGAGGACGA
>PNAH01000023.1 GCA_003170315.1 Acidimicrobiaceae bacterium
CCGCAGTTCTACTTCCGCACGACCGACGTCACCGGCACCATCGAGCTGCCCTCGGGCACCGAGATGGTCATGCCCGGGGACAACACCGAGATGACCGTGACCCTGGGTAAGCCGATCGCCATGGACGAGGGTCTCACCTTCTCCATCCGCGAGGGCGGCCGTACCGTCGGTTCCGGTCGCGTCGTCAAGATCCTGAAGTAGTCATTCATGGCCGACAACCGACAAATGATTCGCATCCGGCTGAAGGCCTTCGACCACGGCGTCCTGGACCAGTCCACCGCGAAGATCGTCCAGACGGTGGAGCGCACTAACGCGAGGGTGCAGGGCCCCGTGCCCCTGCCCACCGAGAAGCACCGTTACACGGTCGTTCGCGGACCCCACAAGCACAAGGACTCGCGCGAGCACTTCGAAATGCGCGTGCACAAGCGCCTTTTGGACATCGTGGACCACACCGCCAAGACTGTCGATTCGCTCCAGCGTCTCGACCTCCCGGCCGGAGTCGACATCGAGATCAAGATTCGCCAAGTCTGATACGCGCGGCCCTTGCGCCTTTGCGCGCGCGGGGCCCGATGGTGTACCGTTAATGGCCCCCATAAAGCAGTTCGGGCGGAAAAAAGAAGTGTTCAGTTGCCCTTTGGGGAACGCTGAACCAAACCAGTCGAGCGCTCCGTTCGGGTTTCGTTACCCGGCGGAGCGTCTGTGTGTCGGCAACCGACGCATGGAGGAAGAAAGAGGCACACGTGGCGACCAAAGCGATCGTCGGCGAGAAGGTGGGCATGACCCAGGTCTGGGACGCCCAGAACCGGGCCATCCCGGTGACGGTCGTGCGCGTCAGCCCTGCTCGCATCGTGCAGGTGAAGACCCCGGAGAAGGAGGGCTACTCGGCCGTCCAGGTGACCTGGGGAACCCGTCGCCTCTCGACGCTGTCCAAGCCCGAGCTCGGCCACTTCGAGAAGGCCGGCGTGACGCCCGGCAAGAAACTGGTCGAGCTTCGACTCGATGACGTCACCGGCTACGAAGTCGGCCAGGAGATTCTCGCCGACGCCTTCGAAAAGGGAGAGATGATCGACGCCACCGCGGTCGCCAAGGGCAAGGGCTTCGCCGGTGCCATGAAGCGCCACAACTTCTCGGGCATGGGCGCCGCGCACGGTAACCACAAGCACCACCGCGCCCCCGGTTCCATTGGCGCCTGCGCCACGCCGGGTCGCGTCTTTAAAGGAACGAAGATGGCCGGTCGCATGGGTGGCGGACAAGTGACCACGACGAATCTCGAAGTGATCTCCGTTGACGTCGAGCGCCACCTCGTGCTTATCAAGGGTGCCGTACCGGGTCCGCGCGGCGGCACGGTCGTGCTTCGTACCTCCGTGAAGAATCCGATGAAGGCCGGAGGCACGCGATGACCGAGGTCTTTACCCTTCGTGGTCCGATCAAGAAGGTCCGGCCCGAGCCCGCCAAGCGCGCGGCCGCGCGCATGTCCCTCGACGGGAGCGCGCTCAGCACCGTCGATCTCGAGCCGACGATCTTCGGCATCGAGCCCAACATGGCCGTGTTGCACCAGGTGATCAAGGCGCAACTGGCCGCCAAGCGCTCGGGCACGCAGTCGACCAAGACGCGCAAAGAGGTTCGCGGTGGTGGCCGCAAGCCCTTCAACCAGAAGGGTACCGGTGGCGCCCGTCAGGGCACCATCCGCGCGCCGCAGTACCCGGGCGGTGGCATCGCGCTCGGACCGAAGCCGCGTAAGTACGACCAGAAGACGCCCAAGAAGATGATTCGCCTGGCGCTCTACTCGGCGCTGTCGGACCGCGCCTCAATGAATCGCGTCGCGATCATCGACAGTTTCGCCACGTGGGAGACGCCCCGGACCAAGGACGCGATCGGCGCCCTCGAAGCCCTCAGGCTCGACGGGAAAATCTTGGTGGTGTTAGGACGCGATGACGCGACGGCCCTCCGCTCGTTCCGCAACTTGATGAACGTGAAGACCATCGACGCCGGCGAGGTCAACGCCTATGACGTCCTCGACTGCGACTGGATCCTCTTCACCGATGAAACGTTGCCGACGCTGAAGGAGAAGAGCTGATGCGCGATGCCATGAGCGTCCTAATTCGCCCCGTGGTCTCGGAGAAGACCTACGCCCTGATGGATAAGGGCACCTACGTCTTCGTGGTGGACCCGCGCTCGACCAAGGTCGACGTGCGCAACGCCGTCGAGCGGACCTTCAACGTGAAGGTCACCAACGTCAACACTCTCAACCGCAAGGGTAAGTCGACGCGCAACCGTCGCACCGGTGTCGTGGGCATGCGCCCCGGCTCGAAGCGGGCCATCGTCACCTTGCGAGCCGGTGACACGATCAACCTCTTCGAGAACTAAGGACGGCCATGGCGCTACGTCAACGCAAACCCACCAGCCCCGGTCGGCGCTTCCAGACGGTCTCGGACTTCGCCGACATCACGAAGACCCTGCCCGAGAAGTCGCTGCTCGATTCCAAGCCCAAGACCGGTGGACGAAACAACTACGGCCGCAAGACCTCGCGTCACCGCGGTGGTGGCCACAAGCAGCAGTACCGCATCATTGACTTCAAGCGCAACAAGGACGCCATCCCCGCGCGCGTGGCCGCCATTGAATACGACCCGAATCGGACCTGTCGCATCGCGTTGCTGCACTACCTCGACGGCGAGAAGCGCTACATCCTCGCGCCGAACGGTCTGAAGGTCGACGACATGGTCGAGTCCGGTCCCAAGGCCGACATCCGTAACGGCAACGCGTTGCCGATGCGCTTCATCCCGACCGGCTCCACGGTGCACAACGTCGAACTCCGTCCCGGCGGCGGCGGCAAGATGGCTCGCAGTGCCGGCATGGGTGTGCAGATCGTCGCCAAAGAGGGCGCCTACGCCACGCTGCGACTGCCTTCGACCGAGATGCGCCGTGTGCCGATTGACTGTCGCGCCACGCTCGGCATCGTCGGCAACTCCGAGCATGAACTCACGTCGATCGGCAAGGCCGGCCGCAACCGCTGGAAGGGCATCCGCCCCCAGACGCGCGGTGTGGCCATGAACCCGGTCGACCACCCCCTCGGTGGTGGCGAAGGCAAGACGTCCGGTGGACGTCATCCGGTCTCGCCGTGGGGCCAGCCCGAAGGTCGTACGCGTCTGCCAAAGACATCAGACGCGCTAATTATTCGTCGCCGCCGTGGACGCGGCGCGCGGAGGTAGGTAGAGAATGTCACGAAGCCTCAAAAAGGGTCCCTTCATCGATGCGCACCTCTTGAAGAAGGTGGACGCCATGAACGCGGCGAACGAGAAGAAGGTCATCAAGACCTGGAGCCGTCGTTCGACGGTGATCCCCGACATGGTCGGGCACACCTTCGCCGTGCACGACGGCCGTCGCCACGTCCCGGTCTTCGTGAACGAATCGATGGTCGGTCACAAGCTGGGGGAGTTCGCGCCCACGCGAACCTTCCGCTTCCACGCCGGCCAGGAAAAGACGGGTAAGCGCTAATGACCGGTCCCAAGTTGAACGAACGTCCCGGCACCCGGGCCACGCTGCGCGGCTATCACATGTCGGCGAGCAAGGCGCGCGTCGTTTTGAACCTCATTCGTGGCGAGGACGTCACCACCGCCCGCGAGATTCTTGCCGGCACCACCCGCGAGGCCGCCGACGTGATCGGCAAGGTCCTCGCCTCGGCCGTGGCGAACGCCGTCACCAACGACGCCATGCAGGCCGACGAGCTCTTCGTGTCGGCCGCCTACGCCGACGAGGGCATCACCATGAAGCGCTTCACACCCCGGGCGCGCGGACGCGCCGGAAAGATAATGAAGCGTTCGTGCCACATCACGGTCATCGTGTCGCGACTCGATGACGAGCGCCTCGAGACCCTCCGCAACGCGCGTACCGCCCAGGCCGCCGTGTCGCGCACCCGCCGGGTGGCCTCGTCGCGTCGTCGCGCCGACCAGCAGGCCAGTTTGAACAAGCGCGAGACCGCCGCCGTCGAAGCGGCCGAGAACGAAGCCCTGGAGGCCGAGGCGAACGCGAACGCCCAGATAGAGGACGAGGCCAACGAAACCGACCTCATGGAGTTCGACACCGTCGACACCCCAGTCGAGGACCTGGGCGCCACGGACGAGGTCGACGCCGAGGACGTGGCCGAGACGCCCGTCGACGAAGCGCCGATTGACGAGACGCCGGTTGACGAGACGCCGGCCGACGACACCGATTCGAACGACACCACTGAGGAGACGAAGTAATGGGTCAGAAGGTAAACCCCTACGGTTTCCGTCTCGGGATCACGACGGACTGGAAGTCGCGCTGGTTCAAGGAGCGCGGCTACAAGGACCTCGTCATCGAGGACTGGAAGATCCGCGACTACCTGACCAAGCAGCTCGAGAGCGCCGCGGTCAGTCGCATCGAGATCGAGCGCAACTCGGACCGCATCCGCGTCGACATCCACACCGCGCGTCCGGGCATCGTCATCGGTCGCCGCGGCGCCGAGGCCGAACGCCTGAAGAAGGACCTCGAGAAGATCACCGGTCAAAAGAACAAGATCTCTCTGAACATCCAAGAGATCAAGCAGCCCGAACTGGACGCGGCCTTGATCGCCCAGGGAATCTGCGACCAACTGCTTCGTCGCGTGGCCTTTCGTCGTGCCATGAAGCGTGGTATCCAAACGGTGCAGAAGGCCGGCGCCATGGGCGTCAAGATCCAGGCGTCGGGACGTCTCGGTGGCGCGGAGATGTCACGCCGCGAGTCCTACCGCGAGGGCCGCGTGCCGCTGCACACGCTGCGCGCCGACATCGACTACGGATTCCGCGAGGCCCGCACCTCGACCGGACGCATCGGCGTGAAGGTGTGGATCTACAAGGGCGACATCCTGCCGTACCAGTTGACCAACGACGAGAAGATCGTGCGCGAGGCCGCGATGGCCGCGGGCGACGCGACCCCGGTGGCGTCGTCGAGCGGATCCTCGGCCCCCAAGGGTGTTGTGCGCGCCGGTGGTGGACGCCGCCGCGTCGAGGCCGAGCCGGTCGTCGACGAGATCGTCGTGGACGGTGACGAGGTCGAGTCGGTCGAACTTTTGGCCGTGACCCCCGAGGTCGAGGCGCAATTGAGCGTCGAAGAAGAGATCGAGCGTCGTACCGCCCAAGAGCACAACGACACTCCGCACTTCAGGAAGGACGCCGAGTAACCATGTTGATGCCCCGCAAGGTAAAGCACCGCAAGCAACAGCGCGGACGTCGTGGCGGCAACGCCAAGGGCGGCGTCGAGCTGAACTTCGGCGACTTCGGAATCCAAGCCCTCGAACGGGGCTGGATTACCGCGCGACAGATCGAGGCGGCCCGTATCGCGATGACTCGTCACGTGAAGCGTGGTGGCAAGGTCTGGATCCGCGTCTTCCCCGACAAGCCCGTTACCCAGAAGCCGGCCGAGACCCGTATGGGTTCAGGTAAGGGCAACCCCGAGTTCTGGGTCGCCGTGGTGAAGCCGGGCCGCATCATGTTCGAGCTCGGTGGGGTCGATGAGGCCCTGGCTCGCGCCGCTATGGAGCGCGCCATTCAAAAGTTGCCCATCAAGGCCAAATTCGTCATTCGTCCCGGTACGCACGGGACCCCGGAAGTGAGCATCTAATGGCCAAGACCCGTGAACGAATCGCCGAGATGCGAATCCTGGGTGACCGCGAACTGCTCGAGCGACTCTCTGAGTCGCGCCGCGAGCTCTTCAACATGCGCTTTCAGCTCGCGACCGGTCAGCTCGACAACTCGGCGCGTCTCAACGAGGTGCGCCGCGACGTGGCCCGTCTCTCGACGTTCGCGCGCGAGCGTGAGATCGCGGCCGCTGAGGCGCAAGGAGAAGGTGAGTAGTCATGTCTGACTCGAACGAAACAAACAGAGTCAATCCCCGCAAGGTCCGTGAGGGCATCGTCGTCTCGGACAAGATGAACTCGACGCTGGTCGTCGCGGTGAACGAGCGCGTGAGTCACCCTCGCTACGGCAAGACCGTCCAGCGCACCAAGAAGCTCTACGTCCACGACGAGAAGAACGAAGCCAAGATCGGTGACAAGGTCCGCGTCCAAGAGACCCGTCCGCTTTCGAAGCTGAAGCGTTGGCGCCTCACCGAAGTCGTGGAGCGTGCGCGATGATTCAACAAGAGAGCCGACTCAAGGTCGCCGACAACAGCGGAGCGAAGGAAGTCCTGTGCATCCGCGTACTCGGTGGATCGCGTCGTCGCTACGCCTCGATCGGTGACGTCTTCATCGCCACCGTCAAAGAGGCGATCCCCGGCGCCGCCGTGAAGAAGGGCGACGTGGTTCGCTGCGTCGTCGTTCGCACGTCCAAGGAGAAGCGTCGTCCCGACGGTTCCTACATCAAGTTCGACGAGAACGCCGCGGTGCTGATCAACGACCAGCTGCAGCCGCGCGGCACGCGCATCTTCGGGCCGGTGGGGCGCGAACTGCGCGACAAGAAGTTCATGCGAATTATTTCCCTGGCGCCGGAGGTGCTGTAATGAAGATCCGTAAGGGTGACGAAGTGTTCGTCCTGGCCGGCAAGTTCCGCGGCGAGCGGGCCCACGTCGAAGAGGCGATGCCGAGCGCCAACAAGGTGATCCTCGACGGCCTCAACATCGTCAAGCGCCACACCAAGCAGGCCGGCTCCACCATGCAGGCCGGCATCATCGACAAGTTGATGCCGCTCGACGCAAGCAACGTCGCGCTCTGGTGCGACAACCACAAGGGACCGGCCAAGGTCGGTTACAAGACCGATGAAGGCGTGAAGCACCGCGTCTGTCGCAAGTGTGGGGAGGTTTTGTGAGCACCACCACCCGCCCCCGTCTCAAGGTGCGCTTCGACGAAGAGATTCGTCCCGCCTTGAAAGAAGAACTGGGCCTCGACAACATCATGCAGGTCCCGCGCCTGACCAAGATCGTCCTCAACTCCGGGGTCGGTCGCGCCACGCAGCAGGCGTCACTACTCGAGGGTGCCCAGCGCGACCTCGAGCTCATCACCGGACAGAAGCCGGTCGTGACGCGCGCCAAGAAGTCGATCGCCAGTTTCAAGCTCCGCGAGGAACAGCCCATTGGCGTGAAGGTGACGCTGCGCGGAGACCGCGCCTGGGAGTTCTTCGACCGGCTGCTCAGCCTGGCGATCCCGCGTATCCGCGACTTCCGCGGTCTGTCGCCGAAGTCCTTTGACGGACACGGCAACTACACGTTCGGCATCAATGACCAGTTGATCTTCCCCGAGGTCGACTACGACAAGATCGACGCTGCGCGTGGTTTCGACATCACCATCGTCACCACGGCAACGAACGACGAGCAGGGACGCGCATTTTTGCGCGCGTACGGCTTCCCCTTCAAGCAGGAGAACAAGTAAATATGGCGAAGAAAGCTCTTCGAATCAAGCAGCAGAAGACCCCGAAGTTCTCGACGCGTGCCTACACGCGCTGTGAGCGATGCGGTCGACCGCGCTCGGTGTACCGCAAGTTCGGCCTGTGCCGTATCTGCTTGCGTCAGATGGTGCACGCCGGCGAAATCCCTGGCGTGACCAAGGCGAGTTGGTAGGTAGATCATGACCATGACCGACCCCATCGCCGACATGCTCACGCGGATCCGCAACGCCAACTCCGCGATGTTCGACACCGTGAAGATGCCCAGTTCGAAATTGAAGGAGAACTTGGCCAAGGTCCTCGAGCGCGAGGGCTTCATCGCCGGCTTCTCCGTCTCCAAGGTCGACGGCAAGCCCGGCAACCAACTGGAGATCACGCTCAAGTACTCCGAGGACCGCAAGAAGACGATCATCGGCATCAAGCGCGTCTCCAAGCCCGGCCTTCGCATCTACAAGAAGTCCGATCAGATGCCCAAGGTCTTGGGCGGCGTCGGCGTGGCCGTCGTCTCGACCAGCCACGGCCTGATGACCGACCGCGAAGCCCGCAAGGCCAAGCTCGGCGGCGAGGTGCTCTGTTATGTCTGGTAGTCCCCGCAACTCGGAGGTGGCTGATGTCGCGAATCGGCAATAACCCCATCACCGTGCCCGCTGGCGTGAGCGTCTCGGTCGCCGACGGCGTCGCGACGGTGAAAGGCCCGAACGGCACCATGAGCCGCATCATTCCCGACGGCATCACGCTCGAGCAGTCCGGCGACGTGCTGACGGTATCGCGCCTCAACGACGAGACGCAGTACCGCTCGCTGCACGGACTGACGCGCACGTTGATCGCCAACATGGTGATCGGCGTGACCGACGGTTGGTCCAAGGAGCTCGAGATCATCGGCGTTGGCTACCGTGCCGCCAACGGGGGACCGGGCGTGCTGGACCTCGCCCTGGGCTTCTCGCACCCCGTCAAGTTCACCGCGCCCGAGGGCGTCACCTTCGAGGTGCCGCTGCCCACGCGCGTCATCGTCAAAGGCGCCGACAAGGAGGCCGTCGGTCAAGTGGCCGCGTCCATCCGCAAAATCCGTAAGCCCGAGCCCTACAAGGGCAAAGGCGTTCGCTACCTCGGAGAACGAGTAGTGCGCAAGGCTGGAAAGGCTGCGAAGTAATGGCACGAACCACACTGGAGTTACGCAAGCGTCGTCACGCGCGCATCCGCCGTCGCCTCTCGGGCACGGCCGAGCGGCCGCGCGTCGCCGTCTCGCGCACCAACAAGCACATCTCGGCCCAGATCATCGATGACGTCGCCGGTCGCACGCTGGTGGCCGCCTCATCCGTCGAGTCAGGTCACAAGAAAACCAGCGGCGGCAACGTCGCCGGGGCCAAGGCCGTTGCCGAAACGCTGGCTAAGCGCGCCAAAGAGGCCAACATCACCGCCGTCGTCTTCGACCGTGGCGGATTCGATTATCACGGCCGGGTGGCGGCGTTCGCCGACACCCTTCGCGCCGCCGGACTGGAGTTTTAATGGCTGACCTGGAACAGTACGAAGAGCGCACCATCAAGGTGAACCGCGTCTCGAAGGTCGTGAAGGGTGGACGTCGGTTCTCCTTCACCGCGTTGATGGTGATCGGCGACGGCAAGGGTCGCGTCGGTCTCGGCTACGGCAAGGCCAAGGAGGCGGGGCTCGCGGTGCAAAAGGGCATCGAAGAGGCTCGCAAGAACCTCTTCGACGTTCCGCTCGCGGGCACCACGATCGTCTACCCGGTCCTCGGCGCCTCCGGTGCCGGACGAGTGTTGATGAAGCCGGCCGCTCCCGGTACCGGCGTCATCGCCGGCGGCGCCGCGCGCGCCATCCTCGAGATGGCCGGCGTCAAGGACATCATCGCCAAGTCCCTGGGATCCTCCAACGGCATCAACGTGGCCCACGCCACCATCGAGGGCCTCAAGCAGCTTCGTCGCCCCGAGGAGATCGCCGCCTCACGCGACAAGCCGGCCGACCACGTCATCCCCAGCGGGACCCTTCGCGCCTATCGCGAGCGTCAGCGCGAGGGCGACCTGTTCAAAGTAACGGAGAACTGAGATGATGTTGAAGGTCACCCAGATTCGCTCCGGCATCGCCACTAAGCCCAAGCACCGCGGAACCCTTCGCGCGCTCGGCCTTCGCGGTATTGGCCAATCCAACGTGCTGCCCGATCGTCCCGAAATCCACGGGATGATCGCTCGTGTGCCGCACCTCGTGAAAGTAGAAGAGGTCAACGAATGAAGTTGCACGATCTCAAGTCACCCGAAGGCTCGATCAAGCGCAANNAAGGCCCGTCGCACGATCCCGGCCGGTTTTGAGGGCGGCCAGTTGCCGCTCCTCCAGCGCATCCCCAAGCTGAAGGGTTTCACCAACCCGTTCCGCGTGGAGTACACGCCGGTGAACCTCGACGCCCTCGCGGCCCTGGGCGTCAGCGAGATCACCCTCGACGTCATCGTCGAGCGCGGACTGGCGCGACGTAAGGATTTCGTGAAGGTTCTCGGGCGTGGCGAACTCACCACCAAGTTGAACGTATCGGCTCACCGATTCTCGGCGTCGGCCAAGGCCGCCATCGAGGCCGCGGGTGGCACGACGAGCGAAGTGGCGCTGCCCTTCGCCGTTCGCCCTCCGGCATCGGGCAACCAACACCAGAACCGCTAAGGACCGACCGTGCTACGGCGACTCGGGAACATCTTTCGTGTACCAGACCTGCGCAACAAGGTTTTGTTCACGATTGGCGTCATCTGCCTGTACCAGGCCGGCGCCAACATCCCGATTCCCGGCGTGAGTTGGAGCCAGGTCCAACTGCTCCAGTCGAAGGCCGGCGCCAGTGGCGTGCTCGGTTTCTTGAACCTCTTCTCCGGTGGCGCCCTGACCCGACTGGCGGTCTTCGGACTCGGCGTCATGCCCTATATCACCAGCTCCATCGTGATCCAACTCCTGACAACCGTCATCCCCAAGCTGACCCAGTGGCGCGACCAGGGCGCCGTCGGACAGAAGAAGATCACCCAGACCACGCGTTACCTGACCATCGGGTTGGCGCTGCTGCAGTCGACGGGACTCATCTACGCCTTCCACGGTCACGACCAGGCACTGCTCGGCTTCAACATCGACCTCATCCCCAAGTTCAGCCTCTCGTTGGGGCTGTTCATGGTCGCCATCATGACCGCCGGCACGGCCTTCGTCATGTGGCTCGCCGAACTGATCACCCAGCGCGGCATCGGTCAGGGCATGAGTCTGTTGATCTTCGCCAACGTCGTCGCCGGCATCCCCTCCGGCGGACACGCCGTGCTCGACGAGGGTGGCCCGGTCAAGTTCGTGGTGCTGATCCTGGTCTCCATCGCGCTGCTGGTGCTGATTGTCTTCATGGACAACGGACAACGGCGCATCCCGGTCACTTTCGCCCGACGAGTCGTCGGCCGAAAGGAGATGGGCGGCAACTCGACGTACATCCCGCTCAAGGTCAACCAGTCCGGGGTAATCCCGATCATCTTCGCCTCGTCGGTGCTCTACATTCCGATCCTGATGAGCAACGTCGTGCCGTGGGCGAGCTTCACCAACTTCGTGAACTCCTCGTTGCACCCCACCAGCTTCTTCTACATCTTCTCGGACTTCGTGTTGATCGTGGCCTTCACGTTCTTCTACGTCTACATCGCCTTCGAACCGCACCAGCAGGCCGAGATGCTCCGTCAACAAGGTGGCTTCGTGCCGGGCATCCGACCGGGCATGCCGACCGAGAAGTACTTCGCCAAGATGCTTTCGCGCATCACCGTCGTGGGGGCGTTCTTCCTCGCCTCGGTCGCCGTGGTGCCGAGCATCCTGATGGCGCTGTGGAACATCAACCGCTTCCCGTACTACGGCACGACCTTGCTGATCGCGGTGGGCGTCGCCCTCGAGACCATGCGTCAGATCGACAGCCAACTCATGATGCGCAACTACGAAGGCTTTCTGAAGCGGTAATCATGTCGTCGCCCCGTCTAAATCTGATCGTTCTGGGCAAACAGGGCGCCGGTAAGGGAACCCAGTCCGCGGTGCTCTCCGAGAAGTTCGGCATCCCGCACGTCTCGACCGGCGACATCTTGCGTAGTGCGGTGAAGGCCGGTAACGAACTGGGAAAGAAAGTCGCCTCCATCCTCGAGGCCGGCGACCTAGTCTCGGACGACGTCGTGAATCAGCTCGTGGAAGAGCGCTTCCAACACGCCGACGCCCAACGAGGCGTTCTGCTCGACGGCTTTCCGCGCACCATCGGTCAGGCCGAAGCGCTCGAAGGAATGCTCGGTGAGGACGGCATCAAGCTCTGCATCAACCTCGACGTGCCGATCGAACTGGTGACCCAGCGACTGTCGTCGCGACGGGTCTGCCAGGAGTGCGGCACGACCTATAAGGACACCGACATCGAAGCGATCTCAGGAACCTGCTCGAACTGCGGCGGTGACGTGATACAGCGCACCGACGACTACCCTGAAGCGATCCGCACTCGACTGATGAACTACGAACGAGACACCGAGCCGCTCCTGTCGTTCTACGGGTCACGGGGAGTGCTGGTCACTGTCGACGGTGATCAGAGTCCCGATGAAGTGACCGACGAGATCATGAAGGCGGTCCACGAACGGGGCCTGGTGTGAGGCGCTCGGCGGACGAACTGGACAAGATGCGAAAGGCCGGCAAGGTCGTGGCCGAGATGCACGAAGCGACGCGCGCGGCGATTCGACCGGGTATCACGACGCGCCAACTGAACGAAGTCGCGGCCGAGGTCCTGACCAAGCGCGGCGCCCGTTCCAACTTCCTCAATTACCACGGCTTCCCGGCGGTGATCTGCACGAGCCCCAACGACATGATCGTGCACGGCATTCCCGGGGACTACACGCTTCGTGAGGGTGACATCATCTCGGTCGACTGCGGGGCGATCATCGAGGGCTACCACGGCGACGCCGCCTACACCGCGGGCGTCGGCGTCATCAGCGAAGAGGCGCAGCGACTGATCGAGGTCACCGAGCGCTCGTTGTGGGCCGGCATCGATCAACTGAAGAAGGGCAACCGACTCAATGAAATCGGACGGGCCGTGCAAAACGTGGCCGAGGCCGCCGGGTACTCGGTCGTTCGCGAGTACGTCGGCCACGCCATCGGTACCGCGATGCACGAGAGCCCCCAGGTGCCCAACTACTGGCCGGGCACGCCCGGACCGACCTTGAAAGAGGGCATGGTCTTCGCCATCGAGCCGATGGTGAACATCGGCGGCTACGAGACGTACGTGCTGGACGACGGCTGGGGAGTTATGACCCAGGACGGCTCGCTCTCGGCCCACTTCGAACACACGATCGCCGTAACCGACGACGGTCCGGAAGTCTTCACCGCCGCCTAATCCCGCGGGTGCGCGCGGTCCTGCTGACGCTGCGAGAAGAGCGCTGCTTCGGTTCGACGTTGGAATCCCAGCTTCGCGAGCAGGTTCGACACGTAGTTCTTCACCGTTTTCTCGGCGAGGAACATGGCGTCGGAGATCTCGCGATTGCTGAGGCCCTCGCTGAGGAGATCCAGTATCCGGTGCTCTTGCGGACTGAGACTCTCGAGACGGATGTCTTCGGAGATCTGTCGACGGAGATGATCTCTCGCGCGTTCGACCTGCTCTGGCGTGAGCAACATCTCGCCCCGGGCGACCCGTCGAATTGACGCGATCAGATCGCTGCCGCGAACATTCTTCAACACGTAGCCGCGGGCGCCGGCGAGGAACGACGCGTTGAGTGCTTCGTCGTCGGCGAAGGACGTCAACATCAGACAGGCCAGTTCGGGACGTAGCGCGCGCAACTGTCGGCAAAGATCAACCCCGCTGCCGTCGGGCAGGCGGACGTCGAGCACGGCGACGTCCACGTCGGCGATGTCGAGCGTCAGCGCTTCGTCCAGGGACCCCGCTTGGACCAGGACGTGAAGGTCATCTTCGGCTTCGAACAGTTCGTGCAGTCCCCGGCGAACGATCTCGTGATCATCGACGAGCAGTAATTGGATCATCTCAGACCGTTCGATTCGCGGACCAGCGCACCGTAGTGCCACCGCCGATTTTCGAATCGAATGTGCAGTTGCCGCCGAGCTCGCGTGCGCGCGACGAAAGGTTTCGCACCCCGCGGCCGGAACCGATATTGGGAGTAAAGCCGATACCGTTGTCGCGCACGATCACCTCAATGAGGTTACCGTCCGTCTCAAGTTTTACTTCCACCGCCGTGGCCTGGGAATGTCGAACGACGTTGGAGAGGATCTCGCGCAGGGCCTGCACGCATTGATGCGCCAACTCGGGTCCGATCTCATCGTCGATGCCGGCCTCGACCTTCACGTCGGCGAGCACCCCGAGCCGAGATTCGACCTCGCTCGAAAGCGCCTTCACTCGCTCTTCGAGGGTCTGATCCATGGGGTGGTCTTGGTCGATTTCGAAGATGGTGGTGCGGATCTCGTGAATCGTGAGGTCAAGTTCGTCGAGGACATTGTCGATGCGAGCACGCACGTCGTCGTTGACGATCGACGGCAGCGAGATTTGCAGCGCGAGCCCGACACCGAAGAGACGTTGGATCACCGTGTCATGAAGGTCACGCGCCAGTCGTTCGCGCTCTTCGGTGAGCGTCAACTGGCGCACGTTCGATCGCAACGTCTCTTGATCGATAACGAGTCCCGCGGCTCGGCCGAAGGCCTCGATGAGTTGCTCGTCCTCTTCACTGAACGGTTCGCCGTCCAAGGGATCGGTGAGATAGAGATTGCCGAAGATATGCCCGTCGCCCGTCGCCACCGGCACTCCCAGGAACCGACGCATGGGTGGATGGTTCGGGGGAAAGCCCGACGACGTCAAGTGTTCGGCCAGTTCGTCGATTCGAAGCGTCGTTCGGCGCCGAATGATTTCGCCCAGCAATCCGTCGCCGCGGGGTTCGGAACCGATGGCCGCCCGCTGCTCGCGGTTGATGCCGTAGGTGATGAAGCTCGAGAGCGTGGTTCCGTCTCGGGAGATAACTCCGAGCGCGCCGTACTGCGCGCCCACCAGTCGGCTCGCGGTGTCGATGATTCGAGAGAGGAGGCCGTCTAATTCCGCGTCAGTCTCAATGAGGAGGATTGCGTCGATCAGAGCGTGGAGTCGCTGCGGATCGTCGATTTGGTGAAACGCCACTAAGGGAATCCTTTCACAGTTCGAAAACTTGCAAAAAGCGTTAGTGCTCGCGTCGTCCGATCACGACCGAGAGGGGAAGGACTATCAACGTGGCCCTAGGGTCCATCGGACGTTTCAATGGCTCGGATTCAAACGCGTTGGACGGGGCCGAGGCCGCGATTCCGGTAACCGTGACGGACCAGGTGCGGTCGTCGGGATCGAGGCCGTCGATCTGAACCGAGATGACGTCACCGCGCCGAGCGGCAACCAAAACTGCGTTCTCTCGACTCGAGATGACCAAATGATCTGTCCCGACCAGTTGGATTCGGGCCGGAAGAGCGGCCGGGAGGGCGCCCACCGAGAGCAGCACCCGTGCGACGTTGGCTTCGCGCAGCAGACGTAGACACTCGTCGCGAGCCAGAGGTTCGCTTGACAGTGATTGACTCGTTGCCCCCATGTACCCAGCATGGAGCCATTTTCCGTATGGGCACTAGGGTCGCGGGTCACATTGTCGGCAACTATGATGGAAGCATCGGTTCGTCGGGGCTGAACCGGGCTGACTTTTGCGTTTTGCCAGAATTTTGGTAGAATTGTCAGCCGACCTCTTGGCATGCCTCGAGGTCCATCCGTGAAGGAGTTTTTGTTCTTTCACGTCCCGCCGTGCCGTTACCAAGGAGAAAGAACCTGAGCAAGCCAAAGGAAGACGCGTTTACCGTTGAGGGGACCGTCGTCGAGCCCCTACCAAACGCCATGTTTCGCGTGGAATTAGAGAACGGGTATACCGTCCTCGCGCACAGCTCAGGAAAGATGCGCATGCACCGTATTCGCATCCTTCCCGGGGACAAGGTCCAGGTGGAGATCACCCCGTACGACATGACCCGCGGTCGCATCACCTACCGCTACAAATAGCTCCAGTTCTAGAAGATCGAGAAAGAGAATCATGAAGGTTCGCGCAAGCGTCAAGCCCATGTGTGAGAAGTGCAAGGTCATTCGCAGGGCCGGCGTCGTCCGTGTGATCTGCGAACAACCCCGCCACAAGCAGCGCCAGGGCTAGGAGAAGAACATGGCCCGTATTGCCGGAGTGGACATCCCGCGCGACAAGCGCACGGTGATCGCCCTCACCTACATCTTTGGCGTGGGACCAACCATCGCCCAACAGATCTGTGCCGCGACCGGCGTGGACGAATCGACGCGCGTCAAAGACCTCAGCGAAGCCGACGTCAACAAACTGCGCGCCTACATCGACCAGAACGTCACCGTCGAGGGCGACCTTCGCCGTGACGTCGCCCAAGACATCAAACGCAAGATGGAGATCAACTGCCTTCAGGGGATCCGTCACCGCAAGGGCTTGCCCGTGCGCGGTCAGCGCACCCGTACGAACGCTCGCACCCGTAAGGGCCCGAAGCGCACCGTCGCCGGCAAGAAGAAGGTAACGAAGTAATGGCAAAGCCGAATACGGTTCGCAAGGGTCGCAAGAAGGAGCGCAAGAACGTCGCCTTCGGCGTGGCGCACATCAAGAGCTCGTTCAACAACACCATCGTGTCGATCTCGGACCCCGAGGGCAACGTGCTCTCCTGGGCCAGTTCCGGTCAGGTCGGCTTCAAGGGATCGCGCAAATCCACCCCGTACGCCGCGCAGCTCGCCGCCGAGAAGTGTGCGCGCGCCGCGATGGAGCACGGCGTGAAAAAGGTCGACGTGCTGGTGCGCGGACCGGGATCCGGTCGCGAGACCGCGATTCGATCGATCGCCGCGGCCGGCATCGAAGTCGTCGCCATCAAGGACGTCACGCCATTGCCGCACAACGGGTGTCGCCCCAAGAAGCGCCGTAGGGGTTAGTCATGGCTCGTTATACCGGACCCGTCTGTCGACTCTGTCGTCGTGAGCGCACCAAGTTGTACCTGAAAGGCGAGCGTTGCTTCACCCTGAAGTGCCCCGTCTCGGAGAACTCGGATCGCCAGACGCGCGCATTCCCGCCGGGCATGCACGGTCGTGACCGCCAGCGTCAGGGCTCGGAGTACTTGACCCAGTTGCGCGAGAAGCAAAAGGCCCGCCGTATCTACGGACTTCTCGAGAAGCAGTTCCGCAACCTCTACGAAGAGGCCAGCCGTCGCCCGGGCATGACCGGTACGAATCTGCTGCAGTTCCTCGAGCTGCGACTCGACAACATCGCCTACCGCGCCGGCTGGGGAGCGTCACGCGCCCAGGCCCGCCAGTTCGTCCGTCACGGTCACGTGACCATCGATGGCAAGCGCGTCAACATCCCGTCGTACCGCGTTCGACCCGGCGAAGTCATCGCCCTCAAGAACGTCACGCGCGAGAACTTCAACGTCAAGCGCAACCTCGACGTATTGGACCGCAGTGTCCCCGGTTGGCTCGAAACCGGCGACGGTGGTTTCAGCGTCACCGTGCGCATCGTCCCGCAACGCGAACAGATCGACGAGTCGATCAAGGAGCAGCTCATCGTCGAGCTGTACTCCAAGTAACCGAACCTTCCCCAGACCTCAAGGAGTCCCCATGTTGATCATCCAGCGCCCCACCATCGAAGCCCTCGGCGACGAAATAAACAACCGTCAGTCCTTCGGCATCGGCCCGCTCGACCCCGGCTTCGGCCACACGCTCGGCAACTCGCTTCGCCGCACGCTGCTCTCGTCGATCCCTGGCGCCGCGGCGACGCGCGTCAAGTTCGACGCGGTCTTGCACGAGTTCGGCGTCATCGAAGGCGTCAAAGAAGACGTCCAGGACATCTGTTTGAACCTGAAGGACCTGCTCTTGCAGGTTCACAGCGACGAGCCCGTCATGCTGCGCCTCGACAAGCGCGGCGAGGGCCCGGTCACGGCGTCGGACCTTTCGACCACGGCCGACGTGGAGATCTTGAACGGCGACCTTCACCTGGCGTACCTGACGAACGCCAAGAGCGCGTTGACCTTCGAGCTCACCGTCGAGCGCGGCAAGGGTTACGTCGGAGCCGAGGGCAACAAGGGTTCCTCGACCATTGGCGTCATTCCCCTGGATGCGATCTTCACCCCGGTTCGTCGCGTCAGCTTCGAGATCGAGCCCGTGCGCGTCGAGCAGTCCAAAGACTTCGACCGTTTGGTCATCGAAATCGAGACCGACGGTTCGATCAGCCCTCGTGAGGCGCTGGCCTCCGCCGGCAAGACCCTCGGGTCGCTGGTGGAGCTGATCGGCAACTTCGACGACGAGGCGCCGGCCCTGGAGTTGGGCGACGTCGGCACGGCCCAGGCCGCCGCCAGCGAGCTCGACATTCGCATCGAAGAGCTCGGTCTCACCGAGCGTTCGCGTAACTGTCTGAAGCGCGCCGGCATCAACACCATCGCGCAGCTGGTCAACGCCACCGAGCGCGACCTCACGTCGATCACCAACTTCGGTGCCACCTCGCTGAAGGACGTCAACGACCGTCTCGAAGAGCGCGGCCTTTCGCTTCGAGTCGAGGACTAACCGTGCGCGGTACTCCTACCAAAGGCAAGCGATTCGGTGGCAACTCCGCCCACCAGAAGGCGATGATGGGTAACCTCGTCGCTTCGATGATCGCGGCCGAGTCGATCGTGACGACCGAGGCCAAGGCCAAGGCGCTGCGTCCCATCGTCGAGAAGGTCGTGACCGCCGCGAAGAACTCGCCCGAGGGATCGGTCCACGCGAACCGTCGCGTCGTGGCGTTCATTCGCGACAAGGACATGACTCACAAGCTCTTCACCGAGATCGCTCCGCGCTACGGCGATCGCCCCGGCGGCTACACGCGGATCTTGAAGCTCGGGCCGCGCCAAGGTGACAACGCCCCGATGGCGCGCATTGAGTTCGTCTGATTCACCGCTAGACGTTCAACGTTGGCGTCTGGACATTGCGTACGACGGCAACGCGTTTTCCGGTTTCGCCTATCAACCTGAGTTCACCACCGTCGTCGGAGTGCTGCGCGAGACGCTGGCCGGCACTCTGCAAATCGACGAGCCATTGATCATCGGCGCCGGACGCACCGACGCCGGTGTGCACGCCTTCGCCCAAGTGGTCCACGTTGATTTGCCGGTGACGCTCTTCTCGACGAAGCGCGGCCCCGACGCGGAACGACTAATGCGATCGCTGAACCAACAGCTTCGAGGACGGATCAAAGTGCTGGACGCGCGTCCGGTTGAACAGGGCTTCCACGCCCGATTCTCCGCCACCTGGCGCGAGTACCGCTACCTGGTCCTCGAGACGTCACCGCCGGCCTTGGATTTGACCAACCAGTGGTCGTGGTCGGTCCAGGGCCCGTTGGATGACGAGGCCATGAATCGCGTCAGCGCCGAGATCCTCGGCCTGCATGATTTTCGCGCCTTCTGTCGGCGACCGACGAACTCGCTCGCTGATGAGCCGCTGCTGCGACGTGTCATCGACGCCAGGTGGGTTCGACTGGCCGACGAGTGGAACCTCACGCCTGATGGCTCGCCCACACTTCGGTTCACCATACGTGCCGAATCGTTTTGCCACAACATGGTGCGCTGTCTTACCTCGGTGTTGGTCGAGATCGGTCAAGGGAAACTTCCCGAAACGACTATCGCTGAACGCTTCGAGAGCCTGAGTCGCGACCACCTTCCGTCACCGGCTCCGGCCAGCGGATTGGCGCTGGTGGCCGTGGGCTACGACGACGAAGGCGACTCCGCTCGGTAGGCTTTCGCGGGTGACGACACAACCATCCACCTCAGGCTTCGATCCCAACGATTTCTCTTCGAGCGTTCGGCCTCAAGACGATCTCTTCCTCTACGTCAACGGCGATTGGATCGAACGAACGGCCATTCCCGAGGACAAGGCCCGATACGGCACCTTTAACATCCTCGCCGATGACGCCGAACTGGCGATCCGCGAGATTCTCGAGGAGTCGCAAACAGCTCCCGAAGGCAGTGAAGCCCGAAAGATCGGAGACCTCTTCTCGAGTTTCCTCGACGAAGAGCGCGTCAATGCTCGTGGTACCGGGTCGCTCCTCGAGCGCCTCGTGCAGGTCGAAGCCGTTCAGACGATCAATGAACTACTGGCCCTCATCGGCCGGCTCCAGCGACGAGGAATCGGCGGTTTTTACGAGGTCTTCGTTGACAGCGACCCGGGCGACCCCGAGCGCTACGTCACGTTGTTGGAACAAGGCGGACTCTCGCTCCCCGACGAGAGCTATTACCGCGAAGAGCATTTCGCGCCGATTCGTGAAGCCTTCGTGGTGCACGTCGGACGGATGCTCGAGTTGGCCGGCGTCAGCGACGCCGCCACCCGAGCACAACGCATCTTTGCGCTCGAGACGAAGATCGCTGATGGTCACTGGAACAACGTCGACTCGCGCGACAGCGAGAAGACCTACAACTTGAAAATGTGGGACGCGGCTTCGGAGCTCTTCGGTGACGTGCCGCTCGAGGTCTGGCACAACGGTCTGGAGGCGCCGGTCGGGGCCTTCGATGAGGTCGTCCTTCGCCAGCCCAGTTTCACGAGCGCCCTCGGTGAACTTTTCATCGAGTCCAACCTCGACGACTGGAAGGACTGGTTGTCGTGGCAGATCGTGGCCGGTGACGCGCCGTACCTCTCAAAGGAGTTCGTCGACGAACACTTCGACTTCTACGGCCGCACGCTCACGGGGGCCGAGTCGATCCGTCCGCGATGGAAGCGCGCCGTCGCCCTCGTCGAAGGGGCTATGGGCGAAGCGATTGGCAAGATCTACGTGGAACGCCGCTACCCACCCGAGGTCAAGGCCCGCATGGACGTGCTGGTCGCCAACCTCGTGGAGGCCTATCGACAAAGCATCACCGACCTCGAGTGGATGGGGGAGGCGACGCGTCGTCGCGCCTTGGAGAAACTCGATATGTTCACACCAAAGATCGGCTATCCGGTGCGCTGGCGCGACTACTCGTCGTTGCGCGTCGAGGCAAATGATTTATTGGCCAACGTTCGCGCGGCCAGTGAGTTCGAGTTCATTCGCAATCTGACCAAGATCGGTCAACCGGTGGACCGCGACGAATGGTTCATGACACCCCAGATGGTCAACGCGTACTACAACCCCGGCTTCAATGAAGTCGTCTTCCCGGCCTCCATCCTTCGGCCTCCCTTCTTCGACCCGGAGCGTGATGAGGCGGCCAACTACGGAGGTATTGGCGCGGTGATCGGCCACGAGATTGGCCACGGCTTCGACGACCAGGGATCGAAGTTCGATGGTTCGGGGCGACTGGCCGACTGGTGGGAGCCGTCGGACCGCGCCGCCTTCGAAGTACGCACGAAGGCACTCATCGAGCAGTATGACGCACTCTCTCCGGAGTTGACGCCTGACCTTTACGTGAACGGCGCTTTGACGGTCGGTGAGAACATTGGGGACCTGGGCGGTCTGGCCATTGCCTGGCAGGCCTACCAGATTTCGCTGAGCGGCGACGAGTCACCGGTGATCGACGGGCTCAGCGGCGCCCAGCGCTTCTTCTTCGCCTGGGTCCAAACTTGGCGCCAGAAGTCCAAGAAGGAAGAGGTAGAACGACTCCTCGCGTTGGATCCGCACTCTCCCAACGAGTTCCGAGGCAACCAGATCGTTCGCAATATCGATGAGTTCTACGACGCCTTCGACGTGACCGAGGGGGACGCGATGTGGCTGGAACCGGCCGCGCGCGTCACCATCTGGTGAAGACCGGTCTACTGACCTTCGATGCTCGGAGGTGGAGTGACTGAATCGATCGCGACGCCCAGTCCGCTGCGCGGCGCGATGACGGCGTCGATCAGACCGTAGGCGACGGCCTCCTCGGCCGTCATGAAATGATCGCGGTCAATGTCGTGGATCACTTCGTCCAAGGAACGACCACTGTGGTGAGCGATGATCTCGGCCATGCGTCTCGTCAGTGACAAGACCTCTCGCAACTGAATCTCCATATCGCTGGGCGCTCCGCGGGTCCCGGCGTTGCCCTGATGGATCATGATGCGAGCGCTCGGCAGCGCGAGCCGCTTGCCGGGGGCCCCGCCGCAGAGGACCATCGCGGCGGCGGACATCCCCATTCCGACGCAGACCGTCGAGACGTCGGGACGAATGTGTTGAATCACGTCGTAGATCGCCATGCCGCCGTACGCGAGACCACCGGGGGAGTTGATGTAAAGGCTGATGTCGCGATCGGGATCGACCGCTTCGAGATACAGCATCTGAGAGACGATCAGATTGGCGACCTGATCGTCGACCTCTTGGCCGAGGAAGACGATGCGCTGGCGCAGGAGCATCGAGTAGATATCGAAAGCCCGCTCTCCCCGGGTGGACTCCTCGAGCACCATCGGCACCAGCGAATGTCGTATCTCACGCTGAAGAACTTCGGTCATACATCCCCTCGCCGCGCCATCAACGCGCTGTATTCAAGTGCAATCAATTAGTTGCATGATAGTGCCGTGAGACGGTTTGTGCAATAGAGTGGTTGCATGACAGATACCGTGCACCGAGAGTTGGTTCTTCCCTGTTCGCCGAGTGAGGCCTGGGAGCACGTCATCGATCCGTCCTGGTTGGGCGACGACGGCGAGGTGCCGGTCGCTCCCGGCGCCGACGGCTGGATCAGTGAGGGCGACGACGTCCACTACCTCATTGTCGAAGAGGTCGACGAAGAGAATCGACTCGTCTATCGCTGGGCGACGTTCGCTGACGCGCCGTCGCGCGTGGAAATCGAACTGACGCCCACGCCCGAGGGGACTCGAATCTCGATCTCGGAGTCACCGATCGAGGTGAAGGCCCAGTCGAGTCTCGTCCTTCGATGAGTGATGACGTCTCGGTGGTTTTCGCGGCTCTCTCGGACCCCACGCGCCGCCGTCTCTTCGAGCAACTCCTCGAGCAGCCGCACGGTCGAACGGCGACGGAGCTCGCCGACAACGCCAGCGTGTCGCGCCAAGCCATCGTGAAGCACTTGCAACTACTGGCGAACGCCGGTCTCGCCGTGGCCGTTCGCGACGGGCGGGAGGTTCACTACCGCGCCTCCACGGACGCGGCGCAGCACGCGTCCGTGTGGCTCAGCGTTCGGGCGAGCGCCTGGGACCGACGTCTCGCGGTTTTGGAAAAAGGTGTACGCGATGCCCAAAATTCAAAGACGCCCACGTCGCGCCGACGCTGAAGGTCGAAACCTGACGTCGAATCGCTACAAAGGAGGAGAAATAAGGCCTCCAAGAGTTGCCGATCGAGGAAAATGACGTCGGCGATTTGCCATGGAGGCCGATTTTTCCTAGACTTAAGAGTCCTTCGGACCGGGTTTGGTCCGTTCACAATCGTTTATGGGAAGTTCCGTGCGCACATTTTCGCCAAAAGTCAGTGAGATCACCCGCGAGTGGCTGGTCATCGACGCCGAGGGTCTCGTCCTGGGTCGCCTGGCGACGGTCGCCGCGTCGCTGCTGCGCGGCAAGCACCGCGTGTATTTCGCCCCGCACGTCGACTGCGGTGACAACGTCATCATCGTGAACGCCGACAAGGTGGTCCTCACGGCCAACAAGGCCGCGCAGAAGTTCGCCTATCACCACTCGGGCTACCCGGGCGGTCTGCGCGCGACGTCCTGGCAGACGCTGCTCGACGAGGACCCCGTCAAATTGGTCTTCGACGCGGTGAAGGGCATGGTTCCCAAGAACCGCTTGGGCCGCGAGATCATGGGCAAGCTCTTCGTCTACGCCGGCGCCGAGCACCCGCACGCCGCCCAAACACCTACGCAGTACGACGCCTCGGCCATCCGCCGCGGTTAAGGAGAACGACGTGACATCACCCCTCACCCAGACGACCGGACGGCGCAAAGAGGCCGTCGCTCGCGTGCGCCTTCGCCCCGGCACCGGCACCATCACGATCAACAGTCGGGCCTTCGACAACTACTTCACCTCGGCGACGCACCGTCAGATGGTGATGGAGCCGCTTCGCCTCATCGACGCCCAGCAGACCTACGACATCGACGCCACCATTGAAGGCGGCGGCATGGCCGGTCAGGCCGGCGCGCTCCGACTCGGTATCTCACGTTCCCTCCTCAAGATCGACGAGGCCGTTCGCCCGGCCCTGAAAAAGGCCGGGCTCCTCACTCGTGACTCGCGCAAGAAAGAGACCAAGAAGTACGGTCTCAAGAAGGCGCGCAAGGCTCCCCAGTACTCGAAGCGGTAGTCGCATGACCGTGCAATTCGGCACGGATGGCATTCGTGGGCGAGCCTCCGACGAAATCACCGAAGACCTGGCCTACCGGCTGGGACGCGCCGTCGCCGCAGTCTTCAGCGCCGACGTCTTCGTCGGCTACGACACGCGCGAGAGTTCACCGCTCTTAGCGAGGGCCGTCCTCGCCGGACTGCGCGACGGTGGCGCGCACGGTATCAACCTCGGTTACTTCACGACGCCGGGTGTCGCGGTGATCGCCCAACAGCGCGTCGGCGTCGGCGTCGTGGTGTCGGCCTCGCACAATCCCTACTACGACAACGGTCTGAAGGTTCTCGGACTCGGTGGCGGCAAGCTCGACTACGCCACCGAACTGGCCGTGGCCGAAGCGTTGGACGCTGCCGCGTCGGCCGCCAGCGACACCTTCGGCGAGTTTGAGGTTGACGAATCGGCCGAGCACGACTACGCGTACCACTTGCGCTCACTCGTGCCGACCGACTTCTCGTCACTGCACATCGTGCTCGACTGCGCCAACGGCGCGGCCAGTCACGTCGCGCACGAAATCTTTGAATCGACCGGCGCACGCGTCACGACTTTCCACGACCAACCCAACGGTCGCAACATCAACGAGAACTGCGGCTCGACCCACATCGAAGACCTCATGGCGCACGTACTGGAGCTGCACGCCGACCTCGGCCTCGCTTTCGACGGCGACGCCGATCGCCTCATCGCCGTGGACGCCGGAGGACGGGTTCGCGACGGCGACGACCTCATGATCCTCTTCGCGCGCGACTTCTTCGAACGCAACGCCCTGGGCGGGGGGCTGGTCGTCACCTCGATGAGCAACTTGGGACTGCATCGCTCGATGGCCGAGGCCGGAATCGCCGTCGTCGAAACCGACGTCGGCGACCGCAACGTCTTGATTGAGTTGGAGGAGAAGGAGTGGCCCTTCGGCGGTGAACAGTCCGGTCACCTCATCTTTCGTTCGCTCGCCCCGACCGGTGACGGACAGTTGACCGGTCTGATGCTCGCCGACCTCATTGTGCGTCGCGGGCCGTTGGCCGAGCAGGCCGACGCGGTCTGGCAGCGAGTGCCGCAACGTCTGATCAACGTCGCGCGTGATGACTACAACGACGACGCGGTGCTTGAAATGTTCGAAGAGATTCGAAAGAACTACGGCATCGAAATCGACGACGTGCGACTTCTCGTTCGACCGTCGGGCACGGAACCGGTGGTGCGCGTGATGATCGAAGCGTTGGACGAGGACTTCGTCAACGACTTCTCGCAACGGATCCGAAACTTCTTCCTCACGTAATCTTCGCCCGAAGAGGTCAAAAATGGCCCGAGTAGGCTGGCTCTATGTGCGGCATTATCGGGGTCGTAGGATCCGACGACACGCTGGCGACGCTGCTCGAGGGCCTGACGCGCTTGGAGTACCGCGGCTACGACTCAGCCGGTATCGCCCTGGTGCGCGCCGGCGAAACCTGGCGGGCCCGCACCGCCTCGGGCACTGAATCGGTCACGGCCCTAAAAAAAGTGTGCCTCGACGCCCCTGAGGGATTCACCTCCGGCATCGGCCACACCCGTTGGGCCACGCACGGAGCGCCCGAGGCCGTCAACGCTCACCCGCACCTGGACTGCTCGGGCAATATCGCCATCATCCACAACGGCATCATCGAGAACCACACGGAACTGCGAGAGGACCTCGAGAAGCGCGGTCACACGTTCACGTCGGTCACCGACTCCGAGGTGCTGGCGCACCTCATTGAAGAGTTCCGTTCCCAGGGACTCGAACTCATGGAGGCGGTGCGCCAGAGCCTCTTGGTGGTGCGAGGGGCGTTCGCGCTCGCCGCGATGGACGCGACCGAACCGAACGTCATCGTCGCGGCGCGGCGAATCTCGCCACTCGTGGTGGGAACGGCGCCCGGCGAGACGTACCTGGCGAGCGACGTGCCAGCGATCCTCGACCGGGCGTCGGCCTTCTACGCCGTCAACGACGACGAGATCGTGCGCCTGGGGCCGGAGGGCTTTCGCGCCATCGACCTCGAGGGCGCGCCGGTTCGCCTCCACCAACTGTCGATCGATTGGGACCTGGAGACCGCCGAGAAGGGTGGCCACGACGACTTCATGTCCAAGGAGATCAACGAGCAGCCCGCCGCGATCCGTTCGACGCTGCTGGATCGCCGACGCAAGGACGGCACCATCACCTTCGACGAGATGCGCATCGGCGACGACGAGCTGCGCGAGGTGAAGAGAGTATGTCTGGTGGCGGCCGGCACGTCGTACCACTCGGCGCTGATCGCCAAGTACGCCATCGAAAAGTGGGCTCGTCTCGGCGTGGACGTCGACATCTCCAGTGAGTACCGCTACCGTGACCCCATCGTCGAGGTGGGCACGTTGGTGATTGGGGTCTCCCAGAGTGGCGAGACCATCGACACCATCCAGGCCACGCGAGAGGCCCAGCGCCGGGGCGCGCACGTGGTCGCCATCTCGAACATCGTCGACTCCTCGATGGCGCGAGAGGCGGACGCCGTCATCTACACCCGCGCCGGTCTCGAAGTCTCGGTCGCCTCGACCAAGGCCTTCGTGGCCCAGGTCGCGGCGTTGGAACTGTTGGCGTTGCGGCTCGCGCAACTTCGCGGCACGCTGCCCGAGTCTGAGATCGACGGACTGTTCCAGGGTCTCGGCGCGGTCAGTGCCCAAGTACAGACCGTGCTCGATCGTCGCGAGAGCGTGGAGCTCGTGGCGAAAGAACTGATGGGCGCGCACGACTTCTTCTTCATCGGCCGCCACGTCGGTTTTCCGACGGCGCTCGAAGGTGCTTTGAAACTGAAGGAGCTGACGTACCTGCACGCCGAGGGCTATCCCGGCGGCGAACTGAAGCACGGTCCGTTGGCGTTGATCGAACCGGGCGTGGTCGTCGTCGCCATCACGACCGATCCGGCCATGCACGAGAAGATGCTCTCCAACCTCTCGGAGGTGAAGGCCCGCGGCGCGAGCGTGGTCGCCGTTGCGACCGACGACGACGAATTGATCGAATCGGTCGCCGACTTCGTGCTGCGCGTACCCGCCACCGAGCCGATGTTCACGCCGATGGTCGACGTCGTTTCACTGCAGATGTTCGCGTACGCCGTGGCGCGCGGACTCGGTCGAAACGTCGACCGGCCGCGGAATCTCGCCAAGACCGTGACGGTGGAGTAGTGGCCATAGTCGGCGTCGGCATCGACGTGGTCGACGTGCCGCGTTTCGAGATCGTCCTCGGACGTCGTCCGCGAATTGTCGAGCGACTCTTCACCGAGGGTGAGCAACGTGACGCCCGCGGCAAAGCCGAGCGACTGGCCGCCCGGTTCGCCGCGAAAGAGGCGGTCATGAAATCGCTCGGCGTCGGTGCCGGCTCGGTGCCGTGGAAGTCGATCGAGGTGAAGCGCGCCCCCAGTGGCGCGCCCTCGGTGATGTTGCACGGCGCGGCGGCCGAACTGGCCGTCGCACGCGGCGCCGACGAGTTCGCCATCTCTCTGACGCACACGGCAATGACTGCGGCGGCCTTCGTCGTCGCGAGCCGCAGGGACCCGCGTGCAAGCTGAGGGTGTTCACCGTCCGGCGAGAGCCGAGATATCGGCGTCGGCCATCGCGCACAACGTGCGCGCGCTGAAATCCATCGTCGGGGAGAGTCTGTTCTGTGCCGTCGTCAAGGCCAACGGCTATGGACACGGCGCCGAACTCGCCGCGAAGGCCGCCCTGGTGGGTGGGGCCGACATGCTCGCCGTCGCGATCATCGACGAAGGGATCGAGCTGCGATCGAGCGGCGTCACGGCTCCCATCCTCCTGCTCGCCGAGGTCCCGCCCGACACCATCGACGCCGCGCTTCGCCACTCACTCACGCTCACCGTCGGTTCGATCGAGGGCGCCCGCGCCGCCGCCACCAACGCCGCGGCCCGGGGTGGACGCCACCCGGTTCACGTGAAAGTCGACACCGGCATGTACCGGATGGGTGTGGCGCCCGAGGACGTGGACGACGTCACGGACATCCTCACGGCGAGCGAAGCGATCGACCTCGAGGGGATCTACACGCACNNTCGCGCGCTTCGACGACATCGTCGCGGGACTGGCGATGCGCGGCGTCAAGCCGCGCGTCGTGCACGCCGCCAATAGCGCCGGCGCCCTCGGCTATCCCGAGTCCCGCCGGGGAATGGTTCGCGTCGGTCTCTCACTCTACGGTTACCTGCCTGAAGCGTGGCTGGCGTCGGCACTCGAAGTAACGAATGATCGGCTGGTGACGGCGCTGACACTGCACGCCAACGTCGTGGCCGTTCGACGCGTCGAGATCGGGGAGCGCCCGAGCTACGGTCGACGCCGGGCTCTAGAGAAAGCCGGAACTATTGCCACGGTCCCCTTCGGGTACGCCGACGGCTATCCCCGTCGCCTGTTCGACGCCGGAGCCGAGGTACTGATCAACGGAAAGCGTTACCCCCTGGCCGGGATGGTCACGATGGACATGCTGTTGGTCGACTGCGGCGATGACGTCGTCGAGCCCGGCGACGAAGTGGTCCTCTTGGGTCGCCAAGGGGACGAGGAGATCACGGCCGACGAGTGGGCCGAGCGCGCGGGCACCATTTCGTGGGAGATCCTTTGCGGCATCGGCGCGCGCGTGCCCCGTATCCTCGTGGGCTGAGATGAGTCGCGACTTAACCGAGCTCCCGACGTGCACGCGTTGCGGGCTGTCGGAGTCTCGTCAACGCGTCGTCGTTGGCTCCGGGCCTCTCAAGCCGGCCCTGATGGTGATCGGTGAGGCACCCGGTCGCGACGAGGACGAGGGTGGTGAGCCCTTCATCGGTCGAAGCGGGCGACTGCTCTTCCAACTCATCGAAGAAGAGGTCGGACTGGTGCGCGCCGAATGCTTCGTCACCAACGTCGTCAAGTGCCGACCTCCGGCCAATCGAACGCCGACGCGCGACGAACTTACGGCCTGTCGCCCGTGGCTCAGCGAGCAGTTCCTGGTGGTGCGCTCGCCGCTGGTGCTCGCCTTGGGCAACACCGCGGCGCGATCGGTCTTCGGCTTCGAGCAGGGCATCGGCGTGACCCACGGACGAATCGTGAACCTCGGCGGCGGACGCGGAATGGCGACGTACCACCCGGCCGCCGCGCTTCGCGGCGGTGAGAGCGTGGTCAACGTCATGCGAGCCGATCTGCGAATTCTCAAGACCCTCGTGGCGACGCCGTGAGTTGGCGGCGATTCTGCGCTACGGCCGAGGACACCATCGCGGCCGGTGAGGCGTTCGCCGAGGCGCTCTCGAGCGGCGACATCGTCCTGCTCTCGGGGACCCTGGGCGCTGGTAAGACCACCTTCGTGAAGGGTGTCGCGAGAGGTCTCGGGGTGAGTGAACGAATAACCAGTCCGACCTTCACCATGGTGCGAGAGCATCGATGCTCGAACGCTCTGGGTATCGAAACGCTGCTCCATAGCGACGTCTATCGCGTGGATTCGCTCGACGAGGTACTGGATCTGGCGCTGGGCGAGTTGGTCGAGGACTCCGCGGTCGCCTTGGTGGAGTGGGGGGAACTCGCGGCGTCGGTCTTCGGTCGCGACGTGATGACGATTGATTTCAGCGTCGAGGTAGACGACGCGCGAATCCTCACCGTCGACGGGGACCTGGCCCGTGTTCGGGTCGCGCGGCTGGATCGGTGGGCGTCGTGAATATTGTCGCCATTGAAACGGCCACGCCCGCGTGCGCCGTTGGGGTTCGCACGACCTCCGGCGTGGAAGTGACCCGGGTCGTCGATGACGGACGCCGTCACACCGAAGCGTTGGCGGGGGCCCTGAAGACCCTCCTCGACGAGGTCGAGCTGGAACCGCGCGACGTCAACCGGGTGGTGGTGGACCGTGGCCCGGGGCTCTTCACCGGACTGCGCGTCGGGATCGCCACGGCGATTGCCTTTTCCCAGGCGCTGGGATGTGACTTGGTCGGCGTCACGTCGCTCGAGCTGCTCGCCGGTGGCGCGTTCGATTCGGGGGTGCGCGGCACCCTGGTGGCCTGCGTCGACGCTCGACGAGGCGAGATCTTCGCCCAATCGTTCTTGCTCGAAGACGCCGTGAAGGCGCTTGACAGCGCCCGCGTGAGCACCGCGCGCGAGATTGTGACGATGTGGCCAGCTAATGCCACGCCGGCCGCCTTCACTGGGGACGGCGTCGAGCGTTATCGCAACGAATTTGCGCACCTGGCGTTGGCGACCATCGTTGACCAGGTCGTGCCGTCGGTACACGCCGGGCTGTCACTCGGCACGGTCCGTTCGCCCGACGAGGCCGTGTCGCCGCTCTACCTGCGCGAAGCCGACGCCGTCGCGAACTTCACCACCCGTGAACGTCCCCAATGAAGTACGCCTGGAGGATCCGGCTGGCCGAGCGCCGCGACGTCGGAGAACTGCTAGGGATCGAAGAGGCTCAGTTTCCCGAACCGTGGACCAAGCGGATCCTGTTGGATGAGATCGAGAACACCGAGACCCGCCGCTACACGGTGGCAGTAGAAAAGAAGCGCATCGTGGGCTATTTGGGGATCATGTTCGTGCTCGAGGAACTGCACGTCAACACGATTGGAACCCTTCCGCAGGAGGTGGGCCGGGGAATCGCCTCCTCGCTCCTCGACGAGGCCTGGGCGGACGCCAAGGAACGCGGCATCAAACGCGCGACGTTGGAAGTGGCCGTCTCCAACCAGCGCGCGATCGACCTTTATTATCGCTACGGATTTCGACCCGTCGGTGTCCGAAAGAACTATTACGAGAAGAGCAACGAAGACGCCCTGATCCTCTGGGCCGACCTCTCGAGTGAGCCCCCGGGACCTCCATCTACGCTGGAATGATGGGTTTAGTTCTCGGTATCGAGACGAGTTGTGACGAGACGGCGGCCTCCGTCGTGGACGAGGACTTTCACGTACTTTCCTCGGTGATCGAGTCCTCGATCGACCAACACCGGGCCTTTGGCGGAGTGGTGCCCGAATTGGCTGGCCGCGCGCACGTCGCGACCATCGGTCCCGTCGTTCGCCGGGCGCTCCTGGACGCCGGACTTGACCCTCTGAATCCGACGATTCTCGGGATCGCCGTTACCAGTGGGCCCGGTCTGATCGGATCGCTGCTGGTCGGACTTTCGGCCGCCAAGGCCTACGCCCTGGCCTGGGGCGTGCCCTTCGTCGGGGTCAACCATTTGGAGGGACATCTTTTCGCTCCCTTGCTGGAGCGGTCCGACCTGGAATGGCCGCTCATGACCCTGCTCGTGTCGGGCGGCCATAGCCTGATCGTCCTTCAGTCCGGTCCGGGCGAACACGAAGTGCTCGGTGAGACGATCGACGACGCCGCCGGTGAGGCGTACGACAAAGTGGCTCGGTGGCTCGGACTGGGCTACCCCGGCGGTCCCGAGATCGACCACTTGGCCCAGTCCGGTGTGGCGGGATCGCTGAAGCTTCCTATATCCATGACCGGCGACGACTACGACCTCTCCTTTTCGGGACTCAAGACCGCGGTTGTTCGCGCGACCGAGAAGCAACGGGACTTGCCCATCGCCGACGTCGCGGCCTCCTTCCAGGCGGCCGTCACCGAGCAGCTCCTTCGAAAGCTTCGCGGTGCGCTCGAGCATCACCCCGTCAAAGGTTTGGCTTTGGCCGGTGGCGTCGCGGCCAACTCGGCCCTTCGCGCCGGCGTCACCGACTTGGCCAAGGAGTTCGGCGTCGTGGCGCATCTGCCGAGCATGGCCATGTGCACCGACAACGCCGCGATGATCGCCGCCGCCGGCACGTATCGCCTTCGTCACGACGGCCCGAGTTCGTTCGACCTCTCGGCCACGCCGAACTGGCAGTTGGCCGACGTCTCGTGAGCGTTGCGTGGACTCCGCTGGAACTTTCTGACTGCGATCCGAATCCGTTCGTCCAGTTCCGCCGTTGGTTCGACGACGCGGAGGGCGTAATGATTGAACGCGACGGCGTGTCGGTCGCGACGTCGACACCCGACGGCAAGCCGAGTACGCGGATGGTTCTTCTTCGTCACGTTGATGACACTTCGATCGGCTGGTACACGAACTACGAATCTCGAAAGGGACTCGAACTCGAGAAGAACCCGTTCGCCTCGATCCTCTGGTACTGCGAGCCACTCGGTCGACAGGTTCGCGTCGAAGGGTCCGTTGAGAAAATGACGGCGGCCGAATCCGACATCTACTTCGCGACTCGCGCGCGCGGCAGTCAACTCGGTGCGCACGCCAGCGCACAGAGCCGCGTGATTGTCAGTCGCGATGAACTCGAAGAACGAGTGCGCGCGTTCGATGAAGAGTTCAAAGGTCGCGACGTACCTCGACCCGAATTCTGGGGCGGCCATCGCCTCACACCGAATCGATTCGAGTTCTGGCAACATCGTGAAGACCGACTGCATGATCGCATCGTCTATCTGTCGTCGGCGAACATTTGGACATTGGCGCGTCAGGCTCCCTGAGTTTCCAGTTCGGAGATTTTCGCACTTCGAGTCGCGCGTAGCGCGAGAGACCGAAGAGCAGCGCGACGATCGTGGTGACGACGCCGCCGATTTGAAAGACCGTGCGCGGGCGACGACCGTGAGGATCAGTCCGCCAAAAACGGTGCTCAGAACATCGGCGCTCGTGAAGACCGCGCTGCTCGCGGCGATGGCGTTCGACGAAGAGTTCAAATGTCGCGACGTACCTCGACCGGAATTCTGGGGCTATCGCCTCACGCCGAATCGATTCGATTACTGGCCACATCGTGAAGACCGACTTCATGATCGCATCGTCCATCTGTCGTCGGCGAACGGTTGGCCGTTGGTCCGTCAGGCTCCCTGAGCCTCCAGTTCGGAGATTTTCGCACTTCGAGTCGCGCGAAGCGCGAGGGGACCGAAGAGCAGCGCGACGATCGTGGTGATGACGCCGGCGATTTGAAAGACCGTGCGCGGGGCAACGATGGTGAGGATCAGTCCGCCAAAAACGGTGCCCAGAATCTCGGCGCTCGTGAAGACCGCGCTGCTCGCGGCGAACATTTGTCCTCGCTGCGCTTCGGGTGTGCGCACGGTCATCAGCGTCATAACCGCCACGTTCAAGACGCCGACCGCGATTCCCAGGATCACGAGGATCACGAAAAGGTAGCCGACCTGTTCGACCAGTCCAATGAGGCCGGTCATGACGCTGATCACGAGCAGCCCGACGAGTGACGCCTTGGCGAGGGACACGTCGTGTTGTTTTAGTTTGCTCGAGGCCACCGCGCCCACCACGGTGCCGACCCCGAAGCTCGTCCCCACCAGTCCGTACATAAGAGCCGAGGAGTGCAGGGTCTTGGTGATGAAGAAGACCTCGGCGACGTTGATCATCACTAAGGACAACAAGAAAACAACGAACGTGATCACCAGCGGCCGTAGTACCCCGTCGCGGAAAAGAATCCGCATCCCCGCGCCCAAATCGCGCTCCCCCTTCTTGGGACGCCCCACCCCGGGGTCCGGTCGGCGATCGGTCACGAGCATCCAGGTGCCCAGGGCCCCGAGCCCGAAGCTGATGGCGTCAAAATACAGCGGCCAACTCTGGCCGAGCAACCCCACCAGCAGACCACCCAGACCGGGGCCGGCCACCGCGGCTATCCCTTGTACGGACTGCATGGTCGAGTTCGCGGCGGCGAGATTCTCCTCGCCGGCGATCTTGGGCACGAGGGCCGAGTACCCGGGGAAGGAGAAGGCCACGAAACAACTGAGGAGGGCCATCAACGCGATAGTGACGATTCGCCCGTGCCACATGCCGATCCCCACGCAGACGACGCCCTCGCAAAAACAAAGAATCATCAACAACCGTTTCACTGGGGTGTGGTCAACGATGAAGCCCGAAATCGGCGAGAGCAGCACGAGCGGCAGCGAGGCCGCGATCGAGAGCGAGGCGATGGCCCAACTGGCGTGTGAACCGTGAGAAAGACGAAGATAGAGGGCGATCAACGCGATAGCGTCACCGAGGTACGAGACACCGCGAAGAATTGCGACCAAGGTGAGGTCACGTTTTTGGACGGATGAGAAGGTCACCCGGGTCAGGATAACGACGCCGTGATCTCTGTTGGCTCTCAGAAGTCCTAGGCTGCTACATTGGCAGTCGGAAGATTCGAGTGCCAAAAGCACAGGAGGCAGGAAAAAATGAAGTTGCACCCATTGGAAGATCGCATCGTGGTTCGACCGGACGACGCCGAGGCCACTACGGCATCGGGCCTGGTCATTCCCGACACCGCGAAGGAGAAGCCGCAGCAGGGTGAAGTGCTGGCGGCCGGCCCCGGTCGTCGCAGCGACACCACCGGCGACGTGATTCCCACCGGCGTAAAGGTCGGCGACACGGTCGTCTATTCGAAGTACGGCGGCACCGA
>PNAH01000005.1 GCA_003170315.1 Acidimicrobiaceae bacterium
GCTGGTGCCACTTTCCCTCCTTGGGACTTAACGTTGAATCAATTTGGGACCTCGAGTGCACCAACGTGGTGTTCTCGAAATCGGTACCGCATTGATAAACGTGTACTCGCTCATGTACCACCCAGCTTCGCAGCTGTACGGCGACTGATCGCAGTGCACGGTCCAACACGGAAAAGCGCTTCATGAATACGTCGCACGGACGTTTCAATCAACGTTCACCTCCTCCGCAGAAGGACATTTAAAAGTCCACTCGCTTTACACACCAATGTCAAGCATTTCGAAGTTTTTCTGCGACAGATGTTTTTCGTGAATAACGACGTCGGCATCTATCTAGGACGTGGTGTTCGAGGAGATGCCACGAGTGGTGATGAACGTTCCACACTCGTGCTCGGTCCAAGTCGCAGCGGAAAAACATCGTCAATAGTTGTTCCGAATCTCCTGATCACCCCTCGTTCTTGCGTAGCGACGTCAACGAAGAATGATGTCGTGTCGTTGATGTCGCGTAGTCGTCGTGATGGTGCCACGTTGCTCTTCGATCCGTCGGGAACAGTGCGTACACCACCCGGTGTGCACCGAATCGGTTACTCACCAATACGACAAAGTTTTTCTTGGGACGGCGCAATTCTTGCTTCGCGGAGCCTTATTGACATCGCGCGGCGTGGTCGCGGTGATCGAAGCGACGATCATTGGACGGAACGTGCGGGTGCGCTCGTGGCGCCGTTGTTGCACGCGACGGCGCTGCGCGACGAGACGTTGGGGCAACTCGCGTCGCGCGTCGACGAGCGACGTTGCGATGACGTCGTGCACGATCTCAACGAGCGCTACGGCGAGCATCACCCATCGGTCTCACTTCTTCGAGGTGTGCTCGCCACCGAAGAACGCGAGCGCTCGAGCATTTGGTCCACCACCTCGGGACTGTTCGCGGGCGTGCGCACCGAGGCCGCCCGGGCCTCGTCGAGGGAGGCGCCGCTCGACCTCGACGCCTTCTTGAGCGGTCCCCACCAACTGCACATCGTGGCGCCCAGCCGCCACCAGGCGGTCACGATTCCGTTGGTCGTGGGCCTGATCGAAGAACTGGTCCACGCCACTTACGACCGCCACGAGGAGGGGGCCCGGCTTCTGCTGGCCCTGGACGAACTGGCCAACGTGGCCCCGCTGCCTCGGCTGGCGAGCATCGTCTCCGAAGGCGGCGGCCAAGGGGTTCTCACCCTCGCCTGCCTCCAGGACCTCAGTCAAGCCCGAAGTCGCTGGGGCACCTCGGCCGAAGGCTTCCTGTCGCTCTTCCCGACCACCGTGGTGCTGCCGGGCATTGCCGATCGGCCCACGCTCGAGATGCTGCGCAGCCTCGCCGGACGATCGCTGTACGCCACTCCGACCCTGCAATTCGGTCCGAAGGGCAAGCGCGCCGGCGGCTCGACGAGCTGGGTCGAACGCGATCGCGCGTCAATGAGCGAGCTCGCCCACGGACGACCGGGCTACGCCATAGGTCTGGACGCGAGCAAGCAGATGAAGTGGGTCGAACTGACGCCGGCCTACTCGCACCCGCGCTTTCGCGGCTATCTGGAACGCTCGGAACGTGAACGCGGGTCGTCGCGCGAGCGCTGACGCCACCGTTCGAGGTCCGGCGCCTCGAGTGGTCGCGCACCACGTTCACGGACTTGGGCGGTCATCCTCGCTTCTCGAACGCTGATCGATGGTTCTCGCACTCCCCTCGCTCCGGCCAATTCCGGATAGAGCGAGTCGACCGCGCGCGTCACGGCCGTCGAGCTTTGACCGAATCGCGCCGCGTTGCTCCAGGCGGTGATCACGTGGCGACGCGCGACGTCGTGGCGACCTTCGAGCGCGCCCGCGAAGGCGTGCTCGTCGAGTGATGAACGGTGACGTGACGGCGGATCGATCACCCCGAGCGTTTCGAATCGAGCGCGGTCATCACTCCATCGATCGATCGCGTCGCCGCGACCCCAGTGTAATTTCTCGCCGCGATCAGCGTGATGCCCGCCCCAGAGCGCGCGGTATCCCTCGTCGAGGCCGACGACGTGCTCGACGCCTTCGAAGGAACGCCACGCCGACCACGGTGTCCGCTCGCCCAGTTCGTGGCGAAGCGATGCGCGATAGAGGGCGTCGGCGGCCACGAGATGCGCGAAGAGACCGCGACTGTCCAGCACCGTCCGTGAACCCTCCGGAAGCGCACCGACCAGCACGTGTTCGTGCAAATGGGGCTCACCGTGTCGATTGACGCCGTGGGTGAATCCGACGATCCCGGTCCAGCGACCGGCCCGGTCGCGGTCCTCGCCGCCCCGACGATCTCGCACGACGAGCGCGTGCTCTTCGAGGTAGTCGATCGCGGCGCCCACCGACGCACGATGCGCGGCCACCACGCCCGCTCCGTGTTCAGCATCGATCGCGAGCAGGATCGACGTGGGCCGGGGCGCGGCGACCACGATGTCGTAGCCGAGCACCGCGGATCGTTCGGAGGTTCGCAGCACGTTCGCCACGCAGCGCGGATCACTCGCGTCACCGGCACCGCGCAGCCACCAGCCGGGTTCACCGTCGCGCAGACCGTCGATCTCCATAGCGCGGTCATCGGTGAAATAACTGACGTCGTTCGAACGACGCGACAAGACACGGATCATTGGACACCCCGGTGCCCAACGGTCGCTAGAGCGAGGCGGCGATCCTCTTGGCCAGTTCGTGTCCGGCCTTGGCGAACTTCGGCGTCGCTACCACCGCACCGTCACCGGCGCGCAGCATGAGTTGATCGAGGAACAGTTCATTGCTGACGCGGAACTTGACGGCGTGTCGGCCGTCGTCGAGCGTCAACCACTGCGCGTTGGGCAACGGTTCGAAGAGCCATCGCAGCCACGACCCGATGACCACCACGACCTCGTCGCCCTCTTCGCCGACCTGCGTGAGCCAGTTGACGACCGTATCGGGCGCTCGCTCTTCGGTGGCGTCGGAGGTGGCCACGACCGCGTTGATCCGGTCCACGCGGAAGGTGCGCCACGATTCGCGAGTCGTACAGTAGGCCCGTACGTACGTATGACCGTTGAGCACCTTGATCTCACGCGGCTCGATCGAACGGCTCCGCGCCTCCTCGGCCGTGGAGGCGGTATAGAGGATCTTGATCTGCTGATGATCCTCGACCGCGGCCGAAACGTCGGCGAGCATGGTCTCGTTGGTCGCCATCTCGACCTGGACGTAGGAGCTGGTGGCGCCCTCGATCTTCTCGATGGCCAACATGATGGCCGGGTCGTGGTAGACGCGCGAAGCTTCGCGCAGGGCAATATTCAGCTCGAACAGGTCACGCCACATGAACGGCGAAGGTTCGTCGGCGCCTTCGGGCAGGTCGCTGAAGTCGGCCCGGTAGGTCGAATCATCATTCGCTTCGTCGTCCCAGTCGTCGCACTCCTTGAGGACGTGGGCCGGGAAAGCGCCCGTACCGTCGGTGGAGCCGACCATCGGCTCCAGGGCGACCAGCCGGTCCATGATCAAACGCACGTGGTCTTCGTCGAGGGAAAACCGCTTCGCGAGTTCGCTGACGCGCAGCCCGTCCTCGAACACGTACACGGCGTGCAAGAGCTGCAGCGTCTGACCGAGCACGTCGTTGGTGGCCGGACCGGTGAACGTCATCTCCTCGGTCGACGGCGCCTTTCCGCGGTTGACGTCCCTCAGCCAGTCGGCCAAGTCAGCTTTCAACGACTTCGGCGACTGCAATCGAATCCGATCGGCGCCGTCCACGACGAATCGAAGCGCGGCCCGGGGACTGTCGAAGCTGAGTCCGACTTCGACCTTACCGTCCTTCTTATTGGCCGACAGCGAACCGGAATACTGACGCACCAACAAATCGGCGTAGTTCTCGTTCGTGGTCACCACCACGTCCATCGGCGTCGGCGACCTCGAAAACTCCGGTCGCCAAGCCCGCGCAATTTCGACCGCGTCGTCGTCGTGATCGAAGGTGTCCGGCAAGACGACCGGCATCGACGTGATCCGACTGAAGCGGTAGCCCTTGATCTCCTGCGTGCCCTTCACCCGGGCAATCAGATAGGTCACACCGTTGAAGACGTCGATGAGCAGCGGCTCGACCAGTCGAGGTTTGTTGGCACCGGACTGGTAATCGAAGGCGAGCGCGCGATGGAGTTTGAGTGCGCGCATAACGGGTGTGTAGTACATCGAGGATTCGAGTCCCCCGTCGCTGGCCGGTACTTCATTGAAGACGCTGAAGGCGCCCGAGGCGCCGAAGCCGCAAAAACGCAAGGCGAGGCGGACGACTCGCTCCTCGTCGGGCGTGAAATAGATCAATGGCGCGTAGCCGCTGGAGGGATCGATGCGATAGCCCACCGCGCCGTCGCCCTCGTTGTCGGTTTCGATCTCGAAACCCAACTCTCGAATGCGGGCCTTGTCGCGTTCAAACTTCTGACGCACGGCCCCTTCGCCGCCCTCGTACGCGGGGATCTTTCGCGGACCCTTGGTCGAGACCGGGAACTCGTCGATCTTCAGTTCGCGAACGATCTCTTCTTGGGTGAGCGAGCCGTACTGCCACGCACGCTGGAGCAACAGGACGAGGGCGATCAAGCGCTCCCGCGACTGCTCAACCCCTCCACGAATGCTGCTCATCGAACTCCCGTCATAATTTCACTACTGAGGGTAATGCCATAACGACGTCCACCAACTACGAAGTTCACTGTTTCGAGTCGTCCTCAACTTCAGATCGATCGACGTACGCCCGCTGCGAGCCAAAGGCACAGCGGAGAGTAGACCCTCTGGTCCAGACGCGTGAACCTGGACGAATCACTCCCCGGCGAGAGCATCGATGTCCGACCAAGGGCACCGGCCACCCCCCGGGTCAAGAGGCCCGCTGCGAAAAAACGAAGTACGACCGTTCGAATGCGATTGGAAAATGGCGCAATGCCGATGACGAGCATTGCAGCCACAGCAAGCGCCGAAGCGACTGCGATGCACGCCATCAACGATGGAACTTCACTGGTGCCGACGACTGAGTCGGCGAGCTGTTCGCGATCCCGAAACGGAAATGAGGAGCCGAGTCCCCACAAAACGTGGAGACCAGCGATCGCGAACAACGCGGTCGCGGTGACGCCCTTCGTTGGGGTGTGGTCGGACGCTCCCTTTGACATCAACGGCTCGCTAACTCGACGACCAAATGACCCGGCGCCTCGATGGCCAGTGTCACGTTGATCATGAGCGCAATCTAGCAATCATGGCGGGGCCGCCGACACCACATTTTTGGGCACGTAGACCGTGAAGTCGAACTACTTTGAAGTGGTGGACTCACACCAAGAACCTGATCGCGAACGACGCGAAGCGCCGATCGAAGCATTCCTCGTTCAACCCGCGTATCACGCCGAGGAAGACACCTCGGCGATAAATCAAGATCCCACGCCGGAGGTGGTACTCACAGGCAGCCCGTGGCGGCGAATTCAGCGTTGGTTTTCTCATTTCATGTTCGAAAAGGAGCCGAGTCATTATTCCTCGATATCTCCTCGAACACCTGACGGAAAGCACACAAAGATTTTCTTTTTCAACGGGAATGGTCGCGGCAGGTAACAAACTGAATTCAAGCCTGAAGATCGCCCGGTCCGATCGGAACGTCGACGGCGTGCTCTTGAAGAGTTTCGAGGGGCACAATCTCCAGAGCGCGCTCGTGGGTGGAAGCGAGAACCACGTAGGCCGCCGCTCCGTCGCGATCGGCACGAAGCCAGTTGACGGCGGTCACACACCAGCGGTCGCCAGCCATCAAACCCGGGAAATCGTATTGGGGCATTGGAGTGATCAGGTCGTTGCCGATCGTCTTTTGATGCCGGAGAAACTCGGTGGTGACCACGGCACAAATGGTGTGGCTCCCGAGGTCCTCGGGGCCGGACGTACAACACCCGTCACGATAGAAACCGGTGACGGGATCGGTGCCGCACGATTCCAAGGGGCCACCCAGTACGTTTCGGTCCGTCATTGGCCCAGTATGGCCGATGAGCCGGACTCCGGCCGACGCCTTAGGCACCGGTGAATAACCGAACGACGACGAAGTGATCCACGACGACGGCAACGCTTGGATCGGCCGTGGGTACTTCAAGGCACAGACCATCTGAGGCAATCTTTTAGGTGGCCGCCAGCAGCCACGAGACGAAAACCACGTAGCCAACAATAATGAACCATCCGGTGCGCCTCGTCAGTCCACGCCGCGCAAACGCGATTACGAGGACCAGAGTGGTGAGCACCAAATAGGACAACGCGGTGAGATTGCCAGCGAACGATGGCGCGGCGAGTCCCACGAACACGCCGGGAATCAACAGGCCCGCCACGACATTCAGGTTGTTGCTGTTGAGAGTTGTGCTCAGAGCCGCCGCGCTTCTTCCCTTGGCGGCCAGATACACCGCCGCCACCGCGTTGGGCAAGCTCGTGACCGCCGCCAGGACGACGCCGCCAATCACCGCGTCGGCGACGTGGAAGTGGTGACCCAGATCGGACGCGCCGCGTTCCATCGCCACACTCGAGATAACAACCACGATGAGCGCCCCGAGCGCTTCAATCGCGTCACGAGGTCGTCCTCGCGGGGGCCGAATCGCTGATTCGAGTTCCATCTCTTCCTCATCAACGGCCGAGGAAATCCAGGACAGGAACGCCCGCGGCAACGCCAAGCGGCGGAGGGCTTCACGCCGTACGCCCAGTATCGCTAGGTAGAGGATGAGAACCGAGCCCGCGAGAGACAGTCCCAACGTTGCGCCGATATATCCGGCGGTCGTCAAGACGCACGTGACACCCACCCACAGGGCCACGAATCCACCGAGCACCACGACTCGTCGGTGCAGAGCGATGAAGCCTGAGACGACCGCACCGAGTCCGAGCAGTGCCGCCAGATTGAAAACGTTCGAACCAATGACCACCCCGGCGCCGATGGTTCGCTGGTGTTGAGAGATTGCCGATATGGAGGAGGTGATCTCGGGAGCGTCGGCGGCGAGCGCGGCCAGCACGCCCAACAGGGCTTCGGACAGTCCGTACCGCTCCCCCACGCGTTCGAGTCGCGTCACGAGGACCCAACTCGTAGCGAGGCTCACCAGGGCCCCCACGACGAAAGCGACGAAAGCGAGAGTCAACAGCTTGTGCTCCTTGAACGAACATTCTGCCGACCAGGCTTCCCGGCTCTCCACGACGAACGATAATCGATTCGCCTCATCGCGTGGCCGACGTCAACCCGGAGACAATTTTATGGTTGACGCGAATGATTGAAAGCTGTTGGCGTCACCACGATCGCCGGGACGTCAAACGTCCGAGTCCGAAGTCGAGGCCAGTCCCAGCACTTCCTCACGTCGCCACGTCCCAGATCGACCCCCGGACTTCTCCCAAATCGCGACGTCTTCGATGGTCATCGTTCGGTCGGCCGACTTGCACATGTCGTAGACGGTGAGCGCCGCGACGGTCACCGCCATGAGGGCTTCCATCTCGACGCCCGTGCGATCGACGGTGTCGACACTGGCCTCGACGTCAATGTGCGTATCGGCAATCGTGAAGTTGACGTGGACGTTTCCTACGAGAACCGGATGCGACATGGGGAGCATCGTCGCCGCGTACTTGGCCGCTTGGATGCCCGCCACTCGAGCCGTCGCTAGGACGTCCCCCTTGTTCATCGCGTTGGCCGCCACCGCGGCGGTCGTGGCCGCGTCCATGTTGATGCGGCATTTCGCCAGCGCGCGACGAGCCGAAACTTCAGATGCGCCAATATCGCGAGGGAAGGCTCCCCCACTCGACGGCCGACGTAATTGATGGAAGTCGTCCACGGCGCAATGATACAGACGCCCCGGATGACCTCAGAACTCACGCGAGTAAACTGCCAAGGTTCACTTGCGGTACGGGAGATGCAATGCCGACTTACGAATACGAGTGTCAGTCCTGCCACCGGCGCGTGGAGGCGGTTCAGCGATTCACGGACCCGGCTCTGACGCTCTGCGCGCACTGCGGCGGCGAGCTCCGAAAGGTCTTCTCGGCCGTGGGCGTCGTGTTCAAGGGCAGCGGCTTCTACAAGAATGACAGTCGCAGTCCCGACAAATCCCCCACGCCGACCCCAGCGGCGACGACGCCGGCCTCATCCCCCTCGACTGAATCGAGCACCACGCCCGCTGCGACGACGGCCTCGGCCACCACGACCACGTCGTCGGCCACCACCTCGTCGGACTAAACGCCCGAAACCGCGATGTTGTCAATCGCCACAGTCTGACCGGCGGCACTGCCCGGGAGCCATTCCAGATCGCTGCCGACGTGGGCGACGTCGAGGAGCATCCGCTGCAAGGTCGAGGCCACGGTGATCTCACGAACGGGTTCGGCCAGTTGACCATCACGGATCATGAGTCCGGTGACCCCCACGGAGAAATCGCCCGAGACGGGATTGACGCCCGAGTGTACGCCGAATAGCGATTCGACGAAGACGCCGTTACCCACTCGACGAAAGATCTCGGCCTGGTCGATGTCTCCCGGCGCCAACTGCAACGCGCGACATCCCGCCGACGGCGATCCGGCGATCCCGCCGCGCACCGCACTTCCGGTGGAGGCGGTGCCGGCGCGTCGCGCCGAGACGGTGTCGTAGACGAAAGCCTTCAACTCGCCCTTCTCGATGAGGACGTTGCGCCGACAGGCCAGCCCTTCGGCGTCGTAGACGCTGGCAGAAAAATGACGGGGATCGGTGGGATCGTCGAGCAAGGTGAAGCTCGGCGCGGCGACCATCTCTCCCACGCGGTGCGCGAAGAACGATCGACCGCGAACGACAGCTTCGCCACTCAAGGCGCCGCCGATGATCGAGAACAGTGTCGCCGCGGTGCGTGGATCGAAGACCGCGGTGCACTTAAACGACTTCGGCTTCACGGCGCCCAGCATCCTGGTGGCGCGGCGAATGGCGTCGGTCGCGGCCTTTTCGATGTCGAGGTCGCCCGGAGCGCGCCCGGCCGAGAGGCCCCAGCCCGTTTGGTCGTCGCCCCCGTCGTTGGCGATGGCTTCGACCGAAACGTAAGCGCCAGTCCGGGCGTACGACGCGCGAATGCCCGTCGTGGAGGCGATGGCCGCTTCGGCGACGTAGTCCGAGTAGTTGGCCGATTCGACCTGTCGAATGCGAGGATCGCCACCGCGAACCAGACGTTCGAGCTCAATGGCCATGGCGATCTTCTCCTCCAGGGACGTATTCGCGACGGCGTCGTCGGTCAGCGTCAAGGAAACCGCGGCGACGCCGTCGGGACGCGCGAAGGCGACGAACTCATCCTCGGTGGCGAAGGTCGCGTTGTCGCGCGCTTCACGCAGCGCCGTCACGATGGCCTCGTCATCGAGCGATCCGGCCCACGCCGTTCCCACCCGAGCGCCGCCGGCACCGTCATTCAGGATCCGAATGCCGAATCCATTGGACGTTGCGGTGGTGAGTTCTTCAACTTCGCCTTGGTAAGACTGAACCTCGGTGTCGACGCCTCTGGCGACGTAAACCTCGATCTCCTCGCCACCATGCGCCGACTCCAAGATTCGTTCCGCCTGCTCCAGTAGTTGACTCACGCGGCCGCTCCACCGATAGTGACGCCAGTAAGGCGCATCGTGGCCTGACCGGTGCCCACCGGCACGCTCTGTCCGTTTTTGCCGCAAGTGCCCGGCATCATCGAGAAGTCCGACGCCACGGCGTCGACGCGTTGCAGCACATCGGGGCCGTTGCCGATGAGGTTGCAGTCGCGCAGCGGCGCCGTGATCTTGCCGTCCTCGATCATGAAGGCCGCCGTCATGCCGAAGACGAAGTCACCGGTCGCCGTATTGACCTGGCCGCCGCCGAGTTGGGCGACGTAGACGCCGTAGGGCGTCTGGGCGACGATCTCGTCGGCGTCAGCGTCGCCCGCGAGGAGGTAGGTGTTGGTCATTCGCACCATGGGCAAGTGTTGATAGCTCTGGCGACGACCGTTACCCGAGGACACCCGACCCTCTTTGCGAGAGCGCAAGTAGTCCCACATGTAGTCGGTCAACACACCGTTCTCAATGAGGACGTTGCGCGCGCCGGGACGACCCTCGTCGTCGATCGCCAAGTATCCCCATTCGCCTTCCACGGTGCCGTCGTCCACCAACGTCACCAAGGGACTGGCGACCAATTGTCCGACCTTGCCGGCGTACACCGAGGCCTGCTTCATGATCGCGTCGGCCTCGAGGCCGTGACCACAGGCTTCGTGGAACAAGATGCCGCCCGAGCCACCGGCGAGGACGACCGGCAAGTCCCCCGACGGCGCGGGGCGTGCGTCCAATTTCGTGATCGCCTGGCGCGCGGCGCCGCGCGCCGCGTCGGCGACAGCCTCGGCACTCAGCAGTTCGAATCCGCGGGTTCCGGCGATCGGTCGATACCCGGTCTGCATTCCGGTGTCACCGGTCGCGATGCACGAGACATTGAATCGAGTTCGCACCTGGTGATCACCGGCGACGAGGCCATCGGAGTTTGCCACTACGAAGTGGCGCGTTGAGTCACCGAGGGCGACCTGCACCTGGGTGATTGACGAGCCTTCGGAGCGCGCCGCGTCGTCGGCGTGATTCATGAGTTCAATCTTTCGCGCCTTGTCGACGTCGCCGGGAGGTATCGTCGCGCGACTGGGATGGTCGCGCAGTGGTCCTAGCGCGATTTCGCGTACGCCCCCGCCACCGTCACGGGCCACCGCCGCCGCCGCTCGCGCCGCCGCGACGAGTCCGCCTTCCGTCAGATCCGCGGTGTGCGCGAATCCGGTGGTGTCGCCCACGACGACACGGATTCCGGCGCCGCGTTCGTGACCGGAACTGAGTTGCTCGACGCGCCGCTGATCCAACATCGCCGAAGAGGTCGTGCGATCCTCGACGAAGACCTCGGCGAATTCGCCGCCGCGGGCCATCGCTTCGCCTAGCGTGCGCGCCAAGACGTCTTGTTCAACCAGGGTGGAATTCATTCAGGAGAGCGTACCGGAGCTCAAAGCGACCGCTACGGCGCACTTAGGCGTCGAAAGTAGGCTGGACAAGTGCTTCTGCCCTCGATTGAAACGCCCGCCGACCTTCTGAAACTGTCCTATACCGAGCTCGATGAGTTGAGCGAGGAGATCCGACAGTTCATCATCGAGGCGGTCACGACCAACCCCACGGGGGGCCATTTGGGCTCGAACCTCGGCGTGGTGGAGTTGACGTTGGCGCTGCACCGCGTCTTCGAATCGCCCAAGGACATCCTGCTCTGGGACACCGGGCATCAGGCTTACGCGCACAAACTGTTGACGGGCCGGCGCTACGGCTTCAAGAGCCTTCGTCAGCGCGGCGGTCTTTCGGGCTATCCCAACCGCTCGGAGAGCGAGCACGACTGGATTGAGTCCAGCCACGCCTCGACGGCGCTTTCTTACGCGCACGGACTTTCCGTGGCCCTCCAACAGCGCAAAGAACTCATCGGTCACGGTGGCAATCGCCACGTCGTGGCGATTGTCGGCGACGGTTCCCTGACCGGCGGGATGGCCTACGAGGCCCTCAACAACCTGGGCCATTCGAATCAGCGCGTGGTGATCGTCTTGAACGACAACGGGCGCAGCTACGCGCCCACCATCTCCAAACTCTCGGAGTCCTTGACCGCGTTGCGCCTCAACAAGACGTACCTCACCATGCGCGGGCGACTTCGCCGCACCGTCCCGCACCTTCCGAAAGTCGGTAAAGCGGCCTACCTCGGTATCGATGGATTGACGTCAGTGGTGCGCGAGATGGTGACTCCGCACACGTTCTTCGAGAACCTCGGCGTGCGCTACATTGGCCCCATCGACGGGCACGACATCGAGTCGATGGAAAACACGTTGAAAAGCGCCTCGGAGTGGGATGGTCCGATTCTCATCCACGTGTTGACGACGAAAGGCCTCGGCTACGAGCCGGCGATTGACGACCACCTGAAGATGCACGACTATAAGTTGCCGCCTCGACACGACGACGAAGAGGTGGCCCCGGAGTCGTTCTCCCATGCCTTCTCCGACGCCCTGGTCGCGCTCGCGAGCGCCGACGAACGAGTCATCGCGATCACTGCGGCGATGGCCGGGCCGACCGGTCTGCTCAACTTCCAAGAGCAGTTCCCGGACCGATTCTTGGACGTCGGCATCGCCGAGCAACACGCCGTCACGACGGCGGCCGGTATGGCCATGGGCGGGATGAAGCCGGTCGTGGCGATCTACTCGACCTTTTTCTCTCGCGCCTTCGACCAGGCACACCTCGACGTCGGTCTACTGAACCTGCCCGTCGTGTTCGTCTTCGACCGCGCCGGCATCACCGGTGACGACGGACCGAGCCACCACGGACTGCTCGACATCGCACTCTGTTTGGCCATCCCCAATATGACCGTCTTCGCACCGTCCACCGCCGAAGAGGTGCCGGGCATGCTCGCGACGGCGCTTTCGATGTCGACGCCGACCGCGCTGCGTTTCCCCAAGACGTTGCCCAAGCCCTTCGACGGCAAGGTCGGCGACGGCCTCGAGGCCCGCCAAGTTCGTCGGGGCGACGGCTCGCTCTGTGTACTGGCCGTCGGCAAGATGGCACCGGCGGCCTACAAAGCACTGGAGTTCATGGGAGAAGAGGCGAGCAAGGTCACGCTCTACGACGTGCGCGTCTTACCCCCGGACGCCACGATGATCGACGACGCGCTCTCGCACGAACGCGTGGTGAGCGTCGAGGACGGTACGCGACACGGCGGGGCCGGAACTTTGATGGTCTCGGCGCTACGAAGCCGAGCCCAGGATCTCGCGCGCCCGTTCCCCACCACTCGCATCCTCGGCACACCGCGCGCCTACCTGGAACAACACCGGCCGGACAAACTGTTGGCCGAGTTGGGCCTCGACCCCGAAGGTTTGGCGGCCGCGTTCACCCGGCTGCTCACCGACCAACCCGAGTTCGCGCGAACCTTCCCCGAGTCACCTCGCCCTGACTATTCGTAAGCGGCCGACTCGCGGCGCGGTTCCGATACATTGAGCCGGTGACCTACGACGTGGAGAAGTCCGACGACCAGTGGCGAGCCGAACTCTCCGACGATCGATACGCCGTACTTCGTCACGCTTCCACCGAACTGCCGTGGACCGGTTCGCTCTTGCACGTCGGCACTGACGGCGTCTTCACCTGTGGAGGGTGCGCTCAACACCTCTTCACGAGTGCGCAGAAATTCGACTCCGGGTGCGGGTGGCCGAGCTTCGACGCGTGCGAGCCGGGCACGATCATCGAACGACCCGACGTTTCGCTCGAACGTAAGCGCACCGAGATCCTTTGCGCGAAGTGCGGGGGTCACTTGGGTCACGTCTTCAACGACGGACCGACGACGACGGGACTGCGCTACTGCGTCAACTCCCTCGCCGTCGACTTCAACGAAGCGAAGGGCTAGACGTCGAGGAACCGGCGAATCGCGATCGCCGAACCGACGGAGCCGATTCCCACACCCACGATAAGTACGACAATGTTCGTACCGATGAGGGCACTCGTGCTCAACTGAAATTCGTTGTGCAGCGGATACCAGATGTGAAGCGCGGTGACTGCACCGATGGCGACGGCGGAACCGAGCAGGCCCTGAATGAAGCCCTCCGTGATGTAGGGAATACGAATGAACCAGTTCGTCGCGCCGACCAATTTCATCACCGAGACCTCACGGCGACGAGAGAAAATCGCCATGCGAATCGTATTGAGGATCAGGACGGTGGCCGAGAGCAAGAGAACGAGCGCCAAGGCAAGGAACACGATCTGCAGAATTCGAATCGCGCGGTTCATCTCACGAATCTGCTGCTCCGGCGCGGTCACCTGATACACACCCGGCTGGTGAGCGAACGTCGATTGCACCGTGAACGCGTCTGACGGCACCGTTGGAATGCAACTGAATTTGGTCGGCATTTCTGAGGGCTTCAGGGTTTGAGACTCCGAGGTCGGTAAAATTCTTACCATCTCGGCGTAGTCCTGCGCCTGCGTGTGGTACTGACACTGCTTCACAATTGGCAGGTTGTGCAGTTGTGTCCGCACGTTGTTGATCTCACCTGCCGAGGCCGTGGGCAACAGCCAGACCGTCACGCGAGTGCCCTGTTGCCACTGCGACGAGGCCTGCGCGGCGCTCTGCTTGAGGAGCAGCGCCGAACCGACCAAGGACAGCGAGACCGCCACGGTGAGGACCGCGGCGATGGTCATCATGCGGTTGCGCCAGAGATTCGACAACGTCTCTTTGACGGCGTAACGGAAATACACGCGCATTAGATCGCCACGCTCTCATCGATGCCGTAGACACCGCGGACCTGGTCGCGAATCATCTCGCCCTTGTCGAGTTCGATCACGCGCCGACGCATCCGGTCGACCAGCGCCTTGTCGTGCGTGGCCATGACGACCGTCGTACCGGTGCGGTTAATGCGCTCGAGCAACGCCATGATCGACTCGGAGTTCGCGGGGTCGAGGTTGCCCGTCGGTTCGTCGGCGAGCAGGATCAACGGTCGGTTGACGAAGGCGCGGGCGACGGCGACGCGCTGTTGCTCACCGCCGGAGAGTTCGCCGGGCAAGCTCTTGGACTTGTCCGAGAGTCCGACTAGATCGAGGATCAGCGGCACCTGCGATTCGACCGTCGAACGGGGTCGGCCAATCACTTCGAGCGCGAAGGCCACGTTCTCAAAGACCGTCTTGTTGGGCAGGAGGCGAAAGTCCTGGAATACGCAGCCGATATTGCGGCGCAGAAACGGCACGCGGAACTTGGGTAACTCGGTGAGTTCGCGGCCGGCTTCGAGAATGCGCCCCTTGTCGGGCAGCTCCTCGCGCAAGAGGAGGCGGAGGAAGGTCGTCTTTCCGGAACCCGAGGCGCCCACCAAGAAGACGAACTCCCCTTTTTCGATGTCGAGCGAGATGTCCTTTAGGGCCGGCGAGCCGTTCTTGTACGTCTTCGAGACATTCTCAAAACGAATCACGCAGTCACTCCCTCGGGTACGTAGTTGGGGCGGTGCGTCGGCACCCGGATGTACCTACACATTGTAGTTTGACAGAATTGCGTATTCGTGCCACGAAAGCGCCACGTTAAAGGGCTCTCAAATTTCTTAAGAATGAAAACGCTGTCGTCGCAGTTCAGCTTCCATAAAACCGTCGAGGTCGCCGTCGAGAACCGCGTCGACGTTGCCCGTTTCAAAGTCCGTACGGTGGTCTTTCACCAGTTGGTATGGCGCCTGCACGTAACTGCGAATCTGTGAACCCCACGCGTTGTCACCGCGATCACCGCTCAGCGCGTTCATCTCGGCTTGGCGCTCCGCGCGAGCGCGCTCGGCCAACTTCGCTTCGAGGATCTGCATGGCGCGGGCGCGGTTCTGGTGCTGACTTCGTTCATTTTGACAACTGACCACGATGTTCGTGGGTAGGTGCGTGATGCGAATCGCCGAATCGGTCTTGTTCACGTGTTGTCCACCGGCGCCCGACGAACGGTACGTGTCCACGCGCAGGTCCTTCTCGTCGATCTCCACCTCGGCGGCGTTGTCTTCCAAGAGCGGCGTCGCGTCGAGGCTCGCAAAACTTGTTTGACGACGGGCCTGCGAGTCGAACGGACTGATGCGCACGAGTCGATGAACCCCGCGCTCGGCCGAGAGCCAGCCGTAGGCGAAGCGACCCTTGACGATGAAGGTCGAGGACAGCAGGCCGGCCTCTTGTCCTTCGGTCGCCTCATCGATCTCGACACCGAAGCCTCGACGTTCGGCCCAGCGCGAGTACATGCGCAACAGCATCTCGGTCCAGTCCTGGGCGTCGGTGCCGCCGGCGCCGGCGTGCAACTCGACGATCGCGTCGTTCGCGTCGTAGGGTCCGCTGAAGAGACTCTGGGTTTCGAGCGCGGCAATTTTGGTCTCGAGCGCCGCGACCGTCGACGAGAGCTCGCTCAGCAGCGACCAATCGGCCTCGCCGGCCGCCAGTGACTCGCGCGAGAACTCGGCCAGCACCATTGAATCGTCCAGCGATCCGCGCAAGTCGTCGAACAGCTCGAGGTCGTTCGAGAGACGTCCCAGTTCGGTCGTCACCTCCCGGGCGCGGTCCTGATCGTCCCAGAGGTTCGGGTCGGCGACCAATTCGTTCAGGACGACGTGGCGCTCGCGGCTGGCGTCGATCTTCAGGTACTCGCGCGCCGCGCTCCACCTCGCTTCGAGGTCCTCCAACGTGCCGAGGGCCTCGCGAAGAGCGTTCTCGGCCTTAGGGTCGGCCATGGCACTGCTTGAACTTCCGGCCCGAACCGCACCAGCACGGCTCATTTCGCCCGATCTTGTCGCCCTGTTTGGGCAGCGGCTTCTTGGCCGGTCCGTGGGTCGGCAGTTCCGTCGCGCCCGGCGCCACGACGTCGGCGTTGGTGACGGCGCCTTCGAGGCCCTCGTCCTCTTCCTCGGTCTCTTCGATGGCCGAGGCTTCGACGTGGGTGATGTAGCGCACGAAGTCGGCGTCGACGTTGCCGAGGAGGGCTTCGAACATCAGGTAGCCCTCCTTTTGCCACGCCGTCAACGGGTCCTGTTGGGCGATCTGTCGCAGGTGGATGCCGTCGCGCAGATAGTCCATGTCCGAGAGGTGTTCACGCCAGCGTTGGTCGAGTATCTGCAGCATGACGTCGCGCTCGATCTCCTTGGCGGTGTCCATGCCACCGGGGTACTCCTCGCACTTCTTTTCGTACTGGCCGACCGCCTCATCGATGACGAGGCCCAGGATGTCGTCGCGGTCCTGATACTCCGATAGCGCCTCGGCGTTCAGCGTCGTCGGGTAGTAGTTGGTGAGTTCAATGACCAACTGGTGCAGGTCCCAACCCTCGGAGAACTCACCCTCCAGGCGATCGTCCACGACGTTGGTGAGAATCTCTTCGATCAACACGATGGTGGCGTCGTGGATGTCTTCGCCGTCGATGACCTGCTGGCGCCGTCCGTAGATGACCTTGCGCTGTTCGTTCATGACTTCGTCGTACTTCAGCGTGTCCTTGCGGATCTCGGCGTTCTTGCCCTCGACGGTGTTCTGGGCCCGTTCGATGGCTTTGGAGACCATCTTGGCTTCGATGGGCAAATCGTCGGGCATGGTGCGGTCCATCACCCACGAGACGGCGCCGGTGGCGAACAGTCGCAGCAGGTCGTCTTGGAGTGACAGATAGAAACGGCTCTCGCCGGGGTCACCCTGTCGACCGGAGCGTCCGCGCAACTGATTGTCGATGCGTCGCGAGTCGTGTCGTTCCGAGCCGAGCACGTAGAGGCCGCCGAGGGCCCGCACCTCGTCGCCTTCAGCTTCACAGACCGATCGAAAGCTCGCCAAGGCACTCTGGTAAGCGGCGTCGAACTCTTCGCTACCGGGTTCGAAGCCCCGTCCCTGGGCCTCGCGCATGGCCAGTCCTTCGAAGTTGCCCCCGAGCACCACGTCCACGCCTCGACCGGCCATGTTGGTAGCGACGGTGACGGCGTGCTTTCGTCCAGCCTGGGCCACGATCTCGGCCTCGCGAAAGTGCTGCTTGGCGTTCAGTACCTCGTGCGAGATACCGGCCTTGGAGAGTTCGCGCGAGAGCAACTCGGACTTCTCGACCGACGCGGTGCCGAGCAGGATCGGCTGGCCGAGGTCGCTGCGCTCGAGCACGTCGTCCACGATCGCGGCGAACTTCGCCTCTTCGGTCTTGTAAATGAGGTCGGCCTGGTCGAGGCGGATGAGTGGCTGATTCGACGGGATGGGCACAACCGAGAGCTTGTAGGTGTTGCCGAACTCGGCGGCCTCCGTTTCGGCCGTACCGGTCATGCCCGCGAGCTTTTCGTACATGCGGAAGTAGTTCTGCAAGGTGACCGTCGCCCAGGTGTGGTTCTCCTCTTGGATGCGCACGCGTTCCTTGGCCTCGACGGCCTGGTGCAGTCCGTCGGACCACCGTCGACCGTCGAGGGTTCGCCCCGTGAACTCGTCGACGATCTTCACCTCGCCGGCGTCGACCAGGTAGTCCTTGTCGCGGTGGTAGAGCTCTTTGGCGCGGAGCGCCTGGCCCAACTGGTGCACGTAGTTCGTCGCCACCGCGTCGTAGAGGTTGGTGACGCCGAGTTGATGCTCGACCTTCTCGATGCCGGCTTCGGTCGGCACGACGGTCTTCTTCTCCTCGTCGACCTCGTAGTCGGCGTCGCGGATCAAGGCGCGCGCGATGGAGGCGAACTGGTAATAGAGCTTGGTGATGTCCGACGCCGGGCCCGAGATGATCAGCGGTGTTCGGGCCTCGTCGATCAGAATGGAGTCGACCTCGTCGACGATGGCGTAGTGGTGTCCTCGCTGCACCATGTGTTCGGCGCGCCGGGCCATGTTGTCGCGCAGGTAGTCGAAGCCGAACTCCGTGTTGGTGCCGTAGGTGATGTCACAGGCGTAGGCCGCGCGCTTGTCCTCGAACTCCGAAAGGTCCGGCCCGACGCGCCCGACGCTCAGCCCGAGGAACTTGTGCAACGAGCCCATCCAATTGGCGTCGCGCGTCGCCAGATAGTCGTTCACGGTGACGACGTGCACGCCGTTGCCGGCCAGCGCGTTCAGGTAGACCGGCAACGTCGACACCAGGGTCTTACCCTCACCGGTCTTCATTTCCGCGATCCACCCGAAGTGCAGGGCCATGCCACCCATCAACTGGACGTCGTAGTGACGCTGACCGAGGACACGGGTCGCGGCCTCACGCACCACGGCGAAGGCTTCGAGCAGCATGTCGTCCAGGTCTTCGCCTTCGGCGAGGCGAGCACGGAACTCGTCGGTCTTGGCGCGAAGCTCGGCGTCGGAGAGGGAGGCCATCTCGTCGGCGAGTTCGTTGATGGGCGGCACGAGTTCGGCCAGTTGGCGAACGCGCTTGCCCTCTCCGGCCTTAAGAACCTTGCTAAAAACACTCATGTCGTGATGAACCTTACCGGTCGTTTCCGCTACTTCAATTGGGCTGCGAGTGCTGACCTGGTCTTTTACCCCACACTTGCCTGCAGCGGTGTCCGTGGGTTACGCCGGCAGCACGGGGCTCTCCGGCGAGGCAACCACACACTTCACCGGCTCGCCCGATGACCGCTCTGGCCACCGGGAGGCAGGACTTACTTCTAAACCGCGCCATGCTCAGCGTCGACAAGACGCCTTACGTGGGTCGTTTCGCCCGCGACTGGCATCGACTTTCAACCACAGAACCACTCGCAGCCCAGTGACCATGTTAGGCGGTGGTGCCCTCAGGTCGTAGGTCGGATGACCAGAACGACACAGAGTCGAAGTCCCAGCACCAAGGTCGCAATCGGCGCCAGGACCCGCCGCCAGCCGCTCGCGGTCTGCCACTCGAAGCGCATGGCGCTGCGGTGATGGGCGATCAACATCGCTCGAGAAACCCTCGCGCGCGACACGCCTTCAATATGCGTGACCAGGGCGTCGGGCGTCGCAGCGATGTCGTGCCCGCGCTCGCGCATCTGCCAGCACAGCGCCATATCTTCGACGAACATGAAGTAGCGCTCGTCGAAACCGCCGACCTCTTCGAAACGGTCCCGTCGCGCCAAAAAGAAGGCGCCCGAGACCCAGTCCACCGACCCGTCCTTGCGGGGCGATTTATAGCGACGCGTGAATGGGTTCCCGGGCCAGAGCGGCGCCAGCAACGCGTGCAGACCGGCGAGCCAGAAGTTTGGGAAGACGCGTTGCGAGGGATAGACGCTTCCGTCGGGCCGCACGATCTGAGGACCGACGATGGCGACGTTGGGATGTTGGTCGAGGTATTCGACCAGTGCGGCCACGGCGCCTTCGTGCACCACGACGTCGGGATTGGAGACCAGGAGGTAGCGACGAACCGGCGCCGCGGCCACGCCGCGATTCGCGCCGCGTCCGTAACCCAGGTTCAACTTGGGCACGACCAGCACGACGTGTTGGCCGGAGAGCGCCGGCAGCGTCGAACCCTCCTCGCCGTTTTCGACGACGACGATGTCGGTGACGCCGTTGGCGTGTAGTGAGTCGACGCAGTCGTCCAGCGCTTGGCCGGCGTGAAAGTCGACGATGACCGCGGCGACGTCCGTCGCGACCTCACTCATCGATTGGCCCCCCGCGACCTGCGGTCTCGAATCAAGCGAGTGAGCCCGTCACGCCAATCGGGCAGCGCTGACCACGCCGACGCGAACTTGTCGATCGACAGATCACTGCGAATCGGTCGAGTGGCGAGCGGCGCCGGGTCCAGGTCGGTCGTCGCGATCGCCGTGGCGAACCCGTCGTGGCGACCGAGAATCTCTCCGATGTAGGCGGCCACGTCGAACCACGTCGTTGTGCCGGAATTGGCCACGTGCCACAGTCCGCCCGGCCGTTCGCGCACCAGCGTTGCCAGAACGCGCGCCAGGTCACTCGCGACAGTGACGGTGCCGGTCTGGTCGCTCACGAATCGAACCGACTGGCCCGAAGAAGCGCGATCGGCGATAACGTGCGCGACGTTCTTGCCGCGCACCCCCATCACCCACGACGTGCGCACGACGGTGTCGTCACTCGAACAGAGCAACTCTCCGGCGCGCTTCGACGCGCCGTAAACATTGAGAGGATTGGTGGCGTCATCTTCCACGTAGGCGCCACCTTTGTTGCCGTCAAAAACGTAGTCCGTCGAGATGGCAATCAAGTGTGCGCCGTTCTCATGAGCGGCGAGCGACATCGACTCGGTGCCCGCGCCGTTCACGGCGAAACACTCGGACTCCTCCGTTTGGGCGCGGTCGACCGCCGTATAGGCGGCCAGATGCACGATGACGTCCGGGCGCGCCGCTCGGACCGCTCGATGCACCGCGTCGCGATCAGCGACGTCGAGTTCGTGTCGGGTGAGAGCCAGGACGTCGAACTCGCCCGACGGAATCGATCGTTGGTCCGGTTGGAACGACCGGTCGCCCCCCGGCGGAATCACCCCTTCCAGCACGTCGAGGAGATCGACGCCCACCTGACCGGCCGCGCCGGTCACCATGACGCGCGTCGCGCGACTCACGACTGTTCTGCTTCGTGAGCTCGCAGGTGCACGACGTCACCGACCGTGACCGACACTTCATCCTCATCCACCAAGACGATGAGCTGTCCGACCTCGTCGACCGACTTCGCGCGACCGACGATTACGTCGTTCGCGCGTTGCACGCGAACCATCTGGCCCAACGTCACCAACGCGCGCCGATACTCATCGCGCAGGCTCGCCTGACCATCGGCGCTGTCCAACAACGCACGACGAGCTTCGAGTTCATCCAGCAGAATGTCGAGCAGAGCCGGCGGGGTGATCGTGACGCCCGATTCGTCGCGCACACTGGTCGACACGACATTCGCCGGTCCCCGGTGCGTGAGATTGACGCCGATACCCACGACCACGGCCAACCGCTCGTCGACGGACACGATCTCTGCGAGGAGTCCCGCGATCTTCGCGTCGCCGACGATCAAGTCATTGGGCCATTTGAGCGCCGGTCGCACGCCGCTCAGTCGCACCAGGGCCGCGCGCGCCGCGAGGGCGACGCAGGCGACGACGAGTTGGAGCTGGTCCGGTGCGAGGTCCGGTCGCAGCAGGATCGAGCACAACAACGACGCTCCAGGAGGCGACTCCCACTGACGATCCAGTCGTCCGCGCCCGGCGCTCTGGAAGTCCGCGAACGCCACGAGGCCCTCGGGGGCGCCCTCGAGCGCCCGTTCGGCCAACCAGGTGTTGGTGGAGTCGATCACGTCGAAGTGTTCGATACGCCAGACGATTGAACTCACAAGGAAACTCTAGAGTTTCGAGAGCGAGTGGTAGAAAATTACAGGTCCGCTACGGAGGTTTGCGTGTTACAGAAAGTCCTGATCGCCAATCGCGGCGAGATCGCGGTGCGCGTCATGCGCACCTGTCGAGAGATGGGCATCGCCACCGTCGCCGTCTACTCCGATCTCGATCGCAACGCGCTGCACGTGCGACTGGCCGACGAGGCGTACGCCTTGGGGGGCCAGAGTGCGGCCGAGAGCTACCTCAACACCGAGGCGATCCTCGACGTGATCCATCGATCGGGCGCGGACGCAGTCCACCCCGGGTACGGCTTCTTTTCGGAGAATACGGAGTTCGCGCGGGCCATCACTTCACGCGGGGTCACCTTCATCGGTCCCCCGCCCGAGGCGATCGAAGTCATGGGTGACAAGATCTCGAGTCGACTCGCGGCCGCCAAGGTCGGTGTCGAGGGCGTGCCCGGTCGAAGCGATGCATTGAAGAACGCCAAAGAAGTCGTGAAGTTCGGCAACGAATTCGGCTGGCCGGTCGCCGTCAAGGCCGCCTACGGCGGCGGTGGGCGTGGCATGAAGGTCGTGAACTCCGCGGACGAGGCGCCGACGGCGTTGGAGAGCGCGCAACGCGAAGCCCAGAGTTATTTCGGTCGGCCCGAGTGTTACGTCGAGCGCTTTCTCACCCGGCCCCGTCACATCGAGATGCAGGTCCTCGCCGACGCCCACGGCACCACGCTCTGGCTCGGCGAGCGTGATTGCTCGGCCCAACGACGGCATCAGAAGCTCATCGAGGAGTCACCGGCGCCGAACTTCCCCGACGACCTGCGTCGCGCCATGGGCGAAGCGGCGGTGAAGGTCTCGAGGGCCTGCGGCTACGTCAACGCCGGGACCGTCGAGTTCCTCTACCAAGACGGCGCGTTCTTCTTCTTGGAGATGAATACGCGTCTTCAGGTCGAGCATCCGGTGACCGAGTTGGTCACCGGTCTGGACCTCGTCGAGTGGCAACTGCGCATCGCCGCGGGCGAAGCATTGAACTTCACGCAAGACGAGGTTCGTCGCGAGGGCCACGCGATCGAAGTTCGCATCAACGCCGAAGACCCCGCCGGCGGCAAGTTCATCCCCACCCCGGGCACGATCACCCGATTCGATCAGCCGTCCGGTCCGGGGGTGCGACTCGACGCCGGATACGGTGCCGGTGACACGATCTCGCAGTACTACGACAACTTGATCGCGAAACTTATCGTCTGGGGACCGGACCGCGAGCGAGCTCGTCGTCGGATGTTGCGTGCCATCGAAGAGATCACGATCGAAGGGGTCGCCACGACGTTGGCGGCCGACATCGTGATACTCACCGACGAGCGGTTCGTCCAGGGCACGCACTCCACGAACTGGGTCGAGAGTGAACTCGACCTCACGACCTTGCCCGAAGTCGTCACCGCCGCCGTCTCGGTCGGCGAGGGTCAGGTCCGCAAAGACGTCACCGCCGAGGTGAACGGACGGCGCGTCACGGTCGCGCTGTGGGTGCCGGAGTTCGACGACGGGTTGCCCCGGGCCCAAAGCACCGCCGCCAAACCGCGTCGGCAGCACCACGCGGGCGTCTTAGGCAGCGGCTCGGCCAGTGTCATCGTCCCCATGCAGGGGACGATCGTGAAAGTGAACGTCGAGGTCGGTCAAGAGGTCGAAGCCGGCGACACGGTCGTAGTTCTCGAAGCGATGAAGATGGAGAACTCGGTGAACGCCGAGAAGTCCGGCGTCGTCGTGTCGATCAACGTGGCGGCCGGTGATTCGGTCAGCGCCGGCGACACCGTGGTGGTGGTCGAATGAGCGCCCGCGAAGTCGCCGCCAACGCGATCCAGCGGCAGGGCGACGCCCTGGTGGAACTGAGTCATTTCGTTCACGCGCACCCGGAACTCGGTTACGTGGAGTTTGAAAGTTCCGGGGCCGTCGCCGCATTGGCCGAACGGGCGGGCTTTCGCGTCGAGCGCGGCGTCGCCGAACTGCCGACCGCCTTTCGCGCCACCATGGGTGACGGCGATCTGAACATCGTGTACTGCGCGGAGTTTGACGCGCTGCCCGGTGTCGGCCACGCCTGTGGACACAACATCATCGCCGCGTCGTCCCTGGGAGCGGCCATCGGACTCGGGGCCGTCGCCGACGAACTGAACCTCACCGTCACGCTGCTCGGAACGCCGTCGGAAGAGGGCGGCGGCGGCAAGATCGACCTCATCAACGCCGGCTACTTCGATGACGTGCACGCCGCCATGATGATTCACCCCTTTCCCACCGAACGACTCGACGCACTCTGTCTCGCGGTCGATCATTTCGACGTCACCTACGAAGGAAAGGAGGCGCACGCCGCGGCAGCGCCCTGGGTCGGCGTGAACGCCCTCGACGCCCTGACGATCGCTCAAGTGGCGATCGGCCTCTTGCGTCAGCAGTTGCGCCCGGGCGATCTCGTCCACGGCATCGTCCTCGAAGGCGGATCGGCGGCCAATATCATCCCGAGTCGCGCGACCGGGCGTTTCATGGCGCGTTCGCTCACGAGCGATCGACTGGCGGAGTTGCGAGTTCGGATCAACGCGTGCTTCGAGGCCGGAGCTCTGGCGACCGGTGCCTCGCTACGCATCGAAGAAATCGGCAGCGCCTTCTCGCACATGGAGTCCGACCCCGACATCCTTTCGCACTACCGCGTCGCCGCCGAAGCATTGGGTCGAAGTTTTGCCCTGGACGACGAGGGCTTCGCCCGTCCGGCCATCTCCACCGACATGGCCAACGTCTCGTTGGTGGTGCCCTCGATCCACCCGCTGTTAATGATTCCCACCAACGGTGCCGTGAACCACCAGCCCGAGTTCACCGCGGCGTGCATTACGCCCGACGCCGATCGAGCGATTCTCGCCGGAGCGATCGCCCTCGCGCACACCGCGATCGGAGTGGCGAACGACGAAAAGCTGCGCGCGCGACTGATGGCCCGCGGATGATGCTCGAACACGTCGTGGCGGCGGTGACGCCCGGTCGCGAAGAAGAGTTCGAAGCGTCCGCGCGCACGGCGTTGCCGATACTCGATTCGGCCGCGGGGTGCTTCGGCGGAGAGTTTCGCCGTCAGGAAGAGGACGGTTCGATCTACCTACTGCTCATTCGCTGGGAGTCGATCGAAGCGCACATGATGTGGCGCGAGACCGAGGACTTTCAAAGGTGGCGCGCGTTGACGCACCCGTTCTACGTCGAACGACCCACGGTCACGCACTTCCACGAGCCTCTGATTCCCTAGTTCGGCGCGTAGACCCCGAACTCAGCGCGCAGAACGTCGGCCACCTCGCCGAGCGTCGCCATTCGTGACAGGGCCGTCTTCATTGGATTGAGCACGTTCTGCGTTCCGCGTGCGGCCGACCCTAGGTCTTCGAGGGCGGCTCGAACGGCGTCGTTGTCGCGGGTCGTCTTCAGCAACTTCACGCGGGCGATCTGCGCTCGCTGTTGTTCTTCGTTGATCGGAAAGACGTCGGCCTTGGTCGGGTCGTTCTCTTCGAAACGGTTCACGCCGACGACGACCTCTTCGCCCCGATCCACGCGACGGGCGAATTCGTAGGCCGCCGACTCGATCTCGTCTTGCATGTAGTGCGACTCGATGGCCGCGACGGCCCCGCCGCGAGCGTCGATCGTCTCGATGTACTCGCGCGCCAATCGCTCGACCTCGTTGGTCAACGACTCGACGAAGTAGGAGCCGGCGAGAGGGTCGACGGTGTCGGCGATGCCCGATTCATAGCCGAGGACCTGCTGGGTTCGCAGCGCGAGCTTGGCCGCTCGCTCGGTCGGGAGTCCCAGCGCCTCGTCGAAGCCGTTGGTGTGCAGGGACTGCGTGCCGCCGAGCGCAGCCGCTAGGGCCTGAATGGTCGTTCGCACGATGTTGTTCTCGGGCTGCTGGGCCGTCAGCGTCGATCCGCCGGTTTGCGTGTGGAAGCGGAGCGTCATGGATTTCGCATCGGTGGCCCCGAATCGATCTCGCATGATCGAGGCCCACAAGCGACGCGCGGCGCGGTACTTGGCGACCTCTTCGAAGAGGTTGTTGTGGGCGTTGAAGAAGAAACTGAGGCGCGGCGCGAAGTCATCCAACCCCAAACCGGCCGCCAACGCCGCTTCTACGTACGCAATGCCGTTGGCCAGGGTGAAGGCGATCTCTTGCACGGCGGTCGATCCCGCTTCGCGGATGTGGTAGCCCGAGATCGAGATGGTGTTCCACTGCGTCATTTCTTTGGCGCAGTACGCGAAGGTGTCCACGACGAGACGCATCGACTGACGTGGCGGGTAGATATACGTGCCCCGAGCCACGTACTCCTTCAAGATGTCGTTCTGGATCGTGCCGCGTAACTGTTCGCCACGCACGCCCTGCTCTTCGCCCACCAACTGATAGAGCAACAACAGGGTCGAGGCGGTCGCGTTGATCGTCATCGACGTCGTGACCTGATCGAGGGGCAAGTCGGCCAACAGGTCACGCATGTCTTCCAAGGACGAGATGGCGACACCGACCTTGCCCACCTCGCCCTCGGCGCGCAGGTGGTCGGCGTCGTAGCCCATCTGGGTCGGCAGGTCGAAGGCACACGACAGGCCGGTCTGACCGGCCTCCAAGAGAAACTTGAATCGCCGGTTGGTCGCGGAGGCCGTGCCGAAACCGGCGTATTGGCGCATCGTCCACAGTCGGCCCCGGTACATCGTGGGCTGGACGCCTCGGGTGTAGGGGTACTGCCCCGGGCTCCCCAACTGCGTCGCGGCGTCGAAGCCTTCGAGGTCAGTGTCGTCATAGACCGGCTGGACGACAATCCCCGAATCCGTACGGCGCTCGTCTGACGTCACCTTGATAACGATAGGCGCTGGTCTTCGAAGTCCACGAGGGTGCCTCTCGTAAGAAGGTCGGCGATTCGACGCGGAGCACTCACGCCGAAACTACTGAAACGATGGTGCGGACCTACACCTTGACGGGATGGGGCATGCACAAGTCGTCGTACTCGGCGATCACGATGGGACCGGCGTTCTCGCCGCAGGCCGGACACGCCGGATCGCGGCGCACCTTGAAGGTGCGAAAACTCTCGTCCATCGAGTCGTAGGTGAGGAGTCGACCAACGAGGGGATCACCTAGTTCAAGCAGTAACTTGATCGTCTCGATCGCCTGGATCGATCCGACGATGCCCGGCAACACCCCCAGCACGCCCGCCTCGGCGCAACTCGGCGCGAGCTCGGGCGGCGGCGGCTCGGGGATCATGCAGCGATAACACGGTCCGACGTAGGGACTGAACACGGTGACCTGTCCTTCGAAGCGGAAAATCGAGCCGTGCACGACGGGAATGTTCTTCACCAGCGCCGCGTCGTTCACGAGGTAACGCGTGGGGAAGTTGTCGGTACCGTCCACGATGACGTCGTAGCCGTCGATGATGTCCAGAACGTTGTTGGCGCCCAGTCGTGTGTCGTAGGTGAGCACCTTGACGTCCGGGTTCATCGCGGTGAGGGTCATCTTCGCGCTGTCCACCTTTCGCATGCCGATGCGGTCGACGTTGTGCAAGATCTGACGTTGCAGGTTGGAGGAGTCGACGACGTCCATGTCGATGATGCCGATCGTCCCGACGCCGGCCGCGGCGAGATACAGCGCCGCCGGCGAGCCAAGTCCTCCGGCGCCCAGCAGGAGGACCTTCGAATCCAGTAGGCGCATCTGACCCTTCTCGCCCACTTCGGGTAATAAGAGGTGGCGCTGGTAACGGTTGCGCTGATCGGCCGACAGAACACGCGGCGTGGTCCAGGTGAGTCCTTCGTCCTTCCACTTGTTGAAGCCGCCGATGATCGATACCACGTTGGTGTAACCGAGGTCCTGGAGGGTCTTGGTGGCGAAGGCCGAGCGCACGCCACCGGCGCAGTACACGGCAATCGGCGCTTTCTTGTCCGGCAGTCGGCCCTCGACGGAGAACTCTAGGTTGCCCCGCGGCAAGTGGACCGCGCCGGGTACCGCACCCTGTTCGTACTCTTCGGGTTCGCGTACGTCGAGCAGCGTGAATTGATCCAGTCGTGCAGCGACGTCGTTCGGGTCGATCTCTTTAATCTCGGCCTTGGCGGCGTTCAGCAGATCTCGAGGCGTGGACAACGTTCGCTCCTTCTCAGTTTCTAAATCTTACCTGTCCGGTCATCAATCGTGTTCGGACTTCCTGCTAAAACCGACGCGTGGAACTTCGTGAACTGCTCTCACAACGAAGGATGGTGCGTTCCTTTGACGGCACACCGGTCGATTCGACGTGGTTGGCCGAACTCTGCTCCCAGGCCCTCTGGGCGCCGACGGCCGGCAACAGCGCCGGTATTCGACTCCATACCGTTGGACCGGAATTGATCGGCGAGTACTTCGAAGTTGCGACCGACGAAGCATGGCGGGCCCAGTCGCGACGGGCCGAGGGACTGCAACGCGCCGGCGCCGTAGTACTGGTGACGTCGCGCCGGGGCGAGTACGTGGCGCGCTACGCCGAAGCGGACAAGCGATCTTCGGGACTCGACGACGAATCGAACTGGCCGGTCCCCTACTGGCACACCGACGCCGCCATGGCGGCGATGGCGTTGTTGCTCTTGATTGAGGAGAGCGGCTGGCAGGCCGCCCTCTGGGGAAACTTCCGCCACGAAATCGAGATTCTTCGTTGGGCCGGCATCGACGACGAAGACCTGTTCGCCACGGTATTGATCGGCAAGGCCGACGGCCACGACGTTTCGTCGGCCTCGCTCAACCGAGCGGTCCCGAGTCGCGCGTCGCGGGTGCGCGCGGTCGAGCGTTAGTCGAGCGCCTCTTCGGCGACGGCTTCTAAGAACTCGACGATCGTGCGCGCGCTAAAGGCGGTCGCGCCCTTGGTGGTGTAGCCCCGGTTCGCGTCCGATCGACCAGGACCGGCAATGTCGATGTGCACCCAAGGGCGCCCGTCGGTGAATCGCCGCAGGATCAGTGCCGCCGCGATCATCCCGCCACTGCCGGTCTTGCCCATGTTCTTCATGTCGGCCACGTCGGACTCGATGTCCGCTTCGTAACTCTCGACCAGGGGCATGCGCCAGAGCAGCTCGCCACTCCTGGCGCTCGCGATGGCGAACAGGTCGGCCATCTCGTCGGTGGAGGCGAAGAGGGCACCGACGTCGTCACCGAGGGCGACGCGCTGGGCGCCGGTGAGCGTGGCCACGTCGATGATGGCGTCGGGATTGGTCTCGACGGCGAGGCTCAGACCATCGGCGAGGATGAGGCGACCTTCGGCGTCGGTGTTGAGGACCTCGATCGTCAGTCCGTTGCGGATCGTCAGGACGTCACCGGGTTTGGTCGCGCGGTCACTGGGCAGGTTCTCGGTCATCGGCGCGATCGCCGTGATCTTCACCTGCAACGCCAGGCGACTGGCGATGGAGACCGCGGCCATCACGATCGCCGAGCCGGTCATGTCCGTCTTCATCGTCATCATTCCCACGCCGGTCTTCAAGGTCAGGCCGCCCGAGTCGAAGGTGACGCCCTTGCCGACGAGCGCGATGTGGGGCAGTTCCACATCGGGACTCGGGTCGTACGTGGCGTAGACCAACCGACAAGGCTGCGCCGAACCCTCGCCGACGCCCAAAAGTCCCCCGAGACGCTCTTCGCGTATCCGAGGTTCACTCCAGACTTCCACGGTGACGTGCTCGTCGTCGTCGAGTCGCGTCTGGACGTGACGCGCCAACTCCTTCGGCGGCATGTAACCGGCCGGTGAATCGACGAGGAACTTCGCCCAGTTGATGCCACTGGCGATGGCCTCGCCGCGTTGAGCGCCTTCGGTCACGTCATCGTGGGTCTCCACCGATGGCAGCGGTGAGCCGAGCGGCACGACGTCGAAGGTCGTCATCGCCTCACCTTGTTTATACGAGTACGACGCCAGGAGCGCCCCCGTGACGAGCGCCTGCGCCGCGTCGCGCGGATCGTCGATACCGTCGGTCGGCATGAAGAAGGCCACGGAAGCGTCACCGGCGCAGCGCGTCGCGGCGGCGCCCGCGAGTCGGTAGCTCTCGAGTGAGTTGTACGTCGAGCCGATGCTCACGAAGGCGACGTTAGTGTCCTTGAGCGATCGAAGGACAGTGATGCTCCCGGCGTCGGGCTTGAGACCCTGTTTGGTGCACCACTCCTTGGAGAGCGTTCGCGGAATGCTCTGACCGGCGAGGGTCGCGGGCACCGATTCGGCGATGAACGCGGCGCCGTCGTCGAAGACGACGGGTACCACCACCGTCGGCTGCGTCGCGGCCTCGACCGGCGTAGAGATTCGAGCTGTGCGGGCCATACGGTGTCCTCTTTTAGTGGTGAATTCTGGCGGTTCGGTGCTGCGAGCCTTCGGCGAAGCGGGCCATCGTCCAGGCGAGGTCGCTCAGCCTGTTGAGATACGCGACGACGAAGGAGTCTTCGAGCGGATAACCCACGGCTACCCGTTCCGCGCGCCGAACCACGGTACGCGCGACGTCGAGTGCCGCGGAGAGTTGATTCTCACCAGGAACGACGAACTCTTTGGGCATCTCGATCTCCGCGGACAGCGCGTCAATCTCTGCTTCGAGCCGGGCGATCATCTCGGTCGTGACGAGGGTCTTGTCGGGCGCGAGTTTGTGGCGATTGTCCGGAGCGGTGGCGACTTCGGCCATGAGGACCCAGAGGTCGCGTTCGACGCTGATGAGAAGTTCGTTCAGTCGCGAACCCGGCTCCGTGAGCGAGCGAGCCCAACCGAGGGTCGACTGTGCTTCGTCGACTTCACCGTTCACGTCGATCTGGTCCGAACTCTTGCTCGCCCGACCTCCGAAGTAAAGACCGGTGGTGCCGTCGTCACCGTCACGGGTGTAGATCTTCACGTCGCAAGCGTAGTGATTTGCGGGTGTACGGGTAGCCTGAACATTCAATGGAGTCCCGCGCGCGTCCCCCTTTCGCTCGACCGAGCGCGAACGACCCTTACCTCAGCGCACTTCGCGAACGAGTCCTCATCTACGACGGAGCGACCGGGACGAACTTCCAACTCCTGGACCTGCACGCGGACGACTTCGGGGGCGCGGCCTTCGAAGGATGCAACGAGATTCTCGTCGTCACGAGACCGGACGCCGTCGAACAGCTCCACCGCTCGTTCTTGGACGTCGGCGCCGACGTCATCGAGACCGACTCCTTCGGTGCCTTTTCGGTCGTGCTCGCCGAATACGGGATCGCCGAGCGATCCTTCGAACTGGCGATGGTGTCGGCCCAGATAGCTCGGCGCGTCGCTGATTCTTACGCCGGTCCCGGTTCACCGCGCTTCGTCGCCGGCTCGATGGGGCCGGGGACGAAGTTCCCGTCCCTCGGCCAGATCACCTACGACGACCTCTCGGCCAGTTATGAGGAGATGGCCCTCGGGCTCCTCGAAGGCGGCGTCGACCTGCTCATCGTCGAAACGGTCTACGACTTGCTCTCGGGCAAGGCCGCCATCGCGGCCTGTCACCGCGCGATGGTCCGACACGGGCGCGTGGTTCCGATTCAGGCCCAGGTCACGATCGAGCTCACGGGTCGGATGCTGCCCGGCACCGAGATCGGGGCCGCGCTCACGGCGCTCAGTCCGCTCGGCGTGGACGTCCTGGGACTGAACTGCGCGACCGGACCGGTCGAGATGTACGAACCACTGCGCCACCTCTGCGAGTCCTCACCGGTTCCTCTCTCGTGTCTGCCCAACGCCGGACTCCCGACCGTCGTCGACGGCCGGATGCACTACGACCTCACGCCCGACGCGCTGGCCGAGCATCTCTCGAAGTTCGTCACCGAATACGGCGTGCAGGTCGTCGGGGGCTGTTGCGGAACGACGCCCGAACACGTCGCGCGCGTCGTCGAGGTCGTGCGTCCACTCACGCCCGCGGCGCGTTCGGCGACGCTCGAGCCGGCCGTGGCGTCGATCTACTCGGCGACGAACTACCAACAGGACCGGTCGGTGTTGTTGGTTGGCGAACGAACTAACGCGAACGGGTCCAAGAAGTTCCGTGACGCCATGCTCGAAGGCGACTGGGATACGTGCGTCGGCATCGGCCGAGACCAGATCAAAGAGGGCGCGCACATCCTCGACGTCTGCGTCGACTACACCGGGGCCGACGGCGTCGCCGACATGAACGAGCTCATGAGTCGCTTGGCCACGCAGTCGTCGGTGCCGATCATGGTCGACACGACCGAGACCAAGGTCGCGCGTCAGGCACTGACCTGGCTGGGGGGCAAGGCCCTCCTCAACTCGGTCAACCTCGAAGAAGGTGACGGCCCGGGGACGCGTCTCGACGGATTCCTGTCACTCGCCGCCGAGTTCGGGGCGGCCATCGTCGCGACCTGCATCGACGAAGAAGGACAGGCGCGAACGGCCGAGTGGAAGGTCCGCGCTGCGCGCGCCATCACCGACCTCGCCGTCTCGCGCTACGGTCTCGACCCCCGGGACATATTCATTGACACGCTGGCGTTGCCCCTCTCGACCGGAATGATCGAGTCGCGGCGTGACGGCATCGAAACGATCGAGGCGATTCGACGGATCAAGGCCGAATTACCGGGCGTGCGCACGATCCTCGGACTCTCCAACGTCTCCTTCGGCCTCAACCCGGGCGCGCGCCAGGTGTTGAACAGCGTCTTCTTGCACGAGTGCGCGGACGCCGGTCTCGACGCCGCCATCGTTCACGCTTCGAAACTCTTGCCGCTCAATCGAATTGACGAAGAGGCCCGAAGGGTCTGTCTGGATCTCATTTACGACCGGCGCAGTGACGACTACGACCCGCTCACGGTCCTGCTCGGCCTCTACGAGGGCGTCTCGACGTCCAACGATTCTACCAGCTCGCTCGACGACCTCGAACTCAATGAACGGTTACGGCGTCGCATCATCGACGGCGCGCGCGTCGGGCTCGAGGGTGACCTCGACGCCGCGATGGCCGAGGGCATGGCGCCCCTCGACATCGTCAACACGCTCCTCCTCGATGGCATGCGCGAAGTCGGCGACCTCTTCGCCTCCGGAGAGATGCAACTCCCCTTCGTCTTACAGAGCGCTGAGACGATGAAGTCGGCCGTCGCGCACTTAGAGCCGCACATGGAAAAGAGCGATCAGGGCGGACGCGGACGCGTGGTGCTCGCCACCGTCAAGGGTGACGTGCACGACATCGGCAAGAACCTCGTCGACATCATCCTCACCAACAACGGGTACGAGGTCTTCAACCTCGGCATCAAGGTCGGGGTCAACGAGATGTTGAGCGCCCTCGAAGAGCACCAGGCCGACGCCCTCGGGATGAGTGGCCTCTTGGTGAAGAGCACGTTGATCATGCGCGAGAATCTGGAATTGATGAACGAGCGGGGCATGAGTCACGTCCCGGTCCTGCTGGGCGGGGCGGCGCTCACGCGCACCTACGTCGAACGCGACCTGCGCCAGATCTACGGCGGACGGGTGTTCTACGGCAAGGACGCCTTCGAGGGACTTCGGGTTTTGGACCGGTTGGGCGAACTGCGCCGGAGCGACGAGGTGGACCTGACCTTCGGTCGCGAGATCTCCGAACGCAAGGTCTTTCGACGCCTCCGAGGCGAGGCCGTCGAGGTGCCCGACGGGCTGCCGAGTCGAAGTCCCGACGTCGAGGACGACAATCCCATCTTCACGCCGCCGTTCCTCGGCAGCCGCGTCGCCAAGGGCATGTCCGTCGACGAGATCAGCGAGTACCTCAATCTGACCGCGCTCTTTCGCAATCAGTGGGGCTTTCGGCCGGAGAACGGGGAGGACGACCCGGCCTTCAAAGTGCGCGTCAGCGCCACCTTGCGCGAGCAGTTGGCGATCGCCAAGGAGGAGTCCCTCCTCGTGCCCCAGGTGGTGTGGGGCCACTACGCCGCCGCCTCGGAAGGCAACGACCTCATTCTCTACGGCGACGACACTCGCACTGAAGAGATCGCGCGCTTCACCTTCCCGCGCCAGATCGTTTCGCCGTTCCTCTGCATCGCGGACTTCTTTCGATCGGTCGACAGTAGCGACTTGGACTACGCCAGCTTCATGCTGGTCACCATGGGCTCACGCGTCTCCGAGCGATGTCAGGAACTCTTCGCCGAGAATCACTACACCGACTACCTGATGTTGCACGGCCTCGGCGTCGAGATGGCCGAGGCACTGGCCGAGATGTGGCACAAGCGCATCAGGAGCGAACTCGGCTTCGTCGAAGAAGACGGCCCGACGTTGACCGGACTCTTTCGCCAGCAGTACCGAGGGGGACGCTACTCGTGGGGATATCCCGCCTGCCCCGATCTCACCGACAACGCCAAAGTCGCCCAACTGCTCGAGAGTGAGCGCGTCGGCGTCACGGTATCCGAGGGCTTCCAACTTCATCCCGAACAGACGACCGACGCGATCATCTGTTCTCACCCGAAGGCCAAGTACTTCGTGGCGTAACTTCGTCCACTCGGTCGCGTGAGGCGGACGACGAACCTCAAATGCAGTCGACCGCCCACTTCCCGAAGAACGTTCAAACTCCTGCACTATTAGCAGTAATACTCAGTCGAGCTGTTCAAGCCGCGAAGCAGCCGGATTTGGGAGAACTGGCACCGTCCGATCCGTGCGAGGACGCACCCCTCACGGGGATGACGCCCAACTGCGCTCCGTTCCAGGTGATCGAGTAGTAGAGCGCACTCCCGGGCCAGACCTGCAGGTAAGGGCCGCCGTTGGCCGCCGCCGTCGCCCACGCGACTCCGGCTGCGGGCAACGAACCATTGAGCGAGCGGTAGTCGGCGAGTGCCGTCTCAATGGCCAGGTAGTTCGCCTGGCAGGCCGAGGCGGCGGCCTCTTGCGCACCGCTCTTGGCCGTCGCGGGCACCGTCGTCGTGGTCGCGCCGGCAATCGTGGTGCCCATGCCCGTACCCGATGGCGCGCCGCCCAGGGTGTTGAGCATGATCACGACCATCACGCCCAAGACAATGACGGTGAGCAGCGTTCCGAGCAACGCACTCCCCTGCTCGCGGCTCGAACCGTGAGCTCTACGACGACGGCGTCTGAAGGCGTCCATGAGGGCCAATGGTATCGGTGGAATCGGCGACTTGACGGTACTCGAAAGGCGTAACCCAGTGCCAGAGGAGCAAGACACAACGGCCCCACAATCGCCTGCGTGGTCACGGTGCACGTACTGGAAACTGGTACTTCTGCGCGTGCGAGGGGCTCCGTAAGCCACTCGGGATCACTGAAAAAGCGTCAACGCACCATCAAATTCTTCAGTGGTCCTCAGCGTCGCGTGAAATTAAGCCACTCGCAACGAGAGTTACTCGGGAATTCCAGCACCCATGATGGTGATCGCGGTATCCATCACCGGCTCGACGAAGACCGAGATCGCGCTGCCCGGCACGGGCATCTCTTCGAGCACGATCGTGCCGCCGAGCTCGCGAATCTTGTTTCGCGCCGCCTCCAACGTCTCAACAACGTAAATTGAGTTCCACTGTGCGGTCGTTCGCTGGTCAACTTGGTTCTCCGAAACACTCGCGAACCACTGTTCGCCGGCGGTGAGCACTCGCATTCCCGGTTCCGGCTCGATGATGCTGTGGCCGGTCAACCCCTGGTAGTAGGCGGCGGCAGCGGCCGGGTCACTGGACGCGTGGTCGAACCACCCCGGCGTGTTGGCCTCATAGGCCACGCCGAAGCCCTGGAAGTTACCCGCTTGCCATAGGCCGTGGACGGCGCCCGTCGGATCCGTGACCAGCGCCATCGTTCCGGCATCGGGTATTTCCATCGGTCCCATGAAGACCGTTCCACCGAGCTCGGCCGCTTTGGCTGCGGCGGCGTTGATGTCGTCGGTAGCGAAGTACGGGACCATCGCGCCCGCGCCGCCGGGTCCCTGGCCGAGACCCATCACCGGGACGCCGTCGGAATTGGCGATCGAGTAGTAACCCATCTGTTCGCCACCTACCTCCCACGTCCATCCGTAGAGCGAGGTGTAGAAATTCATGAGGGCTTCTCGTTGTTCGGTCGTCTCGACCATCACATCAATCCAGGTCGGAATTCCATTTGGGTGGGTGTCAAGTTTGGTCATGGCGGCAGTATTCCACAACACTCTGACACCCTGCAGGCTCGCCGACGGACTCCCAGTGACCTCTTGGTACCAATTCGGTTAACGGAAAATATGACCCGTTAGCGACGATGAGGAGCCGCGACCGGCGTGGCGTCATTCAGGGCTTCGCGGGCGTGATAGCTCGATCGGGTGAGGGGCGAGGACTGGACGTGCTTGAGACCGAGTCGCCTTCCCCGTTCGGCCAGATCGACGAACTCCCACGGCTCCCACCACCGCGCCACCGGCAAGTGTTCGGCGGTGGGACGCAGGTATTGTCCGATCGTCGCGATCGACACCCCGACGGCCGCCATGTCGGCCAGTGTCTCTTCGACCTCGTCGGCGCTCTCACCGAGACCCACCATCAACCCGGATTTCGTAGTGAGACCGGCCCGCACACTGCGCGCCAGTACGGTGAGCGAGCGCAAGTACCCGGCGCTCGGTCGAACGGCGCGTTGCAACCGAGCGACCGTCTCGACGTTGTGGTTCAAGACGTCGGGCTGCGTGTCAATGATCAGCTGCAACGACGACGCGTCGCCTTTGAGGTCGCTGGTGAGGACTTCGACGTTGGTCTCGGGTGAGCGTTCGCGAATAGCGCGTATCGTCGCCGCGATCGCCCCGGCGCCACCGTCGACGAGGTCGTCGCGCGCCACGCAGGTGATGACCGCGTGCGCCAGATTGAGTCGCACCACGGCTTCGGCGACTCGTTCAGGTTCGGTCGGGTCCAGCGCGAAGGGCTTCCGCGTATCGATGAGACAGAAGCCACACGCCCGCGTGCAGCGTTCACCGTTCACCATGAACGTCGCGGTCCCGGCCGACCAGCATTCGAAGATGTTCGGGCAGCCCGCTTCCTCACAGACCGTCACGAGTCGAAGGTCTTCGGTGAGCGTGCGCAACGACTGGTATTCCTCGCCCATGTGCGCTTCGATGCGCAACCATTCGGGCTTCCGACTGCGAATCGGCACGCCCGCCTCGGGATCGACGCCAGCGCGTCGCAGCCGTCGCAACATCGGTCGCTCGGAACTGATCGACGCCGCACTTCGTTCGACGCGCGCGACCCGGGCCGGCCCCCCAAGACGTTCTTCCAGTTCGACCCCGAGGCGCTCGTCGACGTCCAGCGCGCTGACTCGGAGGCCGAGTGACGTCATCGAAGCGACGGGCTTGTCCGCGATGCCGCACGGGACGATGGCCTTGAAGCCCTCCAAGTCGATGTCGACGTTCAACGCGACACCATGCAGCGTTCGGCGAAGCCCGAGTTCATTTCTCTCGGTTCGCACGCCGACCGCGGCGATTTTGGACGGCAGACCGTCGACGTCGGCCCAGACACCGGGATAGCCTTCCAGCCGATCGACTCGACCCAGTCGGCCCTGCGGGTCGAAGTGACGTACGGTCGCAATGACGGCATCTTCCAATCGGGTGACGTGAAGTTTGCCGGCCGACGGATCATCATCGACCGTGACAATGGCCCACGCGACGACCTGACCGGGCGCGTGATACGTGACGTCCCCGCCGCGGTCGGCGTCGATGACGACCGCATTGAGCGACTCCGGTGGGACCAAGAAGTGTTCTTCCTGAGTCCGGATACCTCGCGTGTAGGTCGGTGGGTGTTCGAACACCAAGATGTAGTCGTCACTTGACTGAAGCAACGCGCGTTGGAAGTCATTGGCCTCGGCGAAGGAGATCCGCCCGAGGTGGCGTCGGCGCAACATCTAGCGCTCACCCTCGACGTCGAGTCCCGCCAGTAACTGACCGACTCGTTCGAGGTAACTCGCCGCGACCATCGGCTCACAGATCCGGTGGTCGAAGGTGAGGCCCAGGACGAGTCGACGTCCGATGCCGAGAGTGGCGACGTCACCGTCGGTGACCACGACCGGCACCTCGCGCACGGCGCCCACCGAGAGCACGGCGACCTGGGGCTGAATGATGATCGGTTCGGACCATAGGGTGTGGTCGCTCGGTGCCCCGAGCACCGTGAAGGTCCCGCCCATGAGATCATCGGTCGTGAGATGACGAGAGGCGACGCGTTCGTCAAGTTCACTCACGCGACGCGCGAGCGCCCGGAGCGTCAAACCCGCCGCGGCGTGGACGACTGGCACCAGCATGCCGTCTTCGGCCACCGATCGAACGAGACCGAGACTGACGGTGCGGTGCACGACGAGTTCCTCACCGGTGAACGTCGCATTCAGAAATTCGAACTCCGCCAATGCCCTTACGGCGGCCAGGCTCACCAGCATTTCGTCGGTGATCGCGACACCGTCGCGCGTCGAGCGACCCAGCACGTCAAGCTTGGCGAAGACGGCACCGTCGGCCTCGATGGCTACGAATCCGTGTGGGGTGACCTGGGCCGAGACTGCCATGTGCTGGCCCATGCGACGTCGACCGTTAGAAAGGGCCACGACCAACTCATCGGTCGGACCGTCCAGGACAGCCTTCTCGGCGTCACGTCGGGTGATCGACCCACCCGGACCACTGCCCTGGAGGGTCGAGGGCTCAACGCCACCGTCGGCAAGGATCCGTCGAACGACCGGCGACACCACGACGCCATTGACCGCGACATCATCCTTGGGAGCGACCGGCGATGGACTTGTAGTCGGCACTGCCGCTCCCGGCTGCGGTCGCGGTTCGTCGACAATCGTTGCGCTCGGCGTCGCCGTACCGGACTCCTCGATGACGGCCACCCGCGAACCGGTTTCCACGGTGTCGCCTTCTTCAGCGAGGATCTGGGTTAAGACGCCCGCCGCCGGCGAGGGCATCTCAGAGTCAACCTTGTCGGTCGATACTTCGAAGAGTGGCTCGTCGCGCGCGACCATGTCGCCCACCTTCTTGAACCACTGGGTGATGATTCCTTCGGTGACCGACTCACCGAGCGACGGGAGCGTGACGTCTGTCATGGCTTCGACTCTACCGGCGCAAAAGTTCGGCTGAGTGCGGCGAATTGCGCGGCGTCGAGTCTCTTCACGTCTCCTTTTTCGGAATCGTCACGAATGCCGACGCTACGCATATCGCGGCAACCGCGAGGCTCAGGTACCAGCCGATCCCCATCGTGTATTTGATCCCCGAAATGCCGAATGTGATGTCAGCTCACGTGCAGACCGCGACCGGCGAGCGCGATCAGGGTCTCGCCGAAGGTCTCCGAAAGTGACGGGTGCGGCTGAATCAGAGCGGCCGCTTCTTCGGCGGTGGCCTCCCAGTTGACGGCGAAGTATCCGGCGCCCAGTTGCTCAGTCACCCAAGGACCGGCCATGTGAACGCCGAGGATCTGACCGGCCGTTCCATCGGCGCGCTTCTCGGCGATGATCTTGACCACACCCTCGGTGTCTCCGATGATCTGCGCGCGGCTGTTCCCGCCAAAGGGGTCCTTCTTCACCACGACGTCGTAGCCCTTCTCCTTGGCGCTGGCCTCGGTGAGACCGCAGAACGCCACTTCGGGGTTCGAATAGATAGCCCACGGGACGCGGTCGTAGTCGACCGGGACGCTCGGCTCACCCAGGATGCTCTTTATCGCCACGATCGCTTCAGCGAAACCGACGTGAGCGAGTTGGGGCGTATCGGCCACGACATCGCCCACGGCGTAGACGTGAGGGTTGGCCGTTCGCTGGTGTCCGTCGGCCACCACGAAACCACGGTCATTGATCTCCACGCCGGTGCCGTCGGCCACCAGGCCTTCGGTGCGCGGTCGGCGACCGACCGACATGACGACCATGTCGACCGTGACGTTATCGCCGCCTTCGATCGCGATGGTCGTGGATCCCTTCTTGGGCTCATGACCGGTGATCGTGACGCCCGTACGAATCTCGATGCCGCGCTTCTTGAAGGAACGACCGACGACGTTGGCCACCTCGGTGTCACACCCGGTGAGAATCGCCGGCAGCGCTTCGAGGATCGTGACGGTTGTACCCATGTCCGCCAGCATCGACGCGAACTCACAGCCAATGGCGCCCCCGCCGATGACCGCCGCGGTCGACGGCAACGCCGAGAGGTCCAGGAACTCGTCGGACGTGACGACGATGGTGCCGTCGACGTCGAATCCCGGAAGCGTGCGCGGTACCGAACCGGCCGCCAGGATGACGTTGGCGCCCTTGGCGATCACGCCGGCGTCGGCCCCGTCGACCACGGTCACCGTTCCGTCGGCTTCGAGGCGACCGGTGCCTTCAAAGACCGTGACCTTGCGGCCCTTCAAGAGGCCCGAGAGACCTTTGAAGAGGCGATCCACGATCTCGTTTTTGCGGTTCTGGCTCACCGCGAAATCGACGGTCGTTCCCTTGGGCGTGATACCGAATTCGCTGGCGTGCTCGACCGTTCGACGAACGTGTGCCGTTTCGAGGAACTCCTTGGCGGGCACGCAGCCGCGGTGCAGACACGTTCCCCCGACCTTGTCGCGCTCGACGATGGCGATGTTGAGCCCGGCCGAAGCCCCGTAGAGGGCGGCGGCGTAGCCACCGGGGCCACCTCCGATGACGACAACGTCGAACTGCTGGGCCTCGTTAGTCACGTCGTATCCTTCAATCTCGTAGTGAATGACCCCCGGAGGAATCCTAACGTTTTGGTTCTTCGCCAATTCGTGCCGGGTGCTCGGTTACGAGTGTCGACCCCGTTGGGTGTCGGCCGCTTCAGTCGCGAGCACGTCCACGAACTCGTTCATCGCGTCGCCGGAGTGGCCCTTCACCCACGAGAAGCGCACGTCGCGTTTTCCGTCGAGGACGATCGCGAAGAGCTCCTCCCACAGGTCGCGATTGGCGACCGGCTTTCCCTGGGAGTTCTTCCAACCCCGACGAAGCCACCCGACGTGCCACTTCTCGTTAAAGCACTTCACGACGTACGAGGAATCACTGACAATCTCTATCGGGCTCTCCACGTTCTCGCGCAACGCCTCGATGACCGCCATCACCTCCATGCGCTGATTCGTCGTGTGCGCCGCGGCGCCGCTGGCGAAACTGACGCGACCTTCGGCCCAGGCCCAGCCACCCGGTCCGGGATTGCCGCGGCAGGCGCCGTCGGTATGAATCTGCCTCATGTGGTGCGGGTGACCCACGAATCTGATTCGGTCGTGAAGCGCGTCACGGCGTCGGGCAGTTCTCCGCGAAGGACCTGTTCGAGCGTCACGTGTTCGAGCACCTCTCGAAGTGCGCCGCGCACCGCGATCCAGACTTCGCGCAGGTGCGTGGCTTCGCCCTCGTAGACCAGCGTCTCGGGCCGCATGCCGCGCACGCCGGCCATGGGACCGCTGACCACGCGAACGACGTCGGCGATCGAGATCTGATCGGCGCCGCGGGCCAACTTGAAGCCACCCTCCGGTCCGCGCTGGCTGGTCACCAGCCCGCCGCGACGAAGGTCCGAGAGGATCGCGCCGAGGAACTTGGCCGGGAGGTTCTGTTCCTGGGCCAGGTGTTCCGCGCTCACCGACACGTCACTCGCCGCCAAAGTGAGCAGCGCTCGGATGGCGTAGTCGGTCTTGGCGGGTATCTGCATGCACCCATTCTGCCGTACCGCGCCCGCGCTCGAGCGACTCCTAGGGTGGACCTGGTGTCCCGCCTCGATCGACGTCATTTCTATCTGTGCGTTGGACACCGCGACGACCTCGCGACCTTCTTACCAGCGGTCCTTCGCGGGGGCGTCGACGTCGTCCAACTCCGGGAAAAGGACCTGGATGACGAGGTTCGCGTCGCAGACGCCACGCTCATGGTGGCCATCTGCCGAGACTTCGGCGTGCCCTTCATCATGAACGACTCACCGGAGTTGGCCCAAGCGGTCGGCGCCGACGGCGTGCACGTGGGACAGGAAGACGTCAGCGTGTCACACTGTCGCGAGTTACTCGGTCCCGAGGCGATCGTGGGGCTGTCGACGCACTCTTCCATCGAGTTCGACGAAGCGCTCAATCAGTCGGCGACGTATTTCAGTGCGGGACCGATCATCGCCACGCCCACCAAACCGGGCCGCGCGGGCACCGGCGTCAACTACGCCGTGACCAGCCAAGCCCGAAGCGACCGGCCCGTCTTCGTCACCGGTGGCGTGAACGCCGAGAACATCGCCGAACTGGTGGTCGCGGGGCTTCGTCACTTCGTCGTCGTTCGCGCCCTCACCGAGTCGAACAATCCTGAGAGCGCGGCGCGTCGCATCCGCGACGAACTGGACGCCGCGCTCTCAGCGGTGCCGATCGAGCCAACCTAACAACGTCGCCACCATTCGTGGGTCGGCGCGCAGTTGATGACCGGCGCCTTGGATCAATCGAAGTTCGGCCCGACCCTCGGCCGCCGCGACGAGGTCACGGGCGTCGGAATGCGGGATCTCGATGTCCTCGGTCCCGTGGCCGACCATCAGTCGACGTGGCGGAATCTTGGCGATCGACACCAGCGGATCGATGGCGAAGACGTCATTGCGCAGTTGTTCGGCCGGCAACAGATCGCCTTCGTCACCGACCACCCCGGCGATCTGCACCGCGCGTCGAAAATGCTCGGCGCTGCCACACCACGGCTCTAGGTGCGCGGGCGTGGCGAACGTTGCCACGCCGCGAATGCGCTCGTCGTCGGCGGCCGTCGCCAGAGCGAGCGCGCCTCCGAAGCCGAAGCCGGCCATGGAGATCCGCCGCTCCCCCTCGTCGACGCGTTCGAGAATCGTCTGGAGGTCGGCCCGCCACTGCGTCGCTGAAAAGGTCCCCGTGCTACCGCCCACCCCCGAGAGCGTGCCGGTCGCCACGATCCAACCCGACTCGGTCGCCAAGTGCTCGGCCAGTTCCGGCAACAGTCCGGCCGCCTGGCGACCCATCCCCATCGCCCGCGGCAGACCGTGCACGACGATCAGCGCGTGACTAGCTAACGGCCTCGCACTCGAAGTGGCGATTCGCAGATCCAGCAGCGACGAACCGCTTTGGAGTTGCTCGTGGGCGAGCACCGAGCTAGATGCCTAGGCGCTGAGCCAGAAGTTCGCGGTGGTAGGCGGGGTCGCCCAAGAACAGCTCTGAGCTCTTCGCGCGCTTGAAGTACAGGTGCGCGTGATGCTCCCACGTGAAACCGATGCCGCCGTGAATCTGAATGTTCTCCGCCGCGCAGTGGAAATAGGCCTCCGAGCAGAACGATTTCGCGAGGCTCGCGGCGATCGCCAATTCGTCGTTGCGCTCCTGGGCGGCCCACGCGGCGTAGTACGCGGCGGACTTGGCCGACTCCACGTCCAAGAGCATGTCGGCGCACTTGTGCTTGATCGCCTGGAACGATCCGATGGGACGTCCGAACTGCACGCGGGTCTTGGCGTACTCCACGGAGTTGTTGAGCACCCGTTGCGCGCCACCCACCTGTTCGGCCGCCAGGGCGGCGGCCGCCACCTGCAGCGTGGTCTCGAGCCCGGCCAGGGCCTCACCTTCGACGCCGACGAGCTGGGCCGGGGCGTCGGTGAAGACCACGCGGCTTTGCTTGCGGGTCTGGTCCATGGTCGCCAGCGATTCGCGCGCCACGCCCTTCGCGTCGCCCTCGACGGCGAAGAGCGAGAGGCCCTTGGCGGTCACGGCCGGCACGAAGATGATCGACGAGGTGTTGCCGTCGGTGACGTAGCTGCGCACGCCGTTCAGCACGAAACCTTCGCCCGACGCACTCGCGGTCGTCGAAGTCTTAGTCAGGTCCCACAGACCGGCGTCATCAGTCAGCGCGACCGTCGCGATCGTCTCGCCCGACGCGATGCCGGGCAGGTAGGCCGCCTTGTCGGCGTCGGTGCCGACGAAGAGCACCGCGTTGGCGGCCAGTGCGACCGTCGAGAAATACGGCGAGCAGAAGAGCGCGGCGCCCATCTCTTCGAACACCACGTAGAGCTCGACCGGGCCGTAGCCCTGGCCACCGAACTCCTCGGGAATGCCGAGACCCTGCAGCGCCAACTCTTTGGCCATCTGATCCCAGACGGCCGAGTCGTACCCCTCGGTGGTAGCCATCAAACGGCGAACTTCGGATTCGGGCGACTTCTCTTCCAGGAAACGCTTGACCATCTTGCGGAGCTCTTCTTGCTCCTCGCTGAATCCAAAGTTCATCGCAGTCCTCTTCCTTGCGTACCGGACGGTAATCCCAGGCACTTCGACATTACTCAAGGTTGACCCGGGCCCACCAAGTGGCATTGTGGAGCGTGGACAATGTGGAACTGGTCTGGTCCGATGGCCGCGCCGAAGTGCACCGCTTCGTCGTGGGACCGATCGAAAACAACGTGTACGTCGTGCGTTGCAAACGGACGGGCGAGGCGACTCTCCTGGACGCCGCGAACGAACACGACCGACTGCTGCGCGTGGCGAGGCGTCTCGGCGTCACCTCGGTGCTCGAGACGCACGGCCACTGGGACCACATCGGCGCCGTCGAAGCGGTTCGCGAGGCCGGCATCGACGTGTGGGTGCGCAGTGAAGACGCCGGCATGCTGCCGAGCTACGACCACCTGCTCGACGACGACATCGTCCACCAGGTAGGCGACCTTCGCCTACGCACCCTGCACACCCCGGGTCACACGCCGGGCAGCATCTGCTTCGCGCTCGAAGAGACGCCGATGCTCTTCACCGGCGACACCCTCTTCCCCGGCGGCCCCGGCAACACCAACCACAACGCCCGCGACTTCGCGACGATCATCACCTCGATCGACGAGCGCATCTTCGGGGTGTTCGCCGACGACGTGACGATCTGGCCCGGTCACGGCACCGAGTCAACGATCGGTAACGAGCGGCCCCACCTCGACGAATGGGTCGAACGAGGCTGGTAGAGGCTGGTCATTCGCAAGAAACACGCCGTTAGGCTCGTCACCGTGTCGACGCCCCTTCTAGAACTTCGCAATCTCCACGCCGAAGCCGAGGGCGCTTCGATTCTGCGAGGCGTCGACCTCATTGTCCATGAGGGCGAAGTGCACGCCCTCATGGGTCCCAACGGCGCCGGCAAGTCGACTTTGGCGAACATCGTGATGGGCCACCCGGGCTACAAGGTCACTGACGGCCAGATTCTGTTGAACGGAGAGAACATCGCCAAATGGTCACCCGACCAGCGCGCGCGCGCCGGGATTTTCCTGGCCTTTCAGTATCCCGAAGCCATCGGCGGCGTATCGGTCGTGCAGTTCTTGCGTCAGGCGATCGCCGCTCGAAAGAACCTCGAAGAGCTGAGCATCCTCGAGGTGCGCCTCGACCTCGCCGAATGGATGGACCGGCTGGGCATGGACCCGGCCTTCGCCGAGCGCCACCTCAACGACGGCTTCTCCGGCGGCGAGCGCAAGCGCAACGAAGTGCTCCAGATGGCCCTGCTGGAACCGGTGATCGCCTTCCTCGACGAGACCGACTCGGGCCTCGACATCGACGCCCTGCGCGTGGTCGCCAAGGGCGTGCGGACCGTTCGCGGCGAACACCCGGGTATGGGCATCGTCGTCGTCACCCACTACGTCAAACTGCTCGAAGAGATCGAGCCCGACCAGGTGCACATCTTGGTCGACGGACAGATCGTGCACACCGGCGACGCGCAGCTCGCCCAATTGATCGAGCTCGAGGGTTACGACGCCTGGCGACCGGTGACCACGTGACGAGCTTCAACGCCAAGCGGGTTCGAGCGGACATCCCGCAGTTGAACCGGTTGATCTTCGATCGCCCCATCACCTATCTGGATACCGCCTCAACGTCCTTGCAACCCAACGCCGTCATCGACGCCATGAGCCGCTACTACCAACTGCGCCACGCCAACGTGCACCGCGCCGTCTACCAAACGGCCAGCGAGGCGACCGCCGCGTACGAGGGTTCGCGTGAGGCGGTGGCTCGGTTCATCAACGCGCCCGGCGGCGCCGGCGAGGTCGTCTTCACCAAGAACGCGACGGAGTCCTTCAACCTGCTCGCCAAGTCCTGGGGCGCCGCGAACCTCACCGCCGGCGACGTCGTCTTGGTCAGCGAAATGGAGCACCACGCCAACA
>PNAH01000010.1:0-34396 GCA_003170315.1 Acidimicrobiaceae bacterium
TCACCGATGGCCGTGAAGATGAAGTCCGTGTGCTGTTCGGGCACGTAACCCAGGTTCGTCTGGAGTCCCTTGAAGAGACCGGCGCCGGCTATGCCGCCCGAACCTATGGCGTTCTTCGCGTTGTCGACGTTGTAGATGTACTGCGCCCAATGCGGGCTGGTCGAATTCTGATGGAGGAAGGCCGCGAACCGGTCAATGGCGTAGCGCTGTACGAGATCCAGATAGAACGCCAGGACAATGCCGATCGAGCCGAGGACGGCGAGCAGCGTCAGCAGTCGAGGCGGCACCCCGGCCACGACGAGCATGGCACTGACGGTCAACACGATGATGATCGACGTGCCGAGGTCGGGTTGCAGGACAATGAGCAGGAGCGGCACCGCCGCCATCACCAAGAGTCGCGCGACGTCGTACATGGTGAGTCCGTCCGGCCTTCGTTGACAGAAGGTGGCAATCGCGAGAATGATGATTAAGACCGTGAATTCACTGGGCTGTATCTGCAAGATGCCGATGCTGTACCAGCGCTGGGCGCCGAGCGCCGATTTGCCGATGAAGTACACGCCCACCAGTCCGAGCAGCGCGCACACGTAGAACGGCGTGGTGACGATCTCGAGGCGTCGGTAGTCGATCAGCGACACGACGTACATCACGACGACGCCGAGTCCGACGAAGAAGGCCTGTCGCTCCAAGTAGTAGTGGGGATTGTCCCCGGCGTTGATCAGGCCCTGGCGCGTCGCGCTGTAAATCATGATGACGCCGGTGACGCCGAGGGCGATGAGTCCACAGGCCAAACCGAGGTCCAGTCGGTCCTTCGAGCGAATGCGCGACGACATCGTGTTGATGGTGTCGGTCATGCGATCACCTTCAACAGTTGCGCGGCGTCAACGGGCCGGTCCCACCACCATTGCATCTGCAGTGCCGCTTGATAGGCGAGCATGCCCAGTCCGTTCGCGCTGGGAGAGCCCGAACGCTCGTGCAGGGCTCGCCACGCCGACAAGCGAGGTTCGTAGGTGATGTCGACCGCGACGGTGTGCGCTCCCACGCCTTGCATGACGGCGACGTCGTCGACACGACCCTGGATCGGCGTGGTGTTGACGATCAAGTCCACCGGTCGGTACGTCAGTGAGAAATCGTAGACGTGTTCGTAGCGCGCGACCAGCGCTTCGACCTTAACTTCGTTGCGCGCGTGCACGGCCACCGACGCGACTCCGGCGCGAATGAGTCCGTCGATGATGGCGCTCGCCGCTCCCCCGGCCCCGAGCACGACCACGTGCGTGCCTTCGACGTTCAGACCGAACTGCCCGCGAACGGCGTTAACGAATCCGTCACCGTCGGTGGAGGCGCCCAAGAGTTTCCCGTCGCGCATCAGCAGCGAATTGACGGACTGCGTTCTCGTCGCTACTTCGTCGAGTTCGTCGCAAATCTCGACCCCGAATCCCTTGAGGGGCATCGTCAGTGACAGGGCGTCGAACTCTTTGCGCACCACCTTGTTCAACTTCGCCTTGTCTTTAGCGCCCAGTTCGACGCGTCGCGACGATCCTTCGAATCCGACCATGGCCAGGGCCGCGTCGTGCAGCTGGGGAGTGAGCGAGTGATCGATCGGTGAACCGGCCACGCCGAGTCGCCACTTCATCCGATACCCCGGGATTGGGCCAGTTTCTCCTCTTTCAACTGCTGGGCGAAGGTCGTGGAGAAGGCCATCGTGCCGTCTTGGTTGATCAGCGTGAAGTAGAGCCAGGTGCCGAGCGGCGGGTGCAGCGTCGCGCGCAAGGCGATCGTCGAGACGGTGCAGATGGGGGTCGGGGTCAGACCGGTGTTCAAATAGGTGTTGTAGGGCTCTTGGGCTTGGAGCATCGCCGGGGTCACCGTTCCGCCGTCCTTACCGAGGTAGTACAGCACCGTGGCGTCCATTTGGAGAGGCCCGCCGCGCGCGAGCCGGTTGTAGATGACCCGTGCGACCTTGGGCATGTTCACCGGGTAGTACCCCTCCTTCTCGACAATGGAGGCGGCGATGACCAGTTGGTAGGCGTTCAGTCCGTAGAGGTTCGTCGTCGGCGTGAGTCCTACCGACGCGGCCTGCTTCACGAATCGCCTCTCCATACGCGTCGCGAGCCGGGCCGGCGACTCGCCCGGCGCGATGACGTATTGACCGGTGCCGATAAGTCCCTCGAGCGTGCCCGACGCGCGAAACGGACTCGGCGTCGCCGCGAGCGACGCGTCGTGGACGAACTGATCCGCGAAGGAGTTGCCTTTGGCGTTCTCAACGGCGTTCGCCACCTCGTGCAAAGTCAGTCCGGCACTGACCTCAACGGGGTAGACGTTCGGGGCCGCGCTAAAGACCGAACGCACGTGGGAGAACGACGAACCTTGCGCGATCTCGTAGGAACCGGCGGCGACCGAAAACGAACCAAATATCGTGGTGTCGATTTGGAAGGCGAGCGCGGAGGCGATGACGCCTTTGGCGTGCATCTCGTTGGCGACGGTCGATATCGAATCACCGGGGTGCACGGTGACGATCACGTTCTTGCCCTTGCCGTGGAAAATAGGGTCGACCTGAAGGGCGAACCACGCCACCATAACGATGACGACGACAACGAGACCCGCAACGATCCGGCCCAGCGGCTTACTCAGCATTGAGCCCATCTACATAGTTTTGCAGCATGATGACGGCGGCCGCGCTGTCGAGGCGTTCGCGAGACGCCTTGGTTGTCAATCCGGCCTCTGACAACGACTTTTGCGCCTCTCGGGTGGTGAGACGTTCATCCCACTGAAGGACCGACACTCTATCGAAGTGTTCCTGCACTTGTGAAAAGAAATGATCGGCGTCAGTGGTACTCGCGGTGTCTCGACCGGAGAGCGCGATGGGTCGTCCAATCACAATGACCTCAATGGCCTCTTCATCGATCAGTTCACGAAGTCGCGCCATCGTCGCGTCGTCACGAGCGATCGCTGGTCGCGGAAAGGCCATGGTCGGCTCCGAGTCGGTGACCGCAATGCCGCAGCGCTTCGTGCCGGGGTCGATGCCGAGGACTCTTGCCATCGAGCGCTACAGCGCCGCCGCCGCGCTCAAGACGGCGTCGATGCCCTTCGGATCACGACCGCCTGCCAACGCCAGGTGCGCCGAGCCACCACCGCCGCCGCCGACCAGCGCCGCCAACTGTTTTACAGTCGCGGTGGCGTCCACGGATTTGTCACTCGCCACGGCAATGGACACCTTGTCCTCGAACGTCCCCACCAAAACGACCACGCGACGTCCCCGACGTTGCAGATCCGCCGCGAGCGTCCGCAGTTGTTCACCGGGATAGCCGTCCACCCTCGCGACCAATACGTCGGAAGTGATTTGCGCGTGCAACTCTTCGGCGAAGCGTGACAGCTGCGCCTGGCGAAGCGACGAGAGTTCCTTTTCGAAGTCGCGCTGACGCTCCATAATGCGTTCCAACGCCGGTACGACGTCATCCACCGAGGATTTCAAGATCGACGCCACGGAACCAAGTGCCGTTTCCATGTCGTGGCTCCTTTGGTAGGCGCCCATGGCACTCACGCCCTCGATTCGCCGCGTGTTCGAACCAATGGACGACTCGCTCACGATCTGAATCTGTCCGATATCGCCGAGGCGGTCAACGTGCGTTCCGCCGCAGAATTCGAGGCTGTGGGCGCCGGCGCGCACGACGCGGACGCGGTCGCCGTATTTGTCGCCGAAGAAGGCGATCGCCCCCATGGTCTCGGCTTCCTTCTTCGTCGTCTGAATAGTGTTCACCTCTTCGTTGGCCACGACGTCGGTGTTCACCAGCGTCAAAATTTCGGCCGTCTCTTGCGGCGTCACGCCGGCGCCGTGCGAGAAGTCGAAGCGCAGCCGGTCCGGTCCCACGAACGAGCCCTGTTGACGAACGTGGTCACCCAAGACGGTGCGAAGGCCCGCGTGCAAGAGGTGGGTCGCCGTGTGATTGCGACGCGTCGCTTCACGCCGCTCGGGATCGATGGTGGCCACCGCGACCTGACCAGGGAGCAACTCACCGGTGAAGTGTCCGCGATGGGCGAAAAGTCCGCCGGCGACGTTTTGGACGTCGAGGACTTTGAAACTACCCGTCTCGGTGACGACCATGCCGGTGTCGGCGACCTGGCCCCCGGACTCGGCGTAAAAGGGCGTCGAATCGAGGAAGAGCTCGCCGACCCCGTCTTGTCCAACGAGCGAGGCTAAGACTTCGGTCTCGACGCTGTAGCGCGACAGGTCGCGTCCGACGAATTCAGTCGTACCATGACGCTCGATGAGGTCGCGGTACTGCGCGTCATCGGCCAGGTTCAACGCCTTGGACTTGGAACGCGCTCGCTCGCGCTGGGCGCTCATCGCTTCGTCGAAGGCGCGGCGATCCACGCTCAACCCCGACTCCGAAACAATCTCGTCGGTGAGTTCGATCGGAAAGCCGTGCGTGTCGTGCAACTTGAAGGCCACGTTGCCCGGGAATACCGTCGCGCCGCTCGACGCGACCTCGCGCTGGGCCTCTTCGAGCAACGACAGTCCGGTCTTCAGGGTTCGCGCGAAACCGGCTTCCTCGCGTTCCAGCACCTCCACGATGAGATCGCGGTCCTTGACGAGCACCGGATAGGCGAGTCCCATCTTCTCGATCGTCGCGTCGACTAGTGACGACGCCAAGGCGCGTTCGGAGCCGGCGCGGCGCGCGGCGAGGATGGCTCGACGGATGATCCGGCGCAACACGTAGCCGCGACCTTCGTTCGAAGGCAGTACGCCGTCGGCAACGAGCATGGTCATGGCGCGGCCGTGTTCGGCGATGCGTCGTATCGCCACGTCGGTCGATTCGTCGGCGCCGTAGTTGACGTTGATGGCGCGCGACGCGGTCTCGAGCAGTGGCGCGAAGAGGTCAGTCGCGAACACCGAATCGAGTCCGTTGAGTATGGCCAGAACGCGTTCGAATCCGGCCCCGGTGTCAATATTCTTCTTTGGCAACTCGGTGAGTGTGCCGTCGCTTCCACGGTCGTACTGAGTGAAGACGAGATTCCAGAACTCGACGAATCGATCCTCGGCGCCGTGTTCGGGTCCCCCGTCGGCGCCGAACTGCGCGCCCTTGTCGAAGAAGATCTCCGAACTCGGACCGCACGGCCCGGTCGGGCCCATCTCCCAGAAGTTGTCCTCACCGAGGCGCTGGATACGACTGGCCGGAACGCCGATGAGGTCGCGCCACAGTTCTTCGGCCTGGTCGTCCGAGGTGTGCACGGTGACCCACAGACGCTCGGGGTCGAGTCCAAAACCCTCGGTGATCAGGCCCCACGCGTAGCGAATGGCGCCTTCTTTGAAGTAGTCACCGAAGGAGAAGTTGCCCATCATTTCGAAGAAAGTCAGGTGCCGTTGCGTGGTGCCGATGATGTCGATGTCCAGGGCCCGGAAGCACTTCTGCACCGAGACCGCGCGCGCAAAGGGCGCCGGTTCCTCTTCGGTGAAGTACGGCTTGAACGGAACCATGCCGGCGACGGTGAAGAGCAGGCTCGGATCGTAGGGGATCAGACTCGCCGAGGGCACGACCGTGTGGCCGTTGTCAGCGAAGTAGTCCAGGAAAATGGAACGTAGTTGGGCGGCCTCCACGGGCTTTACTCTACCGGCGGAGCGGAATTGGCCTCGTCTTCGCGTTGCACCATGACGCGCCACTGTTCGACCAGCGCCCTTTCGCGGCCGTACTCACTGGGGTCGTAGTAGCGCTGACCGATGAGCGCGTCCGGAAGATACTGCTGGGAGACCCAGCCGCGTTCGTAGTCGTGCGGGTACTGATAGTCCGTGCCGAAGCCCTGTTCGGACGCGCCGCGGTAGTTCGACCCGCGCAGGTGGTCGGGGACTTCCGTCACACCGCCCTCTTGCACAGCGCGCGTTACCGCGCCCAGGGCTCTCGTCACCGAGTTGCTCTTGGGCATCAGTGAAAGAGTGATCGTTGCGTGGGCCAAGGTGAGGCGACCTTCGGGCAGCCCGATGAACTCGACGGTTCGCGCGGCGGCGTCGGCCAGGACCAGGCCCATGGGATCGGCCAGACCGATGTCCTCGCTCGCGAGGATGACGAGGCGTCGCGCGAGGAACCGGGGGCTCTCCCCGCTCTCGAGCATGGTGACCAGCCAGTAGAGCGCGCCGTCGGGGTCCGATCCTCGCACCGACTTGATGAAGGCGCTGATCTGGTCGAAGTGCGTATCGCGCGACTGGTGATAGAGACGACCGTCGCGCGCCTGGGCGACGTGCTCGACCTGGACCAGGTCCGCGTCCCGGTCCTCCGCGCGCGCCAGGACAATCGCCGTATCCAACGTCGTGAGCGCGACGCGCGCGTCACCCTCGCTGGCGGTGGTGATGGCCTCGAGCGCCTCGTCGGTGAGGGAGCTCTTCCTCAGCTCCACCCCTCTTCGCACCAGCACTTCGAGGTCGTCGTCCGACAAGGGATGCAGTCGCCACAGTGACGCGCGACTCATCAAGGCGGCGTTCACTTCGAAGTAGGGGTTCTCGGTCGTGGCGCCGATGAGGACGACTTGGCCGGTCTCGGTCGCCGGCAACAAGAGATCCTGTTGGGACTTGTTGAATCGATGGACCTCGTCAATGAAGAGCACGGTTCGCTGGTTCTGTTCACCGAGACGGTCGTGGGCACGCGACAGCGCTTCGCGCACGTCTTTCACGCCACTGGTGACGGCCGAAAGGCTCTCGACGGCGTAGCCCGCCGAGCTCGCCAGGATCCGTGCCAGCGTCGTCTTTCCCGTTCCGGCCGGCCCCCACAGGATCATGGACGTCAGTTCGCCCGCCTCCACGAAACGTCGTAAGGGGCCGTTCGGACCCACGAGGTGCGATTGACCGACCAGTTCATCCAAGGTGCGCGGACGCAGGAGATCAGCGAGTGGTGCGACCTGCTTGAGGCGCTGAGCGACGGCGTCGTCGAAGAGCGACGTAACTCACGAACCTTTCGGCGAGATGGAGATGCGAAGTTCTCGCATCACCTTGGGCGCGACGCCCTTGGGTGCGCCGGTCATCAAGTCCGCACCCGACTGCGTCTTGGGATAGGCAATGACCTCACGGATGTTCTCTTCGCCCGCGAAAATCGCCACCAGTCGGTCGATGCCGAAGGCGAATCCAGCGTGCGGTGGCGCGCCGTACTTGAATGCGCCGAGCAGGAATCCGAAGCGACTCTCGGCCTCTTCTTCCGAGATGCCCAGCGCTCGAAAGACCCGCGACTGGATATCGGCGCGATGAATACGAACCGACCCACTGCCGAGTTCCCAGCCGTTCAGGACCAGATCGTAAGCGCGCGAGCGAACCTTCAACGGGTCGGTTTCGATCAGGTCCATGTCGTCGGGGTGCGGCATCGTGAAGGGGTGGTGTGCGGCCATGGGGTTGCCGTTCTCGTCGACGCCTTCGAAGAGGGGAAACTCCGTGACCCACACGTACTTGTGCGGCCCCTCGCCGACCGGCGGCGATCCCAACGTCGTTCGGATCGCCCCGAGCACGTGACACGCGTCGGCGTATTCGTCAGCCACGCAAAAGACGATGTCACCAACCTCGGCGCCATCGACGGCTGCGATTGCCGCGCGCTCGCTCTCGTGGAGAAACTTGTCCAAGGGTGAGTCGAGTCCGTCCGGGGTGATTCGGAACCACGCCAGTCCCTTGGCTCCCAGGGACTTCGCCTGTTCGGTCAGTTCGTCCAGCCGAGCGCGCGAGAAACTCGCCCCGCCGGGCACGCGTATGGCCTTGACGGTCGGCGCCGAGAACGCTTTGACCTCGGTCGCGGCGAACACGCCGGAGAGGTCTTGGAGCAGCATCTCGAATCGCAGGTCCGGCTTGTCGGTGCCGTAACGATCGAGGGCCTCAGTCCAGGTCATCGACGGGATGTCCTCGGGCCGTACGCCGGTCACCGCTTCCGCCGCGTCGAGCACGGCGACCGAGACGAATCCGAGGACGTCATCTTGATCGACGAAGCTCGCTTCCATGTCGAGCTGCGTGAACTCGAACTGTCGGTCGGCGCGCAGGTCTTCGTCACGCATGCAGCGCGCGATCTGGTAGTACCGGTCGAAACCACCGACCATCAAGAGCTGTTTGGCGATCTGCGGACTCTGGGGCAGCACGTAGAACTCGCCCGGCTGCAAACGCGACGGCACGACGAACTCGCGTGATCCTTCCGGCGTCGGCGCCCAGAGCAGTGGCGTTTCAACCTCGCAAAATCCCTGGGCGTCCATGGCTCGGCGGATCGCCCCATTGACCACCGCGCGAAGTCGAAGATTGCGCTGCATGTGTTCGCGGCGCAGATCAAGATAGCGAAAGCGCAGGCGCACCTGTTCGTCGATGTCGACGCGGTCATCGAGTTGAAAGGGCGGTGGCTCCGCCGTCGCCAATACTTCGACGACACAGTCGGTCAGTTCGACCGACCCGGTGTCGAGCCTGTCGTTCACGGTCCCTTCGGGACGGCGCGTCACCGTCCCGCTCACCCGTACGACGTATTCACTGCGAACGTCGACCGAGCCCTCGACGACGGCCTGAATGATGCCCGAGTGGTCGCGGACGTCGAGAAAGGCCAGGTGCTCGCCGTGTTCGCGGCGCTTGGCGACCCAGCCGCACACGCTGACCTTCGTGCCCACGTCGCTCTCGCGCAGTGACGCGCACAACAGATCGCGCATGCTCGTGGATTCGAGATTCTTCGACATCGTCAGCTCTTCGTCAGTAGTTCGGCGACCACGAAGGCGACATCACGACGGGCGACACGGCGCTGCGTCTGCTCGAAGTCGTCGCTTCGCAAGTCCCTAATCGTAACCTCGTGGGCCGCGAACTCTTGGGGACCGACCAAGAGGGCCAAGCGCGCGCCGGATTTATCGGCCACCTTCATTTGGGACTTCATTGAGCGAGCGTCGTAGGCCCGGGCCGTGGCGAACCCGGCGGCGCGTAACTCGTCGACCAGGACCGTGGCGACGTCTTCGGTCGTGGTGTCGATAACGAAGAGGTCGAGCGAACGATCGACGAGGTTGCGCGGTTCGACGCCCTCGGCCTCTCGCGCGAGAAGTAGTCGTTCGATGCCGCTGCCGAAGCCGATGCCGCTGGTGGGCTTGCCGCCGAGTTGCTCGGCCAGTTTGTCGTAGCGCCCTCCTCCGCCGATGGCGTTCTGCGCACCGCCGAGGGCGTCGGCGACGAACTCGAACGTCGTGCGCGTGTAGTAGTCAAAACCCCGAACCAGTCGCGGGTCCAGTTGCGATTCGATGCCAATCGACGTCAGTCCGGCCACGACCTTGTTGAAGTGGATTCGACAGTCGTCACAGATATGGTCGATGAGCATCGGGCCTTCGGCGGTGACGGCGATGCAGGTCGGGTCCTTGCAGTCCAGTACGCGCAGCGGATTCTCCGACCAGGTCTTTCGGTGCTCGTCGCAGAGCCGATCGGCGTTCTTCTCCAAGTGCGCGCGCAGCAGCTCCAGGTAGGCCGCGCGACAGACGTCGTGACCCATGGAGTTGATCAGCAGACGGAAACGCTGGAGGCCCAGCGCGCGATAGAAGCGCTCGGCGAGAGCGATCACCTCGACGTCGACCGCCGGGTCGTCGGTGCCGAGCACTTCGACGCCGAGTTGGTGGTGCTGGCGATAGCGCCCGGCCTGGGGACGCTCGTAGCGAAAGGCCGGCGTCACGTACCAGGCCTTCCACGGCGTGGTGGGGCTGTGTTGAATGAAGGCGCGAACGACCGGCGCGGTCCCTTCGGGGCGCAACGCGTAGACCCGATCACCGCGGTCCGAGAAGACGTACATCTCCTTTTTGGCAACGTCGCTCTCTTCGCCGATGCCGCGATTGAAGACGCCGACGTCTTCGAACATCGGCGTAATGACCAGTTCGAAGCCGTAGCGGTGGGCGAACTGCGCGAAGGTCGCGACCACGCCCTCCCATTCGGCCGACGCCGGCGCCAGGACGTCGTGGGTCCCGACGGGGGCTTGAAACGGGGTGACGGCGTCGCTCATGAATTCTTGTTCTGTCCCGGTAGTTGACGGAAAGCGTCGAAGACGCCGTCGACGCTCTTCAGCGCGGCCAACAGGCTACTGAGGTGCGTCGGGTCCGCCAGCTCCACGTCGAAGACCATGCGCACGATCCTCGAACCCGAGGTCGAGGTCGAACTCGAGATGATGCTGAGGTGGTACTCGGCGACGACCTTCGAGACGTCCAGGAGCAGTCGCGATCGATCAAAGGCCATGACCTCTAAGACCGCGCGGTACTGACCGCTCACCGAGCCGTCCCATTCGACGTCGATGATGCGCTCCCCCAAGCGCTGGGCCAGGGCGACCGCGTTCGAACAGTCGTCGCGGTGCACCGAGACCCCTCGACCCTGCGTGATGAAGCCCATGATGCTGTCCCCGGGCACCGGTGAACAGCACCGCGCCAGGTGGATCATGACGTCATCCAGACCCTCGACGTACACCCCGGCCGTTCGGCGCGTCGTGCGGCCGGTACGCGGCATGCGCGTGACCGTGGTCGGCATCTGCTCGGTGTCGCCACCGCCGCGCAGTTCGCGGTCCAGTCGTTGGACCACGGCGAGGGCCGAGATCTGACCGCTGTCGATCGCCATGAAGAGCGCGTCGAGGTCCTCGAGGTTCATCGCCGCGATGACCGCGTCCAGAGCGCTCGACGAGAGCGAGGTGGCGATCGGCAGGCCCTCGCGGCGAAGGGCCTTGGTCAGTTCCTCGCGACCGCCCTCGATCGCGTCGTCTCGTCGTTCGCGCTGGAACCATTGGCGGATCTTGGACTTGGCGCGCGACGACTGGGCGATGGCCAGCCAGTCGCGCGACGGACCGGCGGTGTCGCTCTTGCTGGTGACGATCTCGACCACGTCGGCCGAGCGCAGGACGGTGTCGAGCGGCACCAGTCGACCGTTCACCTTGGCGCCCACGCAGTGGTGGCCGACCTCGGTGTGCACGGCGTAGGCGAAGTCGATCGTCGTCGCGCCCTCGACTAGGGCGATGACCCGGCCCTTGGGCGTGAAGACGTAGACCTCGTCTTGACCGAGGTCGAGCTTGAGCGCTTCGAGGAAGGCGATCGGGTCGTTCTCTTCCTCTTCGACGTCGGCGAGTCGCTGCATCCAGGCCACCTCTTTGTTCGAGGCGCCCTCTTTGTAGCCCCAGTGCGCGGCCACGCCGAACTCGGCCCGTCGGTGCATCTCGAAGGTCCGGATCTGCACCTCGACCGATTTGCCCCGGGGTCCGATCACCGTGGTGTGCAGCGACTGGTACAGGTTGAACTTCGGTGAGTTGATGTAGTCCTTGAATCGTCCGGGGACCGGGGACCACAGTGCGTGAATGGCGCCGATCACGGCCCAGCAGTCGCGGTCCTCATCGACGATGACGCGCAGCCCCACCAGGTCGAAGATGTCGTCGAACTCCTTGCCCCCGATGACCATCTTCTCGTAGATGCTCCACAGGTGCTTCGGCCGTCCGCGGACTTCGGCCTTGATGCCGAACTCATCCAACTTGGCCGAGAGCGTCGCCATGACCTCGCCGAGGTAGTCCTCGCGCTCGGGTTGACGCGCCGCCACCATCTGTTCGATTTCGGCGTAGCGCTTCGGGTGCAACGTCGCGAAGCTGAGGTCCTCGAGCTGCCACTTGACCTGCTGGACGCCGAGTCGGTGGGCCAGCGGCGCGTAGACGTCGAGCGTCTCTTGGGCGATGGCGCGCTGACGGGCCATGGGCATGACCGAGATGGTGCGCATGTTGTGCAAGCGGTCGGCCAACTTGATCAGCAGGACTCGCCAGTCCTGGGCCATGGCGATGAACATCTTGCGGATGGTGGCGGCCTGTTGTTCTTCCTTGGAATCGAACTCCAAGCGGTCGAGCTTGGTGACGCCGTCCACGACCGCAGCGACCTGGTCCCCGAATTCATTGGCCACCCACTCCTTGGTAATGCCGGTGTCTTCGACGGCGTCGTGCAGCAACGCCGCGGTGATGGTGGTTTCGTCCAGTCCCAGGTCGGCCGCGATATCGGCCACGGCGATCGGGTGGGTGACGTAGGGCTCGCCGGTTCGACGAAGTTGGCCCTCGTGCGCCTTGATAGCGGCCGCGCCGGCGCGTCGAATGACCTCGACGTCGCCGTCGGCGTGGTGTTCGAGGAATCGCCCGATGAGGCGTTCAATGGACCCGGTCAGAGCGGGGTCAGCCGAGGAGCGAGAAGTGAGACTGACCATGAAGTCAGCCTAATGGCGGCCTATCGCCGTTTTTGTTTACGCGCGCGCGCCTGAATGGTGCCGCGCGACAGCGTGCCCGGCGCCGTTCGCGGGAGCGTTCCGGTCGACGCGGTGGAGCGTGCGACGCGCTGGGCGCCGTCACCGGCGAGCAGCGCCGCCGCGGCCGGGGTGAGTACTTGCTGGTCGCCGCGGAGTCGCGCACGCTCGGCCAACTCGCGAAAGCGCGGCTCGCGCTCTTTCATCCACGCCAGCAACGGGCTCGCGATGAAGATCGACGAATAGGCCCCGCTCATGAGACCGACGAACAGAGCGAGGCCGTAGTTCTGCAGTGTCGTGGCGCCGAGGAGGTCAGCGCCCACTAACAGCACCGCCAGGACCGGCAGAATCGCGACCAGCGACGTATTAATTGAGCGCGCCAGCGTCTGGTTCATCGAGAGGTTCACCATCTCGCCATAGGTGAGGTCGCCGCTCTTCAAGATCCCTCCGGCGTTGTCGCGCACCCGGTCGAAGACGACCACGGTGTCATAGAGCGAGTACCCGAGAATGGTGAGGATCGCGATGACGGTGTCCGGCGTGATTTGGAAACCAAATAAGGAGAACACGCCGACGGTGACGAGCAGGTCGTGGACCATGGCGATGAAGGCCGCCAGCGCCATCTTGGGCTCGAAGCGAATGCTGATGTAGGCCACGACCGCGATGAAAAAGACGATCAATGCTTCGAGCGCGCGGTGCGTGATCGAGGCACCCCAAGTCGGTCCGACGCTGCTCGTCGAGACTTGGTTGGAACTCACACCCGCCGCTTTGGCCATGGCGTCGGAGACCTTGTTCGAGAGGGCCGTCTGAGCGACGCCACTCAACGATTTGATGTCGGCGGAGACCTCGTACGTCTGCGATCCCAGCTTCACGACGGTCGGGTTGTTGAGCCCGGCGTTCTTGACCGCAGTGGTCATGGCCGAGATCGAAGAGTGCGGTGCGAGGACCTCCCACGAACTTCCACCTTTGAAGTCGATGCCGAGATTGAATCCGCGTATCCCCAGTGACGCCAGTCCGAGCACGATGATGACCATCGAGATCGTGAACCAGGTTCGCTTGCGACCGACGAAGTCGACGGTGGTGCGGCCCTGGTAGATGCGACCAAGGCGTCCGGGCATCTTTTCTTCGGTGGTCACGTCATCACTCATGGGCGCTCACTCCCGGGGTCAATCCGGCGGCCATCGACAGCGCCGACCTGCTCTCATTCGTGCGACGACCCAGCAGAATCACCAAGGGCCGGGTGAAGTACCAGGTGATGAAGACGTCCATCAACGTGGAGAGGCCCAGGAAGAAGGCGAAGCCCCGCACGTCGCCCACGGCGATGAGGTACAGCAAGATGGCGGCGAGGAGGCTGACCGTGTCGGCGGCCAAGACCGTGCGCCACGCCGAGCGGAAACCCCGGTCGACCGAAGTGCGGATCGAGCGCCCTGCCCGGGCCTCGTCTTTCAATCGTTCGAAATACACGATGTAACTGTCGACGGTGATACCGATAGACACAATTATCCCGGTGATGCCGGCCAGGTTAAAACTGGGCGCCAGGGCGGTATGGCCGAGCGCCGAGATAATCGCCCACAGCAGCGCCGCGGTCGTGGCGAGACCGGTCACGATGACCAGACCCAGGGCACGGTAATAGAGAATCGTGTAGAGCAACACCAGCGCCAGACCGACGAGGCCGGCGCCGAGACCGGCCACCAGGGCACTGTGACCGAGGGTCGGCGAGACGATCTCGGTGTTGAGAGGATTCAACCGAACCGGGAGCGCTCCGAATTGCATGGCGATGGCCAGGTTCTTCGCGCCCTGTTCGGTGAACGATCCCGAAATCTGGCCGGTGCCGGCGAAGCTCGTGAAGGCGGCCTGCCCCGGTTGAATGAGCGGCGCAGATTGGATCACACCGTCCAGTTCAATCGCGAGCGCCTGGTGAAAGTTCCTATTGGCAACGGCGTCCCACTGCGGGCTGCCCGTTTTGGTCAGGGTGTAGTTCACGACCCACGCGCCGACTTGGTCCTGTTGGGCCAGGGCCTTGCCGATGGCCTGCCCGGTCAGTTCCGATGGCCCGAGAAGATAACGCACACCGGGAGAGCCGAGGAGCGGAAGGATGACGTTGTCCTTCGCCAGGTCCTTGTTGGGATTGGTCGTCTTGACGATCGAGTAGGTCGAATCGACCGCCACCGTGTTGCTACTAAAACCCTGGGGGGAATTGTTCGGCGTGACCCCGAGCGCGGCCGCGGTCCACAGGTAGGAACTGGCGCAGGCCGGTACCGAGCCGGGATAGGTCTTGGCTTTCTTCGTCGGCTCCGCGACTTGGCAGAGCACGGGACGAAACAACAACTGCGCGGTCTCGCCGACGAGCTTCAACACTCGACGGGCGTCGGTGACGCCGGGAACACTCACGACGACGTTCTTCCCTTGCAGGTTAACCGCGGCACCCGAGACCCCGAGGCCGTTGACGCGGTTGTTCAAGATCGTGACGACCTCTTGCATGTCGGCGTTCGAGGCGTGCGTGGCCGGGGTGTACACCACCGAAAGTCCCCCGGCGAGGTCCAGGCCCAGTTTCGGTCCCCATCCCAGTGACAGAGTCGCCACCAATGATCCGAACGCAATCGCGATCGTAAGGATGAGACTGACGATCATCGATCGTCGAGAACCGACCTGTTGGGCCATTACTTCTGATCGCCTTCTTCGTGGGGTTCGTCGTCGGCGGATTCGGCCACAGCGGCCGGCGGATCGTATTTCCGAGCGATCGCCGTGGGGACGAAGTCCAGTTCCACGCCGCTCGACCCACGGAGGGTGATCAGGCCGTCCTCCATCTTCACGACGGTGCCGACAAAGCCACCAATGGTCTGGGCGCGCTCTCCCAGCTCAACCTTGCGGTTGGTCAAACGGGCGGCCTTCTGCTTCTGGGAACGGGGGCGAATATAGAAGAAATAGAGGGATCCGAAGACCACCACGTAGACCAGAATCAGGATGGGACTGATTGACGAGCCCGTCTTTTTGGTTGTCGCCAACAACAAATCAACCGCGAACAACATAGGTAATTCCTCCGTATATAGACAAAGAAACCCTAGTCGTTTTGGGCCAACGCTTTAGACCAGCCCACCCCCACGCGGCGTTATTCCCAAGTGATGGTAGGCCCGTTCGGTCGCCACGCGACCACGGGGCGTTCGAATCAACAGACCGTCGCGCAGTAAGAACGGCTCGTACGCGTCTTCGATCGTCGAGGGCTCTTCGCCGCAGGCGTGAGCCAGCGTCGTGAGTCCGACCGGCTGATTGGCGAACTGCTGACAGAGCAGTCCCAGGATGCGACGGTCGATTTTGTCGAGACCGAATTCGTCGACCCCGAAGAGCGCCAGGCCCTCGACGGCCACGTCGTCGTCCACGATGTCGTGGCCCTGCACCGCGGCGAAGTCGCGAACACGTCGCAGTAAGCGATTGGCGATGCGCGGCGTGCCGCGGCTGCGACCGGCGATGATCGCGGCCGCCTCGCCTTTCAACGTCACGTCCAACAGACCCGCCGATCGGCTGACGATGACCGTCAGGTCTTCGGGGTCGTACAGGTCGAGTTGACCGACGAAGCCGAATCGGTCGCGCAACGGTGCCGCGACCAGTCCGGTTCGCGTCGTGGCGCCGACCAGCGTGAAGTTCGGCAGGTCAAGTCGGATGGCACGCGCCGACGGGCCGCGTCCGATCATGACGTCGAGGCGACGGTCCTCCATCGCCGGGTAGAGGATCTCTTCCACGCCACGCGAAAGCCGGTGGATCTCGTCCACGAAGAGAACGTCGCCGTCCTGCAAGTCGGTGAGCAGCGCGGCCAAGTCACCGGGGCGCGAGAGCACCGGTCCCGAGGTGATGCGCAGTCCCGCGCCCATCTCGGTCGCGACGATGCTCGCCAGCGAGGTCTTGCCGAGTCCCGGGGGTCCGGCGAACAAGAGGTGATCGGCGGTCTGATGGCGCGCCCTGGCCGAACCCAGCACGATCTCGAGGTGACGCACCAGTTCGCGCTGTCCCACGAACTCGGCCAAGGTGCTCGGTCGCAATGACACCTCGGCGCGACGGTCCTGTTCGTCGGCGACCGGGGCCACCACGTTGCGCGTCAACTGCTCGACGTCGATCTCGTGACGGCTCACGGGCGCCTCAGCAGTTGCAGCGCCTGACGTAGCGCCGCGCCTTCGTCGTCCGAGAGCGTGGTGCCGCTCAGGGCCTGTCGTACCTCTTGCGTGCTGTAACCCAGTCCGCGCAAGGCGTCTTCGATGGCGTCGTTCTGCGGGGCGGCCTTCGTCGCGACGTAGGCGTCGGGGACGACGACTTTGCCTTTCAGTTCGAGCACGATGCGACTGGCGGTCTTGGGACCGATGCCCGGGATCGTGGCGATCGTCTTGGCGTCGTCACTCTCGATGGCCGTCGCGAGGTCACCGGTGGACATCGTTCGAAGGGCCGCGAGCGCCGTCGACGGTCCCACACCCGGCGTCACCAACAACAGTTCGAAGAACTCGCGGTCGAGGTAACTCGGGAATCCGTAAAGGACGATGGCGTCGTCGCGCACCGCGGTGAAGACGTAGAGGTCAACGACGTCTCCCACGCGGTAGTCCTCCTGGGAGGCGACGTTCACTTCGTAGCCCACGTCGTGCACGTCGAGCACGATCGCGCCGTCTTTGTGGTGATGCAACACCTGGCCGTGCAGCCAACCGATCATGCGCGACTCTCGATCGGATACTTCTGCTCACTGCGTACCACCATGAAGTACGTGATGGCGAGGGCCAAGGCGTCCGCGGCGTCCGCCGGCTGGGGTATCTCGGCCAGACCACAGAGCCGCGCCACCATGCCTTGGACTTGGACCTTGCTCGCCGCCCCGTACCCGGTGACCGCCAACTTGACCTCTTGGGCGTTGAACTGGCGAACGGGCAGGTTGATGGCCGACGCCAGGGCGACCGCGACGCCGCTGGCTTGCGCGACGGGGATCGCGGTCTTGGCGTTTCGCTGGTAGAAGACCCTTTCGACGACGACGGCGTCCGGGCTGGTCTCTTCCAATAACGTGCGCAGTTCGACGAGCATCTGGCCCAGGCGAAGTTCGACCGCCGCTTCGTGGTCCGTTTCAATGGTTCCGGCGCGAATCGCCCGAAAGGACTCGACGCCTTGGAACGACCCTTCGACCAGGCCGTAGCCACATCGGGTCAATCCGGGGTCGATCCCGAGTACGAACATACGTTCGATACTAGACCTCAATCGACCGAGAAACCGGGAATCATCCCTCGTACGACGACAGAATCTCGTCGGCGATGTCGAAATTCGAGAAGACGTTCTGAACGTCGTCGTGGTCATCGATGGCGTCCATTAGTCGAAGGATCTTCTTGGCCTCGGTCTCGGAGTCGACCGGAATCGAGTTCTGGGGAATCAGCGTCAGTTCGGCGCTCAGCACCTTGGCGCCGTAGCCGTCGAGCGCGTCGCGCACCGATCCGAGGTCCTGGGGCTCGGTTGTGACCGTGAAGTTCGCGCCGTTGGACTCGAAGTTCTCTCCCCCGGCGTCCATGACCCACTCGAGCAGCTGGTCCTCGTCGAGGGGACCCTTGAGTTCGATGACGCCCTTGCGGTCGAACTGCCACGACACCGCGCCGGGCTCGGCGATCGTGCCGCCGTTACGCGTGAAGACGTGCTTGATCTCGGCGCTGGTGCGGTTGCGATTGTCGGTCAGTGTCTCCACGATGACCGCGACGCCGTCGGGTCCGTAGCCCTCGTAACTGATCGCCTCGTAGCGCACGCCTTCGAGTTCACCGGTACCGCGCTTGATGGCGCGCTCAATCGTGTCCAGGGGGACCGAGGCCTCGCGGGCCTTCTGGTACATGGTGCGCAGCGAAGCGTTGGTGTCGACGTCACCGCCGCCTTCTCGCGCGGCGACTTCCACTTGACGAATCAACTTGGCGAAGACCTTGGCGCGCGCGCTGTCTTTGGCGCCCTTGCGATGTTTGGTCGTTGCCCATTTCGAATGGCCGGACATCAATTCCTCCCGCCCAATTGGGCTTTATTACTGTACCGGACTTTTAAAGTGCGTCGACAAAGAGCCGGTGAATCCGATCGTCGTTCGTCAGTTCCGGGTGGAACGAACAGCCCCAGATTCGCTCGCGGCGAACCAGCACCGGGTGTTCACCGTCGCCGTGGTCGTGAAAGGCGAGGACTTCAAGGTCCTCGGACCACGTTTCAATCTTCGGTGCCCGGATGAACACGCCGGGCACGTCACCGAGGCCCTTCACGTTGACCAGCGTCTCAAAACTCGAGATCTGACGGCCGTAACCGTTGCGACGTACCGCCAGCGGCAGCACGTCGAAGCTCCACTGGTCGCTTCGACCGTCGAGGATTTCGTGGGCCAGCAGGATCAGCCCGGCGCACGTGCCCAAGACGCTCATCCCGTCTTCGATCTTCTTCTCCAGCGTCGCGCGAATGTCGGACGTGGTCAGCAGATAGGCGATCGTGGTCGACTCCCCACCGGGCATCACCAGGCCGTCCAGGTCGTCGAGTTGTTCGACACTGCGCACGGCGACGACGTCCGCGCCGACGCGTTCGAGCATGGAGGTGTGTTCGCGCACATCGCCTTGGAGGGCGAGGACGCCAACGCGAGGCACGTCTACCAGCCGCGTTCGGCGAGACGCTGCTCCAAAGAAGCCGTCTCGATGCCCTTCATCGCGGCGCCCAGTCCGGTCGAGACCTTGGCGACCACGTGCGCGTCACGGAAGTGCGTCGTCGCTTCGACAATGGCCTTGGCCATGCGCTCGGGATCATCACTCTTGAATATGCCCGAACCGACGAAGATCGCCTCGGCGCCGAGTTGGAGGACGAGCGCCGCGTCGGCCGGGGTCGAGATGCCGCCGGCGCAGAAGAGCGGGACGGGAAGTTTGCCCGTCAGCGACACCTCTTGAATCAGTGGCAAGGGTGCCTGGAGGTCCTTGGCCAGCGCGAACAGTTCATTGGCGTCGGCCGATTGCAGTCGACGCATCTGCGCGTTGATCGTGCGAAGGTGTCGAACGGCCTCGACCACGTTGCCGGTACCCGCCTCGCCCTTGGAACGAATCAGACACGCGCCCTCGCCGATGCGTCGAAGCGCCTCGCCGAGATTCGTCGCGCCACACACGAACGGCACGGTGAAGGCCCACTTGTCGATGTGGTTCTCCTCGTCGGCCGGCGTCAAGACTTCCGACTCGTCGATGTAATCGACGTCGAGTGCTTCGAGGATTTGGGCTTCGGCGAAGTGACCGATGCGGGCCTTGGCCATGACGGGAATGGTGACCGCGGCCTGGATCCCCTGGATCATCTCGGGATCGCTCATTCGAGCGACGCCTCCGTCGCGACGGATGTCCGAGGGAACGCGCTCCAGGGCCATCACCGCGACGGCGCCCGAGTCTTCGGCGATCTTGGCCTGTTCGGGGTTGACGACGTCCATGATGACGCCGCCACGAAGCATGTCGGCCAACCCGCGCTTGACGAGGGCCGATCCGATGGTTGAGGAATCGTGCGATGAACTCATGGCCACCAGCCTAATTGCCTTGCGTTACCACTCTTCGAGCGCTCGGGCGCGCAGTTCCACGTCGTCGAGGTCACTGAGATCGCTCGCGCGCCCGCTCCAGATGTCGAACCAGATCCAACGCCACTGCGCGTACGTGGCGCCGGCGAAAAACGACGTGCTCGAGAGTTGCTGACCGGCGCACTTGCGCAGCGCCCCGGCCAATCCCGGCGGGTAGCGAATCGCGGCGGCCGCGACCTCGTCGGCGCGATAGGCCAGTCCCTGACCGGCCAGCGTGCGTCGCGACTCATCGTTCGTGACGGCGACGGCCGCGACACTCTCACGCAACAAGAGACCGAGGCGGTGTCGCGCGAGACAGTGCGCCACTACGCCCTCGAGTTCGATGAGTTCAAAATCTCGCATCAGCGCGTCGGTCACGAAGAAGGAGAGTCCCGTGCCACTCGGTACCAGCGCGGCGTTGTAGCCGGGGTCGCTCACGATGAAGGTGTTGACGGCGTCGACGCCGAAGGTGGCGGCCAGTCGGTCCATGACCGTCGTGAGGCGGAGGCGATCCTTTTCGGTGCCGCCGGCCTTGAACTGATCGACGACGAGGTTCCCGAGCGTGAGTCCCTTGGCTTCGTAGCGCACCAGCGCGCGACGCAGGTCCCATCCGTAGAGCAACGCGATGGCGATGCCCACCAACGGGAGCCAGGGCAAGACGACGACCCCGGCGATCAACGCCACCACCACGATGGCGACGCCGATGCTCTCGGGCAACTTCTTGCGCCGGGCGAAACTGCGCACGACCTTTTGATTGGCGTGCTTTTCGGCGTTGGTGGGCGAATAGGGGCTGTGCCAGTTCGGATCGAGCACCGGGGCGACGTAACGCGGTCCGCGGTCGCGCGAAGTATTCGAGCGGCGAGACCTCGAGCGTTGCTTGGTGGCCATTACTTCAGGCTATCGGGTCGCTGAAAAACGTTCGCGGGCCAACGAATAGAGATCTTGGTAGCGGTCCATCAGCGTCGACATCGACCACTCGTTCGCGTGCGCCTTCGCCTTGGCAATCGTCGCCGGCATCTCATGACCAAGGGCGCGATCGATCGCCAGCTCGAGGCTGGCGTCGTCGCCCGGCGTGAACATCGTGGCGAAACCCAACGCCGCCTCGCGGTAACCCTCGATGTCACTGGCCACGACGGACGTCTCACTGGCCATTCCTTCGAGCAGAATCATGCCGAAGCTCTCGCCCCCGAGCGACGGCGCGATCAAGGCGTTCGCTCGGCGCAGCCAACGTCGCTTCTCTTCGTCACTCGGCGCTCCCACGAACTCGATGGCGGAATCTCCGGCCGCCAGCGCTTCGAGGAATCGTCGCTGCGGCCCGTCGCCTAACACGACGAGTCGCCAGGTATCCCCGTTCCCGGCGTTGTGCGCGCGAACGGCGTTGATGGCGTGGGCCACCCCTTTGCGTTCCTCGTGGCGGCCCAGCACCACGAGCACGGTCTCGTCGCGACGCTCGCGTGGGGTCGCGACGAAGCGATCCATTTCGAATCCGTTGAAGAGGACCGTCGGCACGATGCCGCACGCGGCCGTGATCGTCGCGGCCGCCGACGCGCTGACGGCGGCCGCGGCGTCGAGGTGGCCGGCCAGTCGTCGAAGCAGGGGCTTGGTCAAACTGAGCGCCGGTCCTCCGCCGCCGCGGTGGAAGGTCGCCACCGCCGGGGCCCGGTGCGCGCGCAGTACTCCCCAGCCGATGAGCGGCGCGAAAGGCTCGTGGAAGTGCACGACGTCGGGACGAAAGTTCGCCACGGTCTGCGCGGCGCGTCGCGACGCGGTTGGTGACAGCGTGAGAGGAGCACGGCTGCCGTTGGCCGGGACCTTCAGTACCCCTCCGAAGCGCGCCACCGGCGCCGGCGTGTCGTAGGTGGCGCGGTCCTTGCCGTCGGGCGCCACGAGTAATACGTCGTCGCCGCGACGAGAGAGCTCGCGGCTCATGGCGAGGGCCTGCTCCTGCACTCCGCCGTACGCGCTCAGCGCGTAGGACGACACGATCGCGACGCGCAACTCAGGACCCGTCGAATCGTGGTTGCAACACGTGCCACTGCTCGGGCGCTCGGCGGATGAGGCCCTCGAGCTCCACCGCGAGGGCCTGGGTCACCCGCGTCACGTCGCCGCGCAATCGACCGAGTCGTTCGGCGGCAATCGGCGGCGTGATGACGGCGAAGTGATCACGACCGGGTCCCGAGTAACAGGCCGCCGCTACCAGCGTCGCACCGGTGCGCAGGGCCAAGGTGGCCGGGCCGCCCGGCAGACGGACGCGTTCACCGAAGAACTCAACCTCGATGCCGTTGCCTTGGATGGCGCGGTCACAGAGCAGTCCGACGACGCCGCCCTCCTTCAGCGTCTCCAACAAGACCGTGCCGGCGTGTTCGTCGAGTGGTTCGATGCGGATCCCGATCGACTCGCGCTTCTCCTTGAACCAGGCGAAGAGTTCCGGCGGTTCGAGGTCTTCGGCCACCGCGGTCATACCGAGACCGAGGGAGTTGAGGTACGACCCGCCCCACTCCCAGCTGCCGATGTGCGGCAGCGCGATGATCGTGCCGCGACCCACGGCCTTGGCGTCGTAGAGGTACTCCAGTCCTTCACCGATGCGAAAGCGCCCGAAGACGCGTTCCGGTTTGATGCCCGGCAGTTTCGCGCCCTCGGCCCAGTACTGCCCGTAGCTCTCAAATCCCCGATCGACGAAGTGCTCCAGCGCCCGAACGTCGAGCTCTTCGGCGCCGACTCGTAACGCGTGCGCGATATTGGTGCGAAGGTTCCGACGTGCGCCTTTACTGCGTCGGCCCACCAGCTTGGCCAGGCGTTTCGCTAAGGACACGTCGAAACGCTCCGGCAGTCGTTCCATGACGGCGCCCAGCGTCTTGAACAGCGTGACCTTCGATCTTTCGCCCACGGTTAGCGACGTGACGTGCGGCTGAGCCCTCGACGAATCCGGCTGCTGTGGTGGTGAATCCGCCCGGCTTGGGTCATCGGCGGATCGGCGCTGGCCGCGATCTGCCAGATTCGCCAGAAGCGGCCGGCGGCGGTCATGGCCGTGAGAGCCAGCATGATCCAGAGCACGGGGATGAAGATCGGCTTGGCGAGGAGACCGACGCCCAAGAGAATCATCCGCTCGGCGCGTTCCATGAGTCCGCCCTTGGCGGCCAGTCCGAGGCTCTCGGCCTTCGAGCGCTGATAGGAGATCAGGTACGTGGTGGTGAGAATCGCGAAGGGCAACAGCACCAGTTGACCGTGACCGTGCGCCGTCAGATAGAAGGCGACGCCGCCGAGGATCAAGGAGTCGGACACCCGGTCCATGACCGAGTCGAAGAACGCGCCGCGCTGGCTGGCGCGCTTCGAGGCCTTGGCGACTGGTCCGTCGAAGAGGTCGTGGAATCCGGTCAGGGTGAGGAGCACGATGGCGATCCAGAAGTGGCCCAGGGCGATCATCCAGGCCGTGGCGAAGGAGAAGACCAGTCCCGAGAAGGTAAGCACGTCGGCGGAGAATCCGATGCGGACCATCCATCGCCCCGTCGGCAGCGTTACCGTCTCCACCGACTTCCTAAAGTTTCCGTCGAGCATTGATCCTCCGGATCCCGTCACTCAATTGTAACGAACCGTCATATCCAGTTGTCTCAAAATCTCTCGTGGACCTTTCGCCACGTCGATTCCAGTGATTCCGGCAAAACGCGAGTTTCGCCAATGGTGGTCATGAAATTGGTATCACCGAGCCAGCGCGGCAAGACGTGACCGTGCAAATGCTTGGGAATTCCGGCTCCGGCCGCCTGGCCCAGGTTCATGCCGATGTTCATGCCGTCGGGGCCATAGGCCGCCTCGAGGGCCACGACCGTGCGGCGCAGCATCACGAAATAGTCCGTGTATTCGGCGTCGGTGAGCTCTTGGAGCACGGACACGTGACGCCGCGGCAGGATCAAGACGTGCCCCGAGCCGTAGGGAAAGGCGTTCAAGACCACGAACGTGAGGTCGCTCTTGGCGATGACCCCGGTACTCTCGTCGACCGGCTCTTCGGCCAGTGCGCAAAAGACGCACGCGCCGCCGTCGGCGTGACTCTGCGCGACGTTCGCGACGTAGTTCTCGCGCCACGCGGCCGAGAACCGCTCGAGGGCCACTACCGGTCCTCGGGAGAACCGTGGGTGGCGACCTCGTCAACGAGGCGTTCGCGAAACGCCGCCACGCTCACCCCGCGTTCGGGTTCGTTCGAACCGCGGGCGTTGACCCCGAGCGTGCCCTTTTCGACGTCGTCGTCGCCGACCACGAGGATGTAGGGGATCTTCTCGAGCTTGGCCCTTCGAATTCGCGCACCCAGTGGTTCGCTGGCCACTTCGACGTTCACCCGCAGGCCGTCGAGCGCGAGGGTCTCGGCGACGTACCGGGCGTAGGCGTCGTGATCGTCGCGCACCCCGAGGACCCGAACCTGCTCGGGACAGAGCCAGGTCGGCATGTTGCCGGCGTAGTGCTCGAGCAGTATGGCCATGAAACGCTCCACCGAGCCGAAAAGGGCCCGGTGAATCATGATGGGCACGCGGCGGGTGTTATCGGCCGCGACGTAGCTGGCGTCGAAGCGCTGGGGCGTCTGGAAGTCGAGTTGCACGGTCGAGATCTGATGGGTCCGGCCGATGGCGTCGCGGGCCTGAACGGAGATCTTCGGTCCGTAGAACGCGCCGCCACCGGGGTCCATCACCAACTCCAGTCCCGCCGCAATCGCCACCCGCTCCAACGTCGCCTCGGCCTCATCCCATTCCTCGTCGGTCCCCACCGCTTTGCCCGGGGGGCGCGTGGAGAGTTCGAGGTAGAAGTCGTTGAGTCCGAAGTCGCGCAGCAGGTCCAGCACGAACTGCAGGGTGCGCGTCAACTCTTCGGCCATCTGTTCCATCGTGCAGAAAATGTGGGCGTCGTCCATGGTCATCCCTCGCACGCGAGTGAGTCCGTGAACGGCCCCGGATTTCTCGTAGCGATAGACCGAACCGAACTCGAAGTAGCGAAGTGGCAGATCGCGGTAACTTCGCTGGCTCGACTTGAAGATCAACGTGTGGAAGGGACAGTTCATCGGTTTCAGGTAGTACTGGGTGCCGCCGTCGAGCTCCATGGGCGGGTACATCGACTCGGCGAACCATTCGAGGTGTCCGGAGATCTCGAAGAGGTCGGACTTGGTGATATGGGGTGAGTAGACGAAGTCGTAGCCCGAGGCCTCGTGGCGCTGACGCGAGTACTCCTCCATCACGCGGCGCATCGTGCCGCCCTTGGGGTGAAAGACCGCCAGTCCCGGACCGATCTCACTGGGGAAGGAGAAGAGGTCCAACTCCGCCCCGAGCTTGCGGTGATCGCGCAGTTCGGCCTGGGCCATCTGTTCGAGGTGCGCAATCAGCGCGGCGTCGCTCTCCCATGCCGTGCCGTAGATGCGCTGCAACTGCGGGTTCTTCTCGTCGCCGCGCCAGTAGGCCCCGGCGACCCGGGTCAGCAGGAAATGTCCGAGACGCGCCGTCGAGGGGACGTGCGGACCCCGACAGAGGTCGGTGAACGCCGGCGAGTTCGAATAGGTCGAGACCGAGGACGTCGAGCCCATTTCGGCGAGGTCTTCGTCGGTCGGGGCCTTCGCCACGGCGTTGATGATCTCCAGCTTGAAGGGCTGATCCCGGAAGAGCGCCAGGCCTTCGTCGATCGAGTATTCGTGTCGGATGAACGGCTGGTCCTCGGCGATGATGGCGCGCATCGCTTCGTCGATGCGAATCAGGTCGTCGTCACTGAAGTGCGCCCCGCCCGGCAGTTCGAAGTCGTAGTAGAAGCCGTCGGCGATGGCCGGGCCAATGGCGTAGTGCGCCCCAGGCCAGAGACGGGTGACGGCTTGCGCCAGCACGTGGGCACTGGAGTGACGGATGACCTCGCGACCGTGGTCGCTCTGGGGCGTCACGATCGCGACGGTGGCGCCGTTGGGCAGCGGCGCCGTGAGATCCGTCAATTGACCGTTGACCTGGGCCGCGAGGGCGTCTTTCGCCAGGCGTTTGCCAATCGCGCTGGCGAGGTCGTACGCCGAGGAACCTTGCGGGAGCGTGCGCCGACTGCCGTCCGGGAGCTGAACTTCGATGTCAGACATTTCGGCCACTCATTGTCAAATGTTAATGCCTAACAATAAAGCGGCTGGGGCGACGTTGAAGCCGGCGTGTGCGGCATCATCGACCGCGCGCATCGCCGCCGGACCGTCGAGGTCGTCGTCGAGAGCGTCGCGCACGTCGTCCAAGACCGAGCTCGGTCGACCGTTGGTGAGCGTCGAGCGCCACGTGGCGAGACGAGATTGGGCCATGGCAAGCAACTCATCACGCCACTCCCAGTCCTCGCGGTAGTGATGGTCCAGCAGCGCCAATCGCACGGCGGTCGGTTCGGCGCGCTGGGCCAACTCTTCGACGAAGACGAGGTTGCCCAGGGACTTCGACATCTTGGTGCCATCGAGTCCGACCAGTCCGACGTGCATCCAGTGCTTCACGAACGGTGCGCCGGAGACCGACTCGCTCTGGGCCGCTTCGCACTCGTGATGCGGAAAGGCCAGGTCGCGTCCCCCGCCGTGCACGTCTAGGGTGACGCCGAGGTCGCGCAGCGCGATCGCCGAGCACTCGATATGCCACCCCGGTCGTCCCGCCCCCCAGCGAGACTCCCAGGCCGGTTCGTCTTCTAAGGACGGCTGCCAGAGCACGAAGTCCAGCGGGTCACGTTTGTTGGGATCGTCGGGACGACCTCCGTGCACGGCCGCGAGTTCCAACATGGCGCGGCGATCCTCGTGGCTCACCTGTCCGAACTTGGGAAACTTCGAAACCTCAAAGTAGACGGACCCGTCGACCTCGTAGGCCAGGCCCGCTTCGAAGGTACGTCCGATCATGGTGAGGATCTCCGGAATCGCCCCGGTCGCGCGGGGTTCGCCGTAGACCGGGAGGAGGTTGATCAGTTGCATGTCGCGTTCGAACTTGGCCATCTCTTGGGCCGCGAGGTCTAAGTAGTTGACCCCCAGTTCGCGCGACTTGCGCAGCATGTCGTCGTCGACGTCGGTGACGTTGCGCACGCAACGCGTCTCGTGACCGGCGTCGCGCAGTCGACGCTGCAAGAGGTCGAAGCAGAGATAGACGTAGGCGTGTCCCAGGTGCGCCGCGTCGTAGGGCGTGATGCCACAGGTGTAGATGGTGACGAGCGGGCCCGCCTCGAGGGCGTACACGCCGCCGCGCGCGGTGTCATAGAGCTGCATCGAGCTAGAGACCCGCCATTTTCACGTAGCAGTGGGTCTTGTGTCGAATGTTGATGGAGATGCACACGGCGGTGAAGGCTTCGATGGGGCTGGCGAGGGACATGGATCCCGCGATGACTGCGCGTAACCCATTCACGCGATCGATCATCTCGGCGACCTGTCGCCGCGCGTCGTCGTCGTCGGAAAAGATCAGCACGTCGGCGTCAAGTTCGGAGTCGAGGTCTTCCATTTGCGCGGCCGGCAGGTGATGGAAGGCCCCCACGATTACGCTTTCGGGCAACGCGTGAGCGATCTGAGCAGCCATTGAACCGCGCGACGGATAGAGCGCCACCATCTCGCGGCCCTCGCGCGAGAGCGCGTTCACCATCGAGATCACGATCTTGCCCTTGAGTTCTTGACGCAGCGCGTTCGTGGTGGCGATCGCCGAATCCCACGGTGTTGCGACCACGACCAGGTTGCACGCGGCGGCTTCCTCGTTCGTACCGCCTTCGACGGTGCCCTCGCCACGAAGCGTAAGTCCTCGCGCGATACCCGTCGCTCGCTCGGCGTCACGCGAGCCGAGTACGACGGAGTACCCCGCACCCGCGAGTCGCGCCGCGACTCCTCGACCGGCGGGACCGGTGCCACCCAGAATGCCAACTGTTGCCATCGTCGTCCTTGAAAATAGATGTTGGCAAGTACGCTAACAAGATGCCGCTCTTAAAAGACCACCGCATTCTCGTTACCGGCGTCCTCACCGACGACTCGTTGGCTTTCGGCATCGCCAAGCGCGCCCTGGAAGAGGGCGCGACGATCGCGCTCTCGGGGGCCGGACGCGGCCTTTCATTGACGAAGCGCACCGCGCGCAAACTCGGTGACGTCGGCGAAATCGTCGAACTCGACGTCACCGACCCCAACCAGGTCGAGGCCGCCGCGGCCGAACTGACGACTCGATTCGGGCGACTCGATGGGCTCGTGCACGCCATTGGCATGGCGCCGCCGAGTTGTCTCGGCCACGGGATGTTCGCCTCTCCCTTCGAAGACGTCGCGACCGCGCTGCACATCTCGACCTATTCATTGGCCGCACTGGTGGGCGCCTTTCGCCCGCTGCTGCAAAAGAGTGAGGTTCTCGGAGGGGCGTCGGTCATCGCGTTGGACTTCGACGGCTCGAGGGCCTTTCCGGCCTACGACTGGATGGGCGTCATGAAGGCCGGACTCGAATCACTCGGTCGCTACGTCGCCAAGGAGGTCGGACCCGACAAGATCCGCGTCAACATGTTGGCGGCCGGGCCGATTCGCACCGTCGCCGCCAAATCGGTCCCCGGTTTCTCACAGTTCGAGGACGCGTGGACCGACAAGGCGCCGCTCGGCTGGGACGTCTATGACTCGAGCGCCGTCGCCGACACCGCCGTCGCGATGTTATCGCCACTGCTTCGCGGCACGACCGCGTCGATCATCTACGTCGACGGCGGCTTTCACTCGATGGGTTAGTCCTCCTGGTCGGCGAACTGCGTCTCGTAGAGGACCCGGTAGACACCACCTTCGGCCAAGAGCTCCGCGTGAGAGCCGCGTTGGACCACGGTGCCGTTTTCGACGACCAATATCTGATCGGCGTTTCGAATCGTCGAAAGCCGGTGCGCAATCACCAATGACGTGCGCGATGACATGGTCTCGTCCAGGGCGCGCTGCACTGCCGCCTCGCTCTCGTTGTCGAGGTGGGCCGTGGCCTCATCGAGGACCACTAGACGCGGTGCCTTGAGCAACAGTCGCGCTAGCGCGACCCGCTGCTTCTCGCCGCCGCTGAGTCGATAACCACGCTCGCCCACGACGGTCTCGAGACCGAGCGGCAGCGACTGCACCAACTCCCAGATCTGGGCCGCTCGCAGAGCCGTTTCGATTTCCGCCGGTGTGGCGTTGGGTCGCGCGAATATTAGATTGGTCCGCAAGGTGTCGTGAAAGAGGTGCGGGTCCTGCGTGACAACGCCGACCATGGCGTTGAGTGACGCTGTAGTGGCGTGGCGCACATCGACATCATTGATGGTGACGGCACCACGGTCGACGTCGTAGAGGCGCGACACCAACATCGAAATAGTCGTTTTGCCCGCACCGCTGTGACCGACCAGCGCCGTCATCGTGCCCGGCTCCACGCGGAAAGAGACGTCGTGGAGCACGTCAGTGCGCGGCGTGTCATCCAGTCGCGCGACCGCCTCGAGCGAAGCCAGTGACACTTCCTCGGCCCCGGGGTAAGAGAAGTCCACGTGATCGAAGATCAACTCCGACGGACCATCGGGCATCACGACGGCGTCGGGACTCTCCTTGATCATCGGCTCCAGGTCGAGCACCTCGAAGAGCCGTTCGAAACTGACCATGGCCGACATGTAGTCGATGTTCAGTTGCGACAATTGCGTGAGCGGTCCGTAGAGACGAGTCAGGTAGAGGGTCAGGGCCACGAGGGTGCCGAGGGCGAGTTCGCCCTTCAACACCTCCACGCCTCCGAAGCCGTAGGCGAAGGCCACGGCCAACGACGCGGTCAAGGAGAGCGCCACGAAGAAGAAGCGTTGATACGTCGCCTGGCGAATGCCGATATCGCGCACCTGCCCGGCTCGACTCTCGAAGAACTTTCGCTCGTCCTGGGGGCGTCCAAAAAGCTTCACGAGCATGGCGCCGGACACGTTGAAGCGTTCGGTCATCACCATGTTCATTTCGGCGTTCAGTTCCATGCCCCGCTGAAACAGAGTTCCCAGCTTCCGTCCAACCCTTCGTGCCGGAATCAGAAATACCGGCAACAACAGCAACGCCACGAGCGTGATCTGCCAACTCAGGACGAACATCGTCGCGATGACGATGGTCACCAAGATCACGTTGCCGACGACGTTCGAGAAGAGGTCGGTAAAGGCCTGCTGGGCCCCGATCACGTCATTGTTCAATCGACTTATGAGGGCGCCGGTCTGCGTGCGCGAGAAAAAGGCGATCGGCATCTCTTGAATGTGGCTGAAGACCTTCGCCCGCAGGTCGTAGATCAGACCTTCGCCGATCAACGCCGAAATTCGGCGTTCAAAGAGTGAGAGGATCGCGTCGAAGATGGCCAGTCCGGCGGCCACCGACGCCAGTCCGACGACCAGGCCCTCGCGTCTGTGCTTGATGCCGATATCGATGACGGCGCGAAACAACAATGGTGTGACCGAACTCACGATGGCGTCCAGAACGACGGCAGTCAGAAAGACGACGAGCAAGGCGTGGTACTGCTTGGCGAAAGTGAGAATCCTCGGCAATGTCCCTTTTTTGATTTGGTGCTCGAGGATGTCGCGGTTCTGGCGCAACGACCGCATGCCCATGCGACCGCCGCCCCCGCCCCCTGCGCCGTGCATACTCATCGCGTCTCCATTGCCCCATCGAGTGTAGGAAGGGCGATGGTGGAAACGAGCGCTACCTAGTCTTCGTCGAGTCGCCGCTCGAGGTCGCGCAAGGTCGCTTGATAGTGAACGCGTGCCTGTTCTCGAAGTTCGTCGCTCGAACGATCGCGACGGGGCATCTCCCACGTGCGCACCGACACAGGATTGGTGTCGGTTTCTCGGAGCACGTGGTAGACCGCGTCACGCGTCAGGGCGGCAATCTTCTCGAGTCCGGTGATCCCGCTCGCTTCGTAACGCCAATTGGGCGTCGCGCCGGGTGACGGCTCGGACCAACCGGCCTTTCGAAGCTTCTCCTCGTCCTCCGGTTTCAGCGCTACGGCGTCGCCGATATTGAGGTTCGAGACCACCTCGGCGATGATCAGGCCTTCGGGCTCGACCCAGAACTGCACGTAGCGAAAGTCCGCGAACTCGATGACCGACACGAGACAGCGGGGATCCGCGGCCATGGCGCCGAGCATCTCAGGCAAGTTCGCGATGAACGAACCAACGTACGACTCCACTCGCTGGCTATGTCCGCCGGCGTACACATTCCCCACGTATCGAAACTACAAAACAGCTGTGACATTAAAGCCGCCTACGACGTGAGGGCACTCACCACGATGATCACGCCGAGCGTCATCATCACGCACGCCCCGACCGTTCGAAGGACGACCAACCGATGCGGCGAGTCGGACAGCCACTCGCGCGCCGTGCCGGCGATCATGCCCCACGTCCCGTCGCTCAGAAAGGCCATCACACTGAAGATGCCCCCGAAGATCAACAGCTGCACCGTCACGCTGCCTTTGGTCCGGTTGACGAAGTGCGGAAAGACGGCGGCGAAGAACACCAGCGACTTCGGGTTCAAGATGCCGACGGTGAATCCCTGGCGTATGACCTGCACGTTCGACGGGCGATACTCTTCGCGCTTGGTCATCGCGGCGGCGTGCGCGTGTCGATGCCGCATGGCGCTCACACCGAGCCACAACAGGTAGAGCCCACCGGCCAACTGCAGCGTGATCGAGAACGTCTTGGAGTGACTGAGCATGGGTCCGAGTCCGATCGCCACGATGATTGAGAGGATCAACGTGCCGATCGAGTTACCGAGGACCGTCAGCACCGCGACGGCGCGGCCCCAGGCAACGCCGCGCGCCAACGTGAACAGCACGCTTGGTCCGGGCACCATGATGATGGTGATCGAAGCGATGAAGAACTCCGCGAGCTGACTTCCCGATATCACCCGCGCCACCAGTTCACTGTTCGCTCCAACACGTTCAGACTTGCGCCGATGCTAAAACCGATCGTCGCGGCGAAGAACGCCGTGGCGACGCCGACGGTGCCACCGAGGAGCCAGCCGATCGTCAACACCACCGCTTCGATGGTGAGGCGAACGTAGACAATGCTTACGTTCAGTCTTTTGTGCAGACCCGTCATGAGCCCGTCACGGGGACCCGGTCCGAGGTTGCACGTCAGATAGAAGGCGCTGCCGATGCCGATGGAGAGCACCGCCCCAAGGACGTAGGTGATCTTCAACCACATCGCGTGCGGCGCCGCAACCGCGTACGTCGTCAGGTCCAAGACGTAGGCGATGATCACGACGTTCGAAATCGTCCCGAAACCGAGACGCTGGCGAAGCGGAATCCAGGCGGCGAGAACGACCAGGCTTATCAGCGCGGTCGCCCAGCCGAGCGAGATCCCGAAGTGCTTGGCGCTTCCTTCGGCGAAGACGGTCCACGGCGACGCCCCCCATTGGGACTGAACGAGTAGGCCCTCGCCGAAACCGAAGGCCGCAAGTCCCCCGAAGAGCGGCACCACCATCCGGGGCCGTACGGCCCAGGTATTACGCGCTCGCCACGGCGTCTCGGGAATCTTGTGGCTGAGCCTCATGCTTTATGAACGCTAACGGCAGGCCATCCATTCTCCAACCCAGGGACTGAATAAATGACGGCTATGAACTCGTCATCGACCCATCCGAGCGCACTGCTTACGTCACGAGCTCGCTGAACTATCGGGTCTGTCCAACCAACCGTTCGACCGCACTCGTCACAGCGGTGACGACCAACGGATTAAAGACCGTCGGCACGATGTAGTCGGCCGACAGTTCGCCCGGCGTGACGACGTCGGCAATAGCGCGTCCGGCGGCAATCTCGATTTCCTCGGTGACCTGTTTGGCCCCCGCGTTGAGCATGCCTCGAAAGATTCCCGGAAACGCCAGGACGTTATTGATCTGGTTTGGTTCGTCGCTGCGGCCCGTCGCCACGACCGCGGCGTACCGTCGCGCCAGCACCGGGTCGACCTCGGGGTCCGGGTTGGCCAGGGCGAAGATGATTGACTCCGGCGCCAGCAATTTCAGCTGTTCTTCGCTCACGAGGTTGGATCCCGAGACGCCGATCAGAACGTCGGCGCCCGTCATGGCGTCACTGAGCGAGCCGGTGCGCTTTTCTTTGTTGGTGTGCGATGCCACCCATCGCCGTTCTGAGTCGAGGTGCTCGTCGTTGGCCGAGATGATGCCGCCGCGATTGACGCCAATGACGTCGCCCACCCCTTCTTTTAAGAGCAACTTGGAAATGGCGACGCCGGCCGCCCCGACGCCGAGCACCACGACCCGGACGTCCTTCATCTCCTTGCCCACCACCCGAAGAGCGTTGAGCAGGGCCGCGAACACGACGATGGCCGTGCCGTGTTGGTCATCGTGGAAGACGGGAATATCGAGCAGGTCGCGAAGGCGCCGCTCGATCTCAAAGCAGCGCGGGGCGGAGATGTCCTCCAAGTTGATACCGCCATACACCGGAGCGATGCACTGGACGATTCGCACGATCTCGTCGACGTCCTGGGTCGCGAGACAGACCGGCCACGCGTCGATGCCCGCGAAACGCTTGAATAAGAGCGCCTTGCCTTCCATTACCGGAAGAGCCGCCTCCGGTCCGATATTGCCAAGACCGAGGACCGCTGAACCGTCGGTCACCACGGCGACGGTATTGCGCTTGATGGTCAATTTGCGCGCGGCCGACGGGTCTTTGGCGATCGCCATCGATATGCGCGCTACGCCCGGCGTGTAGGCCATCGAAAGGTCGTCACGCGTTTTGAGCGGAACTTTGGGTTCCACCGAGATCGTGCCGCCGAGGTGCATAAGGAAGGTGCGGTCACTCATGGCGATCACGCGAGCGCCGTCGACGACTTCGACGGCGGCGCGAAGCAGCTCGGAGTGGCCCTCGTCCGTGGCATTGCAGGTCAAGTCGATGGTCATACCCGAACCGTTGGGATCGACCACGTCGAGGGCCGTGACGGCGCCCCCGGCGTCTCCGACCGCCGTGGTGACCGCGCCGATTCGCGAGTGGTTCTCCAGCGTCACGCGCATGGTTACGGAATACGAGGCACTGGGAACACTCATGGGCACGATCCTTCGGTTGTGGGTCCCGGGTGAATAAGGTGCAGGTCGCGCAACGTGGCGCGGCACGAACCCGTGGCGCAGACCAATTCTAAGACTGACGGGTAAGCGAACCAAATCCATTCAGTGACTTTCCTAAGGTCATAGGTCACTACTGGCCGTCGTTTACATTTCTGATCAATCGAGGTGTGGCGACATTCCCATCACGTCTCGGGCGGGCGAAGCATCAGGGTTGAGCGGTAACGTGACGGTGAGCAGGCGACACAAAGGAGATCCCATGGGATTCATGGACAAGGTGAAAGAACAGGCGGCTTCGGCAGCGTCGGCGGCCAAGGACGCGGCGGCCAAGGGCCAGGCCAAGGTCGGCGAAGTTCAGGCCAAGCGTGGGGCCGACGGCGTGCTGCGCCAGTTGGGACTCGCGGCCTACCTCCAGACCCAGAATCGTGCTTCGGCCACTATCGAGAGTGACATTGAGAAGTACATCGAAACGCTCAAGACTTTCGAGGCCGAGCACGGCGAACTGAGCGCTGAGGACTCCCCCAGCACCTGATCGCGTCTACTCAGTGAGCAGGACCACCCGGCCAAAGGCCTGACGACTCTCGATGAACGCGTGCGCCTCCTCGGCGTCGGCCAAGGCGAATCTCCGGTCGATCTCGACGCGGAGATC
>PNAH01000010.1:34436-101473 GCA_003170315.1 Acidimicrobiaceae bacterium
AACGTGACGCACCGACCGCGATAGGCCAGTGCCGTGAGGCTCTTTTGGAGGTTTTCTCCGCCCACCGAATCGAGGATGACGTCGGCACCCCTGTTGTTGGTGAGTGAACGAACTTCGGCCACGAAGTCCTTCTCGCGGTAGTTGATGCCGTCATCGAGACCGAAGTCCCGAAGGCGCTCGAGGCGCTCGTCGCTTGAGGCCGTCGCGATGACCCGCGCGCCGGCGCGCTTGGCCATCTGAATGGCCGCCAGTCCCACGCCGCCGGCGCCGGCGTGAATCAGTGCCGTCTCTCCTTCGGCCAGACGCCCGAATTCGAAGAGTCCGTCATGGGCCGTCCCGTAGGCCACGGGCACGCAGGCCGCAAGTTCGGTCGCGAGTCCGTCGGGAATCTTCCAAGTGGTGAGCGGATGCGCGACGCGAAGCGCGGCGTGCGATCCGTGAAAGGCGAGGGAGACGACGCGGTCCCCGACCGCGAAACCCGAGACGTCTGGTCCGACGCTCAATACGGTTCCGGCGCATTGGTAGCCGACGACGTGGGGAACGCTGACCAGTGGTCCGCCCAATCGATTCAGCGTGTCGCCACCTTCGATGCTGACGACCTCGACACCGATCAGCATCTCGCCGAGTCCGGGGACCGGGTCGGGTACCTCTTCGTAGCGAAAGACACTCGGGGCGCCATTCTCGTAGTAGACCGCGGCTTTCATGGCTCCTCTTTCTGTCTCGTGCGCCAAGACTCTAACGCGGAGCAATGCGCGCTCTTCACCAATGACGTGACGAAGGAGCAACATCACTCGGCGTCAGATTCGCGCGCCGGTTAATCTCCAATTGAGGCGGACCGAGAGCACGACGCCGTTGTCGCTGACGCGGACCCGGAGAGGACGACGATGAGCACGACCATGGAGCGCGAAACAACCAAGGACCAGGCGATCGAGCACTTCGACGTCGCCATCGTGGGCGCCGGCATCTCGGGAATCGGAACGGCCTATCACTTGCAAACGCAGAATCCCGATCGAAGTTTCGTCATACTCGAGGCCCAAGAGAGTTTCGGCGGGACCTGGCACACGCACCGCTACCCCGGGATTCGTTCCGACAGCGACCTCTACACCTTCGGGTACCGCTTCAAGCCGTGGACCAGTGCGCCAATCGCGACGGCCGCCGAGATTCAGAAGTACCTGAGCGACGTCATCGCCGAGAACGACCTGAGCCGCCACATTCGCTACGGGCACCACATCGACTCGGCGTCGTGGAGCAGTGCCGACAACCGCTGGACCGTGCGCGCGACGCGCGCGGACACCGAGGACGCGGTCTTCATCAGCGCCAACTTCCTTTGGATGTGCCAGGGCTACTACCGCCACGCCGAGGGGTACACGCCCGATTGGCCGGGCATGGAGAGGTTTCGGGGCACGATTGTCCATCCCCAAACCTGGCCGGAGGACCTGGACTACCGCGATAAAGAAGTTCTCGTCATCGGTTCGGGCGCAACCGCGGCCACGCTGGTGCCGGCGATCGCCGATGACGTCGAGCACGTCACGATCCTCCAACGCTCGCCGACCTATTACTTCACGGGTGAGAACCGAAATCTTCTGGCCGATCATCTGCGCGAACTCGACGTTCCCGAAGAGTGGGTCCACGACATCGTGCGTCGCGAGAACCTCTTCAACTTGCGCGCACTCACCCAGCTGGCACTCGAAGAGCCGGAGTTCGCCAAGGAGGCACTGATCGACCTGGTTCGCGATGCCCTGCCACCGGGCTTCGACGTCGCGACGCACTTCACGCCGCGCTACCTGCCGTGGCGCCAGCGAATCGCCTTTCTGCCCGACGGCGACCTGTTCAAAGCCATCAGCGCCGGCCAGGTTTCGATGGTCACCGACGAGATCGAAACCTTCACGGAAGGAGGCGTCGCGCTTAAGTCCGGAAGCGAACTGGACGCGGACATCATTGTGACGGCGACCGGATTCAACCTGAGCGTCTTGGGCGACATCTCGTTTTCGATCGATGGCGCGCCGTTGGACTTCGCCGACACGGTCACCTACCGCGGCATGATGTTTTCCGGCGTGCCCAATCTCGTGTGGGTCTTCGGTTACTTCCGCGCCAGCTGGACCCTGCGCGTCGACCTCGTCAGCGATTTCGTCAATCGAATGCTCGCGCACATGGACGAACTCGGCGCGACGCGCGTCACTCCGCAACTGCGCGCGGTGGACCGCGACGATCCGTGGTTGGAATGGGTCGACGTGGAGTACTTCAACCCGAACTACCTGATGCGTTCGATGCACCTCATGCCGAAGCGACTCGAGAAGCCGGAGTGGCGTCACACCCAGGACTACTGGGCCGAACGAGACGAACTCCCGTTGGTCGACCTCGACGAAGGCTGTCTGGTCTTCGAATGACGCGAAGCACCTGTGCCGTTCGCCTCTAACGGCCCCGTTGAGCTGTACTACGAAACGTTCGGGCAGCCGGGCGACGAGCCACTGCTGCTCGTCAGTGGGCTGGGCGGCCAGTGCGTCAGCTATGACGTTGAGTTCTGCCAAAGGTTCGTGGAGCTGGGTTTCTTCGTGATCCGCTTTGACAACCGCGACGTCGGACTCTCGAGCAAACTTGATGAGTTCACACCGCATCTCAAAGACGTCGCGGCCGCTCTTCGCGAAGGTCGTGCCGCCGACGTCCCGTACCGCCTGTCGGATATGGCCGCTGACGCCATCGCCGTTCTCGACGCCCTCGACGTGGAGAGGGCCCACGTCGCGGGCGTGTCGATGGGCGGAATGATCGTCCAGCAATTGGCGATTGACCACGCAAGTCGGCTGCGGTCAATGACCTCGATCATGTCCACGACGGGCGACCGCGACGTGGGACAGGCCAGTCCCGAGGTCGCCGCCTTGTTCTACGCGCCGCCGGGTCAGGACCGGGCCACGGTCATCGCCCGAAGTCAAACGCTCCAACGGCTCACCAGCCCGACGGCGTTCGACCCGGACCGAGTCGCCCAACGCGTGGGTGACGCCTTCGATCGCTGCTTTTGCCCGCGCGGCGTCGCGCGACAGTTGGCGGCCGTAATGGCCTCGGGCAGCCGCACGCAGTCACTTCGTAGCGTCGACGTGTCCACGCTGGTCATCCACGGCGACGCCGACGCACTGATCGACATCAGTGGCGGGGTTGGCACGGCCCAATGCATCCCCGGAGCGCGATTCCTGGCTATCGCCGGCATGGGCCACGACCTCGCGCCGCGCGACTGGGCGACGATCGTCGAGGCGATCAGCGACCACGCCCGGTCGACGACCGAAAGTACGAAGAACCTTGGCACGACCTAAAGATTTTTTCGAATTTCAGTTGCTTCTTACGTAAGCACTCGCTTACACTGAAGCGATGGACACCGCGCTCAAGGCGATCGCCGATCCCCGACGTCGCGAGATTCTGCGACTCGTGTGGTCGAGCGAAATGCCCGCCACCGACATCGCTTTGCACTTTCACGACGTCACGCGTTCGGCAATCTCCCAGCATCTAAGTGTGTTGCGACAGGCGAATCTCATTTGTGAACGTCGTGCCGGCAACCGTCGGCTCTACCGCGCCAACGTCGAGGAGATGGTTCGACTGCGCACGTTCCTCGACCAGTACTGGTCCGGTGGCCTCGATCGACTCAAAACCGCCGCGGAAGCGGCCCAACAAAAAAAGGAAAATAGACATGGCTGAATTAACGCGCGAGGTCCTGGTGAAGGCCGATCCGTCGACGATCTTTGCCCTCTTGATAGAGCCCGGGATGCAATCGTGGTTGGGCACCGACGTAGAGTTCGACCCTCGACCCGGGGGCCTCTACAAGCTCAACGTCGGTGGCGATCATCCCGCCCGGGGTGAGTTCGTGGAAGTCACGCCGAACGAAAAAGTGGTCTTCACCTTCGGCTGGAACGAACCGGGCCATCCGATCCCGGCCGGATCGACCAAGGTCGCCATCACGCTCCTCGCGAAGGGTGACGAGACGCTCGTGCGACTGGTGCACAGCGGGCTCCCGGACGACGCCATCAGTGACCACGAAGAGGGCTGGGAGCACTTCTTGGACCGTCTCGCCACGGTCGCCGTCGGCGGACAACTGGTCGACTGAATCCTTCGGACGTGACGTCGCTCGTTGCGTACGATGTGCTGAACGTAGAGGGAGATCATGAGCGACAACACTCACACCTGGAAGATGATTCACGACGAACGAACCCGGGCCGCGGACATGCTGGAATCGCTGTCGCCCGAGCAGTGGACGGCCGACACCCTCTGCAAGGGCTGGAACGTTCATCTAGTGGCGGCCCACATGATGGTCGCCAGCGAACAGTCGACGGGGCGTTTCATGAAGGGCCTCATCTCCAGTGGCTTTCGTTTCGACGTCATGACGGATCGAGACGTTCGCGGCGCCGCCCAGGCGTCACCCAGTGACATCGTCGCGCGCATTCGCGCCCGAACGACGACCACCAACAAGCCGCCGGCCCCGGCGATGGCCATGCTCGGCGAAGTCGTGGTCCACGGCACGGACATTCGTGAACCCCTCGGCGTTGCTGATAACACGTCGATGGACGCCAAGCTGGCGTGTCTCGACATGTTCAAGGGATCGAACTTTCCGGTCGCGGCTAAGAAGACCATCGCGGGACTGCGCCTGCGCGCTACCGACGCGGACTGGTCCTACGGAGAGGGTCCCGAAGTCGCGGGACCGGCGTTGGCCCTGGTGATGGCGATGGCCACGCGACCGCTGTTTATGTCGCTCAGCGGTGCGGGCGTCGACACACTTCGCGGTCGCCTCAATAAATAGCTGAACACGTTCGAAAAGGAGTTTAGGTGGCCAAGGGCACGAAGAGCGACCCGTGGGAGTTGACGACACCGCCCGGATCGTCGAAGTATTCGATGTACCGCGACGACGATCCTCCGGCGCTGGTGTGCGTGGTGGGATCCACGACGCTGAAGTATCACCTTTCGGCGATCGACGACCTACACGCGTGGCTCCTCGCCCAGGGGGACTGGGTCGCTCTGGGCGCGGCTGACGAGAACAAGCCGGCCGCCGACGGCACGGTCGAAGCGTGGGGACGATCGTCGACCAATCCGGTCGGTGGGTGGTACGGACTGCGCAAGGGATACCGCGGTCGATTCGGGATGTATCTCCCTCCGTTGCTCGAGGCACTGGGACTGGCCGAGGTCACGCACGACCCACGCAACAACCGGATGCGAGCGCTCTAAGAGAGTCCGAATGCGCCGTGGTCTAAGCGACGCGACGGCGCAGCCACCAGTAACTGAACGCGCATAGGGCAACGCCAGCGCCGAGGAAGATAGAACCTTCGATCCACTGGAACGGCCAGAAGCGACTTGCCGGCTGATACGTCAGGACCTGATGGAAATTCGCCGCAATCTTGTCGACGCACTCACTGAAGGCTTTAGGTGCACCGTTCCCTTTTATACCGACGCCGGTGCGCCCCCCGACCGGCGACACGTGGATCAACAACTTTGGGCAATTCGTCTGCAACCACTGTGAGGTCACTCTCGCGCCGTGCTTACCCTTCACGACGGCATTGAATACGAGCGCGTTGGGCAGATTCTCAGCGCCGACTATGAAATGAAGCCCGTTGGGCGTCTGTTCGAAGCCGTAGCCACCGGCTCGGGACAACTTGCTGACCAGTTTCACTGGCGACAACAGGTCAGGACGTAGCTTCTGAGCGAAAGTGATCCGCGCCGCGACGAAGACGACGAGCGTCGTAGCCATCGCCGGCAACGTGCGACGCCAGAGCACCCCGGCGGCAACGCCGACGGCGAACGCGAATGCCGCGTAGCCGATGGGCACAATGTAGTGAGTGTCGTAGATCTGCGTACCGAAGCGGTTCGCGTTGACGGTATCGATCGGACTCGACCACCACGTCAACATCCAGCCCATGAGTCCCGCGGCGACCATGCTCGCGACACCAACGACCGCCAATTTGCAACCGATCCACTTCGATCTAGTCACCCCCTGGGACCACGCAAGTCGATAGGTACCGGTTTCCAGTTCGCGCGCGAACAACGGTGCGCCCCAGAAGATTCCGATGATTGCCGGAAACACCAGATTGGTCGCCGTCATGAAGTTGTCAATATCGCTGTTCGAAGTTCCAATCGCCGTCGTCAGAAAACTGCAGTCGTTCTTGCTCTTGCAGTTCTTCAACTCCCCGAACAAGTGGGCCATGTGGGGACCGGTGATGAGCAGTACGACGGCGACGGCGACCAAGAGGCCGGACACGACGAGGACCTGCAAACGAAATTGACGCCATGCGAAGCGAATCATCACGTACCGCCTTTCAAACGAACCAGATCACGGCGCTGCTGTTCGGCCTGACCCATGTAGGCCAGCACCAAATCCTCCATCGTCAGCGGCTCGACACTCCATACGGGATCGAGAATCGGATCGACACTTCGCACCGTCACCGTGGTTTGGCGATCGGTGTGACTCGCTTCGACGACGTGCACAGTGTCGGGCAAGTTGTCAAGGTCACGACGCGGTCCAACGAGACGATGGTGGGTCGACAATAGGTCGTCGATGTCGCCATTCACTTGCACTCGTGACGCTGCGAGGACCACGAGGTGATCACACACTCGTTCGAGATCGGCCACCAAGTGCGAGCTGAGAATGACGCTGACGTTGTGTTCTGCGACCACGTCCATCAGGATTGCGAGAAACTCTCGTCGCGCGAGCGGGTCCAGACTGGCGACCGGTTCGTCCAACAAGAGAAGCGACGGTCGTTTGGCAATTGCCAGAGTGAGCGCGAGTTGTGCCCGTTGCCCACCGGAAAGTCGACCCGCGTGCTGCTTGGGATCTAGTCCGAGGTCGCTGATTCGGCGCTCCGCGATTTGCATGTCCCAGGAGGCGTTTAGCGCCGCTCCCATTTGCAAGTGGGCGGCGACACTAAGACCGGCGTACACCGGCGTGTCTTGAGCGACGAAACCGATTCGTCCAAGTTGCTGCGCGCTGCATGCCGGCACTTGGTCGAGAACAGTGATCGAACCGGTACTAGGTCGTAAAAGTCCCACAGCCAGGTGGAGAAGTGTGGTCTTGCCCGCCCCGTTCGGGCCTACCAGGCCGACCACGCGACCGGCCGGAATGTCCAACGTACACTTGCTCAACGCCCACTTGCGTCCGTAGCGCTTGCCGAGGTCGATCGCGGCAAGTGCAGAGCTCATCGGACTAGTTCCTTCGGCGCGAAGAGAAACGTGTCGACGAAGAGCGCTTCAATGCTTTCGTCGTCCAGTCCAGCCCGACGTGCCTTTTCTATCCACACTTCGAGGGACCGCCGGAGCGTTCGCTGGGCAGCGTAGGTCGTCTCGTCGAAAGTGTTCACTACGAAGGTCCCGATACCCGGCCGGGCCGCCACGAGACCCTCGTGTTCGAGCTCGCGGTAGGCCTTCAACACCGTGTTGGGATTTATGGCGACTTTGCCGACCACTTCTTTGACGGTCGGCAGCTGGTCGCCCACGCGAAGTCGCCCGAGGCGAAGAGCACTCTTCACCTGCTGGACGATTTGCTGGTACGGCGAGACGCCGCAATTACCATTCAGTCGGAACTCAATCACGAAATCACACTTTCACTAGGACGGTAGATACCTAGAGTATTACGTCACCGCGTTCTATAGTGCCATCCGGAAGAACCCTGACGTCGAACTTTTTTGGTTGGGATTCTCCCAGGGCCCTATCTCGTATTGATCCTCGTCAAACTCGACGGTTCGAAGGTGGTCGATCTCAACGGTGACGAGACCCTTCCCGGATTGGTATTTCCCTTGATTCACTGGCGATTGAAGGTTGAAAATAAGGTGTACGATACGGTACAGTACACATTCACGACGAAGAGATAGGGCGGCACATGGATCACACCGAAGTCGTCAATCGTCGTTTGGAACTCCAGGACGGCCACGGCATTCGTCATCGCGGTCATCCACTGGACACGAGTCGCGACGTCGCGATCCGCGACGCGGCGCTCGATCTGCTCTCCGAGATTGGTTACGACCGACTGACCATGGACGCCGTCGCGGCGCGCGCTCACGCCAGTAAGGCGACGATCTATCGCCGTTGGCAAGGAAAGGCCGCGCTCGTCGTGGACGCCCTCAACTGTTCAAAGGGTTCGATGGTCGATCCGGACACGGGATCACTCGAGAGTGACTTGGCCGCTCTCGGTCAGGGATTCTGCAGTCAGGAAAGTCGATTCAACGCCCAGATCATGTTGGGTCTTATCACCGCCCTCGCCCACGACGCAGAACTGCGCGACGTCTTTCGCGAACGAATGATCGAGCCGCGAACGCGTCTGATCCGCTCGATCTTTGAGAGGGCGGTTGCGAGGGGCGAGGTTTCGACCGAACGCAACCTTGATCTGCTCGTTTCGCTTTTGCCGGCACTCATGATTCAACAGGTGCTGATCACCGGTGAACTACCGGACACTAACTTCTCGCGGCGCGTTATCAACGACGTAATTCTCCCCCTCGCCACCGCTCCGACCAATCCCGTCCACGACTAACTCCAAGGAACTCCCAATGTCAACCATCGAAGCGCCGGAAATGACAGGCAGCAACACTGAAGGTAAGAACCTCGGACTCGCCCTGGCGGTCATCGCCGGCGCGCAGCTCATGATCATCCTCGACGCAACGATCGTGAACGTGGCCTTGCCCACCATTCATCGCAGCCTGAACTTCTCGGTCAACAACCTCGAGTGGCTCATTACCGCGTACTCGCTGACCTTCGGCGGACTCTTGCTCTTCGGAGGTCGCACCGGCGACCTCTTCGGCAAGCGTCGAATGTTCATGATTGGCATTTCGATTTTCGCGGTGTCGTCACTGTTCGGGGGCTTCGCCACGACCGATATTTGGCTGATCATCACCCGAGCGTGTCAGGGCGTGGGCGGCGCCATTGCCGCCCCGACCGCGCTCTCGCTCATCGCGACGAACTTTCCCGAAGGTCCTCAGCGCAATCGGGCCATGGGCGTGTACGCCGCAATGGCCGGCGCCGGCGGCGCCGTAGGCCTGCTCCTCGGTGGATTGCTGGTGGATCTGGTGTCGTGGCGTTGGATCTTCTTCGTCAACGTACCCATCGCGGCCGTCATCCTCTTTCTGGCTCCACGCGCCCTGAATGAATCCTCGACGACGTCGGGCAAGCTCGACGTTCCAGGAGCCCTCAGCGCTACCGGGGGCATGCTCGCCCTGGTCTACGGTCTTTCAAATGTCGCGGCGCATAGTTGGACCGCGACCAGCACGCTTATCCCCTTGATCCTTGCGGCGGTCTTGCTCATCGCCTTTGTACTGATCGAGACTCGAACGGTGGAAGCGTTGATGCCGCTGCACATCTTCGCCAACCGCAACCGATCCGGCGTCTACGGCATGATGCTCTGCATCGGCACGGCCATGTTTTCGATGTTCTTCTTCCTCACCCAGTTCCTTCAGAACGTGTTGGGTTGGAGCGCTCTCAAGACCGGTGTCGGCTTCTTACCCATGACGCTCGGCATCATCACGGCCGCCGTGCTCGCCTCGCGACTCGTCGGACGAATTGGTATACGTCTTCCCTTGCTCGTCGGTCCGACGGCGGCCTTCGTGGGTCTGGAACTCCTCACGCGTCTCACGATCCACAGTGGGTACGGGACCCTTCTCGTGCCGTTGCTCATCGTGTCGCTCGGTATGGGACTCTCGTTCGTCCCGTTGACCTTGGCCGCCGTGTCCGGAGTGCCGCCGAACGAAGCCGGGCTCGCGTCCGCACTGCTCAACACCACCCAGCAGGTGGGCGGTGCGCTCGGTCTCGCCATTCTCTCCACCATCGCGTTTGACACTTACAAGTCGAAGTTGTCCAGTATCGCGAGTGCTTCGCACGGCGTCGTCTCACGACAGGCCATGAACATCGCCACGACCCATGGCTATACGACAGCGTTCCAGGTCGCGGCGTTCATAGCTTTGGCCGGCCTGCTTGTTTCGGCGATCGTGATTCGAACGCCCGAGGCTTTGGTCTCAGACGCCAGTCCGGTCCACGCAGGCGTTTGATAGGGACCTCACGAGGCCCGAAGTTATTCAGTACGGGGAAATCCCCTATCCATCAAGAGATGAGTGCTTCAGTGCCACCGATTGGGCAATCCTGATCGTCCCGACGGAGGCGACCGTCAAGCCGGCGAACATCAGGAATACCGCGGCGACCAGTGGTAGCGGAAGGACGTTGGACGTCGCGAGGAGTCCACTTCCTAAGAACCGGGGAGCGTAGTGAGCCAAAACAGTCCACCAGATGATCGTTCCCACCGCAACACCCAGCATGAGAACTGTCAAGGCGGTGGCCATTGTCCCCAACAGGCGAAGCACTCGTCGCGACAATGAGGTCTGGTGCGCCACGGCGGCCGCGGCCGCCGTGGCCATGAAGAGTGCAATCACTATCGTCAGACCCCACAGGACGAATATCAAACCGTGAAAGAAGAATCCTCCGTTTCGCTGATGTGGGCTGAGATGGTGGGACCAAATCAGAATCGCGACAGTGGCGATGGATGCGATGACTCCCGTCGCCATCGATCGAAGCACCGGACGTCGAATCTCCGGCCACCTTCCGGCTCGCAGCAATTCCAAGAATCCCGGTAACGAGATAGCAGCGGCAATCACGACGATGAAACCCCCGAGTCCGCCGGCGAGCTGCACCACTCCGAATGCGACACGGGGAAGTGATCGATGTGTCGCCGGAACGGCCGACTCCCAATGTTCACCGAATTTTGCGACCATCGCCCCCGCCACCATGAAAAGTGCCCACCCCCAAAGAACGAGTAGCGATCCGGCGCGGGTCAGGTTCGGGCCGTCCAAGGAGTTCCCGAAGAGACCAAATGCTCGAGCTCGTTCGATCGAGCCGCGTCTCGCCAATGAGAATTGAACACCGAGGGGAACTTTGGCCGTACCGTGCGTGTCGTGGAGGAGCGTCGTCAACTCCTCCCCGTATCGAGCCCGCCAGGAGGCGGGGTACCAGCGGATCAGGTGTTCGAAGCGGTCCCGTTCGCTCATGGCATCGATCCAAGGACGCGAGATCCGCCGCCGACTGAACGCGCGAGCGTCCGAAGCCCGAGCCTTTGCTCGCCGGTATCCGCCAACGTGCGCATCTCTCGAATCGCTTCAGTGAGCGCGGCCCGCCCGTGGGCCGAAATTCGATACGGTCGTCGGCGTTCCTCGACCGGCAATGGCTCAATCAATCCGCGCTCCTCGAGGCGAGTGATAGCGCCGTACAACGTGCCGGGGCCGAGCGCGACGCCCGAGAACTCCTCGATGTCCTTCGTGAGGGCCCACCCATGCTTGGAACCCGACACGAGGCTGGTCAGAATGAGCACCGATGGATCGTTGGATCGCACCGAAAGGTGTGCCGGTAATGCCGTCCGTCGTGCCATGTTTTGATACTACTACGTATCACGTACTACGCGCACCCCGCGCCGCAACCGTCGATCGACTAGTGGTCTTCGCGCACTACCAGCACCGGACAGTGCGAGTGGTGCACGCACTGGGTAGAGACCGAACCCATCATGAGGCCCATGAAACCGCCGACGCCCCGTGAACCGATCACCAGCAGAGCCGAACCGCGACTCGCCTCAATGAGGACCTCGGCGGGGTTACCCGGCACGGCCAGCCACTCGACCTCGAGTCCGTCGGTCGACGGCGCCTTGGACATGATGTCCTCCATGAATGCGCGGGCGTCGGCCTCCACCTGTTCGTAATAGTCCTTGCCGGTCGAACCGGTGACCGGCCTTTCCATGACCGGGTAGGCGTAGGTGACCTGCAGATGGCCGTGGCGCAGTTGCGCCTCCTCGACGGCGAACTCGAGCGCGTTCGTCGCGAGGGCCGAACCGTCGACACCGACGACGATGCGAGGGTTATTAGTCATAGTCCCTGCTTTCTCACTTCAGTCGACCGGATCGGCCTGGGTAGCGAACTCTTCGGTCACGAGCGTCGGTGAATCGCGCGTCAACGTCTCACCACGGAAGAAGGCCGGGCGGAACACATTCATCGTGAACATCAAGATCACACCAAGCAAGAGCGCGCCCACGTCCAGCGTGAACGTTCCACCGATGTCGCGACCAAAGAGTACGAAGTGGGTGTAGCTGTTGGTGGGATTCCAGTAGTACCAGAACGTCCAGCCGAGAATGGACCAGAGAATCAGTCCGCCGGCAAGCGGCATGACGCCCTGGATGAAAAAGTTGTGCACGCTCTTGGTGAGTTGCTTGCGGTAGTACCAGAAGCACGAGAATCCGGTCAGTCCGTAGTAGAAGGCAATCATCGTGCCGAGCGAGTCCACCGAGTCCGTGATGACGTGACCGGCGGAGATCGAATTCATCACGACGTAGAGCGCGATGGAGGCGACTCCGAAGCTAATCGTCGCGACCGTCGGAGTGAGGAATCGCCGGTGCATTTTCTTGAAGACGTCCGGCAGCGCCTTGTGCACTGACATCGAGAGCACCGTGCGCGCCGTGGGTAAGATCGTCGTCTGGGTCGAGGCCGCGGCCGAGGAGAGAACCATCAAGAGCAAGAGGTGGTCGAGGACCGAGGCCAACGTGGAGTGACCGAAGATCGCCGGCCCGAGGATCGACAGTACGTCGTTCGTATGGTTCGGATTGCCGAGGCCGATGCCGTGGCTGCCAATACCGGCGAAGGACTCGGTGGCGAGTATGACGAGCGCGTAGATCCCCAGCAGTATGAAGGTCGAGTAGATGCCGGCCTTGCCGGGAATGTTTGTCGCGTCCTTTGACTCCTCGTTCAAGTTCAGAGCGGTGTCCCAGCCCCAGTAGATGAAGAGCATGTCCGACAGACCGATGACGAAGTAACTGAAATGTTTGATCGCGAAGGGATTGAACCACGACGCGGCGACGGCGATGTGCCCGACCGGGGCCGAACCGTCGCCCACGCGAATGAGGGCCCACACCGACATGACGATCAGCATGGTCAGTTCAACACCCAGCAGAGCTTTTTGAAAGTTAGCCGAGATCTCGATGCCCACGTAACAGATCCCCGTCATGGCGACGATCCAGGCGATGCCGACGAGCAGCACCCACACGCTCGACGCGTCGTTACCGATGCCGTTGGCATTGAAGAGGTCGAAGACGTACTGTCCGGCTATTTGCGCCAGGCTCGACATGACGATGATGTCGGCCACGAGAACACCCCAACCACCCATCCAGCCCACACGGGGGCTGAAGGCCCGAGTCGCCCAAGTGAAACTGGCGCCGCAGTCGGGGTCGGCCTTATTCATCTGCTGAAAGGCGAGTGAGACGAAAAACATCGGGACGAAAGCCAGAATCGTGACGATGGGTGCCTGGAGGCCAATCGCCACCACGACAAAACCGAGGGTGGCGGCCAGGCTATAGGCAGGGGCCGTTGAGGCGATGCCGATAACCGTGCTGGAGATCAGTCCCAGTGCGCCGCTTTTGAGTCCTTTTTCCGGCGCCCGGTTAGCCGGTTCCACGAACAATGACACACTGCCCCCCTCAAGACATCGCGCCGCAGGCGCCGATCAGAATGTGCCAAATACTAGGGCATGACGAGCGAGCGTGAAGGGTTGCGACGAGGTGTTTGCGACGACATCGAGCCCGCCTGTTGCCAAAACGCAAGTGGGGCCGCCCTCTGGCAGAAAGAGTGCCGTTGAGGCGTAATGGTGACGTTCCAAATGACGAGGAAAGTAGGGGCAATGCCTGGCGGGCCAGAATGGGGTGCTGCGTTCGCGGCGGCATCGACCGATGCGATGAGCTTCTACGACGAGATCATGGTCCCGAGACTGTTCGCACCATGGTCCGAAATACTGCTTGACGAGTTGAAGCCGCAACGGGGACAGGCCGTTCTCGATGTCGCGTGTGGTCCGGGGACAGTGACTCGGCAAGCCGCCCTTCGCGTTGGTCCCTCGGGGAGGGTAACGGGTTGTGATTTCAGCCCAGCCATGCTGGAACTGGCTCGTTCGAAGACGCCCCTTGATGCCAGCGCTCCAACCGATTATCTGGAGTGTCCGGCAGATTCGCTTGAGGTCCCCGACGATGACTTCGATATGGTCACGTGTCAACAGGGCGTACAGTTCTTCCCCGACCGACGAGCGGCGTTGGTAGAAATGCGCCGGGTGTTGCGACCCTCCGGCCAACTGGGCATTGCCGTGTGGTGCGACCTTGATACCTGTCCCCCGTTCGCCGCCCTCGGGCGTGCCCTGGGACAGGTGCTGGGTAACGAAACCGCAGATGCCTACGCGGCGGGTCCCTGGGGCTTTGGCGATTCGAACAAGTTGGTTGATCTCGTCACCGAGAGTGGATTTATCAATGTCCAAGTGCGTAGATGCGAATTGCCGGTTTTCTTCGAAGGAGGCCCCGATCAACTCATGTTGACCTTGCGTGCCGCTTCGGTATCGACGGTCCTCGCCCAGCTTTCTGAGGACCGGCTATCGGCACTCGCCGCAGCCGTCAAAGATGCAACGCGTCCGATTACTTTTGACGGAATCGTTCGCTCACACGCAACCTCGAACATCGTGACGGCGACAGTCGGCGACGGGAAAGTTTGAACCAGTTAACTGCCTCATCCACGGACGAGCGACCGACAATTTGCGCGTCGCGTCGAAACTACGAAAGCGCAATCGACACCAGTGGCGCGAAATCGCCCTCGCTGTCCGCAAGGTGAAGAGCGTCAAGGTATTCACGACGTAGTTTCTCCTCATGGCCGCGGCCCGCTTCACTGCCCCACGTGAACGGGTTATCACCGAGTCCGAGCAATCGCCCGAGTTCATTAGCCACGATGCGCGCGTGCCGGCCGTTCCCATTGGGAAAACAATGAATCGCTAGCATGCGACGATGTAATCGGACACAAATCTCCGCCGGTTCATACGTGGAGTTCGCGATTTGCCAATTCGCGTCTCGCAACGCGTCCTCCCACTGGATAACGATCTGGTGCGGATCGACCCCCATATTGGTCTCGCGTTCGCGAATCTGTCCAGCCCATGTCCACACTTCACCAAACATTCGGCGGTGCAGCATGCGAAGGACGGTCTGATCTAGAAGCTCGCCGTGCGCCAAAAACGGATTCGCCTCTAACCACTCCGCAGCCGTGGCAATGTTGTTCGACTCCGCAAAATTCAGTTCGTCCTTCGTCACAATGTCTCGAAACGCGGGTGTCAGGAATTCTCGCGCGTCCTCGTCAATTGGCGTCTCGCCGAACTGCGTGTAATGTAGATCCCACTCACGATCAAGTGAGCCCGGCGTGGCCTCGGAGTTCGGTGTTTTATCATCCGGCAGGGACTTGGCCCCCTTACCAACACCTTCGGACCTGTGTTGATTGGCTCCGAATCCATCGCCTGTTTGACTCATCGCAGAGCAGCCACCCTTCGGGCCACAGAACGAGTTACTAATTCTTCGACCGCGTTGTCGGAGATGTTCTGAGCTTCGAGCGCCATCGTCCAGCGCACACGCCCGACGGAAGCGCGCGCGTCGCGAACGATGCCGTTGAGCACTTCAGCCGGCAGAACCACATCCCAACGTGCAAGGCCGAGTGCCTCAAGCGCGCGATCAACCGTCTGAGGTTTGGCGGATCCGCTCTCGTCATTCAACTCAAGTGATGAGACTGAAGGGACCGTGACACCGAGGCGTCTAGCCAGCTCCTTCATGCTGACGCCGGATTCTTGACGTGCTTTTCTTAGTGTCGTACGCATAAGAACATAATACTACACCCTTATTGCCAGTGATACGCGTAGTCGTACGAGCGTCACTACGCAGTTCCGCTACTCAGATCCCCGACTGAACTCCCTTATCAGCCGTACTATCCTCCCCGATGTCACGTAGGTGCCAGACGGAAATACCCTACATTTCGACCTTTTCGGACTCAGCCGGACGGCTCAAACACCTCGAATCATCCTCGTCAGCCGTTGCAGTGTTCACCCCAAGCGGTGATGGATTCCCGGCGGACTAGGTCCGCCCTGGTGATTCGAGTATTTACCAGATCAGCAAACTGAAGCCCAGCCCTTCTCCTACGAATGGGAAATCGTGAACTTCGGATGCGAGGTCAGCAGCCCGGATTCGAAACGGTTCCACGGAAGACGGATGCACGGTGACAGGCATTGACCCCCCATTGGTCGCGATTCTGTATTGGCGCTGCTGTCTTCGACCGACATTCACACTCACCGACGGTGGCTCTCACCTGGACTCGGCGGCATGGCGAGAAGGCGAGTAGTGCGTAGCAAAGATTCTCCCGAGAAAGTCGCCGCGGCTTCGCGAACCAGTCTTGTCGAAGATGGCCTTGATGTGGTCGTTCACAGTGTGTGCCGAAATACTGAGAGCGGTGGCGATTTCCTTGGTGGGTGCGCCCAAGAGGAGACGCTGGGCGACCTGGCTCTCGCGGGCTGTGAGGCCATAGGCAGCGATAATCAGAGGAGCGAGGTCGTGCCGATCCGACGGTTCGACCACGATGACCACTTCATTCCGGTTGCCAGAGAGGTATGACCCGTGAAGCGTGAGCCATCGACCCGACGGGGCTCGTACCCGGACGCTGGGAACGATCCCATTCGCGAGATCATCAGCGCACAAGCAACGGAGTTTCTCGACCACCGCGTATACCGAGATTGGCAGATTGCCTCGTGGCGCCTCCTCCTCCGCGAGTTCAGTTAGCCATTTTTTCGCGGCGAGAGTCGCTGAACCGAGCGACCAATCGGATGCGATGGTGAATACGCCGGGACCATCAATCTCCGTAACAATCGACACCGTCTCGGCCACCGCGCACCTGCGGAGGCCAGCCGCTAGGTGGGGCACAAGCGAGGAGACGAACGCGGCGTCGTCGCCGGTAAAGCCACCCGAGCCGTCTTGGCGGTGAAGGCACATGAATCCCCAACACCACCCGTCAGCGCGAATGGCAGCCCGCAGTTCGTCACCGAAGCCGATCGGACGCATGACCTCCCGGTATCGGGGGCTGAGCTCGCGATCACCGGCCGTGGCCCGGTCGAGCCAGTTGACCGGTTGTGTGGCTGTCGCAAGGTAGCGGATCTTATTAACGTCGTCCTGCGCGAACTCATTGTGCAAGAAACGGGGAGTGACCTCGGTTGGCATTCCTTCTCGTAATGCGCTTGCATACAGAAGTGTCGACGGGTCGACCGTGGCAAAGAATGCTCCATCGACCGACACGACCTTGCGCAGGCTGACCAAAGCCTCACGGCGGAGGGTCATCGAATCGGTCCCCTGGTAACAGAGTTCAACGATGTCGCGACGAACGCGCTCCCGCCGATCGGCTCCGTCCACTCCCGCGACGCTACTCCTCCTTCTCTGCCACCGATACCCCCAGTTCTAGGGATTGTGCGAGGGGCTTCGGCGGTGTTGGCTGGACCCAACCAAGCCACCAAGGAGAATTGCCATGGCAACCGCGACCAGCTTTCCGCCCAACGATATGAACCGCGCGAGCCAGCAGGCAGTTCCGGGGGCTCGGGCGACGCCGGGTGTCGTCGGAGCGCTTTCCGGCTCTTCGAACGAAGGGCCCGAAGCTGCTGGCGCACTGGTCTTGCTCCACACAACTTTTGCCGATGATGACGGAGCTCAACGTGGCTACCAACTCTTCAGCGAGATGAAGTCGCACATATTGTCCTCACCCGGATTCCTGCACTGGTTCACCTTCAGCGATGGCCCCAATGGGTACGCCCTGGGTCTGTGGCGCTCGCCCGAAGACGCGTCTGCGTTCGTACATTCCGACGCCCATCAAGCCATGGTCAGAGAACAACAACAGCGGCCATTCGAGTACAGCCAGTTCGCCGGGATGTGGACGGCATCCAACCTCGGCACCCGATGGATTTACTGTGAACAGTGCCACAAAGCCACCGCCGCGCCAACGCAGCATTGCTCGAACTGCAATAATTCTCTCGACGACACGTTTGCTGAAACCGACTCCGACCCTGGGGTTGGCCCGGCTTGACTGCGTAAAGAAAGTTCTCTCACGCTGTGTTGTCCCCGTTTGTCGAAGTACTCAGTCAACGATGCGGTTCGCGCACTGTCGGGGTCGGTGGGCGCTGGGGGACTCGAACCCTCGACCTCAGCCGTGTGAAGGCTGCGCTCTAACCAACTGAGCTAAGCGCCCGGAGAACCAATCCTAGTTCGCACAGTGGTCACCAGTTTCTACATCGTTGTAACCTGCGACCGTGCCCGACAACGTTGATTCATCTTCCAAACGCTCGCGGTTCCAGCGTCGGGGACGAAGAACGTCGATGGTAGCGCGCGAAGTTGTCTTTGGAATTGACCCCATTGAACGCAAGGTAAGTCTCTTCGCCGTCGGCCTCGCCATGGTGATCTCGATCCTCTTTGGCATCAATTGGGTGGGGAAGGCGGCATGGGCTAGCAGTCAGAAATTCGTGAAGGGGAAAGCTTGTCCTTCGGCTTTTCCAAATCACGTTAAGGACTTTTGTGCCTTAGTGAACGCTCAGAGTCATTGGGCGACTCAATTCCTCTTCGTCTTCGTAATTGGACTGGTCATTCTGTTCTTTGCTCTTCGACGAAAAAGGGCCGGCGTCGCCTGTTTCGCCTGTTTCTTGGGCATCGCTCTGGGACTCTACGGTGTCGTTTTCTTATTCTTGGGCGTGTGGCTCATCGTGCGGGCCTTTCGTCTGCAGCGCTACGGAGAAGCGTCATGGACCGCATCAAACAAAGTGGCCCGTGAGATGGCCCAAGCGAGGAAAGAGGGACGTGATCCAACGCCCAAGGCCTCAGCCACGAAGGCTCCCGCTGCCACTCCCGGTCCGGTAGCACCGCCATCGGCCTCGAAGCGCTACACCCCGAAGCAGAAACCGCGCAAGCGTTGAACCGTGCCAAACCTCGGTCTTGACTATTCCACCAAATGGGGCCGTTCCCCCGGGATTCGAGTCGTCCGCAACCTGATTCAAGGGGCGTTCCTGGTTCCCTACACGCGCTATCTCTCCACGCTCGAGGTCCGCGGTTTGGAGAAGATTCAAGGGGACGGTCCGTTCATTTTCACGGCCAACCACACGAGCAACATGGACACCCCGCTGGTCATCGCCGCTCTGCCCGGCGCCATTCGTCGCCGTCTGGTCGTCGCCGCGGCCATGGACAACTTCTTCATGGACGCCGGACGTGCCTTTCGAACGGTCCTCGTGTTCAACGCCATACCGATTGACCGACACAAGGTGAATCGGCGCAGCGCGCAGATCGCCTTCGATCTGGTGGAGGAGAATTGGAATCTGCTCATCTATCCCGAAGGCGGTCGTTCACCCGACGGTGAACTGCACGAGTTCAAGGGCGGCGCGGCCTACCTCGCCGAACGCTCCATGAAGCCCGTCATCCCGGTGTACATTCACGAGTCGGGCTGGCTCCAGGGTCCCAAGTACGCCAAGGCCGCCAAGTTCGCCTCCGCGCCCGACCGGCATCGTCATCACGTCATCGTGACCTTCGGCGACGCCATGCACGTAGAAGAGGGCGAGAACATACGACGTTTCAACAATCGGATCGTCGACGCCGTCGAGCATTTGGGGCGCGAAGTGAGCGGCGACGTCACCTACGGCGTCAAGCCGGCCGAAGGACTTTAAGAGCTCAGTACTCGACAGCGCTCTTGATAGAGCAGGTCGGCCGCGCTCGTTAACGGATCGAGTTCGGCGCCCACGACCGAGGCGAGGATCTCGTCGCAGAACCAGGGGTTCATCGCGAGCACCGGTCCGTGGGCGTAGGTCGCCCAAATATTCTTGGTGCGATAACCGTCGAATTTGCCGTCGTTGCCGCGACCTTTGACGACGGTTCCCAGCGCTTCGATGCCGCCGCTGAGCGTGGTTCGTCCCCCGTGATTCTCGAAGCCAACGAGTAGTCGACCGTCGACGCGCGTCGAGAGTTCACCGACCGAGCGGCGTTCACCGCGACTCGTCACGACATCGACTAGACCGAGCCCTTCAAACTCGTCGTCGCCTTCGACACAAAAGGTCATGCCAAGTATTTGCAGTCCGGCACAGACCGCCGCGACCTTCGCGCCATCTTGCACGCGAGAGACGAACGAGGACCTTCGAAGGAGGTCCGTGGCCAGGCGTTGAGGTCCGTCTTCTCCTCCGCCCAGCAGATAGAGTGCCGCGTCCGGGACGTCGTCGTTCAGTCCGGCGCTGACGAGTTCCACGTCGATGCCGCGGCGGCGCGCCCGCTCGGTCACGGCGAGACCGTTGCCGCCGTCCCCGTAGGTGCCGAGGAGTTCGGGGTAAAGCAGGCAGATCGTCGTCACGCTTCGGACCTCGCCAACCAATCGTGGAAGGCCGTGTAGTTCGCCAACAGTGAGATGGTCTCTTTCGACGTCGGCACCAAATCATCGTTGTCGACCACGATGTAGTCAACCCGTCCGTAGTCGAGACGCGTCGCCAAATCCAGGCGCCGATCGCCGAAGCAGTAGACCCGATGTCCGCGCAACATCTCAAAGGGCACGTCGTAGAGCCACGACGGGTCATGACCGTCGGCCACTCGGGCGTTGATCGCGACCCAGACGTCCGATCCATCGTCGCGCAGTGTCGCCAGCATCGCGGCGAATCCCGAAGGGTTCTTGGCCAACAAGAGACGCAGTACGTGACCATTCCAACGTCGGACACTGAATCGACCGACGACACTTTGAATGGCGTTGACTCGACGCACGGCCTCATCGAGATCGACCCGGACGCAGGCCAACGCGGTCAGGGCCATCGCGGCGTTGGACCGGTTGAACTCTCCTGGCATCGAAAGCTCGAGCATTACGCTCTTACCCGAAATAACAAGGTCGTCGCCGAGAACTGAAGTGATCGTTGTGGGCTTCGCGAAGCCGCACGCACAGTGCCACGAGTTGCCGACGTGACTGATGGCGAGCGTGCACTTGGGACACGAGAGCGCGTCGGCGATCCAGGTCGTGGGCACATCGCACCAGACGGTATTGGCACCCACTTCGGCCGCGTACACCACAAGCGGATCGTTGGCGTTGGCGACCACGATCAATTTTCCGTCTTCGCGTAACGCGAGCGCTTGGCGCCATCGCTCGGCCAGGTGGCGCACTTCGTTGGCCCGGTCCAATTGGTCGCGAGAGAGATTCAACAAGACCACGACGTACGGACGAGTGGATTTCAACGTGTCGGCCAGCCACGCCTCGTCGACTTCGAGGGCGACGTGCTCGTTCCTCGATTCGACGAGCGCCGCTAAGTGTCCCGCGGGCATATTGGCACCGGTTTTATTCGTCGTCACGTTCCCACCCCAGCCGGCGGCCACCATAGAAGTCGTGGTGGTCTTTCCGTTGGTGCCGCTCACGAGAATGATCGTGCGCCCTTCAGCCAGTGTGGAAATCAGATCCGGGGCGATGGTCATGCCGACTCGGCCGCCGATGACGGTGCCGGAACCTCGGCCGGTCATTCGCGAGACCCGATTGACGGTTCGTACCGCCGCAGAGGCCAGCTGATCTCTCAACGTCGACGCTTTGCCCATTCATTCAACGCTAGGTCTCGAGAAACACAAAAGGGCCAACCGGGGGGTGGTTGGCCCTTCTGCAAAACCAGTGCTTCGACAATTGGGGGAATTGAGCGAAGCAGGCTGTAATAAGTATGGCGTTAGGGTCCGTATCACACAACAGCATGTCGCAGATAGTTCGTATCTGTATAGTCGATATGTGGAGATACGCCAACTTGAGGCCCTCATAGGGATTGCCGACCACGGTTCGTTCTCCGGCGCGGCCGAAGTCCTCGGCACGGTCCAATCGAATATCTCGAATCGCATCGCTCATTTGGAAAGAGAACTCGGCACCGAATTGGTGAATCGCTCCAACGGCCTGCTCACCGAATCGGGCGAGATCGTGGTGGATCGAGCTCGACGGATTCTCGGAGAACTTCGTGGCATCGCTTCGGACGTGTCCGAGCTGAATGCCGAGATACACGGCCAGGTCGTGCTCGGCATGATCGGGTCGGCCGGTCGCTGGATCGTACCCCTGTTGCTCGAGGCGTTGAAGGAGAACTACCCCCACATCGCGCTGCACATAGTGGAGGGCACCAACTCCGTTATCGAACCTCAGTTAGTGAAAGGTCAACTCGACCTGGCCGTCCTGGCGTGGCCGATATCCGCCCCAGAACTGAGTGGTGTCGACATCTTCCATGAGGACCTGGTCTTGATCGTCAACAAGGAGCACCCGCTGGCCACGCTCCCCGAGCCCCTCACCTTTTCGACGCTGGCCGAATACGAGATACTCCTCCCCTTCCGTGGTACCCCAATTCGCCGAGAGATCGACGAGGCCAGTCGTCTGGAGGGCGTCGAATTGAAGCCGCTGATCGAGCTCGACGGACTTCGGACCATCGCGTCACTCACCTTCGACGGGTACGGTCCGTCGATACTCCCAGCCACCATGTTGTCTCGGCACCTGCGCGACAAATTCGTCGCTCGCCACATTGACAAGATCGCCAAGCGCCGAGTGATGTTGGCGACGCGACGCTTTGGTTTCCCCGCGGCGCCCGTGCGGGCGATTCACGCACTGATCATCGACGTCGTGCGTCACGCGACCAACGTGCCCGACGGCGTGTACCTTGGCAAAGCACCCACTCTGTAGGGTGCGGGAATGCCCAATCAGAAGCCCGAAGAAGTCGCCTTGTTCATCGCGACACGCGACCGGGCCTTTAGGCCGATCATCGCCCTCGCCGGACCGCCGCCGCTTCGTCGACGGGCCGCGGCCGTCGACGTTCGCTTCCCCTCACTCGTGCGATCGATCACCCATCAACTGTTGGCGACGAGCGCCGCAACCACGATTCACGGGCGGGTCGTGGAGGCCTGCGGCGGTGTCGTCAACGTGCACACGATCATTGCCACCGGTCCCGAAAAGCTTCGCGGCGTCGGCCTGAATCGAACGAAAGCCCAGGCCATGGTCGACCTCGCCCATGACGTACGTGACGCTCGCGTCAATTTGTCTCGTCACGGGCGAATGAGTGACGACGAGATCGTGCGCGACGTCGCGTCAGTACGCGGGATCGGACCGTGGACCGCTCAGATGTATCTGATCAGCACGATGTCGCGTCCCGACGTCTGGCCGATCGGCGACTACGGCGTGCGCGTTGGCTGGTCACTGCTGCACGGACTCGATGAGACCATCAGCGAAAAAGAGCTGCTCGTCGCCGGGGAACGCTTCGAAGGTGCACGAACCTCGGTCGCTTGGTACTGCTGGGAGGCGGTTCACTGGTCTAAGGCGGCGAAGTAATCTCGCTAAATGCCTCTACTTGACCTCGCTGACTTCGAACGTGACGCCCTCGAAACGCTCGAAACCTTTGCCACCATTCCGTGCCTTTCACCGAGTTTCGACACCGAGTGGGTCCAACACGGGCACATCGATCGGGCAATCGAACTGCTCTCGGAATGGGCGCTCGCGCGAAGCTTCGCCGACTTTGACGTCGAGATTCATCGCCTCGAAGACCGAACACCGGTCCTAGTCGTCACCATCGCGGCCACGGCCACGGCCCCGGGCGACGGCACGGCCGTGCTGTACGGACACCTCGACAAGCAGCCTCCGCTCGGGAACTGGTCCGACGGCCTCGGGCCCTACGATCCGGTTCGCCGCGATGACCGGATCTACGCTCGCGGCGTCGGTGACGACGGCTACTCCACATTCTCGGCGTTGCTCGCCGTTGAGGCGATGGAAGCCAACGACATCGCGCACAGTCGTTGCGTCATCCTGATCGAGGCCAGCGAAGAGAGCGGTAGCCCGGACTTGGAGGCCTATCTCGATCATCTGAAGGACCACCTCGGCAAGGTCGAACTGATGATCTGTCTCGACTCCGGCGCACTGACCTACGACCGGCTGTGGGTGACCACGTCACTGCGCGGCGTGGTGAACGTCGACCTGGAAATCGAAGTCTTGTCCCAGGGTCAGCACAGTGGATCGGCGAGTGGCGTCGTGCCGTCGTCGTTTCGGATTCTTCGCGAACTGCTCGACCGCGTCGAAGACGCGACGACCGGTGAGGTTCTGGTTCCGCAGCTGACGGCGAAGATCCCAGACGCTGACGTTCGTGCCGCGTCGGAGCTGGCTGCGGAGTTTGGCGACATCATCGGGCGTGAACTACCGACCCTCGAGGGAGTGGAGTTAATGGGCGCGAGCGCCGAAGAGCGGATTCTTCGCCGGACGTGGTATCCCACGCTCTCGATCGTCGGTCTCGGCGGAGCGCCGTTGCCCGAAATCGCCGGCAACGTCCTTCGACCATCGACAACAGCGAAGCTCTCGTTTCGACTCCCGCCGAGCGTTGACGCCGAAACCGCACGTGACGCTCTCATCCCCGTGCTGACCACGGACGTTCCGTCATCGGCTCGGGTCACGTTGAAGAACTGGGAGATCGGCAGTGGCTGGAACTCCCCGCCGTTGGCGCCGTGGCTCGCCGAGTCATTGGACCGTGCCTCCAAAGAGGCCTTCGGCCGTGCGCCCGGTTTCACCGGCGAGGGTGGGTCGATTCCCTTCCTCGCCTCGTTGGGAAAGCGATATCCCGATGTGCAGTTCGTCGCCACCGGTGTCATGGGTCCGCAGTCCAACGCGCACGCCATTGACGAGTTTCTCGACCTACCCATGACGGTTGGCGTCACTAATTCGGTTATTACCGTGTTGAGTGCGTACGCCAATCACTAGGAGCGAATTGTGAGCCAACAAGTTGATCTTTGGGTGGACCCGGCCTGTCCCTGGGCTTGGATCACGTCACGCTGGTTACTCGAAGCGGCGGCGGTTCGCGACCTCGACGTCCGTTTTCACGTCATGAGCTTGGCTGTACTGAACGAGAATCGCGAACTCTCACCGGAGTACACGGAGTGGTTGAAGACCGCCTACCGACCGGTGCGCGTATTGATAGCCGCTGAAGAGCGTCACGGCAACGGCGTCGTCGAAGGGCTCTACTCGGCGATGGGTACCCGCCGCCACGTTCGCCAGGAGAAGGACTGGGACGAGATCATCGCCAAGTCGCTCGCCGACGTCGGTCTCGAAGTCGATCTCATATCGGCCGCGGACGACAGGAACTTCGACGAAGCGCTGCGACGCAGTCACGCCGAAGGCATGGACCCCGTCGGTTACGACGTCGGTACGCCGGTCATCCACGTGGATGACATCGCCTTCTTCGGACCGGTTGTCACGCCAGCTCCAAAGGGAGAAGTCGCGGGAAGACTCTACGACGGCGTCATGATGGTCGCCGGCACACCCGGCTTCTTCGAGATCAAGCGCGCCCGCTTAGACGAACCTTCCTTCGAATGAGCGAACCGCCTGCGGGCTTTCCGGTATACGCATCGGGAAAGACCGATGCGCCGCGGGCCGTGATCGTGGTCCAAGAGGCCTTCGGCGTGAACGCCCACATTCGAAGCGTCGCGGATCGTTTCGCTGACGAGGGCTACCTCGCGGTGGCGCCGCAGCTCTTCCACCGCGACGGCTCGCCCGAGATCCCCTACGACGACTTCGCCTCGGCCATGCCACTCATGGCGAACCTGACGATGCAGGGCATCACGAACGACCTCAACGCCACGACGGACTTCCTCGCCACGCTGGGATTTCACGCGGCGAACATCGCTACCGTCGGGTTCTGCATGGGAGGGACCGTGGCCTTCTTTGCCGCCACCCTCGGCACCGTTGGGGCCGCGGCCAGTTTCTACGGCGGCGGTGTGGCGACCGGTCGATTTGGCTTCCCGCCCTTGGTGGAGCTCGCCGCCGATCTCAAGTGCCCGTGGCTCGGTCTCTACGGCGACCTCGACCAGAGCATCCCCGTCGAACAGGTCGAGGCGCTGCGCGAGGCGACGAACGCGGTATCGGTGCCGACCGAGATCGTGCGCTACGCCGAGGGCCAACACGGCTTCCATTGCGACGCGCGACCGGACGCCTTCAACGAGGCCGCGGCGTCGGACGCCCGTGCGCGCGCGCTGGGCTTCTTCGCCGAGCACCTTCGCGACAAGTAATTAACTTCGCGGAACGTCCTTCCACGAGACGTCCTTGTCGTTTCTAGGTTCGCCCGGCAATCCGAGGACCCGTTCGCCGATGATGTTGCGCATCACTTCGCTGGTGCCGCCCTCGATCGAATTCGCGCGCATGCGGATGAAGGCCTTTCGCATGTCGCCGCCTGTCATCGCCGATTCGGTCGGGCGAATTTGCGGGTAGTTCGAACCGTAGAGCATGCCTTCGGTGCCCATTAGGTCCACGCAGAGTTCACTGGTCTTCTGGTTCTCCTCGGCGAAGGCCAATTTGGCGACCGAACCTTCGGGACCGGGCGTGCCGGCCTTACGCAGATCGCTCGCGCGCCAATTCGTGAGACGACCGACTTCGTTGCGCACCCAGGACTGCATGAGTTCACTGCGCACGGCCATTGCGTGCGCGTCCTCGCGACCGGTCCAGTGCTTCTTCCAGATCTTCACCGCTTCACCGATGAGACCTGAACCGCGTGGGGGCACCGTGCCGCCAATGGAGACACGCTCATTCATCAACGTGGTGATCGAGACGCCCCAGCCTTCGCCGACGCCGCCCAGGCGCTGGCTGTCGGGCACGCGCGCGTCGACGAAGAAGCACTCGTTGAACTCGGCCTCTCCGGTCGCTTGAAAGAGCGGACGAATTTCCACCCCGGGGGCCCGCATGTCGACGAGGAACGCGGTGATGCCGCGATGCTTGGGCACGTCGGGATTGGTGCGTGCGAGTATGAGTCCAAAGGCCGACTGGTGGGCCAACGTCGTCCACACCTTTTGACCGTTCAAGAGCCACTCGTCACCGTCTTTTTCGGCGCGACAGGCGAGACCGGCGACGTCGGATCCGGCACCGGGTTCGGAAAACAACTGGCACCAGATCTCCTCACCCGTGAACAGCGGGCGCAGGAATCGATTCTTCTGTTCTTCGGTCCCGTGCGTGACCACGGTCGGGGCGACCATGCCGTAGCCAATGACGTTGCGGCCCAGGGCCGAGGGCGCACCAGTCTTCGAGATCTTGCGCATGGCGTACAGCTGATCCGAGGGCGTGCCACCGAGTCCGCCTTCGCCGAGCGGAAAGTGCACCCAGGCGAGCCCTCGGTCGAACTGCTCACCTAAGAACGTGACGGGCTCGGTCTCTTTCGGTGGGAATGACGTCACCAGGTCGTCAACGAGTTCATCAATCTGGGCTTCACTCGTCGCCATGGCACTCCTCATCGATCAATCGACGTTCGAATACTAAAGAGTAACGCGCACGCAGTCGGAGATCGTTCGACCGTCGGTTAGAAAGGTGAGGTGAAAACACCACGAATCTTGGCCACGTCCGGTGGCTACGTCGCCGGGCCGGTGCAGATGTCCGGGCGACTCGGCACCATGCTTCTCGACGCCCTCACCTCGACCGACAAGGTCCGACCGCGCGTCTGTCTGGTGAATACCGCAACGGGCGACAACCTCATGAATTACGCGATCGCCTACGAAGCGTTCAACGCGGCCGGCTGTGACGTGACCGAACTGAAGGTCTTCCCGCAACCCTCGGCCGACCCCGAAGAACGGCTCTGCGGCAGCGACCTCGTGTGGGTGGGCGGCGGCTCGGTCGCGAACCTGCTCGCCCTCTGGCGACTCCACGGCATCGACGGTGCCATGCGCAGCGCGTGGGAGCGGGGGGTGATCCTGGGCGGCGTCTCGGCCGGCAGCCTCTGCTGGCATCTCGGCGGCACGACCGATTCCTTCGGTCCGATCCTCCAACCGGTCACCAACGCTTTGGGATTCTTGCCCTACGCGAACGGGGTCCACTACGACGCCGAAGCGCAACGACGTCCGATGCTGCACCAACTGATGAAGAGCGGCGTGCTCTCGCCCCTCGCCTACGCCACCGACGACACCGTGGGTATCTGGTACGAGGGCATCGAAGCGACGACCGTCGTTTCGGACACGCCGGTTGACCCCAAGACCGGTCCGGCCGCGTACAAGGTCGAACTCGTTGACGGCGACGTCGTCGAGACGCGCGTCGGTGTCGGCGGTTCCTTCCGATGACCGTTTTGAGGACCGATAGAATTGGTCTCGTAACACTCGGCATTTGAGTACTTCACTGCGAGTGCCGACCAGGAGAGATGCACCGCAATGATCATCGCCACCTCCACGATCACTCGAACCTTCGGGATCGTGGCCCCGACGTTGACCATATTGCAATGCCTGGCGCAGGCCAATCGCATCCGCACGACCGGGGCCCGGGGCGTCTCGTTGGCCACCTGGATTCTCTCGGCGTTCATGTCCCAGATCTGGTTTTGCTACGGCCTCATCTTTCACGTTACGGCCGAACTAGTGGCGAACCTTCCGGCGATCGTTGTGTCCTTAGTGGTGGCCTTCCTCGCCGCCCGGAGTCAAGACAAGATGGCGCGCAGCGTGATGGGCTACCTCTCGGCGACCGTGATCACGATCCTCGCCACCTACGTGGGATCGTTCCACGACCTGCGCTGGGTGTTGGCGACGGTGGCCGTGGGGAGTTCCATCATCATCTATATGCCGCAGCTGGCCCTGGTGATCCGACCGAAGGACCTGAGTGGGGTGTCAATCATCAGCTGGTGCCTCGCCTGCCTCACGTCCCTCGGATGGCTGGTCTACGGATTCTTGATCCACCAGCCACCACTCGCCATTCCCAGTTTCGTGATGCTTCCGTCGGCGTTCACCATTTTCGTGCAGGCCTCACGACACCGAATCAAGAACAACTCGCGCACCGGATTACAGGCGCCACTCGTCGAGTAGGCAGCTCAGCGCGTCGGTAGCGGCAGCGCAGCGCGAACCGCGTCCATCCTTTTCGAAAGCGCCTCTGACTTCTCGAGCGCACCGGTCGAACCGCACTCGTGGAGCCAGTTCGCGAGCATCCGGTAACCGTCTTGGGTCAACACCGACTCCGGATGGAACTGAACGCCTTCGAGTGGCAAGGACCGGTGCCGCATGCCCATGATGAGACCGTGCGACCGGGCGGTCACCGCGAAGTCCTTTGGAAGGCCTTCGTCTTCGACGACCAAGGAGTGGTAGCGCCCGACCACTAGCGGATTGCTCACCCCCGTGAACACGCCCTGGCCCTCGTGGTCCACGAGGCTCGAGCGGCCGTGGAGCAGTTCCGGCGCGCGGTCGATGGTCGCACCGAAGGCCTCGCCGAGCGCCTGATGACCGAGACAGACCCCGAACATCGGGATCTGTTTTTCCGCGCACACGCGGATGATCTCCACGCAATTGCCCGCGTCGCGAGGATGCCCGGGGCCCGGCGACACCAGCACGCCGTCGGGCATGAGTTCCGCCACTTGCGCGGCCGTCACTTCGTCGTTGCGAAGGACCGTCACTTCGGCACCTAATTCGGCGATGTACTGGACGAGGTTGTAGACGAACGAGTCGTAGTTGTCGACCACGAGGATTGACGGCGCGGCGCTCATTGAGAAATTCTAGGTCCGAGTCAGTTACTAACATCTCCCAATGGAGCCGATTGACCTCACGTCGTTTCTCGGTCGCGTCCAGCAGGGCTTCAACGTGGTGCCGCTGTCAGAAACACTCCAGCTCGACCGCGAGACTCCGGTCTCGCTGTATCAGCGATTCAGCGCTCGAGCGATCTTTCTGCTCGAAAGCGCCGCCCTTGGCGAAGCCACCGGCCGCTACTCATTCATCGGACTCGATCGCCGCTGGCGGGTGACGACGCACGAAGGAGCGACGGTGGTCGAAGGAACCAACGGTGGTGACTCGTCGCTGGCTCCCCTCGACACGCTTCGCCACATCCTGGCCCACTACCGGACGCACACGCCTCGAAGTCTCCCCGATTTCTTCGGTGGCGCCGTCGGATTCGTCACCTATGACTACGTGCGTCGACTCGAGCGCCTTCCGCGCGCGGCGGTGACCGACATGTGGCCCGACGTGGACTTCTCTTTTCCCGGAGCGGTCCTGATCTGTGATCACGTCCAACACTCGACCACCGCCGTAGTGAACGCCGTCATCGAAGATGGCGAGGATCCGAGCGCCGTGTACGAACGCGCCCGCGACCAACTGCAGGCCATCGTCGAGGTCTTGTTGGGCGTGGAACCTCCCAGCGACCCCGCGACGGAACGCCTCGTCGCGACGGCGCCGAGCCAGCGGGCAGCGATTGACATTCGAACCATCGCCAAGGGTCTCTCCAATTTCACCGGCGCCGCGTACGGCGAAGTCGTTGAACGCGCGCGCGAGCACGTGTTCGCCGGTGACGTCTTTCAGGTCGTCCCGAGTCAACAGTTCCAACGACCCAGTACCGTGAATCCACTCACCCTCTATCGGGTGCTGCGCGCACTGAATCCCTCTCCGTACATGTACCTCCTAGATTCCGGTGACATTCAGATCGTCGGTGCGTCGCCGGAGATGTTGATGCGCGTCCACGACGGGCTGGTCAGTTATCGCCCGATCGCGGGCACGCGGGCCCGGGGGGTCAACGAAACCGAGGACCTCGAACTCGAACAGGAGCTTCTGCACGACGAAAAGGAGATTGCCGAGCACGTCATGCTGGTCGACCTCGGCCGCAACGACGTGGGCCGAGTGGCGACGCCGGGGACGGTGCGCGTCGACCGGTTGGCCCACATCGAGCGCTACTCCCACCTCATGCACCTGGTCTCCCACGTCGAGGGCCGACTGAAGGAAGGCCTGGACGCCTTCGACGCCTTCGACGCGCTCTTTCCGGCGGGCACTCTGACCGGCGCGCCCAAGGTGCGCGCCATGGAACTGATTGACGAGTTCGAACCGGTCTTTCGCGGACCGTACGGTGGCGCCGTCGGCTACTTCTCACTCTCGGGGAACGCCGACTTCGCGATCACCATCCGGACCGTGTCGTTACGCGCTGGCGTGGCGACGGTACAGGCCGGCGGCGGGGTCGTGGCCGACAGTCAGCCGGAGTTGGAGTACGAGGAATCGATCAACAAAGCGTCGGCTCCGCTACTCGCCCTCGAGATCGCCGACCCGCTCTCGTCCTAGTCGCTACTCGTCCTCGTCGTCGAAGGACGGCGCCGGCTTCGGCTTCGCGCCACGTCCTTTCTTCTTTCGCGACGAAACCTCTTGCTCGCGGCTCAACTCTTGTTGGATCATCTCGTCGCGAATGGTGCGCCAACTCTCGAGGCGACGGGGTGACAGTTCTCCACTCGCCACTGCCGCTTCGACGGCGCAGCCCTCGTCCCCGCTGTGCGCGCAGTCTGAGAATCGACAGTTCCTAGCCAGGGCGGTGATGTCGGCGAAGGCGTCGTCGAGACCTTGTTGACCGATGGTGAGGTCGAGCAATCGGATTCCGGGAATGTCCAGTAACACTCCCCCGCTGGTGAGTCGATATAGCCGTCGGGTGGTGGTGGCGTGACGACCTTCGCCGCTGCGACTGACCGACGCGGTCAACTCGCTCGATCCCTCCAGGGCGTTCAGCAGCGACGTCTTACCGGCCCCGGACGCTCCCAGCATGACCGCGGTCACCCCCAGATGGAGTAGCGCTCGTAGCTCTTCGATGCCGTGACCGCTGGCCGAACTGGTCGTCATGACCTCGACGCCCGGGACGGTTTCCTCGGCCGCGGTGACGATCGAATCCACGACGTCGGAGCCGTCGGATTTCGTGAGCACCACGATCGGCGTGGCGCCGCTGTCGAAGGCCATGACCGCCAGTCGCTCGAGCATGAGGACGTTCAACTCGCGATCAATCGGTACGACCACGAGCACCAGGTCGACGTTCGCGGCGAGCACCTGCACGTCGCCGGGTGTCGCGCCGGGACGTCGCAGTTCGGTCGTGCGTGGCGACACCGAGATCACGTAGCCGTCTCGGACGCTCACCCAGTCACCCGCGACCGGACTGAGGTTCAAGGTGGTGGCGAATTGACTCGTCGACGTCGTCTCGTGACCGAACTGGTCGCACCAAATCACGTCGGCGGTCGTGCCGTGCACGATGCTGACGCGACCCGGATTCGAATCGGCCGAGAACTCGACGTCCGCGCCGATGGCGAGTCCCAGGGTACGCAACACCCCCGCAACGATCTCGCTCAACGGCGCACTCGACGGCAGTGATTCCAAGTTGTCCTTATCGACGAAAGACCGTGCGGTCTCGAAGTCAGTACAGTCCTCCAAGGCTATTGGAAGCCTCGCCGGTCGTTGGATCCCCGTGGACGGTTCCCGAAATGGACCGGGTTGGGTGGAATGATTGACCATGAGCAAAACCGGTTGGCCCACGTTCTGGCACCTGCACCCGGGGGTGCGGAAGCACGAAGAACTCTCCCTCGGTGAGCGCGCCGCCGACCGCATGCGCAACATCATGGGATCGTGGCCCTTCGTCTTCAGTTTCTTTGGCGTCATGATCCTCTGGGCGGCGGTGAATACCTACTTCCTCCAACGGGTGATTCACCACAAGGCCTTCGACCCGTATCCCTACATCCTGCTGAACCTCTTTCTTTCGATGTTGGCGGGCGTGCAGGCGGCCGCACTCCTCATTGCCGCCAAACGCACCGACTCGATCGCCTCGGAGATTGCCCTCCACACGGTAAAGAACACCGACGACATCCGGACCCTGTTGGACGAGAACACGAACCTAGTCAAAGAAGTCAAGATCGCCACCGACCTGCTCGACGAGATTCATCGCCACGTGGCGGCCCTGAGCCCCCACGCCGGTCGGTTTCCGCCCGGCGGGTCACCACCTCCTTCGTAGCCGCGGTGCACGGAAACGCCGAGCGCCCGATGCAGCCGTGACGGAGTGATTCTCACGTGACAGGCTGGGGCCATGACTGACGAACCCGTACACGTTGAACTCATCGGTACCACTTTGGTGGTCGCCATCAATCGTCCCGAAGTTCGAAACGCCGTCAACGGTTTAGTCGCCGCCGCGCTCGCTGAGGCCTTTCGCGCGTTCGAAGAGAACGACGACGCCAAAGTCGCGGTGCTAGCGGGCGAAGGAGGAACCTTCTGCGCCGGGGCCGACCTGCGCGCCCTTGGTACGCGCGACGCCAACCGAGTGACCAGCGACGGTGATGGTCCGATGGGGCCAACACGGATGACCCTGCGCAAACCGGTCATCGCCGCGATCGACGGCTACGCCGTCGCCGGCGGATTGGAGCTCGCGCTGTGGTGCGATCTGCGGGTGATGGAAGAAGACGCGACCTTGGGAGTCTTCTGTCGACGCTGGGGCGTGCCGCTGATCGACGGTGGTACGGTCCGACTCCCGAGAATCGTCGGCGTCGGTCGGGCCCTGGATCTGATCCTCACCGGTCGAGCGGTCGGCGCCACCGAGGCGCTCGCCATCGGCCTCGTGAATCGCGTCGTCGAACGCGGTCACGTCCGAGCGGCCGCGCTGGACTTGGCCGAAGAGATCGCCTCGTTTCCCGAAGTCTGCCTGCGAGAAGATCGGCTTTCCCTGTACGAAGGTCTCGGTCGCTCCGAAACCGAGGCGATGTCGATTGAGTTGGCCCACGGCCAAACCTCACTGCGCGCCGACGTGCGTGAACACGTGAGCCGCTTCGTGTCCGGCGAGGGGCGCCACGGCAGCTTCACCAAATGATCAATGCCACCCGAGCCCGGTTGGAATGGTCCGGGACTCGAGTGGCACGGTGATCAACATTACTGAGTGTGGCGAATTAATTCCTTAGAAGTAGTAGTACTCGGGCATGAAATTCAATAGCGGACTTCCGGTCCAACCGATGGTGCTGTGCAAGGTCTTGATGGTCTCGACCGTCGGCGCGCTCTCCGGTTCGTACAGGACCGGGAGGTTCTGCGCGGCGAAGGTGGCGTAGCTGGTCAGGTTCGACTTGCCGAAGTCCGTGCCCTTGATGAGCGTGGTCATGGTCGTATTGGCGTAGTCACCGGGGTTGAAGCCACCCCCGACGGCGAACAGCGTCTCGCCGGTCGGGAAGTAGTTCGGCGCGAAGGTCCAACCGCCGCCCCACATGCAGAGTTGGAAGCCGGCGCCACTATTGCAGTCGGCGACCACGCTGTTGAAGGACTCGGTCGACGTCCCGACCTTGATGCCGACGAGGGCCCAGTCGGCCACCTCGGCGGTGATCTCTTGGGTCAGCGACGGTGAGCCGCTGGCGTAGACGAAGGTGAAGGTCAACGTGTAGCCCTGAGTGATGCCAGCGCCGCACTGTGTCGATCCGGTTCCCGGGTTCACACAGGTCTGGACGCCGTTCTCGATCTTCCAACCGTGCGAGGACAGCAACTTCTTCGCCGAACTCAGATTGAACTGGTACGGGTTGGCGATCGGCGCGGAGTACTTGGCCGGCACCACGGCGGGCAGCGCTGTATAGGACGGGAAGCCGTAACCCTTGTCGACGTTCTTGATAACCCCCGACTGGTCGGTCGCCTCCTGCAGGGCTTGGCGGATGTAGAGCTGACTCACGGCCGCCACCTTCGGGTCCTTCTTGTTGAAGTTGAACGGCGCGTAGTTGAAGCCCCAGATGGTGCCCGTCGAGAGGTTGTACTTACTGGTCAAGTTGGCCCAGTTCGGTCCCACCTTGCCGGGCGAGGGCGCCGGTGAGGTGAGGACACCCGGGTCCACGAATCCGATGTCCACTTTGCCGGCTTGCAGGTCGTTCTCTTCGGCCTGGGTCGTCGTGTAGGCAATCTCCTTGACGAAGGCGACCTTGGCCTTCACTGGACCGGAGTACTTGGTGTTCGGCTGCAACGTCAGGTTGCCCAGATTGTCAAAGGAAGTCAATCGCCACGGCCCGTCGTCGCCGCTCTGCCAGAGGGCGTCGGTGTAGGTCGCGGTCTTGCTCGAAAGGCCATTCAAGTAGTTGTACACGGCGGTGCAGGCCTTGTCGGTCGACTTCGCTCCCCACAGGCCGGTCGCGCAACTCTGCTTTTGCGTGGGAGAAGAAACGTCCCACTTGTCCGTGAACGGCGTGATCTGGTTGAGGTAGTTATTGGTGATCCACAGGGGATTGACGGTCGTCTTGAAGTTGATCGTGACGGTCATGCCCTTCCCGGTGATGCTCGAGACCTGGTCCGGGATGCCGTAGCCGGGGTTGTAGCCCCAGAAGTCGGCCGGGAGCGCCTTGTACATGTTCAAGAAGAACATGACCGATTGGGCGTTGACCGTCTGGCCGTCGGCGAACTTCCAGCCCTTGAGCTTCATGGTGACGGTCTTGTCGTGGTTCGAGTACACCGGGTTGTAGGCCAGTGACAGCGACGGGACGAGCGAGACGCTGCCGCCGACGCCGAACCAGTACATGGGCCGGAACATCTCGTCTTGGAACTGGTTGATGTTGTCGACCGAACAGTACTGGCACGACTCGTAGGGGAAGATCCAGTTCGGATTAGCCGTGGCACCTTCGGCGAAGGTGAGGGTGCCCGAGACCTTGCCGTTGTTCGGCGGGCCGCCCGCTTTCGGCTTCCCTCCTCCGGACACCGCAACGATTACCACGATGATCAGGGCGACTACAACGAGGCCGGAGATGATTTGGATGAGACGCTTTTTATTGTTCATAAGAACACACTAAGTACACCGTGGTCACATCACTCATCAGGTGGTCACTTAAAGGACACTTCTCACCCATTTATAAGGTAGGGCCCACGAACGCTCCGGACGCAAAACGCCTACGAAAGACCGTATCTCCCCGATTGACTGACTCACCACCGTCCTTCGTCATCAAATTGTCATCGGAGACAACCAAGATTCGACGCTCGTGGCTTGGATCACGACGGACAGCACAATTCAGCACTGATGTTCCACCACCGACGAGGGCGCGTTGTAAATTCACTGGGTGACTCGGCGTACGCTCCATTGGTTGGGACGCGGTGCGCTTTCGTCAATTGCGCTGAGCGCGTTGGTCATCGCGACATCCGCCACCTCCACGGCGGCCCACGACAATCCGGCGATATCGCCCACGACCACCACCACGGTACTTAGTTCGTGTGCCTCGTCCACCCCACCGACCACGACCACCACCACGACCGTTTCGTCCACCACGACCGTGGCCACGACGACCTCGACGTCGACGTCGACTTCCACGACCACGGTGCCCACTTCCACGACTACGACGACGACCACGACCACGATTCCCAAGAAGACGGCGATCGCGTGGCCGGCGCACGTAAGCGCCGCCGTGGCGATTCCTCGACTCTGCGTGGCCGCCGCCTCGTCGTACCAACCACGTGTACCAATCGCGAGTCTGACCAAGATGATGACGGTCTGGGTCGTCTTGCATCAGCTGCCCCTGACCTTTCAAGAGCGCGGACCCTGTCTCGTCGTCAATGCGAACGACGTCGCGCTGTATAAGTACGACGTCGAATCCGGTCAGTCGAACGCACGCATCGTCCTCGGTGAGAAGATCTGTGAAGGGACGCTCCTGCGCGGCCTGCTCGTACACTCCGCCGGCGACTATTCACAGTTGCTCATGAGCATCATCGGCTGGAGTCCGAGCACCTTCGTACGCGTAATGAATAAGGACGCGCGGGCACTGGGGCTCTCGCGAACTCACTACGTCGATCTCACCGGCATTGCCCCCGGGGACCAGTCGACCGCAACGGATCAGGCGACGCTCGCGGTCGATCTCATGACCGATCAACCGATCGTGGATCAAATCGTCGTCTTGACGCACGTGGCACTCCCCTACAACGGCGTCGTCGTCTCTTACACGCCACTCATTGGTTTGGCCAACGTCGTCGGCATCAAGTCCGGTTTCACCAATCCCGCCGGCGGATGTGACGTGATGGCCGTCAAGGTCACCATCGGCAACAACACGTTCTTGACCTACGCGGTCGTACTCGGTATTCGCGGAGGGAACTCGATTGGGATCGCGGGCGACGACGCGCTCGCGCTCACGAGGTCCTTGCGTCCGTCAATCAAACAGGTGCGAACTCCGTCTGGCGTGGAACTGGAGTGGACCGGACCGCTCGCGGACGTAAAGCGTTGACCGCTCTAGGACAACGCTTGTCGAAGGTCCTCGAGTAGATCGTCGGCGTCCTCGATGCCAACACTTAGTCGCACCAAGTTTTCCGGGATCTCCAACAACGATCCGCTAGTGGACATGTGGGTCATTTGCGCCGGCAATTCGATCAGACTCTCCACCCCACCAAGGGATTCGGCCAAGGTGAAGACCTTGGTCTTCTCTACGAACGCCTTGGCGCCCGCGGCACCGCCGGCCACTTCGACACTCACCATGCCGCCGAATCCCCGCATTTGATCGAGGGCAACCTTGTGATTCGGATGGGTCTCCAAACCCGGGTACCAGACTCGTTCGATCTTCTCGTGTTGCGCGAGCATGTGAGCCACCTGCGCGGCGTTTGCCTGATGTCGGTCCATGCGAACGGCGAGCGTTCGGATCCCGCGCATGATCAGGTAGCAGTCCAAAGGTCCGGGTATCGCTCCCACCGCGTACTGAAAGAACTTCAGGCGAGCCGCGAGTTGCGCATCATTGGTGACCAGCATTCCGCCGATGGCGTCGGAGTGTCCCCCGAGGTACTTCGTCGTCGAATGCATCACGACGTCGGCGCCGAGCGTGAGCGGCGTTTGCAGGTAGGGCGTGGCGAACGTGTTGTCGATCACGAGTTGCGCGCCGTGGCGATGGGCCACTCCGGCCAGCGCCGCGATGTCGGCGATCCGTAGCCAGGGATTACTCGGCGTCTCGGCCCACACCAGCTTCGTGCCATCGTGCCACGACGACTCGACGGCATCAATGTCCGACAGGTCGACGACGTCGGTCTCGATCCCCCACGGGCCGAAGATTTTCGTCAACATTCGATACGTGCCGCCGTAGGCGTCGGACGACAGCGTGACTCGGTCCCCCGGCGACAAGGTGCGGAGCATGGAGTCGGTCGCCGCGAGACCCGAGGAGTAGGCGACCGCGAACTGCGCCTCTTCGAGACTGGCCGTAACCGCTTCCAGGGCCGCGCGCGTGGGATTGTCCCCCCGTCCGTAGTCGGCGAACTTGACGACACCGACCGACTCCTGGGCGTAGGTCGAGGTGAGGTAGACCGGCACGTTGACCGCGCCGGTCTCTTGATCCGGCTCTTGTCCCACGTGGATGGCCCGGGTGGAGAAGTTCACTACTTTCCTTTCAATTACGAGTCGGGTGCGTTGTTCGAGAGGAATCGAAGGACGTCCGAGGCCGTGATGACGCCGCGAGGCCGACCGTCGGCGAGTACTAACAAGGCCGGGGTCGTGGCGAGACGTCGCGTCACGGATTCGAGCGGTTCCCCGACGCCGATCGTCTCGAGGATCGGTCCCATGACCGCTTCGATTGGTCGATCGAGCATCGTGGGATCCTTGAAACCGAGTTCCATTAGGTCGAGCTCGATCGCCGTGCCCACGACTTCTTTCGCGGCGAGCGGCAACTCGTCGGTGACGGCGATGACCACCTGAGAGACCCCGCGTTCACGCATGAGGTCGGTGACTTCGCGCACGCTCTTCTCGGTCGTCGCCAAGATGAGGTCCGTCGCGTTCGCCCCCTTGACGTCGAGGATGTCGCCGGCGGTGGGACCGCTCTCTGTCGTCAGAAAGCCGTAGCCCCGCATCCAATCGTCGTTGAATATCTTCGAGATATAGCCGCGCCCCGTGTCGGGCACCAGCACGACCACGCACGATCCCGCGCGAGCCGACTCGGCGACCCGCAACGCCGCGACGACCGCCGTCCCGCCCGATCCACCGATGAGCATCCCCTCTTCGTGAGTGACGCGTCGCGCCATTTCGAAGGCGTCCGCGTCGCTCACCGCGATCACTTCGTCCACCAGGCTCGGGTCGTAGTTGGCAGGCCAGAAGTCCTCGCCGACGCCCTCGGTCAGATACGGTCGGCCCTCGCCACCGGAATAGACCGACCCTTCGGGGTCGGCCGCGATGACTCGGATCGCGGGATTCTGCTCCTTGAGATATTTCGCGACGCCGCAGATGGTGCCGCCGGTCCCGGCGCCGGCCACGAAGTGCGTGACCGTGCCGTCGGTGTCGCGCCAAATCTCGGGGCCGGTCGTCGTGTAGTGCGCGAAGGGGTTGGCGGGATTCGAGTACTGATCGGGTCGAAACGCGCCGGGCGTCTCCTTGGTCAATCGCTCGGCGGTCGAGTAGTACGAGTCGGGGTCTTCGGGCGCCACCGCGGTCGGGCAGACGATCACTTCGGCGCCGTAAGCCTCGAGGAGTCGTACCTTTTCGACGGCCATCTTGTCGCTCATGACGAAGATGCACCGGTAGCCGCGTTGCGCCGCGACGATGGCCAAGCCGACGCCGGTGTTCCCACTGGTGGGCTCGACGATGACGCCTCCGGGCTTCAACAGGCCATCACGTTCGGCGGCGTCGATCATCGTGAGCGCCGGTCGGTCCTTCGAACTCCCACCGGGATTCATCGACTCCAGTTTCACCAGCACCTGAACGCCCTCGGGCGTGGCCAATCGATTGAAGCGTACGAGCGGCGTTTCGCCAATGAGGTCCAGCAAGGAGTTCGCCACGCGCATGACTCCACCCTATTTGGGACGGCGACCGCTTAGGGGCGACCACCATCGCGGGTCAGTGATCCGTCACTCCAATGACCGAGCTCTCGTGCGCTTCGCCGGCGACTCGGCGAACTCGCCATTCGATGATCGCGATAGCGATCCCACCGACGGTAATGACCAGCCAGAACGTCAAGAATCGATAGACCAGTACGACCGCCAGCGCCGGAGCCCGGTGGGCCCCGTAGGCGACGAGGATGACGGCCAAACTACCTTCGACGAGGCCGATGCCACCGGGGATGAACGGCAGGGACGCCACGATCTGGGCCACCCCGAAAGCGAGCAACACACCACTCCAGGGAACAGCTGCGTGCACCGCCCCGAAACAGCAGATCAGAATCAGAAAGTCGGTGAACCAGAGCGCGGTGGCCATGGTCACGAGTTTCATCACTTTCACCGTCGACAGCGGTATCTCGCGCATCCGCGTCAGAGTCGACTCGATGCGGGCCATGACCTCGCCTCGAGGGTGTCCGGTAAGGCGTTGGAAAAGTCGCGCGGCGAATCCCAGGAATCGAAGCAATGAATCTCGACGAACTAGCAGCACTCCGGCGAGGAGCACCACGAACAGTCCGACGATGACCGTCCCGCGCGCTTCGATGCCCGCGTGGCCGGTTAGGGCCACGAGTACTCCGACGAGGAGTAGCAGCGACATGCCGATGGCTTGGGCGATCAAGATCGTCAGAATTGTCCAACCGGCGCTGGCTCCACTGGTGCCGTGCCGTCGAAAGAATCGATACCGATAGGCGCTGGAGACGGCGGGCTCCCCGGGGACGGTGTAGGCGATGGCGTTATTGGCGAGCGAGACCAGGGTGAGCAAGGCTAAGGAGATCTCGCTGCCGCTCCACAGCAGAACCCTCTGTTGGAGGAATCCGTAGCCCACGATCGACAGCACTTCGGCCACTACCGCCCCGGAGGCCCAGAGTGCGTCGAGGTGGGCCACGTGATGGAGTGCGGCGACCAACTCACCACGCTTATCCACGAGCAACGAGAGAATCAATACGCCCACACCAATGCCGATCACGTAGCGAACGATCAGCAACCAGGTTCGACGCGCTCGCGACGGTGATGGTTCGTCGGTCACGAATTCACACTATCGACGACGTGATGACGTCTTGGAACACGCCGGCGGCGTACGGACCTGCGCACGACGCGCGCTGACGCGAACCCTTGACCACTACGATTTGCCATGGCCGAGAGCGATTCCGTCGCATTCACTCCTATCGACCGTCCGGTGCGTACGGCGATCATTGGGCTCGGACGCGTCTTCGACCTCAACGTCCGCGCCTACGTCGACAATCCCGAAGCCGAAATCGTGGCAATCGTCGATACCAGTGAACCGCGCCGAACTCAACGCCAGATCGAATGGCCGGCGGCGAAGGCCCTGGCCTCGGTGGAGGAGTTGATATCGAGTGACCTCGAGATCGATGCCGTGGAGTTGCTCCTCCCGACCACCCAAAACGAAGCGGTGGTGATGGCCTGCCTGGCCCACGGATGGCACGTCAATCTGCAAAAACCCTTCGCCAACGATTTGGCGAGCGCGTCGAGGATGGCACACGCAGCGATTCAACGTGGCCTCCAACTCCGGGTGATGGAGAACTATCTCTTCTATGAACCGCTGCTCAAATTGAAAGTGACGGTCGACTCCGGCGAACTCGGACCGATCAGCGGGTACCACATGAAAATGGTCGCCAGCGGACGAGGCGGTTGGGAGGTGCCCGGCGATTCGTACGAGTGGCGATTCCAGCAAGCACGCGACGGTCGCGGTCCCCTCTTCTTCGACGACGGGTGGCACAAACTCTCGACCGCCCTTTGGCTGTTCGGCCCGGTCAAGGAAGTGCGCGCTTGGATCGGCGTGACGGAAGTTATTCCCGGTATCGAGTTGGACGCGCCGACCACGGTGATGTGGGAACACGAAAGCGGCGTGCGCGGGGTGTGGGACCTCACGTTGGCCATCGACATGTACCTACGTTCCGATTACTACACCAACGACGAGCGCTGGGAGGTCACCGGTCAACGAGGTTTCGCCCGGGTAAATCGCTGCACCGGTCGTGGAATCCAAGAACCGAGTTTCGAGAAGTACCTCGACGGAGAGATGCGTTCGTTCCACGCTCTCGACGACGACTGGGCGAGCAGCTTTCGCGACTCGGGGCGCCATTGGATCGACGCGTTGCGGACGGGACGCGGTCCGCTCCTCTGGGGCGCCGAAGACGCCCTCGACGTCCTTCGATTGGCGCTCGCCACGTACGAGAGCAGCGCCAACGGCGGGATCGGCGTGAATCCGAAATCACTCGACGTCAAACGGGAACGAAATGCAACTGAGAGGTAACCGCCTCGGCCCAAAAGTGGTCACGCGGTGCATTCCATCGGCAACGAGTTCGTGAGCGAGTGGTAAACGAACTCGACGACGTCACGACGCGCTTGGCCGACGCCGGGTTCATCGCCGCTCGCGAAGAGGCCGAGGAACTCCTGGAGTATGCAGAGGGTGATGACCTCGTTCTTGCGTCCATGATCGAACGGCGACTCCGTGGCGAACCGCTCGCGTGGATCACTGGCTTCGCCTTGTTTTGCGGAATGAAAATCCGAATCGATCGTGGCGTGTACGTACCACGCTGGCAGAGCGAACCATTGGCCCGTCGTGCCGCCACGCGACTGCCAGCACGGGGAATTGCCATTGATCTTTGTACGGGTTCCGGAGCGATTGCGAAGATTCTTCAACTCGCACGACCCAACGCACGGATTCTCGCTTCCGATCTCAACGATGGGGCCGTGCAATGCGCTTCTTCAAATGGCGTGGAGGTTTACCCGGGTGACCTCTTCGAACCGCTGCCACGCGGTCTCGAAAGAACAGTCGACGTCGTCGTCGGCATCGTGCCGTATGTGCCGACCAAGAGCATGTCGCTTCTGTCACGCGACACATTGACCTTTGAATCAACATTGTCATATGACGGCGGTAACGATGGCGCCGACGTCCTTCGTCGTGTGGTGAGCGATAGCAGCCGCTATCTCCGATCCGGAGGTGCTCTACTCATCGAACTCGGAGGTGACCAGGTCGACGTACTAATGGGCGACTTGATACGACATCGATTCACGGACATCAAGACTCTTATCGATGATGAAGGAGACGTTCGAGGACTCGAAGCCACCCTGCACACGTAGCGGTCGGTCGCCCGCTCGTTCTCTCCACAGGTGTTTAACTTCGGACGAACTCCAAGGCGGCAGTGAGCGGCCCTGTGGTCGACGGCGGCGTTCAGCGTGGATAGACCTCCGGAGACAGTCGACTCCCCCTATTGGAATCCACTTCGACGCGACTACGACCACGCAATGGGAGAATGTCAGAATGCGTTCCGACGAACTCAAAGATCACGGACCGAATGACTGAAGTAGGCGGTGACTCCGATCACTCACAGGCAGTCTCTTCGACGAGTGACATGCGCTTCGTTCTCGTCGCGCTCGTATTGATCAGCGCTTTTCTCGTCGGTGAGGTCGTCGCCGCAGTGCTGGGCCATTCTCTTGTTCTGTTCGCCGACGCCGGGCATATGTCGACCGATGTCGCGGCACTCGCTCTCAGTGCGTGGGCCATTCGCCTCGCGAGACGTCCGGCCGAGGGACGTTGGACCTTCGGTCTTCAACGCGCGGAGATCCTCTCGGCGGCGGCCAACGGCGTTGCGCTCGTGGCGATTTCTCTGCTCATCGCCATCGACGCCATCGAGCGACTCATCAGCCCGCATCGAGTGCACGGAGGCCTCGTTCTGATCGTCGCGGGAGTGGGTGCACTCATCAACGTCCTCGCCACGTGGGTGCTGTCCAAAGCCAACCGACGAAGCCTCAATTTACGCGGTGCCTACGTGCACATCTTGACTGACCTTTATGCCTTCATTGGGACGGCGATCGCCGGGCTCGTCATTGTGCTCACCGGGTGGAATCGCGCGGACTCGATCGCGTCGCTCGTCGTCGTGGTGCTGATGGTTTATGCCGCGTGGGGATTACTGCGGGACGCTGGTCGAATCTTGCTCCAAGCGGCTCCGGAGAGTTTGGTCCTCGCCGACATCCGATCGCATCTGTGTGGCGTAACTCACGTCCTCGATGTTCATGATCTCCACGTGTGGACCTTGACCTCAGGGTCTCATACCGTATCGGCGCACGTCATTGTGGAAGATCACTGTTTCGACACTGGTCACGCCCCGCGGATACTCGACGCTCTCCAGAGTTGTCTCGTTGAGCATTTTGACGTGGAGCACGCCACCTTTCAGCTGGAGCCGGCATCACACGTGAATCATGAAGGTAACTTGCACCCCTGAACCCAGTGCGTGCGGGTACCCGAAGAAGCCTCGATGATGTGGCCCGTTTGAATGGTGAGCCAGCTGATCGCTTCCCACCTTGGGACGATACTGATACGGAGATCCTGTATCTCGACAATTTTGACCCAAGCGAGAGATCTATTGAGGCAAATGCACCGTATACCTGTCGCGATGACCAGCCACGGTGACCTTTTATCAATGCGCCAACGTGCGTTTCGGAATATGTCAGCGTCGGCCCCCCTTCGGGCGCGGTCCAACGGAACGTGGAATCTCCTGCGTATCGGCGGCAGCGTGTCGCTAATCGCGACCGGCGCAATTCATCTCGATCTGTACCTCACCGGGTACCGGACGATTCCCACGATTGGATGGTTATTCCTGTTGCAAGTGATCGCCGATTTTGTGATCAGCACCGCGGTGATCGTGTCGGACTGCCGATTGGTGTCGGCCGCTGGAGCCGGGCTGGTGATGTTCACGCTGTTGGGGTATCTCCTGGCATTGCGAATCAGCCTCTTTGGCTTTCGCGAGGTGCGCACCACCGCGGGCATCATCGCTGGCGCGATCGAGATCGCCGGATTCGCTCTGCTTGCGGCCTTCGCGTTGCGTCCGCACGGTGCAAGCAAGATTCCAAAGTCATCGGTGCAGGAACGCCACTCGAGCGTGGTTCGAAACGTAGCGCTCCGAGCGAGCCGGTGGGTGGCCGGGATTCTAACGGCGCAGGCCGCCATCTCCTTGGGCCTGCTCTTGCCCAATCCGGGCGCGGCGTCAACGAACACCGGCGGTTCGGCGGTCCTGATTAAGGTCGCTGAAGTTCACGGGGTTTCGATTCTCACCAACGCTCACGGCTACACCTTGTACTGGTTCGCGCCGGATTCGTCCACCGCGTCGCGCTGTTACGGAACCTGCGCGGCGTACTGGCCTCCGCTGCTCGGCGTGTCCTCGGCCACGGGCGTCGCCGGATCCTTCGCCACGTTGCATCGATCAGGTGGAGCGATGCAGGTCACCTACAACGGACATCCGCTCTACACCTACGTCGGGGACTCCGAACCGCGACAAGCGAGCGGCAACCGTATCAACTTGAACGGAGGCTGGTGGTACGAGATGAAGGCGTCGAGCTAGTACGATTCGACGTCGCTCCCATCGCCGTCACCACACGCCCGGGAGCAACCTCCAACGAACCTTTGACCGATACTCGTTGTAGCCGCCACTGGAAACGAGCAGTCGCTCTTCGACGAGGGCTCGTCCCACGTTGCAGCTGCAAATGAATGTCACGACGATTGCGTTTTGGACCGAAAGGCTTTGCAGCAGATAGCCGATTTGAAGAAAGAAGTAAGAGGCGTAAATCGGGTGGCGAACGACCGAGTACGGTCCGCGTTGTTTCAAGCCGCGGTCGGCGGCGGCGAAGCCGAAGGAGCGACCGAGGGCCACGAACGACGCCACACAGAGAACGAGGCCAATCAGCTGGACGTCGAATCCGGCGACGACGCCCCAGTGCGGATGAGCACCGTTGGGCCGTAGTAACACGCCGCCGAAGGTGCCGCCAAAGGCGAGGAGCCAGTCGAGCGGTCGCTGACTCACCACGCGAGCCGGACGCCGCACCAAGTAGGCGCCGACGACCCACATCTCTTCGGCGAGGAATATGGCGCCGATCAGGGAGTGCGTGCGAGCGTAGTACTCGAAGCCAGCCCGAGCGAAGAGCGCCGCACCGAATGCGGCGACGATATTCGCCGTGAGGCGTACGGTCATGACAGTTCGCGATGAACGATGCGGCGTCTCGCGCGCTACGCCCTTCGAATGGAGTTTCTCGAGCTCGTTGAGCGCGGACCCGTGGCCATCGGAACGCGACCGCGCGCGTTCTCGTTCACGGTACGTGTTCGGCGTCATCAACCGGTCGACAACATCGAACGACTGAATCGGCGCTCGATGAGCGCGTCAACACTCACTCGGCCGGGCCCGAGAAACACGATTACCAGGGCCATGACGGCGAGCGCCATGTTGAACTCGTATCCCGGCGTCAATGACTCCGAGTTGATTCCGTTCACCCAGGTGACGGTGATCATCGCCATCACCTGATCTCCGAATAGGGCCAGTCCGGCCAAACGCGAGCCCAGGCCGAAAACGAGAGCGATGGCACCGCCGAATTCAATTATCCCACCGAGAACGGCGAAGAATCCGCCGGGGTGCAGGTGCGCGGTGTTCGAGAAAAAGAGGGACGTTTGGTGGATCCCCGGACCGTTGAACGCTCCGAACAGTTTCCCGGCGCCGTAGTAGATGAAAATCCACGCGAGAGCGACGCGCACGGCAATGAGAGCGGCGTCGCTGGCACTCGTTGTGGGACGGGTCGAGAAGACCATCGAGAATAGGGCGCGAGCGCGTCGATTCGGCTCGTGCAACGCCGCCGACATTAATGAGTTCCGCCGCGAGCGGTCTCGTGAAGCGAGTCACGCACTCCGACTTCCACGGGAGCGATGGTTGAAGTGTCGTTGAAACTTACGAACGCCGAGCGATCACCGACGATTTCCTCGCGAACCTCGAGCGGTCGAAAGGGACCGAGGAGTTGCGCGACGAAGACCGAGAGGTGGCGCGCGCGTGGCGCGCTTTGCTCGACGGCGAGCGGCCGGCCCGGGAGACCGGTGTCGATGCGGATCGTCTCTTTCGTGGGGAATACCGCGCGGCCGGAGAGCTGGTCCCAGACGGTAAGAGCGAAACCGAGGTTGACGTCCTGGCGTCCCTCGACCCGGTGGTGGATTCGGTGATAGTTCGGACTGCAAAAGATCCGATTCAAGGGACCGAAGCTGAGATTCGTATTCGAGTGCTCGAAGGCGACGACGGCGGCGTAGGCGACCAACAACGTGGTGGTCACCGCACCATTGGCGACGAGCACGATTCCCGGGATCAACGCGATGAGGTAGGACACGTGAATCAAGGGATGGGTGCGAAAGACGGTGAGCACGCTCATGTCTTCTTGCGAGTGGTGCAACTCATGGAATCGCCACAGCATTCGGACCCGGTGATTGGCCATGTGCGCGGTCCAGTTGCACGCGTCCATGGCTACGAAGATGAGCGCAATGACTAGCCAACGAGGCAAAAACTCGAAACGAGGTACGACGATCCAGGGCAGTGAGTGCCGGGCGACCTCGGCGAAGGAAAGCGAGAGCGCCACGACGAGGGGAACCACGAGGGTCACGTTCAACACCGTGTACAAGACGTCCTGTCGATGCCCACGGGCGAAGAACGCCCGGCGTTGCGCCGGCCGCAGTCGCTCCACCACCATGAACAGCAAGAGGATCACTATCGTCACCGGTCCCACGACGACCACGCGTTGATTCGTCATCGACGCGGCGAATCCAGAACCTCCCCAGCGACTTGACAGACCTATGGCCACCAGAACGATCGCCACCGCGACAATCGAGAGAGCGGGCAGGTAGATGCGCGACGAGATCGCGCGCCGGCGACTCTCCGCGAGGACGCGGGACTCGGATGGGCTCGCGGTATCGGGCGGACGGTTCGACGAGATGATGACGGACGACATACTGGCCTCCTCGTTCACAACCTAGGTATCAGAACCCGACTCCGCCACCACCACCAGCGACGGTCGTCGTGGTTGTCGGCTTACCCTTGGGCTTCACGGTCACGACGTCGGACCACTTGCCCCAGGTGTCGGTGACGTTACCCTTTACCTGTCCCGGAGCTTTGTCCAGGTAGAAGTAGTAAAGAGATTTGCCGCCGTAAGTCACCTGCAGTTTCCCGCCGGTTCCCTTCACGGTTCCGAGCTTGGCGGCGCTCACGCCCGAGCCGGCGGTTGCTTTGGTGACGCCCTTGGGCAAGACGACCGCGGCCCAGAACTTCAGGCACGCCGTGGTGCACTTGATGGAGTTGGGCGTCAAGGTGTAGACGGTCTTGCCGCTCACCAGGATGGTGCCGAACTTGGCGGTCTTGAGAGTCGAAATGACGACACTCTGTGCGTGGCTGTGCACCGCACCCGACGCGCTCGACGCGCCGACCGTGAGGCCGAGGCCCCCGACGACGAGGAACGCGCCCGCGACGCGTCCCCTCAAGTTCGCGCGCGATACAAGGTCAATTGATGTTCGGGCCATGTCGTGTGTCTCCTGAAGGTTGGTTTCGAATGAAAAGGCTGATGTGGGATTCGTGGAACCGAGTGTGAGATTCCGCACCCGGCGCCTTCACTGCTTCATTGCTATTCGGTACTACGGACGGTTGGTACGTAGGGATCATTTCGATCTCGTAGGGACGGTCACGTCGCAAAGGTGGCCCGCGCGAGCACGGTACCGTGCGTGTTCACGAGACGGGCGGAACGAACCAGACTGCCCGGTGATTTAATCGGAGCGATCCACGAGCCGTAGCCGTGTGAGAGGGTGAACTTCCCGACGGTCTCTACTCGCCCATCGGCCAGTGTGACTTCACACCACACGAGGCCCGACAACTTTCCCGCGTCCACGTCCATGATCATCCACGAGGGACTCCCGGACGAAATGGTCACGTGGCCGACCACTACGCCGTCCGCCGTTAGTTGACTCGACGTCGGTCGCACCGTCGTCGAAGGGTTGGTCGCGCCGCCATGAGTCGTGAGCACGGCGTCAACACCAATTCCGAGCACCGCGACGAGTACCGCGGCCACGGCCAAGACGCTGGCTCGGCGTCGTCGAACGGTCAGACGACGAGTGTCGCTCGCTCGGTACCTTTCAATGAGACGCGTCTCGAAGCCCAAGGAGGGTTCGGCCTCGGGGGCGAGCCACAGCATCGTGTCGACGACTCCGGCCAAGGATTCCAACTCCGCGTCGCAGTGCGCGCAGGACTCGAGGTGGTCGAGGACCTGTGACCGGCTTCGACCGGAAAGTGTGCCGAGGGCGAATTCGATCAGGTCGTCGCTGATGGCTTCACACTTCATTGATTCCTCCGGTTGACGACTCATGGGGCCTCCATGATCGCGGCGGCCTCGCGAAGCTTGGCCAAGCCCAATCGAATCCGACTCTTGGCGGTACCCAAGGGAATCGCCTCCAGTGAGGCGACCTCGGAAGCCGTCCTTCCGTACATCACGGCGAGCACGATCGCTCGCCGTTGATCGTTGGGCAGTGCGGCGAGCGCGAAGCGCGCTTGCGTCACCGATTCCGACATCGACGCGGCGTCGTCGGGGGAACGATCATTGCTGATCAGTGAGAGAAACGTGCGATCCTCGGGAGCGGTCGGTATGGGTCGTCGAACTCGCACCGCATCAATGGCGAGATTGCGCGTGATCGTAAGCGTCCACGTAGCGACCGAACCGCGACGCGCGTCGTAGACGGCCGCGTGGCGCAGTATGCGGATGAAGGCCTCCTGGGCCACGTCTTCGGCCATACCGGGATCACCGACGATCCCGAGGGCCAATCCGAACAACCGTCGTTGATAGCGCCGGACGAAAGCGAGGACCGCCCGATCGTCACCGACCGCCACACCCGAAAGCAGGGCTTCGTCGGAAGCCTCGTCGTTGTAACTTCCGTGCGTTCTCATCTCCAGATAGTACGGCTGAGGTGCTGATTGAGATCAATCGCACACTGATTCTTGTCCGAAACCACTTCGTTTCGGTGCTCTCGGCACAGTTGGCGCCACTCCCGTGATACAAACAGGTCATCTTCTCGGATCGCCGCGACGTCGGCGGCACTGGCTATCGGTGGGCGAGAAACGAGTTGGGACGCACTCCGTCTTCAACAGTCCGGCTCCCGATTCCAATGAATCGAGCAAGGGGCCAACAATGGTTAACGTTTTCTCTAGTGGTTCGTAACGCCGGACCAAGTGAAATCGGGGACCCAATTCGATGGATATGAGCTGGTGCATCCGATCAACCGCCCGTCGACTTCGCAAGAGCACGGCCCAACGGGGCGCGATTACCATTCTGACGACTCTCGTGGTGGGGTTCGTTCTGGCCGCTCCCTTCGGCGCCGACACCAGTCGGGCCACCGCGGCTCCCCTCTTCGGGGTTGGGATCACACGCTGCACGTTCGTTGATCACTCGCGCTCCGTGCTCAACTATGCGACGACGCCTTATCGCGTCTCATCATCGAGTCGCGTCCTGGTGACCGAAATTCGATATCCTACCCAGTTTCTCGCCGGAGGACCGACCGAAAGTGTCGGCGCCACGCCCGTGCCTCATAGCGGCGGTTACCCGATGGTCGTCTTCGCCCACGGTTATGACGTGACGCCCGATACGTACGCGGCCCTCTTGGACGCGTGGGTGCGAGCCGGATTCATTGTCGTTGCGCCAATCTTCCCGGACGAGAGCGCCTACGCCGTCGCCGCGCAGCACGGCGCGAACACGGAGAACGATCTCGTCAACGAACCCGGCGATCTCGCATTCGTCACCAGCGCCGTTCTTCGGGCGTCGGCGACTGCAACGTCGAACTGCCCCGTCGCCTTCGGTCTGGTTGACCACTCGGAGATCGCGCTGGCCGGGCACTCCGACGGTGCCGAAGCGGTAGGTATGCTGGCCTACGATCACGGCCTCGACCCCCAAGGCGCTAACTACGCCAGCCTGCGAACGGGAATCGACTATCGGGCGGTGATCATCCTGTCCGGCGCCGAGGACACGTACCAGTCGTACGCCGCCGAGGCCAGTCGACCGGACCTTCTGGTCGTGCAAAGCCGCGCGGACCAGTGCAATCCCATGAGCCACGGCCTGCTGCTGTACGACGCAATTCACCAACCGAACAAGTGGTTCCTCGAACTGCTCACGGCCCACCACCTCCCTCCATTCGACGATACGGACGCGGCGGCTTATGGCGTGGTGAGCGCCACGACAGTGCGCTTTCTCCAAATCTCACTCGGAGGGGCCGCACCCGCGAGCAACCTTACGACCCTGGGCAATCAGCGTCCCACGATCGCTCGGATGTACGTCGGCGCCAACGGACCTTTAATGAAGAACGTGGCGCCCGTGAAGGAGAGTTGCGGCCCTAACTAGGGGACTGACATACCAGACACACCCGGCGCAGCGCCCAACCCTCATCGGTTCATCGTTGAGGGTGAGGACCACTTACTAAGTTGAATAGGTGGCGTAAACCACCACCGAGACGACCTTGGGAATCGAGCTGGTGTTGAAGTCTCCGCTGCCGTAATTGACGGACCCGGGCGCATCCACGGACACTTGTCCCACCGTGATCGAAATCGGCTTCCCCAACTTGACTTGTTTGCCCAACGCGGCTTGGGCACGCTGTCGAGCGTTTGCGGCCGCCTCTTTCGTGAGAGCGGGTCGCAGTTTCTTCAATCCATTGAAGGTGTACTGCGGTTGTTGGGCGATGAACGGAACGTTGTTGGCGAGCAGGTGATTACTGACGCCCAGAACACCCTGCATGGCGTTCAGGCGAGAGGACTGCACGGTGATCGTTTGGCTCATAGTGAAACTGGTCACTTGACCGGTGGCCTGTGAATTGGGTTGCACATCTACCGTGCCAATTGAGATTTCGCCGTTGAGAGCTCCGGCGGCGATAAGCGCATTGCGAATCTGACCGGTCCATCCGTTCAATTGCGCCAGTGCCGCCGAGGTTGTTGGCTGCGTACTGGCGACACTTGCCATCCATTGGAATGTGTTGGACGTGACTGCCTGTTCAGCAGAACCAGTAATCGTGATCTGGTTGGTCTGCGGTAGATTTCGGTTTCGGATCCCCGATGCTACCGAGAACGATCCGATGATGAACGCCGCCGAGAGGAAGATCATTCCGATCAACTGCTCATGTGACCGAATCGAGCCTTTCTTCCGGGACGTTGGTTCTTGGCCCTTATTCTCGATGCCGATGTCGGCTCCCTCTTCGGCACTCACGGGTTCACGTTATCCCAACGCTTACCCCATTTTTCTGACCACCTCGCCGCGAACTGCCGGGTGTATCTCGTATATCAGTCCCCTAACTAGAGCGCGAGACCCATCGTCCGCACGGCAGCTCCGATCGAATCACCCCTCGAACACCGACGTCACTGGCGAAACACCTTCTCCGGTCGTAAGACTCTTGGAGGAGCGATTGACGAAAAGTAGTCGCCCAAAGCGACTCGGGAACCACCAGTTACGTTTCCCGAACAACGTGACCAACGACGGAACGAAGAGTGCCCGAATTATCGTGGCGTCAAGCAGAATACCGATCCCCAGACCCGTCGCCAAGATCTTCACGTCGGTGAGCGGAGCCGACGCGAGGCTGATAAACGCCAAGAACAAGATCAGAGCTGCGCTCGTCACCAGTCGGCCAGTGCGGCCGAGACCTTCGACGAGGGCTTGATTCGTCGAATGCCCGGCGTCGTACTCCTCGCGCACTCGCGTGAGGATGAAAACCTCGTAGTCCATGGAGAGTCCGAAAAGAAACGCGAAGACCGTAATGGGTACCCAGATCGTCACGGCGCCCGTTGCCGGTATGCCAAAAATGGGCGACGAACCGTGGCCGTCCTGCCAGAACCAGGTGAGAATCCCAAAGGTGGCCGCGAGCGACACGACGTTGAGGATCACGGCCTTTAGTGCGAGGATGATGGAACGCAACGCCCGCGCCAATAATAGAAACGTCAGAATCGCCAAGACCCCGAGCATCAATGGGATGTTGCCATAGACGGCTGAGGTGAACGCCTGTTGTCCCGGGCCTTCGCCGGTCACGCCAACGACGCCGCGCATTTGGCGCAACGCCCTTTCGACGGAACGAGTGGGACCGAGCGTTGCGCTATTGAGCGTCTCAATGGTGGGAACCACGACGACGTCGGCAAAGCCGGCCCTCGTGCCCGCGGTGCCCGATGCCAAGGCCACGGTTTCGACACCGTGTACCGTGCGCAAGGTTTGGATCGTTGACTGAGCTCGTGTTGCGTCGACCAAGACTTCCATCGGCGTAATGACGCCGGCGGGCACTTTGCCCGAAAGCAGGTCTTGGTACTGCTGGTGAGCCGGACCACTCTGTGCTTCCGCCTGGGCGGAGGTCTGACCGACGCGCAGGTGGAACACCGGCGAGATGGCAATACCTAGGATGAGAACCGCAGTGAGCAGGCCGAGCCACGGGTGTTTCGTGATTCCGGTGGCCCACGCCTTCCACCCTCGACTCGCCGAACTTTCGTTGCGAAGCCGCGGCCAGTCCCAGCGCGGACCGACACTGGCGAGAATGGCCGGCAACAACGTGAGCACCACCGCGACCGAAACGAGCGGAATCAACATCCCGCCCAGGCCGGTGCTGCGCAAAAAGGGAACCGGCAAAACTATGAGTGACATCAGTCCGATCGCGACCGTCAAACCCGACAACAACACGGCGCGACCGGCCGTTTCCATCGCCTTCACCAATGCGTCCTCACTGGACTCTCCTCGGGCGCGTTCTTCGCGCCAACGAGTGACCAGAAGCAACGAGTAGTCGATCGCGACACCGAGGCCCACGAGTGAAACGAGAAACTGGACGATGAATGAGACCGACGTGAGATAGGACAGTCCGAGCAACAGAAGGAACGTCGTGAGAATCGATACCGACGCGATAACGAGCGGCAGCACCGCGAGGAATGAAGCGAAGACGAATGCTAAGACCGCTAACGCGCCGATCCCGGCCAGGAGCGTCTCAATCAGGACACTCGGTCCCTTGGACGATCCCCCGGTACTGAGGGCATCAATCCCGGTGAGCCCGACGTTGTCGCCCGGCAGAGCTTTTGCGACGCTCGACTCCGTGGCGGCGATGCGCTGGTCGGCCCCGAGACCAGTGTTTGGCGGTGCGAATAGGTACGCGTACGTCGTGCGCCCATTGGACGTGATGAATTTCGAATCACTCGTGTTGAAGAAGTCAACAATGCGCACTTCGGGATTCGCCCCTTGCGCGCTGTGATACGCGCTCGCGATCGTCGACCGATCGCCTGTCACGTTCTGACCACCGGGAACCGTGATCACGAGTACCGAAGGAGTTACGTTCCCACCGTTGCCGTACAGGGCGAGGATCTTCACGCCGGTTTGGTAGGCCGGCTGACCGGGAAGGGAGAAATCGTAGCTGAGTCGATGGGTGAGTTGCGACGCCGCATAACCACCGGCGGCGAAGCACACCAACCACGCGAGTATCACGCGCCGGCGGTGACGGATCACCCAACGACCAAGACGACCCAATCCAGACGATTCTTTTGCGGCTTTTGACGAGGGCATTCTTATTCCTTCGTAATCGAATTAGTCTTTGCCGAATAGTTCTAGCATGAATCATTCTCAGTGTACAATAGTTTGTGGACCAAATTCCCGCCGACGAAGAGTCCGCACCTCACGACGCCGGCGTGTCGATGCCTGGGAACTCCGTGGGATTCGCCCTGTCCCAAATTGGCCTCGAGACCTCGCGCCAGTTCGGTGAGGTAGTCGCCAAATTGGGTCTCGAACCACGCCATTTCGCCGTACTGCACGCCGTCCACCGTGACTTGGGTCAGGCACAACAGACGATCGGCGACCTCTTGGCGATTCCCGCGAGCACGATGGTTGCGATCGTTGACCACCTCGAACGTGAGGGACTTCTCGTACGAAGACCGCACCTTACGGATCGACGAGCTCGGATACTGCATCTCACCGAGCGGGGCGAATCGCTGCTGTCCAAGGCTCAGGCCGAAGCAATGGTCCAAGAAGCTCGCATCTGCGCGGGACTTCAGCCCCGCCAACGCACGGAGTTGCTCACCTTGCTGCACCGAATCTCTCTGAATCTCGGCGTGTCGTCATCAGCGTTGCCCGATCGAGGCAGTGGCGAACGTCCGCAAAAGATCTGAATCACTCCCTCACCGCGACTCGTTAGGCGAAGTCTCTTCGAGTGATCGGGCGCGTAACGACGCCAAGATACGAATCAGAAAGTGGCGATCTCGTCCGCCTAGGCGTCCCTCTTCACCATTCGCCAGGCGCCGAGCGCGGTCCAACCGACGAGCCAAGCGATCACGACGCAAATCGCAACGGTCAAGCTCTCCGGGACCAAGCTCGGCCCACCACCCGGACCACCCCCGCCACCACCTAGGTTGTGCGGGAGCGCCGACGGTTCCAAGTGCGACATCGCGAGACCGACGAGGCCCCGCTGAGCGTTGATGAGGTGAGGAATCGCCACTCGCGAGAACAACGGCGTAAGTATGACTTCGAGCACGATCATCAGCACGACCGGGACCGTTCTTTGGCCCATCAGCGAGGCCAGACCGAGTCCGACGATGAAGCCAATCGTTGCCTCCAGCTCGATCCACAACCCGGTCCTGATCATCAAGGCGTCCGACGGATACAAGAACAGTTTCGAGTAGGCCTTGTAGTTCTGCTCGGCGACCTTCACGGCGTCGGCCTTCAGCGTCGCGGGCGAGATGTTCTGGAATCCCGTGGTGCCGCGCGGAACGACGACCTTCCCCTTGCCGTTGACGTAGCACGGCACGTTATTCGGACCGAAGTTAGGAAGGCCGCATACTGCTTCTTTCGGATGGCTCGCCGCCCAATGGTTGAAGCCCGCGGCGCTCAGTCCCGGAGGTACGTTGATGCCCTCGTAGCTCAGCTTGGTGGGAGCGGCGAAGACGCAGACCGCGCAGACGATGGTGAAGCCCACCGCGACCAGCGGCACGATGATCGCCAGGCCCGCCGGGATTCTCGCGAAATACAGCGCGAGGCGCGATCGGCCGGTGATGACGAGATGTCGGAACATCCCGTCGGTGAGGTCGGTCGAGCCGGCCGAGCAGCCCAGCGTGGCCGCGACGATGAAGCCGAGAAAGAACAGGAAGCCGATCACCAGGGCCGTGAAGATGTCGTAGCCACCGGCCGGTCCGTAGGACTTGGGCGCCACGGCGTGCGCGATCAATCGAACGAGGAGAAAGATCGTCGGCACCCCGATGTATACGACGATCAACGCCGCCATGAGGCCTCGTCGTTTGCGCAGCTCCATGATCCTGGTCCTGATCATCGCGCCATTGGGAATCCACGAACCTCGATTGTCGCGCGAGTCGGTGTTCGCTTCGAGGGCGGGCGCGGGACCGTTCGCTAGGGACGTCATACGTTCTCCCCTAATCGACTCGTGACCTGCAAAAACCACGACTCGAGCGACACCTGCAGCTCCTCGAGGCGGTAGACGGAAATCCCGTCTTCGACGAGGAGGCGGTTGATCTCGGCGATGGCATCTTTCCCGGTGCCCGACGGCAGGTGAATCGACAGTCCCGATGCCTCGACGTCGATCTTCTCCCCGAAGGCAGTCGCGGCGAGGACCGTTCGGGCCCGATCGGGGGACGAGCAACCAACCTGCACCTCCACGGCCGCGCCGGCGAGCAGTTCGGAAATGGGACCCTGACGTATAACATTGCCGCGGTCCACGATGGCCACGGCGTCACAGGTTCGTTGAACCTCATCCAAGAGGTGCGAGGAGAGCATGACGGTGCGACCTTCGGCCACCAGCGAGAGGATCATGTCGCGCATCTCGTGCATGCCCGCCGGGTCGAGCCCGTTCATCGGTTCGTCCAGGATCAAGAGTTGTGGGTCGCCGAGCAGACACGCGGCCACGCCCAGGCGCTGGCGCATGCCCATCGAGTACTTCGACACACGGTCGTCGGCGCGGTGCATCAGGCCGACGCGCTCTAACGACGAATCGATGCGATCTCTTGCCGCGCGCTCGCGCGCGGCCGCAAGGATCTCGAGATTCTGTCGACCGGTTAAGTGACCGTGAAATCGAGGTTCGTCGACGATGGCGCCGACACGTGCGAGTGCGCGGTCGCGATGGCGAGGTACCGGAACGCCGAGCAGCGACATCGTGCCCTTGTCGGCGTGGGTCAAACCGAGCAGGACACGAATGAGGGTGGTCTTGCCGGCGCCGTTGGGACCCAAGTAGCCGAACGCACATCCTCGAGGAACGAGTAACTCCACGTCGTTCACCGCCGCGTTGTCTCCGAAGCGCTTGGTCAAGCCGTGCGTCTCGACGGCCCAAGAGTTCTCCGCAGAGTTCGATTGCGACGTGTCGTCCATATTCACCACACTCATGTCGACATCACCTTCTCGTAAGTTCCGGCCTCTCAGCCAAGACTAAGTCCAGGCGCGAAAATGGACCATCGGGGTAAACCCTTAGCGCCCTAAGGCCGCAAATGAAACTACAAAATTATCTCGAGGTTCCACAGGACGCTCGTCTCGTGTTCAAGTTCTACGTTGGATCTCACGATTGAAGGGTTCACCAGACACGAAGCTCTCGCTTCCTAGGCCTGATTCACCGCGGCGTCACGCCATCGCGTCACCTGGCGACCTAATCTGAGTTTCGACGTTCGATTCTGAACGACCGACAGCGTTGTTGGGAGGTCATATGCACGTGAACGCCGGTGATACCGCCTGGATGCTCGCGGCGACCGCGTTGGTCTTTTTCATGATGCCCGGTCTGGCCTTCTTCTACGGAGGACTGGTCGACGAACGGAACGTCCTCTCCACGATGGCCCAGTCCTTCGTCGCGATTGGGATCATCTCCGTGCTCTGGATCGTGATCGGTTACTCGCTGGTGTTCGGTCCCGACCACGCCGGGATCATCGGGGGCCTGCAGAACTTCATGTTGCGCGGCGTCGGCAACACCCCGACGGCGTTCGCACCCAGTATTCCTCCCTTATTGTTCATGGCCTTTCAGATGAAGTTCGCGGTCATCACGCCGGCGCTCATCGCCGGGGCCTTCATCGGACGGATGCGCTTCTCGGGCTACCTCGCGTTCATCGGACTCTGGTCGCTCCTGGTGTACTGCCCCTTCGCTCACTGGGTGTGGGGCGGCGGCTTCCTGGGCGCCGGCGGCTTGCACGCCGTTGACTTTGCCGGAGGATCGGTCGTGCATGAGTTGGCGGGAGCCTCGGCTCTGGCGACCGCGATCTACCTCGGGCGTCGCCACAAAGTCGACCGACCTCACAACGTGCCCTTTGTGCTTCTCGGCGCGGGCATCCTCTGGTTCGGCTGGTTCGGCTTCAACGCCGGCAGCGCCGGCAACGCCGGGTCGGTGGCCGTCGCCGCACTCGTCAACACCCAGATCGGGGCCTGCGCGGGGATGCTGGCGTGGATGACCATCGAATGGGTCCAGCGCCGCAAACCGTCGGGCATCGGCATCGCCTCGGGTGCGGTGGCCGGATTGGCCGCCATCACGCCGGCGTCGGGTTACGTACCGACGTGGGCATCGCTCGTGATCGGTGGCGCCGCTGGATTGCTCTGCTACCTGGCGGTGCGGCTCAAGGATCGACTTCGCTACGACGACGCACTGGACGTGGTGGGCGTGCACATGGTGGGTGGGTTCGTCGGTGTCGTGCTCACCGGGGTCTTCGCCAGCCTCGCCGTGAACGCCTTGGGTGCATCCGGTGGGACTGTGCAGTTCGGACGCGAGACGGTCCTGGCGCTCGCTGCGCTGATATTCCCGTTCGTGATGACCTTGATCATCTTGTGGATCGTTGACAAGACCGTCGGGCTACGTGTGAGCATCGCGGACCAAGACGCCGGGCTCGACATGAGCGAGCACGATGAGGTCGGCTATGACTGGTTATCGCCGAGTTCGAAGGACCGTCAAGCGCCGACCAATGGAGAAGTGTCCGGTCCAGAATCCCCTAACGACGACTGACGACTCAACCGAAGGACCAATTTAGGTGATCGCGGCATCAACGAGACGCCGCGATGACTCGTTTCACGACTCGGGAATGTGATCTCGCCAAGAGTGACGGGGTTGGTAGCCAATAACTTCGCGAGCACGGTCAATGGCGAGCAACGATTCAAACTCTCCGATGTCGCGAGTGAGCGACACTCCGGGGAACACCTCAGCCAAGAGAGCCGCCGACGGTCGGTTCATCACCGTATCCGCCGCCGCAATGATCAAGCCCGGGCTACTCGCGAGCGACTCTGATGGCGCCGTGAGGGATAGGCGGCAGGCGGTCGCGACGTCGCGACCGTCTACGTAGCCCCACAAGTTCCACTTTCGAAGGTGCGGATCGACCCACATCGACGGGAACGCTCGGTAGTCGTCCGGATCCATGATGTTGGAAAAGCGAAGGGCGACGAACGGCATCCCGGACCACTGCGCGATGTGCCCGGCGATAGTCTCGCTGGCGACCTTCGATAGCGCGTACGTCGAGGTCGGTACTGGGTAGTGATCTTCGTCTACCGGTGCGTACCGAGGAGGAAGACCATTGGTCTCAGTGAACGGAAGTCCCAGTGTCGTCTCGCTGGAGGCCCACACCACACGACTGAGGCCGCAATGTGCAGCGGCGTGAAAGATGTTGAAGTTCATGGTGATATTCGTGTTGAACGTGACCGCCGGAGTGTGGATCCCCGGCGCTGGAATGTTGGCGAGGTGAATTACCGCATCGACGTCCTTCAGAACTTCGAGCGCTTGACCGTAATCGGTGAGGTCCGCTCGGACCGCACCGTTCTCGACCTCGTCTCGCGACGAAGCGATGTCCGTCGCCACGACGTCGTAGCCATGTTCCTTGAGATCGCGCACCACTGAGCGCCCGGCCTTCCCGCTGGCTCCGGTCACACATATGCGCTGCGTTGTCGATTCAGCCATGCCGGCCACCTCTCATCCCGTTGTCGCGGCACTACGGACTTGCCGTATGAAGTCCTATCACTTTCGAGGCCGCCCAAACGCAGACAGAGTGCCAAGCGAGGACTGAACTGTTCACGAAGTTATATCAAGGTTCGGACAGGATCCAAACACTGAAGCAGTGCAGCGCTAAGAACTTATGTGGACAGGTACCTAGTCGAAGAGTGAGATAACACCGTCCGTTGCAAGGTCGTGAAGGTGCGCGAGATCATTAAGGAGATCGAATCCGATGGATGGTTCCTTAGTAGACAGCGTGGAAGTCATCGCCAATTCCATCACCCGACAAAGCTTGGCTGCGTGACGGTGCCTGGTCATATGTCCGACGAAGTTCCGAGGGGTACTCTCGCTAACATCATGAGACAAGCCGGTTTGAGGGGGCGAAAACAATGACCGAATATACGATCGTAATTGAAGACGCTGGGACGAACTTTGCAGCATACGTGATTGGACTCGACGGAGTCATTACCACCGGCCAGTCCATAGCTGAAATAATTGAGAACATGCGTGAGGCGATCCCTTTTCATATTGAAGGCATGCGTCTAAGCGGCAACGAGTTGCTCGAACCGATGCCGATTGTCAAGACAATTCAGGTCGTTTCGTAGACATCGTCACCTCTGCCAGAACTCGGCTCACCTTCTACTAATCGCCGAATACGCTTCTCGAACAGAGCGGCGGAGGCGACAGGATTTATCGCCAATCTTGGACTGCTCGACCGAGGGTCTCACTCACCTCCGTTCTCAGCTGCGCGGCGAGCGACGCTGCCGTAACCTCGCCGGAGTTGACGGGATCGGTGGCGTGAAAGCATTCCCAAAAGCGGATCAGTCCGTTCTCACCGTCGGAGTCGAACATTTTGGCCGCGAGACGCTGCCACCGATACTGGTACCAGACGTAGTTCAGCGGGCTCATCGGGTCGTCACCGCCCGTGTAATGGGCTTCGAGATCCTCTAACGAGCTGTAACCTTCGGCGCGCATCCGATCGTCAAGTCGCGGACTCTGCGTTCCCACGGTGGAGAGCACCTCAAGCGTGTTCAGACTTTCCGTCTGCTTCGTGGCGACGAACGCGTGGAGAGCCAGGTTGGCGAAGATCTCACCTAACCAAAAGGTGGGCAACCGCAGGTCCCCGAGCGTTTCGAATGCGTGGCCGAGCTCATGGATCGTGATGAGGTCGAAGAACGGCTGCAGATCCAAGCCACCTGCGCCGTCGGGGTAGGTGGCAAGCAATCTCGTATAACCGCGAGGTGACGCCTCGCGAAGGTCTCGCCCCATGGCGATCCAGAAGTCTCCACTTCCGGCGGGCATCACCACGATGCCGGGGCGGATCTGACCATCGTCGTCGTTGAAGAACGGAAGCCCGTAGGGCTGTCTGCTCTCCCAATCCGCCTCGTCGGCGACGATGACGGCGATGTCGGGCTCGACGCCGGAAAAGAGCCGACTGAAGTAGACGTAGGCGTCCGCGGCGACGTCGGCCGCGACCTGTGCGCGCGCCAGTGACCCCTCGCTGTAGCGCACCTCAAACGGATAGCCGCCAAGATGCGTGAGCCCTGATCCCATCGCCATCTGACAAAACCTAGTGGTCATCAAAAGTCCGGTTGAATCGCAGTGCGCGGCGACCGCGTTCAAGCGCCGAGTAGGGCGTCCAGTTTGGTGAACGCCTCGGCCCAACCCGCCTCGCTGGGAGACACGTAGTCCTCGCGGAGCCACTGGCGGATCTCGAGTCGCGTCCGTCCGTCGATCTCGTCGTAGAACTCGACTCGCATCCTCGTCTCGAACGGCTCGAAGCCCCCCGGCAGATCGCCAGTGACGCGCATGACGCCGTCGAGCAACTCGCCGTCGACGACGTCGGTGAAGTCAATGCGGCCGTGAGTCCAAGCGCCGGGTTCGTCTGGAAAGACCTCCGTCCAACGCAGGTATCCACCGGGGCGCAGGTCGACCTCGATCTCGTCGCGGGGCAGGGCGTTGCCGATCGGGCCCCACCACGCCGCGAAGTGGTCGGGGTCCGCGAACGCCTGGTAGACGCGCGCGCGTGGGGCGTCGACGATGCGCGTCAGAGCTAACTGTGGCGTTGTCGTGGTCATGGGGTACCTCTCTTGGCAGGAGTCTGGGATTCGGTTTCGGTCAGCGTCGGCGGCCCTGCGGTGAGTCGAGCGAGGTGGTCGTCGAGTCGGTCGAATCTCTCGGCCCAGAGCCGCTCGTGCAGCGTCAGCCATGTCGCGGCGCTGGCGAGCGACGTCGGAGAGAGTTGCGCGCTGCGCCACCGGCCTTGTTGGCTCCGGGTGATGATCGAAGCACGCTCGAGCACCTTGAGGTGCCGGGAAATCGCCGGGAGGCTGATGGAGTAGGGAGCTGCGAGCTCCGTGACCGTCGCCTCACCCGCGGCGAGTTGTTCCACGATGCCCCGGCGGGTGGCGTCGGCGAGCGCACCAAAGAGCAGATCAAGTTCCTCACCCGTGCGTTTCGGCACAACACTTAACATGATAGTTAACTATAGCGGCCGCTCAGCCCTCTTACAAGACTGACCTCGACTCTCCCGGCCGCGCGACACCTGCTCCATCACTGTCTTTGGCCCGAGCTCTGCAGGGTCAGGCCGTTCCACGCCGATTGGCGCGGTTTGGGCCGCGGCGGAGGAAGGCGATGAGCGACTGGACCGGCGTCCGGAGTCCGACCCCGGACTAGAAATCGATTGAGTGCCCTGCGTGGAGTGTCCCGATGGATTGCGGTGCCAACAGCATCACACAGCCGCGACGCCGGTGTCGCGTTTCACCGCCGATTTGCTCGGGTCCGCGACCGTCACCGAGTTTTGCGCCGCCTCGTTAAGAAGGAAGACGTCGAGTTCAGCGCTGGTGAGCGGATAGGCGACGAAGTTTCCTTGGATTACGTCGGCACCGACGATGCTCAGCGCATCGTACGCTTTCGCCGACTCGATGCCCTCGGCGACGATCGTGAGCCCAAGGGCGCGTGCCATCTCAATCATGGAACGTATGAGGGAGATCGCTCGGCTGTCAGTGTCGAGGGCCATGACGAACGACTTGTCGATCTTAAGTTCGTCCACTGGAAGTTCGAGAAGCTGTGACATCGATGAATACCCGACTCCGAAGTCATCAATGGAGATCTTGACTCCTAATGATCGCAGCCGCTCGAGACTTCTCTTCGCCAGTGCTGGGTCTTGGGTCAAGCACGACTCGGTGACCTCGAGAACCAATCGGTCCGCGGGAAGGTGGTACCACTCGAGCATGCGAGAGATCGAGTCGGGCAACTGCGGGTCCATGAGGTCCCATTGCGAGATGTTCACGCTCATCTGGAGCGCGTGCCCGCTTCGATGAAGGCGGGCTAGTTCGTGGATGGCCAGGTCGAGCACCGTCCGGGTCAGCGGCATGATGAGACCGGCTCTCTCGGCGAGCGGTATGAAACTGTCCGGTTGGAGAAGGCCGAGCGTCGGATGCTGCCATCTCGCGAGCGCCTCCACCCCGTACACCGTCCCGGTGAGCACGTGGCGAGTCGGTTGAAACTGCAACGTCAGACGGCGGCGTTCGATCGCGGTTCGCAGGTCGCTGATCATCGCCAGGCGTTCCTTGGTGTTGATGTCGATGCCATCGCTGTAGACGTGCACGGCGTCTCGGCTGCGCTTCGCCTCGTACATCGCGACGTCGGCGCTGCGAACCAGTTCCACGTGCGTCTTGCCGTGCTGGGGCCAAATGGCGACCCCGATGCTCGCGCTCACGCGGACCTTGGTTCCGTCGAGCGACACCGGTTCGGCCAGGACTCGCGCCAGTTCATTGGCGATCGCAATCGGGTCAGATTCGGCCTCGATCACCAACGTGCAGGCGAATTCGTCGCCCCCCGTGCGAGCCATCGGTCCTCGGTCTCCGATTATCTTGGCGAAACGTCGGCCGATGATCTTCAAGAGTTCGTCGCCCTGCGCGTGACCCAATGAGTCGTTCACCTCCTTGAATCCGTCGAGGTCGACCAATACGACGACGAGTTGTTCATCCGGTTCCAGAGAGTTGAGCTTCGACTCACCGCCTTCCAGGAAGTCCCGACGATTGGACAGACCGGTGACGTGATCGGTGCGCGCGTCGACGAAGTGCGAACTTCCGAGTTGGCGCACCTCACTCTGGGTCATGACCATGCGAAGAACTACCAAGACCAGTGACCCGAGTGCCATGAACGTCGTCGCTCTGGCGGTCGTTCGGTGGACGGCGTTGGCGAGTATGGCAATCGACAGGGCTCCGAAGATGACGGGAATGAGATTCAAACTCCAGGGGGAATCAAGCCTCTCGCGAGACTCGCTTCGCCGGTCGGCCCTCGGCCACGCCGCCATGGCCAGGCACAACATCCCAATGGGGAGTGACGCCGTGACCAACGAGTGCCCGAGGTGCGTCATCGCGACCTGGTTAAGTGTTACGAAGTCACCGAGACCGATCGAGACGAGTCCGATGATGAGCAACACGGTGGGCCGGTCGGGGCGAAAGTGACTCGGGATGAGACCGGCGATAAGTAGGACCAGGAGGACGATCACCAGCATGGGATTGAAGATGTTCAATTCGGCGACCAACGGCCGGCCACCCACCTCGATGTACTGGTGGAACCAATAGGTTGATACGAACGCGGCGAGGGCCAGGCCGGCGATAAGCCCGTCGAGACGAACGCTGATGGCTCGGGGGCCGAAAGACTGCTGCATGACGACGGCGACGGCGATGGCGACGGCGCCGTAGGACAAGACCAGCACGACATTGCGAGGTGTCGCGGTGGAGAACGGGTTCACGCCCGCGAGGCTCAGTAGCCGGAGAACGTCCGCGAAGTCAAAGAGCAGAATTCCCAGACCCATGAGCAGCCAGGCTCCATGGAGCGTCGAGGAGTTTCTGCGACGAGTCAGAATTGGAATGACCGGCATCAGGAGGGCGAGGCACTCCCCCCAGTTGTACAGCGATACCGAATCGATCGAGTAGGAATGGCGAACGGTGAGGAGCATCGTCACGTACGTGATCACGACGACGACGGCCACCAATTCGAAAACGGGCTGGAATCGGTTGGACGTCGCGCGTCGAAGGTATCGTTGAACCTTTGCCGGTACAGCCACGTCGGCTCCCGCGATCGTCATGATGAACTACCCGTGAGGGATGAGTGCGTATCGAGAATCTGAATGAAAAGTGCGGACTGCAACGAGCCATCGTTGCTTGACGTGATCACCCTATACATTGTGTGTTCATCGACCACGTTCATCCCTTCCTGCCCTTCGGAAAGCGGTGCGCACGCGAGGACCTATTTCGTGAACGGCACATGACATCCGCATTCAATGGCTAACTTCGTCGATCGAAGCCCGTACGGACGTGAATCGCAACTCCATTGTCGCCGTAAATGGCCGTGGAATTGACAACCGCATCACAATTACATCAAACATTCTGCCGGGCGCAGTGAGTCCGCTCCTTTGAGACGACGGATACTTCTTAGTAAGAGCGTTGGGCCGCGCAACATCGAGGTCGTAGGAATATATGTCTCCAGAAGCCAGTCCTTGACACGACCGGCGTACGCCGCACCTTCATCCAATAGTTCGTCAATCCCCGCTGTCGTGATGACTCGTTCACCCCGCAGTGCTCTCGTGCACTCCCCCGGTTCTTCAGCATGTGGGCGCCTGCGTTCGGCGCTCTCTTCTGTCGAAGCTCAGCATCCATGGCCGGCGAACGACCTTTGGGTGCAACTCCGTCGGCCTGCGTTCGCGGCGGAAGTTCTGCCTCTGAGCCGGTCCGCAGTCGAAGTAGAAGCCTTTCATGGATCCACGACGAGTCGTCCTTAATGATTGGATCATTCGGATTTCCTGATCACCAGTGAGAACCAGTACTCCGTGATGTGCTTGACATATCTAGCATTTGGGGTATATACTGCTCATGTACCGGAAACGCCGTGCACGCACCCCTAGCCAAAGGAGTCCAAAATGGACACCACCGCAAGCACCAAGAAGCAGTCAGAAAAGAAGTTCGACAACGAGAACGCCAAGGCACAAGAGTTGATCTTGGACGCAGTCAAGCAGTCCCAGGAAGCGACCCTGCAATTTGTGCAGACGTGGTCAGAGGGCGTCACCAAGCTGACGTCGAGCCTCCCCGAGTTGCCAAAGCTGCCTGAATTCACCGCACTGCCCAAGCCCGACGAGCTGTCAGAACAGTTCTTCGGCTTCGCCCAAAAGCTCATGACCGCTCAGCAGGAGTTCGTCAAGAAGCTCATCGCCGTGCTGCCCAGCCAGGACGTCACCGCAAAGTAACGAATTAGTCGCTCCTCCCAGTTCCCATCCCCCTGGGATCTGGGAGGAGCGACCATCATGTGCTTGACGTCCAGAGCGCGTGACAAGTAACAGGGCTCTCGCCTCCGAAGGCGTGAGACCGATATCAGAGGAGAGTCGTGGCCACCACCGACGAGACCGAGTCCCCGACGCAAAACAATCCCCGACAGATGCTGGGAGAGTTCATTCGGGTGCAACGACAAATGGCCAACCTTTCTCTGCGTCAGCTCTCGGCGCTGACCGAAATCTCAAACCCGTATCTGAGCCAGGTCGAGCGGGGGCTTCACGAGCCCTCCATTCGGGTCCTCAAGTCGATCGCCAACGCGCTCAACGTGTCGTCCGAAATTCTGTTCGAGCAGGCCGGTCTCTTCACGAGCACTGAGGAGCCGGGCAGCGAGGCGACCGAGGCCGCCATCCGCACGGATCGCCGCCTCAGCGAAGCCCAGCGCCACGCCTTGCTGGGTGTCTATCGCAGTTTTCTCCAGACCAGCGAGGACGCGGATTGACGCTGCCCTCGGGAGCGGCTACGTCCGCTTCGCGTCGCAGTGGCCAAAAGATCTCAAGAAATGTCTCAATGCTGTCCATACCAAGCATTTGGTGTGTAAAGTCGGCGCCAGTGTCCGCGACCGATTCGAACTGAAGGGCCAACCGATGGCGAATGACGAGGGCGATCCGATCGACGATGCAGCGACGCAGTTTCAACGTCAGTTGCTCGGCGCGATCGAGGCGACCCAATTGGCCACGTCATCGTTCGTGAACGCGTGGTTCCAAGGAGCGACACAGGTAGCAACCGCCTTCGCCGACCTCACCCAACCCGCACCCGAAGTCCTCGAGCCAACTCAACTGATGGCGTTCATGAGTGAGCTGTTCGCCGCCCAGCAAGCGTTCATCACCGATCAGATCGCGCAAGCCGATCCGCTGTCGTTTTTGGGATCTCTCAAGGCGGCCCAAACCGCGGCGTTCGCCAAGCCCGACGAGGTCGCCGCCGCGACGAGTCGCCTGGCGATCGGTCTCGACGCCGCGGTGCGAGCGATCATCGCGCGCGCCAACGGCGAAGACGTGGCGTTGCCCGTGCGACCCCGTGACGGCGACAAGCGCTTCAATGATCCGGCCTTCACCGAGAACCCCATGTTCGCCGTGCTCGAGCAGCAGTACCTACTCGGTTGTCAGTACTTCAACGAACTCCTCGACGCCGCCGAGCTCGAAGGGCTCGAGGACGCCAAAGCCCGCTTCGCCACCAAGTTCGTCTTGGACGCCTTGGCTCCGACCAACACCCTCTACGGCAACCCGGCCGCCTTGCGCGAGGCGGTGGACACCGGCGGTGAGAGCCTGGTGCGCGGGACGAAGAACATGCTCGAGGACCTGAGTAACAATGGTGGCTGGCCGAGCCAGGTCGACAGCACGGGCTTCGAGGTCGGCGTCAACCTCGCCGCGTCACCCGGAGCCGTCGTGTTTCGCAACGAACTCATCGAACTCATCGAGTACCAACCACAGACCGAGCAGATCTACGAGGTGCCCATGCTCTTCTGCCCGCCGTGGATCAACAAGTACTACATCATGGACTTGGCGCCGGGTAAGAGCCTGATCGAATGGGCGGTGGGCCACGGCCACCACTGCTTCGCGATCAGCTACCGGAACCCCGACGAAAGCATGCGCGACCT
>PNAH01000010.1:101542-295899 GCA_003170315.1 Acidimicrobiaceae bacterium
GAAGATTCGATCAGGTCGGCCACGTTTCTCAACACCAACACCGACTTCAGTGTCCCCGGGGTACTCGGTTTGTTCACCGACGAGTCCACGATCGCCGGGATGGAAAAGCAGATGGCCCGCGACGGCTACCTCGAGGCTGAGTCCATGGCCCACGTGTTCGACCTCCTTCGGGCCAACGACCTCGTCTTCCAGTACGTCGGCAACAACTGGCTGCTGGGCAAGCAGCCCGCCGCCTTCGACTTGCTCGTCTGGAACAACGACAGCACGCGAATGCCCGCGAAGATGCACTCGGAGTATCTGCGCTCGTTCTACCTGAACAACGAGTTCGCGCGCGGCACCTTCGTGATCGACGGCTTCACCCTTGACCCCAAAGCCGTGGACGTCGACACCTACGTCGTCGCGGCGATCAATGACCACATCGTCCCGTGGGTCTCGGGTTACAAGACCGCGCAGATGTTCTCCGGTGTCAACCGCTTCGTCCTCTCGACGCAGGGCCACATCGCCGGTGTGGTCAATCCACCGAGCCCTAAGGCGCAGCATTGGACCAACGACGAGCGGCCGACCGACCCCGAACAGTGGAAGGACGCGGCGCAAATGGTCGACGCCACGTGGTGGATCGACTGGGCCGAGTGGATCGGTACACGAGCTGGCGACCTCATCGATTCACCCTGGGTCTTGGGTGCCGCGGACTACCCGCCCCTGGAGCCCGCCCCCGGCGACTACGTGCGGGTGCGGGCGTGAGAGCAACCTCGACCTTGGTCGAGACTCGAGAAATTGACGTCGGAGGACTCGCCGTCCGCGTGCGGGTCGAAGGTGAGGGCGAGCCGGTTCTCTTGTTGAGCGGACTGGGCCAACCCCTCGAGAGCTGGGACCCGTTCGTGGCGTCCCTGGGCGAGCGTCGAATCGTTCGCTTCGACGCTCCGGGCGTCGGCCACAGCGCGACGCCGATCTTTCCGCCCTCGATGGCGTCGCTCGCGACGATCGCCGCGGCCGTCTTGGACACCGCGGAGATCGACCAGGCGGACGTGGTCGGTTTCTCCTTGGGTGGAGCGCTCGCCCAGCAGTTGGCGCACTCGTCGCCGACCAGAGTTCGCCGGCTGGTGTTGATCGCGACCTCGTGCGGACTCGGCACGACTGCGGGGCGATGGGACAGTCCTGACGCCTGGACCGCACCGGCGTTCGCCGCGACCATGGCCCGATGGCCTTCGCTCGGATGGCAATCGCTGGCCTTCGTGACGTGGTCGAGCATCCCCTTTCTGGGAAGTCTCACGCAGCCCACCCTCGTCATCTGCGGTCGCGATGACGTGATCGCCCCCCCGGTGAACGGCCGGGTGTTGGCCTCGCGCATCCCTCGCGCCCGGTTGGTCACTCTCGCCGCCGACCACGGCATGCTGCGACCGGGACCGGCCACCGAACTGGCGCACGTCGTCGAAGGGTTCCTGCGCCGTCTCGACGTCGACCCCGACACCGATCCCATCGCGGGTCGACTCACCCGGCTCCCTTCGTCAACCTCCGGCACCTAGAAAGGCCACACCATGCAAGAACTTCGTCTCGACGGACGCGTCGCCGTCATCACCGGAGCGGGCGGCGGGCTGGGCCGATCTCACGCCCTCGAGCTGGCGCGACGGGGCGCCTACGTGGTGGTGAACGACCTCGGCGGCGCGCTCGACGGCCAAGGCTCGTCAGAATCGGCGGCCCAGCACGTGGCCGACGAGATTACGGCGCGAGGCGGCGTCGCGGTGGCCAATCACGACAGCGTGGCGACCCCCGAGGGCGGCGAAGCCATCGTCCAGACGGCGATCGACGCCTTCGGTCGGGTGGATGTGCTGATCAACAACGCCGGCATCCTGCGCGACAAGGCGTTCCACAAAATGGACGCCGACGTGATCAACCAAGTGATCGACGTGCACTTGAAGGGTGCCTTCTTCGTCACCCAGCCGGCCTTTCGGCGCATGCGCGAGCAGCGCTACGGACGAATCGTCAGCACCACCTCGGCGTCGGGTCTGTTCGGCAACTTCGGACAGGCCAACTACGGGGCGGCGAAGGCCGGCCTCGCCGGCTTGACTCGGGTGCTAGCCATCGAAGGAGCCGAGCACGGTATCGCGGCCAACGCCATCGCCCCGATCGCGAGCACCCGCATGACCGAGGGCATCCTCGGTGACTTGTCGCCACGAGTCTCGCCCAGTTCGGTGAGTCCGCTCGTCGCCTACCTCGCCAGCGAGGAGTGCTCGGTCAACGGCCACATTTATTCGGTGGCCGGCGGACGTATCGCCCGGATCTTCATCGGCGAGACCGAAGGACTGGTGCTCGCCGAGAACAGCGCCGAAGCCATCCGCGCTTCCATCGGGGCTATCGGTGAGGTCGACACCACCGGTTTCCACGAGCCGTCGTCACTCGACGCCGAGACCACGATCATCGCCAAGGCACTCACCGACGTGTCCTAGGCGTTCACGTCGCGACCTTCGCGATGGACGCAAGAGACATTGGTAGCAACACAACTTTTTGTTCTTCGGACGTTCCCTCACTAAGTTGGTGCAGGGGTGGCAAAATGAGTGAGACAAAAGTAGCGTTGGTGACCGGCGGAACCCGCGGCATCGGGCGCGCAATCACGTTGGACCTGGCCGAAACCGGGGTTCACGTCGCGGCGGGTTATTTGTCAAATGGGGACGCGGCCCAAAAGCTGGTCGACGAAGCGAGCGCCAAGGGCTGGTCGGTCAGCGTGCACCAGATGGACGTCAGCAGTCCCGAGGATTGCGTGCGCTTCGCCAACGAGGTGATCGAGGCCCAGGGCCAGGTTGATTACCTGATCAATAACGCCGGCATCAATGTCGATCGCACCGTTCGTCGGATGACGATTGACGAATGGCACAGCGTCATGCGGGTCAACATCTCCGGGTGTTTCTACATGATCAAGGCAGTCATCGAGCACATGGTGGAGCGAAAGTCGGGACGAATCGTCAACATCAGCTCCATCATCGGTCAGACCGGCAACGTGGGCCAGGCCAACTACGCGACCTCTAAGTCCGGGCTGTTCGGCCTGACAATGTCACTGGCCCAGGAACTCGCCGGCAAGGGCATCACCGTCAACGCGGTCGCCCCGGGATTCATCAGTACTGACATGCTGGCGTCGGTGCCCCAGAACGTCCTGGACGGGATCGTCGCGCGTATTCCCGTCGGCCGACTCGGCCATCCCGAAGAGGTGGCGTTCGCCGTGACTAATCTCCTCAGTGATCGGGCGGCTTACATCACGGGCGCGGTGATCCCGGTCAACGGTGGGCTGGACATGTAGCTTCGCCCTCTCGGAGCTCGGTTCACGATTACCCGGATTCCATTAGTCAGATCTCAGGGTGAAGGTATCCGTGTACTGGTGTTCCCTCTGAAGCGAGAATTTAATCTCCGCTCCCAGAGCACCGGTTCTTACGGTCACGTGTCCGCCTCATCGCAGAGTTCGCACGCTCGCGACGGCGGACTCCGGGTTTGTTCCGCCGAAACCCGATGGGGCGAATGCCCAGTGGTTTCCCAACTTGCCAATCAAGCCCAAGATGAAGGACCAAGCGCGGAAGGGTCCGGGCGGCAATTAATTCGCTATGTTTGGCGTGCAGACACCGGAATCACGCGTTCATTGGGGGATGAGCATGACGAGCGGACCGCAAAGTGTGTATGGGCAATGCAGCAAAGTAAAGGGCCAACTACGTTCGCGAGAGTTGGCGGGTGCTGGCTTGGCCGCGCTCGCCTTTTCGCTGTTCTCATTCCAGCTTCTCGTGGCTCAACCCGCAATGGCCAGTAAGGTCGCCGCCGGAGTAACGCCGCCGAGTTCGGTGTCAATGGACATTCGCTTTGTCCAAGCCGAGTTCGCTACGCACTACACAACGACGATCGCAGTGAGCGAAGCCGCCACGTACAGGTGGACGCTCATTCCCCCTTCAGTTGATCCCGCGTGCGACAACCACGGCGTCGTGACTTCAATAACGAGTGAATTCATCTGGCACCACCCCAGTGCCATCGACAGCGTTCCTTACAACTACTACCACTGCAACCACAACGTGGAGGGACTCGAGGGCCACCTCGGGACCGTCTCGGTCGTGGCGACGGGCGGCTACTACACGGTCAGTGGCGCGACGAAGCCGTCGTGGCGCTGCACGGCGTCCTATCTCGGGACCAATGCGCCCAACGGCGCTCCCAACTATACGGTCCCCATGAAATGTGAGTCCCTCGTCGCGGTCGCGCCGACATCATCGCCATCATCGGGAGCGCCAGTTGGATTGATCGTGGGCGGTATTGCCGTCGTCGCAGCTCTTGGCGCGCTGGTCGTTGTCAAGCGTCGGGCCACGGCCGATGATTGTGCAGAACTTCGTCGACGCTGCGAAGAGTTGAAGGCCGCGGCCGCCGCCGCTCGCGCGAAGGCCCTGCAAGCAGCCAACGCTGCGGCCGCGGCCGAAGCCGCGCTTGCGGCCGCCAATCAGGCGGTCGCGACGGCGCAACACGCGTTGGATGTCGTACAGGGTCCTGACCAATCGTCATCGTGGGTCGAGGACCCCGATACCGGTCGACGAATCACCGAATACGACCTGGCCCTCCAACGCGCCGACGAATCCGCTTCGGGTCAGGTGCCGGATTACACGCCGGAGTACCAAGCGGCGTTGCGTCAAAAGGGTATTGATCGGGCCAGCTCCGCGCTGGGCGCCGCGAAGAGCGCACAGTCGAAAGCGAATGAAGCGGCCCAGAACGCCCGGGCGGCCGCCGCAGCCGCCGCCGGCACCGCAGCGGACCTGGCCGCTCAAGCCGAACAGGCCTGTGCCGCAGCCGCCGAGTGCGCCGATGAAGTCGCCGCGGCCCCAACTGAGGTGCCTCCAGTCGCTGCACCCGTACCCCCGACGCCGCCCGTACCTCCAACGCCGCCTGTACCGCCGACGCCGCCCGTACCACCAACAACCTCGGCACCGAGCGCGCCCGAGGCTCCTCCTCCGCCCAAGACCGTTGTTCACCAAGCCACGGCCCCCGAATGCGGCCCCGGCGATACCCGCGTGCTCGCCGATCTCGAGCACCATTTCGACGTCGAGCTCTACGTGGTCGCCGCCGCCAACGTCCTGGTGTCTGGTGTATACGCGATGTCCAACGACGACGTCGAAGCGGCGATGCGAGGCTTCGAGCACTTTAAGGCGGCCGTCGATATCGCCGAAGGCGTTGAAGGTTTCGCCGGCAGCGGCGGCGACATCGTGCAAGGCGCGGTCAGTCTTGATACGGCACTCAACGCGTTCAGCACCGGGGTGGGAGCGGCGACGAACGCTTTTGATCCGGGCGCCACACTCGAAGACAGTGTGGTTGATTCGCTGAAGGAGCTCATCAAGCGGATGAACCGGGTCCGTTCGGTTGGTTACTACTCCATGAGTTGTCCGCTCGTCAGGGTGCGGGTCAGCTGCACCCCCACCGAGAAATGTGCGGGAGGACACTGGGTGCCCGGCCCACCCCTGTTCACTCTCACGTACGGCGAGCGACTCCCGTCGCCTCCAAAAGAGGCAGACCCCTATGACATCGTTCACCCGGAGGAAGCTCCGCGAGTAATTGCGCGTCTTCGCGAGCGGTTCAATCGGTTAAACGATCCGGCAATGAAGCAAATCCGTGATGCCGAGAGGGCCTGCGCGAGCGGTCACTAACGCGAGTGGAGCGAGGATTCGTGAGTTGTTCCGTACGCAATGCTTCGCTCCACACGCTGGGCGCTCCGGCGCAATATTCACCGTCAATTTGAGCTCAGCGACAATCAGTTCCTCGCTGCCCCGGTTAACTGACCCCGAAAGTTCACGCTCAGAAGCCCTGCGGCAATCCCCAAGGTGCCAATCATGAGCAGGCAACTATCACGAGCACGGGCCAGACCGGGCGGCCATACCCCTCTCGTCTCCGAAGAGCAATTAACCAACGGCTATGGTCCCTCAGTCGCCGCTCGAAAGTTCACAAGTCCCGAGCAGCAAAGGTTAGATTCTCGAGATATCGCAACCTCGAATCACTTTTGCTCAGGCTTCCCCGCTCACCTCATAGACCGCTGTGGACACAAGCTGAGGACCTCCAGTCGGTGGCTTCATCGCTTCCATGGCGGCGGCTGCGTTGTCAGCACTATCAAACACGATGACACCCATCCCATCGAGTCCGTCGTGCATCCATTTTCCACTCTTGAATCCGGACTGGGACTTCGCTAGGGGAATCACGATTTCGCGCAACATCGTAATCCCGGCGTCGGGCGTATCGGCTTCAGGCAATTTGACCTTCATAACCACTGCGTGATCCATGGGCTTTCTCCATTCTTGGAGCCAACGGTGGCACCTAGGGCGAAATCCTATGCCCGGCGCAAAGCGCCTGCCTGACCAAGGACCGATGCCCTTTGATCCGCTCACTCTGCCCCCTTGGTCGCAGTGGCTGTAACACCCCGTAAATAAGGTCGAACATATGTTGGCTTCTCATCGAGAACTCAACGCGAGACAACGTGAGGCCGCCTCCTTTGGGGACGGGCCCCTGCGAGTCATCGCGGGACCTGGAACTGGGAAGACCACGACGCTTACGGCCAGAGTTGAAATTCTTCTCGAGCGCGGTGTCGCGCCGGAGCGAATTCTGCTCCTGACCTTCACCCGCCGCTCGTCGCGCGAGATAGTAAGCCGTGTTCGCGCACTTCGAGGCGCTGACCAAGGACGCAGGGTCTCGGGCGGGACCTTTCACTCAGTGGCCCACCACACGCTTCGCCGCCACCACGCCGCCCTGGGTTTGCCTGCAGGTTTCGGTGTTCTGGATCGAGGCGACGCTGCCGACCTCATGGACCTTGTTCGCGGCGAACTGGGGATACTGAGCAAAGATCGGCGACTGCCGAAGAAGTCGACTCTGGGTGCACTGTACTCGCGAACGGTGAACACGGGGATGCGACTCGCCGATGTCATGCGCGAAAACACGCCGTGGTGCGCCGAGAGCTCCGAAGAAGTCGCTTCGCTTTTTACAACCTTTGTGGCCCGAAAGCAGTCACTCGGACTTCTGGATTTTGATGACCTGCTCTTGTACTGGAGGGTGGCCGCGCAGGACGATGCCTTGGGTGAAGAGCTCGGCGCGGCCTACGACCACATTCTGGTCGACGAGTTCCAGGACGTGAACCTTTTGCAGTTAGACGTACTCGTCGGGCTGCGCCGAACGGATCCTCGATTGACGATCGTCGGTGATGACGCGCAGGCCATCTATGGATTTCGTGGCGCGACGGCGAGGTTCTTGCTCGATGCCGAGCGCTATTTCAACGGACTAGCAACTATCACCCTGGACGTCAACTACCGCTCGTCCGGGGCCATCCTTCGGGTGGCCAACGCCATCGCCGCCGACGCGCCCGAAGGATTCTCCTCAGTCCTTCGCGAAGAGGTCCCGGTTAGTGGCGCGAGCCAGCCGCTGCTCGTCCACTGCGCCGACGAACGCGACCAGTCAGAATCCGTCGCCGACCGCGTCCTTGAGTTGTATGAACAAGGCATCGCTCTGCAGAAGCAGGCGGTGTTGTTTCGAGCGGCGCACCATAGTGCCGACCTTGAGATTGAACTCGCCCGGCGACGGATCCCCTTCGTCAAGTACGGAGGTCTGCGCTACCTCGAGGCTGCGCACGTGAAGGACCTACTCGCGGCCTTTCGTCTCGCTGACAATCCTCGTGACGAGATGGCGTGGTTCCGACTCCTACAGCTCTTGCCCGGAGTAGGCCCAGCCAAGGCGAGGCGGGCCATCGACGCACTCCGAGACATGGACGGGGGTATTCCCCTATCCCACGGCGAAATCCAACGACGGTGGTCGAGCATCGTCGATGAGTTACCGATCGATGTCCGAGAAATGTCACAAAATCTCGCCGATGCTCTGTGCGAAAAGGAATTGGAGCCGGTCGAGTTGCATGCGGAGCGAATTCGCCGAGCGATCGTGCCGCTCATTTCATCGACGTATGACGATGCGGCGGCGCGGCTTGAGGATCTCGGGGCACTCGTGCTGGCGTGCACCGGGACGTTACGACTGAGCGATGTGGCGGCCGAGCAGGCACTAGAGCCGCCTGCGTCCACCGGAGATCTCGCTGGCCCTCCGATGATTGACGAAGACTGGCTGGTCCTCTCGACCGTGCACTCAGCCAAGGGTCTCGAGTTCGACGCGGTTCATGTCATTCATGCCGCGGACGGTAACTTTCCCTCGGACATGTCGCTGGGGTCGCCCGAAGGGCTCGAGGAAGAACGCCGTCTCTTCTATGTCGCGATCACGCGGGCACGGAGAAATCTTGCCATTTACGTACCTCTTCGCTACCACCATCATCGAGTTCGTGATGATCACTCCTGGGCCCAGCCATCGCGCTTCTTGAGTGAATCGGTCCGCTCGACCCTCGTGGATATACCCGCTGCCGGCAAGAGCCAACAAATCCCTGGGTCGCCTTCGACGGTCGCTATCGATGCTTCAAGTGTCGTCGAATGGCAACTGTCCAAGTTGTGGTAATAAGCGCCAAACGCAGCGAGCCCCTTCTACCACCGTCTTGAAACAGAACTTGACGAAACTTTAACAGTGTGCAAGTATTACGAACGATGACCAATATTGCAGCGACGACTGACTGGCGCGAAGCCCGGCGGCGTTCGGCTCACAATGCAATTATCGACGCTGCGTGGTCGCTAGTAAGAGAAGAGGGTCTGGCTGGCTTGTCACTGCGGGATCTGGCCCGTCGAGCGGGAATCACTGCGCCAACGGTGTACGCCTATTTCGACTCGAAGAACGCGATCTACGATGCCATGTTCGGCCGAGCGGCGACGGAGTTCGCCGAAAGAATGGCCGAACCGTACGGCAGCGATAATCCTCGCGAAGTTCTCGCGGAGAGCGCCAGACGGTTTTCCCAGTTCTGCACTAATTCTCAAGCGCACTATCAGCTGCTGTTTCAACGCACGATTCCGGGATTTGAACCGTCACCAGAGTCGTACGCACCAGCGGTGCGTTCCTTGTCGCTCGCCCGGGAAAGGCTAGCCCTCAATGGGATAACCAAGGCGCGCCATCTCGATATGTGGACCGCACTGATAACGGGCCTGGTCGACCAGCAGGTCTCCAATGATCCCGGAGGGGATCGTTGGACTCGTCTCATCGACGAATCAGTTGACATGTTCCTCGCTCACTGCCAGCCAACCCGAGCCGTGCGAAAGCCCACGTCTCGCCGAACTTAAGTTAAAGGAATCCGCACATGGCGACGATCGAAATCTCAACTATCGAACCGTTGACTCATCTGGAGGCAATGCGCCTTCAGGCCGACGAATTGGCGTTAACACTCGCGTTACTTCGATCCCTTGATGACGCAGAGTGGTCGACCGCAACCGACTGCCCCGCCTGGGACGTCCAGGCGATGTACCAACATGTCCTCGGCGCATGTGAATCGGGCGCGTCCATGCGCGAGAACATCCACCAACTACGTCGGGCTCGGGCCTACCGTAAGCAAGAAGGTGGACCGCTCGAAGCCGCACTGTCAGCGGTGCAGGTGCGCGAGCGTATGGACCTCAGCCCCGTCCTGATTGTCGAGCGACTCGCGGCCATTGCGCCCAAGACCGTTCGGGGCCGTAACCGCACTCCAGCACTCGTGCGCAATCACGCGAAACTCGCCGTGGATGGACCGGTGTACGAGAAGTGGAAATTTGGCTACCTCATCGACACCATCTATCTACGCGACCTGTGGATGCACCGCGTCGACCTGTCTCAGGCCCTCAGCCGGCCACTCGTTCTCAACGCCGACCACGATGGTCGCATCGTCGCCGACGTTGTCGCCGAGTGGGGACGCCGTCATGCAAAGCGCTTCGTGCTCGAATTGACTGGCCCTGCCGGTGGGACGTACGCCCATGAACCTGAACTCCCCGGAACTGAACATATATCGATTGACGCAGTCGAATTCTGCCGCACGCTCGCTGGCCGTGCACCCGCCACTGGCCTGCTCACCACCGTCGTGCCGTTCTGATCGACGACACCGTACCCACACCAAGGAGAACATCAATGGACACACGCATCGACGAAGTCGCCAATCGCATTTACCGATTTTCGACATTCGTCCCCGACATCGGGCCCACTGGCTTTACATTCAATCAGTACTTCATCGACGACGATGAACCTTTGCTGTTCCACACCGGACCGCGCGCCATGTTCCCCTTTTTGGCTGAAGCCATTTCCACGATCACCCCACTCGAGCGACTTCGTTGGATCACGTTCGGCCACCTTGAGTCCGACGAGTGCGGCGCCATGAACCTGCTGCTCGCTGCCGCGCCCCACGCAGAGGTGGCCCACGGCACTCTCGGGTGTTTGGTGTCATTCAACGACTTGGCAGACCGAACGCCGGTGCCGCTCGCCGACGGTCAAGTGATCCAGCTGGGAGAGCATCGCGTACGCCACATTGATACGCCTCACGTCCCCCACGGTTGGGAGGCGCGAGTGTTGTTCGAGGAGTCAACTAAGACGCTGTTGTGCGGCGACCTATTCACCCAACTCGGCGATCCGCCCGCCATCACGACTGACGACATCCTCGAGACCTCCTCACTGGCCGAAGACGTTTTTGGCGCTACCTGCATCACGCCGCGGACTGGGTTTACCATTCGGAACCTCGCAGGTCTCGCCCCTGCCACCCTGGCCGTGATGCACGGCTCATGCTTCGCCGGCGATGGGGCTAAGGCTCTCCTCGAACTCGCTGACGACTACGATGATCGCCTTGCCAAGGCAATCGAGTAATCTTCCACTCGCCGGACTCCTTCGCATTATCTCCGAATGCGAAGGATTAATGTTTCGGCCCCAGACGAGCGACGCCTAACAACTACTCCAGCGGTTCCAGTGGTGTGCTCGCGGGCTCGCGCTGCCGATACGCCACGACAGCAATTGCGGTGAGGCCAATCCCAACACCCGCAATCTGCAGCGCGGTCATAACCTGACCGAGGATTACGACGGCGGCGACCGCGGCCACGAGAGAGCTCAGGTTGCCAATCACCGACGAGATTGAGGCGTCGACGTAGAGGTGCGCCCAGTTCATAATCAGATGACCACTACCCGGCACGATAGCGAGCAGAATAATCCAGAACCAGTCGCCTCCATTGACCCGGCCGAGATGTTGACCCGTGACCAAGATCACGAGCGTAACTGCGAAAGCCGCCGTGATCGTCGCGCCGGTCGTGTACTCCAACGCGTCGAGGTGGCGGCGCGATCGTTTGGAGACTAACCAGTACGCGGTCCAAAAAAGCAGCGCGCCGAAGGCGAAGAGGTCACCGTCGATCTGTTGGTGACCGTGCGACCTGGCGCCCACCACCGTCAACACGACTCCGACCATTGCCAAGGCGATCCAGAGAATGTCCCAACGATGGAACGATTCGCCGAACATCCGTCGCGCCAACACGAAGACGAGCGCCGGCTGAAACGCCCCAATCAGTGACGCGACCACGATGCTCGTGAGTTTCACGGCACTGTAGAACGAAATGAGATCGCCCGCAAAAAGAAGACCGCCAAGCCAGCTGACCCTCATCGTCATCCACGTCAAACGACGGCCCGTCGCGAAAGTGATGGCGGTCAGTGCCACCGTGCCAATCCAAAGCCGGTAGAAGGTCAACGCCGCCGCCGAGGAGGATGCGAGTTTCACGATGATGCCGCCGAATCCCCAGAGGGCCGCCGCTACCACGGCAGCACCTAGGCCGAGAGTTTTCCGCTTCTTCCCACTTACCCGAGAAGATTCATTTCGCACATTCATCTCAGCGGTACGCGTGAGGAAACGTTGTCGAATTGGGACGCGTCGCGTGGCCCATTGCGATTCACGACGTCTATGAGGTCATTCGACAATTCGAATCTCCCGCGAAGCGTCGAGCGGGACCGGTTGCGGGTGCGACGCGAGCAGCGATTTGGTGTACTCGTCTTGCGGATTGTGAAAGACCTCGGCCGTCGTACCGATCTCGACGATGACGCCGAGATGCATGATCGCCACGCGGTCGGCGACTTCGGCGATCACCGAGAGTTGATGGGCGACGAAAAGGATCGCCAGGCCCAACTCGTCGCGGAGATCAAGAAAGAGGTTGAGAAGCTGGGTCTGGATCGACACGTCCAGAGCACTCACGGCCTCGTCGGCGATCAATACCTCGGGACCGATGGCCAGGGCGCGCGCCACCGCGACGCGTTGACGCTGTCCCCCCGAAAGCTCACTCGGGTGGCGCACCGCCATGGACGCCGGGAGGCGCACCAGATCAAGGAACTTCGACACGAAGGCGTCGCCGTCTTCACTGCCAGGTTGGTGGTGGACGCGGCCGGCCTCGAGAATCGCAGTACCGACCGTCATTCTCGGGTTGAGTGAGGCGTACGGGTCTTGAAAGACCATCTGCATGCGCCGGCGAATCTCGCGCAACTCGTGACCACGGGCGTCGCGAACACTACGACCGTCCACCGTGATCACACCCTCGTCCGGCTCAACCAAGCGAATCAACATTCTCGCCAGGGTTGTCTTGCCGCTCCCCGAGCCACCGGCGAGACCAAGAATCTCACCTTTGGCGAGATCGAAGCTCACGTGATCGACCGCCAGCGCGCTATCACCCGGTTGCCGCGTCACGAACTCCCCCAGGGAGCGACGCAACCGGAACCGCTTGGTGAGGTCCTGGACGCTGAGCAGTGTCTCGCTCACGCGCCACCCGCTTCGCTGGTCGCGCTGACGTTCCGCACGAAAGGACAGGCCGTCGCGTGGGCGTCGCCCACGACTTCGAGGCTCATGTCGACACCCGCGCACTCCGGTCGCGCGAAGGCACAGCGACCGGCGAACGGACATCCCGCACCCATCTCACCGGCGGAGGGCGGTTGACCAGGGATGCCGGCGCGTCGAATGTGATGGCCGGCCGACTCGAGACTCGGGATCGATTCGAGCAACGCGCGCGTGTACGGGTGCTGCGGTCGGGCGCATATCTCGGCGACTGGTCCGGCTTCCACCACGTAGCCGCCGTACATCACGGCGACGCGCTGGCAGGCCTGTGCAATGACGCCGAAGTCGTGCGACACGAGCAAGACCGCCATGTTGAGATCACGACGGCGTTGCTCTATCAACTTGAGAATCTGCGCCTGCGTCGTCACGTCGAGCGCCGTCGTCGGTTCGTCGGCGATCAAGAGTCGAGGACCGGCGGAGATCGCGATGGCGATCATGACGCGCTGGCGCATGCCGCCGGAGAGTTCGTGCGGGAAGGCGCGGTAGCGCTGCTCCGGTCGGTCAATCTCAACGCTCGCGAGCAGTTCAATCGCGCGGACATGGGCGTCGGACTTGTCCATTCCCGCGTTCACGCGCAGGGTCTCCGCCACCTGTTCTCCGATCCGCTTGGTGGGATTGAAGCAGCTGAACGGGTCCTGGAAGATCATGCCGACGCTGTGGGCTCGGTGATCGCGAAGTGCTTTCCTTGACATGGCCATCACATCACGACCGTCGAACTGAACGTTGGCCGTCATCTGGGCGTGCGAGGGCATTAGGCGAATGATCGACCGACACGACAGGCTCTTGCCTGATCCCGACTCACCAACCAGACCCACGGTCTCGCCTTGCTGCACCTCGAGGTTGACCCCTCGCACGACCTCGGTGGATCCCCCGCGCGCGGGGAATGCAATTCGCAGATTCTCGATCGTGAGCAGACTCATTGTGACCCCAAGGTCAAGTCGCCCCGCGTGATGCCGTCGCCAATGAGACTGACTCCGATGCCAAAGAGCATGAGCACGACGCCCGGGATCGTCGTGATCCACCACGCGGAGAGCAGGTAACTCTGACCGCTCGCAATGATCGAACCGAGGTCGGCACCGGGCGCCTGCTGGCCGAGTCCGAGGTAGGAGAGTCCCGCGATGACGAGCATGTTCACCACGACGTCGACCGTTGAGTAAACGAGGCTCGTGCGAATCAGGTTCGGTAGCGCGTGGCGAAAGATTGCCCGAAGGTGCGAGTAGCCGAGCGCCTTGGTCGCCATGATGAAGGGCTGTTCGCGCATAACGAGCATCTCAGAACGCGCCAGTCGAAAGTACAGAGCCCATCCGACGACGACGATGCCGATGCCGACGCCCTTTAGACCTGGTCCGACGATCGCCACCACGGCGAGGACGAGCACGATGAAAGGAAAGGCGATGACCGTGTCCGCGACGCGACCAATGACCGCGTCGAACCAGCCACCGACGTATCCGGAGATGGTCCCCAGCGTGACGCCGACGATGAGCCCGAGGTACGTTATGACCGCGACCACGAGTAGGTCAACGCGCAGGCCGTAGAGCACGCGGCTGAAGACGTCGCGGCCGACGAAGTCCGTCCCCATCCAGTGGTGCCAGGAGGGCGCCTGGAGCGAGTCGACAATATTGATCTGGTTCGGATGGTAGGGCGCGATGTAGGGAGCGAGCAGCGCCGCCCACACCATGATCGCAATGACGACGAGGCCCGTCGACAGTTCCCAATTCTGCGCCCGGCGGAACGAGCGCCATAGTCGATAGATACGTCGTCGTTTCATGACCGGTCGGGTGGCGAGATCAGACACTCTTCGCTCCCGGTCGCACGCGAGGGTCGACCGCCGCCTGCAGCAAGTCGGTCCCCAAGTTGAGGAGAACCACCAAGGACCCGGCGAGTACCGCGAGGGATTCAACGAGCGGGTAGTCGCGCTGTTCGACGGCCTGGAACAAAAGGGTACCGAGACCCGGTATCTGGAAGACCTGCTCCAAGACCACGGTCCCGCCAATTAAGAAGCCGACGCTGACGGCGAGCACCGTGACCGTCGGCATAACTGCGTTTCGAAACACGTGACGAATGAGGACCCGACGGGTCGTGAAACCGCGGGCCCGGGCCGCCTCGACGTACTCGAGGGACATGGTGTGGCGAAGGCTCGAACGCAGCGTTCGCACGATGACCGCCAACAGCGACAGGCCGAGCGCGATCGCCGGCAGCGTGAGCGAACGCACGATCCCCCCGAAGCCCGCGCCGTAGCCCGAAACCGGCAACCATCCGAGCTTGAGGCCGAAGATGATGGCGAGAATCAACCCCGACCAGAACGTTGGCATCGCGAAACTGACCGACGTGAACACTCGAACCGCGTGGTCGGTCGCGGTCTCAGCCTTCAGCGCGGCAATCACCGCCAGAGGCACTCCGAGCACAATCGCCACGATCGTCCCGTAGCTGATCAAGGCAATGCTCGGCACGACGCGCTGAGTGATCAGCGAAGAGATGCTCTGGCCGAAGGTGATGGACTGGCCAAAGTGGAACGTCACGAGGTGAACCAGGAATAGCCAGAACTGCTCCGGTAACGGCTTGGTGAGCCCGAGGCGCGCGCTGACGAGATTGATCTCCCTCGACGTCGCCCGCGGACCGAGCATGTTCGCGATTGGATTACCCGGCACGAAGTGAATCAACATGAACGCGAAGAAGGCCACGCCCAGTAACTGAACCACGCTGATGCCGATTCGCCGAACGACGTACGCCCCCATCGCTACGTCACGGCACCATTCATGTCGGGACTACCTCACGTCAACTTGGAGCATTGACTCTTTCTACTTTGCGATCCACGTGTACTGCAACGAGTCCGCGCCCAGTGGGTCGAGCACGGTGCCACACACGTTGTCGCGATGCGCGTTCAGGAACGGCAGGTCCATGACGTTGATGAACGGCGTCTGGTCCTGCATCGCGGCCTGGATCTTCGGCCACTGGATTGCCTGCGTCGCTGCGCTCGCGGTGTGGTCGAAGGTCGTCACCATCTTGGCGATGGTCGGATCGTTCCACCACGAGTAGAAGCTGTAGCCGCCTCCGCCGTAGGTGGTGACGAAGGTCGCGTACTCCTCGGGCACCGTCACGTCGCTCGTGAACTCGGCGTACGGGAAGGTCATGTCGTACTGACCCTTCATGTACAGTGCGGTCTCGGTCGCTTGGTCCACGGCCTGCAACTTCACGTGGACGCCAATGGATGCCCACTCGGCTTGGAGAATCAGCACGAGGTTGGTGTACTCGACGTAGCCGCTCGGGTACTGCATCGTGATGGTGAAGCCCTTCGGGTAGTCGGACTTCGCCATGTACGACTTGGCGAGACTCAAGTCGTAACTGTAGGGCTTGACGACACTGTTCGGCGCGTCGAACTTCAACTGCGGCAGGACGCTATTGGGGATGGTGCCCAGCCCGTCGAAGACCGTCTTGTTTATGAGCGGACGGTTGATCGCGTACTCCAGGGCCTTACGCACGTCGAGATTCTGGAAGGGCTTGCGCTTGAAGTTCATCCACAGGCCGACCCAGTAGGGGATCTTCACCGACTGGAGCGTCAGGTTCGAGTTGCTCTTCACGGTCGCCACCTGGTTGAACGCGATGCCGTCGGCCATCTGAGCCTGATTGTTCTCGACGTCGAGCAGTCGCGTGTTGTCATTCAACGCGTACTGATAGGTCACCGAGTTGAGATAGGGCAAGCCGGACTGCCAGTAGTAGGGGTTGCGCACGAAGGTGATCGACGAGCCACGAACCCATTTGCTGAGCTTGAAGGGACCAGTGCCCACGGGGTTGTCCCAGAACTTGGCGCCTTCCTTCGTGACGAGAGCCTTGGGCACGATGAACGCGTCAAAGATGCTCATGTTGTAGATAAGGCCCGGCGTCGGCGCCGTGAGCTTCATCAGCACCGTCGAACTATTGACCGCTGTCGCGCTCTTGAAGCCGCCCGACAGTACCGCGGTCTCGTCCAGTTTCGGGTTGGCGAAATAGTCGAGTGAGAAGACGACGTCGGCCGCGGTGACCAGTGTGCCGTTAGAGAATTTGATCCCGGGGCGAATGTGGAAGGTGTAGCTCATTCCGTTGGCCGCCTCGCTCCAACTGCTCGCCACGGCGGGCACGATATTCGGCGTCTTACCCGTGGGGTCGGGCATCACGAGTCCTTGGTACAGCAAGGTGTCAGCGAAGATGTCGCCATTGCCGTTCGTTGGGAAGAAGGGATTAAGGGTCACGGGGCCGGCTTGGCGGGCGTAGACGAGGTTGCCACCCTTGACCGGCGTGCCACTGCACGTGACCTGCGACGCCGTCGCCGACGACGTGACGGCGATTGGCGCGATGGCCACTGCCGCTACGAGTGACGTTGCGAGGAGAGCGGAGACGGCGAGTCTCGAACCTCCCCGTACCCTCAGTTGCTTCACTTTGGACACGACGACCCCCCCAGGTTTCGACAGGTCCGGCGCCCCCACGACCCCGGATCCGGTGTTGCAATCTTTGGGCAACCATACGTGACTGATGTCGCTAACGCAAGCCGGACGTCCAATAAAAAAAGTGAGCGCTACTTGATCGCCAGCGCGTTCGCCGGTGAGCCGATGCCCCCCGTGACGTTCAGTGGGGCGCTGGCCAGAAGGAACTCGTAGACCCCGTCGACGGCGCAGTCGTCCGCCAGATCCTCCAGATTCCATAGTTCGCCGATGGCGAAACCGAGCAGACCAATCAGCACGCGGTGCAAGAAGCCGTACGGTCGAGCGGCCTCAGAGAAGTCCGGGGGCCAGACCTCGGTCGCGAATGAATCCGAGACGACGGCGGCGGCACCACTGTCCCAGAGGTACCGGGCCATCGCTTCGGTGTGTTCGATTCCCGGCGCACGCAGGTCCGAGGCGAGCGAGCGTCGCGCCTCGTCTCCCAGTTCCCGATAGTTGGCGAGGAATCCAGTGCGCACCACGATCGCACATCCCTCGCTGAACGAGAGGCCCGCGGCCTTGCGCGCGGCTTCGAGGTCCGCTACTGTAATCGAGCCATCAGGCGAAGATGAGAGTTCTCCCTTCGCGTGGTCGCGCGCGACGTCCAACAAGACGCCTCGCGTCACGACACCGTGACGCGACCAGTGATCGATCGTATTGAATCCTCCGCTGAGGACGTCGTCGACCGATCGACCATTGTAAAAGACGCCGGGTCGAGCGGCGACATGCGCGAGTGAGTCCCATTGGCTTGCAATCTGAGGAAAGTAGTCGTCGAGAACGTCGTCGAGGTCCTCGACGGCCCCGGTTCCGCCGCGCAACACCCGGTGACGCGCCGGCATCCTCGTCGAATCGAGCGGAGGGTCGAAGGCCCAGACCGGCGTGTCGAGGCCGAACGTCGCTCCACGACGCACCAGACCGACGGCGTCGCGCACTACGTCGGACGTGATCAGATTGAGTCGACCAATCGAGTCGTCGGCGCCGTAGAGGCCCCACGCGGTCCCCGCCCCGGAGAGGTCACGGGGAAGTTCGTCATACGTCGGACTCGTGGCCACGGGCTCCTCTCAGTCGGCGGCGCGAAGCTCAGAGAACGCCGCGTCGGTGGCCGACAGGGCGAGCTCCAGATCCGCGTCCGTCAGCGCGGCCGAGATGAACCAGTTGTGGCGTGGGTGTAAGTACAGGCCGCGACGCAACGCGCTCGCCGCAAACCTGTTGGCCATCGCCTTGTCGACGTCGCCCACAAAACTCATGTACGGCATCTGTGAGGGTCCGGTCTGGAGCACCTCGATCCCCCAGCGCTCGGACTGTTCCGCCAATCCCGTTCGCAACGCGTCGCCCATTGCGACCATGCGCCCGACCGCATCGTCGCGTTGCAGCACCGTGAGCGTGGCGAGACTCGCGGCCATAGGCACTGACGAGAACCAGAATGATCCGGTCGTGAACAGCGAAGCGGCCGCGTCGCGGAATCGGTCGTTGCCCAAGACGGCCGCGAGCGGATGACCGTTGGCGATGGCCTTGCTCCACGCCGAGAGGTCGGGGGCAACCCCGATGGTTTCCCAGCTCCCACCGAAGTGGAGGCGCATGCCGCAGCGCACGTCGTCCAGGATGAGTGCCGCTCCCGACGCGTCGCAGAGTTCACGTAGTCCGCGCGCGAACGCGGGATCGACCAACTCCTGGTCGAAGCCGGCGTCGTGTCGAAACGGCGAGACCAGAATGGCCGCGACGTCGTCGGAGAATGCTGCCCGAACGCTCTCGAGGTCGTTGTACGTGTAGCGAACGAGGTTCGCGCGATCTTCGCTCGTCGTACCGGTCTCGACGGGCGTGCACCACGGCGCGGCACCGTGATACGCGCCCTTCGCCACAAGGATCTTTCGCTTACCGGTCGCGGCGCGTGCGATTGTGCAGCACAGGGTGGTGGCGTCGGTACCGTTTTTCTGGAGCATGGCCCAGTCGGCGTGGGCGACTACCGCGACCAGCCGCTCGGCGAGCTCGACCATGCGTTCCGAGGGTCCATCGAGGCAGTCGCCGAGCGCGGCCTGACGCGCCGCGGCCTCTTCCACCTCCGGGTGTTGGTGACCCAAGAGAACCGGGCCCCAGCTACACATCAAGTCGACGAACTCTCTCCCGTCCACGTCAACGACGCGGGCGCCGCGTCCGCTGGCGAAGAACTGTGGGTACTCGGACGGCAGGGCGTTCATGTTGAGGTGACCGTACATGCCGCCGGGGATCACGGCTCTGGCCCTCACGCGAAGTTCGGCGTCCCTCGGTCGAGATCGATTATCCACGTCCGTCGGCAGTCCACTGGTTCGTAGCGTCATATCCACTTCCTCCTCAATCGGTTACTCACGCGTCAATGAATTCCTGTAGTCGATGGGCCGCAGCCCGGGCCGCATCATCGTTGTATCCATTGAGCAACGTAGCGACCTGTTCGAGACCCGTGATACCAGCGTCGGATCCGAGTCCCGTCGCCACGAGCCCCCCGCAGACAGTGCCGATCCACGCCGCTGACGCCGGGTCCAGTCCGCAGAGCAGTCCAATCAGAAACCCTGCGTCGAATCCATCACCACAGCCCGTCGTGTCCACCACGTCGATGTCCATCGCGGGAATGGACACGTCGATCTTACGGGTGACCACTCGGCATCCCTTCTCGCCCCGAGTGACCGCGACACCACCGGCGCCGGCCTCGAGCATGACGAGAGCGGCCTCGAGCACGTCAGTGCACTCCGCGAGGCCGAGTAGTTGCTCTTCGTTGGGACAGAACCAATCGGTGTGGCGTAGGACCGGACCGAGGTTGTTAAGGGATCGGCGATCACCGTTGCGCAACACGTCCATCGTCACGAGCGCACCATTGCGGCGCGCCGTCGCCACGAGCTGACCAATCACTTCGGGATCCATGGCGGGCATTGCGTCCAGGCCGCCCACGTGGATGACACTGGCGGACAAAACGGCGTCGCGCTGCTCGTTAGTAAGGTCCGTCGCATTGAAAATGGCATTGGCGCCGGGCACGTGCAGCGCTGGACGTTCGCCATTCGGACGAATCGGCAGGATGGTCGCGGAGGTCGCACCGGCGAGTCGCAGGAGAAGACTTGAATCAACGCCCGCGTCGTCGAGGAGGCGCACGACGAAATCACCGAGGATATCGTCGCCGATCGCGCCCACGTTTCGCACGTGGATGCCCATTTTCGCGAGATCGACGCTGGTTCCCGCGGCCGTTCCGGCGGCCGTCGCGCGTATCTCATCGATCAGGATCGAGTGTTGCCCCGGCGGGATCGTCGTGACCGGTCGGCCCAGGATGTCAAGAATATGGACACCCAGGCATACGACGGAACCGAGTCCCTTGAGGTCGCTCACCGTGCTCCGTCTTCGAGCGCCGGCCCGCCGTAGCGACGGCGACGGACCTCGGCCTCCACCTCGGCCAATTCGTCCGCGGTGAGAATGCGGGGATCGCCGTAACCGAGTGAGAGTCGATAGACCTTGGCCAACCACTCAAGGAGCAGCGCACGCTCGTACGCCTGCTGCAGCGTGGCGCCACGAGTTACCGCCCCGTGGTTCTGCAGAATCGCGGCGTTACGACTCGCCATAACCGAGATCGCACCATCCGCCAAACCGTCAGAGCCGAAGCGCACATAGTCGACCACTGGCACCGGGCCCCCAAGACCGGCGATCACGTAGTGAACGGCGGGAAGTTCCGACTGTGAAAGCGAGAGAGCCACGACTTCAGCGGAGTGCGTGTGCACCACGGCGCGAGCGTCGGTACTGCGGTAGATACCCGAGTGCATGGGCCACTCCGACGACACGGTGGCTTTGCCTGAGAGTTTCTGACCGTCGAGGGATACCACGCAGACGTCCTCGGGCGCGATCTCGCGATAGAGGATGCCACTCGGACTGATCGCTACGACGTCGCCCACGCGCACGCTGAGATTGCCGGCCGTGCCAACGGCGAGCCCGTCCTCGAGCATTCGCACGCCGTAGGCCACCAGATCGCGACGAGCGAAGTCAAGCTCGCGCTCGTCAGCTTCCACTCGACCCATCCCCTATCCCCCGTTCGGTGCACGCGCTACGCCGCCGGATTTTATACGGATGACCGACAAAAATCAATCCCGAATCAGTAATCTGCTTGCGAGTGCCCGATATCGTAGGGCGCTACCACTGAGAGTGAGGCGAGGAGGTCCGTGCCCAAGATCGTCGATTGGGAGGTCCGCAAGGACTCAATCTTAGAAGCGACGTGGCGCGTCATCGCCCGCGACGGACTGGCGAACACGACCGTGCGCGCCATTGCTCGCGAGGCCGATTGTTCACAGGGAATTCTCTCGCACTACTTTGACGACAAACTGGACATCCTCGCCTCGGCCTTGTTGCTGTCACACCGTCGAGTTCGCGAGCGCACAGAAAAGAAGGTGAAGGTTCTTCGAGGCATGTCGGCCCTTCGCATCGCAATGCAAGAGGCGCTCCCCCTTGACGCCGAGCGTGAACTTGAAGCTCGCATCGAGGTGAGTTTCTGGGGACGAATGCTGGGAGACGCTCGACTCGTCGACCTAGGTCGGAGCGAAGTCGACCTCCTCCGTGACCGGCTCCGTGGCCACCTGATCGAGGCGCTTGACGCGAACGAACTACGTCCGGACCTTGACCTGGAACTCGCGACGCAAGAATTGCTCATATTGATTGACGGCATCAGCGTCGAGCGCGTTCATTTCCCGAAATCCGTGTCGCCGTCCCGTCAGTTGGAACTCCTTGAGCGCAGACTTTCCTCGTTCCAAGAAGTGCCGGTCCAATGACGCCCAATTTGAATTGACTGAGGTCGCATGATCATTCGGTCACTCATGTTGCTTTCAACTATTGAGGCTGTGAGGCACCCCAAATGACCGCTGCTGACCGTCCCATTGTCCCGACGCCCGTGAGCGCCTCGCGCAACCGGTGGACGCTGATCGCGGTCTGCGCGGGCACCTTCATGCTGCTCGTTGACGTGACGATCGTGCAAGTCGCGCTGCCGACGATCCAACGGCACCTCGGCGCCTCATTCACCGACCTCCAATGGGTGATCGACGCTTACGCGCTCAGCCTTGCCGCGTTCATCCTCACCTGGGGTTCGATCTCAGACCGCTTCGGACGGAAGCGGGTCTTCATCGCCGGGCTCGCAGTGTTCACGGCGTCGTCACTGCTCTGCGGGCTCGCCCAGTCGATCAACATGCTCATCTGGTCGCGCGCCTTACAGGGCGTCGGCGGCGCAGCGATGTTCGCGACCGGTCTCGCCCTCATCGCCCAGGATTTCCAAGGCCCGGCGCGCGGCAAGGCGATCGCGGCGTGGGGCGCAACCGTCGGCGGCGCGGTAGCGATCGGGCCGCTCGTCGGCGGGGTGCTCACGAGCGGCGTCGGCTGGCGCTGGATCTTCATCGTCAACGTGCCCATCGGCGTCGTGGCGATCTGGCTCTCCTCGACGAAGATGCGCAACAAGAAGGACCCTGGCGCGACTCGCCTCGACGGTCTCGGCCTCGTCAGTTTCTCTGCGGCGATGTTTCTGCTTGAGCTCGGTCTCATCCGGGGTAACTCTCTCGGTTGGTCGAGCGGGCCGATTGTAGCGATGTTCTGTGGCTCAGGGGCCGCCTTTCTCGCCTTCGTCTTCATTGAACTCCACCAGGTCCGGCCAATGTTTGACCTCTCGCTCTTTCGCAAACCCGGCTTCAGCGGAGTCTCGCTCGGCACCTTCGCGGTCGGCGGCGGAATGTTCGCCCTCATCCCGTACCTCACCTTGTACCTGCAGAACGACCTCGGCTACTCTCCGCTCAGCGGAGGTCTGCGCCTCTTGCCGATGACCGTGCTCACCTTCCTCGTGCCATTCATCTTCCGCGCCCCCGCACAGAAACTCCCGCCCGGCGTCGTGCTCGGTGGTGGCATCGCGATCACCGCCAGTGGCATCGTCGCGTTGCTCGCGGTTGGGGCCAGCTCCGGCTGGACCGTCCTGATCCCGGGGATGGTGCTCTCCGGCATCGGCATCGGCATCGCCAATCCGGCCATCGCGCGCGTTGGTCTTGGTGTCGTACCACCTGAACGCAGCGGCATGGCGTCGGGTATCAGCAACACGTTCCGCATCGGCGGGCTCGCGACAGGGGTTGCGGCGCTCGGCGCGGTGTTCCAGCAGCGGATCACCTCCTCGATGTCGGCAAGTATCGGCGCGCACGCCGCTGCGCTGGGCCGCGTCATCTCCTCGGCTGGCGTCAAGGCGGCCGCACACGGCCAAATAAGGATCGCTGACGCTGCCCGCGTCGCCTTCGTCTCGGGGCTGCGCACGATCCTCATCATCGGCGCGTTTGTCGTCGCGTTCGGTGCGGTCGCCGCCGCGTGCCTCGTCCGATCCAAGGACTTCCACCCTGCAACCACGCCGGTGTCCAAACCCGAGCCCGCCCCACCCATCGCGACCGAGCCCACTTAATGGGCGCGCGCTCGTTTCAACGCCGACTCCTGATAGCGGGCTCGAGTCGCCAGCGTTTAGTAGCAGATCTGTTGAGGCGATACCATCAAACGCGCAGAGCGAGATTGTTCAACATAGTCAACCTCAACATTCGAAGGAAAGTTGACCTATGATCACTTTGTCCTTGAGAAGGGATTTACTGTGTCCGCTGGTCGCAATGCCCTCATTACGTTATTGGTACTGATCGGTCTCATTTTTATCGCGGTAGGCATCGTGTACTTCACGGTGAAAGCTGGATCGTTACCGTCGTTCATTCCAGGACACATCGCTCATTCAAGCGCCCACCGCTCCAAGCGCGGACTGATCGCCGTCATCCTCGGTGCGGTCGTGTTGCTGGTCGCGATGGTTGGCGCATCGGTCGGGCGGCGGCGCTAGATAAATCCAGCCGAAGCCGAGTCACGACAAAATACGGCCCTGAGATTCTGCGTTCTCTAACGGATTGCTTCAACTCTGCTTTGGTGATACTGCCTCAGCGAGCAGTACCCCAATCATTGAGATAACGGGAAATTTTCGGCGATTGCTTCTCCAGATTTGCAGTCATGACCTGTTTCACTCAAGCCGCCAGTGCTTGGTAGCAGATCTGTTGCTTCGGTTCGCCGATCTCAACCCACACTTCGAACTGCTCACTCAGTTGCTCATGGATCAACTTTGGAGGGAGTTAATCCTCCCAAGAATCGAAGGTTTACGGGAAAAATCGATGGGTCGTACAGGACTTGAACCTGTGACCCCTTGCGTATTAATCCTTGGTTGTACTCGGAGTATGGATCAACTTCTTGTTCACGAACTCTTCGATGCCGTAGGGACCGAGTTCGCGACCCACGCCGGATCGCTTCGTGCCACCGAATGGCAACTCAGCGCCGCCGCCCTCCGGTGTGTTGATCCACACCATGCCCGTGTCGAGGCGGTCGGCCACGTCGAGCGCCAACTTCTCGTTGGCACTGTAGACACTCGCGCCGAGGCCGTATGGCGTGTCGTTCGCTAGGGTCACGGCTTCGTCGGCGTTAGCGACACGGTAAACCACGGCGACTGGTCCAAAAAGTTCCTCACGGAACGCGCGCATCGCGGGCACTACGTCAGTAAGCACACTCGGTTCGAAGAACGCACCCGGTCCGCTCACTCGACTTCCGCCGGTGCGCACGGTCGCGCCCTTGCTAACGGCGTCATCAACTTGCTCTTGCAAGTTCCTCGCGGCCTGCTCGGATGACAGTGGGCCGTACGAGGTGTCCGGGTGAGTCGGGTCGCCAGTCTTGCGGGACGCCATCGCGTTGGTGAACTGTTCGACGAAATCGTCGTAGATGGCGTCGGCCACGATAAAGCGCTTTGATGCGTTACAGGCCTGACCGCCATTCTCCATGCGCGCGCCGACCGCCTCGCCAACCACTTTTGCTAGATCGTCAGTGTCGAGGACAATGAACGGATCTGACCCACCGAGCTCAAGGACGACCTTCTTCAAGTTCTTTCCCGCAATGGCCGCGACGGCGGTTCCTGCGCGTTCACTTCCGGTCACGGACACGCCACAAATACGAGGGTCGGCAATAATCTCGGCGACCTGTTCGTTCGTGGCGAAAATATTGATATACACATCGGCCGGAAGTCCAGCGTCATGGAAGATCTTTTCCATCGCGAGCGCCGACTCGGGACACTGTGGCGCGTGCTTGAGCAAGATGGTATTGCCAATCATGATGTTGGGTGCGGCGAACCGAGCAACCTGGTAGTACGGGTAGTTCCACGGCATGATGCCCAGTAGCGCGCCGACTGGAGCTTTGCGAACCCACGCGGTGCCGCCCGTGTTGGATGCGAGGGGTGCGTCGGCCAGCAGGGTCGGCCCCTGGTCGGCGTAGTACCGGTAAATATCGACCACAAAACTAATTTCGCCCAGTGCTTCGGCGGTCGTCTTACCCATTTCGCGCGTGATGACTGCGGCAAGCGTGTCGGCCCGATCACGATAGAGATCGGCCACTCGATGCAATATCTTCGCGCGTTCTGTCTTCGCCGTGGTACGCCATGATTGGTAGCTCTCGTGAACGCGAGCGAGGACGTCGGCAATCGTGGCGTCTGTCGCAGTCGGGAATTCACTCAGGGTCTGGCCGGTGGCGGGATTAACGACTTGGTACAGGCTCATAGTGAAATTCCTCTTTCAATTGTGGCAGGGGGGCCGAGAACCCTCATGCCCGGCCGACGGTATAACAATCGATCTACTTACTTCTTAAGTCCGTCGACGTCACGTCCACGGACTCAGGGGCACGGTGGCGCCGTTCCCCAGTTCAGTGTAATGACGTCAGTCGAGCCGGGTTTCTTAGTCATGAAAGTCCTCAGAGTAGGGTCTGCCCCCGAATTAGTTGACTCCTTGACCTGACCTCAAGATTTCGCGTCCCAAGTTCGCGTGGAGTTCCCGCGACTAAGAAAAGTGAAGAACCTGCCGTTAGAAACACCAGTTGATTAGCGATTATCCTCGCTCCAGTTAGAAAGGACCTCCGCCCTTTCAAGATGGCGTGAGTAATTCGAACCCCATTTAGTGGGTCCCTTAGCCTCTACCAATGTTCGACGCGCGCCGAGATTGACTTCGACTTCGTCATACCGGACAAGGTTTTTGGTCGCCGAAATCACTTTTGACCCTCAACGGAATTATCGGCTCACCAGCCAATATTCTCACGAATGTTCCGAACTAATTCGCCGCCGGCGGGCGCACCGTACCAACATAGGGCACGGTCATCGGGCCGATTGCATTGAGATCAACCTCGACCACGCAAGGCTCCCGATCAGCAAGCGCTCCCTTGACGGCCGACACGTAGTCCCCGATTGATTCGACGCGAGCGGCACGAATCCCGAACGCGGTTGCAAGGCCGCAGAAATCTGGCCGTCCAAGGTCCACGCCGATCCGGCCGTCCTCGTGCCCATACTGGCGATCCTGGATGTTGCGAATAACTCCGTAGCCGCCGTCGACAAAGACGATCACCACGATCGGAAGCTGCTCCTGCGCGACCGTCGCGAGTTCAGATGCCGCAAGCAGGAAACCGCCATCTCCGGCGAGAAGCACGACTGGCGCCTCCGGCGACCCGACGGCGGCACCAAGTGCTTGCGGCAGACCGAGCCCGATCGCGAAACTGTTCGACTGGATCGAGGTACGAGGCCGACGCACCGGCAATAGCCGGTTGCCCCACGTGTAAGCCGAGATGGTCGAGTCCTTCACAACGACGGTACCGGGATGGAGGCATGGGGCCAATCCGTCGAGAAGACCTACTTGCGGCCCGAGAGTGCCCCGCAGCCACTTCCGGCTGGAGTCTTTGACGGCGACGACCCGCTCAAGCCAACCGGCCTCAGCGAGAACCTCCGGAGCGCCGATCCCGTCGAGCGCGTCTAGCAACGCCTTTGTCGATACCTTCGCGTCGGCCACGATCGCGGCTTCAACGGGATAGTTCCGACCGGGCACGGCGGGATCGATATCGAGATGCACAAGACGCGCGGGCAGCTCCATCTTCCAATTCTCAGTGTGCGGCCCCTGAAATCGAGTCCCTATCGCTACCAGGAGGTCCGCCTCTCGGCACAGGGCCCGTACTTCGGGGTCCCAGGAGAGGTTGCCGATGCACATTGGATCGTCTTCGGGAAGGACCCCTCGCCCGTTTGGGCTCGTCAGCAGTCCGGCACCGAGTCGGCGCACCAGCATCACAACTTCGTCCACAGCTCCGGCAGCGACGACGCCGCCGCCCGCCCACACGATGGGTCTCCGGGAACCCGCGATAATCTCGACCGCGTGAGCCACTTCGGCCTCATTAGGCCCAACCGCTGCCTTCGAAACGGCTGGGACCAGGCCCGGCTCGGTGGAGCAAGGCGCGTACTGGAGGTCGATTGGGATCTCCAGCGACACCGGACCGCGTCGGCATGCCATTGCCTCTGACGCAGCGGTCGTGACTAGCTCACCGATGCTATTGGTGGACGTGGCGCAAAAATGGGCCTTAGACAACGACGCCAACATGCCGAGCTGGTCGGGTACTTCATGGATGAAGCCTCGGCCCTGATCCAGGAATCGGCTATCGATCTGGCCAGTTAGATGCAAGACCGGCGACGACGAGACGTACGCCTCGAGTTGTCCGCCCATCGCATTCGCTGCTCCCGGACCGGTGGACGTAATGAACACACCGAGGCGCCCTGTGGTTCGTGCGTACCCGTCGGCCGCTCCGCTGGCACCTTGCTCATGTCTAACGGTGATCGCGCGAATCTTACCGTCGCGTCTAATCGCGTCGTAGATGGGCAGGTTGTGGACACTCGGGATGCCGAAGACAACGTCGACGCCCGCCCGCTTGAGCCCATCCACGACCGCATCACCACCGGTTCGATCAGTCATCTTGCCTCCATCCTCCGATCCAATGTACGGAGGCCCCCGGACGGCGGTAGGCCTCGTAAGTTTCGTGGCCTTGAACGGGTAGTTCTTCCGACTTCCCAATTCGTGTTAAGTCCGTGCGTCTGACTTGAATCACGCCGCGCCGCTCGTAGGCTGTTGACAATCGAGCCGCCACTTTGCACGGTGGAGAACCTGAATGTCGGTGAACTCGAAGAATCCCCACGGCCCGATTTCAACCCCAAGTCCGCTCCACTTGGTACCACCAAACGACTGATGAGGCGCCAGGGCAAGGTGGGCGTTCACCCAAGCGGTGCCAAAGTGAGCCTTGGCAAAGGCGTCCATCGCAGCGTCGAGTTCCGAGCGCGAGCACTCAGGCGCCTCCGCATAAACATCGCCCGACGCAGGATTGACCACACCGAAACTCCCGCTCGTGGTGAGTGCATCACCGCCAACCGTCATCGTGAACTGAGACATGACACCACTTCCTCCCGATCGGCTGGCGAAGATCGCCCGCCGCAGTCATTGACGACACGCGTGCATCCCTGCTCAAGCGTAAGAACTCTCTATGACACCTCGAGAGCCGCGGTCACATCTATTTCAACCTCCACGCCCACCCTGAATCCGATCCCGGGCAAAGTCGTTCGCGCCGGCCGATGATCCCCGAACATCTCGGCATAGGTGGCGTCCATCTCCGCGAAAGCAGACGGATCACGCAAGTAAACCATGGCCCGAAGTACCTGTGTGAGGTCACTGCCGACGCCACTGAGGACGATCTCGAGGTTTTGAATCGCTCTGCGCGTCTGCGCCGCGACCCCGGCAGCCATCTCACCGCTCACCGGGTCAATGCCGAGTTGCCCCGAGCAATAGACAATCCCACGATGCACCGTCGCGTGAACGTACGCGCCTTTCGGTATTGGCAAACCCGCTACTAAAACCCGCTCAACTGACCCGATGCTCTCGTTCATATTTCCTCCTCTCGAAGTGCCCCCATGTCCCCACCAAAAGCCCTTTACCTCAATCAATACGACCTTCATGTTTCGCCGTTGCAACCTCATTCGCGCTTCGACCGCACTATTCGAAATCCTCATTCGACTTCCACCTGCCCTCTGGTCAGACCTCTTCGTAACTAACGAGCCGCCTGCCAGGCGCCGCCAAGGGGCCTTCTCGTCAAGGGGTTGGGAGTGCTGCGACAAGGCGTTCTATATCGGTCCAGTCGTTGAACAGATGACAAGAGATTCGCAGACGTCCATCGCGCACGGCACAAGAGACGTTTTTTTCGGCGAGCGCCGCGCGCACACGCTCCGCATCCCCGTCCGGAACGTCGGCTGAGACAATTCCCGACCGCTCACCATCACGAGTCGAGCTCGACACCGGGTAGCCTTTTTCTTCTAGCGCTTCAGCCAATCCCGCACTAACCTCGAGAACCCAGTCGTTGATGAGTTGGACGCCGGCGCCAGTGAAGAGATCAATGCTCGCCCCGAGCCCGTACATACCCGCCAAATTCGGAACGCTATTTTCATAGCGCCGTGCATCCGAGGCGTATCTTAAGTTGTACTGCAACTGCTTCTCGAGAAATGGGGCGTCTTCGATGTTCTTCCACCCCGGGGCGGAGACCTCGAGCACCTCTCGCAGCTTCGGAGCTACATAGCAAAAGCCGATCCCGTACCCTGAACAGAGACTCTTATAGCCATGCGCCGCCACCAAATCAGCTCCCAGGGAGCCGACATCGACAGTGAGCGCCCCGACAGCCTGCACCACGTCGGCTAATAGCAATGAACCATTCGAGTGGCAGAGTTTGGAGATCTCCTCGATCGGAGCTCTGAATCCGTGAAAGCAGTTTACGAGGCTTATACAGACAACACGAGTACGGTCCGACAGTAAGGCTTCGACATCTTCGACATCGAAGCGATGGCGACCCAGGTCTTCGATAAATCGAACGATTACCCCCCGCTTCTCGAGCGCAAGCCAAGGGTAGACACCGGCCGGAAACTCTTGGTCATAGACCACGACTTCGTCCCCGACATTCCAGTCGAGCCCGAGCGACACGAGGCTGAGGCCTTCAACGGTACTGTGCAGAAGTGCCACATCACGCGGATCGCACCCTATAAGGGTGCCCACCTTGCTTCGAACTTCCGCCGCCCCTTCCCACCAATGCCCTACTCCTTTCGCACCAGCGCCCATCATCATCCCCTCGAGGAATTCCTTCTGGGCATTCACGTTCGTCACCGGCAACGGTCCATACGTGGCGGTATTGAACCAGGTCTTATTCTCAGTAACCGGAAACTCCTCCTGGCGCAGCCTGTGCATCGCTTGATTCTGATGTTTGGAACTCATGGATCATTCCTCCTTGATCTGGACCGACGCAGCCTTTGCATCGATCGATTCTGATTTTTGGAACTCATGGATTCTTCCGCCTTAATCGGGACCCATCACGCTTCACCTGTCGGTGTGACGGCCCTCCGATGCGAGCACGCACCGCCCCAGTCATTTCGTCGAGCCACTACTCCACCTTCGAATCGCAAAGCGCTCCACCCGCTCCGGCACCACAGGAAAACCATTTCCAGGGCGTGACGGAACGCTGATACAGCCGTCCAGTTCAATGTCGAACGTCGGTTCTACGAGATCCTCCTCATAGAAGATGCGAGCCGGTGACATATCAGCGTGCATCGTGAATCCCGGAAGCGAAGCGAGGGCAAGGTTGAAGCCCCGGCCGATACCCGTCTCCAACGTTCCGCCACACCACGCGGGAACTTCGAGATCAACGCAGAGATCGTGAACCGCAAAACATTCCAGGAGTCCACCGAGTCTCGGGGGCTTAATGTTAACGATGCGACCTGCCCCTAAGTGCAAGGCCGTTCTCGTCGTGTTGTAACCAGTGGCACTTTCATCAAGGCAGATAGGCGTTTGCAAAGTGGACTGGAGCGTTGACAACTCCATGAGCGCGTCGCCCGGCAGCGGCTGCTCAATCATGAGCAAGTCGAGGTCATCGAGCTCTTTCCACGGGCCCGATTCGACCGTGTAACCGCAGTTTGCGTCGACCGATAGCGGAGTCCCCGGGAAAGCATTCTTGACCGCCGAGACGACGGAGACATCCCAGCCAGGGGCAATTTTCAACTTGATCCGGCTGAATCCTTCCTGCAACCGAAGAGCGATCTCATCAAGCAGAAGTTCGGTGTTGTCATAAATGGAGAAACTCTCTCCGACAGGAATCCTCGCTCGGACTCCGCCCCACATCAAGGCGAGCGGCACACCCATCTTTTCCGAGGCAATCGCCCACGACGCGGACTCGGCGGCATGTTTAGCGTAGTGCTGACCGAGAAGGTCCTCCCACGTTTTGGCGAGTTGACTCGGCCCACTAAATGTTCGAGCCATAACTCCGGGCAGGATCAGGTCCGCCAAGACCGACCAGGTACCTTCAGGAGTATCAGTACCGTAAACGGGCCGCTCCGGTGCCGGTGCCTCACCCCATCCCACCGTTCCGTCATCGTCTTCCAGCCTGACCAGGATCGCTCGCTTCATGCCAGTTGACGCGCCATAAGCTGATTTGAAGGTCCGACACATTGGCAACGACAGCATGAAGAGATCTGCTCGGCGAAGTCGTATCGGAGTTTCAATTGCTTTCGCCCGCTCAAACGAGCCAGGACTCATGGGGTCCCCACCGGTGTTCGCTGAAGTTTGCATCTTGCCCCCTATAGCATTTCTCGATATTCAGCAATCTCCCAGTCACTCACGTGCCCGAGATAGCGTTGCCAATCAAAGCGCAGCAACTCTGTATAGGTCGTTGAGAAAACGACTCCCAGTGCCGCCCCCAGCTCACCGTCGCTTGCAAGAGCGTCCAATGCCTCGACAAGGCTCATCGGAAGACGATCAAAGCGGACGTCGTTGAAGAGGTTCCCGTCGGTTGGATCACCGGGATCAAGACCTCTCCTGACGCCGTCAACTCCCGCTGCAACCATGGCCGCCGCGAGAAGGTAGGGGTTGGCATCCGAACTCCCCAACCGATTCTCAATCCTGGTGTTTCTGCCATCGGGCAGGGCCCGCGCCAGAGCTGTTCGATTCTCGACACCCCAAGCGATCCGAACGGGTGCCCAGGTGCCCGGTCGGTATCTCTTGTAGGCCGTCACCGTTGGAGCAGCTAATGCAGTCATGCCTCGCGAGTGAAGCAATTGCCCGGCGATGTAGCTTCTGGCAATCTCTGATAGACCGTGCGGCGCTGAGGGGTCGAAGAAGAGATTCTCTCCGTCAGGGCTCAAGGCCGATTGGTGCACGTGATAGCCACTCGGCGGCGTCTCGTCGCGATTGGTCGGCTTCGCCATAAAGGTCGCCCTTAGGCCCAGTGAAGACGCAACCTCCTTGATCGCAATCTTGAGCGCGACGACGTGGTCAATGGCCCCGACACCGGATCGCGGCTCGAGATTCACTTCGAATTGCCCGGCACCGTGCTCGCTGAAGATCTCGTACAGCGGTATCCCCATCTTGCTAGCCGTGTCCTGAAGCGCATCGACGAACTCTTGGGCCTGCCCTAGCGCGTGGATGGAGAACCAGGACTGCATGCCATGGATCGTGTTGAATCCATCATTGCTCGGCTCAGGCTGAAAGACGTAGAACTCAAGTTCGTTGCCAAATACGGGCTCCAAGCCAATAGAGCGGGCATCGTCCAACACTCGACGAAGCACAGACCTCGGCGTTGCCACCACGCTGCCCGCCTGGTCGTAGAGATCGGTAAGCACGTGTGCCGTATCCGGCGTCCAGGGAAGTGCGGTAAAGGTCGATGGGTCTAAGATAAGGACACCATTCCTATATCCGATGTCTTTACCGTATTCGGTCTCATTCGGCGAGTGCGTCTCCCAGAGATTGCACGCCAGAAGCGGAATCGCGAACGGGTGCCCTTCGGAGAGAGCGCGCTCGAATCGTTCGACGGGAATCACTTTTCCGCGTGGCACGCCGTACATGTCGGTCACGACAAGACGTACCTTACGGATGCCCTCATCACTGATTCGCTGAAGCACTCGGGCCCTTAGCTTCGCCGTATCCTCCTCGACGAATGAAGCCTTCTCAGTGTTCATATCGCTCCAATACTTAACGCGTCACGTACCTCGCCGACGCTCAAATGGCTAAAGCGAGAGCCGCACACGACACGGCCGGACGGACCACTGACTTCGCTCATCGCGCACGCCCACCAAGGACCCCTGAAATTAGCAATCTGGCCCGCGTCGCGCTGGCTGCGCGTCGCCGCCTTGGCCCTCGCGAAACTGAGCACGGTTTGAGTGGCAAGAGTCAACTCGGGTCCGATGGCACTTCCTCAACGCCCTGTGCAGCGAGGGCGGCACTCACAGCGCGCGCGGTAGCATCAATGTGAACCCGCATCACCGCGCTGGCTCCTGGAGCGTCACGCGCATCGAGGCAGTCAATGAGTTGCCCATGGCACTCGACTGATTGTCTTCTACGGTCACTTGTAGATTTGAGTAGATCCAACCCTGGCGCCAACTTGACGCGAATGTCTTGTACGGCGTCGATTAGATAGGCGTTTCGACTTGCTTTCGCAATGATCTGATGGAGTGCCACATCAATCGCACGAAACCGGTCACGTTCCACCCTTGGCTCGCGCAGCTCCTCCTCGTGCAGCAGGCGGAGCCGAGAAAGTTCGCTTTCACTTATTCTTTCGGCGGCCAACGCAGCGACAAGCGGTTCCACCGCCGTTCGGTATTCGAACAACTGCCGCAGATCGGCGGCTCTGCCGGCAAGCCGATCCATGACAACATCGAGTTCTGGGTCCAAAACGAATGCGCCTCCATTGCGCCCCCTTTTCATCCGAATGTATTTGTGATCCTCAAGCCAGCGCAGCCCCTCGCGCACAGCCATACGATTCACGCCAAGTTGGGTGCAGAGTTCCATTTCGGTGGGCAGGCGCTCCCCGGGCATAAACTCATGGAGTCTGATGGCCGTCAGGATGAGATCAGCGACTTGCTCTCCCAGCCGATAACGCAGCGGTTGCACAGCGGCGAGGTGGCTCAAGTCAGGCATCCTGTCGCTCACGAAAGGAGCCTTTCCAAAACCACTGCGACGCGACGACCGCTCATAACGTTGCGCGCCCCTCAACAACCCTTCTTTCGGTCGAATCCAGAAAGACCAGGTCGAAAAGTGAGTTATCTGACGAATGTAATTGGGTAGCAGCCATCACTACATCACTCATTCGAAAGGTCCAAAGCCGATTCCCTTCATTACTGCTATAGAGCGCGATGGCTCCCTCGTTGTCGATAGCCGCGAGATTCGCCGGTCCGCCAAGTTTTGAGTGGGCAATCTGCATCGATTCATCCATGGGAACCCCCGCGGCGACGAGGTCCTCGAACATCAAGAATCCAACCTCGCTGTCGGCTGCTCCAACACATCGGTCGGCATACGCTGGTCGATACTCCATCTCATTAATAAATCGCCCATTGTGAACGAAAGCCATGGACTGTTCTTCGTCCAGGAACGGCTGCGTATCCTCGATTTGAACCGTCGACAACTTACTCGGTCGTCGAAAATGTATTAGGAAATGTGTTGACTCCACGTCGTTCAGAAAGTTGGCATCTTTCGCATCATCGGCTAGTCGGCCCACGTTTCTGTAACGTCGCACCTTGCCCGAATCGAGCCACGCGACGCCCCAACCAAATTTGGCCGAGCCGTAATACTCCATTTTACGACCCAGTTCCTTGAATTCCAAGAAACGTCTTGGCGTTTTTGATCTCACGACCAAGATCTCACACATGGCGGGCCTTTCCTTCCTTATAGCTACTGATCACTGACATAGACGTTCTTTATCTCCGTATAGTCCCAAAGCCCATCGAGACCTTGCTCCTTGCCGAGTCCGCTTCGTCGGTAACCGCCAAACGGAGCTTGAATGTACGAACTCGAGTCGGAGTTGATGCTCAAAAGTCCGGTACGAATCCCGCGTGCCACACGAAGCGCTCGACCAATATCGCGCGTCCACAGCGAGCCACTGAGACCGTACTGAGTCCCATTGGCCAAAGCAATCGCTTCTTCCTCGTCATCGAAAGGAAGAATGGTGGCTACCGGTCCGAATATTTCCTCTGTTGCAATCTCGCTATCGGGAGTCGCGCCGGTAACAATGGTCGGCGCTATCGCATTCCCTGCCTCGAGGCCTGCGGCGCTCACCACGTTACCTCCGCACACAAGCTCGGCGCCGCCGGCCCTCGAACGATCAAGGAAACCGAGAACGCGATCGCGCTGATCCGAGGAGATCAGACTTCCTAGAGTCATGGTCGGATCCATCGGATCGCCTTGGCGAACTTTTGACGCATTCTTGGCCAGCAATTCAACGAACTGTTCCACGACCGGACGCTCGACGATCATGCGACTTCGGGAGCAACAATCCTGACCCGAATTCGCAAAAACCGCGCCCATTGCCGATTTAGCGACATCGGCCAGTGGCGCGTCGGCGAACACGACATTCGGAGATTTCCCGCCGAGTTCGAGACTCACGCGCTTTATCCCCGCAGCGGCTCTAGTCAAAATGTCGACACCGGTGGTGGTGCTGCCAGTGAAACTAATCTTCGCAACGTCAACGTGCGCCACCAATTGTTGACCAAGTTCTCGAGTCGATCCCGTGAGGACGTTAATCACTCCGGCGGGTACACCGGCTTCTTCGCATATTCGCGCAAGCCTCAAAGTCGTGAGCGGGGTAGGTGGTGCCGGCTTCAGAACGACGGAGTTGCCCGCCGCGAGCGCGGGCGCGGCCTTCTTTGCAGCAATAGCAATTGGTCCGTTCCAGGGCATGATGAGGGCACAAACTCCGATTGGCTCTCGTAATGTGAAGTCGAGTCCGCTTGCGTTGACAGGAATGGTCTGGCCGGTAAGGTGATTCACCGCCGATCCGTAAAACCGAAAATACCTCGCAGCCGCTCGAACCTCGGCATGGCAATCCACGATGGGCTTTCCAGAACAGAGCGATTCTAGATGCGCAAGTTCTTCCTCATTCGATTCGATAGCCGCCGCGACTGCAACGAGAATCTCGCCACGTTGTGGCGGCGGGAGCTTCCGCCAACGACCCGTTTCAAACGTCCTTCGGGCAACCTGAACCGCCAAGGAAACATCGGCCTCGCACGCCTCGGCTACTTGAGCAACAATTGCGCCGTTCGCAGGATTTCGAACGATATAGGTAGCTCTACTGGCGGAATCCAAGTCGGCACCGTCGATCCGCAATTGAGCTTCGATCACATCGCGCACTTGCTTAGTAGAACTGGTCATACAGCGGTATACCCTCCGTCCACGACAAAGAATGCACCCGTGATCCAACTGGAGTCATCGGAGGCAAGGAACAGCGCCATCTTCGCGATGTCTTCTGGCTGACCCCATCGACCAAGCGGCACGTGGCCCTCAACTGCTCGAACGTATTCGTCCGTGAACGGTCCAGCTAATGGTGTCATGATCGCGCCGGGAAAGATACAGTTACACCGGATCTTTTCAGGAGCGTGGAACACTGCGAGGGTCCGAGTCATCGCAGCCACGCCACCTTTGGCCGCGGTATAAGCGTCCGACGCACCGGACCCGACGCGCAGAGCAGCGATGCTCGAGACGTTGATGATCACTCCGCCGCCGACCTTCCGCATTTCTGGAATCGCATATTTGCAGCCCAAATATGTTCCCTTTAAGTTCACATCGATGGTCCGATCCCAGATGTTCTCTTCAAGGAGTGGCGATGGCGCGTCGGTGAACCCCGGTCTGTAGTTCCCTTGGGCTGAAAACCAGAGACCAGCGTTATTGTAGAGAACATCGAGTCGACCAAATTTCTCTGAGGCCAATTGAACTGCGGCTTGCACTTGAGTCGCGTCCGACACGTCACACAACGCGAACGCAGCCGCCGCTCCCGACTTGATGAGTTCGTTTGTAACTTCTTTTCCCGTTTCGATATTCACGTCCGCAACAACAACGGAAGCCCCTTCCGACGCGAACAACCGAGCGGCAGCCGCTCCCTGGCCACTGCCGGCGCCGGTAATTAGTGCCACTTGATTCTCAAGTTTTGCCATATTTTTTTACCTTTCCATGGTTAGGATTCGAATGATCCACGTCGAATCATCGCGATTGAAACCCTGCTCCTCGGACGCGAAACTGCTGTAGGTTCACCATCTTCTCAAACTTCCGTATACCACTTCGTCGCTTCGCTAAAACATTGAAATAATAGTACAATTACACATGATAAGGCAGGTGACATCAAGCCGGCCGAATAGGCGCACAAAAGCAAGACCGACACGACGAGATCAAGACCGTCCGCCAACTGCGCTGATTGGTCTCAAATATCAAGCGCCCAGGAATTCGCAGCTCCGAACACGACGAGTAATGGCGCGGGTGAGACCTTTGTCCGAAGAGCGGAAAGTGAGTTGACAATGACACTAATTAGTTATATGTTTCCAACCAATGCCCGTGTCTCTGAAAATCTTTGTGGCGCGCTTCACCTTTTCATCACCACAATCGATTCGAATCGTGCCTATTGCAGCATTTATAGGACTGCCTAACTTCGACACAGGCCGCGCTGATTGCCGTCCAAACTGAGGCGCGATTGAAATGTATGTATTCAGATCGATGTTCGGATAAGAAAGCATTGATAGCGACCGTCGCTAGCAGCTCAAAGGAATGGGGGGTTCCAGATGACAACGGTGAATAAAGAGGAGCACGAGCTCAGAAGACACTCGGTTCCATTTCTTGGAGTATTAGCCCAATCGACTGGGCACATCGGGCCTAGCGCGGGGATCGCGCTCTATGTCGCCTATATATTTTCAGTGGGCGGACAAACCTCGTGGTTAACCTGGGCGTTCACAACCGTAATCATGCTCTTTGTGGCTATCGCCATTTCCCATTTTGCTCGGCGTATGTCCAGCACAGGCGACCTCTACGGGTTCGCCAACAAGGGCGGTGGGTCGGGGCTCGGCATTGTTACTGCCTGGTCCCAGCTTCTGTTTGGGGCAACCGTAACGGGCGGTGGCTCAATCATCTTCGGCATTTACGTGGCGGATCTTCTTGTGGCCGCACACGTGCCTAACAATCGAGGAATGATTTTACTGTGGTGCGTACTCCTCATAGTCGTCGCGAACTACCTAACCTACCGTGATGTTCGTCTCACAGCGCGATTCATGCTGTATGTAGAGGCACTATCGCTCGCCGCCATTTTCCTGCTGTTGGTTGTCACTCTGTTTCGCCACCATGGACCTATCATCGATAGCCAACAGTTCAACTTTACCGGGTTTTCGTTTCATACCTTGCTGTTGGGCATGGCCATCGTCGTATTCGCGTTCTCGGGATTCGAATCATGCAGCGTTTTCGGCCAAGAGGCAAAGGATCCGCTGCGCACAATCCCAAGGTCACTAGTGGGCAGCGTCGCAATATGCGGTGTGTTATTTGTCATCGCCGCGTACATCGTAGTTCTCGGATTTCATGGGACCAAGTACAACTTGGCAACATCCAGCAACCCCTTGGCAGACCTTTCGATTATCAACGGCTGGGGACCATTCCAGTACGTGATCGATGCTGGAGTCGCGATTAGCATATTTTCAGTAGCGGTAGCTGCCACGAACTCCACTTCGCGGCTTATGTTTACGCTGAGTAGGGAGCGATTATTCCCCGCTGCATTTGCTCGAGTAAGTAAGCGGCACCTTACTCCAGTGGTCGGGATAGTGGCCTTGGCCGCCCTCGACATAGTCATACTCCTAATTCTGGAGATTGCTAACAGGGTCAATGACACGTGGTTTAACTTCATCTCTGTCTTCGGTGGATACGGTGCGATTATTGCTTACATTTTCATTTGTGTGGCGGCTTTGGGCTATCTGCGGAAAATTGGAAAACTCAATCCGGTCAACGCTTTGGCTAGTCTGATCGCTTTAGCGGGGCTGGCTTACACCATCTATGCGAACTTTGTCCCGACGTTAGCGCCGCCTCTCGACTACCTTCTCGACGTTTTCTGCGGGACTGTGGTCGCGGTCGGAATCGTATGGAGCGTCCTCGTCGTTCGGCACTCCCCGATCGTGGACCGAGTCGGTACTTCCGTTGATGAAGACACCCAGGATGCACTGCTCGAAGAGAAGGCCGCCGAACTTGGACAGGGTCCTACGGCCAATTCGCAATCGAGTTAGGGCGGCATAGCCACGAAACATTCAATTGATGTCGATTCGGATGAGTGAGAGCCTTTCTAACGTCTCTGATTGCTCCGCTGGCGGGGCCATTGCCTCAGTTCGCCCCCACATGGAGGACATTCTCAATGGCCTCGCCAAATCGGTGTGAGACCAGTGCCAAGCCGATCACATCAAGTTCGGTCTGGCACTGGTTTCACAGAAGTTATTGCCGTGACACAGCATCTTGCATCGGCCGGGTATGTGACTTGAGTACATCGTTGGCGCCTCCAATATTTTCCGTCCGCAAAGACCTGGTTGCCGACAATTTGTTAACTCATGTGCGACGGGTCTCAAAGCATCCCAGGAGATATGACTTGCTCAGACGCACCACGTTCTTGAAAAACCAAGGATCTCCCTCAGGTTGTGGTCCGATCGGTGGTCGCGCATCGTGACGCTGCCAATGTTTTCCGGCGTCGGGGTCGCACTGTTGACAATTTTTGATTCCTCGGGGGCTGTGGACGCCAGCGCCACCGCTGATCTTGCAAGTCGTTTAGTAGATCTAGGAATGCAGTCCGTGCTCGTCGCAGGAACCACTGGAGAGGCAGCATCCCTTACAACCGAAGAGCGAACGAAGGTGGTGCTGGCTGTCAAAGCTGCATTACCAAGAGACGTCATATTGTTGGCAGGATCAGGAGCGCCTTCTGCGCAGCAAGCCGTCAATTTGACCAAGGCGGTCCTCGATGCGGGGGCGGACGCGGTGTTGGTGCTCTCGCCCCCGCAGAGCTCCGACCCACGCAGGTACTACGACCTCGTGGCAAGTGCTGCGGGTGAAGCTAGCGTGCTCGCGTATCATTTCCCCACTGCCTCCGCCCCAGGGCTACCAATTGCCATGCTTGCGGAACTTCCCGTCGTGGGACTCAAGGACTCCAGTGGGGATCTCCGCCGACTGTACGATGAACTTGAGGTTTTTGCCGGGTGGTTATACACGGGCTCAACAAATCTGGTTTTGCTTGCCGGTGCTTTGGAATGCGCGGGCGCAATTCTGGCAATTGCAAATCTGCAGCCAGAGTTGTCAATACGTGCATTTGCTGGTGATGGGAGTGCACAGCGACAACTCGTTGCCGCTGCCGATAAAGTGTTCGCCCGCCGTCCGCATGGTTTGAAAGAAGCGGTCGCTGCACGCTTCGGCACATCTTCAACCACTCGCATGGGATGAAGGAGCGAGTTTGACTGCTGGAGGCATGCTCTTGAGTTGCGCGCACCAACCGCGGTTGCGTGCTCGCGATTGGGTAACTAGAACCTCGACATCCGTTCTCATTTCGTATCTCGCATCTGTCCTATCCAAACGCTAATGATCGGAAAACAAGTGTCGAGCCTCGCCGAGGCAATCAATGGAATTCATTCCGGCGCAACCGTCCTCGTCGGCGGGTTCGGTGACGCCGGAACGCCCGTTGCGCTTCTGGAAGCTCTGCTCGAAGATGACATAAGAGAACTGACCATCGTGGCGAACAACGCGGGGTCGGGGAATCGGGGGCTGGAATCGTTGTTGCGCGAAGATCGGGTACGAAAAGTAATATGTTCGTTTCCTCGTTCTAAAGGATCGGTCTGGTTTGAACGCAGATACCTGGCCAATGAGGTCGAACTCGAGATCGTGCCCCAAGGGACTCTGACGGAGCGAATAAGAGCCGCGGGGGCTGGAATAGGCGGATTCTTCACTTCCACTGGAGTTGGAACGGAACTGGCTTCAGGCAGAGAGACCCGTATCATTGATGGTCGCGAATATCTCTTCGAGACGCCGCTTTTCGGAGACGTGGCGCTTATCAAAGCGCACCGAGCTGATCGCTGGGGTAATCTCGCTTATCATGCGAGCGGGCGAAATTACGGTCCCACCATGGCCGCAGCCGCGCAACTGACGGTCGTGCAAGTAGACGAAATCGTACCGCTGGGCTCCATTGATCCGGAAAACGTAGTCACGCCGGGAGTTCTAATCGATCGTGTCGTCAAGGTTGAGGCGGGCAAAACGTGAGCCGTCATGCGGCGGGTCCTTCCGAATCACCTCTTCAAAATGTCGTGGGTCGGCGGACATCGCGAGAACTCGCCGCCCGGCTCGCCAACGACATCCCAGACGGATGGTTCGTCAATATCGGCATCGGAAAGCCAACGATTATTGCAGACGTCGTCGAGCCAGAACGCGAGATTGTCTTTCACAGTGAGAACGGCATAATTGGCGTTGGCCACTTTGCTGAGGGATCTGCCCAAGACGATGATTTGATCAACGCGAGCAAGGAGCCCATCCTCATTGTGAGCGGCGCAGCATTCGTCAATCACAGTGACTCGTTTGCCCTCATTCGCGGCGGCCACCTTGACCTTGCGGTGATGGGCGCGTTTCAGGTGGCCGAGAACGGTGATTTCGCTAACTGGAGCATTCCTGGTGAGAAGATTCCTGCCATTGGTGGAGCGATGGACCTTGCCGTCGGGGCAAAGCGGACATGGATCATGATGGATCTGTTCGACCGTGCTGGAGTATCGAAGCTCTGCGAGCGCTGCACCTACCCGTTGACGGCTCGAGGCGCGGTTGAACGGGTGTATACAGAGCTCGCTATTTTTGAAATCTCAACCATCGGTTTCGTCGTCCGTGAACTCGTAGAGGGATTGAACCTTGAGGAGCTGCAACGTTATGTACCGGTCGAAATACGATTGGAGGATTCTCATTTGATATGACCAGTTTCCTGTGGTTGTTTTGTGGATTCGCCGCTGGCGCTATGTAAAATGGACGTATGACCAAAAAAGTAATTCTCATCACCGGCGCGTCAGTGGGCATCGGGCGAGCGTGTGCGGATCATCTCCATCACGAAGGTTGGGACGTCGTGGGTGCGAGTCGCGGCGACGTGGAAGATGTTGGTTGGCACGTCCTACGGATGGACGTTGACGACGACGCCTCAGTCGCAGAGGGCGTGGCTCGGACTCTTCACGAACGGGGTCGTCTCGACGCCGTCCTCACTTGCGCGGGGTGGGGTCTCGCCGGGCCCGTCGAAACGACGCCCATCGACGACGCCAAGGCCCAGGTAGAGACCAACTTCTGGGGTGTCGTGCGAGTCGTGCAGGCTACCTTGCCTGCGCTGCGCTCGAACGGGGCGGGACGACTCATCCTCATGAGTTCCATCGGTGGTCTACTTGGTATCCCATTTCAGGCCTTTTACAGCGCGAGCAAATTTGCCCTCGAAGGCTACGGCGAATCCCTGGCATACGAGATAGCACCCTTTAACGTAGCGGTCACGCTAGTCGAGCCCGGCAACTACAAGACGGACTTCACCGCGCGCCGTCGGAAATACAACGCCGGGGGACCATACGCTACGGCTTGTACCAAGTCAGTGAGCCGTATGGAGCGCGCTGAAATCAACGGCGCGAATCCTCACGACGTAGCTGAGCTCGTTGAAAAGTTATTACACTCATCATCCCCACCGCGCCGGGTTACGGTGGGCACGAGAGGTGAACGGATGGGGGCCGTCAGAAGACGGCTGATGCCTTTTCGCCTCTTTGAGCGGCGGGCGCGCTCAAGACTGCTTGGCGACTGATCGAGCCATATCTTTAGCGACTCAATTGTCGCCACCGGATGTCTCGACGGTAAGCATCAACTTCGTGTGGATCCGGGCGAGAGAGAGCCCACTACGTGATCACGTGTAACATCTTCCAACGTTCGGGGCCGTATCTCGATCCACACCAACCGGGCCGCCCATCGAAGTTGAGTAACCAACGGTTGGGCACCTACTCGACGGTTCTGTCGAGCGTGTAAGCATTGGACTGACAACCACAGTACAGATTGAGCGTCGCTGTGCGGTCAACAAACCTTTTCTTAATAAGCGTAATCATGCAATTATTTATATGTCTTTGTGAAGCGTGGCACCGGGATAGCACTGGGGAGTTGTTTGAGCAAGGCGGAGAACCGACCGGGGTGTCGCGCTCAAGTTTTGGACACGGAATCCGGTGTCGCCTCGGCGTTACTCAACGCGTAACTGGACAACGACGGGCCTCGAATCAGCTTTCAGGTCGCCAATTCAGCGACGACTTTCGCGAAATCAATTGCAACCGGCTGAAGGATTGTGAAGTATGAATATCCCCACCGCTCGCGAAGGGCGTAGAGACGGTCCACAATCTCGCCCACACTTCCTACGAGAACCCGGGGTGACGAGCGGACTTCCTCTTCCCCAGCTCCAAACGAATCAGTGAGCTCATCAACTATTGAAGAGTGGTCATTTGTAACGTGCGTGTGAGGCACCCAGGCGTGCAACTCCAACTCTGCAAATCTGTCACCCGCAGCCTCGCGAATCCACGACAGTTTCTCATCAATGCTTGAAGGCAGGCCATTTCGGTTTGCGGCTGGCCTCGCGTCGCTTGAAGGCAAGCTTACGTTCACGCCAATAATGTCCGCGTGAGTTGCTGCAAAGGTCAGCATGCGCTTGCCGCCGCCGGCGATAAAAATGGGAGGTCCGCCCGCAGTGTGCGGAGCCGGCACCCCTTTAAGGTCTGAAACGTTGAAGTAGGTGCCGTGAAAGGTGAAGGGCTCTTCGCGGAAGAGTCCGCGCAGAACGGCTACGTACTCCATCAGACGACTCACTCGGATTCCCGGTGGGTCCATTGGGATGCCCGATGACGCGTAGTCGGCGACGCTGTAGCCTGCGCCAAGTCCCACCTCAACTCGGCCCTTCGATATGAGATCAATTGTCGCTAACTCCCGCGCTAAAACAGCCGGATGCCGAAAGTCAGGGTCCAAGACGGCAGAAGCAACCTTTAGTGTCGTCGTTGCCGCCACTGCCACTGCCATGCCAGTGACCGGACCAAGTCCTTCGTCGAAGTGGTCGGAGACAAAGAGCGTCGAGTATCCAAGGTCCTCAAGCCTTCGGGCCGACTCAGCCCAAGACAACCCTTCGAATGGTTCGAGCATCTCGACACCAAACCTAAACTTCCGAGGATGCGTCACCATTCTTCCCATTTTGTTAAAGCACCAGCGCCCCGTCATCGTAGTCGGTTCGTCGGGACGGTTGTCCAGTTTTATCTGGAGCTAATTAGATTTCGACGGCTCGATTAGAGTGCAATCTTGCACCATTACGCACCTCTGGAAGAGCGTTTCGGATACTTGAGTACGCAGAATTCCCGGAGGCACCTGGCCATGTTCGTTCTGGATGGAATCTCTTTGGTCCCAACGATGAGATTGAGATCGGACTGCTGAACTTGCAAACGCTGGATCCAATTATGTCGGCATCCCGGAGGGCACCGAGTGCCCATTCGACGACAATGTGGATACTACTATCGCCAACTTTGAAGTCAATGGGATTTCTTGGCTCACGTCGACTACGGCACGAGTAGCTTCTCGCCAAGATCGACCGGACGCTAGGTGACGTGGTGCTGCTTCACACAGAGAGTTACTTCGCTGGTATGTAGACCAAAATACCGTGATCCGCTCGTCGCTTGTGTCCGCTGCGACTCTTGCCTCATTCGTTACGCATGACCAATAACCGACGGCGTTCAAGTCGGTCGCGTCATCTCGGTTCTGGCGGCGATCGCTGCCTTGCTATAAGCACCGTCAATCGAAATATTCGCGCCCGTAAGGAATGGTGCCGCACCGCTGCAGAGGAATACCGCACTATCAGCAACCTCGTCTACGGTACCGAATCGACCGATTGGGTGACGCGATAGCAGGATCTTCTGGTAAATACCTCCGTCGTTCGTGCTCTCCATGATTTCTTCGTGGAGGGCGGTTCTCACTGCCCCCGGCATCAAGGTATTCGAGACAATGCCCCTAGATCCATACTCCACGGCAATGTGGTCCGAAAGCATATTGAGCGCGGCCTTCGACATGTCGTACGCGCAGTCTCCGACCCATACGGTCACGGCGCACACCGAGCTGATGTGGAGCATGGACCCACCTCCCGCCGCTAACAGGTGAGGAATCGAATACTTGGCAACGAGAAAGGGGCCACGCGTGTTGACGGCCAGGATCTGGTCAAAACTCTCAACCGACCAGTCAGCAACGTCGTGCCGGTCATTGGCGTCGATCCCGGCATTGTTAACGACGATGTCCAGACCACCAAGCCCATCGACCGACCTGTTCACCAATTGTTCGACTTGCTCGACCTGAGAGACGTCACCAACTACACCCACGGCCCGACCTCCAGTATCTTGAATCAGAGCACATGTCTGGCGAACCCGGTCCTCATCACGTCCTCCTACGGCGATCGCCGCCCCTTCATGAGCGAACTTCAAAGCAATGGCCAGTCCTATGCCACTCGAAGCTCCGGTCACTAGTGCCCGCTTGCCATTGAGACATCCCATCACGGCTCCCCTTTGTCATGTCCTCAAGTAGAACACTTGAGATGATTAGCCAACAACTCAAACTAAGAGGTTATGTGCACTTCGCTGAGAGTAGTTCCGCTTGGAGTTGACAACGACACCCCTAAAGCGCCTCGGCGCCCTTCGTTCCAGGGGAGGAATTGTTCCACTTCGATCTGTCTCAAAAATCCGCGGCAGACAATTGTTGGCACTGGTCGAGAGCGCGATAGTCGTAATCGCGACACCCAGGCAATTCATAACAGCAAGCCACTTCGTAAGGGATTGCAAGTCGTTGGCCAGACCGGTACATCCTGAACCGGTCTGGCACCACTCATCGAAGAGACCAGTTCGCAAAGCGAATGCTTTGCTCGGCGACTTCCGAGCGTCTGACTACGATTCGAGGGGCGGGTGTGAAGTCGAAGATGATCGATCCGGCTTTGGCTAAACTCCAAAATTTCGCTGGCGAACAGACGCCTGCGCACTTGCGTCGTCGAAGCGGCGATGAATCTCGCGACCGCAACGGGGCCGCCTACTGTCTTCAACCGGTCAATACCGAAAGGTCGCTCGTGAATGAAGACCTTTCGGTACTGACCGGCGAAGGGAGAATCGTTGCTACCTCTCTAACCGCTGCTCTTAATCGTCTCGACACTGTTCGAGCCAAGTTGTTGAGTGATCAACGACTTCATCGTCGACAGCGCCGACGACACGGTTTCCGTGTTCGGGTTTATGGCAAAGTCCTCCGTTGCCGTGTTAATCGCTCGCGTGTAGACCGTGAAGTTCGCGTTGTTCGGAAATGGAGTGCCGATGGCCGCGTACCGGCTGAACTGCAACTGGAACAATGACGACGTATCGAACGCTTTTGAAGTGGCAACACTGGTGTCCGGCGGAATGAAACCCGACTCAGTGGCCATGCTCAGCTGGTTGGCCGGCGATTCCAGGAGGGTGATGAATTTAAACGCCGACGCCTTATTTGTACAGGTCGCCGAGATCGCGTAGGCCCAGCCCCCAATGGTGCTCGCGATGCCCGGAGCCTGACCGTTCTCCGTCGGCATCGGAGCTGCGCCTACATCCTTGGACGCGGCGGGCCACGGCTCGGCTGAACCAGGTAACCAGGTACTTGGGAACCAGTTGGCGCCGAATGAGATGGCAAGCTTTCCTTTTTGCATGAGCGCCGGCGGCTCCGCGAGCGAGTCAGCGTTGAGTAGTTGGGACACCGGCGCACCGAGTCCATCCTTGGCGACCGTCTGATAGAACTTCAACGTCGCGGCCAAACCAGGGCTGTCGACAACCCACTTGCCAGTCTTGGAGTCGAACATCTGAGGGTTGGTTGAACCAAAGATCAGGTTTCCAACCCCTTGCAATATGCCCGTGGGACCTGAAGCAACGCCGGTTTCGGCCCACAGTGCATAGACCTTCGGTTCTGCCTTATGCACTGCTTTCGCGGCCGCGATGATGTCGGCCCACGTCTTCGGAACCCAAGGCATCTTGATGCCGGCCTTCTCGAGCATCAACTTGTTGTAGACGATACCCCCGTCAGTATTGCCTAGGTTGACCGCGTAAACCTTGCCACCGATCGTGCTCATCTCTTGGACAGCCTTGGGCATGCCTGTCCAAAACGCTGGAGCCGACGAGCCTGAGACGTAACTGTTCAGCGACGCGAGGTACCCCGAGGACGCGAACTCACCGACATACGTCGTGGGCATCTGGATCACACAGGGGGTCGTTGACGGACTCCGGAAGAGAATTGCAGCCTTGTTCATCTCGTCAATGTCGGTTCCACCGACGCCGACCGGAGTCAGCGGCGTTGACGGATTGGCCGTCTTCCACTGATTTTCGACCGACTTCCACCATGCGTTAGCGAGCGCGTCGGTGTCCTGAACATAGTTGTACGAATAAAGCACCGAGATGCCCTTCTTCGAGTTGGACGCAGACGCCGCACCCCCACCGGCAACGGCCACCGCAGCTGCAATAACACAACTTGCGGTAAGCGTCACCCTTATTCTGTTGAATCGCATTTTTTTCTCCTACCCTATGGAATGAAATCCTAAGTATTCCTAATTATTTCGTACTTCTCTGAATGGTCCCCCTTTCAATTCAGTTCAGGCGATTAGTGCTCTCGTTGTCAAACAACTTCATCTGTGGAATGTCGAACTCGAGTCGAATTGCGTCACCTGTCGAGAGACCCGTACGGGCTGGCAACTTACATGTGATGACTTGATCCATAACGCGAACCACGACGTTGGTTTCCGACCCGAGCGGCTCCACGAGCTCGACAGTTGCCGAGACCACGTGAAGTCCGTCCACGCCTTGTGGCGCCAACCGGATGTCCTCTGGTCTGAATCCGACCGTAACTTCCGTGACCGGAAGCTGTGAAAGCTTCTCTCCGAGAGATCCGTTGAGTCGCTTGGTCAAGGAAAGGAAGTTGAGTTGAACACCATCGCTCTCTCGGCGTAACTTGCCCGGAAGCAAGTTGATCTTCGGCGTGCCCACGAAAGAGGCGGCAAAGATATTCGTTGGCTGTTCGTACAGCGTTTCAGGCTTTGCGATCTGCTGAAGTCGACCGCCATTCATGAGCGCGACTCGATCCGCCATTGTCATCGCCTCCACCTGATCGTGCGTCACATAGATCGTCGTCACCGGATACTGCGAGTGGATACGCTTCAGTTCGACGCGCATTTGCGCCCGAAGCGCGGCGTCAAGGTTCGACAATGGCTCATCGAGAAGGAATACTTGAGGTTGCCGCAGTAACGCGCGCCCGAGTGCGACACGCTGACGTTCTCCGCCCGAGAGTTCGCCGGGCTTGCGCCCGAGCAGCTGGGAGATGCCGAGCATGCCCGCGATCTCCTCAACTTCCTTCTTGATCGATGACCTTGGGTTTCTGCGAATCTTCATCCCAAAGGCGAGATTCTTCTCGATGGTCATGTGCGGAAACAACGCGTAGTTTTGAAATACCATCGCGAGGTTGCGGTCCTTCGGCGGAATCCGGTTCATCACCTTGCCGCCAATGCGAAGTGTCCCTTTGGTCGGAGTCTCGAAACCAGCGAGCATCCGAAGGGTAGTCGTCTTACCGCACCCCGATGGTCCAACCACGACAATGAATTCACCGTCTTCCACTTCCAGATCGAGGTCGTAGACAGCTGGCGTTTCTCCGTTGAAATACTTCGATACTCCCTCGAGAACGACGTTTGCCACGGTTGCCCCTACGCCATCAATCCGGTGCGCGCAATGGCATCTAGAAATGGTACGAACATGTTCAACCTTTCACCCCGCCGGCAAAAGCAAAGCCACCGTTCAGCCAGCGAGAACAGATGAGATACATCAGCACGACGGGCGCTGAGAAGATGATGCTGTACGCAGCGAGTGGCCCAAAGTGAACCACGCCGTTCGCACTCATGAATTGAAAGATCCCGACCGCTCCAGGCTGATCCTTCGGGTTGGCATCGAGCACTAGCGGGATCAAGAAAGCCCCCCAACTGTTTATGAACGTGAGAATCGAGGCCACGAGTATTCCCGGCATGGCCAATGGGATGACGATCCCCCAGAGGATACGCAGATCGCTCGCCCCCTCGATCGCGGCGGCTTCCTCGAGCTCCCGGGGCACCTGATCAATGAAGTTCTTCAGCAACCAAATGGCGAAGGGTACTGAGGTTGCAGCGAGCACGAGCGATGTGTAGAACGGTGAGTTCAACCATCCCAGGTGAACGTATATCTCGAAAATGGGAATCAGCAGGAGCGTCACCGGCAGGCCCGCCAAAAACAGGATCACGAGGAGCAGGCTTGCCTTGAACGGCACACGGTGACGTGAGAGAGCAAAGGCTGCAATCGTCGACACCGATGTTGCCACGATCGTCGAGACCATTGCCAAATAGAGGCTGTTTTTGATGGCGCCGCCGGCGCCCGCTGCGAGCGCAGCCCGAAAGTTCGAGAGGGACCACGCGGGTCCAGTCAACGCGGCCGACGCGTGGGGATTGAGCGCGGCGTCGACCAGCCAGATCAGTGGCAAGAGGAACGCTGCGCCGATGATCGCCAGCAGCAGATTCACGCTGATCACCTGAAGGCGCCCTCGCTTGATACCGTGAGTCGTCAAACCGTCATCGGTCCCGTTCGAGTCGACAGCTACCAACGTGTCTTCTAGCCGTTCAGCCGTCACGCCCTCCCCCGATGTTCGTAGAAGGCACGACCGAGTCGTGGCGTGAGCGCCATGCTATTGCGCCTTTTTTAGTTCGGGCCGTAACTGGCGGACATAGATGATCGAAAGCAACGCGCCTACTACGATGAGAGCTAACGCGATGGCGGTGCCGTAACCCAGGTCGTTAAATTGGAACGCCTGAATATACATGTATACAGGCAGAATCGCTGTTTCGTTGCCCGGTCCACCCTGCGTCATCGCCCAGATGAGTGTGAAGTCGGAGATCGTACCGATCGTGATCAGCAACATGTTCACCATGATCGTCGAGCGCATAATGGGTATGGTCACGCGCCACAGGCGCTGCCAGTAGGAGGCGCCCTCGAGTTGCGCAGCCTCGTCCACTTCAGCGGGAACATTCCGCAAACCCGCGCTCAGGATCAGCATGGAGAAAGCCGTACCACGCCACGCGTTGGCCACGCAGACGATCAGCAGCGGCACTGTGGCGAGTAAGTCGTCGCCTGGCCGAGCGATCAGCTCGCTGAGCGTTCCCCCCGCTTGTCCGAACGCATACCAAATAAATGCCACCGTGATTTCCGGCAACACCCACGCCAGAATCACGATCGATCCCACGGTGGCCCGCAACGAGATTTTGGCACGTTGGCCGAGCAGAGCCAGCGCGAAACCTAGCACCGTCTGGGCGATGATGCCCGACCCAATAACGAATACGAGGGTCATTTTCACCGACGACCAGAACACCGGATCGTGAATCATTCGGTCGAAATTCGAGAGACCAGTGAAAGAAAGATGCTGCGCAAACGGACCCAGCAATTGCATGTTCGTGAAACCGATATACAACGCGTAAATCGTCGGCAATACGAACAATGCCATGACGAGGATGCCGGCTGGCGAAAGCCACAGAATGCTTGACCACTTGAACTTCTTGATGTCGGCGCGATCCACTGGGATTCCATCAAACTGCAATTCGGAAGCGTCGTGAACGGCGGTCATCGTCCTTCCCGTCGCCTGTGCGAATGTGGCCACCTCAATGGCACACCGATTCGATGTTCCTTACTTGCCTTACGGTCGCTTGACGCTTCCTGCGAGCAAGAACGCGGAAAACGAAAGGCGCTCTCTCGACCGTTATCGCCAACAATTCTTTTCCCGACAAAAATTCCAGATCCCACAACCCCCAGCGCTTCGGTCACGATCCTCTGAGCCTCCCTTACTCGCCGGCGATTGGGCAAAATGCAGGTCGTAGAGACTTGGCGCCCGGCCTCGCAAAAATTGACAATAACACTAAATAGATATATGTTTCCTGTTAATGCCTATTTATCGACATTCGGGACGCGTCGAGTGGCGTATGGGGTTCGCCACGCACATACCGCCTCCCACCGCCTCGGCCAACTGCACCCAAACCGCCGCCAAGACCTGCAACTCCGCCACCACCGAAGCCAACACCGGCTCCTGTTAAGCCTCGTATCTCAGCAATGAAGGAGAGAGCGGCATTCGGCGCCATGGACCAAGCTCTTTGGAACGGAATTCGTCGTAAAGATGAAGCCAGTATCGGTCCAGAGTTCGTCCATCACGATTCGCTCCTCCTCTTGCCGCCTGCGGTGCTCCATTAGCAAATTCACCTATCGCCGTCTCGTCGAAATCTTGCCACTTCAAACCTGAGGCTTCGCCCCACCGCAAACCTGTAGAGAGCATCAGGGAATGCAACGCCTCATGGCGATGTCCTTCAAGTTCCTTTTGGAGTCTTCGCGCCTGCTCGTAGGTGAGCGTCCGGCCCTCACATCGTTCTTGCTTGGGCGACCTTGAGAGTCGTGCGACGTTTCTGTTGACGCAACCCCACCGCATTCCTTGATCAATGGCCTGACCCGAAACGCCCCGAATACGTTGCACCGTGGAGACTGAAAGTCCGCTGTCCAATTTCGACGACAGCAGTCGGTCGACGTCGACTGTTGTACGGTTCACAATCCTCTTGCTGCCCAAGTTCGGTATGATGTGATGTTTCGCGATGGTCCAATAGCTCAGCGCGGCGCTAGGGGCCACCTGGTGTCTGAGGACTTCGTCGTGCCAATGATTGAGCAGCTGAGCCACAGTCATTTTCATGTCGGGAGCAGGCAGTGGGTCATCGAGTTGTCGTTGGAGCTTCTTCAGTTTGCCAACCACCTCGGCCCGGGTCTTCGCCGAAACGGTCTTGCGAACCACACGTCCGTTGATGTCGCGCCCGATTGTCACTACGCCGAGCCAGCGTTTATCGGACGATCGCTGATAAATCGATCCTTCGCCATTGCCTCTAGAACCGGCCACAATGCCTCGTTTTCTCGTTGCTGACTCAACTGCTGACAACGGTCGCTCGAGACGTATTTTGGTTAAAAGTGGTTAAAGGTCACTGCCTCTCACGAGGTATTTTGATAGTGGGCCGTGCAGGACTTGAACCTGCGACCCCTTGCGTGTCATGCAAGTGCGCTACCAGACTGCGCCAACGGCCCCTCAGGGTGACAACCCTACCATTCCGAGAAGTTCGAACTCGCCGGCCAACAACGGCGACTACGGCGAATCGAACGATGCGACAAAGTCCACGGGATCAGAGAGGAGATCGAGCGAGGCCTGTCCCGCGTTGTTGTGGACGACCTGTTCCAGGAACACTTCGACCGCGGCCCGCGCGTCGCTTAGCGCGTCGTGTCCTCCCGGCTTAATGCCGTAATGACGACATAGATACTCTTGACCTCGTCGAGGTCGGAACTCTCGACTGGGATCGATCGCCAGGTCGTGATCGACCACGTCGATGATTCGCAGAAGCGAGATATCGAAATATCCGTCGTTGAGCTCCATGCCGAGCACCGAGATGCAACTGCGACGGAGCATCTCTAGGTCGAAACGAACGACGTTCGAGCCCACGACGTACGCACCGAGTGCGTGGTAGTCACGCAGTATCTGGACGGCACGCGTCAGACCCTTTTCGACGTTGAAGACGAATGCGCTCCCCCGTCTGGCTTCGATGTCCTCGACCGAGAGTCCGTGCACTCTTTTGGCCCCGGCCGAGATTGGACGATCGGGTATGACGAAGAACTGTTCGGACCAGACCGGAACTCCGAAACGGTAGGCGCAGAAGCCGTAGGAAATAGCGCGCTCACTCGAGACACTGAGCCCCGTGGTCTCGGTGTCGAATCCCAAGATGAGTTCTGGGACTCGCTGATATCTCTTTGCCACGAGCCCATCCTTGCATTTTCCTGTCACACGTCAGTCGACTCCATCTCGGGAATGCGAAACGCCTCGCACCAAATCGACGAGCCGGGAATGGCTAATCGGGACGTTTGACGGGCGATGCCCGGTGCGCAAGAGTGTCCCATGAACAAGTCAGTCATCCTCGTCACCGGCGCATCCGCGGGCATCGGACGCAAATGTGCCACCCACCTCGCGAGCGCCGGATGGACCGTCATTGGCGCGAGTCGTCGCGGTACTTCGAGCGACTCATGGCGCGGCGTTCCGATGGATGTCGACCGAGACCGTTCAGTTGAGCGAGCCTTCGAAATCGTCGACGCCGAGTACGGTCAGCTGAACGCAGTTCTCGCCTGCGCTGGATGGGGACTCGCCGGAGCGGCCGAGCGCACGTCACTGGAGGACGCCAAGGCGCAGTTCGAGACCAACTTCTGGGGCGCGGTGCGTGTAGTGAACGCGACGTTGCCACGGCTTCGCGAGCGAGGTGGTGGACACGTGGTGTTGATGAGTTCCATCGCCGGGATACTCGGCATCCCCTACCAAGCGTTCTACAGTGCGAGCAAATTCGCCCTCGAGGGCTACGCCGAATCGCTCGCGTATGAAGTCGCACCGTTCAACGTCCACGTCACGCTCGTGGAACCGGGCAACTTCAAGACCGACTTCACCGCCGCTCGACGAAAGGTGGAGCTCTCGGTCAACGACCCTTACCGAGGGGCGTGCGAGAAGGCGATCACCGTGATGGAACGCGACGAAGTGAATGGCGCTGATCCCGTCGACGTCGCGCGGGCGGTCGAAAAGATCTTGCGCAGCAAGAACCCACCGCGTCGCGTTTCGGTCGGCAAATTCGACGAGCGAATGGGCATCATGGGAAAACGGCTCCTTCCCTTTCGGCTCTTCGAACGGGCCGCGATGAGCAGTCTCGGCGTCTGACCACGCACGGTCAGTAATTTTGCGTCGCCACGTCGCCGCACCACATATGGTGAGGAAATGGAACTACGAACCCTCGGCCGTACCGGCCTCAAAGTAAGCCCCCTCTGTCTCGGCGCCATGATGTTTGGCGAGTGGGGCAACACCGACCACGACGAGTCGATCAAGATCATCCACAAGGCATTGGATTCCGGGATCAACTTCATCGACACCGCCGACGTGTACTCCCAAGGGGAGTCCGAAGAGATCGTGGGCAAAGCCCTCTCGTCGATCGACCGCTCCCGCGTCGTCGTCGCGACCAAGGTCCACGGTCAGATGGGCGATGACCCTCTATCCCAGGGCAACTCGCGGCGCTGGATCATGGCCGAGGTCGAGCACAGCCTGAAGCGCTTGAAGACTGACTACATCGACCTCTACCAAATTCACCGACCCGACGAGTTCACCGACATCGAAGAGACCCTCGGTGCCCTCACCGACCTGGTCCACCAAGGAAAGATTCGCTATTTCGGATCGTCGACCTTTCCGGCCGAGCAGATTGTCGCCGCCCAGTGGGCCGCCGAGCGACGAGGGTACGAACACTTCCGAACCGAGCAGCCTCCCTATTCGATCCTCGTGCGCGGCATAGAGCGCGACGTGCTGCCGACTGCCCAATCATTCGGCATGGGCGTTATTCCCTGGAGCCCGCTCGCGGGAGGCTGGCTCGCCGGCAAGTTCGGCGAAGGCCAGAAGAACTCGAGCCGACGGGCCGCGCGTCTTCCCGATCGCTACACCCTCGACTCTCCGGGCAACCAGCGCAAGCTGGAGGCAGTCAACCAACTCACGGCCCTCGCCGACGAGGCCGGCATCACGTTGATCGAACTCGCTCTGGCCTTCGTGCTCGAACATCCTGCCGTGACCTCACCGATCATCGGACCACGAACCATGAAACACCTGGACTCCCAGCTCAAGGCGACCGACGTCCGCCTGGAGAGCGGCGTGCTCGAGCGAATTGACGAAATCAACCCTCCGGGTATCAACGTGAACCCCGCGGATGCCGGCTGGGCACCGTCGGTTCTGACCAACCTGCGACAACGTCGACGCCACCACGCTTAGTTGGCGCGCAGTTCGATCGATGCGCTCGTCGAAGACGTTGAATTCTCATTGAATTGCTCGTCTCGCGACACTACTGACGTTGGGTGAGCGGGTTGGCCCGGTAAACTTTCGAAAATGCAGTACGCCAAGAGCCCCCTCCTTAGTTGTACTGTTGCGGCCTCGATTCTGGTCGGTTCCCTCGTCGTCGCGCCCTTTTCGCTTTCGGCCAACGCCGCCCAAGGCAATAATTCTCTCGGTCGTCGTACTGGGACGATCGGCACCCGCTACTCACACGTCGCTTTCTCGATCCGCCTCGAAGATCAACTCCTCGCCACGCTGCATTACTTACCCGTGAAGTTCGTGCCGAAGAGGTCCGTCACGAAGACCACAATTCCCCCGACGACCACGACGACATCGACGACCACTCCCTCCACCTCGACGACCGCGCCCGCCTCGACGACCACCACCGTGCCGACCACCACCACCACGAAGCCTCGACCAAAGCCCCGACCCAAAAAGAGGTCGAGTCCGACGTCACTTCAGAAGGGTCAGTTCGTCTGGCGTTTTCCCAAGATAATCGGGCCCCTCCACTCGTTGTGGTCGGTGGGCACCAACAACATCATTCTCCAGAGCGCCGTCATGAACTTCCAGGCGGTCCACGGGCTCCCCTGGAATACCGGCATGACCACCCAAACGTGGCAACTCATCCTCCAGGCCGCGACGAAGCGACAAAACGATCCGAACAGTTACGACTACGTCGTCGTGAGCCAGGGCACCCCCGAGTTGCTCAAGCTCTTCGTGAGTGGACACCTCGTCTACATTTCACCCGTGAACACCGGCATAAGTAGCGCGCCAACGTCGAACGGCACCTATCCGGTGTACGTTCGCTACACCGTCACGACGATGTCGGGCACCAACCCCAATGGCTCGCATTACAGCGACCCGGGTATCCCGTGGGTGTCGTACTTCCACGGCGGCGACGCCCTGCACGGATTCTTGCGCTCACAGTACGGGTACCCCCAGAGCCTGGGGTGTGTGGAGATGCCCTTCGCCAACGCCAAGCGCGTCTGGCCCTTCACACCGATCGGCACACTGGTCAGCGTCATCTAATCGCCGATTTGCCAATTCAGTCCGACTGGCGCCGCTAAAAGTTGGAGTCATTGCGGTCCGATGTTCAACCACGTCGAGTTCGTTCGGGCCCTCACGGTGCCCGGCGCGTTGTGACGCAATGACACTCGGCAAGATCCCGACGGGTTGAATTCACAGTCGTCATAGGACAATCCCTCACCCACGCCGTGAGCAATTGAGGCTCTCACGAATACAGACGCCTAGACTTATCTTTCATTTGTAATTGGTCAATTCGGATCGGTGCAGCTGTCGTGCAACAAAATCCATTCTTGCAATTTACTTCAATGAACTTCCACCAATAGGGGCCTTTTCTCGTGATACCAACCTTCGTTATTTTTCTTCGCGAGGGAATTGAAGCGTCCATGATTGTGGCAATACTTCTCGCGTACTTGCAGCGGATCGGTAAACGTCGGCACTTTCGCGATGTCTTCAGCGGCGTTGCTGCCGCACTCGTGTTGACCCTTGGCGGGGGTATCGCTGCTTTCTTCCTCATAAGACACTACGAAGGCTCAAATGTTCAGACCTATTTCGAAACTGCCACCTACCTGCTCGCGGCGGTGATTCTCACTTATATGACGTTCTGGATGCAACGGCACGCCAAGGGTATGGCCACGGAGCTCGAGCATCGAAGCGATCTGGCGCTGTCGAAAGGGAGGCGGTGGGGATTGGGACTGCTCGCTTTCCAGGCCGTGGGACGCGAGGGTCTAGAGACGATGGTATTCACACTGGCGATAATCTTTGCCGCCGATCGACAGGCGGCATCGCCCGTACATGGCAAACTCCTCTTGATTGGGGCGGGCCTCGGGTTAGCGCTAGCGCTGGGCGTGGCCTTCGCCATATTCAAACTGGGCGCCAAGCTCAACCTGCGGAGATTCTTTCGAGTGCTCGGGATCGCCTTGATGATCTTCGCCGCGGGTCTATTGGCTGACGCGGTGGAAAACATGCAGCAATTGCATTGGTTGGGATTTGGTGGCCACGTGCTTTGGAATACCTCTGGCACGATTTCGGAGGCGTCGAATTTCGGCGATGTCCTTCATTCGCTGCTCGGCTACGCGGATCGTCCGACGGTGTTGCAGGCATTCGTATGGCTCATCTATGTGGTGGTCGCCACGATTCTCTTCATTCGCGTGGGCAAAAGCGGTGGTCGTCACGGACGAAGGGGTGAGAGTTCTCACCTGGCGGGAAGTCAGTCGGACGGGCGTCTGGCGTCGACCCCTAATAGCGAGACCTGACTCGCCATTCCTCGTTACGCCGCGATGCGGTCGAGCTCAACCAGATCATCGTCGGACAGCGTTAACGATGCACCCGCGATGTTGTCTCGGAGATGCGCGCGTGACGAGGTGCCCGGAATCAACAGTACGTTGGGTGAGCGCTGCAAGAGCCACGCCAGGGCAATGGCCAGCGGTGAGGTGTCGAGTCGGGTGGCGACGGACGCGAGTTCCACGGACTGCAATGGGCTGAATCCTCCGAGTGGAAAGTAGGGCACGTAGGCGATGTCTTGCGCGGCGAGCGAATCGACCAGATCGTCGTCGATTCGGTGGGCGACGTTGAAGAAGTTCTGGACGCACACGATTGGTGCGATCGACTGCGCCTCCTTGATCTGTTCGGCGTTCACGGTGCTCAGGCCGATATGACGAATCAGACCTTGCTGTTGGAGTTCGACCAGGGCTTCGAACGGTTCCGCGAGGGAAGCGGCCTCAGCACCGGCGAACCCACCGAGTCGCAGGTTGACCACGTCGAGCGCGTCCAGACCCAAGTGGTCCAGGTTCTCGTGGACGGCCTGACGAAGATCGTCCGGTTTCCGGGCCTCCGGCCAGGCGCCCTCGGCGTCACGGCGAGCGCCCACTTTGGTGACGATGTGCAGCGACGCCGGGTAGGGGTGCAGGGCTTCTTTGATGAGCTCGTTGGTGACGAAAGGGCCGTAGTAGTCACTCGTGTCGATGTGGGTGATACCGCTCTCGACGACCTCGCGAAGTACGGCGATTGCTTCGTCGCGGTCCTTCGGTGGTCCGAAGACCCCCGGCCCGGCGAGCTGCATCGCCCCGTAGCCCATCCGAGTGACGTTGAGGCCTGGTGCCAAAGCAAACGTTCCGCCGGGCAATTTCGATTCGCTCACAATTCAACCCCTTTCGCAATGGAACGGACCTGCCGACCTTATGGGATTCAGACACGACCGATCTCGTGTTTATAGTTTTAGCGTGAATAACGTTGAAGGGTCTTCTCAGCGAACTCTCTACGTGGATGGGCTAGTGAATGCACGCGACTTGGGCGGCCTTCGTCGGCTCGATGGTACAACTACGCCACGCGGTGTCTTCTATCGTTCTGAGAACGTTGACGGAATAACGCCGGCCGGCTGGGAGCAGATCTATCAAGCTGGAATCAGAACGATCGTCGATCTTCGCGATCCTAATGAGCGTGCAAGCGATCGAAACGAACGGCCGAGTTGGATTCGCACCGTGACGGTTGAACTCAACGGGTTCGACGACGAGTTTTGGCGTGACTATCTACCCAACGGTCTTGCGAGGACAGCCCTCTATTTCCTTCCACATCTTGAAGCCATGCCGAATCGAGCGATTTCCGCTCTTTCGGCGATTGCCTCGGCACCTCCGGGCGGGGTTCTCTTTCACTGCGTGCGAGGTAGGGATCGAACAGGAATGATCTCACTGCTTCTGTTGTTAGCAGTGAACACCGATCCGGAGGAGATTGTGGATGACTACCTCGAAACGATCCGTCGCGGCGACCTGCGCGCGGCTTGGTCCTACGAGAACAACGAGGAGGCGGCCATCGAAGCCTTCTGCCAGTCGTTAGGAACCAGCACCGAGAACGCCTTTCGGGCAGCGCTAGAGGCCATTGATCTACGTCGAGTGCTGTCTCAAGCCGATGTCAGTCCGGTCGTTCAAGAGGCCCTTATGAGTTGGCGTGGAACCGTCCAGCCTCACTACTGAAGCGATTCGAAGCCTTCCGCAGAGTCCGCCCAAACGAACCGGAGAAACCAGCGGTCAAATGTGCCGTCACCTTCGATGGCTCAGTGTGGACAGTAGGATCGCCGCCGCACTAGACCGCTCTTTCAAATTGACCCAATGCTGAGGCTAACGCAAGATAGTGATTACCTGGATGTGTAGTGCAACTTGCACGAAGTGTGATCGGGATCCGTAATGTTCAATACGTGCGTTCCCTTTGGCGTACCGAAAGCGATCGTTACCTCGACGACGAGCTCGTTGCCATAGTCGTGAATGACGACGAACTTCGTTCCCCCTTCGTTACTGACAATTGACGGCTTGCCGTGAAAGCCATCACCAAAGATATTTATCTCTTCGGTAAAGCCCCCTCTGCCGAAACCATGGTCATGACCACAGTGAAGGCCATGCGGAAAGGTCGGCGGTGGGTACTTTGTCGCGCTAGCCGAGGTGATGCCGACGCCAATCGTCGTCGCAAATACCAGGGCCAAGACACCTGGAATGGCAAGAATCCTTCGACCAGTCACTTAGGCCTCCCTCCTCATTGGCTCGTACTCGCCAATAGGAACTTGATTGAACGGTACCACGCACTGAGTGGGTCCGTCTGGCAACGTAAATTTATTCTAAGTTACGGGACGGCGACGAGTGAATACGTCAAGGTTGTGGGACGAAGTAGTGAAAATGAGCCCTTGGGCCCCGAAACAGCCCACCCGACGCCGTGGACTGAAACTGACACTGTCGCTGGATTGAGCGTCGGCTGGGGCGCCAGATGCAGAACGAACTGGCCCCCAACGACCGCGAGCGGTAGGTAGGTCGCGAACGGCGTCGACGTCGAGTGTTGGGCGAACACGTCCGTCGAAAATGCGTTCAACACGAGGCCCGACTCCGACTTGCCGCCGATGACCTTTGAGCCCGCCGGCGACCACAGGCAGATATTGGACACGTACTCCCCCGGTACGTGGGAGTTGATGTTGTCCGGGCCCAGCTGGTACGAAGGAGCTTGACCGGCGGGCGCGGCGTTGTGCACGGTAACGATGGTCGCGACCCAAGCGTCACCACCAGGTTGGACGGTCACGTTGAAGGATTCGTGAACCGAGACGAAGTAATCCAACTTCGCCGCGACCGCGCTCTCGACGGCAACGTGGAAGGTCCGCTTGGGCAGCACCGTGTCAATCTCGCCCGACGCACCGAGCTGGACAATGGCTCTTTCGACGGAAGGATCCGCGCTCCAGAGCAGCAGGTGGCGTCCAGGGATCTCTCCAGTAAGTGCGCGCAGGTACGACACCTGATCGTGACGAGCGGAACGAAGTCGTTGCAGGAGTGCCGTCGCAATATCGTTCAGCTCTGTTTTTCGCGGAACCTGGGTGCCGACCGGGTACTGTGCGTAGAGATCGTGCAGCACGACCGTTGAGAAGTTGGCCGTGGTGAGCTGCTCGGGAATACCGGGAATCGTCAGCGGACCGGTCACGCCCACGAGGGCGGCCATCGTGGGGACATCAACGGCGATGACCGCATTCACCGTAATCCCGGTCGCCTTTTTGAACATTGCGGCGGCGGTTGCTCCCGTCCACGAGAAGTCTGCCGTGCTATTCACGGACTGAAAGATTTCATTTGCCCCCGCAGGGTAAAAAAATGCCTTCGTGCCGGGACTCACTGGGACATTCAGCGGTGAAGTGAGATTGATGTCAGCCACTGGGCCGGAACGAAGGACCGTGAACGATGCGCCGCGCGTGCGCACGAGACTGTAGGAGAGGATGACTCCCTGATCGCGCATCTCCGCGTTGTTCTCGGGCAACACAAGAATCGTCGAGGTCATTCCGACGCCAAGAATCTCCCGTCCAACGCTGAGGCCACTACTCACGTTTTTCAACTCACTCACAGCGCGCGCGACCTTTCCGTTAAACATTGCTCGTTCGCGACCAACCGGCCCGAAGAGGTTCCCGACGGGCCGATTGAGCGATGTGATTTTCGACGTCGCTAGGGCCACCTCTCGCTGCAGTGCAGTGAGACTGACGCTCGAAATGTGGCCACTAGCATCGCTCGCTTGAAACGTGTCGAGCCCATGGAGAATATCCAGTCCACTCGATGCGGCGGTGGACGCGTCGGCGAACAAGGTCGACGCCCCCTTGATCTCGCTACCGAAATAAGGGATCCATTGCACCGCGCCGAGCACCACGGTGGACGTCAGCGAGGTGCTCGCCGTTTGGCTCTCACGTAGTGCCGTCTCGAGGTGCGCCTCGAGATTTAGCCGCCCAGGTGTAGTCGCAGCACTCGCAAGGTTGCGTTGGACGTATTGAAACTCAGTAAGCGCGCGTAACGCGTGAGAACGAGCGGTCAGCGCTGAGTAGACCGCCAGACCCACCAAGACGAAGAGAACAGTGAGAACGCCAACAACCCAAGGCCATTTATGTCCGCGAAGTGAAGAGTCCCGTCGTTTCACTTACCTATAATGCCATGGCTTAGCCCTCCGACTCTTAGGTCCTTGGGAGTTGCTTGGCGTAAAATCGATCGCTTTAGGGCGAGATAACCGAAACCCGAGAAAAGTGAAATTGACCAATCTCACCAGAAAAATGATTTGATCGATAACATTGACGCCGTCCCTCGATCAACAAAACGAATCTTGAGCGACGATGTGAAACTCGCCATTCGCGTTGCCTGCGACTACACCACCGAAGGCGACCTCGTTGGGCGCGAAGATATTTTGTGTTCATCGATTACCGAGTCACCAATAGAACGTGACTCTGGGCACCTCGGGGCAAAGTCGTTTGATAGTTTTCACCGTAACTTGCGACACGTCAAACCCCTGCGCGAGACAAATAAACGACTTCAAGAAAATCTCATGAAGAATATTTGGAGAAACTGAGGCGATGGCATCGACACGGTCATCATCCGTCGCTCGCTTCATAAGCGGGACCAGAAGGGTCATTCCAAAAATGGCCAATCAGGCTCGGCAACGCCAGGTATCCAACCGTCAATATCGCAATCCCGACGTCTGCGACGAGGCGCGCTTGAATGGATCCGAACAAACTGATCGACCCCAACGCCGAGGACAACGCGACAATTATAAACACAACACCGGTTGTTCGCGTATGACTCCACCCACGATCAACTAACTGTTGGTACGTGTGTTGACGATGCGCCTCGTGCCATGCGTCGTGCCTAAGTACGCGACGCGCCAAAGTCAATCCAGTGTCCGCCACATAGAGCGTAACTGGGGCAAGCATCGCCTCCGCGGGGATGGACGCTTGCAGCCCAATAACTACCATCACAGCAATCCATGAACCTATAAAATAACTACCAACGTCCCCAAGAAATAAACGAGCTTTTGGAAAGTTGAATGGGACGAAGCCGATTGCGCCCGCGGCTAGAGCGAACCCAGCTGCCTGCAGTGCATATTGGTGCTCGTTTCGAGCCATGAAACCGAAGGCGACACCGGCAACGATCCCTTCGGCACACGAGATTCCATTGATGCCATCCATGAAGTTGGAAGCATTCACGAAGGAGATAATCCAGACCAACGCAAGGAAACACGCCAACGCCAACGGCACAACTCCGAAGGAATGGTGATTCCAGATCAAAGTCGTAACTATAAGAGCAGCGACTAACTGCAGGACCATCCGAGTCCTAATTGAAATACCGTTCGTCAGGTCGTCAGCGAAACCAATCGCGCCGAAAGAGATGCCCGCGACGCACAGCGCGATATCTGCTGACCTGAAAATCCAACTAGCGGCCACTGCCAATGCGACAAGTGTTCCAAAGGCCAAACCGATGCCCCCTCCTCGAACCGTCGGTGTTTGGTGCGAGGATCGGTGATTAGGAACGTCAAAGACTCCCCTTCGACCAAGCAGTCGGAGGGTCAGGGCGGTGACGAGGGCGCTCGCGATGATCCCGTCCAAGACGGCAATTAGTAGAACCATTCCACTGAGGCCTTCCCCGCAAATTCCGGACACATTCCGATGCCGTCTGAACTTGACTCCGAGCGAATTGTAACTGCCACTCGATCAGCGTCATGACGTTGCCGAGTGAATACTGACGAAATCCATTGCAACGATCAATCCATCCGGTGATTGTTCGTCGAACGTCAGCTCTCGAAGCGAAGCGGTATCAATGAATAAACTTTAGCTTCATTGTCGCCCAGAGAACTTCGGTGACGGCGCTATCGTCGCACGATCCAGTGCGTCCGACCGACTGGGCAATGCGGCTACGTTCGCACTGCGTTCACAAGTCACCCGACATGTATTGTCTGTCGCGATCGTGAAGAGCGTCGCCGCCTCGAATGTCGTCCGTCATGGGGAGAGCCCGCCTCACGAGTTCGGTGCGCGTGTTGTCGTCCAAGGCGCAATCGACGATTCGCCGTAAACCAAGTTCGAGCACATCGACTTAAATGATGCCTTGGTGTCCAAGTTGGTCGGCAATTAATACTGGAAGCATCCAACTATCCGAATCTGAACGGCGTTGATACCAGCACCTCAGGGATCCGCGGTTTTTTAGACCAACCACCACTTAAACCTGCACAGGTGGGCTCGATTCGGTCAGACTCAAAGTCTTCATCGCCTCCTTCACCCGCTCGGGCGAAGCATTAGCCTCGATCAACCAACAGGCTGCTGCGGGAATTGGGGGAACCGAACAACTTGTGATCGAAGAGTGAATCTTACGGGGGTCAGCATCCCCGACACCAAAAAGACTTTCATGCAACTTCTCCCCTGGACGAAGCCCAGTAAAGACAATTTCGACGGGTGTTTCCAACTCTTCGACGATTTGCTTGGCTACATCAATGATTCGAACCGGTTGGCCCATCTCGAGTACGAGAACCTCGCCGCTTTTGCCTCGTGCAGCAGCCTGCAGCGTTAGCTGAACTGCTTCAGAAATCGTCATTACGTAGCGTGTCACGTCGGGGTCGGTTATGGTGATCGGACCCCCAAAAGCCGCCTGCTTTCTGAACGCCGGGAGAAATGAGCCGCGACTGTTCAGAACATTCCCAAATCGGACACTAATGAATTCACCATCATGGTACGAGGCGGTCAACCTCTCGGCGAGGCGCTTCGAGTATCCGAGCACGCTGATTGGATCCGCGGCCTTATCGGTGGAGATGTTTACAAAAATTTCAACACCATGGTCATGGCACGCCTCGAGTACGTTGATCGATCCCCAAACGTTCGTCTTCAAAGCCTCAGCTGGCCACATCTCCAAAAGTGACAAATGTTTTAGTGCCGCAGCGTGGAAAACAACATCCGGATGATGTTCATCGAATACTCGATTGAGGGCTTCTGCGTCACGGATATCACAGACGACGAGGTTTCTCGTATCGAGTAATGCGCGACCCTCGATAGCCAGTTGCACCTCGTGTAGCGCTGACTCGTCTCGTTCCAGCATAATGAGTGACGACGGGGCAAATCTGGTGATCTGACGACATAACTCAGATCCGATAGATCCTCCGGCTCCGGTGACAAGAACACGCCTGTCTTTCAAATAGCCGCCGATCTCCTCGACATTCGTATCAATTTCGCGTCGTCCCATAAGGTCCTCCACCGTCAAAGACCGAATGTCGCCAACTCGAACTTTCCCCGCAAACATCTCCGACAGAGGAGGAAGAATCCGAACTTCTAAACCCGCAACCTTGGCACGCTGCGCTACTTCAAGGATGTCGACGGCACCAACGTTGGCAATTGCAATCACCAGCATCGTCGCCTTGAAACGCTCGGCAACCTTACCAATGTCGTCACGGTTTCCCACGACACTCAGGCTTCGAATCCGAAGGTGGTGCTTGGATGGGTTGTCATCAAGCAGTGCGACCGGAAGGAACGGCGGCGTCTTACTGGCGAGGAGCGCTTCGATTACCTTGATTCCGGCGTCGCCCGCACCAAAGACGATTGCTCGATTGCTCGAGACATCGGACGGTCTCATTCCCGTGGCGACCGAAATGAGGCGATACATTGCTCGACCACCGAGGGCCAGAACCAGTGCGCACAGCGTGGCAACCATGACAGCACCGTATGAGACTCCTGATCGAATAAATAGCGCTGATGCAATTCCCAGTATCGCGCCGACGGAAATGACGACGGCTGCAACGGTCACCACTTCCTCAAACGAACCAATTCGCCATCTGTGCCGATAAATGAAGATTGCTCCGACTAGAAGTTGGGAGATTACACAGACGCCTATACCAATCAATACGTACCGCCAGTGAACCGTCATATTCGAGGCAACTCTGTAGCGCAGAAATGATGCGAAGAGAATGGCGATGACCCAAGAGACAACATCGTAAATGGGAGTCACCCATACCTGACGAGGGATACTGATTATGCCTCGCATCTACATTCTCCTCAGTGAGCGCTGGCTCATAGAGTAACGCTCGTTGGTCTGACCTTCCTCCCACTCGCCGGACACCGAAGGCGGAGATGGTAGTGATGACAAAAGAACCAAGGACCCCGACCGAGCGTCGTGGCCGTTTCCCCAAGGAGTTCCGTCGAGACTCGGGCATCGACTTGTCGCCTTTGAACGATTCGAGGGAGACCTTGGCCCTGAAATCGGCCTTGAATCTGGTTCCTTTTCCTTGCGCTTCGATCTCCATGAGGTTCTGTGTCTTAAAAAGGTGTCCGAGATCCTGGGTCCAGTTCGGTATGAGTCGAACGAGGCAGTTGTGGTTGGACGGACGACCAGCATGCCGTCTTCGAATTTGACCGGCGATGCTAGTTGTGAAGAGTTGTAGCGACGCCCGAATTGATCCACACAATTTGATTCATGTGGAACTAATCCGCCGCTTTAGTGGCCAAGACGGCCACGCTTCCGCCCAACCGAGAGGGGATTGGCAGGCGGTCATCGACTCGCGTCAGGCGAATCCCGAGTTTTACGGACATTTCTCGTCTACTGATCTTGCAGACACCCAAAGCCAAGTACCTCAGCAACGGACCGTGATGACGGACCTCAACGGAGTCAAAATTATTTCGAATGGGTCGAATTCGCGATGAGGTCAGGGGTTGGCAAAAGGCACCTTCTTCGCGTTTGCCAAGGAGGCGTGTTCCAATCGTGTGCAGAGGCGTCTTCCACGGCTCCACCGCAACGAATCTGCCGCCTGCAATCAGTGCCTCTCGAATTTGCTCACTCGCCAATGCAGTATTCATATGATGAAGGCAGCCCCCCATGTAGACCGAGTCCAGATAGCCCGGCAGTATTGGCAACTCTTCGCCGATTGCGATAACACAGTGGAATCTGCTCGAAACACCAAATCGCATCGCAAGGTTTCTCGCGAAAATTGCTTCACCCGACATAGGCGTAAAGAGCCAAGCTTCGGCAGCACCCGCCAACAAGAATTTGAGCGCTTGTTGACCTGATCCACCAATCTGCGCAATTCGCTTACCTTTGATCTCACCCAAGTAATCGAAAGCCTCGAGTTGTGAGATTGCATCATATGGAGAGTCGACCCAATCGCCTCGATTCTGCTGCTTAATCGTCTCCGACTCAGCCAGAACTGTGAGCATTCGAACTAGCGGTGCCATTCGCTCCGAATCCACCGATGAAAGGGCTTGCGTGTTGTAGTGTTCCATCTCCGCGTATGCCTCTGCCCAACGTAGGTCCTCCATATCATGTGTCGGGGCATGGGATTCAAGACTCTCAGGCGACATTAGGACGGGAACATCATCGAGGATTGGATATGCAATTTTCGCATCCTCGCGCAGGAGAACTGACGGAGTCTGACCGATTGCAATCGGCTTGGATTCGCGCGGGAGCAGCCGACTTCCAACTCTCGCCTCAGCCTCAGCAAGAGACACCTTGGTGAGAGCTAAGTGAGTCGAGGGACACCTTAACTTGGTAATCCAGTTATCGATTGACACGCTCGTACTCCTTAGGCAAGTTGACCAATCAGATTGCAGTGCTTTTAGATTCATCTGCGTTCGGAACTATTCCGACCAATCAAACCACTTGGTAAGGGAGCCGAATACACCATAACTCGAGAACTGGGTTCGACGTAGCGTCCTTCGCCAATCAGTTTCTCGATACCAAATAGCTCGACGAGCGCTTCTGTCGCACCCTAACTCCTTCCTTTGTAGTGGGTTCGCTACCGCTCATAATGCGCCAATGGGTTCGGCACAACTGCATCAATGTCGAGTAGCAGTGCACATTTGTGGTGGCCACGGCTATGCGATACCTTTCAACATCGCTTCAACAGAATCGACGCCCTTGTCTAGTGAAAGATTCTGCTCGTAGTAACGACGACCCCTCTGGCCGAGATCCCTTACCGCAGTTTTACCGACGGAATGCAGTCTTCTAATTGCGTCTTCGAGTTCATCGATGTCACCTGGCTTTGCTATTAAGCCAGCGCCTGACTTTTCCACAATTTGTGCAAGTTCTCCATCGGCCCATGCGACCAGTGCTCGGCCAGAGGCCAGGATTCCGTAAAGTTTGCTTGGAATGGTGATTCTCGACAAAAGATCTGCCTTCAGACTGACCAAATTTACGTCACTAAGTGCAATAAGTCTTCCCATATCTTTGGAGGGCCATAAGCCTAAAAACTTAGTATTCGAGATCTTCATCGACGTTGCAAGATCTCGAAGTTCGTATTCGCCTGTCCCGGAACCCGCAATTAATATCTCGATATCCACCAAATCTTGTAACCTTTGACAAACTTCAAGAAAACCCCGGAGCCCCTGAGCGCCGCCGAGCGTACCAGCGTAGAGGACAACGAACTTATCCCTTACACCCAACTCATCGGCCAATTCGATATCGTAGGGCCTTTCAAAAAAGACGTTTTCATCGGTCCAAATAGGAATGTGACGGAGTTTTGCTCTTGGAACACCTCTTTCGGCCAGAACATCAGCAATGCCATAAGACGTGCAAGCGATTGCCGAAGCGTGCTTGTAAGTTAGGTCGCACCAGGAAGCAAGCATTTGAGCAAGTAAATGGCGTCCTTTTCCTTCACCGAAACCGCCAAGAAATATGCTGTCTGGCCAAAGATCCATCACATGCATTGCGTGTGGAGGGCCACCAGCAACACTAGCCAACATGCTCGGCATACCCACTGTCGCTGGAGAGTTATAGACCCAAATAGCATCTGAACTACGAAGAAGCTTCAATCCGCTCACTGACGCGCTGACTGCAAACGAAATGTAATTGGTTCCCCGTTTGATTGCGGACCTACCGTGGTTGGGGTAGAGGGCAACCCGCCGAACGCTCAAGCCCGAACTTTCGTTCTCGTCCAATCGCCTTCGCATTCGATAGCCGGCAGCCAAACGTCCAGAAGGATAGTTTGGAAAACCAGTAACCACCTGAACTTCGTGCCCTCTCTCCGCCAGCGAGCGAGCGAGCACGCTCGGTACCACAGCAGCTCCAGGTTCCGGTTGGTACCACTGACTAAGAATTGCAATTCTCATTAACCGCACCTTCCATCTAACTTAAAGATATCTGTAGGGGTACGCTTCAATCGGGGGAGTTACCCCGTGCAGTTAAACATTCTTCGCCGTATGAGTTCAACTCTCGTCAAGGAACTAAGCGGGCGGGGCGGTTCATTACTGTATTACTTGTTGCTTTACGCTGGGAGGTGTTGAGATGGCTGGTGCGACTGTCGCTATCTTGGGTTCTTCAGGATTTGTTGGCAGCGCAATTCGTAGCCAGATGATGAGAGATGGCTGGGAGGTACGACCTATTGAGTCACCCAGGCTCTTTACCGCGGGAACGTCTGCGGTGGGCATAGTTGAAAGTTTGAAGAAACTTGATCACGTCGTACGCAAGATGCAGGAACAACTGAATGGCGTAGAGGTCATCATCAACGCGGCGGGGCTCGCCAAACCTAGCGGTCAAAACATTGAGGCCCTCTTCGGGGCCAACGCACTCCTACCGCTCGTAGTTGCCGAAGCAAGTCGCCGAGTTGATCTTCGCAGATTCATTCATATCAGTTCAGCTTCAGTTCAGGGCAACGTTGCAGTACTTGATGAGTCAGATCACTACGGCGCGTTGTCGCCTTATGCCTTATCAAAGGCGGTGGGAGAACAAAGCCTCCTCCTTTCACTGGATCCCCGAGTGATAATTCTGCGACCTACTTCAGTGCATGGAAAGGGCCGAAGCCTCACTCGACGATTGGCAAAGTTCGCCCGAAGCCCTCTTTCCAGCGTTCTAGACCCCGGAGACGATCCAACTCCTCAGGTTCTAGTGACAAATGTTGCGTCTCTCGCATCGCTATTGTGCCAAAACGACGTCATTCCTCCTCCCATCGTCCTTCAGCCATGGGAAGGAATGACAACTTCCACTTTTCTTGAAGTTATTTCTGGAAGACGGCCCCGACGTATTCCCCGAGGAGTCGGTAATTCAACGCTCGCTGCTACTCGACTGCTTTCAAAGGCTCTCCCAATCACGGCATTTCAGCGCCGTTTGGAGTTACTCTGGCTCGGTCAGATGCAAGTGAGGGGTTGGGTCGATTCAATTGGCTTTCGAGCGCCTGATGGCCCAGAAGCTTGGGAGGCTTTGGCACGGTCAATATGAATGGTGCTGAGAGCAACGCCCAGTCTGCACGCAGTCGGCTGGCCGACGCCATTATCAGTTGGCAACTCCGAAGGCAATAATTCGGTGAGTCTGAAAACCTAAAGTAGGTTAACCCAATGTGCGGGATTGTGGGATTCTTTAGTTACGGAAGTGAAGCACAACGCGTCGATCCTGCCGAGTTGATTGCCGTACGGGATCACATGATGAAACGCGGACCGGACGGATCTGGGGTTTGGTTCTCTTCCGACGAACATGTTGCTCTCGCTCATCGGCGACTTGAGATCATCGGCCTCGGAGAACAAGGCGCACAGCCGATGGCGTTAGTAGACGGGTGCGCCGGACGAAATGGCTCAATCGTGGTGACGTTTAATGGTGAAATCTACAACTATGAATCAATCCGATCCAGTCTGAAGGCTCGCGGACACAAATTTCGGAGTACGTCCGATACCGAAGTTCTACTTCATCTTTATGAGGATTACGGTCCGAGCATGGTGGACCACCTTCGTGGTATGTACGCGTTCATTATCTGGGACGAAACGAAACAAGAACTCTTTCTCGTACGAGATCCTTATGGCATCAAACCTCTGTATTTCGCTGACAATGGCCAGACCCTCCGAGTCGCTTCTCAGGCCAGGGCCCTTTTGGCCAGTATGGCGATCTCGACAACAACCAACGATGCGGCCCTCGCAGGACTATTGGTGCTTGGCAACATTCCCGAACCGTTCACCGCGTGGAGCGAAATCAGGTCAGTACCTGCGGGATCCACAATGACAATTGATTCGAGTGGTAGTCGCCGAGTCAAAAAGTTCTTTTCACTTGCCGCTTCATTTAGAGATGCGGCCTCCAGCCCAGTGCCGTCGTCCGTAGGCGCGACGGTCCGGGAATCGATGCTCGACACCGTACGCAATCATCTCATCGCCGACGTAGAAGTCGGGCTATTTCTCTCAGCAGGTATCGACTCTTGTTCACTTCTGGGCCTCGCATCAGAGGATCATGGGTCGATGCACGCCATCACGATCGGATTTGATGAATTCGTAGGTCGATCCAACGATGAGGTCCCTCTCGCAAAGCTTGTAGCCGATAACTACAGTGCTAGACACTCGGTCGACGTCGTGACACGAGCCGAATTCGAATCATGGCTACCGCTCATGTTCGGTGACATGGATCAACCTTCGATTGATGGCATGAACACGTGGATGGCTAGTAGGAGTGCGGCCGACGCTGGTCTTAAGGTGGTGCTGTCCGGACTTGGCGGCGATGAAATCCTTGGCGGCTACAACTCGTTTACCTCTGTACCAACGTGGAGCCATCGCCTTCGTATCCCCGCGTCGATCCCGGGATTAGGGCTAACGACGAGAATCTTGATTCACCACTTGTTTCGCCAGAAATCACGACCAAAGATAACGAGTCTCGTTGAGTATGGAGATTCGCTAGCTCACGTGTGGCTGCTTCACCGAGGAGTCACGATGCCTTGGGAGATTGCCACCATAATCGGTAAAGACCGTGCAATCGCGGCTCTCGACGACCTCGGGCTCGAATCGATACTTGCAAACGCCCTCGACGTCGATCCCGGAACGGATCTTGGCAGAGTTGCCACACTTGAAGGCACGCTGTATATGCGAAATCAACTATTGCGGGACGCTGATTGGGCAGGAATGGCGCATTCGGTTGAAATCCGTGTGCCGCTCGTTGATCCTATGCTGCTCCGCGCCATTGGTCCATTTCTGCTCCGGTCTTGGGGTCCCGGCGACGGCAAGCGAGCAATCAGTCGCTGTCCCGTCCCTCCTCTTCCACTTGCCGTATCCGAGCGGAACAAGACCGGTTTTACGATACCCATGTCGGAATGGTCCACAAATCTGCCCGCCTACGAAAGTTGGCGGAGCGTAAAGAGTCTGACGCATGATCAATGCCCATGGGCCCGCCGTTGGGCCTACGCCGTCGCTGAGCAATTCGGAATGATCTAACTGGTTGTGAAAAATAGAACTACGGCATCGAGAACCAGTCCGAAATATACCGTGCGGCCCGTTCGCTGATTCAATAAAACGGCAAATAGGATGGAACCCGAGACTGCCTCTCAACAACTGGTCCACTGGAACGTGTCCCCAAAGGGCCTTCTTTCGGGAGCTTCAACGAAGTCTCACTAATCGAGATGGCGCCTGAAGATGAAGTCGATAGTCATTCCACCGTGACACGTCGGAGCTCTAGGTGGATAAGTGGCCGACGGGCAGCATTGGCTTTTCACCGCTTGACTCTGAAGTTCTAGAACTGTTAAGGAGACCTCGTCACTTGGTCAATGTGACCAATTTTCGCGGTTCACTTCAAGTTGACGAATCGGCCGAGTTGTTACCGTTGATATAACTAGTTTCGAAATCACGCACATCGTGAGTGGAGTGTCGATAGCATCTCCGGCCAATCCGGTGGGCGATATCCAGTTACAGAAAACAATAAATCCGCATTCAAGGATCTATCACATACGAATTCATCGAAAGGGACAATACTTCCGGTCCATCCGTATTCTTCGGCGGTCATTGAAAGGAGCTCAAACTTGGAAATGGGAGTGGATGCCACATGGAACAGCCCCCACAAATCACTCCGCGGTAAAACGACATTCCTTATCAGTGAGGCAAACTCGACGGTCGTTATTCCACTAAAAATTGCATTAGTAAATCCCTTCACCTCTCCTTTTTGTTCTAGAAACCAATCAAGTAAAGACACGGCGCTCGACAACTCGTGTCCAATAATTGACGTTCGCAAAGTAATCGATCCCTCTTGATCAATCTCGCCAAGCAATTTGGATCGGCCGTACAAGTCGGCGGGATCCGGATTATCTGATTCCACGTAGTCGCCTCGAAGCCCAGAGAATACGCAGTCAGTACTCACGTGAATTAACCTCGCACCGCTCTCGCGGCACTTGTCGGCAAGTAAATGAGGAAACAGGGAATTGACTTCAATGGTGCTAGCGGCGTTCATAATTTTTGGATCTTGTTTAATTACGCCGATGCAATTAATGATCACTTCTGGGCGACATTCCCGAAACGCGTCGCCGAGGGACTCAAAATCTCGTGCTTCAACTCCCGTATAAAGCCTTCTTGCGTGTGGCAGACCTTCAATATCTATTTCATGCCTATTACTTCGAGCGGTTCCATATACTTCGTTTCCGTCATCGTTACCTAGTTCGCAAAGCAACGCGTTTCCGAGCATTCCAGTGACACCGAGAATCAGAATTTTTTGAGTCATATATTTAGATCTCCAGAACATCGTTGCGCGGCCAACATATTGCGCCACTTTCTACCGAAGTCATGCACCTCATTTAACGGAAGCGTAAGTTAAAACGAAGTAATTACACGACCTTTTACCATCAGTCTCCCTAATGTTGCTTGGTAATGCGCGCAGATTCGGGATTCGCTTCGCCTGCGGAGCGGTGATGCCTGGTCCGAGGTTTGAGCACCGCCAGGTGCGCGTCGTAGAAGTTCGACTACCACCAACGGAGGAACGCGAAGGTACCCATGGTGACCTGATTGCACGGGTGATGAGTAGGTTGCAACCACCTGTGCAATTGCGGGAAGCGCATCAGCTGCGACGTCAACGGTCTGATTGATGATGAGCGCAACATCGCCCCCCACCTTCATCTCAGCCATGCCCCGGCGCAAACTCATAGCCGAATCCTTTCATGAAGATTGTTCCAAGAGCGGTTAAGGAGTGCAGTGCCAATAATCAGATTCACTACTCGTTGAGAACAGTTGTGAATCTCATATTCAAAGGGTGCAACGGATCGGATCCCCACATCCCACTGGTGACAGACCACATTTACCGCGGTTGAAATAGTCTCCGCATCGAGGCCTGTGATGACCATCGCACCAGTGTCGAGGACTTCTGGGCGTTCGATAGCATCGCGAATCGTCACTGCTGGGAATCCCAGGATGACCGACTCTTCGGAAATGCTTCCACTATCGGACAGCACACATCGGGCGGACTGCTGGAGTCGGTTGTAGTCAAAGAACCCGAACGGCTCCTTGAACTGCAAACGCTTAGAGTCGAAGCCGCCGATCACGTCGAGTTGTTTGCGGGTTCTCGGGTGCGTTGAGACAATTGCGGGTATCCCCCATTGCTCCGTGAGAGCGTCAAGGGCTTCGAGGAGGGAGCGCAGTCGATCAGGGTAGTCGACGTTCTCTTCGCGATGTAGCGATACAAGAAAGTAGCCACGCTCCTTGAGGCCCAGCTTGACGAGAACTGAGGATGTAGCAATCCGATCTCGATAGACGTCAAAGACTTCCGTCAATGGAGAGCCGGTTAAGTAGATCCGCCGCGGGTGGAGCCCTTCTGCCAGTAAGTTCCTCCGGGCATGTTCCGTGTAAGCGAGGTTAAAGTCAGCGACGTGATCGACCATGCGACGGTTGACCTCTTCGGGAACGTTCTCATCGAAACAGCGATTCCCAGCCTCCATGTGATACACCGTGACTCCCTTGCGGCGGGCAATGAGCGCCGCAATTGCACTGTTGGTATCACCGAGCACAAGCATCGCATCAGGGCGGTGCTCCTCAATGAGGATCTCAACACCGGACAGGGTGCCACCGAGAAATTTGCCAAGAGAACTTGTGTCACTTGCCAAGACAACGTCAGGTGTTCTTATATTCATGTCCTCGAAGAACACAGCGTTCAGTTGGCGGTCGTAATTCTGTCCCGTGTGGACGATCAACTGATCGACGGCGGCATCGAGAGCGGGCATGACGCATGCCAAGCGGATAATCTCCGGACGGGTGCCGAGTACGGTCATCACCTTGAGTGTCATCCAATGAGCCCCTCCGCGCCGGTGATGACAATGGTGGTCACGAGGCGTAACGGGTTGTGATCGCTGTAGCCCGCCGCTCCCCGAGCACCTGTTTAAGATCGTCCCGGATCTGAGGCAACGAACAGAGGAGAACCTTAATGGACGTTCGGCTAAGCCGCTCGGCATTGTGGGAGTCATAACCTTCTCCTAGTCCATCTCCCTGTTGACCCTCTTCGACGAACCCAACGTAGTCAAGGCTTCGGGCATCCATATTGACTCGGAAGTACTCACCCAGATCGTCGGATCGCTGGAGTTCTTCTCTCGTGGCGAGCGTTTCGTAGAGTTTCTCCCCGTGCCGGAATCCAATCACGTTGATGGAGTTCTCCGCCTCAAACAACTCGATGACGGCTGCGGCAAGATCGCCGACCGTTGATGCTGGTGCCTTGCGAATGAAGACTTCACCAGAGCGTGCATTAAGCAGCGCGGTCTCAAGCAATGAGACAGCGTCGCGAAGCGGCATTAAGAATCGTGTCATCGACGGTTCAGTTACTGGCAGCGGACGTCCTTGCACGATGCAACGTATGAAGAGAGGGAGAACCGATCCTCTCGAGTACATGACGTTGCCGTACCGCACAACAGAAGCCACCATCTCGCTCGCGGGGTTGGCTCGTGCCCACGCTTGGACGAGTTTCTCCATCAGGGCCTTCGTCATTCCCATGGCATTGATCGGGTAGACCGCTTTATCAGTCGACAAACAGACGACGCTGCGAACTTCGTGCTGGTTAGCTCGTTCTAGAACGTTGGCGCTGCCACTGATGTTGGTCATGATTGCTTGCATTGGAAAGAACTCGCACGATGGGACCTGCTTGAGAGCTGCCGCGTGAAAGACGAGATCCGTGCCCTGGAAGGCTGAGTCGAGGCTGGAGGCATCCCTCACGTCGCCTAAATAGAAATGGACCGGTTCGCCGGCGAAGTCGTGGCGTTGCGAATCCTGTTTTGCTTCGTCTCGGCTTAAGATGCGAACCTCTCGACACCCTTGGTCAAGTGCGTATCGAGCCATGGTGTTGCCAAATGAACCGGTGCCGCCAGTAATAGTGATGACTTGGTCACGGAGGCTGTACCTCACATCGGTCTCAGAGTTCGATTCCACGAAACGACTGTAGTCTCGACCATGATGCTCACGATGATTCGGCTCGAATCACCGCGGCGCGAAACATCGCTCGATTCTGTTCCAGTGCCGTGGATTCCCCCAACAGTTCGGCAACTGCAGCTGGCATCGCTCCAACTTGACGGACGAACGCCTCCTGTTCTTGGTCGCAGGCCAATTGGAGAGCGCGTTCGAAGGCACGAGGGTCAGTTAGCGGCAAGTCGTGACCGAGGCCACGACGTTCGAGTTCATGCCACGGCGTTCGACTCCCAACAAGCACGGGCCGGGCACAGCTGAGCGCTTCCACGATGGCGTGTCCGTAGTTCTCCGCCAGGCTCGGAAGGAAGAAGAGGTGGTGAGCAGCGATCGTCTCGGCGACTTCGTCGTGTTCGACTGGGCCGATGAATTCCACCGTGATCGATGCTGGAAGTGATTGAACGAGTGCCCTACAGTCGGCCGCGTACTCTGAGTCTTCCTCCGGACCGGCAATGGTGAACTGGATCTCACCGTCAACGTGAGCCAACCGCTCAATGGCGAATGCTAGGTTCTTTTTTGGGGAAATGCGGGACAAGTAGATGACTCGAAGATGCCCAGCACGTTTCTCAGGGAGTTGCAGTTCCGCACTGTCAGTTCTTGTCCGGAATTGACTCGCCAACGCGATCGTGATGTGCGATCTAAATAGAATTCGTAGATCATTGGCCTCTTCCACCGATGTTGCATGCCACGTTGTCCTTCGCGGAAGTCCAAGCAGACGATAAACGGCAAGGTACGCCTTCTTCTTCGCCGACTTGAGGGTCAATGCCTCTCGCATGAGCGATCCTCGAGGAGCGAGGACGACCGTCGGTCGTGCACCTTTGACGAGGAGTGCCACCATCAAAGGCAGTACCGAAAATCGAGGTGAAAAGAAGGTGTTGAGATAGATCACCGATGGCTTGGTCTCAGCAATCCATCGACGATAATTCATGAACGTGAACCGACGGTCGGGCTCGAAGCGAACGGAGGCATTTGGTTGCTCGGTCCATCTACCAGATACCACTCCTCGTAAGGTATTCGTCGTCTTCAGGTCGTGGTCAACCGCCAGAACGTAGAAAGTGAACCAATTGTGGAGTTGGTCGACAAGCCCTTCGATTGAACGAATAGGGCCACCGGCAAGAACTGCAGGAGGAAAGAACGGGGCAACGATGAGCACGGCCGGTCGCGCATCGCCCGAAGGTTGCTTTTGGGCCTGGAAGGTCATAGCGCCACGGTACTGCCCGAGCCCCCTACTTCCCCGTAACCGCACCCGTCCGATATCGCGCAATATATCGTTAACTTTCTTCAGTGTTCGCACCCCTTCCGATACCGCTCCTATAGAGAAAGTTCTGAGCAATGATGAGCGAGACAGCATACGAGCCAACATCGGCGAGTGCGACTACCTCCAAGTTGAGTGAGATGGCGATTCCAATACCAAACGCAGCCGCACCTGCAGCCTCTGCAATGGCAACTAAAGAGGGCTTACCCGCCCCGAGCAAGCGACCATCGGTCGACTGCAGTGCATAGTTGACCGATGCCCCAATACCAAGGATCTGCGCTACGTGTACTGACGCTTCAAATGCCGAGCCGAAGACGAACGGAATGATCAGTGGACTTAGAGCAGCAATAACTACTCCAAGCAAGAGCGTCCAAGCAACACCGATGCGATCCATGCTCTTGGATGAGCCGGTAATGCCACGAACGATGCCCGCAGTGCCCAACACGACCGCTGCCTGGCCCGCAGCCAATCCCACTGCGTAGATGCCAACCTGCTCGGGCGTTGAGAAGATTGAAAGGCAGAGAATGTCCAGTCTGTTATTTAGGTACTGCATGGCATTCGCCAACTGCGTCGTTGCAGCAAAGGCTCTCATTCTGCGGCCATCAATCCTCTCCTTAAGTTCAAAAGGAGCACGTATGTGCACAATCACAACGGGAACGACGAGCGAGAAGATTACTGACACGGCCATCGCGTTGAGACGAACAGAATACGAGTGACCGCGTAGAAGAAATGCGAAAATGACGACCGAAACCATGTAGAGCGCCGGTTGGAAGGCTCGGTACAAGATGAACCAGCCCATCTTCTTACTGGCAAGAAGCCATCCGGCACCAATCTCACCGAAGGAAGTAGCGACCGCTCCGAGCGCCAACATCGCCGACCAGATCCAGTCGTGAAATAACAACCCACCGATCCCGATTGACAACCCGGCTGTCGGGACAGCCAACATTGCAATGTAACGACGAGCCATGGCGAACAGCGGCGTGACCTCAACGCGATCGTCCCGATCCGATTGCGACAGAACCACAACCGCCTTGTCAAGACTGAAGGCAGCAATCCAACCAATTAGTTGGCTCCATACGATGAGCGTCGTGATGAGACCTCGCCCAGTTGGACCGAGTGCCCGAGAAATCACAACGCTCGCGAGCATCCCGCTGGCCGAGGTCACGACCAACATCACTTCGAGCGCTCGAGGACGCTCTAGATGGTTCTGGAATCGTGCCACTAACCGTCCAGCCATGGAATCCTTTCTCAACCTCACTTTGCTCGCGGGAACTGACAGATCATCTAACTCGACGTCCATACACGAAACTTGGTCTTCCCCCGTAGTCCACATGCTCTATTACGCGGCCTTAGCATACGTTGATGCTCGGAGATTTCCCGACTCATCGGCGTGGCGTGTCCGCGGGACGAGTGGATTCTCACGACGTTGAAGCGGCTGCTCCTCGACAGTTGACTACGGCTGGTCATGCCTGAGGACCCCTTCTTTAGGCACGCGCCGCAGAGTCTGGCGAGCACGACCTCGTTGTGGACCCTGTCCCGGACGCTGGGCGCGATGAGAAACTCCGCTTCGGTTTCAAGCCCGATCCGGAAGCCGTCGTACGACCTTGGAGAGGCGACCGGGTTCTCGCGCTACGGGTACCTCTGGATCCAATTGGCACTCGTACTGGACGGCTTCTGCCGTAATCATTACCTGACGCAAAGCCCACATCGCTACTCCACACCGGTCGAGTTCGCCCAGCAGTGGCGCGAACAAAATGATCCGATATCTCTTTCAATCAACTCCTTGGTCTGTCCCTGATGAGTCAGCTTCCAACGGTGATCCTTCTCATGCGCAAGCGGAGGACGAACTATTACAGTATCGAGCGTGCGTTCGAGAGTCTCGTGCCACCTCTTTCAAAGCAGTTTGAGATAAGAGTCGTGCACGTACCGTGTTACGGCACCAGTCTTGTCGAATTCGTTCGTAATCTCATATTCACGTCACGACTGCGTGCGGACGTCATACACGTAACAGGGGACATTCAATACTGCGCTCTAGCGATTCCGCGTAAACGTTGCGTCTTGACCCTTCACGACCTTGGTTCCCTGAATCGTCTGAAGGGTGCACGTAAGCACGCCTTCTCTCTGATGTGGTATTCGCTACCACTCCGGTGGGCACAACACCTAACTTCAATCTCCGAGGAGACTCGAAGGCAGTTAGAGCAAAACTTTCCTACGACCGTGGGTAAGGTCGAAATTGTCCCCGATTGTGTTGATCCGGCGTTTGAACCCGGACCAAGGTTGTCACGTGCGGATACCGACAGGCCACAAGTATTGCAGGTTGGAACGAGCATAAACAAGAACCTCGATAGGGTTGCCATGGCGATTTCAGGCCTTCCTCTTCATCTTCGGATCATTGGATCGCTGAGCCCTGATCAGCGGAAGTTCTTGTCCACTCTTGACCTCGAATGGAGTTCAGCCGAACAACTATCCATCGAGGAACTGATCAAGGAGTATCGACACAGCGATGCTCTGGTGTTTGTTTCAACGGACGAGGGGTTTGGGCTCCCAATAGTGGAAGCCCAGGCGCTTGGCCTACCCGTCTTGACCTCCAACATCGAGCCGATGAGGTTCGTTGCTGGCAACGGTGCATTGTTTGTCAATCCATACAACGAACGTGAGATCCGAGCAGGACTAGAACGACTATTGGGCTCATCGGATCTGTCCCGGCAGTTAATCAACCAGGGTAGAGACAACATAGAACGATTCAGCTCAAGGATGGTGGCGATTCAATACGCAAAGATCTACGCTGATATTTTGGATCGTGGCTAAATCCAATTCATGCAAGCCAGAACTTAAGTCAAGGTGGTCGGGCTGCGAAACCTTGGAATGGGACGAATTCGGCTGCCGAACTTCCCAAAATCACAAATCTGAGCTTTGACCTAACGTCGCTTCGGATATCAAGGAAGTGTCCGTCGGACAGTACGACTTTAACTTCAAACAACCACAACCTATACCGGCTCGGGCACTTGATACGGATGCTCAGTGGGGAGCGACAACTTCTCCTACCAGTAATGAGGACCTTGACGTGGCCACGAGGCATGGGGGTTACGAACGCGTCGCTTAGACCGAAAGGACACTGCGTGATGATGCATGCGGTGAATATGTAGTGACTTCAAAGCTACCCATCCGAAGTTGATCGTGCACTCGGTCTCTCCAGGCTTCTCCTCCGGCAACTCCGTTCGGCTGTTGCTCCTCGTGAATATTACGAGGAGAATGCCTCGTCTCTGGGACGCGGCTATTGCAATCCTCGTCGAGCGGTTTCACATCCACTTTGGTTCACGCAACTGGTTACCGAGGAAAAGGCGACGCATCTTACCCACAACGCACTGCACCGATGACGAAACCTAGAAGTTATTGCCGAGGTACAAATGGTCTAGCAATCAGCGCTACCCTATGCTGACCAAATTGTTGGCGAGGAGTCGAAAGTGATTAGCCAACATGATTTGAAAGGTGTCGTCATCGATAACAACACCGTTGTGAACAGCGTTCCGGCACGGCCATCGCGTAACCAACGTCGACGGGCCCTACACGTCTTCCCGGTCACTTTCCTCTTGCTTGCTCAGTACTTGGGGCTCGTAATCTATCCAGCAATCGTCCATCAGACTGCGCCGCTCTCAACGATTCTCGAAATCTGCATCGTCGCAATATGCTCAGGATTCGTTATCGAGTTACTTCTCGTTCCAATTCGAGCCTCTCGAATCCCTTATCCGTCTGTTTCTTTGAGGTCTGCGAAAGCAATCACAGTCATCGGATGGATTGCGCAATTGGTCGTTGCCCATACGGGGCAATTAGGATACGCATCGCAAATCTCCGAGGGAGGCCGGTCTTCCCTGGCCGCGCTGGCGACGCCATTTCAATTCTGGGCGCTCTTTGGCATGTCACTCATCTACTTCGGATTCCAGCAGGGCCAAGCGAAGCGGTTCAACGTTCTCGCATGGACGGGTGCCACACTTGGTATTCAACTCTTCGTGTCGTTGCAACAAGCTATTTTGGCACCCTTTTTCGTATTAACACTCACTCTCATCTTTCTTGGCCTACTGGTTGGATTGTTTCGTCTGAGAATTGTCGTCCTTTTGCTCATTCTTTTGCCCATTCTTTGGCCGGCCATTTACGCCGTCCGAAATCAGATCCGGATTTCGGAGGGCGCCAACGCTACCGAACTTGCGTTGTCATCATCTTCCCAGCGCCTGCGCCTAGACCTGGAAATGGCCCAGATTCAAAATTTCTCGTCGATTCCAGCCGACCTGCCGGTTCCGGGCATTGTGACGCTGGTGAGATTTGGAATCATTCCAAGCGTTATTGACAGATCCCGCGGAAATATAAACTCCGCGCAAATCCTTTCCACAGCGATGGGAGGGAGTTCCACGAACTCCGCATCACTTACAACACTTGGTGAGCTGTACGTCGAACAAGGATGGGGGGGACTCATCATTTACGGATCGCTGATGGCATCCATGGTCGGGTACTTTATTAGGAGGAGAGGTCCTTGGGCGCTAGTAATGATTGCCATTGTGGTTTCTCAATTTCTATGGATTGGGGAAACAGTCCCGGATTACTTAGCGGGATTTCTCCAAACCCTCGTCTCTCTGTTGGTTGTTTGGATCGTAGTTAAGGCTCTGTCGGGAGAGAGTTTTGGGCGTAGACGTCGCCCCTTGGAGGTCCAATCACACACCTTCAGCAAGCGACGATCTGACAATTCTTCCGAAAGCAATTTGCTTCGAAGCGATTGAAGATCCTCACTCACAGGTCATTTCTAACCAAATTGCGAACGCTCCAACCATTCCTTTGGCGACCTCATAGGGAACAGGCTTTGCGACACCACGACAAGACGAATCCGAGAAATGACCCGGCGTGTTCCACGAAATCCTTCTTCAACTAAATGGACTTGTTTTCAGCCGACAGGTTTGGGCTAATATCTAAGCAGAATTGAAGGTCTCGTTCAATCTGACGGGCTCAGTCAGCGATACCAAGTCGCTGACTGATTTTCATTGATAACCAAAACGATTAATCTAAACCCGGAAAGTGAACACCTTGTCTCCAGCGGAATCCGAAGAGAACAGCCTTCTGAAGTACGTTGAAGTCCTCTGGCAACGCAAATTCCTGATCATCATCATCGTAATAGTGGCCATTGGATTGTCTCTCGCAGTTGACGCCGTGCGTTCGAAGGTCTACGGAGCGACAGCAAGCATGCAATTGGTCTCGCAAAACGTGGTTCAAGGTGGCGGCACTGTCGAACTGCAGCCAGCCGACATCGCGACTGACATCGAACTGGTCCAAAGTTCGGCCGTTAAGGCGATCGTGACCGCCAGTCTTGGGCAATCTGCGCCTCGCGCATCCGCCACCGAAGTTGGCTTAACTGACGTGGTCAATGTTAGGGTAGCCGCATCCACGTCAGCGTTCGCCGCTCGAGCCGCGAACGATTACGTTAGCGCTTACATCAAGTTCACCACCGATCGCTATGCCAACCAGGTGCAAGAACAAGAGACCGTCCTGCGGACCCAGCAAGTGACGTTGCAGAGTCAGATCAGCAAGATCGAAGCAGAGATTGCTGTAAATAGCCCGACGAGCCCATCCGATGCCGCGTTGAATACTCAGTTAGGCGACTACTCCGCTCAGCTGCAGACTGTCAATACATCGTTGACGCAACTGCAACTCGACCAGATACAAGTACCCGCTGGAGCGCTCCCCGTCACCCCCGCGAGTCCTACCGTCACGTCAATCTCACCAAAAGCGCCGATCGACGCGTCACTGGCTGCCATACTTGGGTTGTTGCTAGCCGTTGGCGTGGTTCTGCTCCTCGATTTCTTCGACGACCGGATCCGCACCAAGGAGCAACTGCATATCGTGTCCGGGCAACTGCCACTCCTTGGTGAGATCCCATACTTCGAGAACTGGAAGAACCAGCCCAACGACGCCATCATCGCCACTGTGCGACCAAAGTCCACGGCCGCGGAGGCGTACCGCAGCCTTCGAACCGCGATCCAGTTCATCGGTTTCGACTCCGATCGTGCTCAAGTCATTCAGATCACGAGTCCACTGGAGAGCGAGGGAAAGACGACTACGGTGATTGACCTCGCTGTTACTATGGCCTCAAGCGGTACCCGAGTGGCAGTCGTGAGTTGCGACTTGAGAAAACCCGGGATCCACAAATTCTTCAAGACTGACAACTCCAAAGGCTTGAGTTCGGTACTGGGAGGCACCGAAACACTGGAAAGTGTTGTCGTCGCATCCGAGGAGTTACCGAATTTGACCTGTATCCCGTCGGGACCTGTCCCCCCCAATCCCTCGGAACTACTAGGGTCTTCAAGACTCCTCGATATCTTCGAATCTCTCCGAACGACGAACGACGTCGTCCTCGTCGATAGCCCACCGGTGTTGCCCGTGACCGACGCGATAGTCGTCTCCCAGGCCGTTGATTTCGTGGTTCTGCTCTCGCGAGTGAACGTGACGCACGCCCGCGGAATCACTCGCGCACTCGAACTCCTGTCGAACGTAGATGCCCCGGTGAGGGGCGTCGTGCTGAACGCCGTCACCTCGCCGTCGTCCGGAAAGAGATACGGCGGATACGGCGGATACGGAAAATACGGTGGATACGGCTCGTAGGCCCGACACTGAGAACTCCACCAATCGGTCCCGAAACTCTTCAGTTAGCCGCCATCGATGGGGAGTCAGGACGTTGGTTCGAGACCATTCGCATAGCAATTAATTAGTATCGACGTTGACTTTGTCATTGCGGAGATAGAGAAGCCGTCACATTGCTAACCTCAGAATTCCGTGATTAGCCTTCGAGCGCTCACCCTAGGCGGAACCGGCCTCTGATCCGCTCTGAGTTTGCTGGACTCCATCGAACTCAGGGCGGATCGACGGCATTCACGCCGAGTGTGGCATGGCGAGGATGTTGAGATTCCCGGCGGGCGCCGAATCAGGCTTTACCAACAATAATCTGGTCGCCCCGGTCACCGGATGCCGACTGCTCATCATCACAAGCAATTCGTAATCCAGCGGCCGAAAATAGTCCAGAGGTGATAACCCGGACTTCACAAGGCAATGATTGAACTCGAAAATAACAACCGGTCGATGAGTGCTGATCGTGTTCTTCGCACCGTTCAGAACACCGATCTCCGCCCCTTCGACATCAATTTTCATCAACCGGATTGGTCCGCTGACCAAGTTGTCGACAGTGACGGTGCTCACCTCGTGAGTTTCCCCAGTCAGGTACTCGTGGCCGAGAAGACTTGCCCGGCCTTTGTTCGGGTCATCCGGGGCCGGCTCGTGAAGCGTCACATCGTCGCCCGACGTTTCTGTCACGGCGGACTGCACAACCTGAACATTCGATAGGCCGTTGAGCTTCACGTTGTCCGTCAACCGCTGGGCAACGGACGGTGCCGCCTCCACGGCAATGACCAGTCCGGAGGCCCCCACGAGCTTTGCCATTCGGATGGTGTGCACTCCGAAATTCGCCCCTATATCCAAAGCGGTGTCGCCCGGCCGCAGGATCGTGCCCAGGAACTCGCCGAGCTGCTTCTCATAGGTGCCGAACGCCCACACCTGCCACTCAAGCCAGCTGTCGAAGTCGACCTGGAATCTGTCGCCGAAAACACTGACCGTGGTCGTGGGCTTTGGGCGAGACGCTGCCGCCGTGCGACGGTACCCTTCGTACACTAGGCGGCTGCCGCCCCGTACGGGTAAGCGCCGAGCGAGTATCTGCGTTAGTGGAGAAAATGCGAGTGCCGACGCCGCCTGTTCGCTCACCCTCACTTCGTCATCCTAATCAGCGTGCGCGGCCCATCACCAAGACTGCAGCGCTCGTGTGCGCTGAGGGCGTTGGGCCGAGTGGCCGGTTCCTTCGCGATCTTCGGGTTTCTTCGTCGGTAGAAGGTCGAGCGAACCCGACACAGTAACGCACACGACTTCTTGATGCCCACGAGATCGATGAGCGCGTCGTGCACTGAGTCCAGGATCTCGTCGACGACTACTAGTTGTCCACTCTCTTGGAGAATCTTTCCAAGAGAGCGTCTGCTTTTCCCACGATGTCGAGCGCCAGTCGTGTCCGCTCGAGCTCGTCTTCGAGCCGTTGGTTCTTCGTCACGAGTTTCTCGATCTCGCGGTTCTCCGCGGCGCTGCGCCCCGACTTTCGGACCCCGAGCGTGCCGGCGTCGCGGGCGCGACGCAACTCGGTTAACTGACTCAAGTACACACCCTCACGACGGGCGAAAGGTCTCTTCTGGCCCGGTTCGCAGGCGTCGTAGCGAGCGACGAAAACCAGTTTCTCCTCGACGCTGAGAATGCGCCTCGTCGGTCAAGCCGCGATGTCGGTGTTGTCCATGTCATCATTTTGGTCATGCGAAGCCACCTCGGTGGCGTTGGTTGTTGTCATTGGTCTTTCGTGTCACGTGTCTCGCCAAGAGAAATGGAAACTGTCGGGCAAGTGTCCCACACGGACGTCAGAGTTAGGGAGTCTCATTAAGGCCATCTGAAATTGAGGCGCAATTCGCGAACTCCTTGGCTTCCAATCTTGACTGATACTTTGTTTCAATGGAATGGTTGGCGACCAATGGCGCAATCCCGTTTGCCTTGCGAACAAATATTGCGGTAATCGGTGCGGGGTATGTTGGCCTTCCGACGGCCGCCGTACTAGCTAAATTCGGACACATTGTGACCGTGGCCGAAAACGACCCCCAACGACTTAGAACCCTACGCGAGGGCCGGTCCCCACATTTTGAAGACGGCCTTGAAGCGCTGTTGAACGAAGGCGTGCTACAGGGAAACCTCGTCTACGTCGAGAGTGCAAGTGCGGCGGTAGGTGATGCCGAGGTCATCTTTATCTGCGTGCCAACACCGCAAGGTGATGATGGGGCGACGGATCTGTCGTACCTTTTAGCAGCAGCGACAAGTATGGCGCCCCATCTCCGTCCGGGCGCTATCGTCGTCATCAAGTCGACAGTTCCCGTAGGCACAACCCAGCGCCTGCACGACTTAATGGGCCGCGCCGACGTCTCGGTGGCATCAAATCCTGAGTTTCTTCGGACGGGAACTGCCGTCGCCGAAAGCCTCCACCCAAAGCGAATCGTTGTCGGCGCCGAGCACAGTGACGTTGCACTACGTGTCGCGTCACTGTTCGAAAAGTCCAACGCACCTGTGGTGATTACTAACTGTGCGACCGCGGAAACGATTAAGTACGCCGCAAACGCGTTCCTCGCCGTCAGACTTAGTTTCAGCAACGAAATGTCTAGGTTCTGCGAGCGGGTCGGTGCCGATATCTTCGACCTGCTCCAGGGTTTGGGATACGACCACCGAATCGGCTTTAGTTACATGCAACCTGGCCCGGGTTGGGGTGGCTCCTGTCTGCCGAAGGATGTTGCTTCACTAATTGCCATGTCGAAGCTCTACAACTTGGAATTCAGTCTTTTAGAGTCGGCCGTCACCACCAATGACGAGCAACTGAACCACGTCGTAATGAGGATACTTTCGGAAGTGGGCACCATCACGAAACCCGTGGTGGGCCTGTGGGGGCTTACGTTCAAGGCCGGGACGGATGATCGACGGAACTCTCCGGCGGTTCGCGTGGCGCAGAAATTATTATTTTCGCAAATCAAAGTGCGAGCGTACGATCCAACCGTATCTAGCGGCAACGACGATGATCTTCACGGCATCGAAATCGTTGGTAACGCCTACAGTGCCGCCCAGGGTGCGTCGCTCGTAGTTTTGCTTACCGAGTGGCCCGAGTTTCGTGAACTGGACTGGAACAAGGTAGCGAGCGTAATGGCCGAACCATCTATTTTTGATACGCGCAACATCCTCAACCGCGACGTTTTGAGACAAGCCTCACTTCACTACAGCAGTATTGGTACTGCCTGAGTTCGCCGTTTTTACCAATATCAAACGAATCCTGCCAACACCGTCAATTGGCGAATTGGTGGTCAAGACACGACCGCTACGCATAGTGTTCCAGCGTTCGAGCGACAACGACCAACGAAGGGCGTCACCACTTCAGGGCACCAGCACCCTCTTGAATGGAAGTCCCTTAGGGTAGTAAAGAAGGTCAAGAGAACATCGCGGATTTGAAACCATTTATGACAGAGACCGTCTCAGACTGACCCAGTGAAAATGATAAAACGATGTATTTCTCCGCGATTTATGATGGAAGATGTTGCTTTAGCCCCTTCTCTACTGGGATACAGCCGTTCAGGCTCGGCCAAACTTTGCACATAACGCCAAGATTGGCGTCAGTTCCAACACCGCGCCATTCCTTTGGTCCAGTACCACCTTCCATACAACTACTTGACCTTGACCCCGTTTTCGGACCACCTTTTATGGAAAAGTGGCCGTGTTCTTCCAGGCGTGGTTAGCGCAGAAAATTGAAGCTTGACAAACATAGGAGCATCAGGGAGCGCATCCGGTTTGATTCGAGCGATTCCCTACTGCTTGATTGTCGCATTCACGGCGTCTACGAGAGCTTCAAACCGGCCCAATGTTGTTGCACCAAAGGCAGATGTAATCGTCGCACGATTTGCCAGAAGCCAATTCGCCGGGTCGTTGCGATTGAATTCCCCAAAGACGCGACTTATCTTCGCAACAACCCGATCCGTCCCCGATCCCAAATCGGATGAACTAAGGTTGGCAGACATCGCGCCGTTGAAAAGCTTGAGGTAGTCGTCTACACCGAAGACGTCTTCAATGTCAGCGCCAATCCGTCGAGTCACGTTGCCCAGTACGACAATCCGCGTCGCCTCTAGTAGGCCCTCGTCGACCAGATTTTGTAGTTTGGCCGGTGGCTTACTCCCACCGTCAACAACGACCGTGACATCGAGCTCCTGTCCCATTAGCGCTACCGCGGCAGGCAAAGTTCCTGCCCCTCCAGCGGGCAGTATTCGCCACCTTTCGCTCAATGAAGATCGTCCCAAGCTTCTGAGTGCTTCCGACATCACAACCAGATAGGTGTAATCCGATAGTCCCTCAACGACAAGGTTGTCTGGCCCACTAAAAATATTCTGCGCAATGTCGTATCCGAGAGCCCCTTGGAGCGGGGAGAGGGCATCTGGGTCTCGTGACATCAACTGGACTCGCACGACGGTTCCTTCCTCTGGTCCCAAATCTTCAACGACCCTCACCCTTTCCAAGTGCGAGGGGTCAACCATGAAGGGCGAATGCGTGGTGTAAATGACTTGATGATGTTCTCCGATTGCGCTCTCAATGAACTCGAGAAAATCTTTCTGCGCTCGAGCATGCAAGGAGAGAGCCGGTTCATCAAGTAGCAGAACGACCGGTTCGTCTGAAAATTCCTTGAAGGCAGCAAGGAACGACACAAACCACCGAAAGCCAGACGAACGTACATCCAAATTGTACGTGTAGAAGTGTCTTGTATCCTCCACTCGCAATTGCAAATACTTTCTTATCAGTGTCGAGGTTCCCTGCAAATATTCTTCCGACTCAAGGTCGATATTTAGCCTCAGGTAGGGGTTCTGATGCCAAAATTTCTGAACGTTTTGAGTCAACTCAGCCGCAACCGCCTCCATTTCGCCGCTTTGCTTTTCGTATTCGCTGTTGATCAACGTGTCCGACGCGTAACCAAGTTTCAGCAGCGCAAGCGCTGTCCGTTGGGACTCACTCAACGTGCTCTCAGTACCCCTTCGGAGTGCGTGAATCAACGGCGCTATCTCTGTCCGTCCCAGAAGCTTGCTGTACGCGTCGAAGTAGAACATCCGAGGCATTCGCTCGACCAGATACTTGTAAACCGCCTGTGCCGCCGTTTCGGGAAAGAGCGTATTACATTCGTCCTGAGCTTCGCGTACTCGAAGAGCTCGATCGGTCGATGTTTGCACACCGGCGTCTCCTTGTTCTGTCTCGCCTTCTAATCCAGCAAGCGCTATCCGGAGCGAGTCGAGCGTAACTTCTGCAAGCCTCAGACCGTGGCGTTGACAAAGCGCCCTGCAGATGATTCCCTCGTCAATATCTAGTCGGTAGTGGCGGGCGTTCTTGTAGTCAATACTCAACGTCCATTGATGACTTGGCAACGCTCCAGTTCCAAATATTGCTTCAAACGCTGTTAGCTCATCATCAATCAACTCAAATGTCGCTGTCACGGGAAGCGCCTTGTCGATGTCTCCCGTACGCTTATCTAATTTTTGCAGCCATCGAGGGTATTGCTGTTCGTCGAATTTCCAGTCGATTGGCGCTGGATTGAGAACGCGAAGCGCGTGCATCAAGTTTGTCTTACCCGACTCGTTCTTTCCCACCAGACATGTCACGGCGTCGTCTACCGGAACGATTCCGGAGTCCAAGACATTTCGAAATTTAATGACCTCGAAGGAAACGAGTTTCATAAGAACCCAAAATTCTAGCCCTAATACCTCTAAAACACTGGAGGCGGCGTCCGGATTCGAACCGGAGTACGGGGCTTTGCAGGCCCCTGCCTAACCACTCGGCCACGCCGCCAGAACTAGCAATGCTACTGCTCAGGTTCGGTGAGCCTTTTGGTGTTTGAAGTAGTGGTACACCGCGCCAATGACCGCGGCGATGATGAGGAACTCGAAGATCGTCGAGATGGTGGCCGCCAATAATCCAATCACCGTGACGATGATCCACAGCGCCAACCCAATCAGAAGCAGTACCTCGATGGTCTTTATGAGGGCCATGCCCCTCCTTCGTTCGTTCCCATGGTAGGCGGCGATTTAAAGGAGCTGGCGTTCAGTATTCTGTAGCAGTGACCAGACGATTCGCTCTAGCGACTGCCCTCTCCGTCGGGACTCTGGCCGCGACGCTGGTTCCCGCCCTCGGCGCATCCGCAATCTCTGCTGTCAAGTCCTTCGTCATAACCAGCAACCTCCCGACGTCGCTTTCAAATCAGCTGCCCCTCCTTCGACTGCACTTCAGTGGCGCGACGAAAGTGAAGGATCTGCCGACCCTGCGCACGCATCCGCTTCTCGTCACCGAATGGCAACAGATCAGCACCCACGAAGTACAGGCCGTCGTGACCAGCTCGCTCCAACCGGCCACCGTCTACACCATTGATCTGCCCACCCGAATGATTTGCACCTCGACGTGCCGTTTCACCGCGGTGCGACCACGCCTCGCGTCCGTCGCTTCCAGCACCACCTGGGAAGAGCAGCTCTTGGCCGAGCTCAACTACTTGCCGGTGAGCTTCAGCGCGAGCTCACCACAGAGTGATCCGTCGCAGCCGGCGGCCGGCACGTTCAGTTGGAAGTACCCGAACTTGCCTACGGCGCTGCAATCGCAGTGGCACGTCGGTGTCGCTGGGACCATCCTTCGCGGAGCGCTCATGAACTTTCAGAGCGTCAACAACCTCCCCACGACCGGAATCGCCGACGCGGCGACCTGGAGTGACCTGATGACGGCGGCCCACACCAACAAGGTGGATGCCACGACCTATAACTACGTGAGCGTCTCAATGGGCTCGCCCGAGGTCCTGACGCTCTACGTGGCAAACCACGTGAAGTTCAAAACACCGGTCAACACCGGCATCTCCGTGTCACCAACGGCCACCGGCACTTACCCGGTCTACGTACGATACCTGACTACGACGATGTCGGGCACCAACCCTGATGGATCGCACTACAGCGATCCGGGTATCAAGTGGGTCTCGTACTTCAACGGCGGCGACGCACTGCACGAGTTCCCGCGCTACTCCTACGGCTCCCCCCAGAGCCTCGGCTGCGTCGAGATGCCCTACGCGAGCGCCGAGACCGTCTACCCCTTCACGCCGATCGGCACGCTCGTCACGGTCAATCAGTAGCGAACATCTTCACAATTCGTCATCGTCCTTTCTTGTTGTAATTTTCGCACGCGCTGTTACATTCGATTTAGATGCCAAGTGAGTCGACTCGTGAGGGTGCCGTCCCCAATTGGACCCTGCGGGTCGTGCTGGGACTCTGCGTGTCCGCACTAATAATCGTTGGTTATCAGCTGAAGAACGATCAACGCTCCCCCGCGGCCGCGCCGACGACCACGCTTCGCACGACACCGTCGACGACGGCCTCGGATCCAACGACGACCAATAGGTCCTCAACGTCCACCACGCCGACCACGCAACCGTCGCCACCTTCGAAGAACCTTCCGCCGCCCGTCATCAACATGTTGGCGTTCAAGCCGCCGGGCGCCGGCTGTCGATTCTCCACGGGCGCACCGATTCCGAGTACCCCGTCCGATACGTCGACGACCAGTGGAGCGACGTCGACGTCCTCGACGACCACCGTGCCGACGATCTCGGCAATCGGGCACTGCACCGTGCTCGAGATCGGCGACTCACTCGGCAACGATCTCGGGTGGGGACTCGCACGCCAACTCGGACACGATCACGAAGTGCGTCTCGTGCAAGCCGACAGATCTTCGAGCGGCCTACTCACGCCGTGGTTCTACAACTGGCCGCAGAAAGAAAAGGTGCTGCTCGCTCAGTACAAACCGCAGTTGGTGATCATCACGTACGGTGCGAACGATGAACAGAATCTGAAAGTCAACGGTCACGTGTTTGCGTTCGGATCGGCGCCCTGGGTGACGGCCTACACCGACCTCGTCACCAAGATGGCGACCGCGGCCACCAGGACCGGGGCTTACGTACTGTGGGTCGGTCTGCCGATCATGCGGCCGAACGGCTATCGCCAGGGAATGTTGCTCCTCAACTCGGTGTTCGCGAAGGTGGCCACCACCGTGCCGGGCATGACGTTCCTGCCGACGTGGGAGCTCTTCGCCAATGCCAAGGGTCAGTTCGAAGACGCCGCCCCGGTGAACAATATTCCGTCACTGGTGCGCGAGGCTGACGGGATCCACTTGAGTTACGTCGGCGAGAACGTCATTGCCACCTACGTCACGCGCACCATCGGCGAGGTCTATCACGTGCAGGTGACGCCCGAAGCGGCGATGTACATCGATCGTTGAGTCAGCGTCGTCAGTGGACGTGCGCGAGGTGACCGACCCACAGCGTCGCGTCCCACGAGAGACCGACGCAGACGATCAACATGAGCGCCACCCCCACGCCGTCACGGTCGAGTCGTTTCGAATGACGAATCGGATTCTCGAGGACGTGATAGGAGATCACGGCGCACGCGAAGGCACCCGCAATCTCGATGACTCGAGCCCACGGTGACGTCGGAGGATGGACCATCTGAAGAGGGAGCATCAACCATACGTAGTGCCACAGGTAGAGGGAGTACGAGATGTCCCCGACGTAGCGAAACGGTCGCCACGAGAGCCACGACGCCGGACCCCCCGGGGTAGCGGCCTGCCCGGTCCAGAGGAGAATCGCCGTCGTGCCGCAAGGCCACCAGGCCAGCACACCAGGATAAACACTCGTCACGTTGAGCCGCCAGACCACCGCGGCCAGCCCGACGAGGGCGGCAACCGCCAGCACCGCGTTGAAGCGCGGCGTCCGGCGGGCCCACGCGCCGGGCAGCAAGGCGATCAGTCCGCCGAGGGCGATCTCCCAAAATCGAGTGAACGGAGAGTAGTAGGCCACGGTCGGGCTGATCGGTGTGAGGTGCCAGGAGTACCACGCCGACGCGCAGACCGCCGCGACCAAGAACAGTCCGAGTGACGTCGCGCGATTTCGGATCGGAGTCAGCCACGTCAAGGAAAAGACGACGAGCGGAAAGAAGAGATAGAACTGCTCTTCGACCGCCAGTGACCAGTAGTGCGTGACCAGCGAGGGCGCGACGCCGGGAATGAAGTAGTTGCTGCCGGTATGGATGAGTCGAAAGTTCGCGGAGAAGAGAGAGGCCCAGCGCACATCGCCGAGCAACTGGGGCACGAAGTTCGTTCCCAGAAGAAAGTACGCGGCGAAGGTCGTCGCGACGAGGGTGAGGGTGGCCGCGGGCACGATGCGTCGAATACGTCGGGCGTAAAAGTACGCCAGATTCTGACGTACGTGTCGCGGCGGTTGGCGGCGCAGAAGACTCGTGATCACGAAGCCGCTGATGACGAAGAACACGTCGACGCCGACGTAACCGCCCTCGAACCCGGGCACACTGGCGTGCGCCAGTATCACCAGAATGACGGCGACGGCTCGAAGTCCTTGAATGTCCGGCCGAAAGGTCTGACGCGCCATTCGGTCGCCCGTCACGACACCTGTCTCTAGGCGATCAAGGCTGGATTCGTCGGTAACGGACACGTGGACGACGCTACCTCGGCCCTCGTAGAGGATCAGGCGACCAAGCGGTCCCATCGCGCCCGAACCCGTAGATTGGACCAATCACCGACATCGCTCCCCCGAAGAAACCGTCGAAGAAACCGTCGAGCCCCGTGAAGCGCATCGCGGCGATCGTCGTCACCGGTCTCGCCTTCTACGTGGCGCTACCCGCCTTCACCAAAGTTCTGTCGGCGTGGCCCAAGCTCTTTCATCTGAGTTTCACGTGGTTGCTGCTGATGCTGGCCGCCGAGGTGGCGAGCTTCTTCTGCGCGATGACGTTGTTGCGTTTACTCCTACGAACAACGCAGTGGTTCACCGTGGTTGCCGCTCTGCTTGTGGGTAATGCGGTGACGAACGTCTTGCCGGCCGGTGACGTCGCCGGGGCCGGCGTGCAGTTCCAAATGCTCGCGATTGGTGGCATCAACGCCGACGCGGCGGCCGGCGGTCTCGCCGCGGCCTCGATCATCGGGCTGGCGGGCCTGTTCTTGCTGCCCGTGTGCATCCTGCCCGCGATCCTGGGTGGCCTTCCCGTGAGTCCCGGTCTCGAGCACGCGGCCTACCTCGGCATTGTCGGCTTCGTGCTCATCGTCGCCTTCGGCGCTGTCCTCCTCACGACCAATGGTCTCTTGACCTGGATCGCGCGCGCCACGCAGCGTTTCTTGAACGCCCTCCCCAAACGAAAGACCAAGACTGAGGGCCTACCGAAGCGGCTCATTGCCGAACGAAATCTGGTGCGGACGAATCTCGGTCGCCGATGGCGTGAGGCCGTGGTGCTCATCGGCGGCCGTATCGGTTTCGATTACTTCGCGCTGCTCTGTGCGCTGCGCGCCACCGGCGCCAGTCCGAAGGCTCCGCTCGTGCTGTTGGCCTACGCCGCTACCGCGGTCATAGCCTTAGTGCCGTTGACGCCCGGCGGCCTGGGCATCGTCGAAGCGAGTCTCAGCGGACTCCTCGTTCTGGCGGGCGTCGGCAGCGCCAGCGCGATCATCGCCACCCTGGCCTATCGCCTCGTCACCTACTGGCTGCCCATTCTCGCCGGCGGCGGCGTCTACGTCGCCTTTCGACATCGCTACGGGCCGATAAAGTTCGGCGCGGCCGCTCGACAACCTTCGTAGGAGACCGCTCGGCGCGAATCCGGGCTACTTCTTGTCGTCGAGCAGATTGACCATGTCGTTGGCGTGCTCTTCTTCGACCGCCAGGATCTCTTCGAGCATTCTCCGCGTGGTGGGGTCGCCGTCGCCCAGCCAAGCGATGATCTCGCTGTAGGAGCTGATCGCGATGCGTTCGGCGATGAGATTCTCTTTGATCATGTCGGTGAGACTGGTGGCCGTCTTGTACTCCGAGTGGGCCCGACTACTGAAGGTGTCGGGATTGAAATCAGGCTCGCCCCCGAGCTGACCGATGCGCGCCGCGATCAACTCGGCGTGACCCTGCTCCTCTCGCGAGTGGGCCAGGAACTCCGCGGCGACGGCCTCAGAATCGAGTCCGTGGGCGGCGAAGGAGTGTTGCTGGTAACGAAGCACGCAGATAAGTTCGGTCGCCAGCGATTGGTTCAAGACCTCGAGAACCCTCGGTAAGTCGGCGCCGTAGGCGTCCGTGATCGAGCCTTTTCGAAGGTTCTTGCGGGCGTTCTCTCGAAGTGTTTTGACGTCACTCAGGAATTTGGCCATTGACGCGGGGTCCTCTCATTGGTCAGATTGAAATACATTTCTGGCGCCACCCTAACAACTCGCGCGAGTGACGCGATGAAGATAGTGGCGAAACGATGGTGAGTCATCCAAGGGCGTGGCCGACGAAGCAAGGTGACCAGATAACACTCTTGAATCCCTCGTATGAATGGATGTCCCCCACCACCGAGTTCCCTGAGAGTCGTTCATTTCTCATTGCTACAGTGCCACTGCCCTGTGTTCGTCGTCTAAAGGAGAAAACGCGAGTTCACTAAGTCAACCGCTCTGGCGAATCCGAAAATCACTTCAATCATGGCAACTCTTGGTGCACCATTCTTCCCACCTGATCGCTTTAGCTCGCTCACGTTTCGGCAGAACGATTTTCCAGCGACAATCATTTGAAACGAACGTCGAACTCCACCACTTCGGCATGGCCCGACGCATTAATCCTCGGCGAACTCCATCCGATTGCCCTAGAGCTTTCAGGGGCGGGTCCGTCACTTTCGACCTTAGATGGTTCTTCTAACAAACGGGTAAGAAAATATCCCCGGTCGGTGCGACGGCGCACACCGACCGGGGATCAGGGAGAATAGGTGGTTTAGAAGTAGTGATTTCGCCCTCCGACGGCGTGGCCCAGGGTTCCCAGAGCCCACAGCACGAGACCGACCAGCAACACGATCACGCCGATCGACCAAGGATCTTGAGGGCCAAAACGAAGCTCACTAATAAGAGGATGAGTCCAAAGTCAACCATGGTGAAATTTTCCTTTTCCCAGCGAACGTTTCTCACGCCCAATTGGAACTTCCTCACAGCACTAAAAACCTTGGGCGCTTGTCTCTTACGGGCTCCTTCGACGCGTCTGGGAAATTCATGCGAAATGGTCCATCCGACACGACCATGAAGGCGCCGTTGCCGTATGTGGCGTCCACTGTTTGATTCGTCGAAATGAATGACGAGCAACGAGTTGTAACGCCCGCAGCAATTGACCCAATCGGCATCGTTATTAAGGTTGTGGACTATGGCCCGCAAACGACCTCGTGGAACGCCACCCACTCTTCAGCAGGTGTGGATCTCCGGCATCGTGGCAGCTGTCATCGCTGTGGCGGCCATCGTCGTGAAATCAGAGTTCGATCGTCATGAAGTGATGCACCATTCTTCATTGGTCACTTGGATCACGGTGCCGGTACTGCTTATTTCGGGCATCTACGCTGTGGGTCGCCTGGCCGACGGAATGGGCCGATTCTTGGCGCGTCGCACGCTCGAGGCGGCCGCCGCCATCGTGCGACTCGTGGCCACCGGTGTGGGCTACTTGCTCGTCCTCATTGCGGTCTTCGAACTTCTGGGCGTCTCGCTCGCCCACCTCATCATCGGCTTCGGACTCGCCGGCGTCGTACTGGGAATAGCGGCCCAACAGAGCCTCGGCAATATCTTTGCTTCGCTCGTGTTGCTCTTCGCTCGACCATTCAGTGTCGGCGAACACATCCGTGTTCGATCGGGCACCATCGGCGTCGTCGACGCGTGGGTGTTGGGCATTGGTCTGACCTACGTTACGCTGCAAACCGAGGACGGTCTCTTGAAAGTGCCGAACTCCGTCGTACTGGCGTCGGGCATCGGCAAGCTCGACACGCCACCCCATCGACTTCCGTGAGGCACTCGAGCCGAATCATCAATGACTGGAAAGAGGTCGGAGAATGGGATCATCGGGAGACAAGTCGCGCAAGCCGCGTCGCCGTTTGGCGCGAGTGTCCAAGTATCCGGACTCGAGCGGCAATCCCTTAGCCGGTCTGACCGGTGGCGGCGGTGACGGACTGTCCGGTCCGGGCGCGAGTCACGGACCGTCCGAACACCATCACCCGGTCGGAAAAGTCGGCGCGGCCTTCCTTTGGCTCCTCGGGCGTCGGCGAACACCGATGCCACCGGCGTCTGAGCCCGCGCCGGCGCCAGAACATCAGCACGAGCACACGGACGAACCAGCGGACGAATAGATCGTCGGACTAGCTCGTACCCTTCACGAACGCGCGGCCGACAATCTTTACCGCCCGTGTTGGTACTCTTCGGGTCCGAAGGCACTGCTCCCGCGTTGGGTGGCGATCTCGATGCCGTGGTCACCGAGTTCGGACGCCGCGCCGACCGCCGCGCGACCAAATTTCTCACGAACCTCGTCGACGGCGTCGCGCAGGGCCTCGTTCGAGACCTGTCGTTCGCGCGATATCGCCTCAGCCTGTTCGCGGGGGTCGATTGACGTCGGATCCAGTCCGAAAGTCAACTGCAGGCTGTTGTCGTCGCGTTGGAGAAACGAGGACGCGTGAATCGCCAAGAGGCGAACCGAGTTCGCGAGGTCGATCGATTGCAGCAACGCTTCGGCAATCGCAAGGATCGCGACCTCGTCGTCGATGCCGAAGGGAAGCGTCTGGGACCGGCTGACGCTTGTGAGGTCGTCGAATCGAACGACGACCGTCATGGTGCGCGCGACGCGACCCTGACCCCGTAGAGCCCGGGCGACGACCGCCGCTTGGGATTTCGCGGCCTCGACGACGGCGTCGAGGCCGCTCAACGACGTGGCGAAGGTCTGGTCGTGACCGACCGACTTGAGGACCCGATCGACCGTCACCTCGCGCTTGTCTTCGCCGTGGGCGTACGCCACGAGCGTCGAGGCCATCGCCAACCCCACGTGAGCGGCCAGAGTTGCTTCGTCGACTTTGGCGAGGTCGCGCACCCATCGCAGGCCCAGCTTGTGCAGCTTCGTCGCGGTGGCCGGACCGACGCCCCACAGGGCACGCACCGGGAGTTCGTCCAGCCACTTCTTCTCGAGAGCGGGACTGACCCAGACCACCCCGGCGCCTTCCACGAGTTGTCCGTCGACGACGGTCGGTTTGGACTCCTTGGAGGCCAACTTCGCGAAAAGTTTATTGCGCCCGAGTCCCACGCCGCAGAGCAGACCGAGCTCGCCCATGATTCGACGGCGCAGTTCGGCCGCCGCCGCCAGTGGTCGCACGTTCAAACGGCGCAGGCTGGAGAGATTCGCGAACACCTCGTCGAGTCCCAGCGGCTCGTAGTCGGGCGTGAGGTCGCGCACGATGTCGTGAAACTGTCGGGAGTACGCCTCGTAGCGGTCGAAGCGACCGGGCAGAATTATGAGGTCCGGACAACGTCGCCGAGCGATCACGCTGGGCATGGCGCTGCGCACGCCGTAGCGTCGGGCCTCGTAGCTCGCACTGGCCACGACACCGCGCGCCCCGCCGCCCCCAACGGCCACCGGTTTGCCCCGCAGCGTGGGGTCGTCCAGGATCTCGACCGACGCGAAGAAAGCGTCGAGGTCGACGTGCAAGATCGGCGCGTCGTCGACCGAAGGGGCCTCAGAAGGCGAGTTCAACACTGCGAAAGGCCTCACCGAACGGTGCCCCCACGGGCCGCCCGGCCTGTTCGGCCCGCCCGTAGACCAGCTCGCGAATGGCCTCGGCGTCGCCTTCCAACTGCGAACTGTGCGCCAAGACGGCCTTCACCTTGGTGTCGATCGTGCCAGTGATGTCAGCCACCACGTCCGGATCGTGCGTGCCGCTCAAGAGAAGGCTGGCCACCTGGTGCGGCTCGCCTTGATCGGGGAAGTAAAGGGGCATCGCGGCGGCCGGAGCGACCGCGTCTAACAGCGCCCAACCAGTCTCGCGGTGATCACGGTGGTTCACGTACACGCCGGCGAAGAACGTCGCCGTGGGGTCGGGACCGATCACGACTTCCGGTCGATACTGGCGTATGAGACCGACCAGGGTGGCGCGAAGGTCCACGTCGTTGTCGACCTCGCCGTCCGGTCGGGCCAGTCGCGTGACGGTCGCGGCGCCGAGGAGATCGGCCGCGAACTCCACTTCGGCCCCTCGCACCTCGCGCACCGCACCGGCGTCGGCGGTCAGCACGTGCGAACCCTTATCGCCGTCGCACACCACGACGAGATGAACGGCGCAACCGTCTTGCGCCCACTGGGCGAGGAGTCCCCCGGCCGCGACGTCGGCGTCATCGGGGTGCGCGTAAATCGCCATGGCGCACTGGGGTCGCAGATCGAGCGCGCGCATCAGCCGCGCAGTTTGGGTGCGGTCGTCTTTACCAGCATGCCGATTTCGCGCGCGAAGTCGTCGGTCCCTTCGAACCCCTTGTAGACCGAGGCGAAGCGGACGTAAGCGACGTCGTCGACGTCACGCAGGGCCTCGAGAGACGCCATTCCCACCTCTTCGCTCGTCACGTCTCGATTCAGCAGACGCATCGATTCATCGATCGCTGTGACCAGCACCTCGAGGGCCTCTTCGTCGACCGGACGGTTCTTGCTGGCCGCGCGCATGCCCCGCAGGATCTTGCTTCGGTCAAAAGCCTCGCGGTCACCTGAGCGCTTGATCACGTAAAGGCCGATCTCCTCGATCCGTTCGAAGGTCGTGTAGCGCTGGTTGCAGTTCGAGCATTCGCGTCGGCGTCGGATAGCCACACCGTCTTCAGCGAGGCGTGAGTCGACGACGCGGTCGTCATCCGCCGAACAGAAGGGACAGCGCATGCCTTGAGGATACACCCAAAACCCTTGAAATTTAGGGGATTAGGATGCGCTCGCCGGGTACGACGACCGACGAATCGAGTTCGTGGACGAGGTCGGCCCGGGCCACTTTCGGGTCAATCGGATTCATCATTCGGGCAATGGAATTGACCGTGTCTCCGGGCTGGACGACGTAGTTCATGCCCGACGCGAGCACCGAACTGTTGGCGAGGTCAATCGGGAGTCCCGCGCCGGTCTCGCCCCCGAACGCGTGGCCGGGCCATGACAAGATCACCAGACCGAGTAACAGTGCGAACACGACCAGCGTGCGTCGGCGCCGCTTCAACATCCGCGCTCGAGCGGCGCGGCGATTCGCCAATGGAGGACCGGTGCGAAAGACCTGGGGGGTGCTCACCAAGCGCAAGTACGGTCGTGCATCGATTACTTCAAACTCCTCGAACTCAACTACCTCAACTGCCGCCATGGCCGACCCCTTTCACGAACACCTGTTCGTATATTGTAAGGCGAACAAGTGTTCGTTGCAACTGTAAATTGCGGCTGTGACAAAAAGGGTTAAATTGCCTTCGTTTCCTGGAGTTTCCGGCCCAAACGACCGAATCGGGGCCAATCGACGCGACCGGTCGTTCGTCCCCACGACAACGCCCGACCCGCGTCGCTGAGCTCTCTCACCAGTCGTATCCGGTGGAGCCGCACCAACTCGGCGCACTGGATGGTCAGCCGATCGTCGGGATGGTCGTGGGAGTCGGTGACTTGACCGTCGGTGACCCAGACGATCGGTTCATTTCCGCGGCGTCGACGCAGCGCCCACGCGAGGACGGCACCATCCACTCCGTTACCGATGTTGCCCGAGGGAATCGTCGTCGCGACCGATCCTCGATCAGCGAGTACCCACACGTTCGGCGTCACACCATGGTCACCGGGGCGGTGGCTGTACCCGACCACCAGCGCATCGGGCGCTCGACCAAGGAGACTTGACAACGACGCTTCGTCGATGTCCATCGATCCGGACTGATCGATGATGACGATGCCACCGTGCAACGTCGAACGCTGCGCGAAAGCTCGCTTGCGATCGTCGGTGAGTAAACGACTGGGATAACGCATGGTCGGTCCACTCGTACTGGCACGCGCGTGACGAACGCCGGCGCCCCTCGGACGAGGCGACATCGCAACCGAATCGTCGAAGGTCAGCGGGGCAAATCGACCGGTCGGCGGTCGGCGACCACCCGGTTCAAGTGAGCGTCGAAAGGCGCGAAGCTCCTCGGGCGTCTTCGGTGGTCGCGCCACCATCGATTGCGTGAGTATTCCCGCCAGCACGACGGTGGAGTTCGCGTAGCCACTCGGCAGCTGCTCTTCGTTCAGTCGCGTAGCCCCGAGCGCCTCGCTCGTAAACGCGTCCATGAGTCCCAGGGCTCGCTTTCGCACGGCGCGCAGCCCCGGCATCCACGAGGGAGAGATCCGTCGGATCCCCGCGAGATACTCCTTCTCTCCCCCGGTCCCGAGCACGGCCATGAGAAAGCAGATCGCTTCGGGCCAGTCGTCACTCTCGGCGATTCGTTGGGCGCCGTTCTTCTCCGACCCGTCGCGCAACTGCGCCACGTCGAAGTTCAGTCGAGTGATGAGCGTGTTGATGCGAAGTTCTTCGGCGCACTCGAGCGCGCGCGGTGACATCTCTTCGAGCGCTCCGTAATGTTCGATCAAGTGCGGACTGACTCGAGCGTGCATCAACTCGTGCGCCCGAACCACGCGAGACGTGGCGTCAATTCCGAGGGGGACCTCGAGTATCCGCTCGGTCAAGTTGCAGCTCGCCTCGCCCCGACGCGTCGAGCCCGGCTTCACCGTCCACGGGGCGTTGCCGAATCCGTCTTCGCGTCCGGTCACCAACTCCGGATGAACGACGTTCTTCACGCTAGCGAGGAGATCACCAACGCGTCGAGCACACTGGTGCCGACGTCGTCGCCAAAGACCAACTGCGCGGCCCGAGTTGGTCCGAGGTGTCGTCGCAGTTCGTCAAAGGCGTAGAAGCGACGCAGCGAGACGCGTCGGCTGGCCGGTCCGAGCGACCCGGCCAAGGCCGGCGCACGAAGGTCGCTGCTGAGACTCGCCAGCGCCGACGCGTGCGGTTGATCGATGCGGATACTCACCGGAAAGCGGTCGCGCAGCGACGCGGGGATCTCGTCGAGGTCATCGCAATTGGAGGTCATGACGACCGAGAACTGGGGACCAGGGCGAACCCATTCGCTGGTCTCGGGGTTGCGCCAACGCGCCGATTCCGGTGAGTCGGTCATCGCCAACAGCGTGCTGAGCGCGTCACCGGAGGCACGGTCGACTTCGTCGACGACCAGTCGACCGCCCAGTCCACCAGCGCCGCGCCACGCGCGAATCGCCGGGCCCTCGCGCCACTCCCAGCGGTTCTCACCGACCGGCATCCAGGTGCCGGTGATCTCACCCGAGGTCAGGTCCTCCGTGCAGACGAGTCGTTCCGCGGGACCGCTGCCGACGTTGTGATGCAGCGCCGCGTAGGTTTTGCCGGTGCCCGACGGTCCGTAGAGCAACACTCTGGATATCCCGGCCGAAAGGACCTCGGCGAGATCGCGCCAACACGAGTCCACGTCTTCGATGCTCTCGATCAATGCCATGACGACTCCTTAATGGGAGTCTGACAACGGTCGGGGTAAAGCAAGGAGTCCCCTCCATCACCGAAAACGCTCGGTCATGGAGGGGACTCGGAAAACTAAACGCTGAGTTCGTGCTCGATGGCCGCCAACTCGTCGGGCGTACCTTGAATCTTCGGGCCCTTGAACCACTTGCGCGCCGAGAACGCGTAATAGAGACCGGCGAAGCCGATGACGGCAACGACCGCCACGGGCGTGTAGTTGAACGTATCGGCATTGATCGGCTTTGACGCGGGGAGCATGAACAAGACGCAGATAATGACCACCCACACAATGGCGATCCACCCGAAGACCGGACCCCATTTCCCGAGCTTCCACGGACCTGGGGTGAACGCCGCACCGTTGATCCGTCGCAGGAAGACCGGGATCAGATACGCGACGTACAACCCGATGACCGCGATGGACGTCACGGCGGCGTAGGCGGTACCGCCGGTGTTGCCGGGAAGGAGCGCCGGCGTGGTCAAGATGAACGCGCCAACGGCACCAAACCAGGCGGAGTGCACCGGCACGCGGCTGCGCTTGCTGACATGGTGCCAGTAATTCGAAAACGGCACGGCACCGTCCCTTGAGAAGGCGTAGATCATTCGAGAATTGGCCGTGATGGATGCGATGCCACAGAAGAACTGCGCCCCGATCACCACCAGCACCAGAATCTCACCGAGGACCTTGCCCGTGGAGTACACGAACACGTTGCCCCACGGCACGCCGCCGGCGAAGGACGCGAAGCTCGTGTAGTGCGTTCCGGCGATCGTCACCGAAAAGCCGTGAACGAACTTCGGGATCGCGGCGCTCACGCCGATCAACAGGACGAATCCGGCGATCCACGACACCCAGATCGAGGTGACGATCCCCTTGGGACCCGAGACCGCGGCCTCGAGGGTCTCCTCGGTCACGTGCGCCGACGCGTCATAACCAGTGAAGGTGTACTGCGCGACCAGCAATCCGAGCAAGAACACGTAGAAAGGAACGGAGAATCCGGAGAGACCTCGGAAGGCGTCGAACCCCTGGGACCCGAAGAGAAAACTCCCGCTCTGGTGACTGTGCGAGTGGGGGGCGATAAACAGCAGTACGACTATGACCGCAACTCCGGTCAGGTGCCACCACACCGATACTTTGTTGAACAAGGAGACGATGTTGACCCCGAAGGTGTTGATCAATCCCTGGATGATCAGCAGGATGGCCGTCAGAAGTACGACGTGCCGATTCGATGTCCACGTCGCGTTGCCCGAGGTCAAATAGATGAACTCGCCCACCGAATACCCGCACCCGAAGGTGATGCCGGCGGTGACCGCGACCTGACCGAGCAGGTTGAACCAACCGGTGAACCAGGACCAGATCGGACCACTCTTTCCCGGTGCCAACTTGGCCGACCAGTAGTAGAGACCACCCGCCGTTGGGAACGCTGAGCAGATCTCGGCCATGGAGAGACCGGCGAACATCACGAGCAGTCCGACGATCGCCCAGCCCCAGATCATCACGGGGGGGCCCCCGTGATACAAACCGTACGAGTAGAGGGTTAGACACCCCGAAAGGATTGAGATGATCGTGAAGGAGATGGCGAAGTTTGAGAACTTGCTCATCCCTCGATGGAGTTCTTGGGCGTAGCCCATCTGATGCAATCGCTGCTCATCGCTCATCGCGCCGGGTGCGATGGTGACACTGTCGTCTGACACTGAATTCCCCCTCGATTCAAATGGCCTATACCATTGAGCGAGATACTAGAACTTCTGTGGGCTCCGAGCACGGGGAACTGTGTTCACTCCGTTAAAAGACAGTTGCCGATCGTGGAGAGGCCTCACCCCGTTTGGTCCTGACGAACGAACGCAGTGACTCGGCCGCCTTTCGGCGCGATGTGCGGCCGTGTGACTACCGTCTTCCAATTCACACGTGAAGGCACTCACGAAGTGCGGGTGAACCAAACGACGTGCGCGGCCGTCGATGGAACCCCACCTGCGCTATGCACGAATCGCGCAATCGTCACGGAAGTCTTTTGACTAGCCTCGACACCAAGATTGGAAAATCGTCCTCGTCCGCACCGATCGGACGTCGTAAATCCAAGGAGCAGACGTGACCACACACATCGCCGGTCGACCAACGCGCAACGAACTGAAAGGTCTGGTCGAAGAGGGCGAAATCGACACCATCATCGTCGCCATCACCGACATGCAGGGCCGGTTGCAGGGTAAGCGTCTCGACGCCTCCTACTTCTTCGACGAGTTGGCCGACGGCGTCGTCGAAGGCTGCAGCTACCTCCTCGCCTCCGACGTAGACATGCGCACGGTCGACGGTTTCGCGTTGACCTCCTGGGAGCGCGGCTACGGCGACCTGGCGTTCAAACCCGATTTCTCCTCCACCCGACTGGTTCCGTGGCACGAAAAGACGGTCATGATCTTCGCCGACGTCGAAACGGTTGAAGGGGTCCCGGTGGCGCCCTCCCCGCGCCAAATCCTCCTCGCCCAGGTCGAACGGCTCACCGATCGCGGCTGGACCGGCATCACCGGCACCGAACTCGAGTTCATGGTCTTCGAAGACACCTACGAGCAGGCCTGGGAGGCCGGCTACCGCGACATGACGCCGGTGAATCAGTACAACGTCGACTACTCGATTCAAGGCACATCGAGAATCGAGCCGTTGCTCGGTCGCATTCGGCGCTCGATGCGCTCGGCCGGCATGGTCGTGGAATCCGTGAAGGGTGAATGCAACTTCGGACAGCACGAAGTCGCCTTCAAGTACGACACTCTGGTGGAGAAGTCCGACGAGCACAGCCTGTTCAAACTCGGCGCCAAAGAGATCGCGGCCCAAGAGGGCGTCAGTCTCACGTTCATGGCCAAGTACGACCAACGAGAAGGCAACTCCTGTCATATCCATCTCTCGTTGCGCGACAAGGACGACCAGCCGGTCTTCGCGGGTCAGAGCGAACACGGCTTCTCCGAGATCTTCGAGCACTTCTTGGCGGGGCTACTCGCCCACTCGCGCGACTTCTCCGTGATGCTGGCGCCGAACATCAACAGCTACAAGCGCTTCGTCGCCGGATCCTTCGCCCCCACGGCCCTGTTGTGGGGCCACGACAACCGCACCTGCGCCTTCCGCGTCGTCGGCCACGGACCGTCGCTGCGATTCGAGTGTCGCATTCCCGGGGGCGACGTGAATCCCTACCTCGCGATCGCCGCCCTCGTCGCGGCCGGACTTCAGGGCATTGACGACAACCTCACTTTGCCGCCGGCCTTCGCGGGCAACGCCTACGAAGCCGACTCCGCGCGCGTACCGACGACGCTCGCCGAAGCGATCGAGCTGTTCGATCACAGCCCCGTCGCGCGAGCCGCCTTCGGTGACGAGGTGGTCGACCACTACGTGCACGCCGCACGTGTCGAGGTCGAGGCCTTCAACGCCGCCGTCACCGACTGGGAGCGGTACCGAGGTTTCGAACGTCTATGAGCGTGCTGTCGATTCTCAATCCCGCCACTGAGGCGCCGGTCGCGTCGATCGAGCTCTACGATCTCGAAGCGACCGACCGCGCGATTGCGCGCGCGTCGAAGGTCGCGAATGAGTGGCGCGACGTCACGCCCGCGAGACGTGCCCATCTGTTGCGCCACTTCGCGCAAGTCGTGGACGAGCACGTCGAAGAGTTGGCGCTGTTGGAAGTGGCCAACTCCGGACACACCATCGGCAACGCCCGGTGGGAGGCCGAGAACGTACGAAACGTGCTGGCCTATTACTCCGGCGCGCCGGAACGTCACAGCGGCAAACAGATCCCGGTCGCCGGCGGCGTCGACCTCACCTTCTACGAACCGCTCGGCGTCGTGGGCATCATCGTGCCCTGGAACTTTCCCATGCCCATCGCCGGCTGGGGATTCGCGCCGGCGCTCGCGGCCGGCAATACGGTCGTCCTGAAACCGGCCACTCTGACGCCTCTGACGGCGATCCGTCTCGGTGAACTCGGACTGGAAGCCGGGCTGCCCGAAGGCGTCTTCCAGGTACTACCCGGTGACGGCGGCGTGGTGGGTTGGCGTTTCGTGACGCACGAATCGGTGCGCAAAGTCTGCTTCACCGGTTCGAGCGAAATGGGTAAGCGGGTAATGGCCGGCTGCGCCGAGCAGGTGAAGCGCGTCACGCTCGAACTGGGTGGCAAGAGCGCCAACGTGATCTTCGCCGACGCGGACTTAGAGCGCGCCGCCGCCGGTGCGCCCGGTGCCGTCTTCGACAACGCCGGTCAGGACTGCTGTGCGCGTTCGAGGATCCTCGTCGAGGCCTCAGCCTACGAGCGCTTCATGGAACTCTTCGAGGTCGCGGTCAAGAACTTCCGCGTGCTCGACCCCGCCGACGAGAGTGCCGAAATGGGACCACTGATTTCGGCCGGACAACGCACCAGCGTCGACTCCTTCGTCGACGAGGCGGCGGTCGCCTTTAGGGGCAACGCGCCGACGGGGCCGGGCTACTGGTACCCGCCGACCGTGCTCGAATCCGCCGACGGCACGGAGCGCGCTTTTCGCGAAGAGATCTTTGGTCCGGTCGTCTCAGTGCGGCGATTCGAAGACGAGGCCGACGCGATCCGCATCGCCAACGACAGTCCCTACGGGCTCTCGGGTTCGATCTGGACCCGCGACGTCGGACGGGCCCTGCGCGTGGCGCGCGGCGTCGAGACCGGCGCCCTATCCGTGAATTCGAACTCGTCGGTTCGTTACTCGACGCCCTTCGGGGGCTACAAGCAGTCGGGCCTCGGACGAGAGCTCGGCCCGGACGCCCTGCGTAGTTTCAGCGAAGAGAAGAACGTCTTTATTTCAACGGAGGAATGATGGGTCGGTTAGAGAACAAAGTTGCGGTCATCACCGGCGCGGCGAGTGGCATCGGTCGAGCGACCGCGCGCCGCTTCGCCGCCGAAGGCGCGAGCGTCGTCGTGGCGGACTTCGACGATCAGCACGGCCCCGAGGTCGCCGCGGAGATCGGTGGTCTGTTCGTGAAGGTAAACGTCGCCGACCAGGGCAGCGTGGTCGCCATGTACGAAAAGAGCGTCGAGGTCTACGGCGGCATCGACGTGCTCGTCAACAACGCCGGCATCTCGCCGGCCGACGACGATTCGATCCTCACCACCGGCCTCGACGCCTGGAAGCGGGTCCAAGACGTCAACCTGACCTCGGTCTACCTGTGTTGCAAGTACGGCATCCCCCACCTGCAACGGCGCGGCGGCGGCTCCATCATCAATACCGCGTCCTTCGTCGCGGTCCTCGGTTCGGCGACCTCGCAGATCTCCTACACCGCCTCCAAGGGCGGCGTGCTGGCCATGAGTCGTGAGCTCGCGGTCCAGTTCGCCCGGGAGAAGATTCGCGTGAACGCGCTCTGCCCGGGACCGGTCAACACCCCGTTGTTGATCGAGCTGTTCGCGAAGGACCCCGAACGCGCCGCCCGTCGCCTGGTTCACGTCCCGATGGGACGCTTCGGTGAGCCCGAAGAGATCGCCAACGCGGTGCTCTTTCTCGCCAGCGACGACGCGTCTTTCGTCACCGCGACGACGTTCATGGTCGACGGCGGTATTCACGGGGCCTACGTCACGCCGCTGTAGTCCGCGATTACACCTGCGCGGTCGCTACTCCGGTTCGCTCTCGCGCCACCACTCTCGCACGATGACCTGAATCGTGGCCGCCATCGGCACGGCGAGCAGGACCGCCACGAATCCGCCGGCTAAGCCGGCGACCCACGCGCCGAGGTCGGCACCGATCAAGACCGCGACGAACACCATGAGCGGATTGATCCTCACGGTGCGGCTCATGACGATCGGATTCAAGATGTGATTCTCAATTTGGGTGTAGAGCAGGAAGACGACCAACGTGACGATCCCTGCGGCGAGGGAATGCGCGAAGGCGAACAGCACCGTCGGAACGCCGGCCAAGGCGCCGCCGATCGTCGGCAGAAAATCCACCAGCGCCACCCAGAGCGCCCACAAGAAGGCGTACGGTACCCCGACGATCAACAGGGTGACGAAGACCACGACGCCCGCGGCGATGGACGTCATCATGTCACCTAAGACGTAACCCGATACCGCACGCGAGACGATTCGTCCGATGTGGCGAAAGCGCTTGGCCCGCTCGGGCGCGACCAACTTCGTCAGCGACCGACGGATCTTCGGCGCTTCGATCAACAACAGGACGACGAACGTGAAGACCGCTACGAGCGACAGTACTGACGCCAGCGCGCCCTTGCCCAGGGCCAGGGCCGGCTTGCCCAAACCGGTCGCCAGCGACGTGAGGTGGCTGGAGTTGCGTCGCACCCACGATTCGACGTGGTACTTGCGAAAAAGATGCCCGATCCAACCCTGACCGTGCTGGGCTCGGCTGACGTAGCCCGGCAGCGCGCTCGCGAAATGGGTGATGCCGTTGATGAGCGGGTAGCCGAAGAGGACCGCGAGACCCAGGAAAATCAGTAGCGCGACGAACGTCACGATCGCCACCGCCGCACCACGACGCTTCACGCGCCAGTGCTGCAGGGCCACCACGACCGGATTGAGGATGAGGGCGATGAAGCCACCGACCAGGCCCAGCAACAACAGGATCCGCAAGTGATAGATCAGCTGGCCGGAAAGGTAGACGCCCGCCACGATGAAGACTGAGAAGAGAATCGTCAGAACCGGTACGGATTGGCCATCAGCGATGCGCACAAATCGACGACGACGGGACTCGGGGATCTCTTCTTCCTCCACCTCCTCGACGGGCGGCTGGCCGCGAGGTGTTGGTCTTACGGGCACTGGTTCAGCCCACCGGCGTGGCGCTCGCCCACGACGCCGTGGCGCCCGGCACCGGCGACCCTCGCACGTACGAACATCCCGTCATGCTAACTCTCGCTGCCGTTGAATTCGATCACATCGATAACGTGCGACGAACCTCACCGCGCGTACGTTGTCGTGGCACAATGGATTCGATGGAGGGCGAATGAACGACGACGCGTTTCAATACAAGATCTACATCGACACCACGACCCGGCGACTGTGGCGAGCACTGACGGATCCCGCGAAGACCAAGAAATGGTGGAACGTCGCGTTCATCACCGATTGGAAGGTCGATTCAACGATGGACTGGAAGATGGGTCATCTCACGATTCGCGACTCCGAGCAAGTCGTCCTCGAATCGTCGTCGCCGACGCGATTGGCCTACACCTGGCACACGTTCTCGCCCGGATGGGCCAGCGCGAGCGGCTACGAGGAAGAGGATCGACTGAAATTCGCCAATGAACCGCGATCCAAAGTGGCCTTCGATATCGAAAAGTCGAACGGCGTGGTGTGCCTCACCGTTCGCCATGACGGATTCGAATCGGGCAGCGTGGTGCACGATGCCATTCGCGAAGGGTGGCCGCCACTGCTCTCGAGTCTGAAGACCTTCCTCGAGACCGGCGAGCCACTCGAATTCTCGATGTAGACGACTGCCGGTCGGCAACGAACGACGATCCCCACAACGTCACGACCGTGACGACGCGTTTTTCGCCAACGCGTTCTAGGTAACGATGACTTCGAGACTCCAGAGCAACGCCAGGTCCGGACAGGCCACACCGGACTTGCAGTAGACGGTACCGGTCGTTCGAATCGTGGCGCGTCCGGTGGCGGCGGCGTGGAGAGTGGCGGCAAAGACACCGACTGAGTTGCGTGAAATGTCCTTCACGACGACTGCTCGCGAAGTGCTTACCGGATAACCCCACCGAAAACCGGACCGAAGTTTGATCCGAACGTTGGTCCCGCGCCGAACCCGGATCTCACACGGCGATTGCTTCGACACAAAATGGACCGAGGAGTTCGCTACGACCCCACAAACCGGTGGCGCGCTCGGGTTCGTCGTCGTCGTGGAGGACGTGGCACCCACCGTCGAGACCGACGTCGCGAGGGATGAAAGCGTCAACGTCGCGACGATCAGGGGGCGACGAACCAAGTCGAACGTTCCCTTCATGGCTCCAGTCTCCCATCTCCATAGTCGAGAGTCACGTCGTGTCGCCGAGTGAGTCCAATGGCGGCACCGGGACCTCGCTTCAACGCGACTGAGTTGTGACGTCCGATTGGGAATTACTGAGTCATCGTCACTCGGCGACTGAGAAGCGCCGCCGACGTCAGCCCGGCTAACGCGAAAAACGCAATCACCAGCTCCGTACCGTGACGGAACGCAACCACCGGGTCCGCGACGTTCAGTCCCGTGAGGATGGCGATGAGCCCCGCGACGCCGAGGACGGTGCCGATCTGGCGCGCCATGTTCAGCACGCCGCTGCCGGCGCCGAAACGGGCCGGGGGAATCGACGCGGTGCCGGCACCGAGCAGCGACGGTATCGTGAGGCCGACGCCCGCTCCTCCCAGGAGCTGGGCCGGCAATAAGTGGGTGGCGTAGGCCGCGTGGACCTGAATCTGGGTGAGCCACAAGGACTGCGCCGCGACGTTGACGAAACAACCCACGACCGCGACCCGACCCGCTCCCCCGAGCTTCGCCGCGAGCCGCGGCGCCACGACGCGCGCGAAGGGCAAGACCATCAACGGTCCCGGGGCAATGGCTAGACCGGCGTCGATCGCGGAGAAATGCCAGACCCCGGTCAAGAATTCGACCATGTTCAACAAGAAGGCTCCGAACCCGGCGTAGTAGGCGACCGACGCCAAGATGGCGCCGTTGAAGGACCTCGATTCGAGCAGCTTGAGATCGACGACCGGCGCGTCGTGACGGGCCGAACGCACTACCACACCGACGGAGCACGCCAGAGCGAGGACTAACAATCCGATGAAGTCCTTCGAGGTCCAACCCCACGACGGCGCCTTCACCAAGGCGAGCGCCAACGATCCGGCGGCGAACGCCACCAGCACCGCACCGAGCATGTCCGGTCGCGAAGTGGCTGACTCGTCACGACTCTCCGGCAGCACCCTTAAGGCCAGGACCACCGTGACGACGCCGACGGGGATATTGATCCAGAAGACCCACCGCCACGACACTTCGACGAGGAAGCCGCCAATCACCGGGCCGAGGGCCGCTCCGAGCGCTCCGATGGCCGACCAGGTACCGATCGCCTGCGCGCGAGCGTGCCCCGGCACGGCCGCCAACAACAGCGACAGCGACGCGGGAACCATCATGCCCGCACCGATGGCCTGGACGAGACGCGCCGCAATCAGTAGCGACACGTCCGGGGCCACGCCCGACAGGATCGATCCCAAGGTGAAGACGACGAGACCGGCCACGAACATGCGTCGGCGCCCGAGGCGATCGGCCCAACGCCCGGCCGGCACGAGGACGGCCGCGAAGAGAATCGAGTAACCGTTCAATACCCAACTCAGCGAGTCCAGCGACGAGCCGTGGAAGTCGCGACTGATGTACGGGAAGGCCAGGTTGACGATAAAGAGGTCAAGACTCGACATGAAGACCGCCAGCGACAACACACCGACGATCAAAGCCACTCGCTTTTTCGAATAGCCCTGGCCCGGCGAGTTCGCGCCGGACACCGTCTCCACGCTCATCTCGACCTCCTAGTGAGTTTGATTTCTGGATGTAACCTACACGAAGATTGGCCACTACGTCCAGTTATCGGACTTACTGCTATTATGGGGCTATGACCTCTATTTCCACCGAACCACGTACCTGCTCCGTGGCCCGCACCCTCGAGATTGTCGGCGAGAAGTGGGCCCTTTTGGCGGTGCGCGAGGTCTTCCTCGGTAACCGTCGCTTCGACGAGATGGTGCGAAAGACCGGTGCCCCGCGCGACACGATGACCGCGCGGCTCAAGACACTGGTCGCCGAGGGCGTGTTAGAGCGCCGACCGGTATCAGAGCACCCGCCGCGCTTCGAATACCGCTTGACCGAGGCCGGTCTCGATCTCTACCCCGTCATCGTCTCATTGATGCAGTGGGGCGACCGTCACCTCACCAACGGCGAGGCACCGCCCATGGTGCTGACGCACCGCTGTGGTCACCCTCTCGGCGCGGTCACGACGTGCTCGTCATGCGGCGAGCCGATTCACGCCCGCGACGTTCGCCCAACGCCTCATCGCGACAGCCTCGAAGGTAACTGAACTATTCGTCGGTCGAACGTCGCCGTGTTCGATGAGCCGTCAGTCGGCTAACCCGAAGGATTCGGTCTTGGCTTTGCCGCCCACGGAGTAGCGAAAGGTCGCTTCGGAAAACAGTGCGCCGTACTTCTTGGTCGCCACGACCTTCGAGAGTCTTACGGTGGCGCGGTAATTAATGAACTTGCCCGACACGCAGTTCGGCGTGCAGTCGTTCTGTTGCAAAATCCCGTGGCCCGAAGCCGACGAGGCGCTCCAGACCGACCACGACACACCGGTCCAACTGGCGTTGGCGTCGGCACACGAGAGCAAGTACGTGGACGGCTTGGTGGCCAGCTTCAGGCTGCAGGTCAGTACGCGAGTTGGCGCCGCCCCGGCACCAGCCGGATTCGCCACGCCACCAAAGGCCAAGATTGGGGTGATCAGAAGCGCGGCGCCCAGTACCGCAGTGGCTCGAGAGATTTTCAAGTTCATTCTTCCTTCATTCCTGTTTGAGCCTCCGCCCTGCAACTGTATGTCCGGCCTCGCGTGAGATTTTCCACGAAATCGACTCGCCTCAAGGAACCGACGGCGATGACGTCGAGGCCTCATCGAAACTGATTCGTCGTCCACGTGTCGGCGAGCGCGTGGAAAGTCCGACCGCTCAGGACTACGAATCCCACGATTGGCGAGAAGAAGGTTCAAATCTCGATGTTCTCGGTTTCACAAGGCCGGTGCTAGCGTTCCGCGGAGAGCCCACGTCAGGCGGTCTCGGGCGTCTCGCACGGCGATTCGGGTTCACCAAAAGAGGAGAGAACGTGCGAAAGATAGTCCTGATACTGGGAGCGGTGGTGGCGTCACTGGGTCTGTCGGCGTGCAGTAGCGGCACCAAGGCGACTATCGATCAATCCGTCGCGTCACTCGGTGCCCAGGCCGACCTGCAGGTCCACTTCACCGCCAGTGTCTCGGGCAGCGGCGTGGCCGAAGCACAACGAGTACTCAACGTGGTGTCGATGGACACGCGCTACGTGAACCCTTCGGGTGGTCCCCTCTCGCAAGCCAACGGCACAGACAACGCTGAGATCCTGCTCAACGTCGGCGCTAAGTCGTTGTTGGATGTGCGGGTGATCAATGGGAACGCGTACCTGAACGCCGACCTGACGGCGATCAATTCGATTCCGGGAATCCCACTCACCGCGAAGGACCAGACCGAACTGGCGGCGGCCCAACTGTTCCTCGGCGACAAGTGGTTCGAAGTGCCGGCCACCTTGGTGAACACCGTACTTCCGACGTCGGCGGCGGCCACGGCCCAGGCGGCGAAGGACCAGGCGATTGTGCGTACGATCTTGGACGCGCTGACGAATCTGATCGACCAGGGAGACGCCACGTCGCTGGCCTCGGGTGGCTACAGCGAAACCGGGACGTTGGAATCGGTGCTGAAGGCTCTCGAGCCGACGATCGCGAGCGTCGATCCGTCCGTCTCTACGGCCGGTCCCGTTCCCGGGAACTACACCTTGACCCTGACGAACTCCGGCTCGGTCGCAACCGGAGGTTCGATTTCGATCACGGCGCCCCAGGGCCACGGCACGCCGGGTAACGCCACCGTGAGCTTGAGCGCCACCGTCACGCACGACAACGATCCAATCGCCGTGCCCTCGGATGTCACCGCCATAACGCCGGCCCTGATTCAACAACTCGAGGGTTCCGCGTCGTCGCTGTAAACCGAAGAACGACCGTCGAAGCCTGACGTCAGCGGTTATGCCAACCCACCGGCGTCGAGGTTCGCAGTAACCGTCGTGCGATGTCGAGGTGGCCACCGAAGTCGAAGGCCACGTCATCGTCGCTGTCGAAGTTCGGCGGCGCCAGCAGGAGGATCAGTCGAGTGTCGTCGAAACAGACGGCCTGATCGTCGCGCTCGGCGCCCCGCGCTAGCGCTTCGACATCGGTGCCCTCGGGCAGCTCCGCGACGAAGACCTTGAATGACCGATCGTCACTGGGCGCGTCGGCGTAGAAGCTCAGACAGCCCGTGGTTTCGAGGAAGGCGCCGGACACCCGCTGGGAGAACGACATGCCCGCCAACTGGTCCTGGGCTATGGCGCCGGTGTGCAGATGCCCCGTCTCGTCGTAGGCGTCGGCGAGGCTCGCCGTGAGCTGCGCCAGATTCGTGATTGGCCCATAGGCCACGATGTCGTCGGCCTGGCGCGGCGCGCTGAACAAGGAACCGGTCGCCTGCGTGTCGCGATGCACGATGGTCTCGATGAAGCCCGTGCCGTAGTTGGTCGTCACTTCGGCGATGAAGCACTGGCCGAGCGACTCGACGCGACTCATCGCCTCGAAGACGACGTCGAATCGCTGGGCCGACTCCAGGGTGGAGAGTTCACCAAAGTGCTGCGCGATCGATTCGATGTCGCGACCGAGTGAACGAGCGACGAACAGACCGGCTTTCAGCCACGTGTCCCACGGCACGTCGGTACCGGACGGGATCAGAGCGAACGCCTCCATTGCGTCATCGACCAAGTTCATCGACGAACGACGTCGGGCCTGCAACGTTCGACGCTGGGCGTAGAGGCGGAGTGTCTCGATACCTTCGCTCGACAACGCGGCGCGAAATCGATCCCGTTCGGACTCCTCCGCGACGACGACGGAAGTCACGACGCTCTTGACGGCATCGTCCAATGGATCGTCGCGAAAGCGAATGAAATCATCATCGACGTCAGGGTACGAGACTCCCGCCAGGCGTTCGAGCGCCGCGTTCCTGTTGGGATTACCGCTCACGAGGGCCACGGATTGCGCGTCGAGAAGACGATCCAGGACGCACCGAACTCACGTGTTCTGGATTGGCGCACGCCCTTACTTTAGGACATCGATTCCACATAGGATTCGCCTGAATCGTGTTGCACGTAAAGCAGGATGCCCTCACGACCGCACTTCCTCGCTAACCCTCATCTAGGATGAGGTGGGCGTGAATCGAAGGATGAGACGTCGATTCAGCGTGCGGCACTGTGCCCGTCGCATGTCGAAGTAACTGAAGCACCACGGATTTGTCTGTAGAGAGTTCGTGACAACAGCTATTGGGAGGACGTACACCATGAGACGGATTATGACGAGTTTGGCGATAGGAGCGCTGGTCCTGGGAGGCCTGGCCTCTCTCGGCGTGGCGAGCGCATCCGCGGCCGGACCGACGATCGTGGCAACACCGAGCACTGGTTTGGTCGGCGGTCAATCCGTCGCAGTAACCGGTACGGGTTTCATGGACAACGAGACCGTCTACGCCCTCGAATGCATCTCCGGTGCCACGGGCCAATCGCAGTGCGACGTCAGCACGGTGAGTATTGGAACGACCAGCGCCACGGGAACGCTCAGCACCGCGGTCACGGTGGTTACGGGAACGATCTCGGGCACCACGACCTGCGGCACCTCGTCGAGCGACCTGTCGAACTGCGAGATCATCGTGAGCACCAATCCCCCGAGTGCTGACGCGGCTTTCACCCCAATTACGTTTGCCCTGCCGAGTCCGACCACGACGACCACGAAGCCGCCGGTGAAGATTGGACCGCGCCGGTTCCACGTCTCTCCGGTCGCCGGACTGAAGAACGGCTCGAGCGTTCGAGTCTCGGGTACCGGTTTCAAGCCGCGTGACCAGGTGTACGTGGTGGAATGCCTCACCACGTCGAAGAGCCAGTCCGGCTGCGACCTCAAGACGCTGAAGCCCGTGAAGATCACCGCTTCCGGGGTCCTGCCCGCCTTCCGGTTCAAGGTGGTCGCCGGCAAGATTGGCACCGGTTCGTGCGGCACCAAGGCTTCGAATCTGAAGTCGTGCGCCATCTCGGTCGCCACCGCGACCAAGAGTGACTCCGCACAGGTACGAATCACTTTCAAATAGGACTACTCCAACGAGCGAATGGACGCACGCGGGCCGCCTTCAAGGGCGGCCCGCGTGCTCATTATCACTACTCTTCGAAAGTGTCTTCGATCAACTGGCAGCGACAACGATCCGCCGTCACCGGCGACGAATCCGCGCTTTACGGCTCCGTTCGTGCCTGGCCGGCGGCCCCTTCGCCGACTCTTCGATGACGTTGGTGCTCTCCGATGCGGCGTCCGCGGCGCGAGGAAGCGACTCGCCAAGCGCTCACCGCTGCTACCGAGACGATCAAACGCGCAAGGTAAGTGAAGTGGCGTTGGTCAAATCTTGCAATTCCACGAAGGTCGTCGCGAAGACCGCGTTCGGCGTGCCACAGGCCGACCAGATTCGCTCGTACGGCGCGAGTGAGTCGTCGATGTAGACGCGTAGTTCCTCCGGCCAATTGATCGGCGAGACTCCCCCGATCGGTTGACCGGTCGCGACTCGCACCTCCTCGGGTGTCGCTCGGCGAACGACTGCGCCGTGGGCCAGCTCGGCGAATAAGACCGTGTCCACGCGAAAGGCGCCGCTCTTGATGATGACCACCGGTTGGTCGTCGAGCACGAACACCAGACAGCTGGCAATCGCGCCGACGTCACATTCCAATGCTCGAGCGGCGTCCGCCGCGGTCTTCGTCGAAGCGTCAAACTCCAAGAACGGTCCATCGACGCCGAGGGCGTGCAGAGCTTCAGCGACTCGGCGAGCGCTCGGATGCAGGTCTTCAATACGTGACACGTCTCATCGCTTCATCGGAACCGACGACGGCAAGTGATTATTGACCTAAGTAGGCGCGACGAATTCGGTCGTCGCCCAAGAGGGCGGGCGCGGTGTCTTGATAGAGCACGTGCCCATTCTCCAGGACGTAACCACGATCCGCGATGCGAAGCGCCTGGTTGGCGTTCTGTTCGACCAACAAGATCGTGACACCTTCGGATCGAATCTGCGTGATGATCTCGAAGATCGCCGCAATGATCTTGGGAGCCAAACCGAGCGACGGTTCGTCCATCAGCAAGATCCGAGGCTTGGCCATCAGCGCGCGTCCAATAGCGAGCATCTGTTGTTCGCCGCCACTGAGCGTCCCCCCCAGCTGCTTGCGCCGTTCTCCCAACACCGGAAAGAGCGAGAAGATGTGATCGAAATCTGAGCTGTAGTTGCCCTTGCGACGAAAGGCCCCCATCTCCAAATTCTCGATTACCGACATGGTCCCGAAAATGCGCCGACCTTCGGGGATGTGACTCAACCCCATTTCCACCAGGTGGTGAGCCGGCGTCGTCGTGATGTCTTCGCCCTCCAGTGTCACCGTGCCGGAAAACGGTCGGTGCAATCCCGAGATCATTCGCAGGGTCGTCGTTTTGCCCGCACCGTTCGCGCCCAGCATCGTCACGATCTCGCCGCGGTCCACGTTGATCGAAAGGTTTCGAATCGCCGGCACGGCCCCGTAGCGAACTTCGACGTCGTTGACGCTCAACATGGCCTCACCCATCAGGCGCCACCCTCATCCTCGGTCACGCCGAGATAGGCCGCGACCACTTCGGGATTCTGCTGAATTTCGGCCGGGGCTCCGGAGGCGATGACCTCGCCGAAGTTGAGGACGTAGATCCGTTGGGCCAGTGACATCACCAAGCGCATGTCGTGCTCAATCAAGAGAATCGAGATACCGGTCTCTTTGTTGATGGCCCGAATCAATTCCGCCAGCCCGAGCTTCTCCGACGGGTTGGTGCCGGCGGCGGGCTCGTCGAGCAGCAGCACCTCGGGATTCGTCCCCAGGGCGCGAGCGATCTCCAACCGGCGGCGATCCCCGTAGGGCAGGGAGTCGGCCATCGTGTTGAGCCGATGCGTGAGTCCGACCAACTCGAGCAGGTCGAGCGTTCGGTGGTCCGATTCGCGCTCTTCACGACGCGTGCGCGGCAAGTGGAGCATCGCGCCAATCGGACCGGTCTTTTGACCCGACTCCACACCGATCTTGATGTTCTCGAACGTCGTGAGAGCGTTGAACATTCGACTCGTCTGGAACGTGCGCGCGAGCCCCATGTGGTTCACCCGATGCGGGGGCTTGCCGACCAGGTTCACCGTGCCGTGCTTGGCGGCGTGGAAGTTGATGATGCCCTCCTGCGGGCGATAGACGCCGGTCAGGCAGTTGAAGAGCGACGTCTTACCGGCGCCGTTCGGTCCGATCACCGCCAGGATCTCCCCTCGACGCTGTTGCAGTGACACGTTGTTCAGACTCGTCACGCCACCGAAGCGCATCGTGACGTTCTGCACGTCGAGGATGTCGTCCGTCGCCACGCTGGCCGCGGTGTCGGTGACGTCGCTCACGTCAAACCCCCACCGGCGGTCGGTCCCATCGAGTCCGAGGTCCCGAGACCGGCTTCGGCGTCCTTGAACTCTCGCATCCGTCGTTTGGAAGGAATCATTCCCTGCGGACGGAAGATCATCGTCAGAATCAGAATCGCGCCGAGGTACATGAACTTGTCAGCTTGGTTGTAGTCAATGAACGAGTGAAAGATCAGGTACTGGAGAATCCAGCCGATGAAGGTCGCTCCCAACAGCACGCCGGTAATCGACCCCATACCACCGAAGATGACCAGCACGACCACGAAGATCGAGACCTGCAAGGCGAAGTCCGACGGGAAGATCGAACCGAGTTTCGCCGACGAAAGGACACCGGCCACGCCGGAGGTACTCGCACCAATCGCGAAGGCCATGACCTTGTACTTCAGGCTGTTGATACCGAGCGACTTGGCCGCGTCCTCGTCTTCTCGAATGGCGGCCCACGAGCGCCCGACCTTCGAATGGTTCAACGAGTTGAAGAAGAAGAGGATGGGAATAATGAACGCCAACAACAGATAGTAAAAATTAAGGTCGTCTTGAATGGCGAATCCGCTGAGGGACCAATGAATCCACGGCAGGTTCATCGAGAAGCTTCCGGCGACCCCGGTGCCGCCGGCGCCGTCGGTCACGTTGGTCAAGTTACTCGCCAACACGTAGATGATCTCGCCGAAGCCGAGCGTGACGATGGCCAGATAGTCGCCACTGAGACGCAGCGTCGGCAGTCCGAGAATGACGCCGGCCAACATCGCGACGATGATCGCCAAGGGAATCACGAAGAACGTGTTGATCGTGAAGGGTGGATGAATGGGCAGTGCGCCACTGAAATAACCGTTCGTGTAGGCACCGAGCGCGTAGAACGCGACGTAACCGAGGTCCAACAGTCCGGCGAATCCGATGACGACGTTCAGTCCCACCGCCAACAGACAGAAGATGCCGATCTGTTGAAATATGGACTCCTGCCAGAAAGGTGAAATGAACTTCGGCACCTCCACGGCGACGAAGAGGGCTCCGGCGTAGAGCGCGAAGCGACTATTGGCACTCACCTTTATGTGGTTCGCCTTCCAGCGACTCTGGACGACGGCGCGCGCTTGCATCCGGTCCTGGAGGGCCGCGCGTATTCCGATGATCAGTCCGCAGAACGTCCACAGATACGTCGTCCAGTGGTGAAAGAAGTCATTGTCGCTCGATCCGCTCCACTTGAAGTACGAGAGGCTGAAGCGAACGGGGAGCCACGGGTCGGCACAGACGGCGAAGAAGAGACCGGCCAGTACTCCCCCCAGGATCTTCACCCAATTCGCGTCGAAGAAGCTCGGCGCCTTCTCCTCGTTTTTGGTGCGCGCGCGCACGCGCACGGTGTTGAGCAGCCAGAAGATGATCGCAATGTAGCCGTAGGTTCGGGTGTGAAGCAGTTGACCAACTATTTGATTCCACGACATCTTGTTTCGCGCGAGCGGTCCCGTGAAGTCCGCAATCAGCAAAGCGGCCACGAGCGCCACCACCGCGAGGATTACCCGTTGCACCGTTCCCGAGTTCGAGATGAACGCCTTCACGTTGACCGGAATGGCCCTGATCCCATTGCGCCACGAGGCGTTCAAGATCCCGGCGCGGACTTTCTTGTTGTACACCATGAAGGCACCGAGCGCCACGCCGAAGATGATGAACCCGATCACGTGCGTCGAGATGAGGGCGTGATCAACGGTGTACAACGGCGTAGTGAGGTCGCCCTCGGGACCCGTCATGACCGCCAGCAGTAGCCCTCCGGCGAGGCACGTAGCGAAGAGCCGGGCGTCCTCCTGGTCCAACCTCCACTTGGGCAACATCCGCGCGGGGGCCTTCACGCCGACCTCCCCAAGGACTCACCAAAGAGGCCGGTCGGTCGAACCATCAACACCAGTACCAGGATGGTGAAGCCGATCACCGGCTCGTAGAAAGGCTGGTTGATCCAGTAGATCGGGACGTACATGAAGAGGCCTAGGACGACGCCGCCCACCATGGCGCCTCGGATGTTGCCGATGCCACCCAGCACCGCCGCGGTGAACGCCAGTAGCGCTGGCGTGAATCCCATGTTGTAGTCGACCGTGGAGCTCATTGCGACGAACAGACCGGCCACGCCACCCATGAAGCCCCCAATGGCGAACGTCGACGCGATGGTGGAGTTGACGTTGACGCCCATCAAGCTCGCGGTCTCGGCGTCCTGGGCCACGGCCCGGATGCTGCGACCAACTTTGCTCTTGGTGACGAGCGTGTTAACGGCGAAAAACAGGACCCCGGTCACCGCCAGCAAGACCACGTCGAACGCCGTAATCGGGGCACCGAATACTTTCCAGGAGAAGTTCGAGGAGATGGGCTGGGGAGTGGCGGCGGGATTGTGGCCGAACGCCTTTCCGGCAAAGTTAGAGAGAAAGAACGACGCGCCGATGGCGGAGATCAAATAGGTAAGTTTCGGCGCGTTGCGTCGTCGCAGGGGGCGGTAGGCGAATCGCTCGATGCCGGTCGCGACGATGGCGCCGACCGCGCCGCTGGCCACCACGGCACCGATGAGAATTACTACCCGCAACGTCGTCGAGACGTTCGTGGTTTTCATCGTGTAATGCAAGAAGTAGTAGCCGGCGAAACCGCCGCTCATGAGCACTTCACTGTGGGCGAAGTTGATGAGGCGCAGGACTCCGTAGACGAGGGTGTAGCCGATGGCGACCAAGGAGTAAATGAGGCCGGTGAAGATTCCCAGCGCCACAAAACTAGCCATCAATCCCCCCACCCAAAATGCACTGTTGACAAACTATCTGAGTTTGGATGCGCCACCCGGCGCATTGCAAAAGGCCGGCTGCTCGAAAGCAGCCGGCCCTTTGGAAAGGCGGAACAACTACGGCTTACTCAAGCCCCAACTGAACGATCTTGCCACCAGAAACCTTGTTGACGAAAATCGCGGTTCCCTTTACGTCACCGTTGGCGTCGAACTTGATTGTCTTGGTGATTCCCTTATAGGTGATGGCCTTAATTTGCGCGAGTACCTTGCTGCGGGTCATCGTCCCCTTCACCTTGGTCATAGCGTTCATGACGAGGTTCGCTGCGTCGAAGGACTCAGCCGAATACGGACCAGGCGCCTCGTGAGCGACGGCCGTGAACTGGGACGTCCACGAAGCACTCTGAGAGTTCGAGCACGCGCAGGTGAGCAACACACCGTTACCGTCGGCCGGGTTCGAAAGCGTCGTAATGAACTGCGGCTCGTCAGAACCGTCGCCACTCATGATGGTGCCCGAGAAGTGCTGGGTGCCAACGAGGTTGTCAACGACCTGAGCGAAGTCACAGTAGTACCCGGAGTAGAAAATCCCCGTCACGCCCGTGAGAGGGGCCGTAACCGCGTCACTCGTACCGGTACCACCCGCGGTGCAGGCGTTCGAGTACGGGAGTTTGAGGATCGAGCCACCATTGGCGAGCGATCCACCAGCGGCGGTGACCGCGGTGGCAACTTGGCTGGCGAGACCGACACCGTAGGTGCTGGTGTCAGAGATCACGAGGATCTTGCCCGTGCCAGCGTTCTTCTGCAGGTACGCGCCGTCAGCCGGGCCCTGAACACCATCATTCGCAACTACTCGGAAGAAGTTGTGGAACGTGTTCAGCGGACCAGTGGGGCTCGCCGTGGGGTCCTTCACCGTGATCGAAACACGAGTCGCCGATGGGCTCACCATGGCCACGTGGTTCGCGCCGTAGATGGGCAGCGAGGCAACGGTGGCACCGGAGAACGCAGGTCCGACGATCGCGTAGATGTTCTGGTTCAGAACGAATCCGGTCGCAACGGTCGGAGCGATCGTGGGGTCACCCTGGTCGTCGCCGGGAACGAGCTTGATGTTGAACTTACGCTTCTTGTTGGCGTCCCACTGCTTGACCGCCAGCTGCGCGCCGTACTTTTCAAACAGACCGGTAGCCGCGTTTCCACCCGAAAGCGGTCCCTGGTAGCCAATCTCGTACGTCTTCAGCTTCACGTGGTGAACCGGCTTTTTCGCCGCTGACGCACCGGTCGCGGCAATTGTTGCCACACCCGACAAGGCCAGGGACGCAGTCGCGACGACCACGCCAATTCTCTTTATCCCTAATTTCATTCATTCCCCTCTCGGAACAATTCGGCATTCGCCATCACGTGAACTTATCATTGGGTGAACGAAATGTAAGGTCGGGGTAAATTCTCAGTGATGCCGTAACGCGGCGTTTACGCGCAATTCATGGATACTTTCTCGTAACGTTCAACGTGCTGCTCGACGCACCGACGTCATTCAAACGTCGCCGGTGATCATCGTGGAGTCCGTCGGCGCCGGTGACGCTACCTTGGCTGCTCTACGAACAGGTGTTTGATTTTGGTCCGCTTCTGGGGTATTCTACGAACAACTGTTCGTACCTGAAAGGAAGCTCATGGCCGAAGTACTGACTCCCATGCGTCGCCAGATCCTTGAATTCATCATCTCTTGTCAGCGAGAGCGCAACTTCCCTCCGACCATTCGAGAGATCGGTGATCACGTCGGGCTGAAATCGCCCGCGACCGTCGCCAACCACATTGAAGTACTGAAGCGAGCTGGCTACATCGAAAAGAATCCCCAGCAGCCCCGCACCTTGACCGTTCGACTCGACATCGAGAACCCGGCGCCGGATCAGCGCATCCGCTACATCCCCTTCGTGGGTGACGTCGCGGCCGGCACGGGTGTCCTCGCTCAAGAAATTGCGCACGAACTCATGTCAATTCCGGAACAGTTCGCCGGCCGCGGCGACAGCTTCGTGCTAGAAGTCCGCGGAGAGTCCATGATCGAAGCCGGCATCCTTCCGGGCGACTTCGTGGTCGTGCAGCGTCAGACGTCGGCCAACAAGGGAGAGATCGTCGTCGCTGAGATCCCCGGCGGTGAGGCGACGGTAAAGCGCTACTTCCCGCAGGGAAATCGGGTGGTACTCAAACCAGAGAATTCCACCATGGAGCCCATGGAGTTCGACGCCCGCGAAGTCTGCCTCTTCGGCAAGGTCATTTCGGTCCTGCGAAGTTACTAGGGACTTAATGCAGCCAAGCCGACAAGACAGTGGCGAATTGATCCAACTGCGCGAGCGTCACGAACTCGTCGCTCCGGTGAGCTAACAGGGGGTCTCCGGCACCGAAGTTGGTGGCGGGAATCTTCAATTCGGCGAACGTCGCGACGTCCGTCCAGCCGACCTTTCCCTTCGCCGGCACGCCCGTGAGCGCCACCAAGTCGGTCAAACGCTCGTTGTTCATCGACGGCACTGCCGACGGCGCCCAGTCCACCACGCTGACCGTGTCACCCGCGCCGGTGACTTCGCCAAGAAATTCTATGAGCCAGGCGACCGCTTCGTCTTTTGTTCGATCGGGGGCGACCCGGTGGTTCAGGGTGCAACTCGCTCGGTCGGGCACCACGTTGGGCGCCACTCCCCCGACGATGTCGACGACCTGCAGTTGTTCTACGAACTCGATCCCGTCGATCACCGCGGTGCGCGGCTCGTAGCTCGCCACCTTGGTGATTACGTCCCCCAAACGGTGGATGGCGTTTCGCCCGACGAAGGGACGTGCCGTGTGCGCTCGAGCCCCGATCATCTCCACTGATACTCGTAGCGTCCCCTGACAGCCCGCCTCGACGTGACCGTCGGTCGGTTCGGCGAGAACCGCGGCGTCGGCGTCCAACAGTTCCGGTCGAAGTTCGGCGATCTCCGAAAGTCCCGAGTCGCTGCGCGAAATCTCCTCGCGCGCGTAAAAGACCCAGGTGACCTCCACGGAACGCGGCGTGGGCTTCGAGGCCAACTCGAGCATCACGGCCAACGATCCCTTCATGTCGCAGGCGCCTACCCCGCGAAGTTCGTCGCCCACGATCGAGGCCGCGCTTGCGTCGCCGGGCACCGTGTCCAGGTGTCCGGCGACCAAGAGGCGGGTCGCGTGGTGACCGGTCGTTCGCGCCACCACGTTGTCACCGATCCGCTCTACGTCGAGATCGGGATTGCCACCCAACACGATCGCGACGTGATGGGCGATGGCCGCTTCGCCGCGACTCACCGAGTCAATAGCGACGAGCGCCATGGCGTCGTCCAAACGACTCACGTGCCGACGCCGTGCTCGCGAAGAATGTCATTGAGAGCGACCTTGTTGTGGCGTTCGCCCTCACTCATACGTCGAATGATGAGGACGCACGGCAAGAAGAACTCCCCACCGGCGAATTCGCGCTTGCGATTCGCCGACACGGCGACGCAGTAGTCCGGAACGTGTCCTCGCGACACCTCTTCGCCGGTCGCGGCGTCGATGACCGGGATCGAGGGACTGAGTGCCGTTCCGACGCCCAAGACCGAGCCGCGCCCGACGCGCGCGCCCTCCACGACCATGCATCGACTGCCGATGAACGCGTCATCTTCGATCACCACCGGCACGGCGTTGGCCGGCTCGAGGACCCCGCCGATGCCCACGCCGCCGGAGAGGTGGACGTTGGCGCCGATCTGGGCGCAACTGCCGACCGTCGCCCAGGTGTCGACCATGGTATTCGGTCCGACCCAGGCGCCGATGTTGACGTAACTCGGCATCAAGATGACCCCGCGACTTAAGAAGCTGCCTCGCCGGGCCGAGGCGCCGGGCACGACGCGAACCCCGCGCCGTTCGTAGTCGCGCTTCAGTTCCAACCGGTCGAGGTATTCGAACGGTCCGACCTCGGACCTCTCCAGTCCGCGGAGACGAAAGAGCAGCAGAATCGCCTTTCGCACCCATTCGTGCACGACGACGTCCCCCTGGTAGCCGATCTCGGCCACGCGCAACTGTCCGTCGTCCAGTTTGGTGATGACGAGCTCCACGTCACGGCGAGCCTCGAGGTTCTCCGGCGTCATATCCGCGATGTTGTCGTACCACTGATTGATGCGCGTTTCGAGATCGCTCATGTCGCCATGGTACTGGCGAGGTTCAGCGTCCTCGAAGCCGGGCGGCGGCCACGGCGAGCCGTTCATCACTCTGGACCACGGCCACTCGCACGAAGTTCCGGCCGTCCTCGCCGTAGAGTTCGCCGGGGCTGACCACCAGCGCCGAGCGCTCGGCGATCTCACTGGCCAGGGCCCAGCCATCGAGCCCCTCTTTCGAACACCACAGGTAGAACGATCCTTCGGGCATCGGGGCGTGCACGCCGAAGTCGGTCAGGGCCTCGGACATCATTGCCAACCGCGACCAGTAAAGCTCGCGCTGCAGAGCGACGTGTGCGTCATCGTCGTAGGCGACGGCGACGGCCGCCTGCACCGGCGCGGGCACCATGAATCCGGCGTGCTGGCGTACCGCCTTGAGGAAGGTGAGCAACTCCTCGTCGCCGGCGTAGAACCCGGCGCGAATGCCCGCGAGGTTCGATCGCTTGGAGCTCGAGTGCAGCGCGAGGACGCCGTCGCTGCCGTGCTCGAGGATCGAGCGCGGAGGGCCGGCCCACGTGAACTCCGCGTAGCACTCGTCACTCGCGACCGGCACGCCGTGACGGCGACCCCACGTGGCGACCTGCTCGAGGTCATCGAGGTACCCGGTCGGGTTCGAGGGCGAGTTGGCCCACACGACGAGCGCGCGCTCGACGTCGTCGCGATTAATCGACTCCAGGTCCAGACGACCATCGCGCACGGCGACCGGTACCGGTCGAAGCCCGGCGAGCGTGGCGCCCATCGCGTAGGTCGGGTAGCTGATCGCCGGATACAAGACGGTGTCGCGCTCGGGCGAACGCAGATGCAGATAGCCGGCGAGAGTGCCGACGAACTCCTTGGTCCCGATGCAGGCCGCGACGTCATTGATCGAGATGGTCACGCCAAAACGCCGTTGCATCCACGAGGCGGCCGCCGAACGAAAGTCCGGCGAACCCTGCGACGTCGGATAACCCCGGGCGCCCGTGCCCTTGGCCAACTCCTCCAGCACGGCCCGCGGCGGCGCGTCAATCGGCGTGCCGATGGAACAGTCGATCGGACCGCCGTCGTGCGTCGCCGCGAGTTTCTTCAGTACGTCCAGACGCTCGTAGGGATAGGGCGGCGGCGTGAAACTCACGCCGGCACTCGCCACTCGTCAAAGTGCGCGACGCTCACCGAGTCGAGCAGCACTCGTACCACCACGCTGTCCTCGGTGATCGACGTGTCGACGACCTCGCCTTCGCGGTGCGCGCGTGCCAAGAGGTCACCGCGGTCGAGGGGCAGGTGCAGCGTCACCACTCGGTCGTTCACGCGCAGTCGATCGCCAATCGTGGCGATGGCCGCTTCGAGATTCTCGTGCGTCACGGCCGAGACCCAGACGCTGCCCTCGTGCATCTTGGCCAGCTCGCGGGCCCGCGATCCGGGGACGTCGGCCTTGTTGAAGACCAGCAATTCCGGCACGCGGTCGGCGTCGATCTCGCGCAACACTTCGCGCACCGCGGCAATCTGTTCCTCGGCGTGATCGTTGGCGCCGTCGACGACGTGGACCAAGAGGTCGGCCAACTGGACCGACTTCAACGTGGACATGAAGGCCTCGACGAGGTCGTGCGGCAGATTCGAGATGAAGCCGACGGTATCGGTGAACAAGACGGTCTCACCACCGGACAGTTGGCGCTGGCGAGTGCGCGGATCGAGCGTGACGAAGAGCCGATCCTCGGCGTCCACCCCGGCGTCGGTGATTGCGTTCAGCATCGAGGACTTACCGGCGTTGGTGTAACCAACGAGGGTCACCTCGCGGTGACGACCTCGCACGCGACCCTGGCGCTGCACCGTGCGAGTCCGGTCGATCTCTTTGAGTTCGCGACGGATGGCGTGAATACGATTCACGAGGCGTCGGCGATCCGTCTCGAGCTGGGTCTCGCCCGGTCCTCGCGTGCCGATGCCACCGGCCTGTTGGGAGAGCGATCCCCCGGCTCGACGCAGTCGGGGCAAGCGGTACTGCAAGAGCGCCAGCTCCACCTGGGCCTTGCCTTCGGGAGTACGCGCGTTCTGCGCGAAGATGTCCAGAATCACCGCGGTGCGGTCGATCGCCGTTCGTCCGAGGATCTTTTCCAAGTTGCGCTGCTGCGCCGGTGAGAGGTTGTGTTCGAACACCACCGTGTCGGAGTCGAGCGCGAGACAGATCTCTCGCAACTCTTGAACCTTGCCCGAGCCGAGAAACGTGGCCGGATCCGGTGAGTCCCGACGCTGGACCACTCGAGCGACGACGTCGGCGCCGGCCGTGTCGACGAGCAAAGCCAGTTCGTCGAGTTGGTAGTCGAGCTCGTCTTCGGACACGCCGGGAAACTGCACCCCGACGAGGACGATCTTCTCGCGAAATGTGCGATCGATGAGGGTTGTGGGTATGTAGGTCACGCTTCGAGCCACTCCACGTTCGCGATGAACTGCACCGGACCGCCCAGCGTGGCCGCGGCGCCGTCCAAGGTCACGTGCAGCGCGCCGCCGGGATTGTCCACGATGACGTCCGAGCCGCACATCTGTTCGCGATGGGCGATCGCCGCCACCGCGCACGATCCCGTCCCGCAAGCTCTGGTCCAGCCGACGCCGCGCTCGATCACCTTGATTGACAGGTGCTGCTCGTCGTCCACCGTCAGGAATTCGACGTTCGCACCGTCCATGTCAACCGACAGTTTCTCCGCCAACTCTTCTCGCATCGCGTCGGTCCACTTCGCATCGTCGCGCACGACGACGTGCGGATTGCCCACGTAGGCCACCCCGAGCGTGCCGGGCAGCGTCTCTCCGAACGTCACCTCGCCCATGGCGACGCTGCCGTAACCGATAGTGTCTTCCAGTTTCAAGGTCACCGTGCGCGTACCCGTGACCGTTTCCACGTCCAAGGTGTCCCAGGTGCCATTGGTTGCGCGACGCACCGCCGCCGCCAGGCATCGAATGCCGTTGCCGGACATCTCGGCCGTGGAGCCGTCGGCGTTGTAGAGCGTCATCGTGACCGCCGATCCCAATGTGGCCAGCAACAGTCCGTCGGCGCCGACCCCCGTCGTGCGATTGCAGATCGCTTCGGCACGTTCGGCGTTCCACCACGGCGCCGTGCCGTGTTCGCTCACTTCGACGAGGAAGTCGTTCCCCGCACCGTGCCACTTCTGGAGGGATCGCAATGCCATTTCATCTAGTCTCGCACGAACCCGTCAGAACCATTCAGGACGGCGAGCAGTCGCGCGCGCGCCGCGTCGGGTTCGTCGAACCACTCGATGCGCGGGTCCCGCAAGAACCACGAGCGCTGTCGACGGGCCAGTCGTCGGCTCTGAATAATCGCGTCTTCGACGCACGACTCCAACTCGGCGCCCTCTTCCACGTGGCGCAACAGTTCGCGGTACCCCACGGCCTGGCGAGCGGTGCGACTCAGGCCACCCGGCGCCCGGGCCAACGTCGTCACCTCTTCGAGCAGTCCTTGGTCCATCCACGAGCGAAAGCGAGCGGCGATGCGCAGATCCAGCTGCTCGAAGTCACTCTGCAACGCCACTTGGATGACGCGCGCGGGGTCGTAAGTCGCGAGGCCCTCGCCGTAAGAGGAGAAGGGCCGGCCGGCGCCGAGGGTGACCTCGAGCGCGCGAACGATCCGTCGCGCGTTGGTCTTCTCCATGCGACTGGCGGCAAGCGGATCGAGCACCTCGAGTTCGGCGTAGAGCGCCGGTAACTCGTCGTGCGCTCGCTCATCCAGCAGCGCTCGAACGTGAGGGTATTGACCGGGCAACGCCAGGTCGTCCAACACCGCGCGACCGTAGAGTCCAGTGCCCCCGACGTAGAGGACCTTGTGGCCCGCGCCCCAGACGTCTGCGGCCGCGGCGCGCGCCGCCACCTGAAACTGCGCGACCGTGAACTCGTCTTTCGGTTCGACCAGGTCGAGCAAGTGGTAGCTGACGTCACTGCGTTCCGTGCGTGTCGGCTTCGCCGTCGCGAGGTCCATGCCGCGATAGACCGTCATGGCGTCGACGGCCAGGATCTCTACTTGATCGTGCTGTTCGAACGCCAACGAGTGCGCGAGCGCCGATTTGCCCGACGCCGTCGGTCCGACCAGCGCTACCGCGACCTTGCGGGTACTCACAAGTTGAGGGGAATGCGAACCTTATGGCGAGGAGCCCGCACCGTCGACGCGTACTCCCCAAGCAGGTGATACGGCGCTCCGTGCGTGACGTCAACCATCACCAGTGAGCCGGCGCGAAGCGACTCCTCGACCTGAGGGAAGTGAATGAGTTTGCCTTGACGGGTGCGCCCCGAGAGCATCAGATCATTGCGCCGCGACGGTCCCTCGACGAGGACCTCCTCACGACGACCGACCCGAGCCTCGTGCTTGCGCAAGGCGGAACGATCGAGGACTTGCTTCAATCGCTCGAAGCGGGACTTGATCACGTCCTCGGGAACGAACTGTGACGTCATTGACGCGCCTCGGGTTCCTTCACGGGGCGAGAAGATGAACGTGTACGCCGAATCGAACTCACAGGCCGCCACGACATCGAGCGTCTCGTCGAAATCGGCGTCACTCTCACCGGGAAAGCCCACGATCAAATCGGTGGTGACCGCGAGGTCTTGAATCGCCGCGCGCGCCTGGCCGAGCCGCTCTAGGTAGCGCTCGACTTTGTAGCCGCGACGCATCGCCTTCAAGACGCGGTTCGAGCCGGACTGCAGCGGCAAGTGGAGCTGCGGACAGACCGTCGCCGATTCGGCCATCGCCGCGATCGTCTCGGGTCGCAGGTCCTTGGGGTGCGGACTGGTGAAGCGGATTCGCTCGACGCCCTCCACCCGAGCGAGGGCGCGCAGCAACTCTGCGAAGAGGGGGCTTCGACGGGTGATGTCACGACCGTAGGAGTTGACGTTCTGGCCGAGCACGGTGATCTCGGTCACCCCGGTCGCGGCGAGCATCTCGGCCTCCAGCACCAGGTCGGCGAACGGTCGACTGATCTCGGCTCCACGTACCGCCGGGACGATGCAGTAGGAGCAGGTGTTGTCACAGCCGGTCTGGATCGTGATCCACGCGGCGAAAGGAAGTTCGCGAATCGCGTAGAGCGCCGGCGCCATATCGCGGCTGGCCTCGGGATCCGGAGCGTCCAGGACCTCGACGATCGGGCCCTCGATCCGTGATCGCTCAAGCAGTCGCGGAGCGGCGGCCAGGTTGTGCGTGCCGAAGACCACGTCGACCCACTGGGCGCGTTCGAGGATCTGACCGCGGTCTTTTTGAGCCATGCACCCGCCCACCGCTATCTGCATCTGCGGACGTCGCTCCTTGATGGCTTTCATCTGACCGAGCGCGCTGTAGAGCTTCAGGTCGGCGTTTTCGCGGATCGTGCAGGTGTTGAAGATCACCACATCGGCCTCGGACTCGTCGGCGACCGCGACCATACCCTCGGCGACCATCAGCCCGGCCAGGCGCTCAGAGTCGTGCTCGTTCATCTGGCACCCGAAGGTCCGAATCGCGAATTTCTTGGGCGTTTCCACGGTCCAAGCCTACTGAACGAGGGTCGGTTTTGAATTGGCGGCGTCGTAGGTGACCCCGGCACCGGCGATGACCACGCAGACCATTCCCACCAGGTCCCACGGATGAATGCTTTGGCTCAGCACGATCAGTCCGATGGCGAAGGCCACCGCCGGATCGAGCGCGAAGAGCACCCCGGCGGTCGAGGGCTTCAGTCGTCGCAGCGCCTGGAGCTCGCACCCGAAACCGATCACGATGGCCATCAACGCGACCAGCGCCAGTCGGGCCAGCGTCGCCGGGTGCGCCAACACGAAGTGCGAGGAGCTGATGGTCAACGGCAAGGTGACGAGTGCGGCGATCGACATGGAGACCGCCAGCCCACCGAAGCCCTCGGCCTGTCCCCCGACGTGATGCGAGGCGAACACGTAGGCGGCCCAACCGAGACCGGAACCGGCGGCGAAGAGGACTCCTTCGTAGTTCAGTCCCGCCCCGGGACGCGCGATGGCGAGGACGCCGAGTCCGGCCAAGATCACGAAGGCGAAGTGGCGCGTCGAACGCTTGCCCAGCGCCGACACCATGAACGGTCCGAGGTACTCGATGGCGACGGCCGAACCAAGGGGGATCCTCGAGATCGCCTGATAGAAGCACTGGTTCATGAACGCGACCGAGACGCCGAGCGCCAGGGCACCGAGCCACTGCTGCTTGGTCCAGGTGCGAAGGTGCGGCCTCGTGAACGCCATCAAGACGACGGCGCCCAGGAAGAAGCGCCAGGCGCTCGTCGCCGATGGTCCGATCTGGCCGAAGACGCGCGTCACGATCGCGGCCGACCACTGGATCACTGACGCGCCCAACAACATGTACCCCGCGCCGCTCACTGCTTGGGACTTCGAGCGAGTGTTCTCCCGACTCAATTCGTCACCAGGCCGGTGCGGTCGGCCTCGAGGACCTGCACCACGCCGGCGACGCCCTGGTCGTGAAGGAAGGACCGCGCCGCGCGAGCGACGTCCTCGGCGCGATCGCTCGTGGCGAGTCCGAGCATCGTCGAACCGGCGCCCGACCAACACGATCCCGAGGCGCCGCTGTCGCGAAGCGTCGTGAGCAGCGGTTGGGCGAAGGACAAGAGTCCCATCCGGTACGGCTGGTGAAGGACGTCGTCCATCGCGCCGGCGACCCACGCGTCGTGATCGGCCAGACCGGCGAGCAACAGACCCATCGAACTCAAGTTGTGGATGGCGTCATCGAAGGGCACCTGTGTGGGTAGCACGTCACGCGCGTCGTCGGTGGAGAGCTCTTCGTCCGGAATCACGACGACGAATCGCCAGTCGTCATCGAGCGCCAGCGAGCGCGCCACGACATCGCCGTTCGAACGAGCGACCACTAGACCACCGAGCAACGACGCCGCCGCGTTCTCCGCGTGACCATCGATTCCGGTGCCGATCGCCAGCGGGTCCGTGGCCCCGGCCGCCACGGCGGCGGCCACGGCTAACGCGGCCGATGACCCCAGGCCCCGCGACAGTGGGATCTCGGACTTCACGTGCATGACGAAATTTGAATGTCCGAGGACGTCGGCGGCGACGCGCGCGCCGAGATTGCGTTCGTCGTCGAACAGGCCGGCACCGAAGCCCTCGCTGGTGATGGCGAAGGCGTCGGCCGCTTCCAACGTGACTTCGAGATAGAGCGTCAAGGCGACCGCTAAGGCGTCGAAACCCGGTCCGAGGTTGGCCGAACTGGCGGGTACGCGCGCGAGCATGGCTTTACAGTATGCGTTGCCAGAGCGTGGGCGCGGCGACTGAACGGAGCGCGACGAGAGGAATCGGCCGCTCGGCGCTATGGACCTCGATCCATCCGACCACTTCTCCGCGATGAATCCTGTCGCCCAGGTGGCGCAGTCGCAGCTGCAAAGGATGGTTGTTGTGCTGGTCCCACCAGTACACGTGACTCTGGTGCGCGAGGCCGAACGGCGCTACGTCGTGGCCAAATCCAATCGAGCCGAGTACCGCCCCCTTCTTGAAGGCGACGTCGACCTGACTGGTCTCGGCCGATTGCGCCAACGCGAAGGCCGCGTTGCCGGCCTCGGCGAGCACGTTGCCATTGCGTTGACCGAGCACCACGGCGTAGACGAGATGGCGTCGACCGTTCAAGCGATAGGCGACGGCCATGACGTCACAACCGCCGGCCGCGGCGGTTCGTCCGGATTTGACCCCCACGACGTCCTGCACTCCAACCAAGGGTGTAAAGGAGTTGACGAAACCGGCGACCGGAAGGTCCACCGTGGTCTGATCGACGATCGAGCGCACGAGCGGCGAGCGCATCAACAACACAGCCAGCTTCGCTTGGTCGAGCGCCGTCGAGACCGACTGGTTCGACACGCCCGTGTCATCGGCGTAGTGCGTGTTACGCAGACCGAGCGACCTGGCTTTCGCGTTCATCCGGGCCACGAACGACTGGGGCGTCGGCGAGACCATGGCTGCGAGGATGTCGGCGTAGTTGGCCGCCGAGTGCACCAGCATGCCGTTGAGGAGATCACTTTCACAGAGCCGCTCTCCGGCTTGGACGATGACCGCGGAGTCGTGTGCCAATTTGTCGGCTAAGTAATTCAGCACCTCGCTATCGGTCACCACCACGCAGGGGCCGGTGGCCCCGAGGGACAATGGGTAGCGCTGGAGGGCCACGTAGACCGTCATCATCTTGGTGAGGCTCGCGATCGGCACCACTCGGTTGTGCCAGACGCGCGTGATACCCAGGGCCGGCACGTCGATCGCCGCGCTGCCCTGGCTCGGCCACGCCAAGGGCGGTGGCGTGTAGTCGAAACTGGCGTACGAACTCAGATTGAGATGCACCGTGGGCCGTTCGTGCAAGAACGGCAACTGCATCGACACGATCGCCGCGCTCGCCACCACGGCGCCGAGGACGATCGAGAAGAATCGAGTGAAGAGCCCACGAAGGGCCGGACGACGAGACGATCTCCTGGTCACGAACTAGAGCGACGTCTGTTCGTCGTACTCTTCGGGCGTCATGAGCACCTTGCGGGCCTTCGACCCGTCGCCCGCGGCCACCACGCCTTCTTGTTCGAGCTGATCCATTATGCGACCGGCCCGCGCGAAACCGACGCGGAGCTTGCGTTGCAACATCGACGTCGAACCGGACTGCGTTCGGATGATCAGTTCGCGGGCCTGCGCCAGAACTTCGTCGTCGTCGTCACTCGATCCCCCACCCATCGAACCGGCTCGGCCGCTCGGTACGTCCAGCGCGATCACGTTCTCACGGCGTCCGCCCTGCGCGCGCCAGGCCTCGACGACGCGCGCCACCTCACTCTCGGAGACCCACGGCGCCTGGAGGCGCCGTGCCACGTTCGACGACGCCGTCACCAACAACATGTCACCCTTGCCGATGAGGCGCTCCGCGCCGGCCTGGTCGAGGATGACGCGACTGTCCGCCAGGGACGAGACCGCGAAGGCGATGCGACTGGGAATGTTGGCCTTGATGACGCCGGTGATCACGTCGACGCTCGGTCGTTGCGTCGCGAGCACCAGGTGGATACCGACTGCGCGGGCCATCTGGGCGATGCGCACGACGGACTCTTCCACGTCGCGCGCCGCCACCATCATCAGGTCGTTCAACTCGTCGACCACGATCACGATGTAGGGCAGGTCCTCGGGACCGGGCGGACCTGCGACGTCGGACTCCAGGCCCGTCGTACGTTCGAAGATCTCGGCCACGCGCTCGTCGTCGCTGGTCTCGGGTTCCAACTCGCCGCGCGCGATCATTTGCTGGTAACTGGTGATGTCGCGCGCGCCGCTCTCCGCGAGGATGTCGTAGCGACGCTCCATCTCCTTGACCGCCCAGGCGAGCATCCCGGCGGCCCTCTTCGGATCGACCACGACCGGCGCGAGGAGGTGGGGCAGGTCGTTGTACTGGCCCATCTCCACGCGCTTGGGGTCGACCAACATGAGTCGGAGTCGGTCCGGAGTCGCGCGCATCACGAGCGCCGTCACGATGGAGTTGATAAGTGAACTCTTTCCGGCTCCGGTCGCCCCGGAGATGAGGACGTGGGGCATCTCACCGAGATTGGCCATGAGGGTCTTGCCCGAGATGTCACGGCCGAACGGCACGTCCAAGGGGTGCGTGGAGTTGGCGGCCTCTTCCGAAGCCAGCAGGTCGCCCAACGCGACGAGCGTTCGTTGTCGATTGGGCACCTCGACGCCGATCGCGGAGCGTCCCGGTATCGGGGCGAGAATGCGCACGTCGGGCGAGGCCATGGCGTAGGCGATGTCCTTATGGAGTGACGTCACGCTCGAAACCTTGACGCCCGCACCGAGTTCGAGTTCGTAGCGCGTCACGGTCGGACCGACCGTGAATCCAACGAGCGTGGTTTCGACGCCGTGGGCCGCGAGCGCTTCGACCAGTTCCCCACCCATGTCCTCGATCGCCGCACGGTCTTGCTTTACGTCCTTGGTGCGCACGAGCAGCGACGGCGACGGCAACTCCCAGTCACTCTGCATCTCCGGAATGTCGTTGTACTCCGACTCGGACTCCTCCTCCTCGTACTCTTCTTCGTCCTCGTCGTCTTCGTACTCTTCCTCGTACTCCTCCGGGGCGACGAAGTCGTCGAGAGGCTCTGGCTCCGTGCGAACGCGCTTCGGGGTTCGCTCCTCGGTCTCGTCTTCGTCATCCACGGTCTCGGGACGTTCGCGACTCGACCACCACCGCGCAAACCACGAGCCCGCCGCGCGAAGGAGTGTCGCGGTGCCGCTATAGAGAGCGCGCAGTCCGATCCCGGTGCCGATCATGATGGCGATGATCAGTAACGCCAGCAGCACCACCAGCGCTCCGGCGATCCCGATGGCCTTGTCGAGGCCCCCGCCGATCAGTGCTCCGAGCCATCCGCCCGCGTGCGCGAACTCTTTGGTCGTCGCGTGCAGCGTCGGTCGCCCTCCGGCGAGGTCCCCGATGCCGCAGATGCTGATCAACCCGAGCGCGATGGCCCAGGCGACTCGAGTTCGTTCGACTTCGATCCTCCCCGCCACCAAGGCCGCGCCCAAGGCGATCAACATGATGGGAAGGGCGAATCGTCCGACGCCGAAGGCGATGGCCAGACCCTTCGAGATGCCGCGTCCGACCGGACCGAGCGCCCCGGCCTCGGCCAGGACGCAGAACGCGCCGATCACCACGAGCAGGAGAATCCAGAGGTCGCGGGTGTGGCGTTCCCAGACGCCGGCGCTCGCCGCGGAACCTCGAGCCGCCTTCTTTACCGGCTTTTTCTTATGTCGTGCTTGTGCCACAACCATCAAACTTACCGAACATTCATTCGTACTCGGTGCCAATCCCCGTAGGCTGAACCGGTGCCGACTACTCCCCAAGACTCCTCACTCGAGCTCGCGGCGCGCCTCGACTCGAACGCGCGCGTCTGCCACTTCGTCTCTTCGACGCCGCTCAGTTCGTCGATCAATGAGGTCGTTCTCGCAGGTCAGGCCGCTCTCTTGTGCGGGGTGCCCGGCAACGACGTCATGGTGCAACTCACCAATCCCGCCGGCAAACTGGTGCGGCGCCGCTACAGCGTGCACGCCGTGGACGAAGCGCGAGATCAGTTCACCCTCTGGATCACGACCGCCCACGAGGGGCCCGGCAGCGTGTGGGCGCGCCGTGCCCAGCCGGGCGACGAAGTGGACATCGTGGGGCCTCGCGGCAAGATCGTGCTCGATCCCGAGGCCGACTGGCACCTCTTCACCGGTGATATCACGTGCCTCGGTTCGGCCTATCGAATGGCCCACAGCGTCGAAGCGCCCGGCAAGGTGATCTTCATCGTCGAGACCGATCACGCCGATGACGCCTTGACCACCACCTTCGATGAAGGCATCGCCGTGACCGGCATCTTCGTGGACCGCATGGGACGCGCCAAGGATGATCCCGCGGGACTCTTCAGCGGACTCTCAGCGTTCGCCTTTCCCCCCGGTCGCGGCCACGCCTATCTCTTCGGAGAGTTTCACGTGATGAAAGCAGTACGAGAGGCGCTGCTGGACCGCGGCCTCGACGACGAGTCGATCGACATGAAGGCGTTCTGGCGCGTCGGACGTAACAACGCCGATCACGGCGAGCCCGAAAAAGGCGACTAGAGAACGACCACGGCCGCGAGCAGTACGGGCTGGCGTCGATACTTCTGACCGAGCAATCGGCCCGCCGCGCGCTGGGCGACCTTACTGAGCGCCTCTTCATCGCGCGTGCCTTCGCGCAGCGCTACTTCCAGAGCTGAACGAACCTCGTTGGTCACGGCGTCGAGGACGGATTTATCTTGGTCGCCCTCGAACCATCCGCGCGCGGTCAATCGCACCGGCTGGATTATCGTGCCGCCCTTTTTGTCGACGCCGGCCGAGATCTGCACCACCCCGAACTCCGCGAGCATGCGGCGCTCTTCGAGCGGTCGTTCGTCCAAGTCGCCGGCACTGCCGTCGATGTAGTGAAATCCGGCCGGAACCTGGCCGGCGCGTTTGATACCGGTCTTGTTGATTTCGATCTGGTCACCGTCTTCACAGATCAAGACGTGCTTGGGACTGAGTCCCATGGAGTGGGCGAGCTCGGCGTGATGGACCATGTGTCGGTACTCCCCGTGAACCGGGACGAAGTTCTGTGGTCGCAGTAGTTGGTGGAAGGTGCGCAATTCGCCCTGGCGTGCGTGGCCCGAGGCGTGGACCGGCTCGTGACCCGAGTGAATCACTTCGGCCGCGGCCCGGTGCAGATCGTCGATGACGCGACCGACCGTCCACTCGTTGCCGGGAATCGGATGGGAACTGAGGATCACCGTGTCGTCGGCGCCGACCTTCAAGAACCGGGCGTCGCCGCGCGAGAGCTTGGATAGGGCTGCGAGCGGCTCGCCCTGGCTGCCGGTGCAGATCACGCAGACCTCGCCGGGCGTGTAACGATCGATGTTCTCGATGTCGATCAGATCGGCGGCGTCCACGTGCAAAAGGTTCAGCTTGCGCGCCAGCTTGGCGTTGGCCTCCATCGAGCGACCCATGAGCACGATCTTGCGGTGCTGTTCCAACGCGACGTCGATGATCTGCTGGACGCGGTGGATGTGGCTGGCGAAACAGGCGACCACCATGCGACGTTCCGGTCGCTCGAGGAAGAGTCGACGCAGCGCTCCCCCGACCGATCGCTCGGAGGCCGTGAAGCCCGGCTCCTCGGCGTTGGTGGAGTCGGCCAGCAAGAGCGCGACGCCTTCGTCACCGAGGGCCGCGAGGCGCGAGATGTCGGTGCGTCGTCCGTCGATCGGCGTGAGGTCGAGTTTGAAGTCACCCGAGTGCACGACGATGCCGGCGTTGGTGCGAAAGGCCAGGGCGTGGGCACTCGGCACCGAATGCGTGACGGGGATGAACTCGACTTCGAAGGGACCGATCTTTCGCTTCTCGCCGTCGCTCACCTCGATGAAGGTGAGGGCCTTGGCGACCTTGGCCTCGGTGAGGCGATGGCGCGCGAAGCCGAGCGTCAACGCCGAGCCGTAGATCGGGACGTTGATGTCCTTCACCAGGTAGCGCAGCGCACCCGTATGGTCCTCGTGTCCGTGGGTCAACACGATCGCGTCGACCCGATCGCGTCGTTCGATCAACCAACGGAAGTCCGGCAGGATCAGGTCGACCCCGTACATCGTGGGCTCCGGGAACATCAGACCCGCGTCGACGATCACGATGCGACCGTCCTGTTCGATCGCCGCGCAGTTTCGCCCAATTTCACCCAGACCGCCGAGGAAGGTGACGCGAACGGTGTCTTTAGCCACGCGATGCCTGGAGGGCGGCCACGATCTTGGCCGCGTCCGCGTCGAGAGTGTCGTCACTCTCCGAATGCGGGAGTCGGCACTGGCCCACGGCAAATCCGAGGTAGCGCATCGCGGCCTTGGAGGGCATGGGGTTCGGATAGACGTCGCTGGATTCGAAGGCGTAGCTCGGAGCGAGTCGCTCGTTGACCGCTCTCGCCCGGACCAGGTCGCCTCGTTCGACGCTCTCCACCAACTGCACGAACTCTCGCGCGGCCCAGTGCGCGGCCACCGACACAATGCCGACGGCGCCGACGGCCATGAAGGGCAGCAGGACCGAGTCGTCGCCGCTGTAAAGGTCGATGTCGTCACCGAGCACGGCCTTGTAGTGCGCGGCGCCTACGAAGTCGCCCGACGCGTCTTTCATCGCGACGATGTTCGAGTGCGACGCCACGAGGTCGATGGTCGTGGTGGCCGCAATCTTTCGTCCGGTGCGCGAAGGTATGTCGTAGAGCATGATGGGTAGTTCCGTGGACTTCGCGATGGCGGCGAAGTGCGCGACGATGCCCTTTTGACTGGGACGCGCGTAGTTCGGCGTGGTCGCGAGTACGCCGGTCACGCCGGTGTCGAGGACCTGACGCGTGAGTTCCACTGACTGCGCTGTGTCGGCCGAGGTCGACCCGGCCAGCACGGGCACTTCGACCGCGCCCGCGACGCAGGCGAAGAGTTCCAGCTTCTCCTTATCCGACAGCGACGAGCCCTCCCCCGTCGAACCGGCGATCACCAAGCCTTCACTGCCCTCGCCCACCAAGTACGTCGCGAGTTCAATCGCCACGTCAAAATCAATGGTGCCGTCCGCTCGAAAAGGCGTCACCATGGCGGTGAGAACGCGACCGAATCGAGGAGTGGTCATGCTTCGAAGTTACCAGTCATTGTCCGCGAATCCACAACCGTGCACCTTCATGAAATCGCGTACCGGCGTTGTGGGAAGCATGCCAACTCTCGTTCGACGAATTGATCATCCGTGACCTTTCAAATCAGTGATTGGATCCCGTCAATCAGCTGAGGCGACGCGTCGATGGCGTCGGCGGCGAGCGCTACGCCCTGAACGAAACTCAGTCGATCAAAGGAGTCGTGGCGAATCGTCAATCCTTCGCCCGGTCCCCCGAAGAGGATCTCTTGGTGCGCCACCAGTCCGGGAAGTCGCACCGAGTGAATCTTGATGCCGCCGATCGTGTCGGCCCCGCGCGCACCGGACACGGTATGGCGGACGGTCGGATCGGTCATCTCGGCTAAACCCGCGGCGTTACGAGCCGCGGCGATACCCTGGGCCGCGGCGATCGACGTCCCCGAAGGGGCGTCGACCTTCTTGTCGTGATGCAATTCGATGATTTCTACTCGATCGAAGTAGGGCGCGGCCATGGCGGCGAATCGCTCGGAGAGCACGGCCCCGAGTGCGTAATTCGCCGCGACAACGACCCCCACTTTGGTCGCCGCTTCTTCCACGGTGCGTCGTTGATCGTCCGAAAGTCCGGTCGTGCCGATCACGAGGCCTTTGCCGTGCGTGGCGCACCACGTCGCCGAGGCGACGACGCCTTCGGGTGAGGAGAAGTCGACCACCACGTCGATCGTGGTGGCGTCAACACCGTCCCAGGACGAGGCGTAGGTGGCGCCAAAGAGTTCGTGCGGCTCACGGGTGTCGACGAGAGCGCCAATCGAAAAGCGACCGGTGGCGCTGAGTCCTCCGGCGAGGATCTGACCCATTCGTCCGGCCCCACCGTTGATCGCGAGAGCTTTCACGACCGCACCTTATCCTTGCGCCGTCGACGGTCGTCGACAAGGAGGTACGCGCCCACCCCGATGATCAACACCACGCCCACGACCGACGCGGCCAGGCTGAGTTCAATGTACGGCGCGTGATAGTGGAAGTGAATGCTCCACTGGCCACTCGGCACGGTCACTTGTTGAATCAGTCCGTTGCGCGACACTTTGAGCGTCACGCTCTTGCCGGTCTTGGAATTCAGTGCCGTCGCGCGCCAGCCCGGCAGATACGCCATCGAGCGAACGAGCGTCACCGCACCCTTCGCGTGCACCTCGACCCACGTGTCGCCGTAGGCGACGTTCTTCACGTGCGATACCGAGCCGTGGGACGACGGCGCCAACCACACGGTCGGCTTCACCGTCTCGGCCTTGAAGACCGAAAACGTTCCGACGGTGTCGGTGAGGTGCCAGCGGTGACTGTCCAGCGCCTCTTGCATCGGCGAGTTCAATTGGTAGGTGACCTTGACCGGTTCGAGTTGCGTGACCAGCGCGTCGCCGATCGATGTGCTGTTCTTTGCGGTCAGTTCGAAACCGGCCGCCTTGGGCGTGCGCCCCGGAATCGTGAACGTCATGTCGTTCGCGCCGGTGAGGTGCAGTACTGGACCCACGCCACGTCCGTTCCAGTCGAGCAGGGTGAAGTACACCGTTCCGGTGGCGACCGGACGACCTCCACGTCCGTGCACGGTCACCGTGTGCACGCGCAGGATCTGTCCGAAGTAGCGGTCGGCCACAGGTGACGATGGTGCCTGACGACAGTTCGGCGCCGGCGTTACCGGAACTTTGGTGCTGTGGCTCAACTGCGCGTACGAGACCGCGATCGCCGAGAGTCGCAGTTGCGTGAAGGTCCCGTCGGCGAGGCGACAGGGATCGATCGCCGACTGGGGGTGCGTGCCGGTCGAATCGTCGTAGATGCTCGAGATCAGCGAGCCGTAGCCCTGCACGCTCGGCACCTTGGTGAAGACGTTCATGTTCGGCACCCCGAGGGCTTGGAATTGGTGCTGATGGGCGCCGCCTTGATCGACGAACGCGGTACGCCCGCTGTTGCCGAAGAGCGCCATGGCGTTGGCACTCGAAGGTTCGGTCGGGCCGGCGCCGCCGATCACGGCCGTGGCGCTCAGGATCAAGAAGACCAGTACGTCGCTCACGAGTACGCCCATCAAAATCTTCATGAGGTGTTTCGACGATCGCCAGCGCAGAATCGCCACAACTACGAGTACCGCGAGGACCAGGTGCAGGCCGTAGGAGAGGTGCATGTCCTGGGCGAGGTCCTCTTGTTGAGGGAAGACCCCGAGATACGAGACGATTTGGGAACCCCAGAGGAAGAGCCCGACGCACAGGGCCACGACGCCGAGGGCTGGCGCGAGTGACAGCCACTTCCTTCGACCTTCGAGTCCGGCCTCGGCCGGGCGACGCGTCTCGAGTCGATGGAGCCACCAACCCAGCAGGGCGGTCATCGCGAAGTCCGCGAGGATGATGTTGCGACTTTGCAGTCGCGTGCTGCCGTACAGGGGAATGAGACGGAACAGATGACCGAGCGGCGTGTACGAGCCCCAGGTCGCGAACAGTCCGACCACCAGCACCACGAAGTAGAGGACGAAGTCGCGGTCCTGGCCCTTCCACCCCCGGCGCGCCAACTTGGCGATGAAGGCGAACGTCGCGACCAGCGCCAACACGCCGACGTAGCCGGTCACCTCGGGCAGGTTGTAGTGGGCGAAGTAGTTGGGCTGTCCGCCCGAACCGTTCCCCCCGAAGATGTCCGGCACGAAGAGCAGCGAGGTCCAGCGCACCACCAACGAACCGGCCCCGAAGTATCCGTAGCTGATCGTCGAACGCTGCGAGAAGCCGATGAAGGACCACCCCGGCAGGAGTTGCACCAGTCCAATGGCGCACCCCCACGCCAGGCCCGCCGCGAGGGCGACGACGTAGGTGGCGCGAGCGCGCCACGACTGAATCCAGTACGAGCTTCGAATCAGCAAGATCGACGGACCGAGCGTCAAGGTCAAGAGTTCGATCTCGGCGATGCCGCGCGGTTCGCCGGTCAGAAAGGTCAGGCCCCACAACAGTGCGTAGCCCCAAATCCAGGGCTTGGCAATCCTCGCGAGATGACGCCACGTGCTCGTCGCCGGCTCGAGCGAGAGTCGACGCGAGAGCGAGACCAAGATCAGTGCGGCCCAAGGAATGAAGGCGTAGCCCTGAACGACGCCCAGGTGGACCAGTTGTCCGATCATGGCGCCCGAGTACGCGAAGCTCATCGCCGCGGCGAGGGACGACAACGTGCGCAGGCCGTGCCAACGCAGCAGGGCGAACATGCCGCAGGCGGCGATCACGTAGACCGCGATGCAGTTGATGATCCAGGCGGCGATCGGTGGTACGAAGGCGAAGATCACCGTGAGCGGATACAGCGCCCCGGCGTTGAGCCCCCCGAGCAGAGGCGTTCCGGAATTCGCGAGCGGATTGAAAAGCGGCAGATGGCCCGACTCGATCTGTTGGCCGCTCAAGACGCGCAGCGGAAAGTTCTGAATTAGATTGTCGCCGTCAATCGCCGGATGGCCCCAGAGCGCCGGAATGACGAAGAGCATCGTTGGCACCACGAGCATCAGCAACAGAGCGCGTCGATCTCCGTTGGTCAAGGGCCGCCACCATCGTTGCTGATGCGTGGGGGTGACGAGACTCATTGGCTCCACGCTACGAAAAAGCACGACGCCCGTGCTCCACGGTCACGCGGACCGTACAACACGGGCGTCGAAGGACTATCGGCGACGCGGTCGAGGACTGCGACGGGCACCGTCGCCATCAACGAAGGCCGGACCACCGGGGCCCAAGTCGCCGATCTCGTCGGCCAGCTCGGCCTCGAAGGCCGCTTCGAAGGACGATGACGACGCGGTGGGGCGAGACGCGTTGACGTTCTCACGGGGCGTGCGTTCGCGCGGACCGCGGTCACGGTCGCGATCACGACTGCCTCGTTCGCCGTCGCGGGCGCGTGGAGGTCGAGCGTCCTCTTCGGACTCCGGGAAGTCACCGACGAGCGAGAGCGAAACCTTGCCCTGTGGGTCGATGTCGTCCACCTTGACCTCGATCGCCTGACCGAGTTCGAGCACGTCCTCCACCTGTCCGATGCGCTTTCCACCGTTGAGCGGCGCCATCTTCGAGATGTGCAAGAGGCCGTCACGTCCGGGCATGATGCTCACGAACGCGCCGAACTTGGCGATGTTGACGACGCGGCCCTGATAGGTCGCCCCGACTTCGGGCGTGGGCGGGTCGAGGATCATGGCGATGCGTCGACGGGCCTCTTCCACGGCGCGACCATCCTTGGCGCCGATGGTGACCGTACCGACGACACCGTCGTCGTCGACCGCGATGTCCGCCCCGGTCTCTTGCTGCAAGGTGTTGATGACCTTGCCCTTGGGACCGATGACCTCGCCGATCTTGTCGATCGGAATCTGCAGCGACACGATCTTGGGGGCCACTTCGGCGACGTGCGCCCGGGGCTCGCGAATCGTGTTGGTGATCACGTTGAGGATCAGCAACCGGGCTGTCTTGGCCTGGTCCAAGGCGTTCGACAGGACCTCGGCCGGAAGGCCGTCGATCTTCGTGTCGAGTTGCAACGCCGTGACCGCGTCGGCGGTGCCGGCGACCTTGAAGTCCATGTCACCGAACGCGTCTTCGGCGCCGAGGATGTCGGTCAACGTGACGTACTTGCCGTCGTCGTAGACCAGACCCATCGCGATACCGGCCACGGGCGCCTTGATGGGCACGCCGGCCGCCATGAGCGACAGCGTCGAGCCGCAGACCGACGCCATTGACGTCGAGCCGTTGGACTGGAGAACGTCCGAGACCACGCGCAGCGTGTAGGCGAAGTCCTCTTCGCTGGGCAGTACGGGGATCAACGCGCGCTCGGCCAACATGCCGTGGCCGATCTCGCGGCGCTTGGGCATGCCGACGCGGCCGGTCTCACCGACCGAGTACGGCGGGAAGTTGTAGTGGTGCATGTAGCGACGAAACTCGTCCGGTCCGATGGTGTCGAGCTGCTGACGCATGCGGGGCATCCCCAGCGTCGTCACGTTGACGACCTGGGTCTCGCCGCGCTGGAACAGGGCCGAGCCGTGGGTCATCGGGAAGAGGTCGATCTCGGCCGAGAGCGGACGAATGTCCGTGACCGATCGTCCGTCGATGCGAACGCCCTCGTCGACGATGCGCTTTCGCACGATCTTCTTGGTGACCGATCGCACGGCCGCTTTGATCTCACCCAGGCGGTTCGGGAACTCGTCTTTCAGGTGCTCGATGATCGACGCGGTCGCGGCGTCGAGCGCCTCGTTGCGCGCGGTCTTGGTCGTCAACTTGTTGGCTTCGGTGAGCGACGTGGCGCTCATGGCCTCAACGCTCTCGTAGACGTCGTCCTGGTAGTCGGCGACGGTCTGGTACTCCATGGTCGCCAGCGGTCCGCGCACGGCGACGAAGTTCTTCACCAGTTCACGCTGCAGGTTGATCGACTCGCGGATCCACAGTTTGGAGGCTTCGAGTCCGGCCGAGAGCACCTCTTCGGAGACCTTGGGCGCGCCGTCGGCGTACTTCTCGAACGATCCTTCGGTCCCACCGGCTTCGACCATCATGATCGCGACGTCGGCGTCGGCCGAGTCACTCAGGGCGCGTCCGGCGACCACCAGTTCGAAGGTCGCGGCGTCGCCCTCTTGGTACGTCGGGTGCGGGGCCCACTCACCATCGGTGGTGTAGGCCATGCGCACGGCGCCGATCGGTCCCTCGAAGGGGATGCCCGAGATCATCAGCGCGGCCGAGGCGGCGTTGATGGCCAGGACGTCGTACGGGTTCTCCTGGTCGGCACTGAAGATCGTGCCGACGACTTGGACCTCGTTGCGGAAACCCTTCGGGAAGGAAGGTCGCAGGGGCCGGTCGATGAGACGACAGGTGAGGACCGCTTGGTCCGAAGGCTTGCCCTCGCGACGGAAGAAGGCCCCGGGGATCTTGCCCGCGGCGTAGGCGCGCTCTTCGATGTCGACGGTGAGCGGGAAGAAGTCGATGCCTTCTCGAACGCTCTTGGCGGCCGCGACGGTCGCCAGCAAGATGGTGTCGCCGAGGCGAGCCACGACGGCTCCGTCCGCCAGTTGGGCCAGACGGCCCGCTTCAAAACTCAAAGTCTTTTCGGTGCCCGTAACCGGGCTACTTACGCTAATTGCGTCAGTCATTGGTATTGCTCCTATTTGGTTAGCAACACTCCGCCCGGATCCCAGTGGGCAACCTTCGCGAATCGCGACTGTTCTCCACTGGCCTCCGAGGAATCGGATGTGTTGAGCGCGTTGACGGCGTCAACGTGCCGTTCGGCTAGCGACGAATACCGAGACGGCCGATCAAAGCGCGGTAGCGCTCGACATTTCCGCGCTGCACGTAATCGAGCAGACGGCGACGTTGGCCGATGAGCTTCATGAGTCCACGGCGGGTGTGATGATCGCCCTTGTGAACCTTGAGGTGCTCGGTGAGATGAGCGATCCGGTCCGTCAGGATCGCCACTTGGACTTCGGGGGAACCCGTGTCCGTCGCGTGAGCCTGATACTCCTTGATGATCTGCTGCTTCTCAGCCATGACGTTTTTTTGCCTTATGAGTCGGATGTCTCGTAGCAAGTCGCCAACGTGACGACCCACATAGTCAGCGTCGCTGACCGAACATCTATTCTAGCAGCGCCGAGGCGAGAAGCGAGAACTTCTTGAATATCTCAAGGGTTTGTTCGACGTCGCGGCCGATCTGGGCGACCAACGCCTCGACGTCCGAGAAGACCGCTTCTCCGCGAAGACGCTGCAGAAAGGCGACGTCGAGCGAGGCGTCGTAGAGATTGCCCTCGAAGCCCGGCAGGTGGACTTCGACCAGGAGAGGACCGTCGTCGTAGAACTGCGGGCGCGTCCCAATCGAGATCGCCGCGGGCCGCCAGGTGCGATCAGGCGTGCGCGCGGCGCCGGCGTAAATGCCTTGAAGGGGCACCAGCTGCAGCGCTGCGGTGGCGACGTTGGCGGTGGCGAAACCGAGTTCTGCCCCGCGCGCGTCCCCGTGCACAACGCGTCCGCGCAGGACGAACGGACGTCCGAGCGTCGCGCTCGCCGAATCGATGTCCCCCGCTTCCAGAGCTTCGCGCACCGCGGTTGAACTCCAGCGCGGCTCACCGAAGGTGGGCGCTTCGTAGACGCCGTATCCGTAGCGTTGTCCCTCGGCGCTCAGCAAGGCGACGTCGCCCGCTCGATCGTGCCCGAATCGGAAGTCCTCACCGACCACGATCTCACAGGCGCGCAACTCAGTGGCCAAGACACGAGCAATGAAGTCCGCGGCCGATTCATTTGCGAGGCCTTGATCAAACGTCACCACGCGGACCTGTTCGATTCCCAACGCTGCGAAGCCTTCGAGTCGCTGGTCGAGCGTGCCGATGAGCCGTAGTTCGCGCTCCGGGGCGAGGACCAACGCCGGGTGCGGATCGAACGTGACGATGGTCGGCACGGCGCCCCTGGCGCGCGCGCCGTCCAGGTGTAACAACATGTCAATGACGGCCTGGTGGCCCAAGTGCAATCCATCGAATACCCCGATGGCGATCACTGAATCATGGTTCAAAAGTTTCGACGTCTCTCCGTCGCGCACGACAATCATGTGAGCAAAACTACCCGCGCGTCGAATCAGTGGGTGACGCCAAAACCAACTCGGGCTTCCACGAATCATTGCGCCGCGAAAGAACGCCGATAAGGTCACCCGCGGCGTCCATGGCGGCGATCTCGTCGCCGTGCAGGGTCTCGTCGAGCGAAACGCGTTGGCCCATACGCATCGCGCGCGCTTGATCGTCGCGCAAGGTCACGTGTTCGAGACCAGTCACGAACGTGGCCGGCGGGGACAGCACTTGGCCGCCGTGTTTCACGACGTCGGCCAGCGCCTCGAGCGTCATGGCGTTCTCGACGACGTGCGAACCGCTGGCCAGTCGTCGAAGTTCGATGAGGTGTCCGAGCGTCCCGAGGCGACGAGCGAGGTCGCTCAAGAGCACGCGCACGTAGGTCCCGACCGAACACTCAACGTTAAAGCGCCACACCGAATCGTCGTCGGTGGGGGTGAGCGCGAAGATCGAGACGTTGATCTCACGAGCGGTGCGCTCTACTTCGACACCCCGACGCGCGAGTTGGTGCAGGCGCTGACCGTCAACCTTGATGGCCGACACCATCGGCGGCGTCTGTGCTTGTGATCCGAGCATCGCGTTCGTCGCGGCGTCGACGGTCTCGGTCGTCAGGGGCGGAACCGGCCGTTCGTCGACCACGGCGCCATCGGCGTCGAGCGAATCGGTCGCGACGCCGAACTTCACCGCGCCGACGTAGCGCTTGGTCTCGGACTGGGCGAAGCGCAACAGGCGCGTCGAGGGTCCGACGGCGAGCACCAAGAGCCCGGTCGCCATCGGATCGAGGGTGCCCGCGTGACCGACCTTCTTCTCGTGCAGGATCCGGCGTACGCGAGCGACGACGTCGTGACTGGTGAGTCCTTGGGGCTTGTCGACGAGCAGGAGGCCGTTACTCGTCGTCATGATTCTGGCGACGGATGATCTCTTCCACGGCCTCACCACTGGCCACGGCCGGATCGGCCATGAACGACAGCTTCGGCGTGCGCTTGAAGCGGGTCTGCGCGTTGACGGCCGATTGAATCTGGGCCCGGCGCTCTTCGAGCACCACCCTCGTCTCGGGCGTCAGGGAATCGAAGAAGACCCTGGCTTGGCGCAGGTCCTGGGTCGTCTCGACGCCGGTCACGGTGACGATACCAATGCGGTCGTCGATGTCCGAGATCCTCGTCAGCTCGTCCGAGATCACCTCGCGCAGGATCTGATTGACGCGGGCCGAGCGGGGATAGGGATGACGTGATCCAGACGAACGGGCCATGCGTTAGGCCGTTCTGGGAATCTCGCGCTCTTCGAAGGTCTCGATGATGTCGCCGGCCTTGAGGTCTTGGTAGTCGGAGAGACCGATACCGCACTCGAAGCCGGACGCCACTTCGCGCGCGTCGTCCTTGAAGCGACGTAGCGACGTAATCGAGCCTTTCCAGATGATCGTCCCCTCGCGAAGGAAGCGAACCTTCGATCCACGGGTGATGACACCGTCGCGTACGAAGCAACCGGCGATCGCGCCGATCTTGGGCACGCGAAAGACCTCGCGCACCTCGGCCTCGCCCGTGACGATTTCTTCGTACACCGGAGAGAGCAGCCCGAGCATGGCGGCCTCGATCTCCTCGATCAACTTGTAGATGATCTCGTAGGTGCGAATCTGCACGCCTTCGCTCTCGGAAAGATCGCGACTGCGCTTGTCCGGTCGCACGTTGAAACCGATGATGGTGGCGTTGGACGCCTTCGCGAGCTGCACGTCGTTCTCGGTGATGCCGCCAACCCCGCGATGGACGATGACTAGTTTCACGTCATCGCGTTCGAGCTTGCGCAGCGACTCGGTGCACGCTTCGAGCGAACCTTGGACGTCAGCCTTCAAGACGATGTTGAGCGTCGCGGTCTCGCCGCGCTGGATCTGTTCGAAGAGATCCTCCAGACGTGCACCGCTGGTCGAAGCGACGGGCTGGTGTCCGATGAGGCGCGCGCGTTGGGCGCGGGCCTCGGCCAGCGACCTCGCGTGGGTCAGGTCGTGAGCGACGCGCATCTCGTCACCGGCGAATGGGGGCTCGCTGAAGCCGAGGATCTGCACGGGCGTTGACGGTCCGGCCGACTTGATCTGCTTGCCCTGATCGTTGATGAGGGCCTTCACCTTGCCGAAGGCGGCGCCGGCCACGACGGGGTCGCCGACCGCGAGCAGACCTTTTTGGACCATAACGGTGGCGACCGGGCCGCGACCGACTTCGAGGTTCGCTTCGAGCACCGTGCCGACGGCGCGACCGCTCGGGCGTGCCGAGAGTTCGGCCACTTCGGCGACCAGGAGGACCTGTTCGAGCAGTTCGTCGATGCCCGTGCCCTGCAAGGCCGAGATCTCGACGCAGATCGTGTCGCCGCCCCACTTTTCCGGGACGAGTCCGTATTCGCTGATCTGTTGGAGCACGCGGTCGGGATTGGCGTCGGCCTTGTCCATTTTGTTGATGGCCACGATGAGTGGTACGTCGGCGGCCTTGGCGTGATTGATGGCCTCAATCGTCTGGGGCATCACGCCGTCGTCCGCGGCGACCACGAGAATGATGATGTCGGTGACCTTGGCGCCGCGAGCGCGCATCGCGGTGAAGGCTTCGTGACCGGGGGTGTCGATGAAGGCGATCGCCTTGCCCTTCCACTGCACCCGGTAGGCGCCAATGTGTTGGGTGATGCCACCGGCTTCGCCGGCCACCACGTCGGTCTGGCGGATCTTGTCGAGCAGCAGCGTCTTGCCGTGGTCGACGTGTCCCATCACCGTCACGACGGGCGGTCGCGGCGCGGCGGGAATCTCGTCGTCCTGGTCGTCTTCGTCGAAGAACTTCGCGAGGAGCGCGGCCTCTTGCTGCTCGCCGGGATCGACCATGTGCACGCTGGCGCCGACTTCGGCGGCGTAGAGCTCGATCATGTCATCGCTCAGGCTCTGCACGGCCGTGACGATCTCGCCCTGCAAGAACAAGAAGCGGATGATGTCCGCGGCACTGCGGTTGAGCTTCGGTCCCACGTCCTTGGCCGTCGAACCCCGCTCGATGATGACTTCGCCGTCCGGAACGGGCAGGCTGCTCGGCTGCCACGTGGTCATCTGGGTCGGCTCCAGCTCTTCGACGTTGCGCCGACGGCGACGCGTGGCCTTGCGTTGTGAACCGCGGGGTCCGCCGGTGCCGCGACTCGGCGGTCCACCACGATTGGGCCCACCGAGCGCGCCGGTCGGAGAACTCGGACGTTGACCGGGGAAACCACCGCCGGCGCCTCCGGGACGCGAGGTCGGGCCGCCGGGACGCGAGGCGGGATTGGGGCGCGGACTCATCGGCCGTGGTCCACCCGGGCCGGACGGTCGGGCCCCCGGGGCGGACATCGGACGGCGCGCACCGGGCGGAGGCGGGATCGGTCGGCCCGTGGCACTGATTGGACGTCCGGGCGGCGGCGGAATCGGTCGACCGGTGGAGCTGAGCGGCGGCCGCGTTGATGGCGAACCACCCTCGCCCGCTTCGCCCGAGACCGAGCGCTGAGTGGGACGAATGGTCGTCGGTCCACTCGGTGAGGCGATGCGCGTAGGCGCCGGCTTCACGATGGGTGCGCGACTACGCACCACTTTGGGCTCTATCGCCGCCGGGACCGGCGCCGATTCGACAATCGGTGCGGCAGTCGTCGTTTCAATCGATTCGACGGGCTTGGACACCCGACTGACGCGCGCGGGTGGGGCTTCGACGATCTCGGGCGCGGCCGCGACGGCGGCCGCCTTCTTCGTGCCCGTCACCTTGGTGGCCTTGGCCGCTTTGGCGGCCACTTCGGGTTGAACTTCGCGACGTAGACCGTCGGCGTCGGCCCGACGTCGGATCCGGTCGGCCTGGGCGTCCTCGATCGACGCAGAGGGGCTCGAGGCACCTATGCCGAGTTTTTGGGCGAGCGTGAGTAGCTCTTTGCTCGTGAGACCGAGCTCCTTTGAGAGCTCGTGCACACGGATCTTCTTCTGGGCCAAAACCTTCCCTTGCTTCTCGTACCCGCTTTCGCGAGCACAGTTATCTATTCTTCCACAACCACCGCTAATGCCGACCGCGACCCGTTTCCAATGCGCGCAGGGCCTCCAGGTCGCTCTCGTTCGCGCTCGACTTGAGGGCCCGAACGAGATGTCCCACGCGCAGTCCCTTCGAACACTCGTCATCGCACCACCAGAGTCCCCGGCCGGGCCCCCGACCGAGATACCACGTACCGTCGGAGCGCCCGGCACGGATCATCTCGGAGTCATGACGGACCTTTCGACAGACCACGCACGTGCGAAGCGGCGCTATGCCTCTTCCTCCACGACCGGTTCGGCGTCCGTCTCGTCGGTCCCGGTGGACGCTGGCGCGTCCTCGAGTTCGATCTCTTCGACGACGAGGACCTCTTCGACGTGTCCTTCGGCGTCGGTGACGATTTCGTCGACCACGATCACCGCGCTGGCACCGTCTTCGCCGGCCACCACCGCGATGGTCTCGTCCACGACCACGTCGCCGTCGGTCCACACCTCTTCGACCACTTCCTCTTCGACGCCTTCGTTCTCCGAGCGGATGTCAATGCGCCAGCCCGTCAGTCGCGCGGCCAGCCGGGCGTTCTGTCCCTCTTTGCCGATGGCGAGCGAAAGTTGCTGATCGTGCACGATCACCGTGGCGATGCCCTCGGTCTCGTCCAGTCGAACCTCGCGCACCCGCGCCGGCTGCAGGGCCGCCTGGATGAACTCGATGGGGTCGTCGCTGTAGGGCACCACGTCGATGCGCTCACTGCGCAGCTCGTTCGTGATGTTGCGTACGCGACTGCCGCGCGCGCCGACGCAGGCGCCGACCGGGTCGATCATGTGGTCGTTCGAGGCCACCGCGATCTTGCTGCGGTGTCCGGGTTCGCGCGCCAAGGCCTTGATCTCCACGATGCCGTTGGCGATCTCGGGCACTTCGATTTCGAAGAGCTTGGCCACCAGCGCCGGGTGGGTGCGGCTCACCACGATCTGGGGACCCTTGTTGGTCTTGCGCACCTCGACGATGTAGACCTTGATGCGCGCGCCGTGCTCGTAGCGTTCGAAGGCGATCTGTTCGGCCTGGGGTAGTAGTGCTTCCACCCGACCGAGGTCGAGCAGGGTGTAGCGGTTGTCGTTCTGTTGCACCGTGCCCGAGACGATGTCACCTTCGCGATTGGCGAACTCTTCGTACATCTGACGTCGCTGAATGTCTCGAATGAGTTGCATCAAGACCTGCTTGGCGGTTTGCGCCGCGATCCGTCCGAAGTCTTCGGGCGTGGCGTCCCACTCGCGCGTGACGTTGCCCTCGATGTCGAGCTCCAGTCCCCAGACCTTGATCTCGCCGGTCTCGGGATTGATCTCCACTTCGGCGTCTTCGGCCGAGTCGGGACGGCGCTTGTAGGCGGCGAGGAGCGCGTTGGCGAGGGCGATGAGCAACTCCCCTTCGTCGATGTTCTGGTCACGAGCAATCTGTCCCAACGCTTCTAGGAATTCAAAGTTCGCCATGCCTACCCTCCCTTCCTCGTCGATGCAGCAGCTGACTTCGCACGTGAGGGCGAAGGCTTCGCTTCGGCGCCCCACTTAAAGACGGTGCGCGCGCGTTCGATGGCGTCGAGCGCCACGACGACGCGCCCGGACTCGGCGTCATCGAGCGTCACCGACGTTTCGTCAGCCGCGACGACGGTTCCTTCGAGTCGACGGGTCGGCGCGTCACTTCGCAACTCGCGTAACGTGACGACCTCACCGATGGTCGAGAAGAAATGCGCCGGCGTGCGGAGTTTGCGCTCTAACCCCGGGCTCGAGACGTCCAGGGTGAAGCGCCCGGGAATCGGGTCGTTCACGTCTAACCACTCCGAGATCTGGCGGTTGGCCTTAGTAAGGGCCTCTAAGTCCACCCCGCCGGGCTTGGTCACGACGACGTTGAGAGTCCCCTTGACCATTTCCAGGTCGTAGAGGTCCAGTCCGAGTTCGGATAGGAGGGAGCGCAGTGGTGTCTCTAAGTCCACGACCGTCTCCTCTCCTCCTGCCCTTCGGACGTTCAGACAAAGAAAAAGCGCGGGCCCGAGGCCCGCGCTTAAACGAGTCCATACGTCCTGAGCGGACTGTAGCCAACAATAATAGCATTTCTCGCCCCTGATGACAATCGAAATCCGCTCCGCGCGCCGGCAAGATTCATCTTAAATTCTTAATTAGGGAGCGGCGATGGTCCCCGACAACCGGTCGCACACGGACCGGGCCAAAGGCCCGGCATCATCCCGATCGTGGCCGCGTGGGCTCAGTGGTAACTGAGTCGATCAGTACGACTTGGAGACGATGCAGACGAGGTCGTCCTCGAGGTCGTTGAGCGGCATCGAACCGTCTCGGCGCTGCAAGCAACGCACCGTGATCGCCTGCACCTTTAACTGCGCTTCGCCGGACTCGCCGACCTTCGACCAGTCCAATCGCGCGAATCCCGTTTCGGCCGCTTCCATCGCTTCGGCAATGTTCGCGACATCGTGCGTCGATCCGGCCAGGCGCGCCTTGGCGCCTTCGAACATGTCGCTCTGGATCACTTCGAGCAGTGCGAGCGCGTGCATGGCGACGGCGTCCAACGCGAGGGGCGCCTTCGCGCCGTTGTCGCGGCGCACGACGGTGACCAGACCCTCTTTGAGATCGCGGGGGCCCACTTCGACGCGCAGCGGCACGCCCTTGATCTCCCAATCGGTCACGCGGCGTCCGAAGCTGCCCCGACCCCGGTCGATCTGAACTCGAACCCCGGCCGCCTTCAGCGTCGCGGCGACCCGATCACAGGCGTCATTCACTTGCGGTTCGTCGCGCACGGCGATGACGACCGCTTGAATCGGTGCGAGTCTCGGGGGGACGACCAGTCCGTCGTCGTCACCGTGGAGCATGATGAGTCCGCCCACCATGCGCGTCGACGCACCCCACGAGCTGGTGAAGCACAGTTCGGCCTGTCCCTCTTCACTCTGGTAGTAGATGTCGAAGGCTCGGGCGAAGTTCTGTCCCAGCTCGTGACTGGTGGCCATCTGCAGGGCCTTACCGTCACGCATCATGCCTTCGGCGGTCATGGAGTTGATCGCGCCGGCGAAGCGTTCGCTGGCCGGTTTGATACCGAGGTAGGTCGGCGCCGCGAGCACGTTCTCCAGGAAGTCGTTGTAGACCTCGAGGTGGATCTTGGTGGCGAAGGCGTTGGCGTCCTCATAGGTCGCGTGCGCCGTGTGGCCCTCCTGCCAGAGGAACTCCGAGGAGCGCAGGAAAAGTCGCGGTCGCAACTCCCAGCGAACGACGTTGCTCCACTGATTGAGGAGCAACGGCAAATCGCGATAACTCTGGATCCACTTGGCCATGAACTCGCCGATCACCGTCTCGGACGTCGGACGCACCACGATTGGCTCGGCCAGTTCTTCGCCGCCAGCGTGGGTGACGACGGCCAGTTCGGGGCTGAAGCCCTCGACGTGCTCGGCCTCGCGCTGGAAGTAACTGAGAGGGATGAAGAGCGGGAAGTAGGCGTTCTGCGCCCCGGTCTCTTTGATGCGCGCGTCCATTTCGGCCTGCATCCGTTCCCAGATCGACCACCCGTAAGGGCGGATGACCATCGTGCCGCGCACCGGTCCGTTGTCAGCCATTTCGCCCTTGGCCACGACGTCTTGATACCAGCGGGGGAAGTCTTCGCTCTGGGGGGTCAGAACACTCTGGGCCACGCTGCTCCTTTGTTTCGTGGCGACAGCCTAGTCAAACGGCTTTTTAGCCTTCGGCGCGTCGGCGGATCTTTTCAATGCGTTCACGAGCGTGATTCACGTCGGCGCCGCGGTCATCGAGCAACATCGCGCGGTCGGCTTCGGCTTCGGCTTCGGCGCCGCGGTCGCGCGCGGCGAGTCTCGCTTCGACGCCCTCGGCGACGATCTTCTTCGCCTCGTCGACCAAGGCTTCGACCATCTCGTCCTCTTTCACCACGCGCACGATCTGTCCCTTGATGAAAAGGTGACCGCGTTTCTTGCCGGCGGCGATTCCCAAGTCGGCGTGTCGCGCTTCGCCCGGACCATTGACGACACAGCCCATCACCGCTACTTGGATTGGGAGGTTCAATGCCGACAGCGCGTCCTGGGCCTCGTTAGCGATCTTGATCACGTCGACCTCCGCGCGACCGCAACTGGGACAGGCGATTAAGTCCAGTCCCTTTCGTTCACGCAGACCGAGGACTTCGAGCAGCGTGCGTCCGGCGCGCGCCTCTTCGACGGGATCGGCGGTGAGCGAGTAGCGCAGGGTGTCGCCGATGCCTTCGGCCAATAACGTCGCGATTCCGGCCGTGCCCTTCAAGAGTCCTCCCGGCAACGGGCCCGCTTCGGTCACGCCCAGGTGCAGCGGGTGGTCGAAGGTCTCCGAGGCGAGACGGTAGGCCGCGATCATGGTCGCGACCGACGAGGCCTTCACCGAGATCTTGACGTCGTGGAAGTCGACTTCTTCGAAGTACGCGAGTTCCAGACGCGCCGATTCGACCAGGGCTTCGGGGGTGGCGCCGCCGAAGCGTTCGTAGATGTCGGGGTGCAGGCTGCCGGCGTTCACGCCGATGCGTATCGGTACGCCGCGGTCGCGCGCCTCCGAGGCCACCAGCTTGATCTCTTCGGGCTTGCGCAGGTTGCCGGGATTGAGGCGCAACCCTTGGACGCCGGCCTCGAGGGCGGCGAGCGCCATCTCCACGTGGAAGTGGATGTCGGCGACGATGGGCACCGGCGAACGCGGCACGATCTGGGCCAAGCCTTCGGCGGCCGCCACTTCGTTGCAGGTGCAGCGCACGATGTCCGCCCCTTCGCCCGCCAAGGCGTAGATCTGTTGGAGCGTGCCTTCCACGTCGGCCGTTTTCGTCGTCGTCATCGACTGGACGGATATCGGCGCGTCGCCGCCGACCTTTACGGAACCGACGGCAATCTGACGGGTCTTTCGGCGGGGGCTGAGGGGGCTGGCGGTGACGTCCACCTATCCAGTCTGCCCGTTCGAACGCGAAGTGATGCAGTTAGTGGAACGGATTTGCGATCGGGTGGGCGATGTCGAGGAAGAGCGTGGTGGCGAACAGGATCAGCAGCACGCCCATGAAGGCGTAGATGATCGGCGCCATCTTGTTGACGTCGGCGTGATAGCGAATCCCTCGGCGCGAGCGCAGCCGTTCGTAAGTGGCGATCGCGACGTAGCCCCCGTCCAACGGCAGCATCGGCAACATATTGAGCACGCCGACGAAGATGTTGACCGCCATTAAAATCAGCAGCAGGTCGCCCGGGCCGGTCTGCGTGCTCTGGACCGCGATGCGCACGACACCGACGATTGATTCCGGACGGGTCAGCTGGTTCTTCGGATTCGTCGCCGCGGCCGGTGAGGCGACCTGGTGGAAGAGGCTGGAGAACTCACCCGGGGAGAAGACGTGCACGATCGCGTGCACGGCCGTTCCGAGCAGCGACCCGACTTCGGTGAAGGACCCGGGGATCGAGGCGTACCAGGAGTCGCGCACGGCCAGACTCTCGAGGCTGACGCCGAGGTACCCGCGCGCCGCTAGGGACTTGCCATTGACGACGAGCGTCGGACCGTAGACGGGAGTGGCGTGCAGCGTGAGATCACGACCGGCCCTCTGCACCAGAATCGAGAGGTTCTTTCCCGAGTCGTGACCAACGATCTTTTGCAACTGACTATCGCTCGAGATTGCCACGCCGTCGATGGCGACGATTTGGTCGCCGACTTTCAGGCCGGCGCGTTGCGCGGAGTTCTCCGTATGACCCTGCCACTTCGTGAAGTCGTACACCCCGACGTGACTGATCGACGGCAGTCCGACGAAGGTGAGCGCCGCCCAGGCCAGGAGCAAGGCCATGACGACGTGCATCAGCGACCCGGCCGAGGCGAAGAGAACCTTCCTCGGGTACGACGCCGAGCGATAGGTCCGCGACTCCTCTTCCTCGGGAATCGTCTCGGTCCAGGTCATGCCGGGCACCTTCACGTAGCCCCCGGCCAGGATCGCGCGCACGCCGTAACGGGTTTCGCCGATCGTGGTGGACCAGAGGACGGGACCGAAGCCCACGAAGAAGTCGGTGACCTTCATGCCGGCGCGCTTGGCCGTGATGAAGTGACCGAACTCGTGGGCCATCACGATGAAGACGATCGCGAAGATCACGAGCGGCAGGGCCCAGCCGACGATCCAGGTGAGCAGCGTCACGAAGACGACGATGCCCGCGAGAAGGAACATCAGGGACCGACGAGTGTCGGGGTTCGGATCCATGACTATTGGTCGAGAATACCGTGGGCGCGCGCTCGAGCGGTCGCATCATTGGCGACCAGGTCCTGCAAGGAATCCAGCGGATCGGCCACGTACCCGTCCATCACTCGCGCGACGACGTCAACGATGTCGCACCAGTTGATCTCGTCAGCCAAGAACGCCGCGACCGCCACTTCGTTGGCCGCACTCAGCCACGCCGGCGCCGCCCCCCCGAGACGCGAGGCCTCGTAGGCCAGGCCGATCGCCGGGAAGGCCATGGGATCGGGCGCCTCGAAGGTCAACTCCAGGTCCTGGGTGAAATCGATCGCGCCCCATCCGTGATCCAAGCGAACGGGTAGCCCGAGGCAGTACGCGATCGGGAGTCGCATATCGGGGCGCGAGAGTTGGGCGAGGACCGATCCGTCCACGTACTCCACCATCGAGTGCACGATCGACTGGGGATGCACGACCACTTCGACGCGTTCGACGTTGATGTCGAAGAGCGCCGACGCCTCGAGCACCTCGAGACCCTTGTTCATCAGTGTCGAGGAGTCGATCGTGATCTTCGCGCCCATCGACCAGGTCGGGTGATTGAGCGCGTCGGCTTTGGTCGCGCCGCGCAGTTGGTCCCGCGACCAGCCGCGGAACGGTCCACCCGACGCGGTGAGCAGCAGCCGTCGCACGTCGGGGTAGCCCGGCTCGCCCGGCGAACTGGCCAGGCACTGGTGAATCGCGCAGTGTTCGGAGTCGACCGGCAGCAGCATCGCGCCCGGGGTCGAACGGACCCTGGCCACCAACGGCGCGGCGGCGATGAGCGACTCTTTGTTGGCGAGGGCCAGTCGTTTGCCGGCCTTCAACGCCGACAGCGTGACCGGGAGACCGGCGAAACCGAGCACCGCGTTCACCACGATGTCGGCGCTGGCGGCGAGTGAGGACAGTCCTTCGTCGCCGACCACGACGTCGACGTCCGCGCCCACCAGCGCGGCCAGGGTGTGGCGATGGCCGTCGCTGATGACGCCGACGCGCCTCACACCAAACTCCTTCACGATGGCGGCCAGTTCGTCGAGTTGTTCCCCGCCGGAGAGTGCCACCAGTTCGAACATCTCGGGCTCGCGGCGCAAGACGTCAAGGGTCTGGGTGCCGATCGATCCGGTGGCGCCCAAGAGCGCGACGCTGCGCCGCACCGTCGGCATCGTCAGCCCAGTTTGAGAACGTGGCAGAGGTAATACATGGTGGGCAGCGCGAACAGCAGTCCGTCGATGCGGTCCAACATTCCGCCGTGTCCCGGCAACAGTCGTCCCAGGTCCTTCACGCCGATCGTTCGCTTCACCATCGATTCGAAGAGATCGCCGAGCGGTACCACGATCGAGATCGCCACGGCCACTTCGAGGCCGGCCTTTCGCGTCCACACGCTCATCAGCGGCAAGAGCAATAGGCCCGCCGCCAGCGTCACGATGGTCCCCCCGGCGGTGCCCTCCAGAGTCTTGCTCGGCGAGAGCACCTTGTTCAACGTCCGCTTGCCGAACTGTCGTCCGACGATGAAGGCGCCCGAGTCATTGGCGACGGTGAGCACCATCGCCCCGAAGAGGTACGAGAGTCCGTGACCGTCCGCGAACGAGCGCGGGGCCACGAAGAGCAGGGCGTAGGAACCGACGACGCCAATCCAGACGTAGACGAAGACCGTCGCGCCCAGACCGTCGAGCACGTCAACGGCTCGCCCGGCGTTCAGGTACCACACGAAGCCGAAGAGCATCAGCAGGACGCTGACCGCGCCGACCGAAGTCAGTCCCTTGTTGTAGACGGCGACACCGAGCGTCAGGATCGCCACGATGCCGAGCACGGTCGCCGGATGGGCCCCGGCCGAGCGGAACCCGGCGTAGGCCTCGGCCCCGGCCAGGCCGAGCACGACCAACACCATGACCGCCACGGGCAGCGCGCCCAGTTTGAAGACCAACGAGACGACTGCCGCGAGCACGACACCGGTCAGTAACGCACGAGCGAAGTTGCGATCATTGCTCTGGCGAACGGCCCGGCCGGCCAGTGGGTTAGCCGAGATGGAACGACGAGTGCGCTGGATGCGATCCGGTTCGGGACGCGGTGCTTCGGTCACGAACTCGTCGTGCACCGGAAGCTCTTCCGGCTCGGCGAACTCCCACGGTCGCGCGGTATCTTCCCTCTGTTCTCCGGCCAGGATCGCGGTGTCGAACTGGTCCTCGTGCGCCACCCAGTCGGCTTCGCCCTCGCGCCAGGCGGGCGCGGGAATCGCCGACCAGGGGTCGTCACTGTCGGCCGCTTCGCGCGCGACGACGATCGGCACCTGCCCGGTCGGGGCGTCGGTCCAGTGCGGCAACAGGGTCGTCGGGTCGATGATCATCGTCTCGTCGGCCGCGTCGGCAGCGATCTCGGCACCGGTGATGCTCACTCGAGAGTCGGTCGAGCTCACGACGGGCATCTCGCCCGTGGGCTCGTTGAAGAGCGTGCCGTCGTCGTCGTCAGACTTCAAGTAGTTCCTGCTCCTTGTGAGCGAGTAGCGCGTCCACGACCGCCACTTCTTCTTGGGTCATCTTGTCAAGAATCTTCTCGTAGTGCTCGAGGTCGTCGCTGGAGATGCTCTTGTCCTTCTCCAGGGCCTCGAGTTCCTGGCGGGCGTGGCGTCGACAACCGCGCAGGGCCACGCGGCCGTCTTCGGCCTTGGCATGGACGATTTTGACGAAATTCTTGCGGCGCTCTTCGGTGAGCGACGGGAAGGTAAGGCGAATGACCACGCCGTCGTTCGAGGGATTGAGTCCCAGGTCGGCGTTGGAGATCGCCTTTTCGATCGCCGCCATGGCGCCCTTGTCGAAAGGCGAGACGACGAGGAGGCGTGGTTCGGGCACCGAGAAGTTGGCGAGCTGCTTGAGCGACGTCTCGGCGCCGTAGTACTCGACCATTAGGTTCTCGACCAGGGACGGCGACGCCCTACCGGTGCGAACGGTGGAGAACTCGGACTTGGCGTGCTCGATTACCTTCGCCATACGTTCACGAGTGTCCTGCATCACCAGCTCGACCAGTTCGTTTTCCATTACCTCACCAGCGTACCGACGGCCTGACCGTCGAGCGCGCGACCCAGGTTTCCATCAGCCATCAGGTCAAAGACGCGAATCGGCAAGTGATTGTCCTTGCAGAAGGTAATGGCGGTCATGTCCATGACGCGAAGGTCCCTCGCGATGACCTCGTCGAAGGACAACTCTTCAAACTTGGTCGCCGCGGGATTGACGCGCGGGTCTTCACTGTAGACACCGTCGACCCCGCCGTGCGTTCCTTTCAAGACAATGTCGGCTTCGATCTCGGCCGCCCGCTGGGCGGCCGGCGTGTCGGTCGTGAAATAGGGATTGCCCATGCCGGCGGCGAAGATGACGACGCGGCCCTTTTCCAGGTGACGCACGGCTCGGCGACGAATGTAGGGCTCGGCCACCTGATCCATGCCGATGGCCGAGAGCACGCGCGTCGGACGTCCGTGGGTTTCGATGGCGTCCTGGAGCGCTAGGGCGTTGATCACCGTCCCGAGCATGCCCATGAGGTCGGAGTTGGCTCGGTTCATGCCGGCCATGGCGCCGGTTGCGCCGCGCCAGATGTTGCCGCCGCCCACCACCACGGCCAGTTCCAGATCGCCGCGCTCCATCGCGTTGGCGATCTCCGAGGCGAGGAAGTCAACGGTCGAGGCGTCGATGGTCTCGTCGCTAGCGGCCGAGGCCAGGGCCTCACCGGACAGCTTCAGGACCACGCGGCGCACGGTGATGACCTATCCCCCGATGACCACTTGAGCGAACGCCGTGATCGACGCGCTACCCAAGAACTGGGCGATGGTCTGCTTCTCGTCCTTCACGTAGCTCTGTTCAACCAGCACGCGGTCTTTGAACCACCCGTTCATCCGTCCTTGGATGATCTTGGGCAACGCCGCTTCGGGCTTGCCCTCGTTGCGTGAGATCTCCTCGACTGTGGCGCGCTCGGCGTCGATCTCGGACTGCGGCACGTCCTCGCGATTCAAATAGAGCGGCTTGGTGAAGGCCGCGTGCACCGCGATCTCGTGAGCCACCTCTTCGGAGGCACCCTTCACCACGATGACGACGCCGTTATTGCCCCGGCCGGACTGTTGGTGCACGTAAGTGTCCACGACCTCGCCGTCACCGGCTTCGAGTCGAAATACGCGACCAATCGAGATGTTCTCCTTCAAGGTCGTCAGCATTTTCTCGAGCTGCTCCTTGAACTGCGACACCACGTCGGTGCCCTCGGCGCAGACTCGCGCCGCGATCTCATCCACCAGCGAGACGAACTCCTCAGATTTGGCGACGAAGTCGGTCTCACAGCGCATCTCGACCATGGCGGCGACGTTGCCGTTGCGAACCACGGCAACGGCGCCATCTCCGGCTTCGCGGTCGGCGCGTTTGGCGGCCGAAGCCTTGCCCTGCACGCGCAGCCACTTCGTCGCCTCTTCCATGTTGCCGTCGTTGGCTTCGAGCGCCTTCTTGGCGTCGAGGATCCCGACCCCCGTCGCTTGGCGCAGCGCTTGTACGTCTTTCGCGGTGAAAGCCACCTTGTTCTCCTCTTTGAATCTTTGTTAAAGAAATTTAGGCGTTGGTCGTGGTTTCGTCGGACACTGTCGACGCCTCGGCGTCAGGGGTCTCGTCGCTCGGGGCCGGCGGAGCCTCCGGTACCACAACCTCGGGCTCGGGCGTGCTTTCCATGACGAGCTCGGGGGCGTCGTCCGGTGACACCTCGGGTGCCACGTCGGCCAACACTTCGTCGGATGGCGCCTCGGGCGCCGCGTCGGACAGGACGGCGTCGGCGGGCGCCTCGGGCGCCACGTCGGCGGGCGTGACCTCGTCGATCAGCGCGGCTCGGTTGGCCGGCGCCGATGACTGCTTCGAGATGACCGGACGGTTCTGACGGATGTAGCGACCTTCGGTGACGGCGTCGGCCATCAAGCGACAGAGCAGGGCGCCGGAACGGATGGCGTCGTCGTTGCCGGGTATGACGTAGTCGATGACGTCGGGGTCACAGTTGGTGTCCACGACCGCGACGACCGGCAGGCCGAGCTTGCGAGCCTCGGTCACGGCGATGTGCTCCTTCTTCGTGTCGATCACGAAGATGGCGTCGGGGACGTGCTCCAGGCTGGCGATGCCCGAGAGGTTGCGGTCGAGCTTCTCGAGTTCACGGCTGTGGCGCAACGCCTCACGCTTGGGCATGTTCTCGAAGTCACCGGCGCGCTGCATCGAACGCAGTTCCACCATGCGCTTCACTCGTCCGGCGACGGTGGCGAAGTTGGTGAGCATGCCGCCCAACCAACGCTGGTTCACGAAGGGCATGCCGCAGGCCTTGGCGTAGTCCTCGATGGGACCCTGGGTCTGCTTCTTGGTGCCCACGAAGAGGATGACGCCCCCGTCGGCGACCAGGTCGCGCACGTAGGCGTAGCTCGTCTCGATGCCGAGCAGCGTCTTTCGCAGGTCGATGAGGTAAATGCCGTTGCGCTCGCCGAGGATGAACCGGCGCATTTTGGGATTCCAACGGCGGGTCTGGTGCCCGAAGTGCACTCCGGAGTCCAGCAGTTCTTGCAAGGTGACTAAAGCCACGTCATTTTTCCTTCCGTTCGGTTGCTCGATCACCGTGGTGCACCCGAAGGCGACCGTACGAAACCACGGTGACATGTCGTCAACTCCCCCACTATGAGAGAGCCCGTATATGTTACCCGCTGGCGATCAGCTAGCCCCTTGGATGGGTGTCGTGGTGCACCTTCTGCAGGCGAGATTTCGAAACATGGGTGTAGATCTGCGTGGTCGTGAGACTCTCGTGGCCGAGCAGTTCTTGCACCACGCGAAGGTCCGCGCCACCTTCCAAAAGATGCGTCGCGTAGGTGTGGCGAAGGGCGTGGGGGTAGACGTGGCCCCGCGAGACCCGGTTGTCGAGAATTCGACGGACGTCGCGCGGGCCGAGTCGATTGCCTCGTCGGTTGAAGAAGAGAGCTTCCGCGGGTGAGCCGGAGCGCATGACGTCGGCGCGCGCGTCCATGATCCAGAGCTGCACGCTCTCCAGTCCCCGGCGGTGCAAGGGCACGATGCGTTCTTTTCGCCCCTTGCCGAGCACGCGGAGCAGTCCCTGACGAAAGTCGACGGATCCGACGTTGAGGCCGCACAGTTCACTGACGCGCAGTCCGGCGCCGTAGAGGACCTCGCAGACGGCGCGGTCCAAGGTCGCCCACGCGTCGTCGCCCCAATCGTCGTCGAGCAACGTGTCGAGCTGTTCACGAACGACGATTTTGGGCAGGCGATGATTCGGTCGCGGAGCCGAGAGCCCGGCGGCCGGACTCTCCTCCAGGAGCCCTCGCCGGACCATCCAGGAGAAGTAGCCCCGCAGCGAGGCTCGCCGTCGGATGATGGACGTTCGTTCGTCGCCGCGTTCGGTCATGAACGCGAGGTAGTCCCGCAGGGTTCGCACCGTCACTTCGATCGGTCGATGGACGTCACGCTCGTCGGCCCAATCGATGAAGGCGCCGACGTCGCTCAAATACGCCGTCTGGGTCGCTTCGGCCCGGTCCGTGGCGCGAAGCGTGATGGCGTAGTCCTTCAGGTACCACTGCCCCGTGGCCCGAGCTGCGTGGCGTTGCGGCGACACGCCCCAAGGCTACTAACGACTTCGGGGAGGTCTCGTGACATCGTAAGGTGAATGGGGAATCTGAGGGGGCACACGTGTCGCGAATCTTGATCGTCGAAGACGACGACCACATCCGCACCGCACTTCGTTTGATGTTCGAGGGCGAGGGTTTCGTGGTGGACGACGCCCCGACGGGCGAAGTCGGGATTGCCCTCTTCAATCGCATGGCCTCGGACATGGCGATCGTCGACATCATGTTGCCGGGCATGTCGGGCTTCGAGACCTGTCTGGCGCTGCGCAGCGCGAGCGACCTACCCATCGTGATCGTCTCGGCGCGCGACGACACCGCGGACGTCGTGCTCGGTCTCGAGTCGGGCGCTGACGACTACGTCACCAAACCCTTCGTGCCCGAAGAGTTGCTCGCGCGCGTGCGCGCGCACCTTCGGCGTCGACCGGAGAAGAGTACCGGCGCCTTCCAGCTCGGAACGCTGCACGTGATTCCCGACGAGGGCGTCGTGCGCCAGCCCGACGGCACCGAGTTGCACCTCACTTCGACCGAGTTTCGCCTCTTGACCGACCTCGCCTCCAACAACGGCAGGGCCCTCTCGCGCGAGGACCTACTCGAGCGAGTGTGGGGCTACGACTATTTCGGCGACAGTCGACTGGTGGACGTGCACATCCGACGGCTCCGCATGAAGATTGAGCCCGATCCGGCCAGCCCGATCTTTCTCGTGACGGTACGCGGCACCGGGTACAAGCTGGTCATCTAATGCGCCGACGGAGTCTTCGACTTCGCCTGCTCGTGACCTTTGGACTGGGCGCCTTCGTGATCAGTTCGCTCTTCGCCTCGCTCACCTACATCGGCGTCAAGCACCTTTTGATCTCGAATCAGCAACAGACCGACCTTCGACAGAGCTACGTGAACGCCGCACTGGTGCGCAGCACGTTGTACTCGTCGCCGACCGAACTGTTCGACCTTCTCAATTCGATCCAAAAGGCCACCGCCTCGAACGTGTTGGTCCAAACGCACAACGAGTGGCTGGCGCGATCGAACCGCGCTTCCACCATCGACGTGTCGTCCGCCACCATCAAGACCGTAGGCGCCGGCCACGCCACCGAACAGACGCTGAACGCTAAGGGGCGCATCATCTTCGTGGTCGGCGTGCCGATTCCTTCGGTCGAGACGCAGGTCTTCGAGGTCTTCCAACTCGACAACCTGGAACACACCTTGCGCGTGCTGGCGCTCGTGCTGGCGCTCGGCGCGATCTTCACGACGATCGTCGGTATGAGCGGCGGGATCTGGGTCACTCGCCGAACCGTGCGACCGCTCGAGGAGGTCTCCTACGCGGCCGCGCTGATCGCCGAAGGCGCGCTCACGACGCGACTGCAAGTCAATCGGTCCGACCGCGAAGTTCAGCAGTTGACCGAGTCGTTCAATCAAATGGTGAGTCAACTCGTGCTGCGCCTCGAGCGAGACGCGCGTTTCGCGAGCGACGTGAGCCATGAACTTCGCTCGCCGCTGACGACGTTGGCCACCACGGCGTCGGTACTGCAACAGCACCGCGAGGACCTCACCGCGGCCGGCCGCGAGAGCCTGGACCTCTTGGTCGCGGACCTCTCGATCTTCCAGTCGCTGGTCGAGGACCTCCTGGAGATGTCGCGCAGCGACGCCGGCGCCGTGCCGCTCGACATGGAGACCCTGTCGGCCATTGAACTCGTCCACCAGTCCGTGCGCTCCGCCGCTCGCCGCCACGGAATCGAAGAGCCGCCGGTCGAGATCGCCGAGGGCGTCGGCGACCCGCACGTGCTGGTGGACCGTCGACGATTCGAGCGCGTCATCACCAACCTGATCGACAACGCGCACCGCTACGCCGAAGGCGCGGTGGCGTTGCGGGTCGACGTTCTGGGAACCCAGCTCGCGATCAACGTCGACGACGCCGGATCGGGTGTTCCGCATGACGAACACGAACAGGTCTTCGAGCGGTTCTTCCGGGGTCGCGCGGCCCACGACCGCGGCATCGCCCGAGGGACCGGGCTCGGCCTGGCCCTAGTGCGCGACCACGTGAGCGCCTTCGGCGGGACGATCACGGTCACCGAGAGTCCCGACGGTGGCGCGCGCTTCCAGATTCTGCTGCCGATCGTCAAGAGCGAGCCGTCGTGAGAAAGGCCCGCGTTCTTCTGGGACTCGTGTTGGGCGCTCTCGCGCTCGCCGGATGTTCGCTGGTCCCGACGGCGTCCTCACCGCAGGTGATCGGTCCCCGGCACGTCCCCTTTGGTCTGTTGGGCAAGACCATCCCCGGCACGAACAACGGACGGGTCCGCTTCATTACCCAACCGGTGTACATCGTGGACGCCACCGGACACCTCTCGTCGACGAGTCGCATCGTGCCCTCGCCCCCGGTCCTCGAGTCGGTGCTGCGCCAACTCATCATCGGGCCCACCAAGATCGAATCGGGCGGCGGCTACACCTCGGCGCTGCCGAAGAACCTGATCATCCTCTCGGCCAGCTTTCGCGGTGGCATCGGCTACATCGACCTGGCGACCACGCTCTCCAAATTGCCGCGAAGCCAGGAGGTCCTCGCCGTCGGTCAGCTCGTCCTGACGGCCCACGTCGTGGGCCTCACGCTCGGTATTGCGGTGAAGGGCGTCGAGATTAACGTCGCCGGCGTGGTGCAGAACTCACCGCTGCCGGGCGGCCACGAAGCGAACCTCGTGACGACCAAGGACTTTCAGGGCCTCTTGAACTCCTAGGCGATGGTCGCCGAACGATGGGCCGGCGCGGCGTTCCACAAGTGCTCGAGGTCGTAGTACTCGCGTGCGGCCTCGTCGAAGACGTGCACGATGACGTCGCCGTAATCGAGCGCGATCCACTCGGCGTCGGTCCAACCTTCGACGCGTAACGGCTTCACGTCGAGGGCGATCTCGACGAGTCGTTCGACCTCTTCGGCGATGGCGCGCACCTGACGGTCGTTTCGCCCCGACGCGACAACGAGGACGTCGAAGGAGTCGACGAGTTCACGCAGGTCGAGCACGACCGTGTCGCGACCGAGCTTGTCTTCGGCGGCCATCACCGCGGCGTTCACCAGGGCGGCAACGTACTCCGAGTGTGGGCCGCGAGAAATCTCGCCGCTCGTTACCAAGTCACTCAGTGGGACACCCCGAGCACGACCAGCGCGGCGACAAAGGGGACGGTGAGTGAGGTCACTCCAATGACTGCGTATCGGTGCTTCAAGCGACGGATCTCTCTTCGACTCTTCGGCGCCGCTTCCAGGCCCCGCAGCCTCGTGGGCTGGGGCTCGGTCGCGTCAAAGAGTCGAACTGCCATCCCTTGGACTTTAGCCTCGAGCGCTCTGGTAGAGCGGAATCACCGACGCCGGGAGGAATTGGCGAAGGTTCTTTGACGTCGGCTCGAGTCCGCGCACGTAGGAACTCGAGAGATCAACGGGCTCCATGGGGATCTCGTAGCTCACCCAACCATCAGGCACAACGCTCTTGGGGCCTGGTCGCGGCACCACGCCGACACGAACCAACGTTCGTAGTTCGTCGGCCTCGTGCCAACGATTCAGTTGTTCGGACAGATCCGCGCCGACGATGAGATCGACGGCGTCACAGTCGGCCAAGAGTTCGCGCACCGTGTCAATCGTGTAGCTCGGACCGTCGCGACGAATCTCGCGATCTGATACTTCAACCAGGTCGAGATCACCGAAGGCCGCCGTCGCCATCGCTAGGCGAACCGTCGCGTCACGCACGTTGCCTTCCAGTCGCTTCAAATAGGGATCGCCGGCGACGGTGACTTCGATGAGGTCGTAGCGACCGCTCGCGGACGCGGCGCGAAGCGCGGCGACGTGACCGAAATGGGGCGGATCGAAGGTCCCCCCGAAGAGACCAATTCGCCGAAGGTTCACGCCGACACACTAGGACGCGATTGTTCCTTGGTTCATCGAACCTCTAGCATTTACGGATGGAGAAGTCCACGCACGACTGGAGCCCGAGCACCTGGCGAACACGCGACGCCGCGCAGGACGTCACCTGGCCCGACGAGGCGCACCTGGCGCGCGTCGAATCGGACCTCGCGCTGAAGCCGCCGTTGGTCTTCGCCGGCGAGGCCCGTCGGCTCCTCGACCACCTCGAACTGGTCGCTCACGGCAAGTCGTTCCTGCTCCAGGCCGGGGACTGCGCGGAGTCCTTCGACGAGGGCTCGGCCGATTCGATCCGCGACAAACTCAAGGTCATTTTGCAGATGGCCGTGGCGCTCACCTACGCGGCCGGCGTGCCGGTCATCAAGGTCGGACGCATCGCCGGACAGTTCGCCAAGCCCCGCAGCGACGAGTACGAAGAGCGCGACGGCCAGCGATTGCTGGCCTTTCGCGGTCACATCGTCAACGGCGAGGAGTTCGAGGTGTCGGCGCGCCGGCCCGATCCCGAACGCCTCCTCGCCGCCTATCACCAGAGCGTGGCGACGCTCAACCTGCTGCGGGCCTTCACGACCGGGGGCTTCGCCGCGCTGTCGCGCGTGCACGCCTGGAATCAGGAGTTCGTCGCCAACTCCCTCGAGGGCAAACGCTACGAAGTCGTGGCCGACGAGATCGAACGGGCCCTGCAGTTCATGAAGGCCTGCGGCATCGACCTCCATGACGACGGCGCCTTACAGGGTGTCGACTTTTACACCAGCCACGAAGCGTTGATACTCCATTACGAGCAAGCCCTGACGCGCCGCGACTCACTCACCGGTGACTGGTACGACTGCTCGGCCCACATGCTCTGGATCGGCGACCGCACGCGTCAGCTCGACGGCGCCCACGTCGAGTTCTTACGCGGCGTCTCCAACCCGCTCGGCCTGAAGGTCGGTCCGACCATGGGTGTGGATGAACTGTTGCGACTCGTCGACGTGCTGAACCCCGAGAACCGGGCGGGACGTCTGACGTTGATCGCGCGCATGGGCGACCAACTGGTCGAAGAGAAGCTTCCACCGCTCGTCGAGTCCCTGCGCGCGGCGGGCCGCGAGGTCGTGTGGGCCTGTGACCCGATGCACGGCAACACCTTCGTCGCCTCGGGCGGACAGAAAACCCGCCGGTTCGACGACGTGCTCTCCGAGACCTCGAAGTTCTTCGAACTGCTCTCGAGCATGGGCACCTGGCCCGGCGGACTCCACGTCGAACTGACCGGCGACAACGTCACCGAATGTCTCGGTGGCGGATCACGCCTCAACGAAGGCGACCTGGAACTGAATTACACGTCGATCTGTGACCCCCGACTCAACGCGACCCAGAGCCTCGACATGGCTTTCCACGTCGCGGAGTTCTTGCAGCGCTACTCCGCCGGCAACGGCGCGAGATCGTTGTAGCGCAAGAGTCGTCGCCAGTCCTCGCGAAACTCAATCTCGGTCATCGAGCAGTTCTCGATGCGCGGGCGCAGCCGGACTTCGGGTCCCACGCCCTGCTGGATCTTCAGGGCCTGCTCGATGAAGCCCCCGTGGCTCACGAGCACGACCTGCTCGTGCGGGTGGCGCGCGACGAGACGTTCGATCGCTTCGCGACAACGTTCGTGGAAGCCGAGGAGCGACTCGCCGCCGGGGGCCGTGAGCGCGTTCGGTTCCAGGTCCCAGTCCGGGGTGCCGTAGCGCTCGACGTACTCGGCCCACGGGAGTCCGTCGCCTTCCCCGACGCTGATCTCGTTCAGCGCGGCGTCCACGACCGGCTTAAGGCCGTTCGGCAGTCCCGCGCGCAGGATTTCGCCGGTCTCGATCGCGCGCGGCAACGCCGAGGTGTAGAACGCCGAGGCCTTCGACAGTTCGGCACTCATGACCAGCCGCGCCACGAGGGCCTCGGCCTGACGGCGCCCGAGAGGCGTCAGGCCCCCGTCGCCGAGCGGTCCCCCGGCCAGTCCGTCGGCGTTGGCGTAGCTCTCACCGTGGCGGATCATCAAAAGACGCGTGCCCGAGGGCTTCGGACCTCGTTGACGAAAGCCGGCCGGCGGAAGTCGTCGGTCTTCGGAATCACTCACGCCAGCTCGCCCACGAAGCGCTCGAGTTGACGCAGCGTGCGACACTCGATGACCCGTTCGCAGTACGGCGCGTATTGACTGACAATTGAGTCGCCACTGTTCCAGTAGGCCGTCGGCTCGGGATTCAGCCAGTAGACCGCCTTGGCGCGGTACTTGAGGTCGGCGATCACTTCAGCGTGGGCCTGGTGGTAGTTGTTGCGCGCGTCGCCAAGGATCAAAATCGTCGAGCGTCGGGTGATGTCCTTCGCGAAGCGGTCATGAAAACTCAATAGCGCGCGGCCGTAATCGGAGTGGCCGTCGAAGGCGATGACGTCGGCCTCGGCGTTGATCTTGGCCACCGTCTCGGCCGGGTCGTCCACGCCTTCGAACAACTGCGTCACTTCGTCGAGACCGTCGACGAACACGAAGCTGCGGACTTTGGAGAACTGCGAACTGATGGCGTGTACCAGGTGCAGCGTGAAACGCGCGAAGGAGGCCACCGATCCCGAAATGTCGGCGATGACGAAGATCTCGGGCTTGGCGGGGTGCGGCGGCTTGAAGCGAAGGTCGATCGGCACGCCACCGGTCGAAAGACTGCGACGAACGGTGTGGCGAAGGTCAACCGGTCCGCGACGACGTCGACGGCGACGACGCGCGAGGCGAACGGCGAGTTTGCGACTCAGCGGGCGAAGCGCGCGCTCGAGTTGGGCCATCTCGTCTCGATTGGCGTGCATGACGTCCAGGTCCTCGGGCAACGGCTTCCGCACTGATTTGGCGAGCGCCTCGGATCCCCGGTCCTCGACGAGTCGCTCGCGGATCACTCGTTCGATCTCGGCCTTCAGCATCTCGATGCGCGAGCGGGCCTCTTCGCGAGCGAGGCGCTGCGCCAGCTGGCCGTCGTCACCCGATCCGTGCGTGAGGCGCTGTTCTAGGTTTTCGAGATCGAGATTTCGTAGCGTCCGATACAAGTAGTACGTCCCTCCGACGGGGCGCCCCGGCTCCATGCCGGCGTAGCGCGTGACCGACTCGCCGGCCGCCAGACGAAGGGCCTCGCGGTCGCCGTCACGCAGCGCGCGAAAGAGCAACTCGGCCAGTTCCTGGGCGCTGAGTGAACTTGACGCGCCGCCGCCTTCGCCGCGCGACTGTCCCGGACCGGTCGCCCCGGCCGCGCCCTCTCGTTGCATTTCGTCGGTGTCGACGTCGTCCATCATCTCCGACGCGCTGTTCCACGAACGCGTCGAGAAGAAGACTTCGAACGCGGTATTAAAGACCGCCAGATGATCGCCGTCCTTCACGAGCGTCGCGGCCAATGAGTTCTTCACCAGCGAGCGATCGGACAGGTCGATGACCTCCATGGCCTTCGCCGAGTCGATGTGCTCGCTCATGGAGATCGGAATGCCCGCGGCGCGCAGTTCGCCGATGAAATCTCCGAGAAGATTAAGCACCGGTTTTGGGCCGACCGAGGAGTTCTTTCGTGGCGCGCTCGATGTCGGTCTGGTACTTCAACAAGATGTGCAGCGTCTCGGCGACGTCCGCGTCACCGATCTCGGAACGACCCAGGACGACGAGTGTGCGCGCCCAGTCGAGGGTCTCGGCGACCGAGGGCGCCTTCTTGAGATCCAGCGTGCGCAGCGACCGCACGACCTGGGCGATCTGTTCGGCCAGGGTGCTCGTGATGCCCGGCACGCGCGACACGATGATGTCGCGCTCGCGCTCCACGCTCGGGTACCCGATGTAGAGATACAGGCAGCGTCGCTTGAGCGCCTCGGACAGTTCGCGGGTGTTGTTCGAGGTGAGAAAGACCATCGGGATCTGCTTGGCCCGCACGGTACCCAGTTCGGGAATCGACACCTGATACTCCGAGAGGATCTCTAAGAGCAGCGCCTCGGTCTCGAGTTCGACGCGGTCGACTTCGTCGATGAGTAACACGACCGGGTCGGTGGCCGAGATCGCTTCGAGCAGGGGCCGGGTCAACAGGAACTCTTCGCCGAAGATGTCCTCTTCGAGCCGGTCCCAGTCTTCGGTCCCCTCGCCCTCCGGTCGACCGGCCTGGATGCGCAGGAGTTGTTTGCGGTAGTTCCACTCATAGAGCGCTTTGGAGTCGTCCAGTCCTTCGTAGCACTGGAGTCGAATCAGGCGCGCCCCGATGGCGTCGGCGACCGCCCGCGCGAGCGCGGTCTTGCCGGTGCCGGCCGGACCCTCGATGAGGACAGGCTTGGCCAGTCGGTCGGCGAGAAAGCAGACCGAGGCGATGGCGTCATCGCTGAGATAGTCGTTGTCGGCTAGACGCTGCAAGACATCCTTGGCCGAGTCGAATCGCACCGGCGGAAGTTCGTCGAGCCCGAGGCGTTTGGCGAGTTCCTCGCGCGGGTCCAGTGCGGTCATCGAATCTGTCCTTCTCCTCGTACGACCCACTTGAGACAGGTCAGTTCTCGAAGCCCCATCGGACCCCGGGCGTGCAACTTCTGGGTCGAGATGCCGACCTCGCCGCCCAGACCCAACTCGCCGCCGTCGACGAACCTGGTCGACGCGTTCACGACCACCGCCGCGGCGTCGACGCGCTTTACCCACGCCTCAGCGTTCGCCTCATCGGTGGTGAGGATGGCCTCACTGTGGCCGGTGCCGTAGCGCGCGACGTGGGCGATCGCCTCGTCGAGGGAGTCCACAACCTTGACCGCGAGGATCAGATCGAGGAACTCGCGTTGGTAGTCCTCTTCGCTCGCCGGGGTCGCGTTCGGCAGGTACTGGCGCGCCGCGTCGTCGCCGCGCAGTTCCACCTCAGGCATGGCCGCTGCCAACGCTGGTAAGAAGTCGGCCGCGATCATCCGATGAACCAGGACCGTCTCGGCGGCATTGCACACGCCGGGCCGCGAGGTCTTCGCGTTTCGCACGATGGCGACCGCGTTGTCCAGGTCGGCCGATGCATCGACGAAGACGTGACAGTTACCGTCGCCGTCGAGCACGTAAGGCACGCGGGCGTGCTCGCGCATGGCCGCGATCAGACTCGGTCCGCCGCGCGGAATGAGACAGTCCAGTACGTCGGTCAGTTGCATGAACGCGACCGCGGTCTCGTGCGAAGAGTCCTGGACGAGTGACACCCCGGCCGCGGGCAGGCCCTCCTTCTCGAGGGCCTCGCGCCAGAGCGAGACGATGAACTGATTGGTGGCGAACGCCGTGGACGATCCGCGAAGGTAGGCGGCGTTCCCGCTTCGCACGCAGAGCCCCGCCACGTCACTGGTGACGTTCGGTCGATTCTCGTAGACCACGCCGATGACCCCGAGCGGCACGCGAAGCCGTTCGATGCGAAGCCCGTTCGGTCGCACGCTGCGATCGACGACCTCGAACAGCGGATCGGGGTGGTTCGCGATCTCGCGCAAGGCCTCGGCCATGGCCACGATGCGCGCGCTCGTAAGCGTGAGTCGATCGACGCCGGCGCCGGGCTCGTCATAGGCCGCGACGTCTTTCACGTTGATTGCCAACAACTCGTCACTGGACTCCTCGAGACGGTCGGCGACGTGCAAAAGCACGGCGCGGCGCGCCTCGTCCGGGGCCTGACCGAGGGCCGTGGCGGCCTCTCGGACCTCGCGGCCCTGCGCCTCCAGCGCACTTATTGACATGAAGCAATCGTAACGGGTGGCATCAAGAGCGACGAAGGAGGACCAGATCATCGCGGTGTACGACGACGTCGTCGCCGTCGTGAAACGACTCGGCACTCACGCGAACAAGTCCCTTCGCCACCACCTGTCCCTCCGGACCTTTGATCTCGACCGCGTCACCTTCGACGAAGTTGCCGACGTGTGACTCCACGCCGACGCGCAACAAGCTGCGACCGTGGTGTTCCAGTGCCTGCAAGGCGCCTTGATTGATGTGCAACGCACCGCGACTCGCCACGGCGAAGGCGATCCACGATTTGCGAGCCGAGAGCCGCTCTGGTCGAGGGCGGAACGTCGTTCCGAAGCCCGGCGCGTCATTGATCGCGTGCACCAGAGCGTTCGGTGCGCGGGCCGGCGCGATCACTGTCGTGATGCCGGACCACGTCGCCATGCGCGCCGCCGCGAGCTTCGAAGCCATGCCGCCGCTGCCGACCCCGGAGCGACTGACCCCGGCGAGGTCGACCAGTTCGGTGTCGAAAGCGGTCACCTCTTCGATCAGTGTCGCCGTCGGGTCGAGCCGAGGGTCAGCGGTCAACAGCCCCGCGGTGTCGGTCAAGAGCACCAGGTGCGTGGCACCGACCAGGTTGGCCACCAACGCCGCCAACCGATCGTTGTCACCGAAGCGGATCTCCTCGTCGGCCACGGCGTCGTTCTCGTTCACGATGGGCACGACGTTCAGTGCGTGCAACGCCTCGAGCGTGCCTCGCGCGTGCAGGTACTGACCGCGGTGACTGAAGTCGAGCGGGGCGAGCAGGACCTGGCCGACGCTGGCACCCACGGCGCCGAACGCGTCACGCCACGCGTGCATCAAGAGCGGTTGGCCGACGGCCGAGACCGCCTGCAGCGCGACGCTGTCCGATGGACGGGGTCGACCGTGGCCGACCTCGGACCAGCCGGCGGTAATGGCGCCGGAGGTCACCACGACCACCGTCCATCCCGCGGCTCGCAGATCGACGACGTCGCGCGCCACGTTGGCCAGAGCCTCGAAGGCCACGCCGCCCGCGGCGTCGGTCACCGAGGTGGTGCCGATTTTTACGACCAGGCTACGAGTCGCCATCACCCTCGCCCGAGTCCAGGCGGCCGTGTCGCGCCAGGCGTTCGCGACGCGACGCCCGGTGGTGGTCGCCGCGGTCGAGGCCAGCGCTCACGTCGTCGCGCCACCATTCGAAGGACAGCGGTCCGATGGTGACCACGTCGCCGTCGAGGACGCCCGCTCGCGTCAGCATCCGGTCGACGCCCAGGGTGCGCAGGCGTCGCACGATCTCGGCCAGCGCTTCGTCATCGGTGAGATCTTGGAAGCGCACGGCGCGAATCGCCGGTCGTCCCTCGACCACCCAGGCATTGGGTCCACTGCGTTCGACGGTGATCTCGTCGGGGAGCGGTCGATGGACGACCACTTCGTGCTCGATGCGTTCCAATTCTTCGCGACGAACCTGCACCACCAGGCCGGCCAGTTGCGCGACCAGTTGATCGATCCCCTCTCCGGTGATCGAAGAGATCGTAAGGGCGTCGGGCATCTCGTACGCCGCGGCGTCACCCTTGGAGCCCACGATCACCCTCGGACGGTCCAAGAGGTCCGCCTGGTAGTCGCCGAGCTCGCGTAACAAGATCTCCAATTGATCCGGCGGTGACAGGGGCGCCATCTCCGAGAGGTCGAGCAGCACGCAAAGGACCCGCGCGCGTTCCACGTGGCGAAGGAAATCGTGTCCTAATCCGCGGCCCTCGGCCGCGCCTTCGATCAACCCGGGGATGTCGGCCATCACGAACTCGGTGGCGTCGCTCGGACGGGCGGATCGTTCGCCGACTCGAACGACGCCGAGGTTCGGCACCAGTGTGGTGAAGGGATAGTCGGCGATCTTCGGTCGCGCGGCCGACACACGCGCGATCAAGGTGGACTTGCCGACGTTGGGAAAGCCGATCAGGGCGACGTCGGCCTGCAACTTCAACTCGAGGTTGAACCAATTCTCCTGTCCCCGTTCACCCTGCTCGGCGAAGGCCGGGGCCCGTCGGTTATTGGAGAGAAAGCGATTGTTGCCTTGACCACCGAGTCCGCCCTCAGCGGCCAGCCAGCGATCGCCCGGCCCGTTCAGGTCCACGAGGAGTTCGCCCTCACGGCTGTAGACCATGGTGCCGACCGGCACGATGACCACGGAATCCTTGCCCCGCGAACCGTGTTGACGTTTGGAGGTGCCGTGTTGGCCGTCGGTCGCTCGTCGAAAAGGGTGATCGCGAAATCCCAAGAGGGAGGCCTGATTATGGTCGGTCACGATCCAGACGTCGCCGCCCTTTCCGCCGTCGCCCCCGTCGGGACCGCCCTTGGCGACGTGCGCCTCTCGGCGAAAACTGACGCAGCCTGCGCCGCCGTCGCCCGCTTTGGCGTGCAATTGAGCGAAATCGACGAAGGTGGACACGCCCTCATTCTACGGCCCACTCTTTACGGAATCTTTTGCCCCGAACCACTGGTGCGACGTCCGTCGGTAGTGCGATCTACTGCCTCGCTACGTCGTCGCTACTTACGCCAGTTCGAGACGCCCGTGGTAGCAAACTCCGTCGCCTCGCGACGGGTCTCGTATCCGCGAATCTCGGCGATTCGTCCGTCTTCCACGGACAGCACTTGCCAACGCACGTCGTCCGCGGCGTTCGACGCGACGTCTGGTTTGGCGCGCATTTGCAGTCCGACCACGATGTTGGTGTCAATGATGACCATTTCCGTGACGTCAGCGCGGACGCCCATATTCTTGCCCGCTTCGTACCACTGAAGGATTTGTTGCGAGTTTCGACAGGTCGGAACCTTTTGTTCGGGCGCCCCCCAGCGCGCATCCGGAGCGAGGAGTTCACCCATCACCGTGAGATCGGCCGATTCCAAGGCGTGACGGACCTGCGTCGCGAGCACGTCCATTGTCTGCATCGGCAGTTCGGCACAGCAACAGTGGTCGTTGGCACACGCGCGAAGACGAAGTCCTCGGTCCACGATGCAGCCACACTCCGCACACTCGATTATCACGTCGTCAATCTATAGTTCGACTCATCGCGACCGCAGAAACGTGCGAGATCAATGAGGGCCCCGGCGGCCAAAATCCCCATGATTTCCAGCGATTCAGCAACTTTTGAGAGCGCAATCGAGACCAAAACGTTACGATTCCTTAACACATAAGTTTTGGAAATCGCGGTTGACCAGTGATTTTGAATTTTCAAAATGGTCCGCGAAGCACAAATCTTGCCGGAAATCCCAATATTTACCTCTTTTTGCGTAAAGATGGCTCCGGTTGCTGGGAACACTCCCAGTCCGTTTCAACGAAGAGTAAGGAGTCGACCGGTGAACAAGGCCGAGTTGGTAGATGCGATTGTTGCCGAAAGCGGCGCAAACAAGAACACGGTAGCTGAGGTCCTCAAGGCCCTTGAAGATGTTGTGGTATCGAATGTTTCAAAGGGTGAGAAGATTGTTCTGTCGGGCTTCCTTTCATTCGAGCGTGTTGCCCGCAAGGCCCGCACGGCACGGAATCCCCAGACTGGCGAAGCCATTCAGGTGAAGGCTTCCAATGCTCCGAAGGTCTCCATTGGCTCCACCTTCAAAAAGGCGGTCAAAAGCGCGTAGTTCTCGATCTCAACAAGAAACCCCCGGGCGAGGCCCGGGGGTTTCTTGTTTTAGGAGGAAAACTCAGCCGACGAGAACGTCAACCAGTTTTCTGCCGCCTCGGTAGCCGAATTTCACGGTTCCTTCAGCGAGCGCGAACAGGGTGTCATCTTTGCCGATGCCGACATTGCGACCGGGGTGGAACTGCGTTCCACGTTGGCGCATGATGATGCTTCCTGGCTTTACAGCAGTTCCGTCGAAGGTCTTCACACCCAGTCGCTGCGCGTTGGAATCGCGGCCGTTCCTGGTGGAGCCGCCACCTTTGGTCTTGGACATCGGACTCTCCTAAGCCTTGGGCGAGATCTTGGTGATCTCGACGCTCGTGTAGTGCTGGCGGTGACCCCAACGCCTGCGCTGGATCGACTTCGCCTTGTAGGTGAGGGCGCGGATCTTCGGGCCTTTCTCCTCACCGAGGATCGTGCCGGTCACCGACGCGCCCTTGAGGGCCGGTCCGGCCACGACGGAGTCGCCGTCGACCAACAAGACGGGCTCGAACTGGATTTCGGCGCCATTCTCTTCCGGGCGCAGATCAACGCGGACGACTTGGCCCTCGGTGACGCGCTCTTGAGATGTGCCCACACGGATAACGGCGTACATAGGGATTCAATAGTAGCCGATGGCGTGAACCGCTCGAACCCTACAGACCGGTCTCGACGACGAAGCCGCGTCCGTCACAGACCGTACAGATTTTCGACACGGACTCCAAGAGCCCCTCGTTGACGCGCTTTCGCGTCATTTCCACCAGGCCGAGTTCGGAGATGTCGAAGACCTGGGTGCGGGTCTTATCGCGAGAGAGGGCCTGGCGCAGCGCCGAGGCGACGGCCTCGCGGTTGACCTTGGACTCCATGTCGATGAAGTCGATCACGATGATGCCGCCGATGTCGCGCAGCCGCAGTTGACGGGCCACTTCTTCGGCCGCTTCGAGGTTGTTGCGAAAGACGGTCTCTTCGAGGTTCGTGGTGCCGACGTTCTTTCCAGTGTTGACGTCGACCACGGTGAGGGCTTCGGTGCGCTCGATGATCAACGATCCCCCCGAGGGCAAGAAGACCTTGCGGTCGAGGGCCCGGTGCAGCTGTTCGTGGACGAAGTAACGCTCGAAGAGGGGTAGCTCCTCGGTGGCCCGGTCGTAGTACTCGATGCGGTCGGCCAACTCCGGGTTGACCGCGAGGACGTACTCGCGAACCTTCTCGTAGAGCACCTGATCGTCAATGAGTACACCGCGGTAGTCATCGTTGAGCTCTTCGCGCAACACGCGAACGGCCAGGTCGAGGTCGCGATAGACGAGACGCGGTTGATTCGATTTCGCGACCTCGGCTTCGATGGCGGCCCACTTCTCCGCCAACGAACTGACGTCGCGAGCAAGGTCGTCGGCGGTGACGCCTTCGGCGGCGGTGCGGATGATGATGCCGTGGTGCTCGGGCTTCACGTCGTCGATGATCTTGCGAAGTCGTCGACGTTCGCCGTCGGGCAGTCGCTTCGAGATGCCGATGGTGCTCGAGTTGGGCACCAGCACCGCGAAGCGGCCCGGCAGCGAGACCTCCTGGGTGAGGCGCGCGCCCTTGGCGCCGATGGCGTTCTTGGTGACCTGACAGATGATCGTCTGTCCGGACTTGATCATCTGTTCGATGCGCTTGTCGTTCGAAGACGTTCCTTCGACGTCGTCCATGTCAAAGGAGATGTCGCCGCGATAGAGGACCGCGTTCTTCGGAATGCCGATGTCGACGAAGGCCAGCTCCATGCCCGGTAAGACGTTCTGGATCCGTCCGACGTAGATGTTGCCGTCGATCTGGTTGGTCTCATCGGCCGCCTTGGCGACGGTGTACTCGACCATGGTGCGACCTTCGAGGGTCGCGATATGCGTGGCCTCTTTCGAGGTATGGACGCACATGAGGTAGCGACCCTGGGCGCGCGTTCGACGTTCCCCGCCGCGACGTCGCTTGTTCTTGCCCCGACCGGCCGCGCTTTCGTCGCCGGCCGCCTCTGGGGCCGAGGCCTCAACCGGAGAGTCGAACGAACGATTGGGGTTGCGAGGCGGGCCGCCTTGGCCCCCCTGGCCGCCTCGACCGCGACCGCCGCGGCGGCGTCGATTGCCGCCTTGACCTTGTCCACCTTGACCCTGTCCTTGGCCCTGACGGGCCGGGGTTTGACCGTTGGGTGACGTGGCGGCGGACCCTGGTCGAGTATCGCCAATCTGTGGTGCCGGTCGAGTGTCGCCTATCCGAGGGCTAGACGATGATGCGGGTTGAGTGTTGGTTTCGTCGCTCACGACGGGTACTCCTTGAGTTCTTAGGTAGGGGGGCGCACTGCGCCGCGCTTACGGGGATGGATACGCGCCGAAGGGTTCGAGCGACGTAGGTGTTGGGAGTTGTGGCGTGACGGGTCAACGAGAGAGCGGCTATCCAAAATAGAAATAAGGTCACTTCACTGCCGTGAACCACGTGTAGTCCTCAATGCCTGCAGGAACGGAGTGCGACTGCACCGCGCAACTGCTGCGTTCTTTTCGCGCACTGCACATTCTGCACAGAAACGCCCAACGCCATCAGGTTACTCGCCGAAGCGGCCCGATCAGCGGTTCGACCTATTTATGGGTCGTGGTGGTGATCGGTACCGTCGTGGTCGTCGTGGTCGAGGTCGAGTGCGCCTTGGTGGTGGTGGTCGTGGGGACGGTCAACTGGCGCTTGAGCTTGACCGGCCCGATCGGGTGGGCCACGAGATAGTTGAATGTCCGCGCGACCACCGGGGCTGCGGCGTTGGCGCCGTAGCCGCCCTCTTCGATCACGCACAGGACGACGTACTTGGGGTGCGTCGTCGGCCCGAACCCGACGAACCACGAGTTCGGTTCCTTACTGACCCCGCCGTTGCTCGCGGTGCCGGTCTTGCCGGCGATCGGAAAATTCGTCAGCGAAAAGTTGATGTTGGCGTGAAACGGCGCGTACGCCGTCCCGGCAGGGCTCATGACGACGCCTTCGAGTCCCTGGAGGATGGGGTTGCGCACACGCGGCGGCAGGCTGACGTGACCGAGGACGCGCGGGCCGTAACGGAGCACGGTTTGGCCGTGCGCGTTGACGATGGCGGCCGCGACTTCGGGCGCGTAGTGGGTACCGCCGTTGGCGAACGTGGCGTAGGCGTTGGCGAGGGCGAGCGGTGTCAGCGCGGTCGTGCCCTGGCCGAAGGCCATCTCGATGTTGTCACCGGTGTACCAATTCACGTTGGGGAATGAACTGGGAGCTTCGGCGTGGAGGACCTTGCGCACTTTCGGTGAGTCGACGCGCCCGACCACTTCATTAGGGAGGTCGATGTTGGTGTACTGGTCGAGGCCGTATTCGTGCGCGACGTTCTGGATCGGCGTCTGGCCGTACTTGGCCTGCTGGGACCAGAAGAGGTAACCCAGGTTGTAGAAGTAGTAGTCCGATGATTCGGTGAGCGCGGAGGTCAGGTTGACCTCGCCAAGGCCGGTCGTCTCGTCGTCGTGAAAGACACAACCCTTGGGGTTCGAGTGACAGCCCGGCACTTTGAACTGACCGGTGTCGTCGATCAAGACGTTGGGCGAAAGGACGCCGGTCTGCATCTCGGCGGTCGCTGAGATCAACTTGAAGGTGCTACCGGGCGTGTAAAGACCCTGGATGGCGTAGTTGTTGAACGCCCCGACGGCGAGAAGATGGTGAAACTGCGCCTCCGAAAGTCCGTTGACGAACGACGAAAGGTTGTAGGACGGATAGCTCGACATGGCGAGCACCGCCCCGTTGTTCACGTCCATCACGACCGCGGCGCCGTTGATGGCTGCGGGCAGCAAACCCGAACGCGGGTCCGGGACCGTTCGATCGTGCAAAATGTCAGCCTTCAGGATTCCGTCGAGAGCCTCTTGTAATCCGCCGTCAATATTCAGTACGACCGAGTCGCCGACCTTGGGTTGGGTCGTCTTGAGCGTCCCGATCACGTTGCCGGTGGCGCCGACTTCAATCGTGCTCGTGCCGTCGTGACCGCGTAAGTACTGCTCGTAGAACGACTCGATGCCGGATTGACCGATTGTGGAGTCAGTCTGGTAGCCAGCGCCGGGGTGCGCCTTGATCTCGTTTGACGTAATAGGTCCCACGTAGCCCAGCACCTGGGACCCCACGTTGCTACCGAGCGGATACGTACGCTGGGAGACGTCCAACACGGACACGCCGGGAAACTCCGTGGCGTGCAACTTGATGAACTGGACGATGTTGGCGGGTGCGTTGGCGAGGATCGGTGCCGGTTGATAGGGGCTGTAGGCCTGGTTGGCTAGGTCGCGGACAATTTGAGTGACGCTCTGTCCCGTGAGTGACGCGAGCGTGCCCTCGATCTTCGGATTCAGCGTCGCCTCGGCGCGCGAGAGGCGGATCTCGACGGTCGTCACGTTGTTGACCAACGGCCGGCCGTTGCGGTCAAGGATCAGACCCCGCGACGCCGGTATCGTCGCCACGTGCAGTGAAAGTGCGTCAACCTGGGAGACGGACTGCTTTTGGTCCTTGATCTGAAGCACGTACAGCCGCGCGACGAGCAACAAGAACAACAAGAAGAAGAATCCACCAATCACGTACCAACGACGCTCGGGACGCAGCTTGACGTCGCCGGGCGCGGCCACCAGGTCGCGTATGCCCACCGGTTTGGGCTCGTTGATCGAGCGGCCCTGCCCACGAAAGGGATGGAGCGAGACCCACGGTCGCCACAACCGCGAAAAGCGCGAACCCGACGGGCGATCACGCCACGAGCCCTTCATCGGCGGACCCGGACTCCCGAGCGTCCGACCATGCGCGCGAGTCGCGAGACCGGACGGGCTAGCACGAAGAAGGCGATCGCGTTCACGACCATGGAATTGATCAGACTGCCGTGCCACAGCGAGAAGTTCAAAACACCGAATCCACCGACCGTGAAGATGAACGGTGCGACGCCGCCGGCCCCGGCCGCCAGGATGGGTGTCACCCACCAGGCCGCGGAGTCCAGGTCCCCGACGCCTTCTTTGCCCAGTCGCGACGCACCGTAGGCGAGCAGGACTCCCACCATCGCGGTCAGTCCGAACGGGGTGGTCGCGTGGGTGTCGAAGAACACGCCCCCCACCGCCGCCGCCCAGATGGCGAGCGTCGTGAAGCCGGCGAGCCCTAACGCGAAAGGCCAGAGCCACACCAACATGAACACGACGCCGGCGAAACGCCAGGTCGAGAAGACCGAGAGCTGTATCCCGACCATGAACATCGTGACGACCGTGACCGGTATCAGGGCCCGAGTCACGTGGAGGGCTCCCACAGCACGACGTCGAGGTAGACGAGGTTGCGCAGGTCCGCCAGAGGATGCAGCGACAGGTTGTAGGTGGCCGCGCCGGGAGTGAGCGTCACCTTCGTGACGTTGGCGACCGGAAGGCCTGGAGGGTACAGACCACCGTCGAGTCCGTTCGTGGACAACACGGTGCCGGCGCGCACCGACGACGTGAGCGGCACCGCCGTGGCGCCCAGGCCGTTGTTGACGCCCTGGCCGCTCACCACGAGCGATGTCTTGCCCGAACCGAAGGTGGCGCCGATGAGGGATTTCACATCGGTGATCAAACGGACCGTCGCGCCGTGCGGGGTCGTTTCCGTGACCAGGCCGACCAGTCCCCCATTGGCCACCACCGGCATCCCCACCATGACGCCGTTGTCGCGGCCCTTGGAGATATCGACCGTGGCGGCGAAGTTCGTGGGCGAGAGCGCCGTCACCTGGGCCGCGACCGTGGGCAGCGAGCCCACGAAGGGCACGTCGAGCTGCGTGCTCAGTTGTGCGAGTTGACGATTCTCCGCCCAGGTCTCGTTGGCTCGGAGTTCGGCCTTGCCCAGCTCGTAGCGCAGCTTCTGATTCTGCGCAACGACGTCGCTGTAGTTGATCGCCCCGGCGAACATGTGACCGATGGGACGCGCGATTTCATTGACGGTCCAACTGAAAGGTGAGGTGACGAAGTTCGCCGCCGTGCGCAGCCCCGACACCACCCCGCCGCTGAGATAGAGCACCACCAGCAGGACCGAGACGCTGGCGCCGATCGTCCACGTACGACGCCTCGTCCGATCGGTGGCCACCGGTTAGCGCGAAGGACTGGTCTTCAACATGCGCGCGAAGACGTCGAGTTCTTCAAGGCACATTCCGCTTCCTAGAGCCACGCAGTTCATTGGTTCATTCGCCACGATGATGGGCATATTGGTCTCGTACTCCAGTCGCGCCGCGATGCCGGCGAGCTGGGCGCCGCCACCGGTCAAGACGATGCCCTGTTCCATAAGGTCCGACGAGAGTTCCGGCGGCGTGCGGTCGAGGGTCACCTTCACCGCGTCGACGATGGCCTGCACGGGCTCTTCCATGGCCTTTCGGATCTGTTCGGTCGAGATGATGACCGTCTTGGGCAGTCCGGTCACGAGGTCGCGACCACGAATCTCGGCGCGCAACTCCTCTTCGAGCGGGTAGGCCGAGCCGAGTTGAATCTTGATCTCTTCCGCGGTTCGCTCACCGAGCGCCAACTGGAACTCTTTCTTCACGTAGGCGATCAACGCCTCGTCGAGTTCGTCACCGCCCACGCGGATCGACTGACTCGTCACGATGCCGCCGAGCGAGATGACCGCCACCTCGGTCGTGCCACCGCCGATGTCCACGACCATGTTGCCGGTCGGTTCGTGAATCGGCAGGCCGGCACCGATCGCGGCGGCCATCGGCTCTTCGATGATGTAGGCCTTGCGCGCGCCGGCGAACTCGGCCGCCTCCATGACGGCGCGCTGCTCGACGCCGGTGATACCGGACGGCACGCAGATGACCATGCGGGGTTTCGCGAAGCGTCGTTGGTGGACGCGGTGAATGAAGTAGCGCAGCATCTTCTCGCAGATTTCGAAGTCCGCGATGACGCCGTCCTTCAGCGGACGGATGGCCTGGATATTGCTCGGGGTGCGACCGATCATGCGCTTGGCCTCGGCGCCGACGGCCAGCGGCTTGCCGTCCTTGACGTCGACGGCGACGACTGATGGTTCGTTCAAGACGATGCCGCGGCCCCGGACGTAGACCAGCGTGTTCGCGGTCCCGAGGTCGACGGCCATGTCACGGCCCAAAAGTGAGAAACGACTATCAACCATAAAGACCCTTTAAGTAGTGACGACGATGCCCTCTTCGTCTACAAGGTTAGGACACGAGGCCCACTCGGGGCCACTAAACGTCGTTAGGCCAGATGAGGGAAGAAGATTTCTATCTCGCGCTGCGCCGACGCCGCCGAGTCTGAACCGTGCACGAGATTCTCTCGCATCCCGATCGCGAGGTCGCCGCGAATGGTTCCCGGAGCGGCCTCCTTCGAATTCGTTGCTCCCATGAGACCACGTACGACCTGCCACGTGTCTTCGGAACCCTCGACGACGAGGACCAGTGCGGGACCCTGCGTGATGAACTCCACCAACTTTTCGTAGTAGGGCTGACCCTGGTGTTCGACGTAGTGGCGCTCGGCCGACGCTCGCTCGATGGTGCGCAACTCGGCCGCGACGATGCGCAGTTGCTTGTCCTCGAGGCGGCCAATGATTTCGCCGATGAGACCGCGCGCCACACCGTCGGGCTTCACAATGAAGAGTGTTCTATCCACGACGGACCAATCTAACAGCCGCTAGGTCAAGTGACGAGAGCGCACGCGCAACACCTCGCCGCGGACCTCGGCGACGAGATAAAGACTCCCGGCCACCACGATCAGGTCCTCGTCGGTCGATCGCTCTCGCGCGTGCGCCAGCGCCGCGGTGGCACTGGGGTGCTCGTACGCGACGCCGCCGTGACGGCGTACCGCGTTGGCGACGTCACTCGCCGCGACCGCCCGCGGAGAGTGCGGCGCGCAGCAGTGGAACTCGGTGAAGCCGAGGGCGACCAGTGGTTCGACCATGTCATCGACGTCGCGACCGCTCAGCATGCCCAACACGCAACGCCGCTCCCCGGTGACGTAGAAGGCGCCGTCGAGTGTGGCAACGAGCGCCCGGACGCCGGCCGGATTGTGCGCACCGTCGACGACGATCATGGGCTTGCGCGAGATGAGCTCCATGCGCCCCGGCATATGGAACGTGGCCAGCGTGGAACTGACGATCTCTTCACCGAGCGCGCGGCCGAGGAAAGCTTCGGCCGCGACGATGGCCGTGGTGGCGTTGACGCCCTGGTGGATACCGTGCAGCGACACGAGAATCTCCTCGTAGCGCGCGAAGGGGGTGCGCACGGTGATCGCCCGGCCGCCGAGCGCCAGTTCGTTCTGCTCCAGGGTGAACGAGTCACCCAAGAGCCACAGGGCGGCGCCCAGTTCGTCGGCCCGACGTTGGGCGATCTCGACCACGATGGCGTTGGTCGTGGCGACGACGGCAATCGCGTCGGCGCGAAAAATACCCACCTTGTCGCTCGCGATCTCCGCGATCGTCGTGCCCAGCACCGCGGTGTGATCCAGATCGACGTTAGTGAGCACGGCGACGTCGCTGTTGATGACGTTGGTGGAATCCCACGTGCCGCCCATGCCCACTTCGACCACCGCGACGTCGACGCCCTCGTCCGAGAAGTGCAGGAAGGCCGCCGCGGTCAAGAGTTCGAAGCGAGTGAGGGCGATGCCACTCACCGACTCGACGTCGGCCAGGCGCTGGAGAAGCCCTATGAACTCCTCGTCGTCAATCGGCTCAGCGTTCACGGCGATTCGTTCATTGACGGCGTGCAAGTCGGGACTGGTGAAGGTTCCCACCCGCAGTCCGGTCGCACTCAACAACGCACTTATCAGGGTGGTCGTAGAGCCTTTACCGTTCGTACCGGTGACGTGAATCGTCGGATAGTCGCTCTGCGGATCGGCGAGCAACGTCAGGGTGTCCACGATGGGCTGCAGGGTTGGGATCTCTTGTCGGTTCGGGGCGACGCGTTCGTAGTCGACGTGCGACTCCAGCCAGGTCAGCGCTTCGACGTACGTCCGAAAGCGCACGCGTTAGCTCGCGCGACGGGTGCGCGTCGCCTTTCGCAATTCGTATTCGGGGGCGACCTTGTCACGAACCGACTCGGTGGTCACGACGCACTTGACGACGTCGCTACGTCCGGGGACGTCGAACATCGCTTCGAGCAATACGTTCTCGAGGATGGAGCGCAGTCCGCGCGCTCCGGTGCCGCGCTCTAAGGCGAGGTCGGCGATCGCTTCGAGTGCACCCTCTTCGATGATCAGTTCGACGCCGTCCATGGCGAGTACCTGTTGGAACTGCTTGACCAGTGAGTTCTTCGGTTCGGTCAACACTCGAATCAACATGTCGCGGTCGAGCTGTTGGACGGCACTCACGATCGGAAGCCGTCCGATGAACTCGGGAATGAGACCGAACTTGACGAGGTCCTCGGGCAGGGCGTGACGGAACAGTTCGATGTCACCCTTGCGCTTGGATTCGACCGGCTGATTGAAGCCCATCGACTTCGTGCCGAGTCGACGTTCGATGATCTCTTCGAGACCGGCGAACGCACCGCCGACAACGAACAGGATGTTCGCAGTGTCGATGGTGATGAACTCTTGGTGCGGGTGCTTACGTCCGCCTTGGGGTGGCACGCTGGCGACGGTTCCTTCGAGAATCTTCAACAGTGCTTGCTGTACCCCTTCACCGGAGACGTCACGCGTGATCGAGGGGTTCTCGGCCTTGCGCGCGATCTTGTCNNTCGATCTCGTCGATGTAGATGATGCCGCGTTCGGCGCGCTTGACGTCGAAGTCGGCGGCCGACAGAAGCTTCAAGAGGATGTTCTCGACGTCCTCACCGACGTAGCCGGCCTCGGTTAAGGCGGTGGCGTCGGCGATGGCGAAAGGGACGTTGAGCATCCGCGCCAACGTCTGGGCCAGAAAGGTCTTGCCGCATCCGGTGGGCCCGAGGAGCAACACGTTCGACTTGGCGACCTCGACGTCGTCGTCGTGGAGTGGACCGGTTTGGATTCGCTTGTAGTGGTTGTAGACCGCCACGGCGAGAATCTTCTTGGCTTCAATCTGTCCGATGACGAACTCGTCGAGGAAAGCCGAGATCTCGCGCGGCGTCGGGAGGTCGTCCAGAACGAACTCGGGACGATCCCCAAATTCGTCGGCGATGATGTCGTTGCACAGGTCGATGCACTCGTCGCAGATGTACACGCTGGGTCCCGCGATGAGCTTCTTTACCTGCTTTTGACCCTTCGCGCAGAAGCTGCACTTAATAAGGTCGTTGCTTTCACCAAACTTCGCCACTGATTTCCTCCGACATGACCTCCGTCGCGACCATCCTACGAGGCGGCAGTGTCAATTTTTGGTACTTACGGTCGGGCCGTAATTACCTCGTCAATGAGTCCATATTCCACGGCCTCGGCGGCGCTGATGATGAAGTCACGGTCGGTGTCTTTGGTGATGCGATCGACCGACTGGCCGGTGTCTTGGGCCAGCATGTCGTTCAACATGTCTTTCATCCGCAAGATTTCACGAGCTTGAATCTCGATGTCCGACGCCTGTCCTCCGACCCCGCCCCACGGTTGGTGCAACAACACGCGCGCGTGCGGCAGGGCGAATCGTTTGCCCTTGGCCCCGGCGCCGAGCAACACCGCGGCGGCCGAGGCGGCCTGTCCGAAGCAGAAGGTCGAGACGGCCGGCTTGATGTACTTCATCGTGTCGTAGACCGCGAGCAGCCCGGTGATGTCGCCGCCCGGGGAGTTGATGTAGAGGTTGATGTCCTTGTCGGGGTCTTCGGATTCGAGGAAGAGCATCTGCGCGCAGACCAGGTTGGCGATCGTGTCGTCAATGGGTGTGCCCAGGAAGATGATGCGCTCGCGGAGAAGTCGGCTGTAGAGGTCGTAGGCTCGTTCGCCCCGGTTCGACGATTCGACGACCGTGGGGACGAGGTAATTCTGGGCTTTAAAGTATTCGTTCACCCGACTACCTTAGGCGTCGGACTCCGTTGACTCGCCGGTCTCGTCGTCGGTCTCGTCGGCGACGGACGCGGCGCCGTCATCCTCGACGGACTGATCGGCGCGCAACATCGCGTGGTCGATCTCGACGCCTTCGGGGTCCACGTAGACCACGTTCTCGCTCAACCACTTCGACGCATTCATCTTGGAGACCTCGGCGCTGAAATTCACGACGCGCCCGGAGTCGCGAAGGTTGTTGCGCAGGAGGTCCGCGGAGACGCCCATCGCCTCGGCGGTGCGCTCGAGTTCTTCGTCGATCTCTTCCGGTGTCGCTTCGAGGTGCTCGGCGGCGACCAGTGCTCGCATCGCGAGGTCGACGCGCACCGCGCGCACGGCGTCTTGGCGCAACGTCGCGAGCAAGTCTTCGGGTGTCTGGTTCGTCACCTGTAAGAACATCTCCAAGGTGAGTTTCTGCGCGGCCAGTCGCTCGCCCAGGTCGTGGAGTCGTTCGTTGGTCTCGGCGTTGATCAGCACCTCGGGCGCCGCTTCTTCGGCCACCAATTCGCTCAGCGCCACCAGCGCCGCGTCGCGTTGTGACATCTGCGCTTCGACGATCTTGCGTCGGCGCATTTGCACCAGGATCGCCTCGCGCATCTCCTCGGCGCTCGTCCACTCGGTGTTCTCGGCGACCCACTCGTCGCTCAACTCGGGCAGCACCCGCTCTTGGACCTGCTTCAGCTTCAACTCGTAGGTGGCGACGACGCCCTCGCCGACCGGCGCGTTCATCTGGAGGTCTTCGCCCGCCTTGAGTCCGAGGATGAGTTCGTCGATGCCTTCGGCGATCGAACCGGTCCCCACGGTGTACATGAAGTCGGTCATGTCGAGCGGCTCGGCTTCGGTGGCGATCTGTTGGACGTGCACGTCCATGGTCACGAGGTCGCCGGTCACGATCGGCCGGTCGACCGGATTGAGTACGGCGTCGGTTTCGAGGTACCGGTTGATCTGGGCGTCGACCTCGCCGTCGGTGACGACCGGCGACGGAATGGTGACGCGAAGTTCACGTTGGCCCCGAATGGAGATCTCCGGACGAACTTCGACCTCGGCTTCGAAGGTGAATTGACCTTCTTCCTCGCCGGCGGTGATGTTGATATCGGGCTGACCGATGGGGTCAATGAGGGAGTCGGCCACGGCGCGCGCGTAGAAGTCGGGTAGGGATTCGCGAATCGCCTCCGACCGAAGGACCGAAGGACCGCCGATATTGGCGATCAGGACGTTCTTGGGGACCTTGCCCTTTCGAAAGCCCTTCACGGTGACCTGCTTGGCCAGGGACTTGGCGGCGGCGTCAATCGCCTCGTCCATCTCGGCGTCGTCGATTTCGACGGTCAGCATGACTTTGTTGTTCTCTAAGAGGGTGGTCGTGGCGCGCATAGGAGATGCCAGCCTACCGGAGCGACTGAGAATGCTTTAAATCATGATGACGAGCGAGTCGGCGAACGAGCGCGCCAAGTCGTGGTTCCCACGAACCTGCGTCGCTGACGCCGCGAGGAACGCGGCGGCGCTGATGCGTCCCGCGGCCCGCCGCCAGAAGAGGGCCACCGGAGTCGTAATTTCGAATGTCGGCGCGTCCGGGCTGTCACTCAGCGCGAACGCGCGACCTTCACTCACACCGATCAACACCGACCTCGCGAGACGTCCGCTCAGATTGATTCGCACCAGCGTTCCGTCGGGCGCCTTCAGGCGCTTGCCGACGATGTAGGGCAGGCCCGACTCGAATCGGTTGACGACGATCTCTTCGCCGGGTCCGTGGTCGTCTTCCGGTTGCAAGAGGGCGTCGCGGATGTCCTGGAGGTGGATCCAACTGTCGACGACACGCGTCTCTTGAAAGCGATGGTAGGGACGCTCGCCTTCCGGACTCCAGCCGATCTTCTCCCATCCGGCGTCGTCGAGTGCGCGTAGCGCGGCGATCGAGCGAACGCACTGGACGTGAAGTTCGTCGAGCACTTCGAGACCCGGTCGGTCGCGATTCGCTTGCACGAAGGCCTCGTTGAACTCGCCGATCGGGTTGTGTACGTAGTCGGGCCACGTGCCGTGATGCAGCGGCACCGGTTCACCGTGGAGCATCTTTTCGAAACCAACCAGATGACTGAGGATGTCCTTCACGCTCCAGCCGGGACACGGGGTGAGGGCGTCATAACTTTCGGGCGGTTGCGTTCGAACCGCCCGATCGATGGAGGCCCACGTCGTCTCTAGGGCATCGACGATCCATTCGTAGGCCACGTCCGCCTCCATTGGTTATCGTCAGCCTACGAAGAGACGTTGAGGCAAACGACGCTTTCATCAGATGTGTAACGATGGAGGGCACGGGGCGTAGCGCAGCTTGGTTAGCGCGCCTGGTTTGGGACCAGGAGGTCCCGGGTTCGAATCCCGGCGCCCCGACACAGTGGCCTTAAGGAGGACCGCTCGACTGCGCGAGCACTTCTTGAGGTGTTCGGCCTCGATGGAACCGTTTGACAGGGCCACGTAAACCGGATAGACCGGTCACCAAAGACCGTCCAACCAGGATCCCGTCGGGGACCGAGCGATTTCCGAATCAGCGGCGCACCGCACCGGATTCTTGTTGGCACATTGGGGAGAGTTATGCATAAGCACTTACTAAAGATTCTGGCCGTCGTGGCCCTCGGAGCATCCTCACTGATTGGCACGACGGCTGGGGCCGGCGGGTCAACAGCGCTCGGCGTCACGTCGTCGAGTTTGGGGACCTTCGCACCCACGTTCGCTGGTCCGGCTGCGACCGGCTGCTCAGCGCTGGGGTGTGATCTGCTCACCGGCCCCATTTTCACGCCGTCAACCGCCAACCTTCCACCGAGCACACCCACGAGTGGCGGCGGGATCAACCTCCCAACGGCCGCGGCGTTGTTCACCCCACCGCAGGAGCTTCCTTCACCGGTCCTACCGCGCAACGGTCCGGACCCGGCTCCGCCCACGGTCAGTTGTCAGCCGGTCGGCCCGGGCTGTGACAACATCAGCAGCCACTCGGGCGGAGGAGTCAACGGGGTGAAGGGCCTGAACGCGGTGGACAGCGCAACTCAGAGCGCCAACCCGCAAAGACAGGACATTGAACCAGCCGACCAGGCCCTCTGCGCCGGAAACGGCTACGTCGTCGAGGCCAACAATATCGGCGAGATGCTCATCTTTAACCAGAATCTGCACCGCCAGTCCGGGGTGATCCCGTTCGACACCGTCATGGGGCTCACGGGCAAGGGATGGAGCAGCGGCGGAGACGTCTCGTGTCTCTACGACGCCAGCAACGGGGGTCACTGGTTCTTCACCGAGATCGTCTCGGCATCGACTGAGGCGTCGGGGGGCCCCTTCTCTCTCACCGGCTGCTTCTCCGGTACGGCCAAGGCCTGCTACGAGGGGATCGCGGTGACGAAAGGCAACAACCCCTTCGGGCCTTACAACGTGTACTTCGCCAGCGCCGACTACAATTCCGCTCAGCCGGGCTTCCCCAGCCTGCTGAACGACTTCGCGAAGATCGCGACCTCGCGCGACGCGTTCCTCCTGTTCTGGGACGAGTTCCCGCTGGCCGGCGGCTTCAATGGGGCGCAGGAGTTCGCGTTCAACAAGAACGCTCTCGAGCTCGGCCTTCCCGTCTCGAACGGCAAACATCCGAATCGCAACTTCACCGTCGTCAGCGAGAACATGGGTCTGCTCCCGACTCCGGACGGGTATTGCGCACAGAATGGCTACACCTGCTGGTACTCGGTGATCCCGGCGGAGCCGCCGGACCCCAGTCAGTGGGACAACAGTCACGGCGGCTCGGCGTTCATGCTGGAGTCGCTCGACTTCAACGGTGCCGGCGACACCCGGATGGCGGTCTTCGACTGGACGGGACTGGGCAATCTGAACAGTCCGGGCTGCGCTTCGTGTAACGGCATTCAGTTCGGAGGCCAACTGTTCTCCGGTGTCGAGCCCTACTTCTACGACTTCTTTAATGGGACAACCAACGGCGCCCAAAAAGTGGGACCGATCCCGTTGGGCAACGAGTGCGGAGTGCTCAAGGGGGCAACCTCCCCCTGTCCTGAAGGTCCCATTGCGACCAACGGCGACAACGTGACCCAGGCCTCGCAGGCGCAGGGCCAGTTGTGGACGTCCCTGACCACGGCAGTCAATCAAACGTTCGGAAAGAAGGCGAGTCCCGAGATGCACGCCGGCGCCGCCTACTGGGTCATCAACACCAACAGCTTTGACCGGACCGGGTCGTTCACCCTGGCGAATCAGGGGTACGTCTCGGCAGCGCACGAGGACATCGAAATGCCCTCCGTCGCCGCGGGGGACTATTCCGGAGCCATCATCGACTTCACCCTGTCGGGCAATGGCGGTCCCACCGGCGCCGACCACGGAGGCTTCTATCCCAGCAGCGCCTACGCCTCGTTGAACAGCAACGGTAACGGCGACAGCAACGGCCCCAGCAACGGCAACGGCAACGGCAACTCGACGATCAACATCGCCGACCTGGGCCAGGCTCCCCAGGACGGCTTTAGCGAGTACGCACCTGTCCAGGGTGGTCCTCCCCGGCCGCGCTGGGGTGACTACAGTGCCGCGGTATTCGCGAACGGGCAGTTCTACTTCGCGAACAACTACATCCAGTACCCGAACTGCACTGGGGCGGAGTTCACGCTGACCGTCGCCACCTGCGGTGGGACCCGCGATGCCTTCGCGAACTGGGGGACGTCGGTCAACTCGGTAGCGCCGTAGCCAGTTTGTGACCTCGAAGCTCCCCGGCCTCTGCTAAGCGCGGAGGCCGGGGAGTTTCGGAAATGACCTGGGGTTCGGCCGAGGACGCGGAGACTGTGCGGGTCTAACCCGCGCCGCGAGCACTGTACTTATCGCAGTACTTATTGTGCCGAACATGGGTGAACATAGACGAACACCAATCCGGTGATCTCCGGTACGTTGGCCAGGTAATCCCCTAGTTGGTGACTGTGGAATGTGCCTGCGGAACCGAGCGTAGGAGTTCACGTCACAGTCCGAGTTCGTGTACGTCGCTCGCACAACGTGCACGAAGGTCATCGCGTCAATCGACGAACGGCCAGTGCAACAATTGAGCCATGAGCGAGACGAACCCTCCCCCGTTTCGACGCGATTCGTTCAAGAAAACATCGTCGCACGATCGACGAACGTTCCTGAAACGAGCGCTCGGCGTGGGCGCGATTGGCGGCGCGGCGGTTGCCGGGGCTATTTATATAGAAGACGAACGCTCCCCGACGTCAACGACCACTACGCGAGCACCTACGACGACGACGTCGGGACCAGCGACAGCGACGTCATGGGCGCAACTTGGTGCATCCTTGACCGGCTCCCTGGTTGTACCGTCGAATCCCCGCTACGGCATCGACCGCTTGCTCTACAACTCCAAGTTTGTGAATCTTCATCCGCGCGCTATCGCCTACTGCGCCACGCCCGATGACGTCGCGAGATGCCTTGACTTTGTCTCGTCGCATGAACTTCCACTCGCCGCTCGTTCCGGTGGGCACAGTTACGGCGGCTATTCCAATAGTGACGGACTGGTGGTCGACGTCAGCCGAATGGCGTCGATCAGTGTTGACACGGTCGCCAATACCGCACGCGTCGGTGCCGGCGCGCGGCTGATCGACCTGTATAACGTGATCGGCAACGCCGAGCGACTACTACCGGGAGGTTCGTGTCCGACGGTCGGCATCGCCGGACTGGCCCTCGGCGGCGGGATCGGCGTCTTTGGACGAAAGTTCGGTCTCACCACGGACAACATTCGCTCCGTGACGATTGTCACCGCCGACGCACGAATTGTCACCGCCGACGAAAACACGAACAGTGATCTTTTCTGGGCCTGTCAAGGTGGTGGCGGCGGCAATTTTGGCGTCGCGACGTCCTTCGAGTTCAACGTGCACCCCATGCCCGACGTGACCTTATTTACCTTGCAATATCCCTGGGCGGCCGCGCCGACGATGTTGAGCGCGTGGGGCCTCTGGATCAACACCGCCCCGGACGAACTTTGGTCGAACTGTCAGTTGCTCTCTCAAGGAACGTACGGATACCTGCCGCAAATCGCCGGGGTGTACTGCGGAACGCCGAGTGAACTCGCGAGCGTGCTCGCTCCGCTCACGTCGATGATCGATACTGCACCGACGTACTCCTTCAATGGATCCAACAGTTACCTGAGTGCCATGGAAATCGAAGCGGGCTGCTCGGGCCTTTCGATCGCGGCGTGCCATCTCACAACGCAGAACCCGTCCGGCCGGCTCAGTCGAGAGGCCTACTCCGCCAAATCGAGCTATGTCAACGCTCCAATGAACGACACGGCGGTCGCTGCATTCATCGGGGCGGTCGAGGACCTCCACGCGCACGCTCCGACCCTCGGCGGCGGTCTCGCCTTTGATTCCTACGGAGGCGCCATCAATCGAGTGGCAGCCGATGCGACGGCGTTCGTCCACCGCGACAAACTGGCGGGCATTCAAGCGACCTACTCCTGGTCGAGTGCCACGTCGCCGTCAGTCATTGCGGCGGGCGCGCGGTGGCTCACGAGGCTCGGCGACCACGTCTTTGATTCGACAACGGGCGCATATCAGAACTACATCGATCCGACGCTCAGCAATTGGCAGAGCGCCTACTACGGATCGAACCTAACGAGACTGATGTCGATCAAGAGGAAATACGATCCCGACAACCTGTTCTCGTTCGCCCAGTCGATACCGCTTACTCCTTAGCCTCAGACCGACCGAAGCCGTTCTTCGGAAGTCGGTCTGTAACTTGATGTCGATCAAGGACCGGCCCGGCGATCCAGCGCAGTGCCCCCGGCAGGAGTCGAACCCGCAACCTGACGGGTAGAAACCGTCTGCTCTATCCAGTTGAGCTACAGGGGCGTAGGGCCAAGCGTACTGAACGCGTCCGGTTTCCATGGCTCAGGCGAAGAGCCCTGTGCAATACTGGTTCCACTTGGTGGGCGTAGCTCAGTT
>PNAH01000024.1:0-44152 GCA_003170315.1 Acidimicrobiaceae bacterium
CACCAGATCTCCTTTCCCATCCTGTACGCCAGCGCACGAGAGGGTTGGGCCTCGCTCGACGTGAACGACACGTCGGGCGACCTGACGCCGCTCTTCCAGACCATCGCCGACTACGTCCCGGCGCCCGAATACGAAGAGGGCCACGGGCTCCAGGCCCTGGTCTGTAACCTCGACGCCTCCCCGTACCTGGGTCGCTTGGCGCTCTGTCGAGTGATCAACGGTAACCTCGAGCGCGGCCAGCGCGTCGCGTGGTGCCGTATCGACGGCACGATCGAGCACGCCAAAATCACCGAGCTCTTCATCACCGAAGCGCTGGAACGGATCCCGGCCCAGAGCGCGGGACCCGGCGACATCGTCGCGGTCGCCGGTTTCGAAGACATCACCATCGGCGAGACGCTGGCCGACCCGGAGAACCCCATCGCGCTCGAACCGCTGCACGTGGACGAGCCGAGTCTTTCGATGACGATCGGTATCAACACGTCGCCCCTCGCCGGCACCGAGGGCAAGTTGCTCACCGCGCGAATGGTGAAAGACCGACTGGACCGCGAACTCGTGGGCAACGTCGCCCTTCGCGTACTCAACACCGAACGTCCCGACTCCTGGGAGGTCCAGGGTCGCGGTGAGCTGCAACTGGCCGTGCTGATCGAGACCATGCGTCGCGAGGGATTTGAGCTCACGGTCGGCAAGCCCCAGGTCGTCACGCGGATGGTCGGCGGCAAGTTGCACGAACCGGTCGAACACGTCACGATCGACGTGCCCGAGGACTTCGTGGGCAATGTCACCACGCTGCTCGCCACGCGAAAGGGCACCATGACCGACATGGTCAACCACGGCACCGGCTGGGTCCGTCTCGAGTGGCGCATTCCGGCGCGCGGACTGGTGGGGATACGCACTGAATTCATGACCGAGACCCGCGGCGCCGGCATCATGCACTCGAACTATGACGGCTACGCCCCCTGGTTCGGCGACATCCGACTGCGCCAGAACGGCGTGCTGGTGGCCGACCGACGCGGTGATACGACGGGTAATGCGCTGCTCGACCTCGAACAGCGCGGCGTGCTCTTCGTCGGACCGGGCGTGGAGGTCTACGAAGGAATGATCGTGGGCGAGAACTCGCGCTCGGACGAGATGAACGTGAATCCCACAAAGGAGAAGAAACTCACGAACATGCGCGCGTCGGGCAGCGATAACACCGAACGAATCGCTCCGCCGACAATATTCTCGCTGGAGCAGGCGCTCGAGTTCATTGCCGACGATGAAGCCGTTGAGGTCACGCCCCAATCGGTTCGTCTGCGTAAAGCGGTCCTCGACGTCGCGGCGCGTCACCGCCTACATAAGAAGAAGTAATCGTCTAGTAACGTCGTCCCCGGAGGGATGACAGAGCGGACGAATGTACCGGTCTTGAAAACCGGCGTGGGCTTGCCCACCGTGGGTTCAAATCCCACTCCCTCCGCCATATGGCATTGACGCCGTTCGCCGGAACACGCCTATAAGAAGATTGACTTAATTGCTCCGGTGATCCGAAATTGATGCACAACACGATTGCGTTTTCTATCTTCCTCTTCTGTTAGAGCGGAGTCGTACGATTAGTCCACCATGCCGTGGATAGAGAACTCAGTGAGCGCAGTAATCATCTTCGGAAATCGACCTCACTAGCGCTGCGACCGATTCTCCGGCGCGCCTCCAGGCCGATGGATCGAGTGACGCGATCTAATTTCATGGTTTCTCCAAGTCGGTGGCAGATGTACCACAGCTCAGTCCGGCGGTCCCGATTCGCGTTACAGCGCGATTGTCCGGGCGGTACTGTTCTCTCGTGGACGACGTCGAGCTCTTGGAAAGTCTGCTCGGCGGCAACGAGACTTCCTTCACCGAACTGGTGCGGCGCTATCACTCGACGCTGGTGAAGGTGGCGCGCTACTACGTCGCTAACACCGCGAGCGCCGAGGACGTGGCCCAGGACACCTGGATCGCCGTACTCAAGGGAATCGAGAAGTTCGAAGGTCGCAGTTCCTTTAAAACCTGGCTGTTGCGGATCTGTGCCAACCGGGCTCGCACGTCCGGCGTGCGAGAACACCGTTCGATCCCGGTCGACCCGAATGAGTCGGGTCCCAGCGTCGCGGCGCACCGTTTCGACCAGGGCGGCTTCTGGAGCGAGCCGCCGGTCCCATTCACGGACGCGATCGATACCCGACTCGACAACGCTGACCTGCTTAACGCGGTGCGCGACGCGATTGACGCCCTGGGCGAGCCCCAACAGGCCGTCGTAACACTTCGCGACGTCGAAGGACTGTCAACGCAGGAGGTGGCCACACTTCTCGGACTCAGCGAGGCGAACGTGCGAGTGATTTTGCACCGAGGTCGAGCTCGAGTTCGAGAGATCGTCGAAGAGGCCGTGAAGGGAAAGATATGAAGCTACTGCCGTCACCACTCGTGTGTCGCGACGCCGTCGAACTGGTGAGCGACTATCTCGAGGGCAGCCTCTCACGTCGCCAGTGCCGCCGTCTCGAGAAGCACCTGGCGCAGTGTGACGCCTGCACCGCCTACCTCGATCAGATGCGCTCGACCATCGCCGCGAGTGGCCGAGTCGGCCCCGAGGATTTGCCCAGCGACGTCGTCGAGGGCCTGGTCAACGTGTATCGCCGCTTTCGATCCGACAACTGAAAGGTCCTCACCATGACCTCGTCCGAAGCCCCCATCACCATCTACGGCGCGAGCTGGTGTCCGGACTGTCGCCGGGCAAAACAGTTCCTCGCGTCGCACCGTATCGCCTACGACTGGATCGACCTCGAAGAGCACCCCGAGAAGAGCGCCGAGGTCGAAGCACGCAACGACGGCAAACGGATCATTCCGACGATCGTGTTTGCCGATGGAAGCTTTCTCGCCGAACCGTCGAACGACGAATTAGCCGATCGCATCGGACTCTCGCGCGTCGCGTCAGAGAAGGAGTACGACCTCGTCATCGTGGGCGGCGGTCCGACGGGACTCACGACGTCGATCTACGGCGCCCGGGAGAACGCCAAGGTGTTGATCGTGGAGAAGTCGGCGCCCGGCGGTCAAGCCGGCATCACCGAGCGATTCGACAACTACCCGGGATTCCCCGACGGCGTCGGCGGCGCCGACCTGGCCGAGCGCATGACCCAACAGGCGTTGCGCTACGGCGTCGAGATACTCCAAGCCGTGGGCGCCACTCGAATCGAACGCGACGGTCCGCTGATGCGCGTCGACTTGTCGACCGGCGACTTCGTCCTCGCGCCGGCCGTTCTGGTGGCGAGTGGATCGACCTACCGCCGCACCGACGCCGAGGGCGAGGCCGATCTCATCGGCGCGGGCATCCACTTCTGTGCGACGTGCGACGGCCCGTTCTATCGCGGAGCGAAGGACCTCACGATCGTGGGCGGCGGCAACAGTGGACTCGAGGAAGGACTGTTCCTCACGCAGTTCGCCGATCACGTCACCGTGATCCAGGCCATGGCGAATCTGACGGCCAACAAACTCTTGCAGGAAAAGGTCCTGAATCATCCCAAGATGTCGGTGCTGTTGGACACCTCGGTGAAATCGTTCATCGCCAACGAGTCCGGCAAGTTGGAATCGATCACCGTCACCTGCAACGGAACCGAGACGAAGCACGCGACGGTCGCGGCTTTCATCTTCATCGGACTCGATCCCAATACGAGCTTCCTCGAGAACTCGTTGAACGTGGACGAACGCGGCTTCATCGTGACCGACAACAATTTTCGCACGAGTGTGGACGGCATCTTCGCCGCCGGCGACGTGCGTTCCGGATCGACCAAGCAGATCGCGTCGGCGGTCGGAGAAGGCGCGGCCGTCGCCATTCAGATTCGTTACTACCTCGACTCACTCGATCGCGTAGAGGTCCATAGTTGATATTTCATGTAGTCGCTCGCAGTGGCGAGAGTCGTAGGACACAACTTTTCGCAACGCGACGTCAAGCACGGAACTAATCGCTGACGCGACGTCGCTGCACCTCGCTCGTGCGTCTATTCACAGCGTATTCTCAACAAGAAAAACGCCATCGATAGTAAAGTTGTCCGTACGACGTACGTTTTCGAAGTGGTCGACCCGCGCCGTGAAGTTCTGCACTGCCCACATATGCTTACCGAACGGAGCGCACTACATGTCCAGGGAGAGTTACGACGCGTCAGTGCTCGGTGAGTTCTTTTGGAACTCAACCGACCTGTTGTCGGTCCTGGGCAGTAACGGCACCTGGCAGATCGTCAATTCGGCGTGGCCCGAGCAGATGGGTTGGTCGCTCGAGGATTTGCGGAGCGGTCCCTTTATTGATCTGATTCATCCCGACGACGTCTTGTCCACGGTACGAGAGTTCGACCGTTTGGTCGCCGCCCCCGACGCCACGTTGGTGGAGTTTCGAAATCGCCAACGTCGTCGAGACGGAACGTACCGTTGGATCGAGTGGAGCTGTCAGGGCCGCAACGGCGCGGTCTTCTCCGCCGGACGCGACATCACCAGCCAGGTCGAAGCGCAGATCAATCTGGCCGGCACGCTCGAGACGAAGGCCGCGATCCTCGACGCGGTCGTCGACTCGATCATCACCGTCGACGAGGCGTTCACCGTACTCGACGTCAGTCCCGGTACCGATCGCATCTACGGCGTCTCGCGCGAGGAGCGACGCGGCAAGAACTCCCTCACCCTCGTCCTGCCCGTGGACCGCGATCACGTCGCTTCGGAGTTGCGTCGACTTTTTCACGGTGAGGACGGCACGCTCACCAGCTACCGCTTCCGAGCCCTCCACGTCGACGGCAACTTGTTGAACATCGAAACGCGCGGACGACTCATCCGCGACGAAGCGGGCCACGCCCGCGCCGTGCTGGTCTCGCGCGACGTCACCGAAGGCGTGGCCGCCGAAGCGGTGCTGAAAGAAGCGAAGGAAGTGGCCGAACGCGCCAACGCCGCCAAGAGCGAATTCATGTCGCGCATGAGCCACGAGCTGCGCACGCCACTCAACTCGGTCCTCGGATTCGCCCAGATCCTCGAAATGGAGTTGACGTCGCCGGACGAGCTCGAGATGGTGGGTTTCATCCACAACTCCGGCAAGTACCTCCTCGAACTCATCAACGAAGTACTCGACATCTCGCGCATCGAGTCGGGCCACATCAGCGTCATGATCGAGCCCATCGTGCTGCGAGATCTCGAGAATGAATGCATCGAGATTGTGACCCCGCAGGCCAACGATCTCGGTATCACGATCACCTCACGGGCCGGCTACGACTTCCATGTGCTGGGTGACCAGCAACGACTGAAGCAGGTCCTGCTCAATCTCTTGTCCAACGCGATCAAGTACAACCGACCGAACGGCACGGTGACCATCGCGTGCGAGTCGAGGCGCAACATGATCCGACTCTCGGTCTCCGACACGGGTCCTGGCATCAACCCCGACCTGCGCGAACGACTCTTCACCCCCTTCGACCGACTGGACGCCGAGACGTCGGGCATCGAGGGCACCGGTCTGGGACTGGCCCTCTCCAAGGGTCTCATCGAAGCGATCGGCGGCACGCTCGGCGTCGACAGCGAAGTCGGCTTTGGTTCGACGTTCTGGATCGAACTCCCGGTCGTCGAATGTCCGAAGTCGGTCACCGCGGGAAGCGAGCCGCCGTTGGCCCTCGGGACCGCCGATTCCACGAAGACGACGGTGCTCTACATCGAAGATGACGTCGCCAACGTGCAACTGGTCGAACGTCTCCTCCTGCAGCGGCCCAACATCAATCTCATCACCTCGCTGTTGGGCGGATTGGGCGTCGAATTGGCCCAGCAGTATCGACCGAATCTCATCTTGCTCGACGTGCACCTCACCGACGTTCACGGATTCGACGTGCTCGAGCGACTCCAAGGTGATTCTCGCACCATTGACATTCCGGTCGTCGTGCTCTCGGCCGACGCCACGACCTGGCAGCGACGCCGATTCCGAAACGCCGGCGTCCACGACTACCTGTCGAAGCCGCTCGACCTCCAACAGTTGCTCGACGTCATTGACCAGTACCTCGGGGCCGGCGCCGTCTCCGACGTCATCGCGAACACCCTAGAAAGTCTCACAAGGTCCTGAGCGATCCTCAGCCGTCGCTCTTCACGGCGCGATGCGGGAACGAATCTCCGTGATCCACTCATCGGCCGATCGACGAGCTTCGGCGACCGCTTCGCGGCGATCGGTGGCGTCGATACCGGTGACCGGATAGGAACCGAGGAATTTCACTCGCGCGAGGTGCGCCTGGAGATCGGCCAGGCAGTCGGCGACGACGTCATCGGCGACGTGACCCTCGAACTCGATCACGAAGCAGTAATCGCCCAGTCCCCGTTTCGTCGGACGACTCTCCAACTTCGTGAGGTTGATATCGCGTGCGGCGAAGCGACCAAGGATGGCGTAGAGCGATCCGGGGCGGTCGGCGTCTTGAAAGCACACGATGGTCGTTCGGTCGTGACCGGTGGGCGCGGCGACGCGCTCGCGTCCGACGACGACGAACCGAGTGGCGTTGTCGGGATGATCCTCGATATCGGTGGCCAGCGCCACCAGACCGAAGAGATCGCCGGCCAACGCGGAAGCGACCGCGGCCCACGATTCTTGGGAATCAGCGACCTCGCGCGCCGCTTGAGACGTCGAAGTCGTCTGACTAATCTCAACGTTCAACTGGTGCAGATAGCCCCGGCACTGGGCCAAAGCGTGCACGTAACTGCGCACGCCGGTCAGGTCCTGGGCAGCCACGCCAGGCCGGGCGAGCAGGTGCAGGCGAATCGGGATGACGATCTCTCGGACAATCACCAATTCATGGTCGAAGACCAGTCCGTCGATGGAGGCCGACACCGTTCCTTCGATAGCGTTCTCGAGCGGCACCAGACCCTGGTCGAGCGAGGCGTCGGCGACCGACGAGAGCAGGTCGACCAGTGATTCGCACGCGACGGGAGTCACGTTCTCCATGGTGGAGACGGCCTCGTGAGAGAACGAACCTTCGGGGCCGAGGAAACCAGTGCGCAGCGTTGCCATCACGCGAGGCTACTTCGACGGCCACAATCGTCCCGCGGTCCCGAGTCGGAGAAGGTCGTTTGAGGTCGTACGATAGACAGGGATCAATTTCGAAAGGCCGTGCAATGGGGCACCCGATGTTTGAGTACGACGCGACGTTGGCGGACGAAGTTTTTGACTACTGCCGAGACCGCCTCTCGATGGACCCGGTGCCCTTGGACTACGGCAGTTTGAACGCGACGCCCCCGGGCGACATGAAGGGTTTCATCCGATCCGAGGGCCACGACGCCGACGAGATTCTCGAATTCTTCAAGAACGAACTGGCTCCGGCGGTCGTCTCCATCGACTCGCCCGGTTTCCTCGCCTTCATCCCCAACGCCCCGACGAAGAATTCGCTGCTCTTCGACATGGTGGTCGCCTGCTCCGGACTCAACGGCACCAGTTGGCTGGAGTCGAGCGGCGTGGTGCGAGCGGAGAACCTGGCCCTCGAGTACCTCGCGGAATTGGCCGGCATGCCCGAAGGCTCCGGCGGCGCCTTCGTCTCCGGCGGCTCGTTGGGCAATCTGTCGAGCCTTACCGTGGGACGCGACGTGGGACGGGCCAAGCGACCGACCCTCTTACCGCACGAGGTGCGCTACGCCATCTCCTCCGATGCCCACTCGAGCATCGGCAAGGCGTTGCACGTGCTCGGCATCGACCCGCTCATCGTGACGACCGACGACCACCGTTTCACGAGGGCCAGCCTGGAACAAGCGATGGCGAACGACCCGAATCCCGAAAGCGTGATTGGTGTCGTGGCGACCTCGGGGACGACCAACGCCGGCATCGTCGACGACCTCGAAGGCCTCGGCAGCTACGCGCGCGAACACGACCTGTGGTTCCACGTCGACGGCGCCTACGGCGGGGCCGCGCTGTTCTCGCCGACCGAGCGACACCTGCTCGCGGGCGTTCGACACGCCGACAGCTTCATCGTCGATCCGCACAAGTGGCTCTTCGGTCCCCTCGACTGCTGCGCGTTGATCTACCGCGATCCGACGATTGCGCGAAAGGTGCTCGCCCAACAGGCCAGCTACCTGGACATCCTGCACTCGAGCGACGACGAGCACTACGAGTGGAACCCCTCGGACTTCGCGATCCACCTGTCGCGCCGGGCCCGGGGACTCCCCTTCTGGTTCTCCCTCGTCACTAACGGCACCGCCGCCTACGAGAGCGCGGTGCAGTGCGCCGTCGACATCGCGCACCGCACCGAAAAGAAGATCAACGATCTCGACTACGTGGAGATGGTCCGCCCGATCAGCCTCTCGATCGTCCTCTTTCGACGAAAGGGCTGGACCAGCGAGGACTACACCGCGTGGAGTCATCAACTGCTGCTCGACCAAATCGCCTTCGTGACGCCCACGAAGTGGGAGGGCGAGACGGTCGGTCGGCTGGCGTTCTTACACCCCAACACGACCGACGAACTCGTGGATCAGATCCTCGAGTCGATGGCCGATTAGCGACCTTCCAGTAACGGATCGCTCGGGTTGCGCGTCACGTCGCCGCGCTGGGACTTTCGGCGCCAGGCGATACCGCCCAGCGCCTCGAGGACGATGCGGTTACCCAGGTAGGCGGTGATCTCGGCGTGGTCGTACGGCGGCGAGACCTCGACGACGTCCACGCCGCCGACGGGCGTTTCCATCGCGATGCGGCGCACCGCGTCGAGCAGTTGACGACTCGAAAGTCCACCCGGTTCGGGCGTGCCGGTGCCCGGGGCCGAGCCCGGGTCCACCACGTCGACGTCGACCGACAAAAAGACGGCGTCGCACTCGTTCATCGCGATGGACATCGCCTCGTCGAGCACGTCGTCGAGCCCGCGCGACACGATCTCGCTCATCTCGAAGGAGCGCATCCCCTGCTCGGCCATCCACCCCAGCGTCGCGGACTCGGGCCAGTAGCCGCGTAGTCCGATCTGCAAGAAGCGGTCCCCGCGACAGGCACCCGATTCGATCAGCCGCCGCATGGGGGTGCCGTGTCCGTAGAGCGAACCCATCTGCGAATCACCGGTGTCGGCGTGCGCGTCAAAGTGGATGACCGCGACCCGTCCCCAGCCGACGTGTCGGGCCACGCCGGTCACGTCGGGCAGGGCGATCGTGTGATCACCACCGAGCACGACGGGGATGACGCCGGCCATGGCGACCGCGGTCACTCGCTCTTCGAGGCGCCGGAGCGATTTTTCGGTGTCGCCCGAAGGCATTTCGACGTCACCGAGGTCGACGACCGAGAGGTCTAACAACGCGTCGACGCCGAGGGCCAGACTCGGGCGCATCCCGTCGTGCGGCAGATAGTCGGTGACGCGGATCGCTTGGGGACCGAAGCGACACCCCGGCCGGTGTGACGTCCCGCCGTCAAAGGGCGCCCCAATGATCGCCGCGCCCGAGGTCGACCACTGGGACGCCACGTCCGGGTCGGACGCGGGCACGCCGAGGAACGTGGCGTCCGGTCCGTAGAGGTTCCCTATTCGCACGAATCGACCAGTCCGACAGCCGTCGTTCTACTAGACATAGGTCTTCTTGATCGCCGCGGAAAGTTCGTCGAGGTGATTGACGACCAGTGACACGTGACCGTCACCGGCGAAGAAGTGGGGGCTCGCGGTCGGCAGCTTTTCGACCAACCACTCGCCGTGCGTGCGTGGGACCATGAGGTCGTGATCGCCGAACCACACGGCGACGGGCACGGTGATCGTCGTGGGGTCGAATCCCCACTCCTTGATCATCGCCTGGTCGTCATCGTAAAATCCCCGCCACCCGAATTCGAATCCTTGCCGCAGTGACGCGACGAAGACCTCTCGTCGCGCCTCGGGTTCAAACGCCGCTTTGTCCGGCTCGCTCAGCAGTCCACCGAACAAGTCAATGATGTCGTCCTTGGTCGCCGCGCCGAACGTTTCGCCGGCCGTCTCCATGACGATCTCGTACTCCGGACCGCCCTCTTTGGCGAGCGCGAACTCCGCCACGTTTTCCGGTCCCATGCCTTCGGTCCAGTCAAAGTCAACCGTGGTGGGCACGACACCGGCGAGCGACCACGCCGCGAGACATCGCGGCGTGTCCAGCGCCGCGCAGGCGAGGGCGTGGGGGCCGCCACCGGACCATCCGACGACGACGTAGTCGCTGCGACCCAAGGCGTCCAACGCCGTGCGGGCGTCACTCACGACCGAGGCGACGTCGCGGCCCTCGAGACGCGTCGACTTGCCGTATCCGGCGCGCGAGGTCGTGACCAGGAACAGGCTGTGGTCGTCGGCCAGTGGCGCGATCATCTTCACCAAATTTGCCGAACCGGGCGTGCCGTGATGAAAGAGGACCGTGTGGCCGGACGGGTCACCGAGGGTCCCCACTTCGAGCTGCCGTCCGTCGGGGGTGTCAATGAGGATTTCGTGGTAGTTCATTGCGCTCCGATCGCCGTGTCAACTCTCCACCATACGCTCACGTCGTGTCGTCGTCCCGCTCGATTTCGGTCTCCTGACTGATCCCGGCGACCCCGTCGCGGATCTTCGATCTCCTGGCCGATCCGCGCCAACACGTTCGCCTCGACGGCTCCGGTTCGGTGACGTCGGTGAAGAACGCCCCCGAACGATTGACGCTCGGCTCGACCTTTTCGATGCACATGAAGATGGGACTCGGCTACGTCACGCGCAACCGCGTCGTCCAATTCCAGGAGAATCGTTCCATTGCGTGGCACCACTTCGCGCTGTTCGTGTGGCGCTACGACTTAGAAGCGGTCGACGGTGGCACGCTGGTCACCGAGTCGTTCAACTACGACCGACCGTGGGCGTTCGTGATCATCGCCCTGGGCTTTCCCCAACGCAACCGCACGGCCATGGAAGGAACGCTGCAACGGCTGGCGACGATCGTCACCGCGTGACGGCGAGCGCCACTCCGACGTTCAAGAGTTCGACCCAGGTCTGACCGGGCGTCATCAGGGCCGTCTTGCCGTTCTCCGTCCGGTACTGGACGACGTCGGCTTTGGAGGGGCCCCGCGACCAGGTACCCATGGTCTCTTTGCCGTCGACGAAGAACGCGGCGGTCCCCGAGCCCTGCAAGTTCGCGTACGAAGCCTCGGTCCCGATGCCGTTCACGTAGTTCACCAACATGACGATGACGTTCTTGGGCGACTCGCGAACGCCCGTCCCGGTCACGTCGGCCATGCCGAAAAGGGTCCGGTCCCACGACGCGGTGGCCGTATCCCAGGTCCAGGTCACGGGGTACTGGCTCGGGAAGGGAACGACGAAGCTCACGACCGCTAGTCCGCCCGCTTTCTCCGTCGACCTTCGATACGAGAAAAGCGGCGGAGGCGGCACCGGCGTGCCACCGAAGGCGAAGAGTTGGGGGGCGATCGCGAACAGGTTGTGCGGCGCGTAGAGGTTGGGATCACGGAACATCGCGGTCCCGGCGCCGGATTCGTCGATCAGTTTCACCGGCGCCGTCGAGATGCTCGCTACTGCGTAGGGCGCACCGCCGGAGTAAGCGAAGATTCCCCCGAGGGGCCACACGACTTGGGTGTCGGTCGGTCGCACCGAACGAACCGGTCCGACCTTGTCGGGGGCGTGCGAGTTGAAGATTGCCGCCAAACGGGTGATCCCGCCGTTCACGATCTCTTCGTAGACGTCGTCGGCCTGGTCGATACCCCACTGGGGAAGCGCTTGGGGGGTGTTCTCGATCTTGACGGTCAGCGCCGGGCGCTTCACCGAGAGACCGGACGGATCGAGCAGACCGGTCAAAGGCGCTCTCGCGTACTGGGGCAACGTCGTGGTCGTCGTCGGGGACGTTGGCGTGGTGGTGTTCTTATGAGAGTGGAAGTAGACCACCCCTGCGATGGCCCCGACGACGAGCACGACCACGACCACGGAAAGTGTTTTTCGCACACCCTAAACCTAGTTAAGGACGCTCCATTTACGGTGCCACCTCGTCGCGCGCCAGTCGTTTGAAGATCACCGTGTGAGGCAACATCGTCTCGGCACTGAGGTGCTCTGATCCCTCGACCCGCAGCCACCCCACCGATTCGTAGAAGCCCAGCGCCGTGTCACGTCCGTTGGCCCAGACCTGTTCGACGCCACGCGCACCAAGGTCCTCTTCGGCGAAGGCGAGCAGGCGGGCGCCGTAGCCTCGTCCCTGGACGTCAAAGTCGGTCGCCATGTAGCGCAATTGCACGGTGACCAGCTCCGAGTTCATCGGTGGCGCCGACGGGAAGAACGACGCGCTCACGACGAGACGAGAGCCGATGAACCCGCCGTAGTGCAAGGAGGTCTTCTCCCCGTCGCGGGGATCCGGGTGATAGATCGTGGGGTCGTCATTGCGCAGGACTCTTCGACGAAGTTCGTGCAGTTGGTCGGCCGAGACGCGCGCGACGCGCAGTTCGTCAGACAAGGCGTTGCACCATGGTCTCCAAGGTCAGCGAATGGTCGCGGTCCATACGAAAACTCTCCCCGGTCGGGCGAAACCCCACCTTCTCATAGAAGGCGCGAGCGCGCGGCACCGAAGTCGTCACGTGCAAGTAGACCTCGGCGACGCCGTGGCTCCTGGCCCAGTCGTCAATGGCGCGTACCAACAATGCCGCCGTTCCACTTCCCCGTTCGCTCGGCGTGACGTACATGCCGTAGAGCCATCGGGTTCCGGGGTAGGCGTCATTGAAGCCACCCGAGACCATGCCGACCACGACGCCGTCTCGATCGGCGAGGTAATACAGGCGAGTGGAGGCGGCGTTTTTCCACTGCGCGTCGGACCAGAGCACCGACTCCTCGTAGGTCGAGCCGTAGGCGTCGGGAGTATCGGTGAGCGCCTCGAGGCGAATCGCGCGAAGGTCCTGCCAGTCGAGGAGCCCGCAGAGGCGCAGGGTCAGGGTCGACTCACGCGTCATCGGTCATGCGCGCGGCCACGTTGCGTTCGGCCGGACTGCCTTGGGCCAGGTTGTCGCGCACCGAGTCGTGGTCCACCGCTGGTCGATTCTGTGAGAGCTTGGCCTTGCCCTGGATCGCCTCGACGTCGATCTCGATGCCGACGATGGCCTTCACTTGCCGCTCGACGTACTCATTCGGCGCGTCCTCGACGCGCCACTCGGGCGAGCGATCGGCCTCGAACTGGCTGGTCAGTACGCGCACCTGTCGCTGGAGCCAGTCAGGGTCGTCGTGCACGGTGAGGCGACCTCGGACTTCGGCCGCCACGTAGTTCCAGGTCGGTACCACCCCGGGACTCTCGAAGCGGCTCGGGTAGTTCGACGGCGACACGTACGCACTCGCCACCAGGAAGAGCCCGAGTACTTCGTCCCCGTCGTTCAGCGAGCGCCACCACGAATTGGCCTTGGCGAGGTGCGAGAAGATCTTCGTGCGGTCCTCGCTCACGACGACCGGCACGAAGACGCTCTGGAGGCCGTCGGACTTAGCGACCACCAGCATGCCGGCTCCGGCCTCGCGGATGATGGCCCACGCGGCCTCTTCGTCGATGGCGTGCTTCGGAGGAACGTACACGTCACCATTCTTCCACGCTGCACGGCAGCAACGTCCGAGCGTCCGCTCTCACGTACCTTCCGGGGAGGCGCGCGCCGCGAGGTCGTCGCGGCGCGGCAGGCGAGCCGAATAGATGCTGTACCCGTCAATCTGGCGAACGAGGAACGTCGCGATCGCGGTCGCGGCCATCATCGGTACGGCCAGCGAGAAGCCGCTGTGCGTCAGCTCGAGCACCAGCACCAGACCGGCCAGCGGGGCCTGCATCGAAGCCCCGATCATTGCGGCCGCGCCCACGAGGGCGAAGGCCCCGACGGGGGTACCGGGCCACAGGTGGATCCAGAGCGCGCCGAAACACGCCCCGAAGAGCGCGCCGGTCGCCAGGAACGGCGTGAAGAGACCGCCCGCGGCACCGCCGCCGAGCATCATCGCGGTGACGAATGGCTTCAGCGCGAAGAGCGCGAACAACAGTGCGACGCCGCCAATGCCGAGGAAGGCTTGGTGGGCCATGTCCTTGCCGTTACCGAAGAGCTGCGGATACCAGATTCCGACGACGCCGAGTATCGCGAAGGCGACCGGCATGATCCATAAGATGTGCGGTCCCTTCGCGCGATAGTGCGAAGCCCAGCCAATCAACCGAACGTAGAAGACCGCGAGGAGACCGATCACGACACCGGCCAACAGCGACCAGACCATCAGCGATCCGCTGAAGCGGTAGCCCGGAATGTCGGCGTAAGTGGCGCCGCTCGGGAGATACAGCCACGCCACCATCGTGGCGATGAGCGACGTCGCGAGCGCGGGCATCACCACCGGCAACGAGAAGCTGCCGTAAAGGACTTCGGCCGTGAAGATGGCCCCTCCGAGCGGCACGTTGTATACGCAAGCCAGTCCCGCGCCGCCACCACAGGCCACGAGCAGACGCTTTTGCGCCGGACTCAAATTGAACCAGTGCGAGACCACGCTGCCCGACACGCCGCCCATCAACTTCGGCGCGGCCTCTCGTCCGATCGAAGCACCGAGGCCGATCACGACTTCTGAGACGATCGAGGTGAGAAAACTCCGCCGGAGCGATAGTTCCCCATCACCGTTCCAAATGGCGTCATCGATATCAGAACGTTCGTGCTTGAGATAACGCCTGATCAAGTACCACGAGACCGCCCCGACGGCGCTCCCGATCAACAGAACCACGATGCGCCGACTCGAACTCACCGCCGCCACCGCGTTCTCAAAGTATCCGGCGTGGTAGTGGAATCCGGCGCGTTCCACTTCGGCGAGGAGCCACATCAAAAGGTCGCCGAACAGGCCGGTGGCGATGCCTACCAACCCGACCGCGAGCCAGAACTTCGGGGTGAGACGCGCCTCACCGTCGTGCGTCACGTTCGGCTGTTCCATCGCGCCGCGGCCCGAGGGAACCCTGCGTTTGATCATCGGAGGAGGATCGCGAAGGCGTTCACTCTTGGTGTTGCGCTTTCGCACCATGTACCTCTCCACGTAGTGGCTACGACCATGGTAGTGGTCGGCTATTTGCCACTATCTCGCTCGAAAAAGTTGGCGGCTCCTCGTTCAGCTCTTAAACGGACCCGATCAACGCAACGCCATGAGCCAAGGCGGCGGACCCACCTCGATGCGCGCGAACGGTGAGGCGACGTGACCAAAACGCGCGTCCCCGGTAGCCCACGCCCGCCACGCGTCGGAGATCTCGTCTTGCGTGCGCGCCACGAAGTTCCACCACATGAACAGTCGCTCGTCGAAAGGAACGCCGCCGATCAGCATCGCCCGACTCGGACCACTCGAGTCGAATCGGCACTCGTCGCGTCCCGCGCCGAGGTACGCCAAGGCGCCTGGTCGTATGACGACGTCGTCGACCAACACGGCGCCGTTCGCCACGATCAGCGCGTACTCGTAGGTCGGATCGAGGGCCACCGTGACGGGACCTCCGTGAAAGTCGAGTTCGACGCCGACGTGGTCGCTGTCTCGGCGGGCCGGTGAACTGACGTCGACGAAAGTGCCGACGAGGACGGTCCCGGTGAGATTCGCCATTTCGGCTCGGGGCAGTTCGTCGAAGTGTTCGAAATCGGCGCCACCGTCGCGGGTCATTGATGGTTGCGCGACCCAGAGTTGCATGCCGTGCATCTCGCCCGAGCGAAGTCCGGGGTTCTCCTCGGAGTGTGCCACCCCGTGGCCCGAGGTCATGAGATTCAACTGGCCGGCTCGAATCAGCTGCTCGGAGCCGAGACTGTCACGGTGCAAGAACTCGCCGCCGAAGAGCCACGTCACGGTCTGCAGTCCGAGGTGCGGATGCGGCGCCACGTCAATGGATCGATCCGGGCTCAGCGACATCGGTCCCATATGATCCACGAAACACCACGCGCCGACGGTCCGTCGTCCTTTGGTCGGAAGGGCGCGTCGAACGCGAAGTTCTGCTACCTGCGCTTCGCAGCTCTCGATGATTTCGACTCGGTTATCAGTCACAATCGACCTTCCCTACTTCGGCGAAGAGCCGGTCATCGCGATCGGACCGGTCTCTTACGCGTCGTACGCAGCTTGCAACTTGTTGCAATCGATCTTGCCCATGGCCATCATCGCGTCTCGAACGCGACCGGACTTCTCCGGATCAGGGTCACCCAACAGCTCCGAAAGAAGTCTCGGAATGATTTGCCACGAAAGACCGAATTGGTCCTTCAGCCAGCCGCACCGTCCCGCTTCGCCGCCCTCGCCGAGAGACGACCAGTAGAAGTCGACTTCGGCATGGTCCTGGCAGGAGACAAACAGGGAGAACGCCTCGCTGAGAGCGAACGTCGGACCGCCATTCATTATCGTGAACGTCAAATTCTCGATACGAATCGTCCCAATGACAAATCCTCCATTGGGCATCGTCGGCTCGTCCATCCGCGTGACGTTGACGATCTCGGAGTTGGCGAAAACACGGGCGTAGAACTCGAGCGCCTGTTCCGCGTCGTCATCAAACCACAGGAAGGGAGAGACGTCCACCATGGCTTCATAGTAATTAGACGAGACACCAATTTCTCCGTCCAAGCCGGTCGAAAATTTGGCGGTCCAACACGGACATTCGTCATCGTTTCTATGCCCTGTTCCGAATTTCGGACCCCCCGTATACTGCGATTAATGCTTGCCATTCTGTTCTGGGTCCTAATCATCGGGTTCTCGTTCGTGCTCGAACTGCACTCGAACGCCTTCATCGCCGTCTTCATTGGGTTCGGCGCTGCGATCTCCTTCGTTTTGGCGCTGGCCGGTCTCCCCTTCGCCTTCCAGGCGGGCGCGTGGCTCGCGGTCTCGGCGGTCTCGCTCGTGACGCTTCGACCATTCGCGATGCGCAAGTTTCATCACCACCGGTTCGAAATCGACATGTCCCAACCGACCAACACCGCGATGACTGATATGCGAGGAACCGTGGAAATGCCGGTGGGCGACTCGACGCATCCGGGACGAGTGAAAATTCAGGGTGAATCGTGGAAGGCCGTCACCGACTGGCCGGCGCAACTGCCCGACGGCACGCCCGTGGTCGTGAAGAAGGCCTACGGCACCACGCTCTGGGTCGATCCCGTTTAGTTTCTGAGGTGTGTCGCCGCCTAAGGCGACACCGTGGCATCGCGCTCAACTCGAAACCATCTAGGACTGCGTGGTCGGCACGTCGGCCATCACACTCTTGAGGGCCTGCGCGGCGCCCAAGAGCGCGGCACTCTCGGCCGGGATGATCAACTTGGTGTTGGGACTCTCGGCGAACTTCGACAACGTGTCGAGCTGCAGAATCGCTACCAGCGTCGGGTCGGGCTGTTGCAACTTGATGGCCGCGTACACCGAGGCGATGGCTTGGGCGCGGCCCTCGGCTTCGAGGATGAGTGCCTGACGTCGACCCTGAGCGCGCAGGATGTCGGACTGCTGAGCACCTTCGGCCTCTTTTATCGCCGCTTGGCGTTGACCGTCGGCGACGTTCACCGCGGACTGCTGCTGTCCCTCGGATTCCAGGATCCGAGCGCGCTTCTCTTGGTCGGCCTGCTTTTGGAGGGCCATCGCCTGAAGGATCTGTTCGGGCGGCGTGATCTCCAGGACCTCCACCCGATTGATGCGAACACCCCACTTGTCCGTGGCCTCTTCCATCTGCGTCTGGAGCATCGTGCCAATGCGCTCGCGTTGGGAGAACGCCTCGTCCAGGGTGATGCTGCCGAAGACGGCGCGCACCGAGGTGCGCGCCAGGTTGTCGACGCTGACGAGGTAGTCCGAGTTGGTGAAGAGGGCCAGTCGAACGTCCACCACTTGACTGAAGATGGTCGCGTTGACGATGACCGCCACGTTGTCGCGCGTAATGACCTGTTGGCGGTCCCCGGTGCGCGGGGTCTCGCGGACGTCGACGATCTTCATGACCTCGATGAAGGGAATGATGAAGGTCAGACCGGGGTTCTTGATGTCCTTGAACTCGCCGAAGCGAGTGATGACGCCGACGAATCCTTGTTGCACGATACGAACGGCCTTCAGAATCGCCGCCAAGACGAGCAAAACGATGATCCCCGCCACAACTGCAAACACAATGCCCACCATCTGAATCCCTTCATTTCGGACAAGGGCAACTCATTTCGCCGCTCTTTAGTCCGTTATTCGGATTGTACTTGTCGCCTAACCTGCTTCATCAGGCGGCGTCCGGGGCCGCGACGGTGACTCAACCGAAGGTGAAATCGAAAGCCTCCACACCGGGCGTGAACGACAGCACCATCGTGCCGTTGGTCGCCGCAATCGTGTGAAAGAGCGCGTAGAGCCGCGGTACGCCACTCACCTGGATCGTCTTAGGCGCCGTCCCGTTGCCGGCCGATACCGTCACGGCCCCGGTGCCCCCCATGACGAGGTAGACGTCCTGGGCCATGTAGTTGATCTCCAGTTTCGCGTCCTTGATCGACGTCGCTTCTTCGGCGTGTTCGTTCCACACGCCCGACAGGGCCCACGTGGTCGCGGACAGATAGCTCGGGAAGTGGTACTGGGCCGCGACGTTCTTCGCGGGTTCCACGTCGGAGTCCATGTAAGTCAGGCCGTACTGGTAGCCGACGTACGACTCGGGGCTCGTCTCGACGAACGGCGTGAGATTCGGCACCGACGTCGGCGGCGGCAGATTCAGTCCCGGGTGAGCCGCCACCAGGAGCTGGCGGATGAGACTCTCGGTCAACGAGTAGTTGCCTTCGCCGAAGTCCACGTGTCGCACGAGGCCTTGCGCGTCGATGAGGTACTCGGCCGGCCAGTACTCGTTGCGGTAGGCGTTCCACGTTCCGTAGTTGTTGTCGACGGCAATGGGGTACTTGACGCCCAGCGTCTTGGCCTGGGCCATCACGTTGCTCAGCACGTGTTCGAACGCGAATTCGGGCGTGTGCACGCCGACGATCTCCAACCCGTAGGGGGCGTAGCGCTTGTACCACGCCTCGACGTGCGGCAAGGATCGTTGGCAGTTGATGCACGAGTACGTCCAGAAGTCGACGAGCACGACCTTGCCTCGCAGACCCTTCAAAGAAAGAGGTTGGCCCTGTGGCGTATTGAGCCATTGGGTGACGCTGGTGAAATTGGGCGCCAGACCGCACGTCACCAGACCGGGTGACGCGGACGGACACGACACCAGGGAACCCGAGACACCTTTCGAGCCCGACGTGCCCTTCAACGCGTTCAGCTGCTTGCGAATACTCGTGGAGCCCTCAATCTTCTTTTGCAACACGCTCGTGTAGCCGGGCACGTCCTTTTGCAAGAAGTCGAAGGAGTTCGTGGCGATACCGATCGCCATCAAGAGCAATACGACGCCGCCGATCTGTCGAATCATCGGTGCGTGGGAGCGAACCGAACGGACCCGATGGACCAGCCCACCGCCGGCGAGGGCGATGAAGAGCAACGGGACCACCGCGCCAAGGGCGAAGGCGACGGTGACGAGGACGGTCTGAAAGTGGACGTCGCGCGTCGCGCCGAGCACGGTGATCGCCGCCAACACCGGCCCCGCACACGGCGCGAAGACCAGACCCAGGGCCAAGCCGATGACGAATCCGCCACTCGAGCCACTCGGTTGGCGTCCGACCATCCGGGCGAAGGGCCGTTCCAGCCATTCTCCAATCACGGGAACGACGAAGCCGATTCCGACGAGGCCCAAGAGAACGACACCCGTCCACATCAACGTGTTCTGAGGGAGATCCAGACCGGAGAGAATCTCGGACCCAACGAGCACGAGGAGGCTGAAACTCAAGACGAGTCCGAGCACGATCGCGACCGAGCGACGCCACGAACCCTTGGGATTCACGGCTGCGTCGGGCGCGGCCGCGCCCGCCACGAACACGATGGGAAGGACCGGCAGGATGCAGGGCGATATTCCGGCAATCAATCCGGCCGCGAAGGCGACAATGATCAGCGTCACGATTGCCGCGTCATCGCGTGGTCATCTAATCAACGCAATCGAGGACCCATTAATTGAACTCTAAGTGACGACGGGTCGCGACGCTCCATATGAAGCAGTCTTGAGAGTTGCCGAGGCGTTACAGCGGTCAGCTTTAGTGAATTCTTACAATTCCGTGCACCGTCGACGACGCCACTTGACGCAATCAAGCCACCGTCAGTCCTGGGGCCACGAGAATCGAGCGTGCCTCGTGGCGGGGCATTAGGACCTTTGATGCAGGGGCTTTTGTCGCTCCACGTCATACTCTCGGTTCGCGATGGCCTCTTCTACACTCGGGTCATGCGCGCCGACATCGTCGTCTACGACGGACTTGACGAATTGGACGCCCTGGGCCCGTACGAGATTTTGAGGCGGGCCGAATACCTGAGTATTGATTTCTCGGTGCGACTGGTCGCCCACACCGGTCAAAACACGATCTGCGGTGCCCACGGGCTCACGTTCGCCACCGACGGCCCCTTCACGCCGGGCGAGGCGGACATCGTCATCGTCTCCGGTGGTGGCTGGAACGCGCGCTCCAAACAGGGCGCGTGGGCCGAATACCAGAAGGGTGAGTTGGCGCCCCTGCTGGTCGAGGCCGCGAAGAGCGCCACGGTTATCGCGGGCGTGTGCACCGGAACGATGTTGTGGGCCCACGCCGGCGTCATCACCGGACGTCGCGCCACCACGCATCACCGCACGCTCGAAGAACTCTCCGAGTTGGGCGTCAACGTCGTACCGGAACGCGTCGTTGACGATGGCGACCTGGTCACGAGCGGCGGCGTCACCAGCGGCCTCGACCTGGCCCTGTGGTTGGTGGCCCGAGAACTCAGCGATCTCCTCGCTCAACAGATCGCCAAGAACATCGAATACAAGTGGTTCCGCCCCAATCGATCGTTGAGCGCGTGAAACCCCAACGGCACGTCGTCGACTAATTCCGGAATTCAAACTCCTTGGCCGGTCCGTAGTACGCGCGCCACTCGGGCGCGAGGATGGCGTAAACGAGTTCGTCGGTCCACTCACCCTTGACGTATTCATTCTCAATGAAATTGGCTTCTCGTCGCATGCCTAATCGGTCGAGCACTCGGGCTGATGGGTCATTGCGCGCGTCGAGGCGGCCACTCACGCGGTGCGCCCCCAGTCCCGAGAACGCCAATTCGACGATCAGGGCGGTGCCTTCGGTCGCGTAGCCGTGTCCGGTGTACGCCGGGTCGAACACGTAGCCGACTTCATAGTGCGCGTGCGTCGCGCTGATGAACCCCATCGCCAACTCGCCGATGAGGACGCCTTCGCCCTTCACCTCGACACCGAAGTTGATCCACCCGCCTTCGACGGGCAAATCCACGATGCTTCGTCGAGCCAGATGTTCTTGCGCGGCCGGCCGGTCAAACGGTCCGAAATAGAGGAAACGCACCACGTCGGGATCGGCGAAAAGCATGTGATGACGTTCCACGTCATCGGGCGTGAGGACGCGGATGATCAGTCGCTCGGTGGTGAGTGGGTAGACCAGTTGCATCAGGTTCCTCTGGTAGGGCCGCCGTCAGGCGGCAACACGAGGTTGGCGGTCTCGTCCACCACGATGGCGAAGAACCGATTGGCGTTGCGTACTGTTCCCTTGTAATGGCCGAAGAGCTCGAAGCTAATGCAGCCAAAAATCTGCGACCACAGCATCAGAGAGAGCGCCCGCACCGGCTCCGGAACCCCGGGCATGACACCGTCCAGAGTGCGCGTCACGAGCACTCCCCTCAAAGTCTCGCCAATGTCGTCCCTTCGTCCCTCGGCGTTGGAATGGCGCCACGCTTCGGTAATTATGGAACTGAGAACCAGCGCCACTCGCGCGGCCGGTTCGACCGTGAACAGCGGCGCTTCGTAGCCGGGGACCGGGGATCCGTAGAGTAGGGCGTACTCGTGTGGATTCGACTTCGCCCATTTACGGATGGCCGAGGCGGCCGCCTGTAGTTGGCGTCGTGGGTCGTCGCGGGGCACGCGGGAGGCCGCGCGCTCGGCGAAATCACCGAGATCGTTGTAGGCGTCGACGATGAGCGCGGTCAAGAGATCGTCCCTAGTGGGAAAGTATCGGTAGAGGGCCGACGAGACGACGCCCATCTCTCGCGCGACCTCACGCAGCGAGAGACCCGGAGCACCCTTCTCGGCCATCAACCGTCGAGACGTCGATTTGATCCGCTCGATTTGGAGGAGTCGGGCTTCGGCTCTGGTCGGTCGAACCTCACTCATCCGACCAGTATCGCAGGTCAACCATCCCGTTGCACGAAATTAGAGAGCAGTGCTCTTGCAATTTCCTCACTCGTGTGCCACACTATTGCGAGAGCAGTGCTCTCCTAAAGAAGGAGGATCCGTGGGGACCTATTTGATTGTCGGCGCCGGAGCGATCGGCACAGTTGTTGTGGAGGATCTCGTCCAACAGGGGCACACCGTTCGACTGCTCTCCCGGCGCGGCGCGGGTCCCGAGCACCCGCTCATCGAGCGAGTAGCCGGCGACGCCTCGGACCCGGAGACCGTGGCGCGTCACTCGATAGGCACCGACGCGATCTTCAATTGTGCGAACCCCGCCTACCACCGCTGGCCGACCGACTGGCCGCCAATCGCGAACGCAATCCTCGCGGCGGCCGAAGCCAGTGGCTCGAAACTCGTCACCCTCAACAATCTCTACGTCTACGGACGTCCCACGGGCCCGATGACGCCGCACGATCCGCTCAACGCCGATTACGAGAAGGCGCAGGTGCGCGCCACCATGTGGCGTAACGCCAAGCGCGCGCACGACGACGGTCGAATCCAGGCCACGGAAGTTCGCGCTTCCGACTTCATCGGTCCCCGGTCATCGAGCTATCTCGGGATGCTCATCCCTCGCATCCTCGCGGGCAAGAGCTGTCAGGTAATTGGCAACCCCGACGCACCACACAGCTGGAACTACACCGACGACGTCGCACGGACCCTGGTGACCTGCGCTCAAGACGAACGGTCCTGGGGCCGCGCGTGGCACTCGCCCGCGAATCCCGCGCGTTCGGTTCGCCAAGCCGTCGACGATATTGCCGGAATCGTCGGTGCCTCCCACGTCAAGATCTCCAAGGTTCCGACGGTGGCGCTGCGCGCGCTGGGCCTTTTCAATACGGACGTCCGTGAGTTACCCAAGACGCTGTACCAGTTCCAAGCTCCGTTCGTCATCGATGACTCCGAAACCCGAAGCACCTTCGGACTCGAGCCCACGCCTTGGGACGACGTGTTGAAGGCGACCATCGCGTTCTACACCAAGAGTTGAACGAAGCAACGGTTCCACGCCGTTGGCGGCGTGTCACAAGGTGATCGGTATCGCATCCGTGGACCGATAGGTTGGTACCGATTTGTGAGGAGGCTTCATGTTCAATGACCTATCCGCCGACGTGCTCGAGGTAATGCACGAACTCGAAGTACAAGACGAACACGATCGTGACAACGGAACGCCGCATCTCGAACGCCTGCGACAGATCACGCCCGATACCGGTCGGTTCATCGCCCTGTGGGCCGCGGCGGCCCCGGCCGGGGCGATGATCGAGATCGGCACGAGCGCCGGGTACTCCGCGCTCTGGTTGGCCCAGGCCTGTCGAATCAGCGGACGCAGCCTCACCACGTTCGAAATACTTCCCGAGAAGGCCCGTTTGGCTCGCGCGACCTTCGCTCGCACGCGGGTCACCGACGTCGTGCATCTGGTCGAGGGTGACTTCCTCGCCCACGTTGACGAGATCGAGGACGTGGGGTTCTGCTTCCTCGACGCTGAGAAAGACGTGTACGAGTCGTGTTACGAACGCATCGTGCCGAAGATGGTTCCCGGAGCCATCCTCATCGCCGATAACGCCACGAGTCACCGCGACGACCTTCAATCGATGCTCGACCGGGTGCTCGCCGATGATCGGGTCGACGCCATGATCGCCACCGTCGGCAAGGGCGAACTCGTGTGCCGACGACGCTGAATCGAGCCTCCACGACGGCCCGAATCGACCTCGAACTCGGAATGGTCGCGGGCGAGCGCGACTACTTGAGGTCTTTGAACATGGACGTCGCGAGGACCTCGTAGCCGAGCGAGTCGTAGAGGGATCTCGCCGTGAGATTCGGTCCAAAGACGTTGAGAGCCACGCGGGTTCCGCCGTGTTCGCGAGTCCACTCCTCCGCCGCCTCCATCGCCGCCCGACCAAATCCTCGGCCACGAGCGTCCTTCGAGATCTCGATGTCGAAGATGAACCAGGTATCGCCGTCCCTCGAGAATGGACGACCCATCCACAGAGTGCCGACGATCGCCTCGTCGGTGATGACGTTCATCACGTACTGACCTTCGGCCGGATTTCCGTCGGGAAAGAGTTCGGCGAATTGAGCATCGGACATTCGATTGGCCACGTCAGGGCTCTCGCCGGCCTTGATGCGTTCGGCGATGTACTCCTCTTTCTTACTGGGCATCCACAACGACAACTCTTGCGAAGTCTTCGATTCCAATTTGACCATCCGACGAATCTAGTAGCGGTGGCCACTGGAGAGGATTCGCTCACCTCGAAACCGGGGCGATGCGATAATGACGGTGTTATCCTCGGCCTCGTCGAGGAGGGTTGCGTGTCGTTGTCGAGTGGAGCACTTAGTGAGTCTTCGGCGATGGAACTCGCCGTGGCCCTGGGGACGGGCGAGACGTCGTCGGTGGAAATCGTTACTGCCCTCTTGGAACGGATCGCGGAAATCGACGCGCCCGGCACCGCGATCGAACTGCGTAGTGTTTTAGCCCTGGCGCCCGACGCTCTCGAATCCGCGCAGCGCGCAGACGACGAGAGATCGCAAGGTACGCTGCGAAGTCATCTGCACGGCGTCCCAATTCTCGTGAAAGACAACGTCGAAATTGTGGGCCTACCCGGCAGCGCTGGGTCGACCGCGCTGGTCAATCGACCGGTCCCCCACGACGCGCCGCTCGTCACCAAGCTCCGAGACGGCGGTCTGGTCATTCTCGGAGCCACGAATCTCTCGCAATGGGCCAACATGCGCTCGCCCTTTTCCACGAGCGGGTGGTCGGCTGTGGGGGGGCTTACCGTCAATCCCTACCGACTGGACCGCTGTGCCGGCGGTTCCTCGTCCGGTTCCGGTGCGGCGCTCGCGGCGCGCCTCGCGCCGTTGGCGATCGGCACCGAGACCGACGGTTCAATCACCTGTCCGGCATCGCTCAACGGCGTCGTCGGTATCAAGCCGGCCGTGGGAACGGTGCCGGGCGAAGGGATCGTTCCCATATCGTCGAGCCAGGACAGCGCCGGTCCGATGGCGCGAACGGTCCGTGACGTCGCCGCGCTCTACGAGGTCCTCACCGGACTGGACTACGTCCTCAATCGCGTCGACCGCGGTGTCGCCGACGCACGCATCGCCGTCGCGGCGAACCTCACGACCGGTCATCCCGCGACGGACCGGCTGTTCCTCGATGTCGTCGAAGCGGCGCGAGAAGCTGGAATCCCTACCAGCGAGGTAAGGGTCGCTCAGGCTGACACTTCGGTGGACGCCGACGAGTTGACCGTGTTGCTATGCGAAATGTTCGACGACCTGACCGCCTTCTTGTCGCGCCGCGGCGGCAACGGACCGTTGACGCTCGCGGAGTGCATCGACTTCGAAAACGAGCACCGGGACATCGAACTCCCGTTCTTCGGTCACGAGTTCTTCGATCAGTCACTCGCGTCGGGCGGCCGGGCCGGTGAGAAGTACGCCGAAGCCAGGGCCAGAAACGTCGAATGGGCCGTCGACCAATGTCTGACGCCCGCGCTCAGCAACGTGGACTGCTTTATCGCACCCTGCTATAGCCCCGCTTGGAAGAACGACCTGGTGTTGGGCGGCAGTGGGAGCGCCCACTGGTCACAAGTGACGCAGGCCCCGGCGATCGCCGGATGGCCGATCGCCACCGTCCCGATGGGGGTCGTCGATGGTCTGCCCGTCGGACTCTCGATCGTCGGTCGTCCCGGAAATGAGGCGACCATGCTCGCGGTCGCCGCCGGATTCGAAAGCCTACTGAACCTGGCCGAGAGTGACGTCCTCGTGCCGAAGTTCATCCGACCTCAAAAGGGTTGACGAGAATCTCGACGCCGACTGACAGGCCCTACGACAGTTCGGCGTCGCGGCGACGTCGGGCGTGTTCGGGTCCCAGCGTTTTGCTACGTTGACGGCATGTCTACTGAACTGCGTGGCCTTCGCACCGTGATCTATCCAACCACCGACCTCGCCGTCGCCAAGGCGTGGTGGATTGGTTATCTCGGATTCGATCCGTACTTCGACGAACCGTTCTACGTTGGCTTCGAAGTGGCGGGTTACGAACTGGGCCTCGTGCCCACCGACGAAACCGATGCCAGCCCGACCACGTACTGGGGCGTTGACGACGTGCCTCAAGCCGTGACCAACGCCGAAGCGAACGGCGCAGTGCTCCTCGAGGCGCCCCAAGACGTGGGCGACGGCATCATCGTCGCCTCCGTCGAGAACCCGAGCGGACACGTCATCGGGCTGATCTTCAATCCTCACTTCGCCGTCAAGTAATCGAACGCACGGCTCGAAATATCACCGCTCATCGCACCGGTGAACGCCTTGACTATTTGCGCGCCAGCACCTCTTCGTGGACCACGACGAAAATCCCTTCGGCGCTGTCCGACCACGCTCGAAAGGCGTCGCTGATCGCACTGAGCTCGTCGCTGGTGGTCAATCCGTACTCCAGACCCTGTCGGGCGAATTCGCTGTAGAGGACTCGGTCGGCCCACAAGTCGGCCCACCACTCGCGCTCCTCGATGGTTTCGTAGGTCCACTCTGACGTCGAAGGTTCCAGTGACGCGTAGCCGGCGGTTTCAACCCAACCGGCCAGGAACCGACCAGCGTCAGCCTCGGCGTCGTTCCTCCGAGTGATCTGGTGATAGAGCTCCATCCATCGATCGAGCGTCTCGTTCGGTGGCGACCACGTGAATTCCCCGTAGTCCGCGTCGCGAATCGCCAGCCATCCTCCGTCTCGAAGGACCCGTCGCATCTCTCGAAGAGCGCGCGTCGGATCGCTGAGGTGTTGGAGTACTTGGTGGGCGTACACAACGTCGAACGATGAGTCCTCGAACTCGAGGTTGTAGACGTCTCCAACTTCGAACGAGAGATTTGACAGCGCCCGTGCCTCGGCCGCTTCACGGGCGCGCCCGATCACTTCGTTCGAGCGGTCGATGCCCATGACGAAGCCCGGGGCTACTAACTCGGCGAGATCCATGGTGATGGTTCCCGGTCCGCACCCGACGTCGAGCAACTCGTCGCCGCTCCTCAAATGCGGAAGCAGGAAGCCGGCCGAATTCTGCGCCGTGCGCCAGGTGTGGCTGCGCAGGACCGACTCGTGATGACCGTGTGTGTAGCGATCCAAAGGTGCCATTACTTCAAGATACATTCGAACGCCCGGTCGCGCCACGGCCCTCACCCGGTCGGCTTCGTCGTCGACGGTACCATCGGTCGATGAGCTCGGAACCGCACGTCGTCTGCATTTTTCGGTCCACACGGACGGGCCACTCGGGCGATGAGTACGAGGAGTGGTCCAATCGAATGGACCACTTGGTGGCCACCATGCCCGGCTACATGGGTCACGCCAGCTTTCGTGACGACGCGTCCGGCCGAGGCGTCACGATCTCCTATTTCCGGTCCCTGGCCGAGTTGGTGGCGTGGAAGCACGTGCCCGAGCACCTCGAGGCGCAGGGTCTCGGTCGAACCGCGTTCTATACCGAGTACGAGATCGAAGTGGCCGAAATCGTTCGCCACTATGGATGGACGTCGCTCGACTGACCGGGACCAAACGACCGACGCCGAATTCACTACGGTTGGCGAGGACGGTCAACATCGTTCGGATGACGTATGACATCATGCATGCTGTGAGCAACGAGCCCGCGAGCGACGTTCAAACCTGCCCGCACTGCGGTTTCTCGTGGGTCCCCTTAACCCGAGCCAAGTGCGCCACACGAATGAGCGCCGCGATTGAGTCCTTCGTCGACGTCATCCAAAGGGCCGGCGAGCAGGTGGGTACGAGACCGAGCGAACAGCGATGGTCGATTCTCGAATACGGCGGACACCTCCGCGACGTCATATTGAGCGTGCGAGAGAGAATTGTGCTGGCCTCGATTCTCGACGTACCGGTGGGCACGCCGATCTTTCGCGACGAGCGCGTCGACATCGGCTTTTACGCGCAGGACTCGGCGTCCGACGTCGCGGTTGAACTGCAGGTGGCCACCTACCTCTTCTTAAAGACCGTGGCGACGCTGCCTCCGAACTACGAGGAACGAGGTCTGATTTACAGCACTCGGACGCCGCTCGAGATCACTATTGGCGGCGCGATGTCAAACGCGTTGCACGAGTGTGAACATCACCTCGGCGACGCCACCGAGAATCTCCGGTTATTCGATTCGTCCCGACACGGATGACCGTCGTCGCGATGTCCAAAGGTCCGTTTCATTTTCTGGCGAGTGAGGAGTATCGATGAAGCTCACGGTGGCGGCGGCGCAAATGTCGTCGGGCTCGGACCGGTCGCGCAACCTCGAAGAGGCCGAGCGGCTCGTCTCAGAGGCGGCCGACCAGGGTGCGCACTACGTGCAACTACCGGAGTACTTCAATTACCTCGGTCCGTTCTCGGGCTTCGCGAGCGCCGCCGAACCGGTGCCTGGTCCGACCACTACGAGAATGGCCACACTCGCCAAATCCCGCGCCCTGACCTTGCACCTCGGAAGTCTCTTGGAGGAGTCGCCGGAGCCCGGAAAGTTCTTCAACACCGGTATCGTTCTCGCTCCGAGCGGAGAGATCGTCGCCTCCTATCGTAAGATCCACCTCTTCGACGTCAACGTGCCCGACGCCATCGTGCACCGCGAGTCAGACATCATCGCTCCCGGTGACGAGATGGTCGTCACTCGTCTCGAGGGGTTCACGCTCGGCCTGTCAATCTGTTTCGACCTGAGGTTCCCCGAGTTGTATCGAGCGCTGGCTCTCGCCGGGGCAGAGGTGATCGCCATCCCGGCGGCCTTCAACGCCGTCACGGGACGAGCCCATTGGGACGCGCTCGTGCGCGCCCGCGCGATTGAGAATCACGCCTTCGTGATTGCCGCGGCCCAAGTGGGCACGACGGCCGAAGGGATTGCGACGTACGGGCACTCGCTCATTGTCGGACCTTGGGGCGACGTGCTGGCAGAGTCGATAAGTGACCATCCGGAAGTCCTCGTGGCCACTTTGGACCTGGATGAAGTCGCGCGCCGCCGAGCCCAGATTGCCGTGATGGACTTTCTTCGACCGGATGTCTATGACCGAGCAGTGCGCGTTGTCAACGACTGACGCGATTCACTCACGTTCGCCCGTCCACGTCGCTGCGTAGTTCAGAGACGGAGACGGTACCCGGAGCCCGACCCTCTCGCGCCATCTCGTTCGCGCGGCGCACCAGGAGTGCGTTCACCGGCGTTTCGATGCCGTAGCGTTGCCCGAGCGCGACGATTTCGCCATTGAGAAAGTCGGTTTCCACGTTGCCCGTTCCCCGAAGCACGCTCTGCCACGAAGAGCTCCCCACTCGCCGAATCGAACCGATCGGGAGGTAGTTGACGAGTGTCGAGCGCTCATTCGCCAGTGACCTGGCCCGTGCCACGTCGACCCCGTGGGCCGTCAGGCAGGCCACGGCTTCGTCGCGCACCATCTGCGACAAGTCGTCAGTTCCGGCGTTCGGACCGCAGAGCACCTCCAGAGCGTTCAAGACGTTGGAGAGCAACTTGCCCCATTTCAGAGTCTCGATTTCTTCGGTCGCCATCGAAGCGAAACCGGCGTCACCGAGGAGCTCGGACATCTCGCGAGCGGTCTCGTCGACCCCCCTCGGCCATCGACCGACGTCGAGGACGCCAACGAGGGGTGAGGAGAAGACCTCGACGCGCCCTGGTTCGAGGTACGACGCCGGCGACATCACGCACACGCCGTAGGTCTTCGTGAAGTACCGGGACACCATCCGCTCATTCGCGACGCCATTCTGCGCGCAAAAGACCGAGAGTTCCAAAGGAGCCACCGCCGCGAGCTCCTCGAGCGCGCCAGCGGTGTCTTGACTCTTTACGCAGAGTACGACCACGTCATCCGGTCCCAAGGTCAATGACGAGATGCCATCAACGACGTCAACCTTCGATCGCCGTGTGTGTTTGGGAGTGGCGACTTCGACGCCGTCTTTGGCAATGGCCTCGAAGTTTCTCCCCCTCGCCACGAGCACGGCCGGGTGTCCCCGCTCAAACAGTTGCGCGGCAATGGGTGCGCCGATGGCTCCCGCTCCGATGACCACGACTCGCACGAGTCGATACTTACACGACGGAGCGACGAATCAGGCCGAGAGCCCCGCGGGTGTCCGCGACGTAACTTCGGGACTCGCGATGATTGACGGTCCTAGAGTCGAGTTCTGTGAGATGGCCCAGCGCCGAGGTCGAAATGAGCGCGACGCTCGTGGCAGCGTTGGTACGAAGTCAGCACCCCGACCTGATCAACGACGACGTCCGAGAGATGTCGCCGGGATTCGATAACACCATCTGGCGACTCGGAGAGGAACTGGTCGTGCGACTCCCCCGGCGTCAGGTCGCGGTGAGGTTGATCGAGAGCGAACAGCGCTGGCTCCCGGCGTTGGCACCACGACTCCCACTGTCAATTCCGACGCCAGTTCGCGTCGGACGACCAAGCGATATCTTCCCGTGGCCCTGGACCATCGCGAAATGGATCGACGGGACGCCAGGCAATGAGGTCGACCCGATGACCTTGGGTCGTGCGGCGACGCTCCTCGGGACCTTCTTTCGGGCCCTGCATCACGACGCACCAGCGGATGCACCCGCGAATGAATTCAGGAGTGTGCCTCTACGGTTCAATGAGTTCAGTTTTCAAGGTCGACTTCACGAGTTGGGCGAAGCGATCAACCGCGACGACGTATTGCGGATTTGGGCGGCGTCGCTGGCCGCCGAACCGTGGGTCGGAGCGCCCCAGTGGATCCACGGTGATCCGCACCCAGCGAATCTGATATTCGACGACGAGCGGCTCGTGGGCGTCATCGATTTCGGCGATCTGTGCGCCGGCGACCCGGCAACCGATTTGGCGGGGGGCTTCCTCGCCCTTCCGTTCGAATCCCTGGGGGAGTTTTTTGACGCTTACGGGTCCGTTGACCACGCCACGATCCGACGCACCCTCGGATGGGCCGTCCACTTCGGTCTCATGTTCGTCCTTCTCGGCCAGTCCGACGAACCGACCTACGGACCGATTGGCTATCGAGCAATCGAAAACGCCGCCGACTTCTTCGGCACCCTCGGCGGAGAGTAACCCCGCTCACCGCGCGGCAGTGGCCTCGTCGAGAAATCGCCGCACGTCACGCGCGCTGGAGAGGACGACCACACGTTCGGCACCGACGGATTCCCGGGCCTCTCGGGGCACGACCTCGTGATACTTCGCGTGCGAGTTCCACGACCACAGGATGATGTTGCGCATCGGGTCGAGCGAGAGCGCGTTGCGCCACGACTCCCGATTACCGTTCCACAGGCGCTCGCGTTTCACAATTCGTAGGATCGTTCTCTTGACGACTCGGGTCATCACGACCCGCCTCGGAAGATCGATGAACACGATCATCGTGGCCAGCGGCCACACGATGTCGCGCACTTGGCTGTAGTTGCCGTCGACGATCCAGCGCGGCTGGGCGACGAAGGATCTGACTCGCGCTCGAAACTCCTCGATCTCGAGCGGCGTCCAATCCGGTTGTTGGTAGAGACCGTCAAGTTCGAGACACGCCGCGTCCAGGGCCCTCGCGAGAGCCCTAGACAACGTCGACTTGCCACTGCCCGAGGTGCCGTGGACGATCACGCGGTTCAAACGAGTTTCCTTCGCGGCGCATTCCTCGGGCACCGCAGCAGCCTACAAATCGGGCGTTCCCGTGCGGCCTCCCCTCTCGCCACTCGACAGTGCGTCTCCCGCGATGATGTAATCGTCTCGAGGCAGGTGTGGACCGCCGCCATCGAGTTCGTCGAAGTTGCGTGGCGAGAATTTCGGGGCTCTCGGGTTACAATCCAGTTTGGGTCTAAACGTTGGACGCGGCGAGTGGTCTTGTGGTGGGAGATATCGGCGACTATGGGACTGCAGACACCACTCATCGCATCAACGTCCGTGGGCGGGTGGTTCGAGCTCCTGATCCTGATCGGACTGCTCATCTTGAACTACTGGGCGACGATGCGCATCATCACCCAGGCAGGGTATTCAGCCGTGTGGATCGTGCTTCCTATCGCACCGCTCGTGCTTACCATCATCTGTTACGTCATCTTCTGGAACGACATTCACGAGATCTTCTTCGGCAGCAGCTTTGGCTTCGGGGGAGTCAACAACGTTAGTTTCATCTGGCATTTGGACGAAATCAGCATCTTCCTCAATTGGATCTTCTATATCGTCTTTGCCTTTTCGCGCTGGCCCGCGTCCGGTACTCGACACTCGCCCGACGTGGACGTGCCTCAAGCTCCATCATCAGTGGGTGCGCACCCGAGTTCTGCGGCGATACCGGCTCCGCCACCCGCACCGCGCCCCGGAGCACGTGTCATGCCCGCTTCGCCTGGAGGCCCCGTGGCCCGGCCAACCAATGTGGCAAGTGCAACAACGTCCCAGCCTCCTTCGGCGCCGTTTTGTGCGTGGTGCGGCGAGGCACTCCCGGGAAACCGAGCGCTCTTTCACGATTGCGGACCAAAAGACCGACCAGAGACGATCTGCACGAACTGTGGCGCGGCGTTCCCGGCGGGGACCTCGCGATGCAATACGTGCGCCGCCTGAGGATCGACCCCAGGACGTCACGCGACAGTGGTCGAATCCGGTTGACCGCCGGCGGATTCGCACCGAGCTGGAAGCCAAGAGCGCCGAACTGGAGGAGATCGAGTCAACCGAACGCGGAGTGGGCCAACCAGAACTCGACCAAGTTTCGATCGCCGACCACTTCAACCTCTTCCAGATCCAGGTCGCGTCGTCCGAGAATTGCGAGCAGCAGATTCACCGCGGAGGCGACGAGCTCAGCGTCGAAATGGTCCTCATCGTTCGACACGCTGAAACCGTCCTCGCCCAGCGTGACCGACCACAGCGATCCGGAGTCGCCGTCACGAAACGCCAGCTTCTCGCCGTGACCACGAAGCAATGACAATTCCGGTGAGTGCTTTCCGACTTTTTCGATATTGGAGAGGTACTCATCCACGGCGTCCAGCGCAATGGCGGGTTCGGCCCACGGAATCGCGTGGGCCGCCAGATCGAGGTCCATGCGGTGGACCAAGGTCTCGTGAAGTTGGCGGCGAGACCAGAATCGAACGCGCTGATCGAGTCCCCACGCCCACATCCGTTCATTCGGATCAGCAGCGAGCAGTGTGTCGACGAGCATTCGCCCTCCCGAGTCAATCCACTCCGGACTCACGTCATCTCGATTGGCGAGCGACTCTCGCGTGATCCGCTCCGACGAGCGCAACCGGACCAATTCCTCAACCCAACGGTGAACGACGCCGAGGTGTTCGGCGAGGTCAACCACCGTCCACCCGGGACAGGTCGGGACATCTTCGTCCAGCGCCAGCGACGACATCACGTTCGCAAAACGGGCGACCTCGATCGTCAGCGCATTGCAGTCTTCAATATGATCCACGGTTCTCTCCACGCGCTCATCGCCTCGAGCGACATCGTAGTGGCGAGGGCGCGGTACTCCCGATAATTCCGTTTTGACCCACGCGCCCCGTCAGGCCCCGGATTGCTTGAGGCTCCCTGTGGTCCGAAGTAACGCGAAGAGTCGTGCGAGGGTAGCGTCGCCGCGCTAGTGGTGGATGAACTCCGACAGTTCGGCGACCGACGCCGTCGCCAGCCAGCCTCCGGAATATTGTTCCGCGTTCGTCACTTCAGCGATCGCAATCTCCGGGCCGCTGGTTCGAGGTTCGTCTTCACCCAGTTCGACTTCGGCCAGCACGAGACCCGTGTGTCGACCTTTGAACTCATCGATGGCGTAGTGCACGCCGCGGGAGGTCAACGACCATCGACTCTTCGCAACGATCGACGCCGGCGTCACCGAGAGCGCGTGGAACTCCCGTTCGCCTAAATAGATGTTGGTAATCATCACCAATTCTGGATCATTCGAGTCGCGTCGCACTTTCTGACCGAGTTTGTAGACCACCTCGTCGCCGTCTTGAATCATCCGAAGCCGCAGCGAGGTGCCCGTCCAGTAGTGGTCGACGATAACTCTCTCATTCGTGACGCCGAGTGGCACCTCCGTCAGCAACCACCGCTGTTCGCGCTCGAGATGCGCATAGCGGCCTTCACCGGGGCGATGACTGGTCACGAGAGAAGTCTAAGGATGCGCCTCACTCTCAGACGAACGGCGACGTAGGAACTTTCTTGCCCATCCAACCCCCAACCAATTGACACTGAACGTCGCGCTACACTCGCCTCGGTGAAGCACGCTTCAGAGTCCACACTTGAAGGTCTGTCCGCATTGCTCGATCAACTTCGCTCGATTGACGGACTAGTCGAAAAGACACCGGGAGTGTTCTACCGTCGGTCCAAGGCGTTCTTGCACTTCCATGAGGACCCTTCCGGGTTCTTCGTCGATATCAGAGTGAGAATCGACAACCCCTTCACTCGACTGCCGGTGACGACGCGAGGTCAGCAGTCCGAGCTCGTCTCAACCATCATGCGCGCTCTTCAAACTGAATGACTGACGACGGCGTGGCGTGCGTCGCGAGCGGCGAGGACCCAACATCAGTGAGGGTGTGAATGCTCCGCGCCGCGATAGGTTCCGAACGACCAGCGGTTGCCCTCGGGATCCATCACGGCAAACTCACGCGATCCGTACGACGTGTCGTTCAGTGCGCGCAACAACGTTGCCCCCGCAGCCATGGCTCGGTCGTGAAGGGCGTCGGGATTATCGGTCACCACGTAGACACCGAAGCTGCCGGGCTTCAACGCCCATTCGTCGTGGCCGTCGGGCGCTTGGTCGCCCAACATGATCCCGCCGCCGAGGGGCCAGCGGATCTCGCAGTGATCTACGCGGTCCCCTTCTCCGTAGAGGGCCGAGATGGTGAAGCCGAAAGCTTCGACGTAGAAGTCAACGAGGGCACGGGCGTTGCGCGCCGCCAGGGACGGCCACACGTAGGTGGTTGAGGGCTCAGACGACATGGTTGACACTCCTGGCTTTTCGTTCGTGGGAGACTTTGCAAACCGACGTGGCAGGCGACGTCACGGCGTCGCGCCGGCCCGTGGCGGCTCTCGATGGATCTTAGAAATGGTCATGTCCGAATCCAAACACAACGGACCAAGGGTGTCAACCGTATGGGACGTCCCTCGATCGCTCGCGCCGCTTCACGATCCGCCCAACCGTGTTCCAGTTACGCGTTGTCGCGGCACACGATGACGCTTTCCAGTACAGGGTAGGTCCACCGCTTATCGCGGTAACGCAAATGAGTACTGCGCAGCGTCGGCAATCTCGGTTGAAGTCGGTTTAAAGAATCGGAGGGTCTGCGTTGTCTCGCTGAGAGATGTGCGTCCGTAGTCGACTTCCCACGCGTGAATCGTCAGTGGCCGCGCGCCGATCGCCCCTTTCGAGTCTGGTCAACTCTTCGGGCTGAAGTGAACTCCACTTGACGTAGCGCGATACGAACTTCTCGACGAGTCCGATGTCGCGGACGCCGGCCACAAACGGTGTTTTCGTCTTCGTCATACGACTCGCTCTGAACGCTTCGAATTCTGAGAATACTCAACGCGGACCTGCCTGGCACCGCGTTGTTACGCGGGTCCGAGGAGATCCCATTTGTTGCCGTAGAGATCCTTGAAAACTGCGACCTGCCCGTACGATTCGCTTCGGGGTGCCGTCAAGAACTCGACACCGGCACTGGTCATGCGCGTATACGACGCGTTGAAGTCATCGACGCGCAAGAAGAGTCCCACGCGCCCGGCGAACTGTCGACCGATTAGTGCCATCTGCTCCTCTCCTCGGGCCTGAGCGAGCAGGATGCCACTGCCCGAACCGATCGGACGCACCACAACCCACCGCTTGGGTTGGCCGTCACCATCGAGTGACGGCGTGTCCTCTTCCAAGACGCATCCGAGTACGTCCACGAAGAACGCAATGGCCTCGTCGTACTCCCACACGATGACACTGACCAGCTCCAGACCCATTCGGTCAGACTACGGCCCGTCACGACATACGCCGGGCTCGGTTCACTATCGTGGCGTCATGACTTCTGATTGGGCGCGTCCCGTGGTCCACTGGTCCATCGTGGCGCTTGACGCGGAGCGCCAACGATCCTTTTACTCCGCGTTGTTCAATTGGGAGATCGGTGACGAACCGATCATGTCGATCCCGGCCGGCATTGGGGGTCCCGAACCGGGACCGGCGGGACACATCCAGGCCGGGGCGAGTCCCAGCGTGTCGCTCTATGTCCAAGTTGGCGATTTGCGCTCGACGATCGACAAGGCCATCGAACTAGGCGGAAAAGAAACGATTCCACCCTTCGATCTCGAAAACGGTCAAACGCTGGCGGCCATCGAAGATCCCGAGGGCAACTTCGTGATGTTGGTTCAGCAGTAAATCCCTCAGCCCGGTAGTTCCCTGAAGTACTCAGTATCGATTGACTCCGACTCCAACAGTGATTGGAACTCCATTGCGACCGGCGACGTCGATGCCTCGACCGCGGATCGCCTCGCGTCCGTCATTGATCGCCAAAACGTAATCGCCACCCATTCACCCTCGAGACCGCTGGCGACCGTTCGACGAAGGAGACCGTCCTGTTGGTAGGCGAAGCGCTGTTGATAGTCAGCGTTGCTTTTCAAGAAGACATCAGTGGTGACGTCGCCGACTAAACGAAACTTCGAGACTTCAATCATGATTCGCACACTACAAGCGACGTTCCCATTTCAGGGAAATACGAACGTACAACGAGGGTTGATGAGGTTGACGGCGCCCGTCGACACCGACTTGTCAGTCGAGCCCAGGCAACGTTAAGACCAAGGATTCACCTTCCTCGCCGCAACGGCGAGGTAGAGGGGGTCGCCGGACTTCTCCCACGATCTCCGAGCGGTGTAGACCAGTTTCGAGACATGCTCGTCATCACTGAACGCCGCAATTGAGGTCACTTCCTTCGGGTCACGGTCATTGGCTCCGACGAACTCGTCGAGTTGGTCACGGGACCAAAGTGATGGAGCCCCAATTGAGAGGTACGCGGCGGCGAGCGCCTGGAAGGCGAATCGACCAAGTAGCTCGTTGTCGTCGAACCAGGGACGTATCCGCGAGATGGCCTCCACTCCAGTCACCCCATGAAGGGCGGTGAAATCGTCGGTTGAGGCATAGAGGTGCAGCGCCGCTTGGGCCAATTTCTGAATCGTGTCATCGGTAATCTCCAGCGATGACACGGTTTCGTCAAAGAGATCATTCTGAGCGACGGCGCTCATTTCTTCAGTTATGTTCTTCAGTTTTGGCCGGGCGGGCACATTCGGAGACTTCGACAGGTCGGAAAGAATCTCCGAGGGATCCTGCGACCTGACCTCTCCCGGCGCCAACTGCCTCAGTGGGCTTCCCACTTCTGCGAGGTACGCCAAGCCGGCCGCGATTCTTGACGGTGAAGAGACTTCAATGGCGTAGGCGAGTCTGATGACTCCGTGAAAGGCCGCACCACTGATGCCGGGGATGAGTGCGGGCAGATGGGACCTCAAAGCTTCGTCGGATCCCACCTCGGTGACCCGTCGTACGAAGTAGCTTCTGAGATCAGCGGCAGCGCCACCGTTGCCAATCGCCGATCGCCAAGTGTTTTCGTTAAGGCGAGTCGAAGGCTCATCGAGCGCAATGGTGCGCGAGGAGTACGCCGCGGCGAAGCGAATGAGTTCATCATCGTCGGCGCCTAGACCCTCCTTGGCCACAAGAGCCATAGGTAAGTGATTCGTTAGGCCACGTACCGTTGTGGGGTTGGCTCCCAGCTCTTCATCAAGTAGCTTGCGCAACGTTGGGTTGAGGTCCTGAACCACGATGTGGACGCTATCGTCGCAATCCGGGAACGTGTCGGGAGCCAACCAGGGAAGATACGTCGCTTTGACGACGTGCGATGACCATCGGTCGTCCGAGGAACGTCGAAAGGCATAGATTCACCGCGTTTCGGTAGACGTGGCGAAGTTCGCGGCTAACCCTCGAGCCACCGTGAAAGAACTTTGACATCATTCGTTTCGTATCCGACGCGGTCGTAGAACTCCAGCGCCGCGTCGTTTTCGCTCCGAACCATCAGTTGAACTTTGATGGCGCCCTTCCCGCGAAGCCATTCTTCAGCGGCCCTCATAAGTTCTGAACCAATACCGACGCGTTGGTAGGCCTTGTCAATCGCAAGGTAGTAGACCCAGCCTCGATGGCCGTCGTTTCCTACCATCACGGTTCCTATCAACTCACCATTCTGCTTAATTCCGAGGACCGCGGACGTCGCTCCTTCAAGCGCGCGCAGAAAGTCACCGGCTGGATCATTCCATGGACGAGTCAGTCCGTTTTCCGCCCAGAGAGCCGTGGCAGACACAGCATCCTCAGCAGTTAACTCAAGAACATCCATCGGACAATGATAATTGGCGAAGGCAAATCTCTTCTACAGGCTGAGCCGGTAGACATTTGTCAATCGCGTCTTCCAAGGATGAAGTTCAGTCCAGTGACTCGTTGACTGTGACCGAGCCAAACAAACTGAACGCGCGAACTGTGATTTCGGGACCATCGCTGGATCGAACATCAATCTTCCGTCCACCGAAAAGAGTAAAACCTCGGAGTCGAATCCTGCTGCCACTTGGCACTTGAATGTCCGTGGCACCGACGACTGTGACGACAGTGATGCTTGCCCCGGGAAAAGTTGTAGCTGGCGCCTTGACGCGTGTCCCACCTAGAACGGATGCAAGCACTTCGTGTCCCCAGCCCTGTTGAAGGGTGAACTGCCGTCCACCAACCAGTGCAAAATCCATCTCGCTCCTTCTTCTAAGGGTTTACCGTTCCGATCTACAACAATTCAAAATGGTTTGCCACTCATGAAAATGATCCCACGTCCGGAAGGGTCGTCGGTTGTCTAGGAACAAACGATGGCCATTCGTATGCCGCGTCTTCACTTACATGACATCAGTTAGTTCGAAGGAGCGCTAGAACCTTCGACGCGACTGACTAACGCCTTCAGGACCGCGACCTCCTGGCGAAGGGCAACCTTGCCAACCCTTGTGATGGAGACCCAGGTTCGAGGCCGACGACCTTCGGTCCCTTTCTGCACACCGATAAGACCAGCCTCTTCCAAGACTCGAATGTGTTGAGAGAGGTTACCGGCGGTTAATCCCATGGTCTCTTGCAAAAATCGAAACTCCACCTTGCGTGATTCATTGGCAATAGTCAGAATGCCGAGTCGCACTCGCTGGTGCACGGTGTCATCGAGATCTTCGATCGGACTCGTTTCCTGGGTTGATCGATCCTTTGACTCACCGACCATCGTTCATCCTTCGTCGAGCAATGTGGAACGTCACACCGCTGCGGCGGAAGACGTAGAACACCACCCCGCCAATGAGCAGATATAGACCTGGCAAGATCAGGTTCGGCAACGCCTCAATATTCCCATTCCAGGTGGAACCTATTCCGAGGCGCACAAAGAGGTTGCTGACGTCATAGAGGCAGGAAAGCAGTGCGAGACCAAGGAACCCAGCAACGTAGAGCAGGAAGGCTCGACTTCGTTCAGTGATTCCGAGCGCGATGAGGCCAATCGCGATGACCAGCAGAGGCTGCATACCGCGTATCCAGAAGTCTGCTGGAATCTTGAACGTGATCCAACCTCGGCTCGCTACGGCCAGTACCAGCACGCCGACGCCAACGGTGGCGAAGGGCCAAATGCGCCCGGCAACTCCCGACGAACGCGCCCGCATCCAATAGAAGCCGACCACCGTGGCAATGCCAGTAAAGATGCTCACCACCCAATAGGTCGTCGCCCACGGGCTCACGTGATCGATTGGCGGGGACGTGGGTGATCCCAGACCCGATCCAAACACGCCTCGCGAGACTGAGACCGAGGAGCATGTGAACCCGTTGGCGAATGCATGGCACCCCAGCGATGAAGCAGTAAGACCCGGATAGTGGTAAAAGACCATCGCGAATAGGACGACGAGGCCAAAGACAACGAGAGCGAACCAGCTGCCGTCGCGCGCCACTCGAGTTCTCCATCGCAGTTGGCGGGCGTATGCCAGGTCCCCGTCAGGCTGTTCCATTGTGTCTGTCATGCCAACTACTTTGCCATACAAACCTAACGACGTCAAGTTGCTGGCCCTGCATTTAGTCACGCTGAAAGACAGTCCCCTTCTAAATTTCTATGAAACAACGATAGACATTGGTCCAGCGACAACAGTCGCTGTTCGACTCAGGCGAGGTCCTTCCTCATCTCAATGGTCATGGTTTTGTAGTCCATCGAGTCATACAGACCCCGGGCGACCGCGTTGGGGCCAAAGACGTTGAGCGCGAGTCTCGTGCCACCTTGGCTCTTGACATAGCCCTCCGCGGCTTGCATCGTGCTCCGCCCAAAGCCTTTGCCTCGAAAGGCTTCGTCAATCACGATGTCATACACGTACCATTCCCCTGCATTCCGCTCTTCTCTCGTAGCGAGCCAGAGAGATCCGACTTTCGTCTCATCGTCCATCACGTCAAAGATGCGTTGATCATCATTCGGCGCGCCGTTGACGAAGAGTGCCTTTTCGTTTAGCTCGATGTTCAGCGATGCTTCTTCGGAGGTAAATCCGGTGCCTAATAGTTGCTTGCGGTAGTCCGCCCACATCGATGTAAGCCACACCTTGAGGTCTTGGTCAGGTATTGGGACGAGGCGAATCATCACGTCAATCTACAATCACCTGATGACTAGAGGGCGCTGACAAGAAGACGAGGTGAGCACGACGCACCGGCTCATTCCATCACAGATCAATGATGAATAGATGGGCGCCGAAGGAAATAGGGTGCGATTATTTGTCTCATTAGCTCGAGTTCTGGAATCCAGAAAGCAATGTTAAGAGGGTTCAAGGACCTTGATTTGGTGCACCTTCTGCAAGTCGGCCCGTTGGCGAAGCATCCTCGTCGTACAGAAGGCCAGCACCGTCCACAACACGCCCACGAACACCTCTATGGCTGCCACCGGATCGGCGTACTGGGCGAAGATTTTCGATTGGGTCGTTCGCGCCAGCGCTTCGAATAAAAAGAGCAGGCCCAACGCAACCACGGGAGCCATCGAGAGGTTTTTCTTCCACCACGCTCCGAACACGCCGAAGAGCGGTCCACTGAAAAGTGCCAGCTCGAAGTACTTCTTTCCTACCCCCAACGAATAATGAAAACGACTCAGCCACGATACCGAACCAAATCGAAAGATGAGGCTGTTCACGAAGTAGAAGCCGATCAACGCGAGAATCGTCGCACCAAAACCGGCGACAACGCTGAGCACAATTCGACGATCACTCGTCGCGGCGCCGGCGAGGAAAGCGAGGAGAAACCAGGGTGCCGCCGTTTGACTCAACGCGCCGACGAGTCCCGTGCCGTCACCTTTGATGAGCGAATCGAGAGCGCCAAGTACCAGGGCAATTACTCCCACCGCCAATACGCGCTGGATCTGCTGACTCGTCGTCATTGAATACAGAATAATGACCCGCGCGAGGCAACGCGCGCCGGGCATATGTTGATCCCTTGCGCGACCGTTAAGTCCCCGAGAATCACGCCTCGGCCGTCTTACGCGTCTTCTACCAAAAAACGATAAGCATTCGTCTTGCGACGTTCGAACCCGAGTCGTGCGTACAGTCGATTGGCCGCTTCACGTGAAGGCCTTGTCGTGAGGTCAATTGATCGAACGTGTCGACGACGCGATTCTTCGATCGCCGCGTTGGTCAAGGCCTCACCGACACCGGTCCCGCGAGCGGATGCGTCAACGACCACGTCTTCGATCCACGCTCGCAACCCAGTGGGAATCAAAAAGACCACGAGCGTCAGCGATCCGACGAGCCGCCCCTCGTCGCGCGCCACAAAGACGACCGTGGACGGCGAAGCGAGAAGTTCCGCAACGTCCGTCGTATTTAGGGGCGCGGCGTGCGTCGAGAGTTGGGGCAAGAGGGAGTTCAGACCCTCGACCAACTCTTCGGTCACCTCGTGGGCGATCTCAACCTGCACGCTCATTGGTCCCCTCTCCACACCGGTCGACGCAGGTCGTCGTAGAAGACGTCACGGTGCTCGCCATCGATGGCGGCAAAGATTGGGCCGGCCCATCGTTCCGCGCCAATAATCGGCGACGGCAAGTTGTCGCGCGTGAACCAGCCGGCGTCGGTGCATTCCAATGGATGAATCTTCATCTCCCCGCCGACGGCGCGGCAGAAGAACAGCAACGAATACAGAGGAATTCGAGACGAGCCCAGTCGCATGCCGTCGAGAACGCCAAGGAGCCGCACCGGTTCGACTTCAATGCCCGTCTCTTCCAGGACCTCTTTGACCACGACTTCGGCGGCCGAGTAACCCACGTCGCACCAGCCGGTCGGGTACAGCCACACGCCGGAGTCGGCCCGTTGAATGAGGAGGAGCTCGCCGCGGTCATTGGTCACGGCCGCCCCGACCGCGACCTTGGGCGTCTGGTAGCCCGCGACACCGGATCCGACTTCCTTCATCCATTCAACGACGTATCCGTCGGCGTCGAGCACGCCGTCCAGGCCCACTTCGGCCGCCGCCTTGATATCGCCGGCGATCTTCAGGACCTCGTCGAAACGCTCGCGTTCGTATTGGCTCTCGCTGAAACCCAAGCCGGTTCTCGCGACGCCGGCCAATGACTCGGCCCAGCGCAGGAGCGTCTTTTCGGGCACCGGTTCCACCGTCATGACGCTACCCGCGCGCCCTAAGCCAACGTGGCGTCAAGTACTTCGTCCAGCGTGCCCACGAGACCCGTGTAGAACGCGCCGAACTCGGCGTACAGCGTCGAGGCCTCGTCGTAGCGCATCGTGTAGACGCACTCTTTGAGATCATCGACATGCACCCCGAAGAGCGTGACGCCCCACTCCCAGTCGTCTAAACCCGTCGAACCGGTGATGACCTGGAGGATGCGGCCCTTGAACTCGCGGCCGAGGGCCCCGTGCTGACGCATGAGTCGCTCACGCTCGTCGTAGGCGAGCGCGTACCAATTGTTCTTCTCCTCGCGACGTTTCGACATTGGGTAGAAGCAAAACGCTCGCTTGCCCTCGGGCGGCAGCGTCGGAAAGAGGCGGTCCTGCAGCATCTTCTCGGGCATGCCGGCCGCGTACTCGCTCACTTCGGTGACTGAGACGTAGCTCTCGGCCACGAGGAAGTCGGCCGCCTGGATCTTCGATTGCAGTTGGCGCAACGTCCAGAGGTCTTCGCCGAGGATCATAAAACAGACGTCGGCCTTGGCACCCATGATGGCCACGCTCACCACCTGCAGACCGATGGCGTGCGCGTCGTCGACGGCTTTTCGCACCGCACCGGCGTCCACGTCGGCGCCAGGGTGACAGAACAGGTGCAGGACGTTAAGCCCACGAGAGGGCGCGAGCGGTTCGGGAGTCATGGCCCAATGCTAGGACCAGTCCGCAAAGGCCGAACTTTGAGCGGCGCCCAAAGAGAAACCGTGGGGCCCGAAGGCCCCACGGTTTCTACAGAGTTGGAGAAGCGGACGGCTTAGTAGTCGTCCATTCCGCCGCCGGGCATCGCCGCGACCTTCTCTTCGGGCTTGTCGACGATGACGCACTCGGTGGTCAGGAACAACGCCGCAATCGAGGCCGCGTTCTGCAAGGCCGAGCGGGTCACCTTCGCCGCGTCGATCACGCCGGCCTTGATGAGGTCCTCGTAGTCACCGGTCGCCGCGTTGAGTCCTTCGGTCGCCTTCTTGAGATTGCGAACCTTGTCGACGATGACGCCACCTTCCAGACCGGCGTTGACCGCGATCTGATTGAGCGGCGCCTCGACGGCCTTGGCGACCATGCGCGCGCCGGTCGCCTCGTCGCCAAGGAGCTTGTCGGCCGCTTCGAGGATTCGAGTCTGGCTGCGCAAGAGTGCAACGCCACCGCCGGGTACGACGCCCTCTTCGATGGCGGCCTTCGTCGTCGACACCGCGTCTTCGATGCGGTGCTTCTTCTCTTTCAGTTCGACCTCGGTCGCCGCGCCCACCTTGATGACGGCCACGCCGCCGGAAAGCTTGGCCAAACGCTCCTGGAGCTTCTCGCGGTCGTAGTCGGAGTCGGTGTTGTCGATCTCGGCCTTGATCTGGTTGAT
>PNAH01000024.1:44195-69342 GCA_003170315.1 Acidimicrobiaceae bacterium
ATCGCGATGTCCTGGAGCATGGCCTTGCGACGCTCGCCGAAGCCCGGGGCCTTCACGGCGACCGACTTGAACGTGCCGCGGATCTTGTTGACGACGAGGGTCGCGAGCGCTTCGCCCTCGATGTCCTCGGCGATGATCAACAAGGGACGGCCGGACTGCATGACCTTCTCGAGGACCGGCAAAATGTCGCGGACCGAGGTGATCTTGTTCGAGACCAAGAGGATGTAGGCGTTCTCCAGCACGGCCTCCATGCGCTCGGTGTCGGTGGCGAAGTAGGGAGCGATGAAGCCCTTGTCAAAGCGCATACCTTCGACGAGGTCCATCTCCATGCCGAAGGACTGACTCTCTTCGACCGTGATGACGCCGTCCTTGCCAACTTTGTCGATGGCGTCGGCGATCATCGCGCCGATCTCGTCATCGGCGGCGGAGATGGAGGCCACCTGCGCGATCTGCTCTTTGGTGTCAGCGGGCTTGGCGAGGTCGTGAATCGACGCTACGGCGGCCTCGACGCCGGTCTCGATGCCCTTCTTCAGCGACATCGGGTTGGCACCCGCGGCCACGTTCTTAAGTCCTTCGCGAACCATCGCCCACGCGAGGACGGTCGCGGTCGTCGTGCCGTCGCCGGCCACTTCGTCCGTCTTTTTTGCGACTTCTTTCACCAATTCTGCGCCGATGCGCTCGAACGGGTCCTCGAGGTCGATGTCTTTCGCGATCGAGACACCGTCGTTGGTGATCGTGGGCGCGCCCCACTTCTTGTCCAAGACCACGTTGCGGCCCTTGGGTCCGAGCGTTACTCGAACGGCGTCGGCCAGCTTGTTCATGCCGCGCTCAAGCGCCCGGCGAGCCTCTTCATCGAATGCGATCAGTTTCGCCACAGTGATTCCTCCTAGAGCGGGGCACCCTTTTGGTGCAACGCAATATTAGCAGTCTAGGGTGGCGAGTGCTAACGGCGGTCAGCCGCCGGCCACGGCCGGCACCAGAGAAACGGTCTGGCCGGATTCGAGCGCGGTGTCCAGGCCGTCGAGGAAGCGGACGTCCTCGTCGGCCACGAAGACGTTGACGAAACGGCGCAGGGCTCCGCGGTCATCGAGGACCCGAAAGGCGATTCCCGGATAGGCCGCGTCTACCGCGACGATGGCTTCGCGTACCGTGGCGGCCTCGACCGGCACTTCGCCGGCTCCCCCGACGAGGGTGCGCAGCTGGCTAGGGAGGCGGACCGTGACGCTCATGACGCGGCCACCAATTGGTGAAAGCGCAGCGCCTCTTCGGCCGCCGCGAGCGACGGCGTGATCGTCGAGCTCACGGTCGCGGTGTCGACGATGGCGTCGAGCGTCTTGAGTCCGTGGCCCGAGATAATCGCCACGATCGATTTGTCACGGTCAATCGTGCCGCGGTTGATCATCTGACGCAACGAGGCTACCGTGACGCCGCCGGCCGTTTCGGCGAAGATGCCTTCGGTTTCGGCGAGAAGTCCGATGCATTCGAGGATCTCGGAATCGGGCACCGAACCGCAGTCACCGCCGTGGGCGCGAAGTTCGTCGAGCACGTAGGGACCATCGGCGGGATTGCCGATGGCCAGTGAGCGCGCGATCGTGTTGGGACGCTGCGGCGTGACGACGTCGGCCCCCGACGCAAAGGCGCTGGCGATCGGCGAGCAGCCGGTCGCCTGCGCGCCGAAGAGCACGGGTACCTCGCCCTCGACGAGGCCGAGCTCGACGAACTGCTTGAACCCCTTGGCGACCTTGGTGAACTGACTGCCCGAGGCCAACGGCACCACCACCTGCGCGGGCGTGCGCCACCCGAGTTGTTCGCAGATCTCAAAAGACAGCGTCTTGGATCCTTCGGCGTAGTACGGGCGAAGATTCACGTTGAGGAAAGCCCAGTCGTCGTGCTCGGCTACCAATTCAACGCACAGTCGATTGACGTCGTCGTAGTTGCCTTCGACGCCCAGGACGGTGCCGCCGAAGATGGCCGCCATTGCGATCTTGGACTTCTCGAGGTCGGCCGGGATAATGGTCACGCTCGGCCAACCAATGGACGCGGCGTGGGCAGCGACCGACGTGGCGAGGTTGCCGGTCGACGCGCAGGCCGCGGTCGTGAACCCGAGTCGTCGGGCACTGGAGAGCGCCACCGACACCACGCGGTCCTTGAACGAACCGGTGGGATTGCGGGTGTCGTCCTTCAGCCACAGTTCTCGCACGCCGAGCACCTCGGCGAGACGGGTGGAGCGGCGAAGCGGCGTCCAGCCGGCGCCGAGGTCAACCGGCTCGGCACCGGGATCGGGTAACAGCGCTCCGTAGCGCCAGATGGAATTGGGACCACTGGCGATTGACTCGCGCGTTACGACCCGTCGGGCCGCGACGAGGTCGTAGTCGACCTCTAACGGACCGAAGCAGAAATCACACGAGTACCGCGCCTCACTGGGATAGGTGGCACCGCACTCTCGACATAGAAGACCTGTAGCGAAACTCATAACTCCCTTTTCATCGTTCGGCCTTTGGCACCTGGTGTGATGAGCGGGTCGCTCGAGTATCACACTGGTTGTCGCGACTTCAACGGGGCCGTCCCTCAGTCGCTCTTGATGACCCCTCAATTCTCGCCGAACACGCTCGCCGTGTCAAGTGCGGTTGTCGGTTGCGACCCCTAACCTCTTACGGGTGAGCCGCCCAGACGTCCCGTGGACGCTAAGCCGTGAAGAGTTCAGTCTCGAGCGCGTCTTAACATTGAAAGCCGCCACGACCGTCGCGGTCGTCGTCCCGGCGCGAAACGAGTCGGCCACCGTCGGCGCCGTCCTCGACGCCGTCCTCGTCCATCGTGAACTGGTCGACGAACTGGTCGTAGTCAACGACGATTCGGTCGACGACACCTCCACGGTCGCGGACCACCACGGCGCTCGCGTGGTTCGCTTCGAAGGTCCCAGCGGCAAGGGTGAAGCCATGCGGGCCGGCCTCGCCGCGACCTGTTCCGAGTTGGTCGTATTCCTCGACGCCGACGTCGTCAACACCACGTCAGAGTTCGTGGCTCGCCTCATCCAACCGCTCCTCGAGCGCTCGGAAACCCAATTGGTAAAGGGATATTACGAACGGCCGCTGCACAACATGCCGACCGGGGGCGGGCGCGTCAACGAGCTGGCCGCTCGCCCGATTCTGTCGCTGCTTTACCCCGGACTCGGCGAAATACGACAGCCCCTCGCCGGCGAGACCGCCGGGCGACGCAGCGCCTTCGACGTCATCACCTTGGAGAAGGCGTACGGCGTCGAGATCGCCCTTTTGATCGACATCGCTCGTCAGTTCGGTGTGCGCAGTTTGGCGCAGGTCGACCTCGGTGTGCGACGCCATCGCAATCGACCGCTCGAAGAGCTACGGCCGATGTCGATGGATGTGCTGCGGGCCGCGCTGAAGCGCTACTCCGTACACCTACCGCCGCAGGCGTAACTAGCCCTTGTTGGCGGAGTTGTGTCCGAGGATGACGATGACGTCATCACTCGACGCACCAGGCACGGGACGTTGACCGTTGAGCGCTTGGACGGCGTGAAGGCCCACGTGGATCTTGTGGGCGATCTGGATCGCGGCCCATTTGAATCCCGGATTGAAATACACGATGGTCGACTTCTCCGTGGGACCGTTGACGCCGGGCAGCGTGTTCCAACCCTGGGTCAACAATTCCTGTGAGTAACCCCGAGCCAAGTTCGGGACCTTCGTGCCGTTGGCCACCTGCACCCGGACCGTTGACTTCGCGACGGTGTGGTGATGAAGTGTCGTCGTGGTTTCCGAAGGAGAAAGTGTCGTCGTACTCGAGGTCGCCGCCGGGTTGACGTATCGAAGCATTAAGAACGCAGCTGCGACGAAGAGGACGACGATGATCAACACGACACTCAAGGCGGGCTGATAGTGAGATCCAGGCGGGTTGGCCCCGTGATGCGGCTGGGATGAATCACTCATTCGTCTCAGCCTACATATTGAGCCGAGTCGATTTTCACTAACCTTGGACTTCCAAGCCGGTGTGGCGCAGTCTGGTAGCGCAGGCGATTTGTAATCGTCAGGTCGTGGGTTCGAATCCCTCCACCGGCTCCGCACGAAATTTCTGAAATCCTACGAAGTACGATTTTGGTCCGTTGAGTTATGGATTTCCGAACCCAATGAGCCGTGGTCGCGTGCAGGAGGCTAAGACTGCCTCGTTCCACGGCTTCTCAGATACGGAATCGAGTGAAATCAGACTCCGAACACTTCAACTCTCGAATATGAATTACTCGATTGGCCCGCGATCGCACCTTCTCCAGTGGAGAGAATTGTGACACCGTGCACCTTAAGCACATGCAGTCGATTGCGTAAATAAATGGCCACGTTCCTCGCTCGAGCTCGACTTAATGAGACGTTTAAAGACCGAAGTCCCGTTGCCGCGGTGTATCCGAAGAGGTCAACTTTGAGATATTTCCGCGACTTAATGGTGTTAGCTATGCGATTAATTTGTCTCTTCAACGATGCAGAAAGTAACGATGAACCAGATTTGAAAGTTCCGATTGCGCCGAACAATACTGCAACACTGTGTCCACTCCATTGCGCATAAAGGATTATCGAACCTGAAAGTTTAAATCCTTGGCCAACAGAATAAGAAGTCCCCGAACCTGTGGCGCTCGTATTCCAGCGCGTAAGTTCGAATCCGTCACGAATCAATCCGGTTTGACCTGGCAAAGTAATGATCGAACCAGGCGTTCCGTTGATTGGATTGATTGATCCGCTACCGCCGTTGGCATCGAAAGTTACCGTATCGTTGAGTGTCTTGGTCGGGATTGCCGACCAGATTGCGAATAGGACCATTGGTCCCGTGAATGAATAAGTTGATCCGTCTCCAAATGATGAACCCCCGCCATTCGATTCAGTGTTCCAGTCAACAAATGTGAAACCCGGATTAGAAAGTACGGGACTCAGACTTGCGAACATCGTAAGAGCAGTGGGTGCATTCTGCGTTTGAACGTCATAAATCGCGTCGGATGAGTTGTCATTCTCGATAAAGGTCACAGAGTGATAATCCTTCGCCCATACGGCGTAAAGATTCTCTGCCGTAGCGAAGCTAAAAGTGGAAGCATTTGCAAAAGATGTGCCGGTTCCATCTGGAGACGAATTCCAGTCGACGAACGTGAATCCAGTATTTACAAATGCTGGACTCAGGTTGGCGAAAGACGTTAGCGCCGTAGGAGCATTCGCTGTTTCAGAAGAATAGACAAGGTCTGATGGGCTGTCGTTCTCGACAAATGTCACCGAATGAAAGAGCGGTGTTGACGCAACAGCGGCGGAAACTGGAATCGTCCCTTGAATGATGAAAGCTGCGAATATCACCGACATGAAGCTACGAGTAATGACGATGAGACAAGATTTGCGAATTGATGTCATGACCACAACCTGTCGCAGATCAAGACGAAACTGCTGACGGACGAGAATCGCATAGGGAATCCTTCGTTGCAGATGGGCGCCCTTGAGGAAACGAGCGTGTTTCCAGCAGCCACCACACCGAAGGGAGCAAACAGAACTCAAAACGGTTGACGACGTCTCCAATTTTGCAAAATGGGGACGATTAAATCCTGCTGCAATGTTTTCCTTGCGTGGCAAGACTAGACATCGTGCGTTTGTAATTCGTAGGGTAAAAGGTCCCTAATTGATTCGCCCTACGAACGTCGACTTCGTTGTCGCGCTACTTCGAACGCTGCCACCGACACGGCGACGCCAGCGTTCAATGAACTGATCTTGCCTAACTGGGGTATCGACACAACGGCCGCGCATCGCTTGCGCGCGAGCACCGAGAGTCCTTTTTCTTCTCCCCCGACGACGAGGGCCACGGGCGTTGATCCGAGATCGAGGTCGTAGATCGAGTCCGAGGACTCGCCGGCGAGACCGACCGTCAACACGCCGGCCTTATTGAGGACCTCGAGTGCCGCGGGGATGCCCCCGACGTCACAGAAGGTGAGGTACTCGATGGCCCCGGCCGCGGTCTTGGTGACCGATGGCGAGATGCGCGCCGAGCGGTGGCGAGGGACGACGACGCCGGTCACGCCCGCACCGTCGGCACTGCGCAGCATGGCGCCTAGGTTTCGAGGATCGGTCACGCCATCGCAGACGAGCAGGAACGGACGGCGGTTTTCGAGCAACGCGTCGAGCGTCTCTGTCTCGAGCCGAGCGGCGACGGCCATGACGCCTTGGTGCCCTTCGGTGCGCGCTTCACGGTCCAGTCGGGCCATCGAGATCACTTGGACCGGCACTCGCTGGCGCTGGGCCTCGAACTCAATCGCGTCGAGGGTCGCGCTCGCGTCTTGGGCCTCCGCGATGTAGATCTTTTGGATTGGTCGACGACGGGCTTTGAGAAGTTCGAGCACGGCGTGACGACCTTCGACTTGCTCGCCCCCGAGTCCCTCCTTCTCGCGTGCGCTCGGCGAACGCCTCGGTCCCCCGACCTGACCACCGGTCATCGGGCGTCCACCCTGACGCGACGTTCGCCCGGGCGGTCCCTTCCGTGGCGCGGGACGGGGACTCACGTCGATTCTTCTAAGAGAGCGACGGCGCTCGCGCCAATACCTTCGATGCGCCCGATGGCTCCGAGGCCTTCGGCGGTCGTCGCCTTCACCGTGACGAGCGCACCGACGACCGCGGACAGCTCATCCGACATCTGGGTCATGTAACTCGACAGCTTTGGTCGCTCGGCGATGATCGTCACGTCGGCCGAGATCGTATGCAGGCCCGCGTCCGCCACCAGAGCCACCGTTCCTTCGAGCAGTCGACGAGACGAGGCGCCTTCGAACTGCGGATCAGTGTCAGGGAAATGTCGGCCCAAGTCACCAAGATTGGCCGCCCCGAGCAGGGCGTCACAGAGCGCGTGGGTCGCGACGTCAGCGTCGGAGTGACCCACCAGTCCCGGCGCGTCCGGGATCTCGACCAGCCCGAGCCAGAGTGAACGCGAGGCGTCGTCACTGACGCGATGCACGTCGATGCCGTGGCCGATCCTCATCGGCGCAACTCGATCGACGCGGCCCGGGCGAGGTCGCCGGGCACGGTGATCTTCACGTTGTCGACTTCGCCGGCCACCACGACCACTCGACCGCCCAGCGCTTCCACGAGCGCGGCGTCGTCGGTGGCGTCGTCGCCGTTGACGTGGGCACGAATCAATACATCGCGGGCGAAGGCCTGGGGCGTCTGCACGCTCACCAGCTCCTCGCGTTCCACAGTCGCATCCACGACCATCAGCGTGCCTTCGTGTCGCACGCGCTTCACGGTGTCCGAGATGGGCAACCCCGGTATCGCGCCGTCGGCGCCCGCCGTGACCGCGCCGACGACCGAGGCGAAGAGCGATGACGTCGCCATTGGTCGCGCCGCGTCGTGCACCACGATGATGTCCGCGTCACCGCACTGCTCGAGCCCGGCGCGGACCGACGCCGCGCGCGTGAGTCCTCCGACCACCACGACGTCGGCACCTTCGCCGTTCCCTTGATAGTTCTGGGGCACGACCAGCACGACGCGTTCGGCAACCGACCGGGCCGCGCGAACGCTGTGGGCCGTCACGGTGTCGTGAATCAAAAGAGCGAACTGCTTGGGTCCGCCGAAGCGCTGGCCCTGGCCGGCCGCTACGACGACGGCCGCGACCGACATGACTACGGAAGGACCGAGGCGAGCTTTTCTTCCGCCGCTTCCGTGTCCACGTTCAAGGCGAACGTCAGCTCGGAGACGAGGATTTGGCGGGCCCGGGTGAGCATGCGCTTCTCGCCGGCCGACAGACCCTTGTCCTTGTCTCGGATCGAGAGGTTTCGCACGACTTCCGCCACCTGGTAGATGTCGCCGGAGCGCAGCTTCTCCGAGTGGTTCTTGAAGCGACGCGACCAGTTGGTCGGCATGCGGGCTTCCTTCTTGCGAAGCACCGCGAAGACCTCTTCGACCTCTTCGTCGTTGATGACGTCGCGAAGGCCCACCGACTCGGCGTTGGCGACCGGCACCATCAAAACGAGGTCGGTGTAGGCGACCTTGAGCTTCAAATAGTCCTGTTTCACGTCAAAAGCGGTCATTTTCTCGATTTTTTCCACGGTGCAGGCGCCGTGGTGGGGGTAGACGAGACGATCGCCCTTTTTGTATTTGCGAACAGCCATAAACGAGGTTCTCCTCAATGAAAATCTGCCTGAAAGGCGTTAGGGGGACTAATCATTCTACCAGATTTTGGTCAAATCGTGACTCATTGGGCCACAACGATTGCCTGGGCCAGCGTTCGACAGCGAATAACCTCAACGCCCGACACGTCGTCTAATCCCCGTCACTCGGCCCGACTGCGATCGTCGCTCCGAGACGCTGGGCCTCACGGACCGGGCGACACGTGAGGCTAGGAGCGCGCTGTGACGTTACGCGTTGTCGGAGAGGTCTTCGAAGTCGACCGATGTCGGTAAGCCCTCGACTCCTTCGAAGGTCAAGTACGGCCCGTCGGGACCCTCAGCGATGTCGCCGACGATGGTCTGTCCGGCGTGGAACTCCTTGAAAAGGATCTTCTCGCTGAGCGCGTCCTCGACGTACTGCTGCACGGCGCGGCGAAGCGGACGGGCGCCGAGCTCGGGGTCGTACCCCTTCTCGGCGAGGAAGCCCTGGGCCGCCGCGGAGAGCTCGAGGCCGAGACCCTGGACCGCCAACTGGTCACGCAAGCGGGCGATGAACATGTCGGCGATCGAGATCACTTCTTCTCGGCTCAGCTCGTGGAAGACAATGGTGTCGTCGATGCGGTTGAGGAACTCCGGGCGGAAGTGAGCCTTCAGGGCGGTGTGGACCTTCTCCTTCATCCGCTCGTAGTCCGCGACGTCCGAGGCCCTGCCAAATCCGATGGCCGCCTTTCGCAGGTCGGCGGTGCCGAGGTTCGAGGTCATGATCAGAATCGTGTTCTTGAAGTCCACGGCGCGACCCTGCGCGTCAGTGAGACGACCGTCTTCGAGGATCTGCAAGAGCGTGTTGAAGACGTCGGGGTGGGCCTTCTCGACTTCGTCGAAGAGCACGACGGAGAAGGGCTTGCGTCGAACGGCCTCGGTGAGCTGACCGCCTTCGTCGTACCCGATGTAGCCGGGGGGCGAACCGACCAGGCGACTGACCGAATGCTTCTCCATGTACTCGGACATATCGAGCTGGATGAGCGCGTCTTCGTCGTCGAAGAGAAATTCGGCCAGGGCCTTGGCGAGCTCGGTCTTGCCGACGCCCGTCGGCCCGAGGAAGATGAACGAACCGCCGGGCCGCTTCGGGTCCTTCAGGCCGGCGCGGGTGCGTCGAATGGCGCGGCTGATCGAAATGACGGCCTCGTCTTGTCCGACGATGCGCTTGTGGAGTTCATCCTCCATGCGCAAGAGCTTGGTGGTCTCCTCTTCGGTGAGGCGATAGACCGGTATACCGGTCCACACCGCCAGCACCTCGGCGATGGTGTCCTCGTCGACGAGGTCGAAGACCACGCCGCCCGATGCCTGGATGGTCAGATCGAGTTCGTCGCGTTTGGCAATCAGTTCACGCTCTTGTTCGTCAAGGGCCTTGGCCTGTTCGAGGGCGCCGCTGGCCATCGCGCTCTCCTTGTCGGCGCGTACGCGCATGATGTCCTCGTCGAACTTCTTCTGCTGCGGTGGCGTGTCCATGCGACGGATGCGCAGGCGACTGCCAGCCTCGTCAATGAGGTCGATCGCCTTGTCGGGCAGGAATCGGTCCGAGATGTAACGATCGGCTAGGTTCGCCGCGGCGATCAACGCCTGGTCGGTGATCTTGACCGCGTGGAACTCTTCGTAGACCTCGCGCAGGCCCTTCAAAATATCGATGGTCATGGCTATCGACGGCTGCTCGACCTTGACCGGCTGGAAGCGGCGCTCGAGCGCGGCGTCCTTTTCGATGTGCTTGCGATACTCGTCGATCGTGGTCGCGCCGATGGTCTGTAGTTCACCGCGCGCCAGCATCGGTTTCAGGATCGACGCGGCGTCGATCGCGCCTTCGGCGGCACCGGCCCCGACGAGCGTGTGAATCTCGTCGATGAACAAGATGATGTCGCCGCGCGTGCGGATCTCTTTCAGGACCTTCTTCAAACGCTCTTCGAAGTCACCGCGGTAGCGGCTACCGGCGACGAGCGCACCGAGGTCGAGGGTGTAGAGCTGCTTGTCAGCGAGCGTCACTGGCACTTGGTTGGCGACGATCTTCTGGGCCAGGCCCTCGACGATGGCAGTCTTGCCGACGCCGGGCTCGCCAATCAACACCGGGTTGTTCTTGGTGCGACGTGACAACACCTGCATCACGCGCTCGACTTCCTTCTCGCGTCCGACGAGCGGGTCGAGCTTGCCCTCGCGGGCGAACTGGGTGAGGTTGCGACCGAACTGGTCGAGGACGGCCGAACCGCCCGCTCCCTCGGGGTCACTCTTTTGACTGCCGGACGAACTCTGGCCGCCGGACTCCTTGCCGGCCTGACCGGACATCATCTGGATCACTTGCGTGCGGACCCGCGCCATGTCGGCCCCGAGGTCGCTCAGGACCTGGGCCGCGACGCCGTCGCCCTCGCGCACCAACCCGAGCAGCATGTGCTCGGTGCCGATGTAGGAGTGGCCCAGTTGCAGGGCTTCGCGCAGCGAGAGCTCTAAGACCTTCTTCGCGCGCGGCGTGAACGGTGGCGATCCCGGTGAGGGATTGGTGTTGGCGCCGATGGCCTCTTCCACCTTCTCGCGCACGACGTCGAAGGTGACCCCCAAGGCGTCCAGCGCCTTGGCCGCAACGCCCTCGCCCTCGCGGATCAGCCCGAGCAGGATGTGCTCGGTGCCGATGAACGCGTGGTTCAGGTCACGTGCTTCTTCCTGCGCGAGCACCAGGACTCGGCGGGCACGGTCAGTAAATCGTTCGAACAATTGTCATCCTTTGAGCGTCAATACATAAAAGTGTACCGGTGAGGTGTGGCAGTTACGCCCCACCCCTCGGACCACAGAGAATGGCCAACGGACCCTCAATTAAGGTGGGAACGTGAACCCTCACGAGCGACTGCAGCTGGCATCGGTCGAAAGCGACCTTAAAAGTTTGGAGACATTGCTCGCCGAATCGGTCATCTTCGGCGACCCGTACCTCGATGCGGTCACCACGCACCTCATTTACGCCGGTGGCAAGCGCCTGCGCCCACTGCTCGCGGTCGCTTCGGCGACCAGCGGCGAGCGCGCGGGCTCCCCGCAAGACCTGCTCGGCGGCGTGGCCCTGGAGTTGATGCACCTCGCCTCGCTGTACCACGACGACGTCATGGACGAGGCGGAAGTGCGACGAAACGTCGACAGCGTCAACGCGCGCTACGGCAATCTCATCGCCATCGTGGCCGGGGACTACCTCATGGCCCGTTCGGCCGCGATCGCGGCCGATCTCGGCACCGACGTCGCGGGATTGTTGGCGCGAACCCTGGCGGCGTTGACCCGGGGCCAGGTCTCCGAGGTGCGCACCGCCTTTTCGGTGGAGCGCACCGAAGAGGACTATTTCGGCGCCATCGAGGGAAAGACCGCTGCCTTGATGGCGTCCAGTTGCCGCGTGGGTGCGCTGACGGCGCGACTGCCGGTCGAAGAGCGAGAGGCGCTGACCGAATTCGGTCGCTGTTTCGGCATGATTTACCAGTTGCGCGACGACATCTTGGACGTCATCGCTACGGACAACGAGTTGGGCAAACCGGCCGGCCAGGACCTGGCCGAGGGGATCTATAACCTGCCGACGATCTTCGCGTTGCGTGACACCCTGGCGGGCGAGGAACTACGCGGGGTCCTCGGGGCGGTCCTGGACGACGAAGACCGTGAGCGGGCACGCAAGCTGGTCGTCGCTACCGACGGTATCGAGCGCACCATCGCCTCGGCCCAGTCCTACCTCGCTCAGGCGCACGTCACGTTGGAGACGCTGCCGAGTGTGGCGTTACGCGACGGCTTCGCCTCGCTCATCGAGTCACTGCTCGAGGACCTGCCGAGTTACTAGTCGGCCAAGGGCTTGAGCGTTGGAAAGGCGATGACCTCTCGGATGTTCGACTCGTCGGCGATCACCATGGCCAACCGATCGATGCCGAGACCGAGACCGGCCGTCGGCGGCAGTCCCCACTCCAGCGCCTTGATGTAGTCCTCGTCGATGTGCATCGTCTCCGGCTCGCCCTCGGCGGCCAGTCGCGCCTGATCCTCGAAACGGGCGCGCTGGTCTATGGGATCGACCAGTTCCGAGAACCCGTTGGAGAGTTCGCGTCCGACGGCGTAGGACTCGAAGCGCTCCACCAGGTCGGGGTCGCTCTGGTGGCGGCGCGCCAGCGGCGAGATCTCGACCGGGAAGTCCGTCACGAAGATCGGGTTCCACAGTGAGCTTTCGCACGTGGCTTCGAACAGTTCGGCCAAGCACCGTCCCGCGCCCCAGGCGCGGTGCACGTCGACCCCGCGGTCTCGAAGCATCTGGGCGAGATGTTCGCGCGGCGTGTGGACCGACACGTCCTCGCCGACCGCCTCGCTCGCCAGCTCGGCCATGGTGCGACGGGGCCAGGGCGTGGCGAAGGAGAACGGCCGACCCTGGTATTCGACTTCGGTGGTGCCGAGCACGTCCATGGCCACGCCCGCGGTCAACTCCTCGGTGAAGTTCATCATGTCCTCGTAGTTCCAGTAGGCCGCGTAGATCTCCAGCATCGTGAACTCGGGGTTATGGCGCGGACTGACGCCCTCGTTGCGAAAGACCCGTCCGATCTCGAAGACGCGCTCGAAACCGCCGACCACCAGTCGCTTCAACCACAGCTCGGGGGCGATGCGCAGGAAGAAGTCCGTGTCGAGGGCGTTGTGGTGCGTGGCGAAGGGTCGCGCGTCCGAGCCCGACGCGATCGCGTTCAGGATCGGCGTCTCGACCTCCATGAAGTCGGCCGCCCAACACCGTTCACGTACCGCGCGCATCACGTCGTTACGACGCTTGATCGTGGTGCGCGACATCGGGTTGGCCCAGAGATCTGCCTCGCGATGGCGATAGCGCAGGTCGAAGTCGGCGATGCCGGCCCACTTGTCCCCGAAGTTGCGCTGGGCGGTCGCGAGGGTCACCCAGGTCGCCACCTTGACCGACAGTTCACCGCGCTTGGTGCGTACCACCTCACCGCCCACGCCCACCCAGTCCCCCAAGTGGAGTTTCGTGAACTCCTCGAAGTCCAACGTCGCCGACTCGAGGGCGAAGAGCTGGATCTCCCCACTCGAGTCGCGCATCGTGGCGAAGGCCAACTTGCCCTGGCGACGCAGGAGCATCAGGCGTCCCGCGACGTTGACCGAATCGCCCGATTCCTCGCCGTCGGCGAGGTGGTCGTAGCTGCTCTGAAGCGCCGCGGCGAACGCGTTGTGAGCAAATGAGTACGGCACCGTCACGATTACTCTCCCGAATGATTCCGTTCATGCACGATACGCAATCCGTGGAGGGTAAGCCAGGGTTCGACGTGTTGCACGTGTTTGGTGTGCGGGGCGATGAGTCCGGCCAGGCCCCCGGTGGCGATGACGGTCGCCTCGCCGAGCTCTTCGAGGATCCGTTCCACCATGCCGTCGACCTGGGCGGCGAAGCCGTACAGGACGCCGGACTGGATCGATTCGATCATTGAGCGACCGATGACCGAACGGGGACGGACCAGCTCGACCGAGCGCAGCGCCGCGGCGTGCGAGTAGAGCGCGTCGAGTGAGATGGCGACGCCCGGAGAGATGGCGCCGCCCAGGTACTCGCCTTTCGCGCTGATCACGTCGAAGACCGTCGCGGTCCCGAGGTCGACCACGATCGACGCCCCGGGGTAGAGGTCGTAGGCGCCGACGGCGTTGGCGATGCGGTCCGGTCCCACCTCTCGGGGATTGTCGTAGAGAATCGGCATGCCCGATTTGGTCCCCGGACCGATCACCGTGAAGTCGAGCGCCGAAAACCAGCGATTGGCCATCCGACGTAGTTGGGTGTTGGCCATCGGCGAGGACGAGGAGATCGCGATCGCCGTCACCGCCGTTCGAAGGTCCAGGCCCTCCAGGTCGAGCAGCTGGGTGAGCACCATCGCGTGTTCGTCGGGCGTGCGATCGGCCACGGTGGAGATCCGCCAGTGAAAGGCCAGTCCCCGTTCGTCGGTGGCGCGCGCGAAGCCCATCGCGTCCGGGGTTTCCGGTGTCTCCGGTCCGAAGAGACCGATGACGGTCTCGGTGTTACCCACATCCATGGCCAGCAGCATCACTGTTCTCCTTTGAGGACGACCGGTCCGTTGTCGATGAGTCGCACGCCGTCAACTTTCGCCGCGACGAGCGCGCGGGCGTCACCCGAGTCGGTGTCGAGCGAGGAAACGAACGTCTCGGGGTTGACGACTTCGGCGTACACCACGTCCACCCCGGCACTCTCGAGCGTCGCGCGCAGGCGGCGTCGATGCGCCGACGCGGTAGCGGGCGCTGCGGCGACGGCGGCCACGGCCCGAGAGAGCGCGAGGGCACGACGACGCGCCTCGACGCCGAGTTGGACGTTGCGGCTCGAGAGCGCGAGGCCGTCCGCGTCGCGCACGATCGCGCACCCGACGACCTCGGCGGCAAAGGAAAGGTCGAACACCATTTGACGGATCACGGCCAGTTGTTGGAAATCCTTCTCACCGAAGTAGACCCGACACGGTCCGGTCACGGTCAACAGTTTCGCCACGACGCTCGCCACCCCATCGAAGTGCCCCGGTCGCGCGGCGCCCTCGAGGACGTCGCTCAATCCGCGCACCGTAACCGTGGTGGGCGTGGGATCGGGGTAGGCGGACCACATCGCGGCGAGCGTCGGCTCGACGAGGCAGTCCACGCCGTGGGCTTCGGCGAGCGCGCGATCGACCTCGGGCGTGCGCGGATATCGATCGAGGTCGTCGCGGTCGTCGAACTGTCGGGGATTCACGAACCTCGTGGCGATCACGAGGTCACCATGTTTCTTGGCGGCCTCGAACAGTGACGTGTGGCCGGCGTGCAGGGCCCCCATCGTCGGTACCAAGCCCACGTGGCGGTTGGCTCGACGCTGAGCGTCGGCGAAGGAGCGCCACTCTTCCACCCCACTGATCAGGCGCATCAGGCCGGAGATTGTGAGCGGCGCAGTTCCGAGAGTTCGAAGGCGGCGTTGGCGAGCGCCACGTACGTCGAGCGTTCCGATTCCGGAATCGCCGCCAGGTGAGCGTCGATCGTCGCCATGTCGCCCCTCGAGGCCGGTCCCGTCAAGGCGTCGTCCGGTCCGAAGCGCGCGACGTCGACCAGCGACTGTTGGGCCGAGGGCAAGAAGTCCTCCAGATTGAGTCCGATCGATTCGGCGAGCGTTCGAACCTGACCCATCAGCGCCACCAGGTGATTCGACGCCACCACCGCGGCCGCGTGATAGATCGTGCGCTGATCGTCGCGCAAAGTGATGACGCGCCCCGCCAACGAGAGCGCCACCTTTCGCACGAGATCGTCACCGGCCACGCAGTAGGTGGCACCGATCAGTCGGTCGGCCTCACTCCCCGACGGCAGCGCCATCAAGGGATGCAGCGACCCGACTCGAGGGTGCGGGGCGAGGACCTCGAGGTTGCGCGAGCCGGCGACGTGCGCCACCACGCGATGGTCGCATGGAGGTATCGTCGCGGCGACGCTCGAAATGGCGTCGTCGGGAACGCAAAGGATGATCAACGCCGAGTCACCGAGCGAGGACACGTCGTCGTGATGAATCACTGCCACCTGGTGACCCACGCGTTCCAGGGCGGTGGCGAACGAAGAGCCCGCTCGACCGGCTCCAACAATTGAGATATTCATCACTGCTCCCGTCCGTTCCAGCCCCTCGCAGGTGCCGTTCGACTTAGCGCAACGATTCGAGTGTACCCAGTCGCGAGACCGCTCCGGCGCCAGCGTCCAATTGTTCGCCGGTCACCAACTCCGGCGCCAATTCGTGCAACGGAATCAGCACGAAGGACCGTTCGTACATTCGTGGGTGGGGCAACGTGAGCTCGGGGTCGTCGCTGCGCTCGTCGCCCACGAGCAGTACGTCCACGTCGAGGGTCCGCGGTCCCCAGCGCACGTCACGGACACGTCCGCGCGCCGTCTCGGCGCGGTGGGCTCGCGCAAGCAGTTCGGGCGCGGTGGCGTCGGTGACGACTTCGATCACCATGTTCCAGTACCGGTCCTGGACGACGCCACCGACCGGCTCGGTTTCGTAGACCGACGAGGCGCGGTGGGACTCGTTCTCCACCACGAGGTCGACGCCCACGGCCAGGTGTTCACGTCGATCACCGAGGTTCGAGCCCAACGAGAAGTACGCCCGGCGCACTACGGACGGTGAACGGTGCAACGCACGCCGACCGACGCGACGTCTTCGACGACCGGCGGGCGGACTTTGCGCACCGCGATCGTGACCGAGGCGATCTCTTCGTCGAGCGCCAGGACTTCGTAGGCGACGCGGTACGCCAACGTTTCGAGCAAGAGGAAGCGGCCTTCGGTCGCCGTGCGACAGGTGAGGGTCAGGACGTCGGCGTAGTTCGTGGTTTCGGCAATGTCGTCGTTGAGGGCGGCCTCTTCGAAGGGGCGCACCAGCTCGAGGTCGAAGACGAGCGGTTGCGCCCGTTCGCGTTCCTCGGCGAGCACGCCGACGATCGCGCTGCAGCGAAGTTCGCGCAGCTCGATCACGTCGTTCACGCGCTCACCTCGGGTAGGTCGAAGAGCACCGTTCGACCGTCCGGTCCGATCGAACGCTTGAAGAGACGCTCCACGTACGCGATCGCGAGCGGCACGGTGGGGACGCGCTGGCTCCACACCAGATAGCCGGCGATCACGCCGAGCAGTCGATCCGATACTTCGTCACTGTGCAACAGGACCATGGTCTTGTTGGACATCGAATGCGCCAGGTCCAGGTAACAGGCTTCCAGGACCTCGCGTTGTTGCGGTCCACCGCGCAGGGCGTAGTGGCTCGCCGTGAGGCCGTGTTCAAAATAGGTGCTGAGGTTCTGCATCACCGGCAGGATCGATATCACGCGACCGAAGCCCTGGTGCTTCAGCCAGAGCAACTCTTCGTCGCGTCGAACGCGGCGGTGAACGGTGGTGGAACCGCCCGGACGTTCCGAGACCGCCAGAATCCCCTTGTAGACCCAGGTGAAACTCCGCGGCTCGATACCCGCCGCCCACTTGCCCCTCACGCGACTACCTCCTCGACGGGACGGGCGAGCAGCTCACGGAGCTGAACGGCGGCCGTGGCGTCGTGTACTCGTACCATACTCACACCTTGCAAGAGGGCCCACGCCTCGGTGGCGATAGAACCCTCCAATCGCTGGTCCGCGTCGAGTGGATCACCTCCAAAGTCACCGAGGAAGCGCTTGCGACTGGTGCCAATCAGGACCCCGGCGTGGTACTGGCTCGCGATGTCCACGAAGTGCGACACGTGGGCGAGGAGCGAGATGTTGTGCTCGGTCGTCTTGCCGAATCCGATGCCCGGATCCAGCCAGAGTGATTTCACGCCAGCGACTCGTGCGCGCTCGGCCATGCCAGTCAGAAACTCCCCGATCTCAGCGACAACGTCGCCGTAGGTCGGATTCAGTTGCATCACCGTCGAATCGCCCTGTCGGTGCATGGCCACGTAGCCCACCGCCAGTTCCGCGGCCACGTCAACCAGGGTGCTCGACACGTCATTGAGGACGCTCGCGCCGGCGGCGATCGCCGCTCGCGCCACGGATTCCTTTTGCGTGTCAACCGAGACCGGCCCGTAGGCGCGCAGTTGCTCGATCACCGGCACCACGCGCGCGATCTCTTCGTCGGCTGCAATCGGCGTCGCGCCCGGTCGCGTCGACTCCCCGCCGACGTCGACGATGTCACAGCCGGCGTCGAAGTACGCCCGGCCCCGCGCCACGGCGTCGGCCGTTAAGAGCGTGCGCGATTCGGCAAAGAACGAGTCCGGCGTGACGTTGACGATGCCCATGACGCTGGGGCTCAGCGCCATGCAGACCGTCGTTGATGGATGAACTGCAACGCCTCGGCGCGGCTCGCCGCATCGGAGCGAAACGATCCGCGAACGGCCGAGGTGACCGTGGTCGCGCCGGCCTTCTTCACGCCGCGCATCGACATGCAGAAGTGCTCGGCCTCGATGACCACGATGGAGCCGCGCGGGTGCAGCTCGCGTTCCATCGCTTCGACGATCTCGGTGGTCATACGCTCTTGGACCTGCAAGCGACGCGAGTATCCCTCGACCATTCGCGCCAGTTTGGATAGCCCGGTGATGCGGCCTTCGGGACCGGGTAGGTAGGCCACGTGGGCGAAACCGACGAAAGGCACGAGGTGGTGCTCGCAGAGCGAGGTGAAGGAAATATCGCGAACCATCACCATCTCGTCGTGACCAGCTTCGAAGGTCACTCGCAGGTGTTCGCCGGGGTCGGCCTCAATCCCTTCGAACAACTCGCCGTACATGTCGGCCACCCGTCGCGGCGTCTCCAGAAGCCCCGCTCGGGTGGGGTCCTCCCCAATGGCTTCGAGAAGCTCGCGCACGAGGCGCTGCACGCGCGCCTGATCGACCACGCCTAGGCCTTGCCGGTGAAGGTGTAAATCGCGTCGAGGTTGCGGTAGCGCTCGTTGACGTCAAGGCCGTAGCCCACGACGAAGTCCGAAGGGATGGTGAAGCCTACGTATTTCAACGACTGTTCGACGCGTTGCTCGCCCTCTTTCAAGAGCAGCGCGCAGACCTCCAGGCTCCGAGGATTGCGCGCGCCGAGGTACTGACGCAGGTAGTTCAGAGTGAGACCGGAGTCCACGACGTCTTCGACGATCAGCACCTCGCGATCGAGCAGGTCGACGTCGAGGTCTTTCACGATGCGCACGACGCCGCTGGTCTTGGTCGCCGCCCCGTAGGACGAGACCGCCATGAAATCGACCTCGACAGGGAGTTCGATGGCGCGCATGAGATCGGACATGAAGTTGATCGCGCCCTTCAAGACGCCCACCAGCAGCGGAGGACTCTCGGAGTAGTCACTGGTGATCTGACGTCCCAGTTCGAGCACCCGGTCGTGCACTTCTTTGGCCGAGACGACGACCTCACCGAGGTCGTGTTGCGCCCATCGAGCGGTGAATTCGTTGGAAGATTGGCTACCCATGCCTGGCCAGCGTACTTGTTGTCGCTACTGCAACGACAGGTGTTGGTCTCGTCGAGACAGGCGGCGCCCACCGCTCAACTCCATGGCGACGACGTCGCCCACCACGACGTCGATGGCCCGTTCGACTTCGTCGGCGCTCGGTGGATGGCTTCCGTCACCTAGATCGGGCGCACGGAGTCGGGCCCGCAACCATCGTCGAAGTCGAGCGCGCGGCCACGCTCGTAACACGCGACAGTCGGCGTCTTCGAGCGTTACCGCTTCATCGTCCCGGGCGAGTTCGTCCAACCACGTGCGCTCGTCAAACACGAGCGCGGCCTGTCGGGCCAGGATCGGCACGACATCGCGACCGGCGACGTCATCGAGCAGGGCCATCAATTCATGACGCACTCGATTGCGTTGAAAGGCGGGGCTTTCGTTGGTCTCGTCGTGGAGCGCGACGTAGGGCGACGCGTCGACGAACTCGTGAAGCGCGACCCTTCGTACGTCGCGTAGCGGTTTGGTCGGGTCGTTCACCATCGGGGAAAGTCCGTCGAGTCCAGCGCCGCGAAGCATATTGAGCAGCACCGTTTCGGCGAGATCGTCCATGGTGTGACCGGTGAGGACTCCGGAGGGCATGGCGCCTCGACGGGCTGCACGGGCTCGTGCTTCAAAGTTTCCACCTGGTTCCACCACGACGTCGTGGCGAGCGAATCCGACGTTCAGCTGCTGACAGACTCCCTCCACGTAGTCGCCGTCCTCACCGCTGGTCGCACGGGCGTGGTGATCGACGTGGTGCACGGTGATGACGAGCCCGGCCTCGAGCCCGAGGAGGAGAAGCCCGAGGGAGTCGGGTCCGCCGGAGACCGCGACATCGACCGGCGTTCCCGCGTCGGCGAAGTGGCACTGCGCCAAGAGTCCCATGGTCATTTTCAAGAGGTTAGGCAAGTACTGGGAACGACGAGTCGGCACTTCGGCCATAGGCTCTCGAGGGTGAATGACTCGCGAAACATCGACCGCGACCGACACACCGCTGGGGTCATCAACCAGGGCCGATTCAGGCGCCGAAAGTATGGGCGCGCCGACAGTTCGAACGGAATCAGCCAATCGTGCCCGTCGAACTAACCCTCTCGCCGAAAACCCATGGAGAGCTCGATGTCTATCCGATTGAATTCGCTCGTCATTTTGGCGTCCGGGCGTTCGTCACCGGCCGCACCGGCGGCGTGAGCCGGGCCCCGTACGAATCACTGAATCTCGGCGACCACGTCGACGATGATCCCACGAACGTTCTGGAAAATCGCCGTCGCGTCGCCGAGGCCATCGGGGTCGACGCCCCTCGCCTCATCATCATTAACCAGGTCCACGGCCGCGACGTGGTGAACGCGAACCAGGCGACCGCCGACAGCTCCGGCGACGTCATCGTCGACTACGGCGACGGCTTCGCGGTCGCGGTACTGGTCGCGGACTGCCTTCCGATCCTCTTGGTCGACGAGGACTCGCCGACCCTCGCCGTCGTCCACGCCGGATGGCGAGGACTCGAGAAGAACGTGCTTGAGAGCGCGCTGGAAAATTTCGAGCATCACGACGCGGTGCACGCATTTTTGGGTCCGTGCATCTCCGCCGCGTCCTATCAAGTCGGCCCGGAGGTGGCCGAGCACTTCACGACGATTCCCGGGGCGGTGACGTCCGACACCGGCGATCGCTCCCGGTTCGATCTGCGCTGCGTTGCCGTCGCCCAACTCCTCGCGCTCAAGGTCACGGAGACCCAGATCACGGTCGCCAGCCAATCCACCGACGGCGGAGCCACCTTCTTCAGCGACCGCGCGGCGCGCCCGTGCGGTCGATTCGCACTGGTCGCGAGACGGGTCGTCGCGTGAAAGAACGCGCCGAACTGTTTCGTTATGTCGACCTCGACGTTTCGGCGGACACGCTCATGGGGACCTACGACCTCGATGGTCGGACCTTCGTCGAATCGGTCACGTTCGAGGGGGTGAAGTCCCTCGAAGCGCCGGCCGTGGTGTCGCTGGCCCAACTCTGGTACCTCATCGCCGGGCTTTCGTACTACAAGGCCGGGGCGGCGCGGCGCATCGACGTGGGCACGACGCCCCTCGGGACCCAGGGCCGTCGACTCCTCAAGGCCGCGCTCTCCGACGGGCTGGGCGAGTTCGCCTATCGCAATCAGATTCCACTGAGTGACGTCACGATCGAGGGGCGAACGGGCGTCGAACCGTTCGAGCCGTTCGTCGACCCGAATCGGGTTCTCACGCCCTTCGGGGGCGGCATCGACTCGGTCGTGACGACCGAGAGGTTGCGCGGGTCCGTCGATCAGACGCTCTTCGTCGTCAGCCCTTCGTCGGGTCGCTTCGCACCACTCGAGGAGACCGCCGCCGTCACCGGTCTCGACGTCGTACGCGCGTCGCGCACCCTCGACCCCCAGATCGTGCGCGGCGACGAATCCTTCTTCAACGGTCACGTGCCGGTGACGGCGATGATGACCTTGTTGGCGGCGGTCGCGGCCGTCGCCTCGGGTCGCGGCGGCGTCGCGCTCAGCAACGAACACTCGTCCTCGGTGGCGAACCTTCGCTGGTACAACTCGGACATCAACCACCAGTGGAGCAAGTCCTGGAACGCGGAGAATCTGATCGGTCACGCGATCGCCGAACGCGTCGGCGACGAACTCGTGGTGGCCAGCTACTTGCGCGACCGCAGTGAACTGTGGGTCGCCCAAGTGTTCAGCGAACTCGAGCAGTACCATCACGTCTTTCGGAGCTGCAATCGCGCCTTCACACAAGTTCTGGATCAGCGCTCGCCGCAGTGGTGCGGCGAATGCGACAAGTGCCTATTCGTCAACCTCGTCTTGGCCCCGTTCATGTCGCGCTCGGCCCTGCGCGCCATCTTCTCGAGCGAGCCGTTGAGCGATCCGGCGCGCGACGCACAACTTCGCACGCTCGTGGGACTGGGCGCCGAACACAAACCGTTCGAGTGCGTGGGCGACCCCGACGAGAGCGCCGTCGCACTGACCGAAGTGAGCCACCACGAGGAGTGGCGAGACGTGACGGCCTTGGTCGTACTGGCGCACGAGTTACGCACTGAGCGAGATCTCTCCGACCTGCTCGAACCACAAGGAACTAGTCGTGTCCCGGCCAACTGGCTTCGCTGACCTCGCCGGCAAACGCGTGGGCATCTTCGGCTACGGCGTCGAGGGCCGCGCGACTCGACGACGGTTGGAGGACGTGGCCGAGTCCATCGTGCTCGTGGATGACGCGTCGGGCGTAGACCCGGACGTGATCGCCTCGCACGAAGGCGGACTCGACGCACTACTCGAATGCGACGTCGTTTTGAAGAGCCCGGGGATACCGCGCCGACGCGCGGACGTCCTCGACCTCGAGGAGCATGGCGTCACCGTCACGTCGGCGCTCAACCTCTGGCTTCACGACATCGATCGCTCGAGAGTGATGGCGATTACCGGTACGAAGGGAAAGTCGACCACGACCGCCCTCGCGACCTTCTTCTTCCAGGGTCTGGGCGAATCGGCGTTGCGCCTCGGCAACTTCGGGCAACCGCCCTACGACCCGGACGTCGACGTCGACGTCGAAGACGGATGGCTGGTCCTCGAGGTCTCAAGCTTTCAGTGCGTCGATATCGACGTGGCCCCGGGCCTCGTGATCGTGACCTCGCTGGGCGCGGACCATCTCGATTGGCACGGCACGCTCGAAGACTACCGACGCGACAAACTCTCACTCACGCGAGCGATCGGGAAACATCACACCCTGGTGCCGGACACTCCAAGCTTTCGCCAGTTGGCCGACGAGATCGGCGGCGACGTGTCGTTCATCGCCCCCGACGAGACGAAGCTCGCCGCCGCGCTGGGTCTCCTAGGGGTGCACAGCAACTCGAACGTCGCCCTCGCTCTCCACGGCGTCGGTCTACTCACGCACCAGAGCGTCGACGAGGTGCGAGCGCGAGCACTCGCCTCGGCCTCCACGTTCGAACCGCTTCGTGGTCGACTCACGTTGGTGGCGATCGAAGGCGTCGACGGCGAGACTCGTCGTTACGTCGACGACGGACTGGCGACGTCGGCCCTCCCGGTGGTCGCCGCCCTCGAGGTCTTCGCCGACGACGCGGTCGCCCTCATCGCTGGCGGATTCGACCGCGGTGTCGACTACGAGCCCTTGGCTGAAGCAATCGTGGCCCGACGCGCGTCGACAGTCCTCATCACGATGGGTGAGGCCGGACAACGAATTGGCGCGGAAGTGTCTCGGTTGTCGCCCGAGTTAACTCAACTCGCGGTTTCATCAATGCGCGACGCGGTCACCGAGGCCCGCCAATCGCTGAGCAATGGTGGCGTCATCTTGCTCTCCCCGGGTGCCCCGAGCTTCGACCAGTACAAAAACTGGGAAGAGCGATCAGAGGACTTCACGGCGATCGTCCACGAAATGGTCGGCAAGGAGCGCGGTTCTGCGTAGCAACTAATTTCGGCACGACGCATGTCATGGATCAGGTGTTGTTTTGTCAAGTATCAGGCGAAAGTGAAATGTCAATCATCAACCGTTGCGATAGACCGCTGGGAGCCTGGGGTGGGAATCGAACCCACGACCTACGCATTACGAATGCGTTGCTCTACCGACTGAGCTACCCAGGCGCAAGCAGCAACCTTACTTGATAGGTCTCCTCGGGCGACCTCGACGGCCTCTAGAACTCCATCAACGAGAGCATGAGATCGTTCAATAGCAGTGTCTCGTCAACGTTCGACGAGAGGCGGCGTGACGCCTCCGACACGACACCGATCGCTCGGATCAAAGCACCAACGCGGTACTGATCACGAGCCTCACCGAGTTCACTGCCTTCCAGACTCTCGACCATGCGATCGCGGTACACGTTCGTGAGAGCGGTGAGTCCGAAGCGCAGTTCGTCGATGCGAAATCGTCGCTGTTCACGCTTGAACTGCGCTTCGATGTCGCGGCGATTCGAGACCGACCGCTGGCCCATCTGACGCGACTCTTGCACGCGCAGGTCCATCTCCTCGTCCTGCATTTGCTGTAATGGGGCCGCGGCGTCCTCCAGGGCGCGCGCGATCTCCGTGGCGAGCGCGGCCGACGTGGCGGGCGTCCCATTGAGTCGTTCGGGAACGGAACGCCACTGCGCGATGCGTTGGGCTAACTCGTCGTCACGTCCGAGGATCCGCGCGCGCCGGAGGTTGCCGTTGGCCGCGCTCGCCGCCGCTCGAGCGGCGAGCGCCGTCGCCCCCTCTCGGATCAGCACCTCGGCGATGGCCTCTTCGCTCAGGCCCTTCAGTTTCAGTTCCACGCATCGAGAGGCAATCGTGTCGAGCGCCGGTGGTACGTCTTCGGCGGTGAGGAGAAAGATCGTTCGAGTGGGCGTCTCTTCCAGCGATTTCAAGAGGGCCGGCGCGCTCGGGGACGCGCCCGTCGTCGTCAACTCCACGTCGTCGATGATCACGATCTGATATCCCGACCCCAAGGGGCGTCGTCGACTCACGCGGTCTGCTTCGCGCAGCTCGTCAATGCGCCACGACAGTCCCGCTCGCTCCGCGACGTAGACGTCGGCGTCACTTTCGCTCAAGACCAATCGACAGATGTCGCAGTGACCGCAACCGTTCTCGGGACATTGCAACGCGGCCGCGAATGCGAGCGCGGTATCGTGCAAACTCGATCCCACCGGTCCACTGATCAAATAAGCGTGCACCGGTGACTTGACGTATTGACGCATCGCGGCCACCGCCGACTCCTGTCCGGAGAGGGCATCGAAGACGTCAGTCATCTCACCATGGTAAAGAGGTGAGTCGTTCGTCGACCAAATCGGCCACCTCGGACTCGCTACGCGAACCGTCAATCACGCACCAGAGATCGCCCCACTTGGCCGCGATCGCCAGATAGCCGTCGCGCACCCGCTGGTGGAAGTCCAGGTCGGCCGATTCGAAGCGGTCCCGGACGTCCGGGACCCGGCGTTCGTTCGCGACGTCGAGCGGCGTATCGATCAGGACCGTCAGGTCCGGACGACAGTCACCGATGGCCAATTCGGTCGCGGCCTCGAGCCTCGCGAGGTCGACGCCGCGGCCGTAACCCTGGTAGGC